>NZ_AVFK01000019.1 GCF_000936425.1 Skermanella aerolata KACC 11604 | reverse complement strand
CCGCCGCCAGACCGTCGCCGCGCGCCGGATCGAGCCAGCCGTAGACGGCGGGGACGGCGGCGCGCGACAGCGCCCCGGCGGAAACCAGCGCCAGCCCGACGGCCAGCGGGTCGGCCAGCGCCACCAGCGCCGACCAACGCAACCCGACGGAGAAGATCAGGACCAGGACGCCGTAGCTGCCCAGGCGGCTGTCGCGCATGATCGCCAGCTTGGCCATTTTGTCGCGCCCGCCGCCGAAACCGTCGGCCACGTCGGCAAGGCCGTCCTCGTGCAGCGCACCGGTCATGGCGATCTGGATGCACAGCGCGAGCAGGGCGGCGGAGGCCGCCGTCAGTCCGGCGGTGCTCGCCGCCGCATAGGCAAGGGCTCCGCACAGGCCGACCAGGGCGCCGATGACGGGATACCAGCCGATGGCGCGGCCGTGCAGGTCGGGCGGCATGATGCCGTCGAAGCGGACCGGTAGCCGCGTCAGGAAGATCGCGGCGGCGGCCAGTTCCTGCTTGAGCCGGCCGGCCCCGGCCGGGGCGGATTGCGTCTCGCTCATGGGACCCCTATAGGTTAGTCCGAACCGGACCGGAAAGCTTATTTTGGCGTTCCGGCCCAAACCGGGCTAATGCGCGGCCGCAGCCTTACCATATAGCTCCAGACAGTTTTTCAGTAGAGCCGAGACACCAGTCATGTCCAATGCCCAGCCAGCAGTGACGTTCGACGAGATCCGCGCCCTGGTGCGCGACCTGCCCGGTCCCGACCTGGAGGCCGGCACGGCGGCCTTGGAGCGGCAGAACCAGCTCACCAAGCCGCGCGGCTCGCTGGGCCGGCTGGAGGAGCTGGCCCAATGGATCGCCACGTGGCAGGGCAGCAGCACGCCGGAGATGCGCCGGCCGCGCATCAGCGTCTTCGCCGGCAACCACGGCATCGCGGCGCGCGGCGTTTCGGCCTATCCGAGCGAAGTGACCGCCCAGATGGTGCAGAACTTCATCAACGGCGGCGGCGCCGTCAACCAGCTTTCCGAAGCCGCCGACGCCGACCTGCGCGTCTATGAGCTGGACCTGGACCGGCCGACCCGCGACTTCACCACCGGTCCCGCCATGACCGAAGAGGGCTGCGCCCGCGCCATGGCCTACGGAATGATGGCGGTAGAGCAGGGGCTCCACGTGGTCTGCCTCGGCGAGATGGGTATCGCCAACACCACCTCGGCGGCGGCGCTCTGCACGGCGCTGTTCGGCGGCGAGCCGTCGGACTGGGTCGGTCCCGGCACCGGCGTCGACGCCAGGGGGCTGGCCCGCAAGGCGGAGACGATAGCGGCGGGGCTGGAGGCCAACCCCGGTGCGCTGACCGATCCGCTGGAGGCGCTCCGCTGCCTGGGCGGCTACGAGCTTGCCGCCATCGCCGGCGCGGTCGCCGCCGCCCGGCTGGCCCGGACGCCGGTCGTGCTGGACGGCTATGCCTGCACGGCGGCCGCCGCCGTCCTGGCCAAGCTGGACCCCCGCGCGCTCGACCATTGCATCGTGGCGCACCGCTCGGCCGAACCGGGGCACGCGCTCCTGCTGGAGAAGCTGGGCAAGCAGCCGCTGTTCGATTTCGGCATGCGACTGGGGGAAGGGTCCGGAGCCGCCCTGGCGATCCCGATCCTGAAGGCGGCGGTCGCCTGCCACACCGGCATGGCGACCTTCGCGGAAGCGGGCGTCAGCGGGCAGGCGCATTGACGATGCGGCGCGCCGGCGCCTTTCTGGCACTGCTGGCCGGCGGCATGCTCTGGACTACCGGAGCCGTCGCCGCCGAACTCCGGGTCGCGGTCCGGGGCGTGAAGTCGGCCGAAGGGGACGTCAAGATCGGGCTCTATGCCACGCCGGAGTCCTTCGACAAGCGGCAGAAGACCTACGGCGCTTCGTCGCCCGCCCAAGCGGGCGAGGTCGTCGTGGTCTTCCGCGACCTGCCGCCCGGCCGCTACGGGCTCGCGGCGCTTCACGACCTCAACGCCAACGGCGAGATGGACAACAACTTGCTGGGCTTTCCCAAGGAGCCCTTCGGGTTCGGCAACGACGCCAGGATCAATCTGGCGCCGCCTGAGTTCGCCGAGATGTCCGTCACCGTCGGGAACGGGGTGACCGAGACGGTCTTGAACCTGCGGAACTGAGTCCGGGGCTGAAGGGCGTTGTCCGCGACCGGATTCCGCCCGCCGGGAAGGCATATCCCGAGGTCACCCGTCACGCGCCTCGGCCAGCAGCCAGTCGCGGAAAGCGCTGAGGGCCGGCCGGTCGGCCAAGTGCTGGGGGCTGACGAGCTGATAGCTGCCGACCCTTGCCTCGATATCCGGGAACGGTACCGCAAGGCGCCCGGCCGCTATGTCGTCGCGGACCAGCGACAGGTCGGCGACGGTCACGCCGTGTCCGTCCGCCGCCGCCTGGATCGCCAGATCCTGGGTGTCGAAGATCTGGCTGTCGCGGTCGACGTCCAGATTAGGCAGTCCGGCCAGTTCGAGCCAGGAGCGCCACTCGCTCTGCTGGGGATCGGGGTGCAGGATCGTGCAGCGGGCCAGATCGGCGGGCGATTTGAGCCGGCCGAGCAGGGCGGGGGCGCACAGGGCGGTCAGGCGTTCCTCGAACAGCGGGTCGTTGCGCAGGCCCGGCCACGGGCCGATGCCGAACACGATCCCGGCGTCGAAGTCGTCACGGTCGAAATCGACCCATTCCCAGCCGGTATTCAGCCGCACCCTGATGTCCGGCCGGCTGGTCTGGAACCGGATCAGCCGGCGCATCAGCCAGCGGATCGTGAAGGTCGGAGGCACCTTGACCTGAAGGTCGTGCGCCCGCGTCTCCACCTTCGCCGCCGCCTGCGCGATCCGGTCCAGTCCCTCGGTGACGCCCGCGAGCAGCACCTTGCCTTCGGAGGTCAGGGCCAGCATGCGCGGCAGGCGCTGGAACAGCGGCACCCCCAGATGCTCCTCCAGGCCCTTGACCGAGCGGCTGACCGCGCCCTGGGTCACGTGCAGCTCTTCGGCGGCCAGCGTGAAGCTCAGGTGGCGGGCGGCGGCCTCGAAGGCGCGGAGGCCGTTCAGCGGCGGAAGGCGGCGCGACATGGCGGCTCCGGACTGTGATCGGACGCATGAGTTCGGCTCATGCGGAACATGAGAACTCATGGTTTGTGGAAGCGCAAGCGGCACCGTACATCAGGAGCATCCAATCATCCTGTACACCGGAGGCTGCCATGATCAGAACTCAAACCGGGCATGCGCCGGCGCTGCCCTTCGCCACCGCTCTGGGCGCGCCGCTCGGAGCCTTGTCCAACCTCGCGTCGCTCGGTGCAATCTGGCACCGCCGCATCCAGACCCGCCGTGCGCTGGGGCGCATGGACCGCCACCTGCTCTCCGACATCGGCTTGACGGAAGCGGACGTGCGGGATGAGGCCGACAAGCCTTTCTGGCGGGAGTAAATAAAGCAGGGGGACGTTCACCGATCCTATTACCGGCTGGTCCCGCCGCGATAGCCGGAAGAATAATGCGGACGGCGGGCCGGCAACCTTATTATGGTCCACGCCGTCACGACGGATCGGATCACGCCCTTGCTTCATCGGTACCCTTTTCTTCATCAGTACTATGTCGGCCGGCTGCGGACCGACCTGTCCCGCTGGGCGGAGAGGGGACTGGTCAGGCGGGAAGACGTCGACGCCATCCTGAAGGATGCCGGGGCGGCGGATCGGGCACCCGGCAGCCTGCCCAATCTCCTGGCCCTGCTCGGAGCGGTACTGGTCGCGGCCGGAGCCTTGCTGTTCCTGGCCGCCAATTGGGAAGGGATGGGGCGCATCGCCAAGCTGGCGGTCCTTTCGGCGGCGCTCTGGGGCGCGCATGCCGCATCCTATGCGGCGCTCCGCGTCAGGTCGGACCAGTTCGCCGAGGCGATGATGCTGCTGGGCGTGGCGCTGTTCGGGGCCGGCATCATGCTGATCGGGCAGATCTATCACCTCTCCGCCGATCCTCCCGCCGGCGTGCTGCTGTGGGCGCTCGGCGCCATCGTCGCCGCCTGGGCCTGGCCCAGCCAGCTGGCGGCCTGCGGGGCGCTGGTGCTGATAAGCCTGTGGTTCACCCTGGCGGCACCGGAGTCGCCTCTGGCCGTCTATCTTCCCTTCCTGCCGGTATGGGCGGCCATGCTGCCGCCCATCCTGCGGACGCGCTGGATGGCGGCCTACCATGTGGCGCTGGCCTCGGCCGCGTGGTTCGTGGTGGTGACGCTGGTGATGCTGATGTCGGAGGACGCCGGAGCGTCGGAAGACCTGCTGCGGCTGGGCAGCGCGCTCGCCGCGCTGTTCCTGACCGCGGGAAGCCTGCTGTCGGCGCTGGTTCCCGCCGTTCCCTTCGCGGTGCCGCTGGAGCGCTACGCCCTGACCGGCGCGCTGGCCGCCGTTTCCCTGCTGGCGCTGCCGTCGTTCCACGACGGTCGGGCCGCCGGCGATCCGTGGTGGTCGGGAATGGCCGCGCTGGTGCTGCTGGCGGCATTGGCCGGGGCGGTGTTCCGCTGGCGGCTGGCCTCGGACAGGCTTGCCCTGGGAGCCGTCGTCCTGGTCGCCGTCGCGGTCGGTTGCGCCGTGGTGCCGGCGGAGCATGGCTGGCTGGCTCTGGCGGCGCTCAACCTGGCGCTGGTGGCGGCCCTGATCGGGCTGATCGCGGAAGGATACCGGCGCGACGACCGGTTCGTCGTCAATCTGGGTTTCCTGGCCTTCGCGCTGACGATCCTCCGCCTGTATTTCGATACCTTCTGGCTGCTGTTCGACCGCTCGCTGTTCTTCATGGTCGGCGGGCTGCTGGTGATAGCGTTGGGCTGGATACTGGAACGTAAGCGGCGCCACCTGATCGGCGGCCTGGGAGAGGCGGCATGAACCGGGAAGGATCGGGCCGCGAGCCGTTGACCAGGGGCAGCCGCCTGCTGATCCTGGCGTTGGTCCAGACCGCCGTGCTGGCGGCGCTGATCGGGTATCGGCAATGGACGCTGGAGACGGGGACGCCGGTCGTCCTGGCGATCCGTCCGGTCGATCCGCGCTCGCTGTTTCAGGGCGACTATGTGCAATTGAGCTACGAGATCGGCCACCTGCGGATCGACCGGCTGGCCGGCGACGACGATCTGGAGCGGGGGGAGACGGTCTTCGTCGATCTTCAGCCGGGCCGGCCGGCCTGGCAGGCGACCGGCGTCTGGCGTCGGCGGCCGGTAGCGGCGCCGACCGGCGCCGTGCTGCGCGGGCGGGTCGACTGGGTGGCCGAACAGCAGTGCGAGGAGTCCGGTACGGGCGAATCGACCGCCATCGTGCCCTGCCGGATCGCCGGCATCCATTACGGGATCGAGAGCTACTTCGTGCCGGAGGGCAAGGGGCGGGAGTGGGAGCGGCCGGTGGAGGGCGAGCGGATCGATATCCGGGTCGCGGTCAACCGGGCGGGGACGCCGGCCATCTCCGCCATCCTGGTCAACGGCCAGCCGCAGGTAGAGGAGGGGCTGTTCTAAGGGAAGACCGGTACGGGGCCAAACGCCCGCACCGGTCTTCGGATGTCCGTACCGGCGTCAGTTCGCCTTCGGCGGGGTTGCCGGGGCGGGTTGGCCCTGCGGCCCGCCGGCCGGAGGCTGCGCCGGCGGCTGTTCAGTGCCGAGCTTGCGGATGACCTGGGTCAGCCCGTCGCGCGCCTGATTGGCGAGAGGCAGGTCGGCGTCGGACGCTTCGTGGAAGAAGACCGTGAAGATGTCGCCCTGGCTCTTGTAGAACAGGATCGAGACGTTGATCTTGCCTTCCGGCGGCGTGCAGGTGACGTTGGCGGTGCGAAGCGCCACGCGCGGCAGCGTTTCGACCGGGTTGGGGCTCGCCGTGAAGTTCCCGCTGCAACGCTGCTTCAGGACGTCCAGGTAATTGGTCGTCAGCGACTCGAACGTGGCTTCGGCGGGAGCGCGGGCTTCGCGGACGCCGCCGAACACAGGCCCGATCCTCCAGGCGAAGTCGGCCGGACGGCGGTCTTCGGGCACGCCGGCGAGCGACAGCGGAACCGCTTGGCGGAGACCGGCCGCATTCAGGATCGAGCGCAGCGTTTCCGGCAGGGTGACGGCGACGGGCTTCTGCCCGCCACCCGGAGCGCCGGGAGCACCGGGCTGTGCGGCCCCGACGGCGCCCTTGCCGTTTTGGGCACAGGTCTTCAATTCACCCAGGGCCTTGCCGGTGCCGCGCAGCTGGAAGATCGCGGTGTCGGTCGGCCCCTGCATGATCAGGCGATTGCCCTTTCGCATGCCTTCGTACAGTTCGTCGTCCTTGCCGGTCGAAACCACCAGCAGGTCCGGCTCCACCGCGATGCCGGTGAAGTTCCGCTTGACGGTCTCGTCGACCCGCACGTTCATCGGGAACTTGGTGCCCTTGGCCATGCCGGCGCCGGGAATGCCGATGGCTAGGTTCGTTTCCCCGTTGGGGTTGCGGGCGATCACGAGGGCCAGCTTGTTGTCGAACCGGTTCTGGGCGACGCAATAGGCGAACTTGCCCTCGGGATCGGTCACGGGGCCGCCGCGCCAGTCTCCGACCGGAGCACCGGTCAACTGGGCGCCCTTGGGTGGAGCGTTGTTCTGCGCCTGGGCGAAGGCGGCGGAAGGAAGGCCGCTCGACAGCCCGATGGCTGCGCCGAGCGCTAAAGCGAGAAGGTGAGCCTGCACGTTCAATATCCGGCTGCGCTACGAGTTGGCGGCAGGCTATAGGTCAGACCGCCCCGTCGCAAGGGCCGGTCGCAAGGGGAGTGCCCGGAAAGTCCGGGTCGTCCCCCATCCGGTCGAGCAAAACGGTAGCGTCGCCGGTATCAGCCACCCGCCCCAGATGCAGCCATAATCCACGGTCCGCCGCTTGTAAAGCGCGTCTCGCGGCCTGTTCCGCGAGCAGCACCGCCGTCCCGCCTGCGGCAATCGCGCGCACCGTCGCCATGACCTCCGACGTCAGGCGGGGCGACAGGCCCATGGAAGGCTCGTCCAGCAGAAGCAGGCGCGGTTCGCCCATCAGGGCGCGGCCGATGGCGAGCATCTGCTGCTGCCCGCCGGACAGCCGCCACGCACTGTCGCCGGACTTCGGCGCAAGCTGCGGGAACAGGGCGAAAACCCGCTCGATCAGGCCGGTCCGCACGGCTTTGGCGGCGAAGCTGGCGACTTCCAGGTTGTCGCGCACGCTCATGCCGGGGAAGACTCTGCGCCCTTCCGGGACGTAGCCGAGGCCCATCCGGGCACGGCGCTCGGGCGGCAGGGCGGTGATGTCGGCGCCGTCCAGGACGATCCGGCCGGACGCCGCCGGCTCCAGGCCGATGACAGCGCGCATGAGACTCGATTTACCGGCGCCGTTGGCGCCGAGCAGGGCCAGGACTTCGCCGGGCGCCACGCGGAGCGAAACGGCGTCCACGACTGGAGCGCCGCCGTAGCCGACGGACAGGCTGTCCAGGATCAAGAGCGGTGCGGTCATCGGGAGAGGCTCATGGTCAGCCGAGATAGGCGGCGATGACGGCGGGGTCGCGCCGGATGCTGCCGGGCGTGCCCTCCGCGATGGCGCGGCCCTCGTCCAGGCAGAGAATGCGGTCGGCCAGCGGCAGCAGGAACGGCATGTTGTGCTCTACGATCATGATGGCGATGCCATCGTCGGCAGCGGCGCGGAGCCGGCGCGCGAGGCTGGCCTGTTCGTCCTCGGTCAGGCCGGCCGCCGGTTCGTCCAACAGCATCGCGAGCGGCTGGCGGGCAAGGGCGCGGGCAAGTTCGACCGCGCGCCGGGGACCGGGAGGCAGGGCGCCGCACCGGGTGTGGACCAGATCGGCGATGCCGGCCTGGACGATGAAGTGCATCGCGTGGGAACGGGCCGTTGCGATGTCGCTGTCGATGGCGATGCGGGCCGCCGTGACGGCTTCCAGTACGGTGCTGTCGGACGGCAGGGCCGCCGTCTGGAAGCTGCGGGCGATGCCGGCCAGCGCCCTGCGGTGCGGCGGCTCGCCGGTGATGTCGGCGTCCGATACGTACAGCTTGCCGGCATCGGCCTTTTCCAGGCCGGTGATCAGGTTGATCAGCGTCGTCTTGCCGGACCCGTTCGGGCCGATGACGCCGAGGATGCGGCCCCGGTCCAGGCGGAGGCTTACATCGGAAACGGCCTGTACGCCGCCGAACCTCTTGCCGAAGCCGTCGACGTACAGCACGGGGGCGGAGGAGGCCGGGAGGCTTGGCTTGGAGGTCGGCCGCGCCGGCGGAGCCGACGCCGCCGGCGCGGCCGGGGGGCGCTCGGGGATCAGCCGAGCACGCAGGCGCTCCAGCGATCCGACGATGCCCCAGGGCGCCGCGACGATCGTCGCCAGCAAGGCGGCACCGTAGAGGATGAGATAGCCGTTCTCCAGTCCCCGGAACCACTCCGGCAGATGGATCAGCAGGACGGCGCCCACGACGGCCCCGGCGATGCGGCCCTGGCCGCCGATGACGGCGACGGTCAGGATCGTGACCATGACGGGGAATTCCAGCACTTCGGGCGAGACGACGCGCTGGGTGTGGGCGGTCAGCGCGCCGGCGGCTCCGCCATAGGCGGCGCTGACGGCGAAGGCTTCCAGCCTCAGCCGGTCGATATCGATGCCCAGGGTGCGGGCGGCGACGGGGGTTTCCCGCATGATGGGAAAGGCGGCGCCGCGCCGGCCATGGCCGAGGAGCCACGCGAGCAGCGCGCCCAGTGCCACCAGCGTCCAGACGAAGAGCGCCAGCGGCAGCCCGCGTCCGACCCGCCAGCCGAACAGGTCGATGCCGGGGACGCCGGCGATGCCGTTGGCGCCGCCGGTCAGGCTTTGCCATTCCACGGCGGCGAGCAGGACGACCTGCCCGATCCCCAGCGTCGCCAGCGCGAAGTAGTGGCTTTCCAGCCGGAGGACGGGGACGGCGATCAGCAGCGCCAGCAGGGTCGGGGCCAGTATCGACAGCGGGAAGGTCACCGCGAAGCCGAAGCCCGAGGTGGAGCCGAGGATGCCGGTGACATAGGCGCCGATCCCGAAGAAGGTGCCCTGGGCCAGGGACAGCGCGCCGGCTTGTCCGAAGATCGCCTGGTAGCCGATGACGGCGATGGCGTAGACGCCGGCGACGGTCAGGACGCGCAGGCCGTAGGGGCCGGCGCCGAACAGCGCATAGGCTGCCAGGGCCAAGGCCGCCAGGATCAGCAGCGGGTTCAGGCCGCGGGTCAGGGCTTCAGGCACGGCGGCGCGACGCCTCTCCGAACAGGCCCTGGGGACGGACGGCCAGGATCGCCAGCAGCGCCAGATAGAGCGCCGCCGTCGCGGCGGTATAGGAGAGGGTATAGGAGACGACGACCTCGAACGCGGCGATCAGGAGGGCGCCGATCACGGCGCCGGGGAGGGAACCCCAGCCGCCTATGGTGACGGCGATATAGGCCTTCAGGATCAGGCCGCTGCCGGCTGACGGCGTCACGAAGAACTGGTTGGACAGCAGCAGCCCGGCGGCGCCCGCCAGGGCGGCGCCCAATGCGAAGGTGAGCGCGATCATGGAGGTGACCGGGATGCCGCAGGCCCGCGCCATGCCGGGGTCCTGCGCCGTCGCCCGCAGGCGGCGGCCGAGCTGGGTATGGGTGAACAGCCAGTACTGCCCTGCGATCAGAAGGGCCGCTGTCGCGATGACGGCGATCGACTGTGTCGGGACCTGGAGGCCGGCGATCGTGAAGGCGCCGCCGCCGAACAGCGGCGCCGCCGCCTTCGGTTCCGGCCCGAACAGGACGGTGGCGCCGTTCTGGAGGATGATGCCGACGGCGATGGTGCTGATGAAGACGCCGACCGGCGGGCGGTTGCGAAGCGGCAGGTAGGCGGTCGCGGAAACGGCGATGCCGAGTAGCGCCATCAGGGCCATCACCAGCGGCAGCAGGACGAACCCGGGGGCGTCGGGGATGAAGCCTGCCAACGCCACGGCCAGGAACCCGCCCGCCATGACGAGGTCGCCCTGCGCGAAGTTGACGGCTCCGGTGGCGTTGAGCACCAGCACGAATCCCAGCGCCACCAGCGCGTAGGCGGCGCCCAGCGCTATGCCGTTGACCATCAGCTGCGCCAGGATCATTGGCCGGCGACGGCCTCGTACCGCTTGGCGACGGCGGGGATGCGGCTGGCGCCGTCGTAGCAGACGATGGTGGCCGAACGAGCCATGTTGCCCTTTCCGTCGGACCGGTAGGTCATGGCGAGGCCCTTGTAGGTCGTTTGCGAGAGCACGTCGCGGATGTCCTCGGGCGTGGCAGCCCCCTTGGCCGCCGCGTCCAGCACCATCGCGATGCCGTCATACTGGCCGAGCGCGAAGGCGTCGGGATCGGTGTTGAAGCTGGAGCGATAGTCGGCGGTGAACTTCTCGATCTCCGGTGAGCCGCCGGAGACCGGGGAGGCCGAGGTTTCGGCGCAGACGCCCTTCAGCTCGGCCGGTTCCAGCAAGGCTGCTGTGGAGGGCTGGTGCATCGCCGAGCCGGCGACGATCGGGATGCCGGCGGCGGACGCCGCGGCCTGCCGGACGAACAGGGCGGTCGGGCCGGAATGCAGGTGGAGGACGAGGACGTCGGGGCTGGCCGCCATCGCCTTGGTCAGCACCGGCAGCATGTCGCGAATGCCGGGATCGACGCCTTCTTCGAAAACCGGATCGACCCCCAGCTTGGCAAAGGCGTCGCGCAGGTGCGCCTGTCCGCTCTGGCCGTAGGCGGTGGTCTGGTAGATGACCGCCGGACGCCGCCTGCCCAGTTCCTCCACCACGTAGCGGGCATGGGCCGTCTTGGTGACCTCGTCGCCGGGGAAGAAGCGGAAGACCCAGGGATTGCCGCGTTCGGTGATCGAGGCGGTGCCGGATACCGTCACCAGCGGGATGCCGTATTCTTCGGCAAGGGGCAGCATGGCGAGCATCTGGGTGCCCAGCATGCTGGCGGCCACGGCCAGCGGCTTGCCCCGGCCGGATGCCCGCTCCAGCGCCGTCACGGCGCCTTCCGGCGAGGTGCCGGTGTCGATCACCTCGGAACGGACCCGGAGCCGGTCGGCGGCGTGGCGGATCGCCAGGACGGCGCCGTTCCGCTGGCTGGTGCCTTCGAGCGCCAGGAAGCCCGTGACGGGAACCAGCACGGGGATATCGACCTCGGCTGAGGCCGGTGCGGCATGGGCGACGGCTGCCGCCAGGGCTGCGGTCAGGAGGGTCTTTTTCCACGGCGGCATGCGGGGCGGCATATGGCGGTTCCTCGTCCTCGACGCTTGCTGTTCCAGCGAGGGGCAGGGGACCGGTGAACTGTCTGGAGGATCACGCGGGCTCCCTTCGCTGGCACGATCCAGATCAGGTTCTATGGGTATGATCTCAGCCGGAGCGGACATCGGTCCGCTCCGGCACCCCAGCCTTGACCAGCAGACAGTGGCAGGCGGCCTCCCCGCCTGTCAAGGGGGCGAAGACCGTCCGCAAAACCGGCAATCAGGCCATAGTTGTATTACTATTGACCTAGATCATTGTCAGTGCAATCGGCACACCTGATGGTCGCTTCCCGCAACTGGGAGGACGTTTACATGACGGGCAGCGACACGGCTGGAATAAAGGGCCAACCGCATGGAGTGTCGCTCGAGCTGGACCTTTGGCGGATCGATGCTGCAACGCAACGTTCGCTGTTCCAACTTGGTCCGCACGTGAACGCCGACCTCGACAATATTTTGAATGATTTCTATTCGTTTCTTAGAGGATTTCCAGAAACCGCGGAGCTTATCGCTGCGGAGGGCATGGTTTCCCGGCTGATCTGCGCCCAGCAGGACCACTGGCACAAGCTTTTCGCCGACGGCATCGATGCCGCCTATGTCGAACGGGTCCAGCGGATCGGAGCCGCGCATCACCGCGTCGGGCTGAAGCCGCGATTCTACCTCTCGGCCTATTCCTTCATCATGGAGCGGCTGGTGCGCTCGGTGATCGAGCGCAACCGCTGGAGCCGGCAGGCCGCCGCCGATCAGGCCGCGACGCTGATCCGCACGCTCCTGATGGAGGCGGAACTGGCTTTGTCCGTCTATACCGACACCACGACGGAGCAGCAGGTCACCGACGAGTTGCTGGACCTGGCCGACACCTTCGAGCAGGAACTGGACGACGCGGTCCAGCTGGTCCGCCGCAAGGCGCAGGCGATGGAATCGGCATCCGACGAGGTGCTGGGTGCAGCGCAGCGGGTCAGCGAGGACGGCGACCATGTCGCCGCGGCGTCGCACGAGGCGGATGCCAACGCACAGACCATAGCGGCGGCGGCGCAGGAGCTTTCCGCGTCCATCGCGGAAATCTCGTCCCAGGTGGACCGGTCGACCGGAGCGGCACAGGATGCGACGTCCCGGTCGCAGGCGGCGCGTGGCATCGCCGCCAACCTGAACGACGTGTCGGACCGGATCGGCTCAATCGCGACGCTGATCGAGAAGATTGCCAAGGAGACGCGCCTGCTGGCGCTCAACGCCAGCATCGAGGCGGCGCGGGCGGGCGAAGCCGGCAAGGGCTTTTCCGTCGTCGCCAACGAGGTCAAGCAGCTTGCCGACCAGACCAACAACGCGACAGGCAATATCCGTAACGAGATCCATTCGATGCAGCAGGCGATCGGAGAAACGGTTTCGGCCATCTCCGACGTAGCCGGGCGGGTGGAGATGGTCAACGAGACGATCGGCGCGATCGCGGCGGCGGTGGTCGAGCAGGACGCCGTCACCCGCGACATCGCCCAGTCGGTCAGCCAGACGGCCGACAGCGTCCGCCTGGTGCATGAACCGATCGGCAGCGTCGCGACGCAGGCGGGCGTGACGACGAAGGTGTCGACCCAGCTTCGCCACAATACCTCCGAACTGGTCGGGCAGGTGGTCAACATCGAGAAGCGGGTGATCGCGAGCCTGCGCAACTCCCGCTTCGCCGAACGGCGGCGGGCGGCGCGGGTCGCCGTCGACCTGCGGGTGGAGTGTACCGTCGGCGGGGTCCGGCAGCCGGCGGTGGTCGAGAACATATCGAGCGGCGGCGCCCAGATCCGCCTGGACGGCGGGACGGCTCCGGCGGGGACGCCGCTGACGCTGGCGATCCCCGATATCGGCACGATCCAGGCGGAAGTCGCCAATGCGGAAGGGGAGGTCATCCACGCCCATTTCCTCGACCTGGCGGCCGATGTCACGGCGGTCCTGGCCCGTGCGCTGGACCGCTGGCACAGCGGCGACGACGCGCTGATCGCGACGGTCCAGGCGGCGGCCCGGCAGATCTCGGGATTGCTGGACGATACCATCGACAGCGGCGGCATCAGCGCCGACGAAGTCTTCTCGACCGCCTACCAGCCGATCGCCGGGTCCGATCCCCAGCAATACCTGACGGGCTATACGGAGCTGTTCGACCGGCTGCTGCCGCCGATCCAGGAGGCGGTGCTCCAGAAGGAGCAGAGGATCGATTTCTGCGCCACGGTGGACCGCAACGGCTACCTGCCCACGCACAACCTGAAATACTCGCTGCCGCAGCGGCCGGGCGAGATCGCCTGGAACGTCGCCAACTGCCGCAACCGGCGTATCTTCGACGACTTCACCGGCATCGCCGCCGCCCGCAGCCGGGCACCGGCGCTGGTCCAGACCTACCGGCGCGACATGGGCGGCGGGAAGTTCCTGCTGATGAAGGACGTCAGCGCCCCGGTGCTCGTCCATGGACGCCACTGGGGAGCGTTGCGGCTAGGCTGCCGGCCGACCTGAAACGGCGTGCGGCGGTTTACTCCGCCGCACCCATGTGGGCCAGCAGCGCATTGAGCTTGCGGTTGATGACTTGATTGTTTTCATCAATGATCGAGAACCTGACATCCATCGTCGTTTTGATGTCGATGATGTCACCCTGCATTTTTTCCTGCTGCTCCGCCAGGGTATCCATGCGGCCTTCCAGGCGGGTCTGGCGCTCGCCGAGTTGTCCCATCTGGCCTTCCAAGCGGGTCTGACGCTCGCCAAGTTGTCCCATCTGGCCTTCCAGGCGGGTCTGGCGCTCGCCGAGCTGGTCCATCCGGCCCTCCAGGCGGGTCTGGCGCTCGCCGAGTTGTCCCATCTGGCCTTCCAGGCGGGTCTGGCGCTCGCCGAGTTGTCCCATCTGGCCTTCCAGGCGGGTCTGGCGCTCGCCGAGCTGGTCCATCCGGCCCTCCAGGCGGGTCTGGCGCTCGCCGAGTTGTCCCATCTGGCCTTCCAGGCGGGTCTGGCGCTCGCCGAGTTGTCCCATCTGGCCTTCCAGGCGGGTCTGGCGCTCGCCGAGCTGGTCCATCCGGCCCTCCAGGCGGGTCTGGCGCTCGCCGAGCTGGTCCATCCGGCCCTCCAGGCGGGTCTGACGCTCGCCGAGTTGTCCCATCTGGCCTTCGAGCCGGTCCTGACGTTCGCCGAGCTGGTCCATCCGGCCCTCCAGACGCACCTGCCCTTCGGCAAGCCGTTCCTGACCCGAGGACAGGCGGGCATCCATCATGTCGATCTTTTGGGCGATAACGGCCATGGTGCTGACTACAACTTCAGCGCGCAGTTGGGCAACCAAGATTTATTCTCCGTCCGGGCATACCATGGCGTATCACAATCGCTTGTCCCGTACAACGGGAACAGTTTCGGGATGCGCAACCATCGTGCCGCAGGGTGGATTTACAGATCGCGAAATTCCAGCCTGAGAAAGATCGTCCGGAACATCGGACTCGTAACGATGGCGACTTCAATCGGGGCACGTCGTACTTACATTTCAGCCCGATATGCACACACCTGCTGGAGCCGATCCGATGTCCGACGACTGGCGCTTCGAAACCGTGACCGGGTCTTCCGGCGAGCGGCGCGACTTCCGGATCACGCTGGGCCTGCGCGAGGGCTGGAAGCGGACCGGCAGGATCTACGATATCGAGGAAGCGGTCCGCGCCGCCCACGACTGGATGAAGCGGCGGGCCGACGCCGGCCAGCCCTTCCTGTCCGGCATGTTCACCCGTGGCGAGGTGGTCTACGCGTGGCCGGGCGGGGAGGGCGCCGCCGGCAGCGACCGCGAACCGGTCGCGATCTTTACCGGCGAAGTCCTGCCGCTCTACAGCGCAGAGCTTGACGATACCGCCATCTGCGCGCTGCTGAACGAGCTGGCCTGCGAGATGGGCCGGCTGCTTGGCCAGGAAGACCTGCACCTTGCCTATAAGGACCGCGCCTGGGTGCTGAGGCGGGTCCGCTCCTGACCCGCCCCTGACACTTCCTCCTGACGCTCGTCACGCGACGGCCGCCATCTCCGGCCGGGCACGCGCGCAGAGCTTTTCCACGACGGCACGGATCAGCGTCATCCCGGTATCGCCGTCCAGCGACAGGATCGATTCCGGGTGGAACTGGACGGCGGCCAGCGGCAGCGTACGGTGTTCCAGCGCCATCACGACGCCGTCCTCGCTCTCGGCCGTGACCTCCAACTCTTCGGGCAGGCTTGTCCGTTCCGCGAACAGCGAGTGATAGCGGCCGACGGTGAAACTCCGGGGCAGCCCGCCGAACAACTCGCCGCCGAGCACCCGCACGACGGAGGCCTTGCCGTGCATCGGGTGGTCCAGCACGCCCAGGGCGCCGCCGAAATGCTCGGCAATCCCCTGCAAGCCCAGGCAGACGCCGAACACCGGTACCTCCAGCGCCACTGCCAGACCGAGCGTCGCCGAGACGTCGAAGTCCGCCGGCCGCCCCGGACCCGGCGACAGCACCAGCAGGTCGGGCCGCATCTCCGCTAGTGCCGCGCGGGCAGCTTCCGCCCTCAGCGTCGTCACCTCGGCGCCGGTCTGCCGGAAGTAGTTGCCGAGCGTATGGACGAAGCTGTCCTCGTGGTCGACCAGCAGGATCCGGTGCCCCATGCCGGGCCTTGCCGTGGGCTGAATCTCCGGTCCGCCGTTGCCGTTCACCTGCCGGATCACGCCGAACAGCGCCGATCCCTTCAGCCGGCATTCGGCGTCCTCGGCGACGGGGTCGCTATCGTAGAGCAGCGTGGCGCCGACCCTGACCTCCGCGACGCCATCCTTCAGCCGGATCGTGCGGAGCGTCAGCCCCGTGTTCATGCCGCCGTCGAAGGTCATGCAGCCGATGGCGCCGCCGTACCACCGGCGGGCCGACTTCTCGTGGTCCTCGACGAACTGCATCGCCCTTCGCTTGGGCGCTCCGGTCACCGTCACCGCCCAGGTATGGCTGAGGAATCCGTCCAGCGCGTCGAACCCGTCGCGCAGCGTCCCTTCGACATGATCGACGGTGTGGATCAGCCGGGAATACAGCTCGACCTGCCGTCGGCCGATCACCCGGACCGAGCCGGGTTCGCAGATCCGCGACTTGTCGTTGCGGTCGACGTCGGTACACATGGTCAATTCCGCCGAGTCCTTGGCCGAGTTCAGCAGCGTCAGGATCTGGGCGGCGTCCGAGATCGCATCGGCGCCGCGCGCGATGGTGCCGGAGATCGGGCAGGTCTCGATCCGCCGGCCCTCCACCCGGACATACATTTCCGGCGACGCCGCGATCAGGAACTCGCCGTCGCCAAGGTTGATCAATGCGCCGTAGGGGGAAGGGTTGGCGCGGCGCAGGCGGCGGAACAGGGTTGACGGGCCGCTAACGGATTTCTCGGCGAATACCTGGCTCAGGACGACCTCGAACAGGTCGCCGCGCTTGAAGGCGTCGCGCGCCCGTTCGACCGAGGCGGCGTAGTCGCCGGTTGCGTGATCGTTGGCGGGATCGGCCGCGGCATCGAGGCTGTAGGGGGCGGGGGCCGTGGATCGCGCCAGACCGTGCGTCCGCTCGCCCGCCGCCGTGAATTCGTAATGGTGGATCGTCGCGGTTGCGCGCAGATGGTCGACGACCAGCACCTCGTCCGGCAGATACAGCACGAGGTCGCGCTGGTCGCCGCCACGCTCCAGCCTCCGGCGGATCGCCTCGAATTGGAAGGCCAGATCGTAGCCGAAAGCGCCGTAGAGCCCCAGCGTATGGTCGTCCGGCGCGCTGAACAGATCGGAGATTGCCCGCAGCACCGAGAAGACGGAAGGCTGCCGGCTGCGGTCTTCCTCCGCGAAGGTGCCCGGCGCCACGGGCTCGACCCGGCAGTCGATCCGCCCCGGCGCGGTATCGAACCGTTCCAGCGCATCGAGATCGGCGAGGTTTTCGGCGATGGCGCGGACCAGCACCCGGCCGCGCAGGTTGAGCGCCTCGATCCTGACGTCGCGGTCGCGCGCCGTCAGCATGACCGGCGGATCGACGAAGCCCAGGTCCCAGCGGGTATAGCGGCCGGGATATTCGAAGCTGGAGGACAGCAGCACGCCGCGCCGCCGCTCCAGCGCATCGACCAGCGGCTCAACGGCGCCCTCATAGGGCTGCCGGATCAGGCGGCGCTCGACCCTGATGCCGCCGCGCGTCCGGTAATCCAGTGTTTCCTTGTCGTTGAAGCTCATAACAGGGTCCCCGATCAAGTGTCTGGCTTTATTGGCTGGCTTTGACTGCCGCCACGGACCCCCGGTGTACCCAGCTTCGTCAGATCCCAATCCCCGACAAAAACAAAGGCCGCCCGGAACCCGTGACGGCCTCGATGTCGATCACTGCGATCGCATGCGTGAGGTTTGGCCGCCCGATTACACGGGCCACCACCAACGCTGCGCTGCTGTGAGAACGATGTTGCTCATGAACCGGACAATCTCACGCGGCGGGGAAGAAGGTCAAGCGAGTTCACTTCGCCTGCTTGAACAGGATGATCGAGATGCGGCGGTTGCGCGGGTCCTTGGGGTTTTCCGGGAACAGGGGATCCACTTCGGCCCGGCCGCTGACATCGGCCAGACGGTTCGGGGACAGACCCATCGCGGTCAACGCCTTCAGTGTGACGCTGGCGCGCTGGCTGGACAGGTCCCAGTTGCCCTGGGGGTTGTTGGCGAACGGAGTGGCGTCGGTGTGGCCCCGGATCGCGATCTTGTTGTTCAGCGGACCGATGGCCTGGACGACCTTGGTCAGGAGCTTCCGCATGTCGTCGTTCATCTGCGTGCTGCCGGACGCGAACATGCTCTTGCCCTCGTTGTCGACGATCTGGACGCGCATGCCTTCCGGCGTCTGATCGACCAGCAGGTTGTTCTTGAGGCCCTGAAGGTCGGGAGAGGCTTCCAGCGCCTGTTTCAGCGCATCGGCCGCCTTGTCGAACTGGCGCTTCTCGCGCTGCTCCGGGGTCAGGGACGGCGGGGCGCCGGGCTTGGGCGGCGCTCCGGCGGCCTGCTGGCCGGGGTCCTTGCCCTGGCCGCTGTCCTCGCCCTCGGCGCCTTCGCCGGCGCCGCTGCTGTCACCGTCGTTTTCGGAGGGCTTGGTAAGGGTATTGGGCGCCGAGTCCTGCGACGTGAAGGCGGCGTTGGGCGACGACAGGCTGCCGGGGACCGAGATCGTGACGCCGCCCAGCAGCCCGCCGGAGCCGCTGTTGGAGCTGGAAACCGCCGGGCTGGGAGAGAAGTAGTCGGCGAGGCTCTTGCGCTGGTCCTCCGTGGTCGAGCCGAGCAGCCACAGCAGCAGGAAGAACGCCATCATCGCGGTCACGAAGTCGGCATAGGCCACCTTCCAGGCGCCGCCATGATGGCCGCCGCCGGCCACGATGATGCGCTTGATGATGATGGGCCGCTCGGACTTTGCCATTGCTCACCTGACTGAAGGAATTGGCTGACGAAATGTTAAGACTTCCGCTTCAAGATGCGCTCGACTTATGCAGGTTTTTCCGCATTTCCGCGCATTTCCAAGCGTGTCAAGGCAGACAACCTGACTTAAGAACGTAAACATTTCTTTATCGGCAAGTCGGACGGTCATGCTTGCAATCGGTGGACTCGTTTTCCTCTTCATCTGCGTCTTCGGCGTTTACGCGGCAACTGGCGGTAATATGGAGATCGTGCTGCATGCCTTGCCGCACGAGATGGCGACCATCGGCGGCGCCGCCGTCGGCACCTTCCTGATTTCCAACAGCGCGCACGGCATCAAGCATGCGCTGAAGGACATGCCGAAGGTGATCAAGGGCGCCAAGTTCAAAAAAGCCGACTACATGGACATCCTGACGTTGATGTTCCAGTTGCTGAAACTCGCCAAGAACAAGGGCACGGTCGCGATCGAGCCCCATATCGAAAAGCCGAGCGAGAGTCCGATCTTCCAGGCTTATCCCAAGATCACGCACGACCATTTCGCGCAGGACCTGATCTGCGACTACCTGCGCATGGTGTCGATGAGCCAGGACGACCCGCATCAGGTCGAAGACATCATGGAACGCGAGATCAAGGCCTTCCATGGCGAAGGCCTGCACGTGTCTCACGCTTTCCAGGGCATGGCCGACGCTCTGCCGGCTCTCGGCATCGTCGCGGCGGTGCTGGGTGTGGTGAAGACCATGGGCTCGCTGAACGAACCGCCGCCCGTGCTCGGCAAGATGATCGGCGGCGCGCTGGTCGGCACCTTCCTGGGCGTGCTGCTGGCCTACGGCATCTTCGGCCCGATCGCCACGCGCTTGCAAGGCATCTACGATGACGAGATCAAGTTCTACCACGTGATCCGCGTGATCATCACGGCCCACTTGCACGGGCAGGCGCCGCAGATCAGCGTGGAGACCGGCCGCAAGGCGATCTCCCACGAATACATGCCAAGCTTCGCGGAAGTCGAAGAGAAGCTGAACGCGCTGCCGCCGGTGTAGCTGACGAATTCACGGCCAGCAAAAAGGCGGCGGGCGATTTGCCCGCCGCCTTTTCTGTTCCGGCCGCCGATGACTTCAGCCTGAAGTCTTGGTGACCATGGGCGACGGAGAAGCCTGACCGGGCGCCTGCCCCGGAAGCTGGCGGAACAGCGAGGTCCCGACCAGCAGGTCGACCGCGCGCTGGAGCTGGTAGTCCTCGGCGCTGCCGGGTGCCGCATCGGACTTCGTCGTCACCGGGGCGGGAGCGCCGGGAGCACCGGGAGCGGCGCCGGCGGGAGGCTTCGCGACCGTATCGTTGCTCAGGGCGCCGCGTAGGTCGGCTTCCTTGCGGGTCGGGGCCTGCGCCACCTTTTCCAGCTTGGCCTGCTCGACCGTGATGTCGGGAGTGACGCCCAGCGCCTGGATCGAGCGGCCCGATGGCGTGTAGTAGCGGGCCGTCGTGATCTTCATGGCCTTCTGCTCGGTCAGCGGCATGATTGTCTGGACGGAGCCCTTGCCGAAGGTCTGGGTGCCCAGCAGCACCGCGCGGTGCTGGTCCTGGAGGGCGCCGGCGACGATCTCCGATGCGGAAGCCGAACCGCCGTTGACCAGGACGACGATCGGCAGGCCCTTGGTCAGGTCGCCGTTGGTCGCGTCGAAGCGCTGGGTCTCGACGCCGTCGCGGGCACGGGTCGAAACGATGTTGCCCTTGTCGAGGAAGCTGTCGGCGACCGACACCGCCTGATCGAGCAACCCGCCAGGGTTGTTGCGGAGATCGACGACGTAGCCGATCAGCTTGCTGCCGATCTCGTTCTGGAGCGTCTGTACCGCCTTTTCCAGGCCCGGCTGGGTCTGGCGGCTGAAGCCGGTGATGCGGATGTAGCCGACATTGCCTTCCGCCCGCTGCTTGACCGGCTGGCTCTTGATCACTTCGCGGGTCAGGCTGACTTCGAACGGAGCCGCCTCGGTGACGCCGCGCCGGACCATGACCTTGATCGGCTGGCCGACCGGGCCGCGCATCTTGTCCACCGCCTGCTTGAGCGATAGGCCCATGACCGGCTCGCCGTCAATCTGGGTGATCAGGTCGCCGCTCTGGAAGCCGGCGCGGGCGGCGGGGGTGTCGTCGATCGGGGAGATGACCTTGACGAGCCCGTTCTCCAGCGTGACTTCGATGCCCAACCCGCCGAACTCGCCCCGGGTCTGGACCTGCATCTCGGCGAAATCCTCGGTGTCGAGGAAGCTGGAATGCGGATCGAGCGAGGTCAGCATGCCGTTGATGGCCGCCTTTACCAGCTGCTCGTCGGTCACCTTCTCGACATACTGCCCGCGCACCCGCTCGAACACTTCGCTGAACAGGTTGAGCGCCCGCTCATCCATCGCCGACTGCTGCGCCGCGGCGGTATTGGGTGCCTTGGACGAGGAATTGGCCGCAGCCTGGACAGGGGCTCCCGAGGCCGGCGGCTGGGCCAGCGCCGGCAGGGGCGCCAGAAGCGCCAGCGATACGGCCAAGAGTGCTGGGGTGCTGGTAGCGGATTTCCGGTCGTTCATGCGAGCGAGATCCTCTGGCGGGCATGTGCCCAAAGGAGAGTTGAGCAAGTTTAGACGGATGGTCCGACGAATACGATACACCATTCGGGCGGCAGGATAAGAGAGCCTGAATATGGTTAATGTAAGGTTATGAAAAATACCGCCTGATCGATAGCGCCTTGCCTTTTGCGTCACACATCCGGGTTGGCAGCGCGGGGCCGCTGTGAAAGACTTGGGCCCATGCTATCGCACCGCACCATACGCTGAACGAGTGCGGCGGATAATCGAGAGTGACAGGAAGGTCTGACGATGACGAGACGTTGGTTTGGCGCTTTCACGGCGGCGATGCTGGGCGCCGTGTTCTGTACCGCTGGCGCGGCCGGTTCCGCCTTTGCCGCGGACCTGCCCAAGGTGACGCTGGCGATGAGCGGCTGGACCGGGTTCGCGCCGATCACGCTGGCGCAGAAGGCCGGTATCTTCGAGCGGAACGGCATCGAGGTCGAGATCAAGAAAATGCCGACGTCCAACCGGCATCAGGCGATGGCGTCCGGCGACGTCCAGGCGATCACGACGACGGTCGATACCCATATCCTCTACGCGTCGAGCGGCGTGCCGGTAACGCAGGTGCTGGTGCTCGACACCTCGGCGGGCGGTGACGGCATCGCGGCGAAGGACGGCATCGGGTCGGTCAAGGCGCTGAAGGGCAAGTCGGTCGCGGTGCAGTTCGGCGGCGTGCCCCAGTTCTGGCTGGCCTATCTGCTGAAGCAGGAAGGCATGAAGCTGGACGACCTCAAGCTGACCAACCTGGAGCCGAAGGACGCGGCCAACGCCTTCGTCGCCGGTCAGTTCGACGCGGCGGTGACCTATGAGCCCTACCTGTCCACCGTGCGGACCAACAACGCCGGCAAGATCATCACGACCTCGGCGGATACCCCCGGCGTGATCGTCGATACGCTGGCGTTCCAGCCCGACTACATCGCGAAGAACCCTGCCGTCGTCCAGGCGATGGTCAAGTCGTGGTTCGAGGCGCTGGACATGATCAAGGCGCAGCCGGAAGCCGCCTACAAGGTCATGGGCGCCGACGTGAACCAGACGCCGGAGCAGTTCAAGGAGTCGGCCAAGTTCGTGAGTTGGTACGACCGCGACATGAACAAGGAGTACCTGGGCGAGACGCTGCCGAAGTTCCTCAAGGAAGCCAACGACATCATGGTGGAAGCCAGGCTGGTACGCCGGCCGGCGGATGTCTCGACCATGGTCGATGCGTCTTTCGTCAAGTAAGCGGGTATTTTGGTTCTTATGGCTGACTTGTTCGTGCCGCTGAAGCCGGTTTCCCCTGGGCGCAGGATCGCCCTGGGGATACTGGGGTTCGTCGTGGTGGTGGCGGTCTGGTGGGCAGTGACGGCGAGCGGTCTGGTGAAGCCGCTGTTCCTGGCGGGACCCTGGGCGACGTTGCAGGCCGGCTACGCGCTGTTCTTCGAGTTCGGGTTCCTCAACGACGTCTTGGTCACGGTCGGGCGGGTGCTGGGCGGCTTCCTGATCGCCTCCGCCGTGGCGGTGCCGCTGGGTATCGTCATGGGGGCGTTCAAGCCGGTCGAGGCGCTGCTGGAGCCGCTGATCTCCTTCGCCCGCTACCTGCCGGCCTCGGCCTTCATCCCGCTGCTGATCCTGTGGGCCGGAGTGGGCGAGACGCAGAAGCTCTCGGTGATCTTCATCGGCGCCGTCTTCCAGATCTGCCTGATGGTCGCGGTGATCGTCGGCGGCGTCCGGATGGAGCTGATCGAGGCGGCCTATACTCTGGGAGCCAAGAGCCGGGGCGTGGTGCTGCGGGTCATGCTGCCGGCTGCCGCACCCCAGATCTTCGAGACGCTGCGGCTGGTGCTGGGCTGGGCCTGGACCTATGTGATCGTCGCGGAGCTGATCGGGGCCAGCGCCGGGATCGGCTTCATGATCATCGACGCGCAGAGATTTCTGGATACCGGGCAGATGATCTTCGGGATCTTCGTGATCGGGGTGATCGGGCTGGTCTCCGACTTCCTGTTCAAGCAGTTGAACCAGCGGCTATTTTCGTGGGCGGCATCGTGAGCAGTTTGGCTATCGAGGGAGTGGGGCGGGTGTTCCCGCCGGCCCATCGGGGAGGGGCCGCGACGGTGGCGCTCCAGCCGACCGATCTGGCCGTGGCGCATAACGACTTCATCACGATCCTGGGGCCGTCCGGCTGCGGCAAGAGCACCTTGCTGCGGATCGTGGCCGGCCTCGATACGCCGACTTCGGGACGGGTGCTGATGGACGGACAGCCGGTCGGCGGGCCGGGGCCGGATCGGGGCATGGTCTTCCAGTCGTACAGCCTGTTCCCCTGGATGACGGTGCGGGAAAACATCTGCTTCGGGCTGCGCGAGAAGGGGATGCCGAAGGCGGAGCAGGCGGAGATTTCCGGCTATTTCCTGGAGAAAGTGGGCTTGCGGCAGTTCGCCGACCACTACCCGAAGACGCTGTCGGGCGGTATGAAGCAGCGAACCGCTCTTGCGCGGGCGCTCGCCAACGATCCCAAGGTGCTGCTGCTGGACGAGCCGTTCGGCGCGCTGGACAACCAGACGCGGGCGCTGATGCAGGAATTGCTGCTGGGCATCTGGGAAGCCGACCGCAAGACCGTGCTGTTCGTCACGCACGACATCGACGAGGCGATCTTCCTGGCCAACCGCGTCGTCGTGATGACGGCCCGGCCGGGCCGGATCAAGTGCGACGTGGCGGTAGACCTGCCGCATCCGCGGACTTACACGGTCAAGACGACGCCGGAGTTCGCCGAGTACAAGGCGCGGTTGACGGAGGAGATCCGGGTGGAGACGATACGGGCGGATTCGATGGCGGCGGAGTGAGCTTGGCGGATGGCGTTATGATCTGCCAAGCGCTTCTTCGAGCAGCGGTTGGGGGCCTGGGGCGAACGGGTTGATGATGGTAACGCCACCCAACGTCCGTCCCGCCTGTCCGTCTTCCGACAGCAGCAGGCGGCAGCCGTGACGCTTCGCGGTCGCCCAGATCATTGCATCCCAGAACGACCATCCGTGATGGGTGACCGCGTCCATGGCGTCCGTCAAACACAAGTCATCGGCGGCTACGACAGGAAGCACATCGCGCCATTGCTGGACCAGACCGGCGGCACGAGCGGGCTCGATCCGCAGCTTCGCGCTGGTGAGAGTCCGGAACAACTCGGCGAGGGACTGGAGCGTCAGCACGCAGTCCCGGCCGCGTGCACGTTGGACCAAATCTACGGCCTGACGATGCCGTTCTCCCGCATCCTTATCGACCGCATAGACAAGGATATTGGTGTCGAGCGTGAATCGCATGGAACGGTCAGCGGTCGTACAAGGAGTCACGGTCGAACTTTGCTCCACCGAGATGCACACCTTCCTCAAGCGTCGTCAGCAAGCGATTCCATGCCGCTGCTCGCGCTTCATCGGCAGGGGGGCGTCCATAAGGAACGAGCTGCGCTACGGGGGCGCCGCGCCGGGTAATAATGACAGTTTCCCCCTCGACGGCATGGCCGAGAATTGTGGAAAACTGCCGATTTGCATCGGCTGCGGAAACTGTGCGGGGCATCCTGCTCACCTCTTGTAGTGATGGCACTACTGTGGCTCTTGGTTGGATATAAATCAAGTCAAAGTAGTGCTATCACTACTTTTTTGAAACGAGTGCCGGCGGAGTGGCATTTGCCCAGTTCGCAGCACTCGGCTTATGGTAATTCAGCTTGGGTTAAAATGGAGCAATCCGGAGTGCTTAGCGTGCGATCCACCATCCGGACTTTTCCGATAATCACCGCCACACTGCTGGCCATCTCTGGTAGCGCGTACGCTCAACTCGTCGGGCATGGCGGTATGGTCAAGGGGGTTGCGGTCTCGGCCGATGGGGCGCGGGTTGCCAGTGCGGGGTTCGACTACTCGGTCATGCTTTGGGATTTCAAGGCGGTGGCGGCAGTGGCTGCCCTGCATGGGCATGAGGCGGCGGTCAATGCTGTCGCGTTCACGCCGGACGGCTTGCGCGTCGTCAGCGGTGGCGATGACGGGAAAGTGCTGCTGTGGCGGCTGGGGCAGGGGGCGCCGGAGCGGGTGATGACCGGGCATCGCGGGCGGGTCGCCGGGGTGGCCGTGGCTTCGGATGGGAGGATGGTGGCTTCGGCGGCCTGGGACCGGACGGTCCGGTTGTGGGACTTGGAGACTGGCGAGCAGGTCGCGGAACTGACGGGGCACGCCGGCAATGTCAACGCGGTGGCGTTTACGCCGGACGGCGGCCAAGTGGTCAGTTCGGGGGAGGACGGGACCGTCCGGGTCTGGGACCGGAAGGACGGGCGGGAGGTCGCGGTCCTGGGCGGCGGCGGGCTGCCGGTCAATGCGCTGGCGCTGGCTCCTGATGGCAGGCACGTTGTCACGGGCGGGATCGACGGGCGGGTACGGGTCTGGGACTTGGAAGCGGGGGCAGAGGTTTCGCCGGCGCTGGAGGGCAGCGATCCGGCGCCGGTGCTCGGCGTCGCGGTGTCACCGGATGGAAATACCGTCGCCTCGGCGGGGGTGAATGGGGCGGTGACGCTGTGGGCGCTGGAGAGCGGACGTGTGCTTCACACGCTGGCGGGACATCGCGGACCGGTCTGGGGGCTGGCGTTCACGCCCGATAGCAAGCGGCTGCTGACGGCAGGGGGAGACGGCGCTATCCGGATCTGGGATACGGCGACCGGGGCCGAGGTCCGCACCGCAGAGGCGGCGCAGGTTGCCAATGCTTCCGACATGACGAAGGGAGAGCGCGGGGCGGAGCTGTTCCGGCGTTGCGGGGCCTGCCATACGGTCACGCCGGACGGCGGCAACAAGGCGGGGCCGACGCTTTACGGGCTATTCGGGCGGAAGATCGGGACCGTGCCGGGGTATCCGTACTCGGCGGCGCTCAGGGATGGCGACATCGTCTGGACGGCGGAGACGGTCGGCGAGCTGTTCCGGCTGGGGCCTGACGTCGTCACGCCGGGGACCAAGATGCCGGTCCAGACCATCGGCAACGATGCCGAGCGGGAAGAACTGATCCGCTGGCTCCAAAAAGTAACCGCGCCCCACTGAGTGGGACGCGGCACTTGAACGAACGTCGGGTAACCCGAGCTTAGCTGGCTTCGGCCTGCTTCGAGGCGCGCTTGCGCTCGTTGGGATCGAGGTGCTTCTTGCGGAGCCGGATCGACTTCGGTGTCACTTCCAGCAGCTCGTCGTCGGCGATGTAGGACATCGCCTTTTCCAGCGTCATCACGATCGGGTTGGTCAGGCGCACCGCTTCATCCTTGCCGGCGGCGCGGATGTTGGTGAGCTGCTTGCCCTTGAGGACGTTGACTTCCAGGTCGTTGCCGCGGGTGTGCTCACCGATGATCATGCCCTGATAGACCGGCACGCCGGGATCGATCATCATCGGGCCACGGTCTTCCAGGTTCCACAGCGCGTAGGCAACCGCCATGCCGTCGCCGTTGGAGATCAGGACGCCGGTGTGACGCGAGGCGATGGCGCCCTTGTACGGGGCGTAGCCGTGGAACAGGCGGTTCATCAGGCCGGTGCCGCGCGTATCGGTCATGAACTCGCTCTGGTAGCCGATCAGGCCACGCGACGGCACATGGAACACCAGGCGCGACTTGCCGGCACCCGACGGCTTCATCTCGATCAGGTCGCCCTTACGCTCGGAGACCTTCTGGACGACGCTGCCCGAGAACTCCTCGTCGACGTCGATAACGACTTCCTCGATCGGCTCCAGGCGCTGGCCGGTGACCGGGTCGTTCTGATACAGGACGCGCGGACGGGAGATCGACAGCTCGAACCCTTCGCGGCGCATCGTCTCGATCAGGATGCCGAGCTGAAGTTCGCCACGGCCGGCGACTTCGAACGCATCGGCGCCATCGGTCTCGGAGACCTTGAGGGCGACGTTGCCTTCGACTTCGCGGAACAGCCGGTCGCGGATCATGCGGCTGGTGACCTTGTCGCCTTCGCGGCCGGCCAGCGGGCTGTCGTTGACCGAGAAGGTCATCGCCAGCGTCGGCGGATCGATCGGCTGGGCCGGCAGGGCGGTATCGACGGCGGGGTCGCAGATGGTATCGGCGACGGTTGTTTTGGTCAGGCCCGCGATGGCGACGATGTCACCGGCCTGCGCCTCGTCGACGCCGACCCGCTCCAGGCCGCGGAAGGCCAGCAGCTTGGAAATGCGGCCCGTCTCGATCACCTTGCCGTCACGCGACAGCGACTTGATCTGCATGTTGGCGCGGGCGGTGCCGGTCTCGATCCGGCCGGTCAGGATGCGGCCCAGATAAGGGTTGGCTTCCAGCGTCGTCACCAGCATCGTGAAGTTCGCGTCGTCCTTGTTGGCGGCGACCTTCGGCGGCGGTACATGGCGGCGGACCAGCTCGAACAGCGGCTTCATGTCGACGCGTTCGGCTTCCAGGCTCTCCGCCGCCCAGCCGTTGCGGCCGGAAGCGAACAGGGTCGGGAAGTCGAGCTGCTCGTCGGTCGCTTCCAGCGACGCGAACAGGTCGAACACCTCGTCATGGACTTCGTGGGCGCGGGCGTCGGGACGATCGACCTTGTTGATCACGACGATGGGACGCAGACCGAGCTTGAGCGCCTTGCCGACCACGAACTTGGTCTGGGGCAGGGGGCCTTCGGCCGCATCGACCAGCACTACGACGCCGTCGACCATGCTCAGGATACGCTCGACCTCGCCGCCGAAATCGGCGTGGCCGGGGGTGTCCACGATGTTGATGCGGGTGCCGTCCCAAAGAACCGACGTGCACTTGGCGAGGATGGTGATGCCGCGCTCACGTTCCAGGTCGTTGCTGTCCATCGCCCGTTCGGCGACCTGCTGGTTTTCGCGAAAGGAACCGGACTGGCGAAGCAGCACGTCGACCAGTGTGGTCTTGCCATGGTCGACGTGTGCGATGATAGCGATATTCCGCAGATCCATACCGAACTTCTCTGATGTCCCGGGTTGAGCCGCGGCGTACCGCGGGCAAACAAAAACGCCCGGATAAACACGTTGATGATGAATCCACGATTCATCTCAGTGCCCGGGTCATGTTGCGGCGCAGTATACAGTTTGCGCCTCAAACTACAAGTGGAACCGGTGCGACAGGAACGCCCGGCGGGTATTCCCGTCAAGCATTGCCATTGCGTTCCGATCCGCTTAGCCCAAGTGGGGAGCAGGTTTCGGGTTTTCAAGTGAATGATGGCCGAAAGCCAGGGAACGGGGGTTGCCAGGGGGAACCTCGTCCGTCACCACTACGTTTGCCACGCACTGCCCGAACGGAGAAGACCCCTGACTTCCTGCCACCGCACCAGTTCATCCCGCCCGATCCGCTCGCGCGCCCATACCCGGGCCGGTTTCCGGGGGCGTCTTCGTCTTTCCTGCGGCGTGGCGGGGCTGGCGGCGCTGCTCGCCGTCGGTGGCATGGCCGCCTTGCCGGTTTCGGCGCAGCAGACGCCGTACGAGGTCACCCTGACGGGCGTGGAGGACACCTCGCTCCGCGACCTGCTCCAGGGGACGGCCACGCTGTTCCGCCTGAACGAGCAGCCGCCGCCAAGCCCGATCGGGCTGCGCCGGCGGGCCGATGCCGACCGGGAACGCCTGCTGACGGCGCTTCGCTCGGTCGGGTTCTACGACGGCAAGGTCGAGATCGTGGTCGATACCACGGTCGAGCCGGCCAAGGTCAACGTCGCGGTGGAGACCGGGCCGGCTTATACCTTCGACCGGATCACGGTGGCGGGGGCCGGCGGCGTGGCACTGGAGGGCGCCCCGATCACGGCGGCCGACCTTGGCATCCTGGTGGGGGAAACGGCATTGGCGGCCAAGGTGGTCGATGCCGAGAGCAGAGCCACCAACCGGCTTTCCGAACGGGGCTTCGCCTTCGCCCACATCGCCGAGCGCAAGGCCGTGGTGGATCACGAGACCCGGACAATGGACGTCACCTATATCATCGATCCGGGACCGCTGACCCGGTACGGCGACGTCTCGGTCCAGGGACTGGATCAGGTGACCGAGCAACTGGTGCGCAACCGCGTCCCCTGGAAGCCGGGGGAGGAGTATCGCCCGGAAGCGATCGAGGAGGCCCGGTCGTCGATCTCCGGCCTGGGCACCTTCTCGTCGGTGCGGGTCGGGCTGGACCGGGAACCGGGACCGGACGGCGTGACGCCGGTGACCATCACGGTCGCGGAAAGGCCGCGCCGGGCGATCGGCGCCGGGTTCAGCTATTCGACCGAAGACGGGTTCGGCACCAATGTCTACTGGCTGCACCGCAACCTGTTCGGCGGCGCCGAGCAGCTCAGGGTATCGGCCACCCTGGCGCGGATCGGCGAGAACGATCCGACGGATATCGAAGCAAGACTGAATACCAATTTCCGCAAGCCGGATTTCCTGACGCTCAACCAGTCGCTGATCCTGGATGCGACCCTGCTGCGCGAGCGGCCGGACGCCTATGACCGCGACGCCATCGTGCTGTCCGCCCTGCTGGAGCGGAAGCTGACCGATGGCTTGACGGTATCGGGCGGCGTGTCGCTGGAACAGTCCAGCGTCACCGACAACCTGGGCGGCACGATCGACAGCACGCTGTTCGGCGTTCCCCTGCATGTCAGCTACGACGGCACCAACGACCTGCTGAACCCGACCAGGGGGTTCCGCACCGACCTGCTGGTGACGCCCTATAAGCAGATCGGCGGCGAGGGGTCGATCTTCTCCATCGCCCGGCTGACCAACAGCGCCTATTACGATTTTGCCGGCGACGGGCGTTTCGTGGCGGCGGGGCGGTTCTCGCTGGGCAGCGTCTTCGGGTCGAGCACGGCGGCCATTCCGGCGGACAAGCGCTTCTATGCCGGCGGCGGCGGATCGATCCGGGGTTATGGGTACCAGGACGTCGGGCCGCTGGACTCGGAAGGCGAGCCGACCGGCGGACGCAGCCTGATCGAGGTCGGGGCGGAGATGCGGGTCAAGGTGACCGACACCATCGGCATCGTGCCCTTCATCGACGGCGGCAACGTCTATGATTCACCGACGCTCGACTTTTCGGAAGAGCTGCGCTGGGGCGCCGGTATCGGCGCACGGTATTACACGGCGTTCGGACCGCTGCGGGTCGACGTTGCGGTGCCGCTGAACAAGCGGCCGACCGACTCGAGCTGGCAGCTCTATATCAGCATCGGACAAGCGTTCTAGCCGTTCCTGACGGAGGTGTTGGGCCAGCAAGTCGGAACTTTCCGGTTCTGGTATCACTCCCCCGTCTGGAGCAGCGCGCCGCGCCGGCGGGCGACGTTGAAGAAGTGCAGGAAGACGCCGGCTGCGGCCGCCATGTAGGCGATGTTGAGGCCGGTCGCCCAGGCCAGGTGGTCCCAGCGGACGGCGTCCTCGAACATCAGCGCCCGCATGCCTTCGAAGACATGGGCGGAAGGCAGCGTCCAGGCCACCGCCTGGAGCCAGCCGGGCAGCACGGATACCGGGTAGTAGACGGCGCTGACGGGGGCGAGCAGGAAGACGGCGACCCAGGCGAGGCTTTCGGCGCCCAGGCCGTGCCGCAGGATCAGGGCAACGATCAGCAGGCCCAGCCACCAGCCCATGACGATCAGGTTGCCGAAGAAGGCCGCCAGCGGTAGCCCCATGTCGAAGATCGAATAGCCGAACACGGGGATTGCCAGCAGGGCCGCCGGGATCGTCCCCATCAGCGTCCGGATCAGGCTCATCGTCATCAGCGCCGTCACCCATTCGCCGGGCCGCAGCGGGCTGACGAACAGGTGGCCCAGGTTGCGCGACCACATCTCCTCCAGGAACGATACCGACACGCCGAGCTGGCCCCGGAACAGCACGTCCCACAGCAGCACCGCCGCGATCAGCACGCCGGCAGCCTGTGCGACCCAAGTGCTGTTGGTCGCCATGAACTGGCTGATGAAGCCCCACATGATCATCTGGACGGTCGGCCAGTACGCCAGTTCCAGGATTCGCGGCCAGGAGCCGCGCAGCAGATACCAGTAGCGCAGCACCATCGCCGCGATGCGGCGTACAGACGCACCCATCGTTCTCATTCCCAGTAAATCAGTCCGCCGCGTCGGCGACGCCGCCGGTCCGGCGTTCGCGCGCGATGTCCAGGAAGACATCCTCCATCGTGTCGCGGCCGTAACGTTCCAGCAACTCGGCCGGCGTGCCGCGATCGACGATGGAGCCCTTGCGCATCATCAGGACGAGGCTGCACAGCCGCTCGACCTCCAGCATGTTGTGGGACGCCAGCAGGATCGTGGCGCCGGTTTCCCGCCGGAAGGTCTCCAGGTATGTCCGGACCCAGTCCGCCGTATCGGGGTCGAGCGAGGCGGTCGGCTCGTCCAGCAGCAGCACGTCCGGCTTGTTGAGCAGCGCCTTGGCCAAGGCGACGCGGGTCTTCTGTCCGGCCGACAGCTTGCCGACGGGCTTCTTCAGGAACTGGGCGATGTCCAACGCCTCCGCGATCTCCGCGACGCGGCGCCGGACGCCCGCCAATCCGTAGAGATGGCCGTAGACGGTCAGGTTCTCCGCCACGGTCAGCCGGTGCGGCAGGTCGACATAGGGGGACGAGAAGTTCATCCGGGTCAGGACCCGGTGCCGGTGGCGCAGCATGTCGACGCCCAGGACCTCGATCGTGCCGGAAGTCGGCAGCAGCAAGCCCAGCAGCATGGAGATGGTCGTGGTCTTGCCGGCGCCGTTGCCGCCCAGCAGTCCGACCACCGTGCCCGCGGGCACGGCGAAGCTGATGGCGTCTACGGCGGTGGTGTCGTCGAACCGCTTGGTCAGGCCTTCGACTTTAATGACAGCTTGGGACATAAGCAGGCTATATGGCAGGTCCGCCCATCCCTGACCACCCCCGGGTCCAAGCCGTCCGCATGACCGAAACAGCATACCCTCCCCACGCCACTCCCATCGCCACCGCCATCGACGGCCGGGTGACGCTGCGCACTCTGATCCTGATCCGCTGGATCGCGGTGTTCGGCCAGCTGACCGCCGTGCTGTCCGTCCATTACGGCTTTGGCTTCAAGCTGCCGCTGGGACCGGCGCTGGCCGCGATGGGCGCCTCGGTGCTGCTGAACCTCGCGGCGCAGGCCCAGCGCGGTGCGCGGCCCCGGCTGGCGGACCGCGACGCCGCGCTGTACCTGGGATACGACACGCTGCAATTGACGCTGCTGCTCTACCTGACCGGCGGGCTGCAAAATCCCTTCGCGATCCTGATCCTGGCGCCGCTGACGGTCGCCGGTACCATTTTGTCGCGGGTCAGCGTGACGGCGCTGACGGTGCTGGCGCTGTGCTGCCTGACCGGGCTGGCGCTCTGGCAGTTCCCGCTGCCCTGGGCCAACGGCGCCGTGGGCCTGCCGCCGCTCTACCTGCTCGGCATCTGGCTGGCGCTGTCGCTCTCCGCGATCTTCATCACCGCCTATGTCTGGAGCGTGGCGCAGGAGGCGCGGTCGATCTCCGACGCGCTGTCCGCCAGCCAGATGGCGCTGGAGCGTGAGCAGCGGCTGTCGGCGCTGGGCGCGCTGGCGGCGGCCGCGGCCCATGAACTCGGCACGCCGCTGGGCACCATCCATCTCGTCGCCAAGGAACTGGCGAGCGAGATCCCGCCGGACAGTCCGCTGGCCGAGGACATAGCGCTGCTGCAAAGCCAGAGTCTGCGCTGCCGCGACATCCTGGCCGAGTTGTCCCGCAAGCCGGAGGCGGAGGGCGGCGAGCCGTTCGACCGCCTGACGGTCGCGGCGTTGATCGACGCCGCCGGCGCTCCCCATCGCCTGGGTCATATACAATTCGTCCTGGAGACCGACGCGGTCGCCGGACCCGCCGTGCCGATGATCCGGCGCAGCCCTGAAATCATCCACGGGCTCGGAAACCTGATCCAGAATGCCACCCAGTTCGCCCGGTCCCGCGTGACCGTCCGTGCCCGCTGGGACCTGGAATCACTGACGATTACGGTGACCGACGACGGTCCGGGCTTCCCGCAGAGCCTGCTGCACCGGATCGGCGAGCCGTACATATCGACGCGTGTCGAGGGCGGCCGGGCGGACGGACGGGCGCATATGGGGCTCGGCATCTTCATCGCGCAGACCCTGCTGGAACGGACCGGCGCGATGGTCGGGTTCGCCAATAGTCGTAGCGGCGGGGCGCAAGTTGTCGTACGGTGGATTCCACCGATTTTCGACACGAAAGGCTGAGGACGGGAACGCAGAATGACATCCGAGATCGGTCCGACAGGCGAGCCCGCCAAACTTACATTCTCCGGCGACGCTTCCCGCAGCCTACTGGTTGTCGATGACGACCCCCCATTCCGCAACCGTCTGGCGAGAGCGATGGAGAAGCGCGGCTTCGACGTCGTCGCGGTCGACAGCGTCGCGATGGGGATAGAGGTTGCCCAGGAATCCGCCCCCGTCTTCGCCGTGGTCGATCTGAGGCTGGGCGACGGCAGCGGGCTGGACGTGGTCGCCGCCTTGCGCGATGCCCGTCCCGACAGCAGGATCGTGGTGCTGACCGGGTACGGCAACATCGCGACTGCCGTCGCGGCGGTCAAGGCCGGCGCCGTCGATTACCTGCCCAAGCCGGCCGATGCCGACGCGGTGGAAGCGGCATTGCTTGCCGACGGCCGTCCGTTGCCGCCGCCGCCGGAAAACCCGATGTCGGCCGATCGAGTCCGCTGGGAACATATTCAGCGGGTGTTCGAGCAGTGCGACCGCAACGTGTCGGAGACCGCGCGCCGCTTGAAGATGCATCGTCGGACGCTCCAGCGCATCCTGAACAAGCACGCTCCGCGCGGCTGACTTCTTCCGGGGCTGGCTACTTCAGGATATGGGAACCAATTCAGGTTGGTTCGGGTTCTTGCCGATACGCAAACGCTTGCCGGTAAGAACCCCCTGTTGGAGTCCGCCATGACCAAGGACGAGATTGTCGATACCCTGAACGACCTGATCCAGATCACCGAGGACAGTCACGAAGGGTACCGCAAATCCGCCGAAGACGCCGAGGAACAGGATCTCAAGTCCCTGTTCAACGATCTGTCGGCCCAGCGCGGCGCCATGGTCCGGGACCTCCAGAAGCACGTTGCGGAACAGGGCGGGGCGCCGGAGGCGAGCGGCACCATCCTGGGCGGGGCACACCGCTTCTTCGTCGGCCTCAAGTCGTCCGTCATGGGACGCGACCGGACGGCGATCCTCCAGGAGATCGAACGGGGCGAAAGCGAAGCCGTCCGCCGTTACGAGCAGGCGCTCGACAAGGACTTGCCGACCCATCTCGCCGGCGTGATCAGCCAGCATCTCTCCCGGCTGAAGAGCGACCGCGACCGCGTCGCGGCGCTGAGCAAGGCATCCGCCTAGGTCCGGGCGGATAGCACCGCCTGCAACCATCCGAGCGTGGCCTTGTTGGAGTCCGAATACGCTCCTCCGGAAAAAGGACCACGCCGATGGCTACCAATGCCGAAATCGCCGCCAAGCTTCTGCGGGACGCCGCGACCTTCTTCCGCCATGTCGGCGAGCAGAACGATCCGATCAAGGACCAGATGGACAGCAATGCCCAAGCCTACGACACGATCGCCGAACTGGTCGAGACCGAACCGACAGCCGAGTTCGACCTGATCGACCAGCGTTAAGGCAGGCCTACTCTTTCCGCCGCTTCTCCACCTGCGCCAGCACGGCGCGCTTTTCAGCCGGGGATTTGCCGCTCCAATCGGTGATCTCGTCGATGGTACGCAGACATCCCCGGCAAAGTTTCGATGCCGGATCGATCACGCAGACACGCGTGCAGGGGGATGGCACGGTGTTGTTCTCCAGGTGCAACGTCAAGCCGGTGACCTCTGCGCCGCGGCGATCATCCGTTCGGCCAGCGCCAACCCGCTGAGATAGGCCCCTTCCACGCGGGCGCCGTTGCACCAGTCGCCGCAAGCGCCCAATCCGCGTTCCGGATCGAATAGGCATTCCTCGTCCAGGGCATGGAGCGGCAGGGAAAAACGCCAGCGGTGGGCCGCCAGATGCTCGGTCGGGACGGCGGCTGCCGTGCCGACGAGATCGCGTAGTGCCGCAGTCAGGGCTTCGATCACGGTATCCTGCTCGTCCTCGATATGCCTCTGCGACCATTCCGGCGATGCGTGAAGCACCCAGGCCTCGCCGTCGGGCCGGCAGGGTTTGGAACTGTCGCGCGCGATCCAGGACAGCGGCGATCCAGTGACGAAGGCGCCGTCGTAGCCGAGGTCCAGCCGCCGTTCGAACCGCGCCATCACCGTCCAGCATCCCGCCATGACGGCATCGGCGGCACGGGAGGCCAAATCGGGCGCCTCCGCCAACAAGGGCACCGCCTGAGGGCTGGGCACCGCGACCGCCACCATGTCGTAACTGCCGAGGTCGCCGCCGCGCTCGTCTTCCAGGCGCCAGCGCCGTCCGTCGGGCACCACGCTCGCGACCCGGACGCCGGCCTGCGGCTCGACCACGGTCGCTAGGGCGCGGGCCGGCGCGTTCATGCCGGGCATGCCGACGAATCGCTCGCCCGGCGACTCTTCCAGCGACAACTCCCCCTCCGATCCGGTCTTCCCGATGCGGACGATGCGGCCGTTCCAGAGGGCCACGATGCCGTCATGGACCCAGGCGTCGACACGATCCCGGAATCGCTGGTCTCGCGCGGTGAAATACTGCGCGCCGTGGTCGAACCGGAGGTCGTCGGCGCGTCGTGTCGAAAGCCGTCCACCCGGCCCGCGTCCCTTGTCGAAAACGGTGACGGACCATCCCTGCCGGATCAGCCGTTCGGCGCAGATCAGTCCGGACAGGCCGGCGCCGATGACGGCCGCGCGCGGGACCGCGCGGTGGCTTGGAAACTCGATGACCGCTGGATCGTTCATACCGGAAGCCTTTGCTTGGACGGCGGTTTGGGACGGCGTTCGATGTGGTCGGTGGCCGGCATGACAATAGAACACTGCGGCCAATCATCCAGGCCCAAAGAAACCTGATGCCATCCACGGCGATGCCGGTTAGATTAATTTTCTTATAATGCTAGTTAAATGCATGGTTACGCCAGTTGGTGCCGGATCAGTGAACAGCGATGGCATGTCGAACATAAGTACGAGCGAACAACCGGACCGAAGCGGCTTTCCAGGGGTCAATTATCCGGATCGGAAATCTACGGTGCCGGCACATCGCCAGCGGGGCCGGCAACGTGGCCGCACCGGTTGGGCCCGCCATACCACGCTCGCCGTTATCATCGTCGGCCTGATCGTTTCGGTGACGATTTTCTTCGCGGTTCGCGAGCAGACCATTGCCCATCTTGCCGACAACCTGGAAGTCCAGGCTGGACGAACGACCGAAACCATCCAGCGCCGCATCCGCACCGTCGAGGACGCCGTACGGGCGGTGAGCGGGCTGTTCGGCGCTTCCGGTGCCGTTACGCCGGAGAGATTTTCGGGCTTCATCGACCATATCCTATCCGAAGGGAAGGATGTCGACCTGCTGTTCTGGGCTCCGGTCCCGGCTGGCGGGGCAGCGGCTTCCTACACTGCCGGGTCGCGGGTGATGCCGGGACAACTGGCGGCGCTCGAAAGCTCGCCCGACTTGCGTGTCCTGATCGCAGCCGCGCAGACCGGGCGCCCGCTGGCGACGGCGGTGGTCGATGGCTCGTCCCTGGGCATGGCGGATGGCCGTGTCCTTGCCGTCGCGGTTCCGACACGGCAGAGCCGGGACGGAGCGGTCACGGGCGCCGCAGTAGGTCTCGCGGCTTTCGACACGCTGTTCCGCAGGCGATCCGGGGACGTTCCCGAAGCGGCTGCATCCAGCTTGAAAATCTATGACCCGCAGGCCCCCGACATCACCCTTTACGGCCTTGGCGCCGATCCGGCGACGCAACCGACCATGCTGGCCGGCCCTGTCATCTTCCATTCCAAGCTGGCGCTGGGTGACAGGGTCTGGATCGCCCAGTTTCAGGGTACGGTACTCAAGCTGCCGCCGCTGCTCGCCTTCGCGCCGGCAGGGACCCTGTTCGGCAGCCTCATCCTGACCGCCGTGCTGGCGGCCTATCTCAACACGACCCAGCGCCGCGCGCGCGATGTCCGTGCGCTGGCGTCCAGCCTGAAGCGCGCCAATCACGAACTCCAGCGCCGGATCGACGAGCATTACCGGACTGCGGCGGCACTGGGCGACAGCGAGCGCAAGTACCGCGACATCTACGAGAACGCGGTGGAAGGCATTTTCCAGACCTCGCCCGACGGCAGGATGCTGAGCGCCAACCCGGCTCTTGCCCGCATCTACGGCTACGAAACCCCGGAAGAGGTTCTGGAGGCGCTTCAGGACGTCAGCCGGCACCTTTACGTGGATCCGTCCAGCCGCGCGGAATTCGTTCGGCTGCTGGAACAGCAGGACATCATCTACAGCTTCGAGTCCGAGATCGTCCGTAAGGACGGACGGCGGATCTGGATCGACGAGACCGCACGCGCCGTGCGCGACGGCGCCGGCCGCCTGCTTTACTACGAAGGCAAAGTCGAGGACGTCACCGAGCGCAAGGCCGCCGAAGAAACCATGCGGCAGGCCAAGGAGCAGGCCGATCTTGCCAACCGGGCCAAGACCGAGTTCCTGGCCAATATGAGCCACGAGCTGCGGACGCCGCTGAACGCCGTCATCGGCTTTTCCGAAATCATCATGGAGGAGATGTTCGGTCCCGCCGGGCGCCCGGAATACGTCGAATACGCGCACGACATCCACGACAGCGGCCGCCTGCTGCTCGAACTTATCAACGATATCCTGGACATGTCGAAGATCGAAGCCGGCAAGAAGGAGTTGCAGGACAGCGTCATCGATATCGGCAGGGTGATGATGAGCAGCGTCCGCCTCGTCCATCCCCGTGCCCAGCTTGGCAACGTGACCATCGAGGTGGACCTGCCGCCCGACCTGCCGGCTGTCCGGGCGGAGGAATTGTCGATGAAGCAGATCATCACCAACCTGCTCACCAACGCCGTCAAGTTCACGCCGGAAGGCGGCAAGGTCCTGCTCTCGGCCAGGATCGAAACCGATGGCTGGATGACGATGACCGTGGTCGACACCGGCATCGGCATAGCGCCCGAAGACATGGACAAGGCGCTGGCTCCGTTCGGCCAGATCGAAAGCTCGCTGAGCAGCAAGACGCAGGGGACGGGATTGGGACTGCCGCTGGCTCAGGCGTTGGTACAACTGCATGGCGGCACCCTGGACCTGGAAAGCTCGCCGGGCTCCGGCACCACGGCGACCATCCGCCTGCCGGCGGACCGTGTCAGCCGCAACGTGGCCTGACGGTTGGACCGCTTAAAGCTGAACCAGCCCTCTCCGGACAAAAAAAGAGGCCGCCCAAACGGGCGGCCCGAAGTCTAGGGAGGAAACGCCCAAAGAGGCGTGTGCAGCATCGCTGCTGCACTGCAACATATAATGTACGATCCAGTACAAGGCAAGTCCGAATTGCACCGAGGGTCTAGTTAATTCGTACCATGCCTTCCGGCGCAATCGATATCAGGCGGCCTTGGAGAACTGATCGTTGGCAGGCGTGCTGCCGAAAACCGGAGTAGCAGTGGCTGAAACGCCCGTGGCGCCTGAGTTTTGGCCGGATGCCTTCTCGCCGGACGACAGCCGCTTTGCGATGACCGTGCTGATGATGGTGTGGGCGACCGCGATCAGGGCGAGGATGGCGACGGCTTCGAAGGTGGTTCCTGTCAGCATGGTATCGGCTCCGGTTGAGATGTCAGCGTCTTGCGTTGCACCAAATATGCTGCGAGTGCGTGCTGATGTCAAATATTGTATGTCGTATTTTGTATACCAGATTTGGAAGCCAGCATTGCGATTTCGAGATAGCTCGCTGATGAGGTTGTAAAGTTAAAATTCAGCATGCGTTTCGGCCGCAAGACCGGCTTCGGCGTCCCAGAACATCGCCTCGATCTTATGGCCATCGGGATCGCGTACGAAGCAGCCATAATAGGCCGGACCGTAATGCGGCCTTGGCCCCGGCTTTCCCTCGTCGATGGCGCCGGCTTCCAGCGCCGCGGCGTGGAAGGCGTTGACGACCTCGGCCGAGTCGGCGAGGAAGCTGATGTGGACGCCGTTGCCGATGGTGGCGGGGTGCCCGTCGACGGGGACCTGGACCCAGAACTCCGGATATTCCTTGCCATAGGCGACGGCGCCAGGGTGTTCGGCGATGCGGCGGCAGCCAAGGGCGGGCATCACCTTGTCGTAGAAAGCGGCGGCACGGGCGAAGTCGTTCGTACCGATCGAGACATGCGACAGAATGCTCTTGTTTGTTTCGCTCATTCGAGCCTCCCTGGATTGACGTGTGGTCGGTGGACTACCCCGAAAGGGCTTGTTCCTGAATGGCATGAGATTACCATGGCGTATGCGCCAGGCTGGAGAGCGGTGATGAATGAATACGTGACGGCCATGCTCGATTTGCTGATTGGCCTAGTCTCCGAGGTTCCACTTAGTCACCGCTTGTTCAAGGGCGCTCCGGATGTTCCTCCGAAGTCCGCGAATGCCAAATGGGATTCAAACGCTCAAGGAGAGCGGATTGCCAGCATCGAGGGGCGACTTAACGAGCAATCCCGCATCCTGGAAGCCTTGATTCACACCCGATCCGTCGCCTGAAATGCCCAGTGAACCGGCAGGGCCAAGCGCCCGGATCGATGCGGCTGCGAGCAGAGTCTCGGAGCAATCCAAGCGGGTCGCCGCGATCCGGGCGGCGCTTCGCCGTATGCTTGACGATGAGTCAAAGGCCGAACAGATCGCCCGCGCTTTCAAGGGACTTCTGAAGCGCTGAAACGGCCGGTCACACCGCCCGCAGCCGCTCCAATGCCCACGACGCCGCGTCACGCACCAAATCCGACTCGTCCGCCGTCAGCCGTTCCACCACGCCGATCTGCGCCTGATCGCCGCTGTTTCCCAACGCCGTCAGAACGTTGCGGACGAAGCGGTCGCGTCCGATCCGCTTGATCGGCGAGCCGGAGAACACCTGCCGGAAGCCTGCGTCGTCCAGTTGCGCCAGATCGGCCAGCCGGGGCGCCGTCAGCTCGGCGCGGGGGAGGAACGCCGCTTCGCGGGTGCGCTTGGCGAACTTGTTCCAGGGGCAGGCGGCAAGGCAGTCGTCGCAGCCATAGATGCGGTTGCCCATCAGCGGGCGAAGGTCTTCGGGGATGGGACCCTTGTGCTCGATCGTCAGGTACGAGATGCAGCGGCGCGCATCCAGCCGGTAGGGCTCGGGGAATGCCGCCGTCGGGCAGGCGTCCTGGCAGCGGCGGCACGAGCCGCACAGGTCGGCGCCAGGGGAATCGGGCGGCAGTTCCAGGGCGGTATAGACCTCCCCCAGGAACAGCCATGAGCCATGCTCGCGCGACACCAAGTTGGTGTGCTTGCCCTGCCAGCCCAGCCCGGCCTGCTCCGCCAGAGGCTTTTCCATCACCGGGGCCGTATCGACGAAGACCTTGACGTCCGTTGCGAAACTACGGTGGACCCATTGGGCCAACTGCTTCAGCCGGCTCTTGACCACGTCGTGGTAGTCGCGGCCCCGCGCATAGACGGAGACGATGCCCCGGTCCGGATGCTCCAGCAGGCTCCTCGGGTCCTCGTGCGGCGCGTAGGACATGCCGAGCGCGATAACAGTCCGCGCCTCCGGCCAAAGCACCTGGGGATCGCCCCGGCGGTCGGCCTTTTCGAGCATCCAGCCCATGTCGCCGTGGAGGCCTTGGGCCAGGAAGTCGCCCAGCCGCTCTCTCGCCTCGTCGCCGAGGGAGGCCGGCGCGAAGCCCACGGCGTCGAAGCCGAGTGCCAGCGCCCGGTCCCGGATCTGCTCCCGCTTGTCAGCCGCGTCCACGATAAGGGGCCACCCCCTGGTCGGGTACCCAGACGCCGTCCGGCGCCGGGCCGGTCTGGTAGAACACGTCGATCGGAATGCCGCCGCGCGGATACCAGTAGCCGCCGATGCGCAGCCAGACCGGCTTCAACTCGTCCACGAGGCGCTTGGCGATGCTGACGGTGCAGGCTTCGTGGAAGGCGCCGTGGTTGCGGAACGACGTCAGGTACAGTTTCAGCGACTTGCTCTCGACCAGCCAGTCGCCGGGGACGTAGTCAATCACCAAATGCGCGAAGTCCGGCTGGCCGGTGATCGGGCAGAGCGACGTGAATTCGGGTGCGGCGAAGCGCACCAGATAGCCGGTACCCGGATGCGGGTTCGGCACCCGCTCAAGCACTGCTTCTTCGGGCGAGGCGGGTTGGGCGGTGTTGCCGCCCAGTTGGGTCAATCCGTCATAGATCGACTGGGACACTGTGGATCTCCTCATCGGCCGCTCCACCGGCCTTGGCATCGGGTTCGGTTGCGGCGGCTTCGGCTTCAGCTTCGGCGGCGGGCGTCCCGGCCAGCGGATCGGGGGTGGCGGGGATGTCGCCGAGCAGCAATTGCGCTTCCAGCTCCGCCGCGCGTTCCTCGAAGCAGCCCTGAGCGATGGCGCGGCGCAGGTCCGCCATCAGGTCCTGGTAGTAGCTCAGGTTGTGCCACGTCAGCAGCATGGGGCCGAGCATCTCGCCCGCCTTGAACAGGTGATGCAGATAGCCCCTGCTGTAGCTGCGGCAAGCCGGGCAGCCGCATTTTTCGTCCAGCGGCCGGTCGTCATGGGCGTGGCGGGCGTTGCGGATGTTCAGGACGCCGCGCCGGACGAAGGCCTGGCCGGTGCGGCCCGATCGCGTCGGCATCACGCAGTCGAACATGTCGATGCCGCGCCGGACCGCGCCGATGATGTCGCTGGGCTTGCCGACACCCATCAGGTAGCGCGGCCGGTCCTTGGGCAGCAGGGGAGTCGTCACGTCCAGCGTGTCGAACATCATCTGCTGGCCTTCGCCGACCGCCAGCCCGCCGACGGCATAGCCGTCAAAGCCGATATCGGTCAGCGCCTTGACCGACTCAGCCCGCAGATCGGCATAGACGCTGCCTTGGACGATGCCGAACAGCCCGTAGCCGGGGCGCTCGACGAAGGCATCGCGTGAGCGCTGCGCCCAGCGCATGCTCAGCTTCATGCTCTTCTCCGCGACCTCGTGGGTGGCGGGGAAGGCGGTGCATTCGTCCAGGCACATCGTCACGTTGCTGTCGAGCAGATGCTGGATCTGCATCGACCGCTCGGGCGTCAGGTGGTGGCGCTTGCCGTCCAGATGAGATTTGAAGGTGACGCCGTCCTCGCTCATCTTCCGCAGGTCGGACAGCGACATCACTTGGAACCCGCCGCTGTCGGTCAGGATCGGGCCGTGCCAGTTCATGAAGCGGTGCAGGCCGCCGAGCTGGGCGACCCGCTCGGCGGTCGGGCGCAGCATCAGGTGATAGGTATTGCCAAGGATGATCTGGGCGCCCGTGGTTTTGACCGACCCGGGCATCATGCCCTTGACGGTTCCGGCTGTTCCGACCGGCATGAAGGCCGGCGTTTCCACCGTGCCGTGGGCGGTGGTCAGCGTGCCGCGCCGCGCCATGCCGTCGGTCGCGTGCACGTCGAAACCCAAGCCCCGAAAACCTGCACCACTGAAGCCCGAACCCGTCGCCGTCATGGCGCTCTCCCGATCAATGAAGTGTCGCCATAGGAATAGAACCTGTAGCCCGACGATATGGCGTGGGCATAGGCGGCCCGCATGCGCTCCATCCCGGCGAAGGCCGAGACCAGCATGAACAGGGTCGAGCGCGGCAGGTGGAAGTTGGTCAGCAGCAGGTCCACTGCCTTGAAGCGAAAACCCGGCGTGATGAAGATGTCGGTATCGCCGCTGAACGGCCCGATCGTGCCATCGTCCGCCGCCGCCGTTTCCAGCAGGCGCAGCGACGTGGTGCCGATCGAGACGATCCTGCCGCCGGCCCGCCGCGTGTCCCGGATCGCCCGCGCGGTATCTTCGGAAATCTCGCCCCATTCCGCATGCATGCGGTGGTCGCGGATATCGTCTACCTTGACCGGCAGGAAGGTGCCGGCCCCGACATGCAGCGTCACCGGCACGCGCCGGATGCCGCGTTCATCGAGCCGGGTCAGCAGTTCCGGCGTGAAGTGGAGACCGGCCGTGGGAGCGGCGACAGCACCCTCGCGGGCGGCGAAGACGGTCTGGTAGTCGTCGGCGTCCTTGGCCGAGGCGCCGTCAGGGCGGTGGATGTACGGCGGCAGCGGCATGACGCCATGGCGGTGCAGCGCCGCCATCAGGTCGGCGCCCGCGACCGAGAAGCGGAGCGCTATGTCGCCGGTCTCCCGCTTCTCCATCACTTCGGCCGACAGGTCCGATGCGAAGACGATGGTGTCGCCGACCCGCAGCCGCTTGCCCGGCTTGGCGAAGACGTGCCAGGTATCGGCGCCCTCGCGCTTGTGGAGGGTGGCTTCCACCCTGACCTCCCCCCGCTTGCCGGTCAGGCGGGCGGGGATGACGCGGGTGTCGTTGTAGACCAGGAGGTCGCCGGGCATCAGCAGGCCGGGCAGGTCGCGGACATGGCGGTCCGCCAGGGCGCCGCACTGAACTTCCAGCAGGCGCGCGGCGTCGCGCGGCCGTGCCGGTTCATCGGCGATCAGCTCGGGCGGCAGCTCGAAATCGAAATCAGCGGTTCTCATGAGGAGCGCCGATATAGTCCATCCCGGCGCCTTGGGAAAGGCGAATGACTCAGCGCAGACGCACGGGCATGTTGCTGGTCAGCGCCAAGCTCTCCGGCGATACCGCCCCAAGGCTGCCGTTGGGCATCGGCGTCAGGATCGTGTAGTGCCGCGCCTTGCCCTGTTCGATCCGGACGGCCACGTCTTCCAGCCCATCTCCGGAAAAGCTGCCGGACGCCAGGATCGTCATCGACCAGTTGCCGTCCGGGACGGAGATCCGAAGCCGCTTCTCATCGACGGTGAAACGATTGCGCGCGAACCTCGCCCTCGGCCGGTCGGACACTGGGAACGGGCGCAGGCTGTCGTCCAGCGTCGTGGCGTCCAGCCGCTCCGCCACGGTGCGCGCCAGCTGGGACAGAGGGGCCAGATACGTCGCCGGCTCCCGCGCCTGCCGGAGCACGAACAGCAGCGGGCAATTGCCATAGGCGCTGTGCGCGTCGGTCGGATCGGCGACCAGCGAGCGAACCCCCTGGTCCAGAAGCTTGAGATAGTCGGCGCAATTGGTGACCGTCCGCGTTCCCTGCGGCGTCGTGGTGGTGAAGACGGTACGCATCTCCCTCACGGCGTCGGGGTAGTTCGCGACGGCGCCGCGCAGGTCTGGATCGAAGATCGACGTATTGGGCAACGGCACACGCGGCGGCGCCAGACTGGCGATGGCGAAGTTCACCCCGACCGCCAGGGTGAGGCCCAGCGCCGCTATTCCCGCCAGAAATGTGAAGGTCTTCCGCTCGGAGGACCCGTCAGGCGCATCCATCGATATCCCACCGCCACAGCCTCAATCAAACGGCATAATCGCACAGGAAGGCCTCATCTTGCACAAATTTTCTTCGTCCTCGATCGGATAAATCAGTGACAGTTTGATAATTGGGCGACGTGGCCGATCAATCGCCTTCGCATGCCGACGAAATAGCCGCTAGACTGTTGTCGTCTTCAAGCCGTCCTGTCCCGCTGTTCCGGAAGATCCCATGACGTTCCACTCTCTCTACCGTCACGGTTTTGCGCGGGTCGCCTCCTGCACCATGCGGTGCGGCATCGCCGACCCCGCCGCCAATGCCGAGTCCGTGCTGCGCGTCGCCAAGACCTGCGATGAGCGGTCCGCAGCCTTGGCGATCTTCCCCGAACTGGCGGTTTCCGGCTATGCGATCGACGACCTGCTGCTCCAGGACCCGCTGCTGGATGCGGTGGAGCAAGCCCTGAACGTGATCGCCGAAGGCTCGGCCAAGCTGATGCCGCTGCTTCTGGTCGGAGCGCCGCTTCGCCATGTCAGCGGCAGGATCTATAACTGCGCGGTAGCGATCCACCGGGGCCGCATCCTGGGGGCGGTGCCCAAGATCCACCTGCCGAACTACCGGGAGTTCTACGAGAAGCGTCACTTCGCCTCGGGCGCTGGGACCGAGGGCGGCGAGATCCGGATCTGCGGCCAGACCGTGCCGTTCGGTCCCGACCTGATGTTCACGGCAGAGGATCTCCCCGACTTCGTCGTCCACGCCGAAGTCTGCGAGGACTTCTGGGTGCCGATTCCGCCAAGCTCCCAGGCGGCGCTGGCCGGCGCCACCGTGCTCGCCAACCTGTCGGCCAGCAACATCACCATCGCGAAGGCCGACACCCGCCGGCTGCTGTGCAAGAGCCAGTCGGGCCGCTGCATCGCGGCGTATCTGTACTCGGCCTCCGGGGCTGGCGAGTCCACCACTGATCTGGCCTGGGACGGCCAGACCTCGATCGCCGAGAACGGCGAGATCCTGACGGAAACCGCCCGCTTCCCGGAAGGCGACCAGATCGCGGTCGCCGACATCGACTTGGACTTGCTGCGCCAGGAGCGGATGCGGATGGGCAGTTTCGACGACAACCGCCGCTGGCGGGGGGTGTCGACGGACGCCTACCGGCACGTCTCGTTCAAGCTCGATCCGCCGATGACCGATATCGGGCTGGAGCGCAAGGTCGAGCGCTTCCCCTTCGTCCCGGCCGACCCGGCGCGGCTGGAGCAGGACTGCTTCGAGGCCTACAACATCCAAGTGGCGGGACTGGTCCAGCGCCTGAGCGCCACGCATACCGAGAAGGCCGTCATCGGCGTGTCCGGCGGCCTGGATTCGACCCATGCGCTGATCGTGACGGCCCGCGCGATGGACAGGCTGGGTCTGCCGCGCACCAACATCCTGGCCTATACGATGCCGGGCTTTGCGACCAGCGACCACACCAAGGGCAACGCCGTCCGGCTGATGGAGTCGCTGGGCGTCACATGGCGCGAGCTGGATATCCGGCCCGCCGCCCGCCAGATGCTTTCCGACATGAACCACCCCTTCGGCAAGGGCGAGCCGGTCTACGACGTGACGTTCGAGAACGTTCAGGCGGGCTTGCGCACCGACTACCTGTTCCGCCTTGCCAACCAGAACGGCGGCATCGTCATCGGGACCGGCGACCTGTCGGAACTGGGACTGGGCTGGTGTACCTACGGCGTCGGCGACCAGATGGCGCACTACAATGTCAATTCCGGCGTGCCCAAGACGCTGATCCAGCACCTGATCCGCTGGGTGATCTCGTCCGGCCAGTTCGAGCGGGATGTCGGCGTGACCCTGGATGCGATCCTGGGCACAGAGATTTCACCCGAGCTGGTCCCGGTCGCCCCCGGCGAAACGCCGCAGAGCACCGAGGCCAAGGTCGGCCCCTACGAGCTTCAGGACTTCAACCTGTTCTACACGCTGCGCTACGGCTTCCGACCGTCGAAGATCGCCTTCCTGGCGCTTCACGCCTGGAGCGACACCGAGCACGGCGACTGGCCCCCCGGCTTTCCGCCGGAACGCCGGCGGGCCTACGAACTGCCGCAGATCCGCCACTGGCTCGGCCTGTTCATCGGCCGTTTCTTCGGTTTCAGCCAGTTCAAGCGCTCCGCCATGCCGAACGGCCCGAAAGTCAGCGGCGGCGGCTCCCTGTCGCCGCGCGGCGACTGGCGGGCACCGTCGGACGGGACGGCGCGGACGTGGCTGGACGAGCTGGAGCGGAACGTGCCGAAGGAGTGATACCAACGGCTTTGAAGATTGACCGGTGAGTTCCGGATTGTTGGGCCACGGCCCAACCTACAAGGGCCGGAGTCCGTAGGTTGGACCGTGGCCCAACAATCCTGCGCATGGGTCAACTTCGAATGCCGATGGTATGAGGAGTGTAGGAAAAAGCCTGTTTTGTACTCGAATGTCATCATTCGACATGACCGCCCGGCGGATGGTCATCACAGCGGTTCAGGTTTTTTCGCCGAAAAGGTCACTATCGGTCACTATGGGTCACTATCGCTGCTCCCGGCGGCGGCTGGAATAGTGACCACCGTCGGGAGGGTCAGGCGCGCTTGGCTCAGGCGAAAAGGATGGCCGTGCCGGGGCGGGTCATCATTTCCATGAGGTCGCGTTCGATGGAATGCTTGCCTTCGAGCAGACGGCGGCGCCGGCTGCCGAGGGTGTCGAGGCCGGTCCGGGCGTACCATTCCTTCTGAACGGTCCGCCGGGCTTGCCACGCTTCCATCCTGACCTTGTGCCGCCGGCGCGCCTCCTCGCACCGGTCGGGGTCGGACCCCGACACCCGGTGGAAGTACCGGATGAAGTCGTCCTCGGACGGCCGGCAGGGCATGCTTGAGGGCAGCCCGAGCGCGTCCAGTTCCGCCCGTGTCCATATTCCGGCCAGCGGGACACGCACCTGCCGTCGGAAGCGCCGGGCCGGAAGGCGGCCGGGATCGACAGAAGCGTTTCGGCATGCTCGGCTTCCACGTCGCGGAGCCGGATGCAGGTGTCGCGGTAGCGCTTCAACAGAGCCAGAAGGCTCGCTGAAACGGTGCCGGGCGGGACGGGGGAGGTCCCCGCCGCTGCCGTGGTGACGGGAAGCGCCACGGCGGCGGTGAACAAGAACCGGCGCGAAATCGCGCCGGGTATGGTAAGCCTTCGCTCAGCCATTGATGCACCTTTGTAAAGTGGAGTTGCATTGGTGGTCAGGCCGGGTCGGGGAATTCGCAGTTCCCTGCTCCGGCCGCCCGCGCGGTTGCGGAGGGCGGGACGACACTGGACTGAATACGCCAGCAGGTCAAGAAAGATGGACGTGGCGGGAGTGGGGTCTCGTTGCCGCACACGTCGGGCGCGTGGAGCGGGCGTGCTTTGGTTCTGATTCACGATGTCATAGAACCCGGCGCTTCGCCTGGGTATCGTGTATCAGATGGGCGTCAGGAATTCAATCCTTGACGGATGTTTCCCGCTGGGGGCGGAGAATTTGGCCGCTCATGCCGAGCTTCGGGGTGATGTGCATCGCAGACGCGGCTGGAAACCGCGTCCACAGTTGCCGTCGGCGACGCAAGCTCATCCTCTGGAACTCGACAGGAGACGAGCAGTTTTGATGAGCCCGCATTCGATGGCGGAGAAACGTAGACGCGGCTTCCAGCCGCGTTAACTCAGCCATCCCCCGGCTTTGAGGGAGACACCAACGTATCGCGATGGAGGGTGCGCGTATCCGCGCACAACGCGGCTGGAAGCCGCGTCTACATCGTCGACAACTCATCATCATCTCCGTGCAGAGCCGCTTGCCGTTCGAACTCGTCAAGGAGCGTTACAACGTACGCCGCACTCTCGGCATCAGAGTGTTCGGCAACGATGGCGGAGAACTTGTTGGAACCCAATTCCTGCCGTTGGTGGGAAAGCCAATGGAGATCGATGCGGACTTCAGGCTCTTTCATCTGCAAATGAAGTCCCAGGGACTGGAGGCTGAATGGAACCGCATTGCTCGCCTGCCCTCGTTCCGTGTGGAGATTTCCGATCTGACCGAGTGTCATGGCCATGCCGGCACGGTTACCGAGTTGCTCCTCGATCGCCAGTGACTGCCGGTACCAGTCCAGAGCCGCCTCGTAGTCGTCTTTGCCCTGCGCGATCATGCCAAGCTGATGATATGAGGAGGCCATGCCGGCGCGGTTACCAAGCTGCTCGTTGATTGCCAGCGCCTGCCGGTACCAGTCCAGAGCCGCCTCGCAGTCGCCTCGGACCTGCGCGATCATGCCAAGCTGGTGATATGAGGAGGCCATGTCGGCGCGGTTACCGAGCTGCTCGTTGATCGCCAGCGCCTGCCGGTACCAGTCCAGAGCCGCCTCGTAGTCGCTTTGGAGTTGCGCGACATTGCCGAGCTGGTGATATGAGGAGGCCATGCCGGCGCGGTTACCGAGCTGCTCCTTGATCGCCAGCGCCTGCCGGTACCAGTCCAGAGCCGCCTTGTAGTCGCCTCGGACCTGCACGACCGCACCCATGTTGTGATATGAGGAGGCCATGCCGGTGCGGTTACCGAGTTGCTCCTCGATCGCCAACGACTGCCGGTACCAGTCCAGAGCCGCCTCGTAGTCGCCTTGGAGTTGCGCGACCATGCCAAGCTGGTGATATGAGTAGGCCATGCCGGCGCGGTTACCGAGCTGCTCGCTGATCGCCAGCGACTGTCGGTACCAGTCCAGCGCCGCCCCGTAGTCGCCTTGGCGCTGCGCGACCATGCCCAAGTGGTGAAAGGCAGCGGCGGCCTCCTTTGAGCCGACCGGCATCCAAGAGAGCGTCTCACGAAGCAACCGGACTTCCCACTCCCAGGCGCCCCAGGTGTCAAGCTGAAGGATGACTTCACTGCTAATGGCATGCACGGCTTCGATGTCGCCCAGCTCTTGCAGATGATGGCGCGCCTCCAGGAGGTCGGCGATGTCCCGCTCACGGGACTGCGGCGTGTTGGTGACACGCCAGCGCCAATAGGCGGCGGCGGACTGGTGGGCGTCCGACCGCTCGTTGATATTCGCGCGCTTCTCCAGAGCGGCGGCTGTCCAGCGGTGTACTAGGAACATCCGCTCGTCCGTGTCGGCGAAGCAGACGGGGGCCAGCAGCGACAGGTCGAGCAGGCGCTGCTTCGCCAAAGCAAAACCTGCGGGCATCGCCACCGGCGGCTCACGCTCTACCGCAAGGTCCCGCTGGAACTGCTCCAGTTCGCCATCCGGCCAAACGACATCCGGCCAGTCGGCCGCCGGGTTCTTCTTCCGCGCCTCCTTCCAACGGTCTTCGGCCGCCTGCAATCGTGTCGCCCGTTCTGGGTCGGGTGCCCGCTCCACCGGGTCACCGACCGCCCAGACCAGTCCGAGTTCGTCAACGGCCACGCGGTAGACTGCTGCGCCGATCAGAAGCCGGCGGGCGAGCGGGTCATCGGCAAGCTGCGCCAGGAGCTGGTCCAGCAGGACGTCGTCGGCGGCGAGCATCACGGTATCCGCGAGTGCTGCGTCCAGTCCGCCGGTCGTGTCGGAATACCAGCGGGCGGGGTCGGCGATGCCTTTCGCCTTTAACTGCTTACGCAGTTTGGCCTGGACGTCCGGGAAGCGGGCCTTGCCGCCGCGCAGCAGCGCGTCGAGATATTCCAGCGCGCGGGGATGGCCGCCGACGCTCTCATAGGCGTGCCGCTGGTCGTCCGCCGACAGGGCCTTCAACCCGTCGAGTCGCCAGAACAGCTTGCGGGTTTCCGCCCAGGACAGAGGGCCGAGATGGAACTTGGTCAGCTGTTCAAGCGGGTCGTCGGGCAGTTCGAAGGTGTGGCGGCTGGTGAAGACCAGCCGGCTCAGGTGCGGCGTTTGGAGCCAGCGGGCCAGCAATTCCGCCGCTTCGTCCGGCACCGCGCGGCCGGTCAGATTGTCTTCGAAGTTGTCGAACAGGAAGGCGACCGGGAGACGGGACAGAAGGCTATTGGACAGGTAATCGAAACGGTCACGCCAGGAGTGCTGGGGATCGCGGAGAACGCCGGCAAGACGGCGCAGGGTGCCCGACTCGTTCTCTCCCTGGTCAAGGCCGATCTGGAACAGGCGCTGGCCGATGGCTCCCAGCACCCGGTCGGGGTCCGTCTCGCCCTTCAGCGAGATCAGCAGGAAACCGTCTGAGGTGGCGAGCCGGTGGAGGATGTGCGCCGCCAGCGTGCTTTTGCCGACGCCGCCGATGCCATGGATCAGCACCCCGGCGTCGTCGGGATCGCGCAGCGCCCGCAGGATCAGCCGCTGCTCGCACCGGCGGCCGACCATGTCGCCGATCCGGCGGACCACGACGCCGGGATCTAAGGTCGGGGGCGGGACTTCCTCCAGCGTCTCGGGCTTCGCGGCGGGGTCGAACAGGGCCGTGGGCGATACGGCGCAGAAGAAGGCCGCCGTCGGCCATTCCGGCGGCGGCTGGGAGGCGATGGCGGTGATCCGCTTCCGCTCGATGGTGCGGCGGGCATGGCCGAGCGCCGCCAGCGGGCGAGGGTCCTCCCAGGTGGACAGCGCCTGATAAACTTCGCCCATCAGGTCAGTGGCGTAGTGGTCGCCGACGGACGCCTGCATGGCGATGACGGCGGGCACGCCGTGTTGGACCAGCATGCGGGCAAGGCCGGGCAACTCGGCGGAGTCGGCATCGTCCTTCGGTTTGCCGTCCTGCCCGGTCGAGCAGCCGGCCAGCACGACCAGCGGGGCCGCCCGTTCGGCCGGGATCGCCTCCTCGCACAGGCGTTGCGCCGTCACCCGGTCTTCCGCGCCGTCGGGAGTTTCCAGGATCAGGGTGCCGGGCGCCGCATGGCAGGAGATGTGCAGGACGTGAAAGTGGCCGGTGGTCAGGGCGTCGTGGATGGCGGCGATGCTGCCGTGCTCCAGGATGTGGACGGCAGCGTTACCGGCCCGGTGCGGCTTGTCCGTGGCATCCAGGATGCGCTGAAGCTCCGCTTCCATGTCCAGCAACTCGCCGCGCGCGTTTTGCGCGTCCGGGCTGCCGATGGCGACCAGGATGCGCAAGGGACCGGGAATGGTGATGGCGGGGGCCGGTCCTTGCGTGTCGATCCGACGGAACAGTTCGACATGGCGATTCAGCGCCAGGACGGTGCTGCCGAGCCGCAGGGTTTCCCAGGGGAGTCCGGCCAGGGGCTCGGCGATGTCGAGGCCGAGTTGCAGGGTGCCGTTCAGCCGCTCCGCCTCGGCGATGGCCTGGATCAGCGCCGCCGTCACGGCGGGCGGCAGGAAGCTGTCGGCCAGCTTGCCGCCGATCTCATAGAGGACCGACTCCAGCCCGTCGCGGCCGGCTGAAGCGCCTGCCGCGTCGCGTTGGGGACCCCAGTGGGTCTGGGCGCGCTTCAGCCGCCACAGGAGATCGTCGAAGTCGAAACCGGCAGCTGGCGGCGGGTCGGAAATGTCGATGCCGTCGCCGGACAGGATCGTCCGCTGCGGCGTGATCGAAAGCCGGAGGGGGTTGGTGCCGGCGACCTTGTAGCCGCCGCCGGGCGGCAGGATTGCGGGAGGGCCGGGGCGCTCGCCCTTGAGGGCACGGACAAGCTTGTCGAATGCGGTCTGGTAGCCGGGACCCTCGGCGTTGCGGAAATCCGCATACAGGCGGGTCGCCAGGAGGGGCGGCATTTCCGCGTCTTTGAGCAGCACGGGAATCAGGAGCTGGCCGCGCATGATGGCGCGATCCATCAGCGCCGCGTATTCGTTCTGGACATAGGGCCGCGTCAGCGATGTCGGCGAGACGACGAGGATGCCGTTGCGGCTGTTGAGGATGCCGTGGTCGATCTTGTGGACGACCACGTCGCCGAGGCCGATGTCCCACTGGTCGTAGAAGACCTTCAGGCCCGCGCGGTGCAGGTTCTCGGCGAGGGTCTTGACCCATTCGCCATCGGCATGCGCGTAGGAGATGAAAACGTCCCGGCTGTCGCCGCTCCGTTGATCGCCGGTCAAGATCATTCCTCTCGTTATACCGTCGGATTACCCTATTCGTATGATATCAGGCTACCATAGGTAATAGTGCAATCTGCAAGCGGCATCGCGAGGGGCGGCGGCCTTCGAGGTGGTGGCTGGCGGGCGGTCGATCCAGCAGCCGCCCCGGCACCTGGACACGGTCTGCCGGAACGTTCCGAAGGGGTGAGGGGGAGTAGTGGCGGGCCGTTTTGCCACATTGAACGCATGGGTATGACTTGCAATGTTGTGCCGGCGAAGATGTAGGGATTTGGAAGTTGCTGGCAGTTCCAGGAAAACCTTAAGTTTTTCCATCGAATTTTGGATGCAACAAATACATGTGATTCGCTGGATATTCACTTGTGGGCACTCCTGTTTTGGGAGCAGACCCTTGGTAGACGGACTTTTACAGTGACGCAGTATTTTTCACGGTTCGGCCCGTTAGGCGATGCTGTCACCTTGGAGGCAGCCTGTTATGACGTTCATATACGCCCTAACAAGCGAGGACCCGAAGTCCCTTCCGTTTTCGAAATCCAGGGTGCGATTACAAATCCCATAGCCGTGCTTCAGTCCAAGAAAGATCCTGATTCATTCTTTTACATTGCGCCTGCGGGTGAATTGAAAGGACGGATGTGGTATACGCTTGTACTGGCTCGCCGCGATCGTCTTGACACCGCTTTCGTATCGACAGCCTTCAATGCGGAGCGGTATGCTGGCAAAGGCGACGTTATCTGGCCGCAGGGGAAGTAAGATGGATAATGTAAATAGCAGTTTTATCCATAAGGTTGCTGCCTGCGCCCCTTATCTGTCCCCCGTGACGTCCGCTTCCCTGGCGACGAGCTACGATGAGCATGGAGACGTGCTCTATATCGATCTTGCTCCCGGTGCGACCGCGATGAGTTCACAGTTGGACGAGGAAGAGATTTTCGTCTTCCGGCCCTCGGAGGATTCAGAGGCTGTCCGTTTTGCGGTGCCGTTTTTCCGGAGCTATTGGCGGAACAAGGGGAGTGAGTTGCTCGATCATCTCGCGCGGTATGCTCCCGGACACCAGAAAGCCATGGCATCCGGCTTGGCCGGCCTTGGAATAGCAGGCGCGTCTAAGTCGGCTGCCGCTTCGCTTTAGGCCGAGTTACTGATCAAGTCCCCAGGCGTGGTGTAGGAGCGCCTGGGGATTCGATCACATTGTATGCTAGTCAACCTCCGCCTGATGCGGTACGAAGGCCCGATTGAAGATCGTGCCTGTGTTTTGACCCGCCTGCAATTTGCCCGCCTGTAAGTTGCCCGCCTGTAAGTTGATCGAGAATTATGCTGACGGAAACTGGCGTGACCGGGGAAACCGCTATAGAACAAGGCATCGGCCCCAGTGCCCGCCTCGCCGTGCTCATAGATGCCGAGAATGTCAGCGTGGACCTTTGGCCATAGATCCACCGGCTTCTCAGGCTGCTTGGCGAACCAATCGTCATGCGTGCCTATACCTGCGCTAAACCCGGCAGATGGCAGGCGATTTCCGGGATCGAGGTCATCGATGGCGGAAAGGATGTCACGGGACCGAACGCGGCCGATTTTCTCTTGGCGTTCGATGCGGGCCGGCTGAGGGCTACCAGTGACGCCGACCAGTATGTGATCGTCAGCGGCGATGACGGATTTGCCCCATTGATCAAAGCGCTGCAACTTTCCGGTAAACCGACCAGCATCATCGTTCCAACATGCGGGTCCATCGGTGACAGAAAGTCCGTCAAGGTCGCGGATGTGACGATGCTTGTTCCTCAATACCGGATCGCCGCAGAGCCGAACAATGCTTCCCAGCCCGCCGCAGAGCCTGCTGCCCAGTCCAATGCAAAACCCTCGAACGGCGGCATTGATGATCGTAAGGACCGCCTTACGCTCAGTCAAAAGACAGCCATTCGCAACGCTGTCGAGGATCTGGGTGAATCACCGGATGGCTGGGTCTTGTTGAATGAAGTCGGGCAGGATCTTGCGGCGAAGAAGGCGGTAAAACTGCCGGGGAAATTATCTACTTCACTTGCGTCTCTCGATTTCATCGAGATTCGAGATCTTAAAACGCCACGGTGTTCTGTCCGATTGCGACGGGTTTGACGCACCCGGCCGCGCCGAGGTCTTTACCCATCGGCAAATCCTCCCGCTGCTCATCACCAGGAATCTACGTGCGTGACATCGCTGATGGCGGAGTAGCCGAGGCGACTACCGCCGCCTCATCCTTCGAAGCAAAGGCGCTTCTCGAATCGGAACATTCCGTCGTCTCCCGGCAAATCCGGCTCGGCCGGGCGGTTCGGGTCCGGGTGGCCGGCGTGGTAGTACTGCACGATATGGAAGCCGCAAACGTTGACGTAAAAGTGGATGTTGCGCTTCTCGAAGTAGGGCGTGTGGGTCGTCCAGACTATTGTGTCCGGGTAATGCGCCTCGATGGCTTTCCAAGCCCTGCGGCCGATCCCGCGGCCGAATTCGCCAACATGCACGTAAAAGAAGTCGAGGGTGTTGTGCCGCGTCTCCCTATCGATCGAGACGACGGCGCCGCCGACCCAACGCCCGTCCTCGAGGATACGGTGGACCACGGCGTTCGGCGCGGTGAACGACGCGGCCACGTCCTCGTCGGGCGGGATCGGTCCGTTGTCAACCGATCCGAACGTTTCCACCACTGCGGTCGAGAAGGCGTCCTGAAGATCCTTGCGGAAGCGCGGCAGGTCGGCCTCCGTCGCGATGTCGAGGGTGATGCGGCCGGGCGCGGGTAGGGTCGTCATAGGAAGTTGGTCACCAGATCGCCACGCCTCATGGCTCATCGCCCAAGTCCTGGATGTCCTCCAGAAAGTTCATGGTCTCCGCAGCATCGGGACATGCCGCGACTGCACGGGATTGCCGTAGCACCTCTTCCTTGAAGTCGGGGGAACGAACGTCGGGAACCCAGATCTGAATCGGCCTCAACCCCATCGCCCTGAGCTGTGCCCGATGAGTTCGAACACGGTGGCGGACTGAAGAAGACATGACAAATCTCCGAATTCTTTACATGTGGCATAGCCGCGTCAAACCGGTAAGTCTATAGGCACCCGTTCCCCGACCTTCCCAAGGGGGCGAGGGGGAAGTCCGGTTGGTGACCGGCAACCGGTTTGTCACCGGTACAATCCGATATCGTGACAATTGCAGCAGCAACAGCCATGATCCGATTACCATATCGGAATCACAGGGGACTGCCGTGAGCTTCATGATGAAAAAACGCCGAATGGCTGTTGGGGCCGTGCTGGGGGCGCTCGTACTGAGCGCCGGGGTCGCATTGGCGCAGGCGCCGGCTTTCTTCCGGATCGGCACGGGCGGTACGGCCGGGACCTACTATCCCGTGGGCGGCCTGATCGCCAACACGATTTCCGCCACCGGCGGCGGAGTGCCGGGGCTGGTGGCGACAGCGGTGTCGTCCAACGGCTCGGTCGCGAACATCAGCGCCGTCAACGGCGGCTCGCTCGAGTCGGGCTTCTCGCAGTCGGACGTGGCCTACTGGGCCTATACCGGCACCGGCCTGTTCGAGGGCAAGGGCAAAATCGAGAACCTGCGCGCTATCGCGACGCTCTATCCCGAAACGATCCATCTGGTCGCAACGAAGAATTCCGGCATCAAGTCGGTCGCCGACCTCAAGGGCAAGCGGGTTTCGCTGGATGAGCCGGGATCGGGCACGCTGGTCGATGCGCGTATCGTGCTGTCGGCCTACGGATTGACCGAGAAGGACGTCAAGGCCGAATACCTGAAGCCGGGTCCAGCGGGTGACCGCCTGCGCGACGGAGCGCTCGACGCCTATTTCTTCGTCGGCGGCTATCCGACCGGCGCGATTTCGGAACTGGCGACTTCCAGCGGTATCACGCTGGTCCCGATCGGCGGTCCGGAAGCCGAGAAGATGCTGGCCGATTACCAGTTCTTCTCCAAGGACACGGTCCCGGCCGGGACCTACAAGGACGTGCCGGAAACGCAGACGATCTCGGTCAACGCCCAGTGGGTGACCAGCGCCAAGCAGTCGGACGACCTTGTCTACAACATCGTCAAGGCGCTCTGGAGCGACAACTCCCGCACCGTCCTGGACGCCGGCCATGCCAAGGGCAAGCTGATCACCGTGCAGAACGCGACCAAGGGCATCGGCATTCCGCTGCATCCGGGTGCTGAGAAGTTCTACCGCGAGAAGGGCGTGCTTCAGTAAGGCTTCCGTTATTCCGTCATACCCGGACTTGATCTCAAAGGTGCTGACTTAGGCGCTAATTTAGGCTGTCTCTTTCGCCTTTCCGTCATACCAAGACTTGATCTTTGTATCTCCTTTCAGGAGCGCAGCGGTTGACATCCAGGCTTCAGGTTGAAGTCGTCACGTTAGCTTTCGCTGGGAGATGCCAAGATCAAGTCTTGGCATGACGGCAGAGTGGAGGAGAATACCCGCGAAGCGTTTAAGAACGTTTTGAGTCAGCGCCTAGGGACTTGATCCGGGTATGACGGCATTAAGGGAAATACTCTTTATTTGCGCCTATGCTCCCAGGAGCGGGCGTCTTCCATGATAAGAACCTGGAATGCCGATGACCGACCCATCGCGCGCAGAACCGACTCTGCCGAAATCCACCCTGGAACTCGACCCCGAGAAGGCCAAGGAACTCGAAGAGAAGTTTGACTCCGAGATCCGGTTCCGCCCGCTGGCTCCCGCCGCCGGGTGGATCGTCGGCGGCTTGCTGGTCGTGCTGTCGCTGTTCCACTACTATACGGCCGGCTTCGGCCTGCTGTCGGAGATGGTCCATCGCGGCATCCATCTGTCCTTCGTGCTGGGCCTCGTCTTCCTGGTCTTTCCCTTCACCAAGCGCGGCTATGACCAGCCGGCGCAAAGCAGTCTGCTGCGCCCGCTCGGTATCTCGCTGCTGGACTGGGCGCTGGCGATCGGCGCTGTCGTGTCGGTGCTGCACGTCCCGCTGATCCCGCTGGACGATCTGGCGTTCCGCGTCGGCAATCCGACCACATCAGATGTCGTACTCGGCGGCATCCTGATCTTCGTTCTGCTGGAGGCGACCCGGCGCTCGGTGGGATGGCCGCTGCCGGTGATCGCCTTGATCTTCATGGGCTATGCGATCTGGGGGCCCTCGATGCCGGGCATCCTGATCCATCCCGGCGCCAGCTTCCCGCAGCTTGTCGATCATCTATACCTGACGACGCAGGGGATTTATGGCATCGCTCTGGGCGTCGTCGCGACATATGTCTTTCACTTCGTGCTGTTCGGCGTCTTCGCAACGCGGATCGGGCTGGGACAGCTTTTCCTGGACTGCGCCGCCTGGGTCGCGGGACGCTTCGCCGGCGGGCCGGCCAAGGTGTCGATCTTCGGGTCGGCGCTGTTCGGTATGATCTCCGGGTCGTCGGTCGCCAATACGGTGACGGTCGGGTCCCTGACCATCCCGGCGATGATCCGGCTCGGCTACAAGCCGCACTTCGCGGCGGCGGTGGAGGCGACCGCTTCGACCGGCGGCCAGATCACGCCGCCGATCATGGGAGCCGCCGCCTTCCTGATGATCGAGTTCCTGGGGCTGCCCTATACGACGATCATCCTGGCGGCCATCGTGCCCGCCTTCATGCACTTCTTCGGCGTGCTGATGCAGGTCCATTTCGAGGCGAAGCGGACTGGATTGCGCGGATTGCGGCCGGACGAGATGCCGGATTTGAAGGCCGCCTTCAAGCGCGACTGGCCGACCGTCATCCCGCTGGTCGTCCTGATCGGCATCCTGCTGGCCGGCTACACGCCCTATATGGCGGCGTTCTGGGGCATTACGCTGTGCATCCTGGTCGGGCTGTTCAATCCCGGCAACCGGATGAGCGTCGGCCAGATCGTCGGCGACCTGCGTGACGGCGCCAAGTACGCGCTGGCGGTCGGTGCCGCCGCTGCGACGGTCGGCATCGTCGTCGGCGTGGTGACGCTGACGGGCGTCGGCTTCAAGATCTCGTTCATCGTGACCTCGACCGCCGCCGACATGGCGACCTGGGTCGGGGCCTTCCTGCCGGCGGGCTGGACGGCGCCCCAAACGCTGACGCTGCTGTTCACGCTGATCATGACCGGCATCGTTTGCATCCTGATGGGCTGCGGCATCCCGACCACGGCCAACTACATCATCATGGCGACGATCGCGGCCCCGACTCTGGGCTTGCTGGGGGTGGCGCCGATCGTGGCGCACTTCTTCGTCTTCTATTACGGCGTGCTGGCTGACATCACGCCGCCGGTGGCGCTGGCGGCCTATGCCGCCGCCGGCATGGCCGGGTCCGATCCGTTCAAGACTGGCAACACGGCGTTCCGGCTGGGACTGGGCAAGGTTCTGGTGCCGTTCGTGTTCGTCTTCTCGCCGTCGCTGCTGCTGGTGGCGCCGGGATTCACCTGGCCGGACTTCATCATCGCGTTCGTCGGCTGCATCATCGGCATCACGTGCCTGAGCGCCGCCCTGTCCGGCTATATGCTTGCCGTCGCGAAGAAGTGGGAGCGTCTGGTGCTGGGCTTCGCCGCGATCCTGCTGGTGGCGCCGGAAATCTACTCGTCGCTGCTGGGGCTGGCGCTGATCGTCCCGGTGGTGATCCGGCAATTGGCGGCCCGGAAGTCGGCGTTGTCGGCGGCCTAGATCTATCCGCAAAAGCGATGTCTGCGCAGGCCGGCGTTCCATCATCGAGGTGCGAACGCCGGCCCGAGGGGTGAGGCGTCAGATGACGCCCATCACCAGCAGCACGATTATGACGATTACAGGCACGCCCATCATCCAAAGCAATCCACCCTTAAACACGACGTCCTCCATCCGTAATTTTGAGGTAACGCGACCCCCTGTCGTTAGATAACCCTCGATAGTGGAAAAAGTTACGCGGCCTCGTCAGCTCTCGGCCTCCATCAGGGCGGCCTCCTGCCGCTCCAGCTCCTCCGCCCGCTCCGGCGTCAGGCCGAAGCGGGCCGCGACGTCGGGAGCGTAGCGCAGCATGTCCGGCCGCAGCCGGACCAGCGCCAGGTCCTTTGACTTCGCCTCCAGCATGATGTCGAACTCCAGCCCCTCCGCCGTCCGCATGAACGTGGCGAATTCGAACGGGTTGCAGAAATCGGCGTGCCCGGTCCAGACCGGGGCGACGTTGGCGAGGGTACTCTTGCGCGTCTTCTTATCGGTGCGCTTGACCTGACGCAGTTCCGTTCGCGGCGAGGAGAAGTGGATCTTGGGCCTGACGCCGTCCGGCCATGTCCGCAGGATCGTCTGCAAGGTCTCGCGCATGTCCAGGCCTTCCGGGTTCAGGCACCAGAAATGCTGGTAGTCGAAAATCAGCCGCACGCCGGTCTGTTCGTGAATCCACAGCACGTCGGCGGCGCTGAAGCGCAGATCGTCGTGTTCCAGCACCAGCCGGCGGCGGACATGTTCCGGCAGGATCTTCCAGGTCTCGACCCAGCGGGCGGCGCTGCTTTGACGGTCGCCATAGGTGCCGCCGACATGGATCACTAGGACGGCTTCCGGCCCCAGCTCCATCAGGTCAAGCATCTCCGCCTGGGACGACAGGTCCCAGATGCTCTTACGGATCAGCTCGGGGTCGGGGCTGTTGAGCACGACGAACTGCGAGGGGTGGAACGACATCCGGATATCGAGCCGCTTCGCCTTGTCGCCGATGGCCTTGAGTTCGGCAGCCGACTCCTGGACCATGCCGTGGAACTGCGGCATGTCCGGGTGCGTGGCGTAAGGGGCGAGATCCGACGACAGCCGGTACATCCGGATGTCCTGGCTGTCGAGATAGTCGAGGATGCCGTCGACATATTCCAGCGACACCTTCAGGTGCGGATCGCTGGCCCAGCGGCGGGCATCGTTGCTCTTCAGGTCCGGCTGGCCCATCACCTTGACGGCGAAACCAAGCCGCATCGGGCGGGCGTTCATCGCGTGTCTGTCCATCGGTTCGAGAGAAATACGTTCGGCATCAACAGCCGATGGCCGGTTTCATCCCTTGTCCTTGCTGTCGTCCGAGGCGTTGGCCGGATTGGCCGCAACGGCGGGGGAGGGCATGAACACCGGTTCCGGGTCCTCCTCCCCGGCGGCGGAGAGGGAGCCGTCCTCCTCCACCGCGATCTCCTCGAGCGCCTGATACCAGTGCTGCTGCTCCCGGCCCTCGGGCCGTCCCTCGCGTTCCCAGATCTCCTGAGCGCGCTGCTTTACCCGTTCCTCCCGCTCCATCGCCTTGTTCCCTTCGGCCGTGTTTGTCCTGTGCCGAAGTAACGGCTCCGGCTACTTCCGGGTTGCCGCCGCCCCAGCCGGTATTGCGGGTTCCTTGCGCGGCAGGAACTAAGTACGTTTGTAACGGTTGCCATTCGCCGCCTCGTTTTCAGCACCCCGCATCCAGCGAATGGCCTTCAGTTCATGCTTGTCTACGGCGATCAGTCCCGGACCGAAAATGCTCGCGATGTTGTCGAGCGCTTGGACGAAACGCTGCGGCGGCTTGGGCGGATGCCGGCGGGGATCGAGCGGCATGCCGTCCTAGTGGCGGCATTGATAGATGCGGGTGAGTTGACCCAGGGCGTGGCGGACGCGCAGTTCGCGGACCTGGGGCATGACGCCCGGTCGGACCTGACCGATGCGCTGATGGCGCTGCTGATCGGCATCGCGTGCTGCGTTCGCCAGTCGTGGCGCACCGGCTTCCATCAATTGGGCGGCTTGCCGGAAGCGGAACTTCGTTCCGTGGGAGCGGGGCCGCTGCCGGACGCGATCACCACCAAGACGGCGGAAGGGTTTTCGCTCTACGGCCTGTACCCGGAAACCTACCTGGAGGCCGCCGGCGCAGTGCATGCAGCGGAGCGGCCGACCCAGGTGATCGGCCTGCGCAGCGTCGGAGCGCCGTTGGCGGCCGCCGTGGCCGCCGGCTTGGGGCTTCGGAACGCCGTGACCCTGCGTCCGACCGGCCATCCGTTCAACCGGGAAATCAGGCTGTCCGATGGTCTGTCCGCCGAGATCCTGGCCGGCAAGGATGCCCGCTACGCCGTGGTGGACGAAGGTCCTGGGCTGTCCGGCAGTTCGTTCGGCGCGGTTGCGGACTTCCTGGAGGACGCCGGAGTCGCTCCCGACCGCATCCACTTCTTCCCCAGCCACGCAGGCATGCCGGGAGGCTGCTCCAGCGAGCGCCACTGGCTGCGCTGGCAGAAGGCCCACCGTCCTGTCGTGGATATCGGCGACATGCTGATCCATAAGCCGAAACGGCCCGAACACCGGCTGGAAACCTGGGCCGCCGAACTGGCCGGCCCGCCCACCGGCGACATGATGGAAATCTCCGGCGGCTGGTGGCGGGCGCTCCGCTATTCCCGGGAAGCCGAGTGGCCGCCGGTCAAGCCGCAACTGGAGCGCCGCAAGTTCCTGCTGCCTGCCGCCGGCGGTACGTGGCTGCTGAAGTTCGTCGGACTGGGCAGCATGGGGGAGCGTAAACTGTCGCGCGCCCGGTCTCTCCACGCCGCCGGCTTCACGCCGGAGGTGGCGGGCTTCCGCCATGGTTTCCTGGTCGAGCGCTGGATCGATGGCGCCGTGTCTCTTGACCAGCGGTTCGGCGAACGCGACAGGGTGGTGGAGCAGGCCGGCCGCTACCTGGGCTTCCGCGCTCGTCATTTCGAGGCAGGGGCGGGGCAGGGCGCATCGCTGACGGCGCTTGCCGAAATGGCGCGGTTCAACACGGCACAGACGTTGGGGGAGGAAGCGGCACGCGACTTGGACCGTCTGGTACAGGATGCCGGCCTGCTGGAGGACGCCGTCAGGCGAGTCGAGACCGACAACCGCCTCCACGCCTGGGAATGGCTGCATGCACCCGACGGGCGTCTGCTGAAGACCGATGCGCTCGACCATCACGCCGGCCATGACCTGATCGCCTGCCAAGACATCGCGTGGGACATCGCAGGCGCCGCCGTCGAGTTTGACCTGTCCGAGTCGGAGTGCCTGCGGCTGTGCCGGATCGTCGCTGGGCAGTCCGGACATCCCGTGAACCCCGACCTGCTGGCCCTGCTGACGCCCTGCTATCTGGCTTTCCAGATGGCCGACCATGCCATGGCCGTCAACACGGTCGCACCCGAAAGCGCGGATGCCAAGCGGCTGCGGGCGGCCACGGACCGCTACGTCAGGCGGCTGGAACGGATCATCGCCGCCGGCCGCCGCGACCGCTCGCCGATGGACACCTGCATCGCCGCGGCCTAGGTTAGTCGCGTAATCCCGACGCCATCAGGCCCGTATTCATGTCCGACGCTGAAATGAGCCGCTTCACCCGACCGCGCAAGCTGGGGGAGCGAGAGACCATCCGTTCGCTGCTGCCCTATCTTTGGCCACGGAACGAGATGGAGCTTCGTGTCCGGGTCGTCGCCGCCATCGTCTGCCTGTTCATCGCCAAGATCGCCAACGTCTACGTGCCCGTGCTCTACAAGCACGCGATCGACGCGCTGGGCACGACGGCGGGAACGATCGCGGTGCTGCCGGTCGGCATGATCCTGGCCTATGGCTTGGCCAGAGTCCTGTCGCTGGCCTTCGGCGAGTTGCGCGACGCGATTTTCGCCAAGGTGGCCCAGCGCTCGATCCGGGCGGTGGCGCTCAACGTCTTCCGGCACCTGCACGCGCTGTCGCTGCGCTTCCATCTGGAACGCCAGACCGGCGGATTGTCGCGCTCGGTCGAGCGCGGGACCAAGGCGATCCAGACGCTGCTGTCCTTCATGCTGTTCAACATCCTGCCGACGCTGCTGGAGATCCTGCTGGTCTGCGCGATCCTGTGGGGGATGTTCAACATCTGGTTCGCACTGGCGACCTTCACCACGGTCGTCCTGTATATCGCCTATACCCTGGTCATCACCGAGTGGCGGACGAAGTTCCGCCGCGAGATGAACGAGATGGACAACCAGGCCAACACCAAGGCGATCGACAGCCTGCTCAACTACGAGACCGTCAAATACTTCGGCAACGAGGAGCACGAGGCCCGGCGCTACGACAACGCCCTCAGCTTCTACGAAAAGGCGGCGGTGCGCAGCCAGACCAGCCTGTCGCTGCTGAACATCGGACAGGCCGCGATCATTTCCATCGGCCTGACCGTCGTGATGTACATGGCGGCGCGCGGCATCATGAACGGCACCATGACCATCGGCGACTTCGTGCTGGTCAACACCTACCTGCTCCAGCTTTACCAGCCGCTCAACTTCTTCGGCTTCGTCTACCGCGAGATCAAGCAGGGTCTTGCCGATATGGAGAAAATGTTCGAATTGCTGGAGATCGACCGCGAGATCGCCGACGCTCCCGGTGCCAAGGCGCTGGACGTGGCGGGCGCCACGGTGACCTTCAGGGATGTAGAGTTCGGCTACGATCCGCGCCGGCCGATCCTGAAGGGCGTGTCCTTCACGGTCCCCGCCGGGCGCACGGTCGCCATCGTCGGCCCCAGCGGGGCCGGTAAATCGACCATCAGCCGGTTGTTGTTCCGCTTCTACGATCCTAACTCGGGCGGCATCCTGATCGACGGCCAGGACATCTCGACCATCACGCAGTCGTCGCTGCGCGCCGCCATCGGTATCGTCCCGCAGGACACCGTCCTGTTCAACGACACGATCTTCTACAACATCGCCTATGGCCGTCCCGGCGCCTCGGTCGAGGAAGTCGAGCGGGCGGCGAAGCTGGCCCATATCCACGACTTCGTCCTGCGCCTGCCCGACGGCTACAAATCGATGGTCGGCGAGCGCGGCCTGAAGCTGTCGGGGGGAGAGAAGCAGCGCGTCGCCATCGCGCGCACCATCCTGAAGCAGCCCGACATCCTGCTGTTCGACGAGGCGACATCCGCGCTGGATACCCATACCGAGCGCGAGATCCAGGCGAACCTGCGGGAAGTCAGCCGGGGCCGCACGACGCTGGTGATCGCGCACCGGCTGTCCACCGTGATCGACGCTGACGAGATCATCGTCCTGGAAGACGGCAGCATTGTCGAGCGCGGACGGCACGCCGAGTTGCTGGCCCAGCGGGGCGCCTATGCCGCGATGTGGACCCGCCAGCAGGAGGCGGCCGGCGAAAAGGCGGTAGCGGATCTGCCCGTATCGTATTCGAAACCCGTTATCAGCCATGGTTGATGCCATGACCAGAGATCTTGCCGTCAAAGACGTTACCGAGCGCCTGCGGATCGCCACGTGGCCTGTCCACGAGCGGCTTCACCTGCACCCGGTCCTCCGCCCGCTGACTGCCCGCCAGCCGACCGCCGAAGGGTATCTCGGCGCGGTTCGTGCCCTGTACGGCTTCGTGGCGCCGATGGAGCAGCGGTTGGGCGAGGAGGCTGCGGGACGCGCCGCCCGCACGCCGCTTTTGCTGGCCGATATCGGAGCGTTGGATACGGCGGCAGCGGGCGTAGAACCGCCGCTGGCGGCGGACCTGCCGGAGTTGCCGACGGCGGCGGCCAGGATCGGCGCCCGCTGGGTGCTGGATGGCTCGGCCCATGGTGGCCGGGCGATGCTGCCGCATCTCCAGCGCACGCTCGCGGTCGGCCCGGACCAAGGTGCCTCGTATTTCGCCTCGGCCGGGATCGACCTGAAGGCGGAGCGGCAGTCGCTCCGCGATATGATCGAGCGTGACATCCTGACTGAAGCAGACCGCGCCGCCGCGACCGAGGCGGCAGCTGCCGCCTTCTCCGCGCTGGAACGCTGGCTGGACCATCTCGCCGCACCTTCGCCCGCACCGGCGTCTTGAGCCTCGGGCGGTCCGACTGTAGGTTCATCGCACCATGACAGTCACTCCGCACTCTGGCAGCCAACCTTCCGGCAGCCGCCGCCCCGCCGCTTCTCCCGCCGAAACCGCCGAGGCGATCCGCCGGGGTGACCGCCGCGCGCTTGCCCGCGCCATCACCCTGATCGAATCGACCCGCGCCGACCACCGTGCCATGGCGGAAGAACTGCTGGCGGAACTGCTGCCTCATACCGGCAACTCGATCCGGATCGGGATTTCCGGCGTGCCCGGCGTCGGCAAATCGACCTTCATCGAAGCCTTCGGCCTCCACGTGATCGGGCAGGGGCACAAGGTCGCGGTGCTGGCGGTCGATCCGTCTTCGCAGCGGACGGGCGGCTCGATTCTGGGCGACAAGACCCGGATGGAGGAACTGACCCGCAACACCTCGGCCTTCATCCGCCCCTCTCCCAGCGGCGGCACGCTGGGCGGCGTCGCCCGCCGCACGCGCGAGGCGATGCTGGCCTGCGAGGCGGCAGGCTATGACGTCGTGATCGTGGAAACCGTCGGCGTCGGCCAGTCGGAAACCGCCGTGTCCGACATGGTCGATCTGTTCATGCTGCTGCTGTTGCCGGGCGGCGGCGACGAGCTTCAGGGCATCAAGAAGGGCATCGTCGAACTGGCCGACCTGATCGTCGTCAACAAGGCCGACGGCGCCCTGGTCAATGCCGCCCGCCACGCCGTCGCCGAGTACCGCCACGCGCTGGCGCTGCTGCGCTCACCGTCCAAGGACTGGAAGGTTCCGGTCCTGACCTGCTCCGCCGCGACCAGGATTGGCGTTCCGGAGGTTTGGGAAACCATCGGCAAGTACCGGTCTACGCTGTCGGCGACCGGTGCGCTCGACGTTCGCCGCGCCGAACAGGCGCGGGCCTGGATGTGGAGCGAGATCGCCGAGACCCTGACCGACGCCTTCCGCCACCACCCCGCCGTTCGCGCCGACCTCGCCACCGCCGAATACGCCGTCACCCATGCCGAGACGACGCCGACGGTGGCGGCCCGAGCACTGCTGGAGAAGTTCCTGGGCCGATCCCGGTAGGGACCGGCCGCCGTCCCGTTTTCGGAATTGCTTAGACGATCGTCCGAGGGTTGACCGGCACCGACACCAGCCGCGACGTATCGGCGAAGTTCGCCACGTCGTCCAGCGCCGCCTTGCCCTCGGGCGAGCCGAAGCCCGCCTTCATGGCGTCTTCGCTGTCGAAGGTCAGTTGGGCGATGCCGTCAACCGGCAGATTGCCCTCCGCGTCCGGCTGGCCGTGAAGCTGCACATAGCCCTTCAGCCCTGGAATCTTCGCCGCGATCGGGCCGTGAACGTCATGCCAATAGGTCTGATATTCCTGGGTCGAGGTTCCGGGCTTCCGGTACAGCAGCAGCGCCAAAGTGAACATGCGTCGATCCTCCCGATTTGGTTTTTGTTGGAACCACGGTGACCGCCCTCCGAAATCCTGTCAACTTGAACTAAAGCAGCATCGCCACTGTCGTTGATGGTCGTCAGGCTCTCACCAAACCTCAGTCCGCAGCGCCCCCGGCATATGCCGGTTGCCGCTGGCTTCGAAATGCGGCAGCCCCTTGCGCTCGCCGGCCTCGTAGTCGGCGAGAGCGGCCATCGCCCACTTTGACAGCATCAGGATGGCGCCCAAGTTGACCAGTGCCATCAGACCCATCGCAACGTCGGCCATCGCCCAGACCGTCGGAAGTTCCCCGACCGAACCGCCGAACACCGCCAGCACCGCGACGATCCGGAAGACGTTCAGCACCTTCACCCTGGCACCGAGGAAGGTCATGTTGCCGTCGGCGTAGGCGTAGTTGCCGATGATCGAGGAGAAGGCGAAGAGGAAGATCACGCAGGTCATGAACAGCCCGCCCACGGCACCGAACTCCGACGCGATCACCGACTGGGTCAGGCTGGCGCCCGCCATCTCGGTGGCTCCGGTCGGGTCGTACTGGTCGGATAGCAGGATGATGAAGGCCGTGGCCGAGCAGATCACGATGGTATCGACGAAGACGCCCAGCGCCTGGATGAAGCCCTGGGTCGCCGGGTGGATCGTCGTCGCCGTCGCCGCCATGTTGGGGGCGCTGCCCATGCCCGCCTCGTTGGAGAACAATCCCCGCTTGGCCCCGTTCAGCAGCGCCGCCGACAGCCCGCCGAAGGCGCCGGCCGCCGCCTGATCCAGGCCGAAGGCGGAACGGATGATCAGCATGAAGACGTCGGGTATCCGGTCGATGTGGATCGCCACGATCACCAGCGCCAGCAAGATGTACATCGCCGCCATGATCGGCATCATCCATTCCGCCACCCGCGCTACCGAACGGATGCCGCCGAAGAAGATCGGCGCGCAGATCAGCGCCAGCACGATGCCGGTGACGAAGGTCGGAACGCCGAAGCTCTCGCCCAGCACGTCGGCGATGGTATTGGCCTGGACCGCGTTGAAGGCCAGCCCGAAGGTGAAGATCAGCAGCACCGCGAACACGATGCCCCAGCCGCGCGAGCCCAGCCCGCGCTGGATGTAGTAGGCCGGCCCGCCCCGGAACGTGCCGTCCGGCTGCGGCACCTTATACAACTGCGCTAAGGTCGCTTCGACGAAGGCCGTCGCCATGCCGACCAGGGCCACGCACCACATCCAGAACACGGCACCCGGCCCGCCGAGCGTCAGCGCTATGGCGACGCCCGCGATGTTGCCGGTACCGACCCGGCTCGCCATGCTGACGCAGAAGGCCTGGAAAGGAGAGATGCCGCCTCCTTCGCAGTGCCGCGATCCCGCCATCACCCCGAACAGATGGGGAAATCGCCTGAACTGAACGAACTTCGTCCTGATCGTGAAATAGATGCCCGTGCCGATCAGCACATAGATCAGCAGATACTCCCAAATTACCGTGTTTAAAAAACTCAATACGCTATCGAGGATTTCCATAGAGCACCTTTCGCGGCTTTGGCGGGGGCTTGTTCTTGTGGAGAGAACACATCAATGGGCAAAAGGTTGTATGTCTGCCCGCATAGGCCAACCACCCCCTTTTTGCGATTCCCCCGCGTGTTGTTCTTGCCGTCCGGTCGCTTGCTCGGGCACAAATCTGATGATCAGCCGGCACTGCATTGGGGGACGAAGGATAATGGCGTTGAAGACAGTTTTGCTCGGATCGGCGATCGCCGCTTTTCTGGGCGCGTTCACCGCGACCGCCGCCGGTGCGGCCGGCGCGGATTACCAGCTCCGCATCCTCCATGTGAACGACGTTCATGCCCGCTACGACCAGATCACGGCGACCGGCGGATTCTGCACGCCCAAGGACGAGGCCGAGAAGAAGTGCATCGGCGGTGCTGCGCGGCTCCAGACCAAGCTGAAGGAACTGCGCGGCGACAACGCGCTGTTCCTGGATGCCGGCGACCAGTTCCAGGGCACGCTGTTCTACACCCAGTACAAGCACGGCGCCGTCCAGACAGTGCTGGGCATGCTGAACCCCGATGCGCAGACGCTCGGCAACCATGAGTTCGACGACGGTCCCGCCGGGCTTCGCCCCTATTTGGATGCCGTGTCGTGGCCGGTGCTGAGCGCCAACACAGACACGTCGCGCGAGCCGCGCCTGAAGGACCGCTACAAGCCCTATACCATCGTCGTGAAGAACGGCCAGCGGATCGGCATCGTCGGCTTGACCACCGCCGACACGCCGATCACGTCCAGCCCCGGCCCCACGGTCGCCTTCCGCAGCGAGGCGCAGGCGCTGACCCGGGCTGTCGCCGCGCTGAGGGCGCGCAATGTCGATAAGATCGTGGCCTTGACCCATATCGGCTATTCGGAAGACCAGGCGCTGGCCGCCCAGATCGATGGCGTGGACGTCTATGTCGGCGGCCACAGCCACACCTTCCTGGAAACCGGCAACGACAAGGCCGCCGGGCCTTACCCGACCGTCGTCAAGACGCCGTCCGGCGCTCCGGCGCTGGTCGTCCAGGCCGGTTCCTACGGGACCCACCTGGGCATGCTGGACGTGACGTTCGACTCCGCCGGCGTCGTGACGGCGTGGGAGGGCAAGCCGGTCGCCTTGTCGAACGACGTGGCGCTGGACGCCGCGGTCGCCGACAAGGTCTCCCAACTCAACGTGCCGCTGGCGCAGCTTCGCCGCCAGCCGGTCGGGGAGGCCAGGGTCGAGCTGGTCGGGACCAGCGACGCCTGCCGGTTCGGCGAATGCAACCTCGGCAACCTGATCGCCGACGCCATGCTGTGGGCGACCAGGGGACAGGGGACGCAGATCTCGATCCAGAACGGCGGCGGCATCCGGTCCGGCATCCCGGCGGGGCGGGTGAGCATGGGCAACGTGATCGAGGTGCTGCCCTTCTCCAATACCCTCGCGACCTTCGACGTGACGGGCGCCGACCTGCTGGCGAGCCTGGAAAGCGGCGTCAGCCGCGCACACGACAAGACCACGTCCGGCACTGGCCGTTTCCCCCAGGTGGCGGGATTGCGCTATGCCTTCGATCCGGCCAAACCGGAGGGGGCGCGGATTTCGTCGGTCGAAATCCGCGATGCCGGCGGCGCCTACCGCCCGGTCGATCCGTCCGCCACCTACAAGGCCGTCACCAACAACTTCGTCCGGACCGGCGGCGATGGCTACGGCCTGTTCGCCAAGGCGAAGAACGCCTACGACTACGGCCCCAACCTGGAAACCGTGGTGTCGGAATACATCAGGACGACCGGGCCGGTAGCTCCGGCGGTCGAGGGACGCATCCGGCGCGTCCAGTAGCGCCGGGCATCCAGGACAGGCCGCTCAGTCCGACGCCTCCGCCAGCAGCTTTTCCACCGCCATGCTGAGCTGGCGCGAGGTGATCGGCTTGTGGGCTATGCTGAAACCGTGCGCCGCCGCGTCCACGGCGCATTCCGGCCCGGTCTCGCCGGTCAGGATGACGCCGGGGATGTTGCTTTCGAACAGCTCGCGTATCCTGACGATCGCCTCCGTGCCGACCCGGCCGCCGCGCAGGCGATAGTCCGCGACGATGATGTCGGGCTTGCGGTGTCCCGTCCGCAGGCGCTCCAGGGCCTGGTCGGTCGATCCCGCAGCCAGGACGTCGTATCCCCAGTCACGCAGGATGCTCTGCAACCCCATCAGGACGATCGCGTCGTCGTCCACCAGCACGGCGTAGCGGCCGTCGGCGGGGCTAATGACCGGCTCCACTTCCGGCATCGGTTCGGGAACCGCCACGGCGGTCCCGGCCGGGACCTCGATGCTGAAGATCGAGCCGCGCCCCAACGCTGACAGCACTTCCACCCGGCAGCCGAGCAGTCTGGCAAGACGCTGGACGATGGCGAGGCCCAGCCCCATGCCCTTGTTGCGGTCGCGTTCGGGGTTGCCGACCTGATGGAACTCCCGCCAGATGTCGTCCATCTGTTCCGGCGGGATGCCGATGCCGGTGTCCTGCACGTCGATCCTGACCCGGTCGCCGGCCTGCCGGCATTCCACCCGGACGGCACCCGTGGCGGTGTACTGGATCGCATTCTCGATCAGGTTGCCGACGATCCGGCCGAGCAGGGTCCGGTCGGTCCGAACCGCCAGATCCTGGTGGTGGATCGAGAACGCCAGTCCCTTGGCCGACGCAACTCGGCCATAGGCGGCCTCGATCTGGCCGAACATCCCGCTCAGCGCGAAGTCTTCCACGGTCGGGGTCACCGATTTGGCGTCGAGCTTCGATATGTCGAGCAGCGCATCGAGCAACTGCTTCAGGGCGTCCAGTCCGCGCCGCAGGTGCAGCAGTTTCTCCGAGCCGTCCTTATCGGTTATGTGCTGCTCCAGCCCGTCGGCGAACAGGAAGAGCGACTGCATCGGCTGCCGCAGGTCGTGGCTGGCGGCGGCCAGGAACCGGCTTTTCGCCAGATCGGCCTGCTCGGCTTCGCGCTTCGCCCGTTCGGCGTCGTCGCGCGCCGCCTGCAATGTTTCCTGGTACAGTATTTTGTCGTGGATATCGACCGTGGTGCCGAACCATTTCACCACCTGACCGGTCTCGTCCAGCATTGGCAGACCCCGCGCCAGATGCCAGCGGTACATCCCGTCGGCCCGCCGCAGCCTGAACTCGCATTCGTAAGGGGTGCTGTCGGCCAGAGCCTTGCGCCAGGCGTCGAGTGTCGATCGTGCGTCCGCCGGATGGACCACCTCCTTCCAGTTGACGTTCCATCCCTGTGCGATGCCGTCGGCTTCGATGTCTTTGGCTGGTGAGGCGGCGACATAGGCCGCCAGCCGGGCATTGGCATAGTCGAGGGTGCCGTCGGGCTTGGCCGTCCAGACGATCTCCGGAACGCTTTCCGCGAGGAACCGGTAGCGCGATTCGCTTTCCGCCAGGGCGTCGCGCGCCTGCCGCCGCTCCGTGACGTCCTGGAAATAGACCGCGAGGCCGCCGTCGCCCGACGGAAACGCCCGGACGTAGAACCAGGCGTTCAGGGCCGGATAGAACTCCTCGAACTCGGCCGGGACCCGCTCCGTCGCCACGCGGTGGTACTGGCTCCAGAACGACGTGGTGACAACCTCGGGCAGCAGGTCCAAGAGAATGCGACCGGAGACGTCGGCTCCGCGGGCGATCACGGACCGGGCGCGCTGGTTGATGAAGACGATCCGCCAGTCCCGGTCCACTTCGAACACACCGTCCGTCGTGCTCTCCAGGATCGCAGCGGTCCGTTCCTGTGCCGCCTGGGCCAGTTCCAACTGGAGCAGCCGCCGCTCGGCGACCTGACGTTTCATCAGGGTCCGCGCCAGCAGCCAGCCGATACTGAGCGCCAGCGCGACCGCCAAGGTGCCGCCGCCGGTGACCGCCACCAGCGTCCGTCTCGCCGGCGCTTCCACCAGTTCGCCCGGCATGCCCAGGGTGACCGTCCATCCCGTCATGGTGGACACGGCGGACGACACGAACAGGTTCTCGTTCTTCAGGTTCGTCGCGAAGAAGTGCAGTTGTCCACTGCGAAGCCCGTCCAGCAGCGTCCGGTCGGGTTCTCCCCCGATGCCGGGATCGTAGCGGTCTTCCGACAGCGTGCGGGCGATCAGCCGTTGGGCGTTATCCAGCACGGCGATGCGCCAGCCCGGCGTCATGCCCTGATCGCGCAGCGCCTGGTTGATCGCCCAGGCGCTGACATAGGCGGTCAGGACATGCTCGATCCCGTAGGGTCCCTGGACAGGCACGCTGACCGCGACCACGGGCTCCTGGCCGGAATTTCGATCGGCCAGTATCCCGCTGACCCGGAAATCGCCGAAGCGGAAGACTTCGTCGGTCTGCTCGTCGATCGATCGAGGGATTTGGAACCCGCGCCGGGTCCGCACGATCCGGTCGCCGCGCCACGTGAGCTGCAACGCCAGCCATTCCGGACGCTGCTCCAGGATGCGGTCCGCCTGTCCGGTGAACTCCTCCCGCCATTCGACGATCGGCAAGCCGGTGACGACCAGCGTTTCCAGGGCGATCCTGACCGTCGTGATCCGTTCGTCCACCGTGTTCAGGGCGGTTTCAGCGGTCTGCCGGACCACGGCTTCCCATGAGCGTGTCTGCTGCCGGTCGAACAGAACCACCATGACGGCGGCGAAGATGACGATCGGAAGCGCTGCGGCCAACAGCAGGTAGACAAGTCTGATCCGCATTATTCACCAGGAGACCTTGGGCTAGGAGACTCTGGCCCGGAAGACCGTTGCATGGATGGCATCATACATCTGCGCGGTGGTTTCCGTATCATTGCAGGGCATATCTTTGTAGTTTGGTCATCCTTAAATTGCAGGAGATTAACCATGATCGGACGGTGCCGGGTCAAGGAACTCTTGAGAACCGGCGTCGTCATGCTGAATCCCGTCAAGTTGCTTGCCTTGGCCATGGCGGTTCCCTTCCTGCTCTGCGCCGCCGTGAACCCCGTTGCCCGCGCTGCGGCACCCGAATCCGCGCTGCAACGGATACTGAGGACGGGGACGGTGCGGATCGGCTTCGCGGCTGAAGCGCCGTACGCCTATCTAGAGCCGGGGGGCCGCGTTACCGGGGAAGGACCGGAAGTCGCCCGCAAGGTCTTCGCGCGCATGGGAGTCAACAACGTGCAGATGGTCGAGAGCGAGTTCGGCATGCTGATCCATGACTTGAAGGCCGGGCGCTTCGACGTGATCGCGACCGGAATGTATATCCTGCCCGACCGGTGCCGCCAGATCGCCTTTTCCGAGCCGACCTACCGGGCGGTCAACCAGTTGGGACAGGGCCTGGCGGTCAGGGCTGGCAACCCCCGCAATCTCCATGCCTACGGTGACATCGCGATCGACCGCACGATCCGACTGGGCGTCGTAGCCGGTACGATCGAGCACAGGTACGCCCGTGCGGCCGGTATCAGGGACGAACAGATCGTGCTGTTTCCCAATGCCGTTTCGGCCGGCCGCAGCCTGAGGGCCGGCAGGATCGACGCCTATGCCGCCACCGCCAAGGCCGTGGAAGCCCTGGTCGAGCGTTACCCGCGAGGATTGGAGCGGGCAAAACCGTTCTACAGCCGAATCCCGGCTGCCGGTCCCGAGACGGTCCACTACGGCGCATCCGGCTTCCGCTTTCAGGATGCCGACTTGCTGGCCGCCTTCAACAAGCATCTCCTCGAGTTCCGGGGCACGGTGGAACACTTGGCCCTGGTCTCCAAGTTCGGCGTTACGAAGGACGAGTTGCCCGACCTCACGACGGCGGAAATCTGCCGGCGCCGTGGATAGGTGCCAGGGCCTGGAGCCGCCGTCGAAGGATGAGAACCGGTGAGGCGCGGAAACGACAGGGCCGGGGATTTCCGCCCGTCAGGGAACAAACCAGTCCGCTCCACCTTCGTTCAGGGTACCCGAAGCGGTGGGAAGGCCGGTGCACAATTCGGTGGTCAGGGCGCTCGGCTCCCGGCTGCCGGCCCGATTTCGGACGGAGTGGAATGACGGCGGCAACCAGGCAAGACAAGTCCGGCGGACGGGACGAAGCTGGAAAAGCGTTGCAAGGCAACGGTTTGGAGTTGCGCACCGGCAATGACGGCGCCTTGGTCCTTGGGCTGTCCGGACACTGGCGGATTGGACAGGGACTGGCATCCGCTTCCGAGATCGAAGCGCTGCTCGACGGCGAGCGGCGCATCCGCACCGTCCGGGCCGAAGACCACGGCCTGGTGGGCTGGGACAGCTCGCTGGTCAGCTATCTGCTCAAGGTCAGCGATCTCTGCCTTGCCCGGAACCTGGAATTCGACACCGGGAGCCTGCCCGCGGGCGTGCCCCGCCTGCTGAAGCTTGCCCGTGCGGTTCCGGTCAAGGCCGATGCGGCGCGCGGAGACGGCGACGAATCCCTGCCGGTCCGTGTCGGCCGCTCCGTGCTGGAGGGCTGGCGCGGCCTGGATCAGGCGATCGCTTTTTTAGGCGAGATCGTGCTGGCGCTGGGACGGCTGACGATCGGCCGGGCAAGGTTCCGCCGGGTCGACTTCCTCCAGGCGCTCCAGGACGCGGGTGCGGCTTCCCTGCCCATCGTCACCATCGTCTCGCTGCTGATCGGGTTGACCGTCGCCTTCGTCGGTGCGATCCAGCTCCGGCAGTTCGGCGCCGATATCTACGTCGCCAATCTGGTCGGGCTCGCCATGACGCGGGAGATGGCGGCGCTGATGACCGGCATCGTCCTGGCCGGCCGGATCGGCGCCGCCTATGCCGCCCAGCTCGGCACGATGCAGGGCAACGAGGAGATCGACGCCCTGTCCACCATCGGCATTTCGCCGATCGACTTCCTGGTGCTGCCGCGCGTCCTGGCCTTGGCGCTGATGATGCCGCTGCTGTTCGTCTATTCGTGCTTCCTGGGAATACTGGGCGGCTACATCGTCGGGACCACCATGCTGGGTCTGTCGGGTTCCGCCTATATCACCCAGACCGAGAACGGCGTCCACATGATCCATTTCTGGGTCGGTTTCAGCAAGAGCGTGGTGTTCGGAATGCTGGTGGCTTTTGCCGGGACCTTGCGCGGCATGCAGGCGGGCCGCAGCGCGCAGGCGGTCGGCTTGGCCGCGACCTCGGCCGTCGTGACCTCCATCGTGCTCATCATCGTGGTCGATGCGATCTTTGCCGTCATGACCAACCTGCTGGGCATCTGACGATGGCATCATCGGAGACAGCCGAGCCCAGGATCGCGGTGGACGGATTGACCATGGCCTTCGGCGGTTTCGTCGTGCAGCGCGATATCGGCTTCAAAGTTCCCGCCGGCGACATCTTCGTCATCATGGGAGCGAGCGGCTGCGGCAAGAGCACCCTGCTGAAGCACATGATCGGGCTGATCGAGCCGGCGGCCGGCGATATCCTCTATGACGGCAAGAGCTTCACCGGTGCTCCGCCCGGGGAACGCGCCGTCATGAGTCGCCGCTTCGGCGTGCTGTTCCAGAGCGGCGCGCTGTGGAGTTCGATGACGCTTGCCGAGAACGTGTCGGTGCCGCTGTCCCAGTACACCGACCTGAAACCGGCCGAAATCGCCGAACTGGTCTCGCTGAAGCTGGCGCTGGTCGGGCTTGGCGGGTTCGAGGATTTCTACCCGTCCGAGATCAGCGGCGGCATGCGGAAGCGGGCCGGGCTGGCGCGGGCGATTGCGCTCGACCCCGACATCCTGTTCTTCGACGAGCCGTCGGCCGGCCTGGACCCGCTCAGCTCGCGCCGGCTGGACGACCTGATCCTGGAACTGCGCGACAGCCTGGGTGCTACGGTCGTGATCGTCAGTCACGAGCTGGCCAGCATCTTCGCGATTGCCGACAATTCCGTCTTCCTCGACGCCGAAAGCCGCACCGCCATAGACGGCGGCGATCCGAAGGAATTGCGCGACCATAGTCCGCACGCCGGGGTCCGCGATTTCCTCAGCCGCGGCGAAGGGCGGAATCCGGGACCATGAGGAACTGGTGATGAGGACAGGTCTATGAGGAATGGATCATGAGGAACAAGCCGAACCCTCGTATCATCGGGTTGTTCGTGATCGGCGCCGTAGCGTTATTCGCAACGGTGCTGGTGGCGCTGGGGGGAGGATTCTTCTCCCGCGAGTTGCCGCCGGCCGTGGTCTTCTTCGACGGGTCGGTCAACGGGCTTTATGTCGGGGCGCCGGTGAACTTCCGGGGCGTCCGGGTCGGATCCGTCACGCGCGTCGATCTGGTGATCGACAGCAAGGACCTGACGGCGCGCATTCCCACATATATCCGCTTCGATCCGGAACGGACCAAATGGGCCGGGACGCCGGAAGGCCGGGCGCCCGACATCACATACAGGGACATGGTCGACCGCGGCCTGCGCGCCCAGCTCGTCTACCAGAGCTACGTCACGCAGCAATTGATGGTCGAACTGGACTTCCTGCCCAGTTCGCCGCCCATCCTGGTCGGCGGCGATCCCAACGTGGAGGAGATCCCGGCGATCCCCTCGACCCTGGACGTCGTCCGCCGCAACCTCGAGAACCTGCCGATCCAGGACATGGTCGGCAAGGCCATGAACACACTGAACAATGTGGACCGTCTGCTGGCCTCGCCCGAACTGCCGCAGGCGCTGACCGCGCTGGCTGCCGGCATGCGCGAGTTCGAGACGACCATGACGGCGGCCCGCACCACCTTCACGACTGGGTCGGAGACGCTTACGCAGGTCCAGGGCGAACTGCGGACCACCATGGCGGAACTCCAGAGCCTGATCGGCACCGCCAACCGGGAGGCGGGACCCTTGATCGCATCGCTTCGCACGACCGCCGGCAGCGTCGAGCAGGCGGTCGGGCAGGCCAACGCGGTGCTGGGCAACGCCAACGACCTCGTTTCCCGCAACGCGCCGATCCGCTCGGACTTGGAGGCCTCGATGCGCAACCTGTCGCTGGCGTCGCGCTCGCTCCGCAGTTTCGCCGAGACCTTGGAACGCAATCCCAACGCCTTGCTGCTGGGGAGATGAGTTAGATGGCCAAGTTCACGTGGGGTTTGCTTCTGGTAATCCCGCTGGTTGCCGGATGCGCCGAAACCCGGCCGCCGCCCAACCTCCATGTGCTGAGTTCATTGCCGCGCGACGCTGCTTCCGGTCCGGGATCGCCCGCCGCCGCGCGCGGTCCTGTCGTCGGAGTCGAGCAGGCCAATATTCCGGAATACCTGGACCGACCGGAAATCGTCGTCCGCACCAGCGCCAATACGCTGGAACTGACCCAGGGCGACCGCTGGGGCCAGCGGCTTCAGGGCGACGTCACACGGGTCGTCGCCGACAACCTGCGCGGACTGCTGCCGAGCGACAACGTCTTCGTCCTGCCGCTGCGCCGGCGCGAAATGGTGGCGATGACGGTCGGGGTCGATATCACGTCGTTCGAGCGCGATGCATCCGGCAACGCCGTGCTGAACGCCTACTGGACGGTCCTGGACGGACAGACCGAGGCGGTGCGGGCGGGGGCTCGCGCGCGCTATGTCGAGCCGGTCGAGGGAGAGGGCGCGGATGCTACGGTAGCGGCGATGACCCGTACCCTGGCTTCCCTCAGCCGCGACATCGCCGCCGGCATCAAGCGGGCGGGGTCGCGGAAGTAGGGCGGCCAGGAAGGGGCCGGGCAGGTTGCCTCACTCCGCCGCTTCCTCCGAGATGCCGGCCATCATCAGGCCCAGCCGGCGTTCGGTCGCCTGACCGGCGGGGATCTCGCCGACGAGGTGGCCGTCGAACATGACGAGGATGCGGTCGCTCAGCGCCAGAATTTCGTCCAACTCCACCGATACCAGCAGGATCGCCTTGCCGGCATCGCGCAACTCCACCAGGCGGCGGTGGATGAACTCGATGGCGCCGATATCGACGCCGCGCGTCGGCTGGCCGATCAGAAGGACGTCGGGGTTCCGCTCGATCTCGCGGGCCAGCACGATCTTCTGCTGGTTGCCGCCGGAGAAGTTGGCGGCGGGCAGGTCCGGCAGGGGCGGGCGAACGTCGTAGCTTTTCATCTGCGCCCGGCAGCGGTTCAGCATCGCGCCGTGGTCCATCAGGATGCGGCCGTTGTAGCGGGAGTCGTCCTGGTAGCCCAATACCGCGCACTCGCTGGCGGAAAACGAGGTGACGAGGCCGACCTTCTGGCGGTCCTCCGGCACATGGGCGATGCCGGCGCGGCGCAGGTCGCGCGGGTTGTAGATGGACCTGCCGCTGATCTTCTCGCCATGGACGCGGACCGATCCGCCCGCGATGGGGAGGATGCCGGCCAGCGCTTCAAGCAATTCCGACTGGCCGTTGCCGGAAACGCCGGCGATGCCGACGATCTCGCCCTCCCGGACGTTCAGGCTGACTTCCTTGACGCGCAGGACGCCGGTGGGGTCCACGACCTTCAGCGCCCGCACGTCGAGCACGACGGCGCCCGGCTCCGCCGGCTTCTTGTCCACCCGCAGCAGCACCTTGCGCCCGACCATCAGTTCGGCAAGCTGTTCGCGGCTGGTGGACGCCGTCTCGACGTTGGCAACCACTTCGCCCCTGCGCATCACGGTGACCGTATCGGTCAGGTCCATGATCTCGCGCAGCTTGTGGGTGATGATGACGATCGTCTTGCCCTGGTTGCGCAGCGCCCGGAGGATGCGAAACAGGTGGTCGGCCTCCTGCGGGGTCAGGACGCCGGTCGGTTCGTCCAGGATCAGGATATCGGCGCCGCGATAGAGCGCCTTGAGGATTTCGACGCGCTGCTGAAGGCCGACGGGCAGGTCGCCGACGACGGCATCGACATCGACGTCCAGCGCGTATTCATGCTCCAGCCGTTCCAGTTCCTTGCGGGCGCGGCCGAGGCCTGGGGCCAGGGTGGCGCCGCCCTCCGCCCCGAGCAGGACGTTTTCGACCACCGTGAAAGTGTCCACCAGCATGAAGTGCTGGTGGACCATGCCGATGCCGACAGCGATGGCGTCGCGCGGCGACCGGATGTCGGTGATCCGGCCATCGACTTCCACGGTGCCGCCGTCGGCGCGCAGATAGCCGTAGACGATGCTCATGATCGTCGATTTGCCGGCGCCGTTCTCGCCGATCACACCATGGATGCTGCCCCGGCGGACGGTCAGGGAGACATCCTTGTTGGCGTGGTTGGCGCCGAACCACTTGTTGACGCCGGTAAGCCTCAGGGCGGGCGGATGGCTCCCGGCCGGCTCGGTGTCCAAGCCGCCTTGCGCGATGCTGTCGGTCATTCCACCCGCTCCCGGTTCACTGCTTGCCAGTTTACTGCTTATAGGGCTGGACCTGGAGTTCGCCCGCGACGATCTTGGCCTTGGCGGCTTCGACCTTTTGCTTCATGTCGTCGGTGACCAGCGACTTGTTGTCGTCGTCGAGCGAGTAGCCGACGCCGTCTTCCTTGAGGCCGAGGACGCGGGAGCCGGCCTGCCAGGAGCCTTCCTTGGCCGACTTCATGCAGTTGTAGACCGCGACGTCGACCCGCTTGATCATGGAGGTCAGGACCGAGCCGGGATGCAGGTGGTTCTGGTTGCTGTCGACGCCGATCGACAGCTTCTTGGCGTCGGCCACCGCCTGGAGGACGCCGATGCCGGTGCCGCCGGCCGCCGCGTAGATCACGTCGGCGCCCCGGTCCATCTGACTCTTCGCCAGTTCGCCGCCACGGGTCGGGTCGCGCCATGCGGCCGGCGTCGTGCCGGTCATGTTCTGGAAGATCTCGGCCTGCGGGTTGGCATGCTTGACGCCCTGCTGGTAGCCGGTCGCGAAGTTGCGGATCAGCGGGATGTCCATGCCGCCGACGAAGCCGACCTTGCCTGTTTTGGACGCCAGAGCCGCCATCATGCCGACCAGGAACGATCCTTCGTGCTCCTTGAAGGTGATGGACTGGACGTTGGGCCGTTCCACGACGCTGTCGATGATGCAGAACTTGGTGTCGGCGAATTCCTGCGAGACCTTTTCCATGGCGCTCGCCTGGGCGAAGCCGACGCCGACGACGACGTTGGCGCCGCGCCGGGCCATGGTGCGGAGCGCCTGCTCGCGCTGGGCTTCCTGAGTGACTTCGAACTCGCGGTACTCGATCCCGCTTTCCTTCTTGAAGCGCTCGGCGCCGGCATAGGCCGCTTCATTGAAGGACTTGTCGAACTTGCCGCCCATGTCGAAGACGATGGCGGGCTGGAAGCTCTGGGCCTGGGCGGTACCAACGGCAGCGCCGCCGGCCATGGCGGCGGTGACGGTACAGACCGTGATGGACAAGGCGTGAAGCAAGCTTTTCATCGTTTCCCATCCGCTCCCTTGATTCTTCGCGCAATTTCATCGCGCAGTCCAAACACGCGCAATCCAAACATAGCGTCGGATTTCAAAAGGTTACAGGGGGAACATGGTTTCTGGGTGTCGGGAATCGTCATCCTTTCGTCATTCGCTTCACAGTCGGATTGTCACCTTCGTGCTCTAATTCTGTTGTCAGATACGTGAGCATTCCATTCCGGCTGAGAGGGGTTCCATGTCCGTTCACCTTGCCGAAGGCTCGACCGTCCCGGACCCGCTTGCCGAGGATCAGGAATATACGTGGCTGGAGGAACTGGCGAATACCGTGACTCACGGCGTCGGCGCAGTGCTGGCGGTCCTGGGGCTGGTTGCGCTGATGGGTCTGGCTGCCGTCAGCGACGACGTCAGGGTCATGATCAGCCTTACCCTCTACGGGGCTACGCTGGTGCTGCTGTATCTGGCATCGACCCTGTACCACGCGATCCGGCACAAGCCGACCAAGCTGATCTTCAAGACTTGCGACCATGCCGCGATCTTCCTGCTGATCGCCGGCACCTATACGCCCTACTGCCTGCTGGTGCTGGACGGCGCCTGGGGCTGGACGCTGTTCGCGGTGGTCTGGAGCATCGCCGCCTTCGGCGTCGTCTTCAAGATCTTCCACACCAACCGCTACGCCCGCCTCTCGCTGATGCTGTATCTCGCCACCGGCTGGGTCGGAGTGCTGGCCATCGGTCCGATCGTCGCGAACATGGAGACGGCGGGGCTCGTGCTGCTGGCGCTGGGCGGGCTGGCCTATACCGGCGGCGTCGCCTTCTTCGTGTGGGAAAGCATGCCGTTCAACCACGCGGTCTGGCATCTCTTCGTGCTGGCCGGCAGCACCTGCCACTTCCTCTCGATTTACTACTATGTCGCCCAGGGGACGATTGCGGCGTGAGACGGCTGGGCGGGAGGCGGGGAGCGCCCTAGATCCCAGGAGCCATGAAACGTCTCCTGCCCTTGCTTCTCCCGATCCTGACCGTGCTGCCGGGCTGCTCGGTCTCTTCAGCGATCAATGCCTTTGTTCCAAGCAGCGGCTACAGGGTCGTACCGGACATTACCTATGGCGAAGGGCAGCGCCGGACGCTGGACGTCTACGTGCCGGACGGCGCCGACGGCGGGACGCCGATGCTGGTCTTCTTCTATGGCGGAAGCTGGGACAGCGGAGAGAAGGAGGCCTACCGCTTCGCCGGCCAAGCCTTCGCGTCCAGGGGCTACGTCACCGCCATACCGGACTATCGCATCTATCCGGAGGTGCGTTTTCCCGACTTTCTGAAGGACGCTTCCGCCGCCGTGGCCTGGGCGGTGACGCATGGCGGCGAGTATGGGGCGGCGCCGGGGCCTGTCTTCTTGGCCGGCCACTCGGCCGGGGCCCATATCGCCGCCATGCTGACGCTCGACCGGCAGTGGCTGGGGGAGGCGGGCCTGTCGCCGTGCGGCGCCATCAGGGCGACGGTAGGGCTGGCGGGGCCTTACGACTTCCTGCCGCTGAAGAGCGAGGTGCTGAAGGAGATCTTCGGCCCGGAGGCGACCCGGCCGCGAAGTCAGCCGATCAACTTCGTGACCGGGACGGCGCCGCCCATGCTGCTCGTCACCGGGGATTCCGACACCACCGTCCGTCCGCGCAACACCGACAATCTCGCGGCGAAGATCAGGGAGCGGGGTGGGGAGGTCGAGGTCATCCATTACGACGGCATCGGCCATACGCCGCTGGTCGGAGCGCTTGCCGCCCCGCTGCGGCGACTGGCGCCCGTGCTCGACGATACCGATGCCTTCCTCCGAGGTCGTCGGCAGCGGGAGCCTTGCCGGTAGGGACAGACGATGATCTGACGTCCGCCGGACTTCGGGGCTTGCCCCAACATGCGCCCGGCGTACAAGATCGGGTCACAGACAGTTGCGGGAGGAAACAATAACCATGATCGCCACAATCGCGATGCCCAAGCTGATGCTGATCGGTGGCGGCTCCATCGCTCAGGTCGTCGAAACGCTGGGCCGGCTGGGAGTCGGGCGGCCACTGGTCGTGACCGATCCCTATATGCGCGACAGCGGTTCGGTATCTAAGCTGACCGACCTGCTGGAAAAGGCGGGCATTCCGTTCGAGGTCTTCGCCGATACCGTGCCGGACCCGACGACCGACGTGGTCTATGCCGGGGCGAAGATCCTGGCCGAAGGCGGCTTCGACGGCATGATAGCGCTGGGCGGCGGATCGCCGATCGACACCGCCAAGGCGATGGGGGTGATTGCAGCCAATCCGGGCAAGATGCGCGACTACAAGGTCCCGAACGTCATCCCGAACATGAGCATGCCGCTGCTCGCCATCCCGACCACGGCTGGGACGGGGTCGGAGGTAACGAAGTTCACCGTCATCACCGACACCGAGACCGACGAGAAGATGCTGATCGCCGGCAACGGCGTGATCCCGCAGGCCGCCATCGTCGATTTCGAGCTGACGCTGAGCTGTCCGTTCCGGCTGACCGCCGATACCGGCATCGATACGCTGACCCACGCGATCGAAGCCTATGTCAGCCGCAAGGCCAACCCGTTCTCGGACTCGATGGCGCTCGCCGCGATGGCCCGGGTTGCAGGCCACCTGCGCAGCGCCTGCTTCGAGCCGGCTAACCGGCAGGCGCGGGAAGAAATGATGCTGGCCGCCAATCAGGCCGGGATCGCCTTCAGCAACGCGTCGGTCGCCCTGGTCCATGGCATGAGCCGGCCGATCGGCGCGCATTTCCACGTGCCGCACGGCCTGTCCAACGCGATGCTGCTGCCGGCGGTGACCGCCTTCTCGCTGCCCAAGGCGACGCGGCGCTATGCCGATTGCGCCCGCGCCATGGGCGTATGCCCGCACGATGCCGATGACGAGACGGCGGGAATGGCGTTGCTGGAAGCGCTGGGCGACCTGAACTCCGACCTGAAGGTGCCGACGCCGAGGGACTACGGCATCGACGAGCGGCGTTTCATGTCGCTGCTGCCGCTGATGGCGCAGCAGGCGCTTGGGTCGGGTTCGCCGGCCAACAATCCGCGCGTGCCGACGGAGGAGGAGATCGTCAGCCTCTACCGGGACGTCTATGCGGGCTGAGGAGGAGTGGAAAGCATGTCCGAGGAAAAGCCGGACTGGCGCGAGCAGGGCGTACGCGTCGTGCGTGGCGACCAGCTCGATAACAACACGCCGCAGACGCCCGGCATGAACCGCGCGGCGGCGATCAACTACGCGCGTGTCGGCGCGCAGAAGCTATGGGCCGGCACGGTCACGATCCATCCCGACGCCAAGACCGGCGCGCATCACCATGGCGAGCTGGAAAGCGTGATCTACGTGGTGCGCGGCCGTGCCCGGATGCGCTGGGGCGAAGCGCTGGAATTTACTGCCGAGGCGGGACCCGGCGACTTCATCTACGTTCCGCCCTTCGTCCCGCACCAGGAAATCAACGCCAGCGCCGACGAGGCGCTGGAATGCGTGCTGGTGCGGAGCGATCAGGAAGCGGTGGTCGTCAACCTGGACATCCCAATGGTCGAACAGCCCGAGACCGTCGCCTGGGTCGATCCGATCCACAAGGGAGCGCATTGAAGAAAAGGGCCGGAAACTCCCGGTTCCCGGCCCTTTTCTACTGACTATGCCCGGCCGTAGGTGTCGGTCAGGCGGACGATGTCGTCCTCGCCCAGGTAGGAGCCGGACTGGACCTCGATCAGGTTCAGCGTCACCTTGCCGGGGTTCTCCAGGCGGTGGACGGCGCCGAGCGGGATGTAGATCGACTCGTTCTCGCGCAGCAGCACCTGATCGGCGTCGCGGGTCACCAGGGCGGTGCCGTTGACGACGACCCAGTGCTCGGCCCGGTGATAGTGCTTCTGGAGCGACAGGGTGGCGCCCGGCTTGACGGTCAGGCGCTTGACCTGGAAGCGCTCGCCTTCGTGCAGGCACTGGTAGAAGCCCCAGGGGCGATGGACCCGGCTGTGGATCTTCGCTTCCGGACGGCCTTCCTTCTTCAGCCGCTCGACCACCTTCTTGATGTCCTGCACCTTGTCGCGGCTGGCGACCAGGATGGCGTCGTCGGTCGCGACCACCACAACGTCGTCCAGCCCGACCACGGCGGTCAGCACGCCTTCGGAGCGGATGTAGCAGTTGTTGGCGTCCTCGGTCATGACGTCGCCGATGGTGACGTTGCCGTCCTCATCCTTGGCGCCAATGTCCCACAGGGCCGACCAAGCGCCGACATCGGTCCAGCCGATGGTCGCCGGAACGACGACCGCAGCGTCGGTGCGTTCCATCACCGCGTAGTCGATCGAGATGCTCGGCGCGCGGCCAAAGGCTTCGGGGTCGAGGCGGAAGAAGTCGAGGTCGCGCGAGCCCTTGGAGATCGCGTCGCGGCAGGCGGCGACGATCGCCGGCTCGAACTTTTCCATCTCGGCCAGCAGCTTGGCGGCGGAGAACAGGAACATGCCGCCGTTCCAGAAATGTCCGCCGGCGGCCAGCATGTCCTGCGCCGTTTCCATCTTCGGCTTCTCGACGAAGGCGTCGACCTGGAACACGCCGCCATGGCCGGTCAGCTCGGCGCCCTGGCGGATATAGCCGTAGCCGGTTTCCGGCTGGGTCGGCGTGATGCCGAAGGTCACGAGGTTGCCGGCGGCAGCCGCACTCGCGGCGGCGTCGATCGCCTTGTGGAAGGCGTCGCCGTCCCGGATGACGTGGTCGGCCGGCAGCAGGAGCAGCAGGGCGTCCGGGTCCTGTTCGGTAATGATCAGAGCCGCGACGGCGGCGGCGGCGGCGGTGTTGCGTCCGACCGGCTCCAGCGCAATGGCGAACGGCGTCACCGCGATCTCGCGCAGCTGTTCCGCGATGACGAAGCGATGCTCGTCGTTGCAGATCACCAGCGGGGCCGCGAAGCGCTGACCGACGACGCGGCGCACCGTGTCCTGGAGCATGGTCCGTTCACCGACCAGCGGCAGAAGCTGCTTAGGGTAGCTCTCGCGCGAAATCGGCCAGAGGCGCGAACCCGACCCACCGGAGAGGAGAACGGGATGAATGGTCTTGGAAGTATTCATTGGAGGCATGATCTCTGCTCGTCCGTTTCTGAGCGACACAATGCAGTAAAAGTCCGCGGATTTCAGCGATTTTTCGGGTAGTCTCCGGGGGCGTTACGGCGTATCGCAAGCTGGTCAAGCCGTTCGATCACCGATTGTACCGGAATGTCCGTCATGGACTCGCCTCCAAACTCCTGAGCTGTAATCACTCCGCCGCGCGTGACCTTCGGTTGGAACTTCTCGGATGGGGTCGGGCCGAACAAAGTGACTAGCGGCGCATCCGCCGCACCGAACATATGGCTGACGCCGCTGTCGTTCGCCAGTGCCGCCGTGAAGCGGCGGGCTAGTGCGATCGTCCGAAGCGGCGTGAAACCATCCCCCCATAGGGCGGTATCCTGTTCGGGGAACAACGCCGAGGGTACGGCTTCGCGGATAGGGGCTAGCCAGTCCAGCTCGTCGGGGCCAAGGATGAAGACGGGCACCCGGCCGCGCTCCGCCTGTGCGACGGCGACCGCGATGAAGCGCTCCAGCGGCCAGCACTTGAAGCGTTTGCCGGCGCCGGGCGCTAGGCCGATATAGTCCGAGCCGGGCGGCAGCGCCGCTTCGGCCTTGGTGGCGAGGTCTTCCGGCAGCCGCAGTTCGGCCTTCGCCACGGGAACGTGTCCGGATGCCAGCGCCAGCAGCTCGTTCAGGCGGTCCACCATGTGGGGCGGGCGGACCCGGCCGGGGGTCGGCTTGCGGTCGGACAGGCGGAAGTTCGCCGCCGGCGAGATGAACAGGCCGTGAGGCAGCCGGCGCAGCGTCAGGGTCCGCCACAGCGTCGTCTGGGTGTCGATGATGACGGAGAAGCGGTCACGCCACGGCAGGGGCAGGATGACGCCGGCGGGGCTTCGGCCGATCCCGCTGTCCTGGCGGAACTCGTCGATCAACCCGTCCATGACGGGCTGGAGCTTGCCGGCGTAGACGGTCCGTCTGGTGGTGATCCAGGTGATCCGCGCCGATGGCCACGCCGCTCGCAGCGCCCGCACGAAGGGCAGCTTGTAGAGCCCGTCGCCGATGATCTCTTCATAGCTGAAGACGGCGACGCTGTCGGGGGATGTCCCGGTCATAATGAGTTTGCTACTGGGCTGTATGGCCGGGCGCGTCAGTAGGCGGCGTAGGATTTTTCCTCGACGATCGCGCTGTCCAGCAGCTCGTTGATCCGGCGCTTGACGGCGGCGCGCTTGTCGTTGGTGACGTAGACGGCGCGGGCGTTCTCGATGAAGGCGGGGCCGAAGTCGCGGGCGCGCTCGAGGTCGCGAATGTCGTCCTCGATCTTCCACAGGCTCTCGTTGATCGTCTTCAACTGCGCGGTCAGGTCGGTCAGGGCGTCGCTCGGCGGGACCTGTTCGGCCAGGACGCGGGCCAGCACGTCGTACTCGTGCGACACGTTGCGCAGCTTGGCCGGGTCGCTGATGTTGGCCTTCTTGATCTCCAGAATCGTCAGTTTGTCGATCAACTCGCCGGGAGCCACTTCGATCAGGATTGCCATCACATCGTTCCTGGTTTGCCGTCAATGTCCATGCCGCTTCCTAGCACAGCGGAAGCGGGCTCGCCAATGCGCGGTGATTCGGTGGGCGCAACCTTGAGATAGAGCCGCCGGGCGGCGGCTTCCACCGCATCGACCGTGATGCCGGTCATCAGGGAGACGCCCGCCTTCATCGCTTCCGGTATCCGCGCTTCCAGCCCCTCGAACGGCTCCGGCGCCTGGACGTAGTCGGAGCGCTCACCCCAGGGGCGGTAATGGTGGGCAGGAGTCGGGCCGAACAGCCCCAGCGTGGGAATGCCTGCGGCGGCCGACAGGTGCATCTGGCCGCCGTCGTTGCCGATATAGAGCGCGCAGCGCTGGAGGCAGGCGGCGGCGGTCAGCAGCGGTGTGTTGCTCATCAGGTCGATCCGGCGGGCCGGATCGACGGCGGCCAGCACCGGTTCCGCCTGGGCGCGTTCGGCGGGGGAGCCGATCACGGCGACTCTGCCGCCGGGCAGGATGCCGCCGGGGCCGGTCAGGCGGACCGCCAGTTCGGCGAAGCGGTCCGACGGCCAGCGCTTATGTTCGTGGGTGGAGCCGGGGCCGAGCGCCAGGACTGGCGGACCGTCGGGGATCAGGTCGGCCGCTGCGGCGCGGTCGGTGTCGCCCGGCCACAGGCGCGGGTCGGGCGGCGGGTCGAGGCGGAGGACGCGGCCGATCTCCTCGACCCGGTGCAGCCGCTTGCCGCGCACCCGCTCGACCCGCCGGACCTGACCGGCCCGGAGCAGGCGGGAGACCGCCGAGTTGCGGAGGTCGATCACGAGGTCCCAGCGGGTGCCGACCGTCATCAGCCACAAGTCCAGCCAATGGCGGTGATGCTTCCGTTTCTCCAGGACGATGACGCGCTCGATATTGGGCGTATGGGCCAGCAGCGGCACGATGATCTTGCCGCAGACCACGGTGATGCGGGCATCGCGGTAGGTCTCGATCAGGTGTGCGAGCAGGCCGCTCGACAGGATGAAATCGCCGATCCGGCTGTTGCCGATGAACAGAATGCGCAATGCGTGCCTCCGGATACCCAATGGCGGACCATAGCCGCCCGGCGGCCTCGCGCCAAGAAGTCACCTTGTCAAAGTGCCGCCTTATCAATACGTGAGGGGTGCCCTTCCCCTAGGCTCCGGCGGAGCGAGTCCCATGTCCATGAACTATGTCACCCTGCCATCGCGCGGAATCCTGGCTATCGACGGCCCCGACCGCGCCACCTTCCTTCAGGGGCTGGTGTCCAACGACGTCACCTTTGCTGGGCCGTCGCGCGCCATCTACGCCGCCTTCCTGACGCCGCAGGGCAAATATCTGCATGACTTCTTCATCGTCGAAATGGGCGGGAAGCTGCTGATCGACTGCGAGGCCGGGCGTCTGGCGGACCTTCAGCGCCGGCTGAAGATGTACAAGCTGCGCTCCAAGGTCGCGCTGGAAGACGTCAGCGCGCAGTATTCGGTTACGGCGGCGTTCGGACCGGGAGCGCTGGAGGCGCTGAACCTGCCGGCCGGCGAGCCGGGGGGTGCGGCGGAACTAGGCGGCGGCGTCGTGTTCGCCGATCCCAGGCTGTCGGCACTGGGCGCCCGCGCCATCCTGCCGCGCGGGACGGAAGCATCCGCCCTGGAGGCGGCTGGCTTCAAGGTGGCCGAGGTTGCCGATTACGACAGGCTGCGGCTTGAAGCGGGCGTGCCGGACGGCAGCCGCGACCTGATCGTGGAGAAGGCCATCCTGCTGGAGAACAACCTGGATGAGCTTAACGCCATCTCCTGGCAGAAGGGCTGCTACATGGGGCAGGAACTGACGGCCCGGACCCGCTATCGCGGGCTGGTGCGAAAGCGCCTGTTCCCGGTGATCGTGGAAGGCACCCTGCCGGCGCCGGGTACCACCGTGATGCTGGGCGACAAGGAAGCGGGGGAGATGCGGTCGGGCAGCGGCGACAGAGCGTTGGCCCTGCTGCGGCTGGAGGAGATCGAGCGGGCGCAAGCCGAAGGGCTTCCGTTGCTGGCCGGCGACGCCAAGCTTACGCCGGTCAAACCCAGCTGGGTCAATTTCTGATTTTTGACCTGAAAGGGCGCAATCATTGCCCTTTGGGCGTGTTGAAAGGAGGCATGGACGCCAGCGAGGCGTCTAGGGTGAGATATCAAGGAGCTATTCAATGCGTAAGGAACTGATCGGCGCCGCCTCGGCCTTGGCCCTGATGACGGGCGCCGCGTTCGCGCAGGGTACTTCCGCGACCGATCCGACGACCAGCAACCCCGCGACGGCGCCCTCGGCGATGGAAAGCGCCCCGGCTCCGGCCAATTCGCCGGTGGTCAGCGAAGGCGGCGCCACGGGCTCGGCGGCCAGCGCCGCCAGCGTCGAGGGGCTGATGGGCAAGAACGTGGTCGGCAGCGATGGCGGGAAGCTCGGCTCGGTCGAGGACGTGATCGTCGATCCGGCTTCGGGCGAGGCGAAGCAACTGGTGATCTCCAGCGGCGGCTTCCTGGGTGTCGGCGCCAAGCAGATCGCTGTCGACTTCTCCCAGGCGCAGGTCGCCATGGACGAGGACGGCGACGATCCTGAGATCAAGCTCAGCGGCATCACCCAGGCCGACGTGGAAGGCATGCCGGAGTTCGAGTACAGCGACACCATGACCTCACTGTCCCGAGGCACCGACACGGGTGCTACGGGAGGGACGTCCGGGACTATGACCCGGCCGAGCGGCGGCACGGGCGCTACCGGAGCGCAGTAACCCTCGCGTAGCGGGTCATCAAGAGCCAGGACGTTCCAGGGGACCGACAAACCCTGCGTGCGTTCCTGGGAGCCCCCGAGGCATCGTCTCGGGGGTTTTCTCTTGGCCCACGTTACAGCAGCCGCTGCGAAACCGCGCGGAGCTGGCCGAAGGGGGGAGCGCCGGGAGGCAGGGCGAGCGGGCCGGCGCGACGGATGCCTTCGCGGCCGAAGCGTTCGCGGACCGATTCGGTCAGCCAAGTTTCGGCCTGCGCGTGGCGCTGGGTGGCGAGGCGGCCGGTGGCGGTGAGCCAGACGGCGTGCTGGTCCAGCGCTTCGATCAGGTCCGCGACACCTTGCCGCTGCTGGACCGAGAGGCTGAGGACAGGGATGATCCAGTCGCCGCGCGCCGCCTCGGCAAGGCTGAGGGCGCCCTTGACGTCGGCGCGGGCGCGTTGCGCAGCACTGCCAAGGTCGCTTTTCGTCACGACGACGATGTCGGGGATCTCGACGATGCCGGCCTTCATGAACTGAAGGCTGTCGCCCGAGCCGGGCTGAACGCAGAAGACGATGGTGTCAGCCGTACCGGCTATGTCGGTTTCGGACTGGCCGACGCCGACCGTCTCGATCAGGACGATGTCGTAGACCGCCCGCATCAGGACCATCGCGGCGACCGTCAAACCGGCCAGACCGCCCAGCCGGTCGCGCGCCGCCATGGAACGGACGAAGCAGCCGGCGTCTTCCGGGTCGGTGGCGAGGCGGGTGCGGTCGCCCAGCAAGGCGCCACCACTTCTGCGGGAAGATGGATCGACGGCGATGCAGCCGACGGTTTTGTCGGCCTGCCGGAACGAGGATATCAGCGCGCCGGTCAGGGTCGATTTGCCGACGCCGGGAGGGCCGGTCAGGCCGATCACCCGGGCGATCGGGTCGGAATAGGCGGCGTCGAGCAGGCCGGCGGTGGCGGTGCTGTCGGGATCGCGCTCGATCCCGGCCAGCGCCGCCGCCAGGGCCGCCTTTTCTCCGCGCGCCAGCGACGCGCGGAGTTGGGTCAGGTCCACCGAAGCGTCCTCAGTCCCGGTTCGTCTGCTCGGTCGACAGCGCTGCCTGCGCCGCGGCCAGACGGGCGATCGGAACGCGGTAGGGCGAGCACGAGACGTAGTCGAGGCCGACGGTCTCGCAGAAGTGGACCGAGGCCGGGTCGCCGCCATGCTCGCCGCAGATGCCGAGCTTGATGTCGGGACGCGTGGCGCGGCCCCGCTCGGCGGCGATCTTGACCAGTTCGCCAACCCCGATGACGTCGATGGTCACGAACGGGTCGTGCTCCAGAATGCCGGTCCGCTGGTAGTCCGGCAGGAAACTGCCGGCATCGTCGCGGCTGATGCCGAAGGTGGTCTGCGTCAGGTCGTTGGTGCCGAAGCTGAAGAACTCGGCCGTTTCGGCGATCTCACCGGCTTGCAGGCAAGCGCGCGGCAGTTCGATCATGGTACCGACCAGGTATTCGAGCTTGCGGCCGCTGCTGGTCATGACCTCGCCGGCGACCTTGTCGATCACGGCCTTGAGGATGTCGAACTCCTTCTTGGTGCCGATCAGCGGGATCATGATCTCGGGGATCACGGTCTCGCCCGACTCCTTGAAGACCTCGACGGCGGCTTCGAAGATCGAGCGCGCCTGCATCTCGTAGATCTCCGGGAAGGAGATGCCGAGACGGCAGCCGCGATGGCCGAGCATCGGGTTGGATTCGTGAAGCTGGCCGGCGCGGTGGCGCACCTTCAGGATATCGGTGCCCGCCGCCTTGGCGACCTCTTCCATCTCCGCGTCGGAGTTCGGCAGGAACTCGTGCAGCGGCGGGTCGAGCAGGCGGATGGTGACCGGCAGGCCCTTCATGATCGTGAAGAGCTCGACGAAGTCCTTGCGCTGCATCGGCTCGATCTTGGCGAGCGCCGCGCGGCGGCCCTGCTCGGTCTCCGCCAGGATCATCTCGCGAACGGCGACGATGCGGTCGGCGTCGAAGAACATGTGCTCGGTGCGCGACAGGCCGATGCCTTCGGCCCCGAACTTGACGGCGGTGCGGGCGTCCAGCGGAGTTTCCGCGTTGGTCCGGACCTTCATGCGGCGGATCTCGTCGGCCCAGCCCATCAGGGTGGCGAAATCGCCCGACAGTTCCGGCTGGATCGTCGGCACGGCGCCCAGCATCACCTCACCGGTCGATCCGTCGATCGTGACCAGATCGCCGGCCTTGATCGTGACGCCGCGAACGGTGACGGTCTGGCCCTTGTAGTCGACGCGCAGGTCACCGGCGCCGGCGACGCAGGCCCGGCCCATGCCGCGCGCGACCACGGCGGCGTGGCTGGTCATGCCGCCACGGGTGGTCAGGATGCCACGGGCGGCGTGCATGCCGTGGATGTCTTCGGGGCTGGTCTCGATCCGGCACAGGATGACGGACTCGCCAAGCTGGGCCTGCGTCTCCGCCTCGTCGGCGCTGAACACCAGCTTGCCCGACGCGGCGCCGGGAGAGGCCGGCAGACCGCGCGCGATGACGGTGCGCTGGGCCTTGGGGTCGAGCGTCGGGTGCAGGAGCTGGTCGAGCGAAGCGGGGTCGATCCGCTGGATCGCCTGTTTGCGGTCGATCACGCCTTCGGCGGCCAGATCGACCGAGATCTTCAGGGCGGCGGCGGCGGTGCGCTTGCCGGTCCGCGTCTGGAGCATGTAGAGCTTGTTCTGCTGGACCGTGAACTCGATGTCCTGCATGTCGCGGTAGTGGCCTTCCAGCCGCAGACGCACCGCGTCGAGCTGGTGGAAGACTTCCGGCATGACCTCTTCCATCGACGGCAGGTCGGATTTGTTGGCCTGCTTGCCGGCGATGGTCAGGTGCTGCGGAGTGCGGATGCCGGCGACGACGTCCTCGCCCTGGGCATTGACCAGATATTCGCCGTAGAAGGCGTTTTCGCCGGTCGAGGGGTTGCGGGTGAAGGCGACGCCGGTGGCGCAGTCCTCGCCCATGTTGCCGAACACCATGGCCTGGATGTTGACGGCGGTGCCCCATTCGGCCGGGATGTCGTGCAGGCGGCGATAGGTGATCGCGCGCTGGTTCATCCAGGAGCTGAACACGGCACCGACGGCGCCCCAGAGCTGTTCGTGGACGTCCTGCGGGAAGGGACGGCCAAGCTCGTGCTCGACCACCTGCTTGTAGCCCTCGATCACGGCCTGCCAATCGGCGGCGACCAGTTGGGTATCGAGGGTGATGTCGCGGTCGCGCTTGACGTTTTCGAGGATGTCCTCAAAGTGGTGATGCTCGACGCCGAGTACGACGTTGCCGTACATCTGGATGAAGCGGCGGTAGCTGTCATAGGCGAACCGCGCGTCGCCGCTGCGCCGGACCAGACCTTCTACCGTGACGTCGGTCAAGCCGAGGTTGAGGACGGTGTCCATCATGCCGGGCATTGAGGCGCGGGCGCCCGAGCGGACCGAGACCAGCAGCGGGTTTTCCGGATCGCCGAAACCGGCGCCGATGCTCTTCTCGACGGCGGCCAGTGCGGTGGTGACCTGTTCCTTCAGGTCGGACGGGTAGGTCCGGTTGTTCTTGTAGTAATAGGTGCAGACTTCGGTCGTGATCGTGAAGCCGGGCGGCACGGGCAGGCCCAGATTGCTCATCTCCGCAAGGTTAGCGCCTTTGCCACCGAGCAGGTTCTTCATTTCCGCCCGGCCTTCGGCCTTGCCGTCGCCAAAGCTGTAGACCCAGCGGGTAGTGACCTGATTGCCCATGGTTATCCCCGGTAACTCCTGTGATGAACTCTTAACACTGGCACGACCCTGGTTAAATCAGCGGTAATGCCGGCGCCTCCCCTATACCGCCCGGACCGGGCGGGTCGTCCATGTCCCGAATACGCGCCGAGACGGTGGACACGGCCCATTGGGCGCATCCTGCCGTTCGTAGCGCGGCGTCAGGAAACGTTTTGAACGGCATCCCGGTTTCACCCGCGACATCAGGCCGCGCCCGTTTGCCGTCAAGCGTCATGGTCGCCGCTCTTAGCGATCTATCCCTCAATTCTGGAGAAGTCCGCAATGCGATTCAAGGTCGCGGGTATCTGACTGAGAAGACGCAGGCGGTTTACACGTAATGGGGGCTGATCGGCATTGACCGTTACTTTGTCGAAGAAAGCATCCACCGGTGCGCGCAGTGCCGCCAGTGCTCCCATGCACCCTGCGAAATCTTCAGCCGCCAGAAGCGGTACTGCGTTCTTTTCCGCTGCCGCCAACGACTTAAACAACGTCTCTTCCTCGGCCAGTTCCAGCAAGCCCGCTTCCGGAGCATCGCCGTAGGTACGGCCGTCCTTCTTTTCCTCTATCCGGACGATGTTGCTGGCGCGACGGTATGCCACCAGAAGGTTGGCGCCGTCGTCGCTGCCGAGGAAACCCTGAAGCGCCTCGACACGGGCGAGCAACCGGACCAGATCGTCCTCTCCACCCTCCCGGGAGCCGGGCGCGAAGACGGCGTCAACCAGATCGTGGCGGACGCCCCGGTCGCGCAGCACTACCTTGAGGCGGTCGGCGAAGAAGTCGAGCAGCTGGCCGCCGACATCGTAAGCCGGGATCAGCTTGTCGGCGCCTTGGAGCTTGTGCGCCAGGGCGAAGACCTTGGTCAGTTCCAGCCGCAGGCCGTTTTCCACGATCAGCCGGATCACGCCCAATGCCGCGCGGCGCAGCGCATAGGGGTCCTTGGAACCCGTCGGCTTCTCGTCGATCGCGAAGAACCCGACGAGGGTATCCAGCTTGTCGGCCAGGGCCACAGCGACGCTGACCGGCGCCGTCGGGCAGCGGTCAGTCGGGCCGAGCGGCTTGTAATGTTCCGCGATGGCGTCGGCGACCGGAGCGCCCAGGCCTTCGCCCAGCGCATAGTAGCGGCCCATGACGCCCTGAAGCTCCGGGAACTCCCCGACCATGCCGGTGACGAGGTCGGCCTTGGCGAGCCGGGCCGCCAGCCGCGCCTGATCGGCATCGGCGCCGGGGATGAAGGCCGCCAGTTCGGCGGCCAGCGTTTCCATCCGGGAAACCTTCTCGGCAACGGTGCCGAGGCGGGCGTGGAAGGTTACCGCGTCGAGCGACGGGACGCGTTCCTCCAGCTTCACCTTGCGGTCCTGGTCCCAGAAGAACTTGGCGTCCGACAGGCGGGCGCGCAGGACGCGTTCGTTGCCGGCGATGACGGCGGCGCCGCCGTCCGAGGTGGTGGTATTGGCGACCACGACGAAGCGGGGAGCCAGCTTGCCGGTGGCATCCGTCGTCGCGAAGTATTTCTGATGCGTCCGCATCGAGGTGGTCAGCACCTCCGGCGGGACGTCCATGAACTGCTGGTCGATGGCGCCGCTCAGCACGACCGGCCATTCGACGAGGCCGGTGACCTCGTCCAGCAACCCTTCGTCGGGGGCGACGACGAGACCGTGGCTGCCGGCGACCTCGGCCGCATCGGCGGCGATCTTGGCGCGGCGTTCGTCGCGGGACAGGACGACGTGGGCATCCCGCAGACCGTCGCGGTACGCGTCGAAGTTGCCGGCCGGGATGACGGAGTCGGGCGAGAGAAAACGATGCCCCCGCGTCCTGTCGGTAAATGTCATCATTCCGACTTTTCCGCCGAGGTCGAACGAGCCTTCCAGCAACTTCCCGTCGAAGACGGCAAGGATGTGATGGATCGGCCGGACCCAGCGGAAGGCGCCGGTGGCCCAGCGCATGCTCTTGGGCCAGGGGAACTCGCGAATCGTCTCGTTGATCAGGCCGGGCAGAACCTCGGCGGTATCGCGGCCGGGCTTCTCGGTCACGGCGAACCAGAAGACGCCCTTGCCGGTGTCGCGCTGTTCGCACTGGTCCAGGCTGGCAAGGCCGGCGCCGCGCAGGAATCCGGCGACCGCCTGCTCGGGCGAGCCGGCGCGCGGGCCTTTGCGTTCCTCTTTCACATCCGCCGTGCGGGCGGCTAGGCCTTCGACCACCAGCGCCAGACGGCGGGGCGTGGAGTGGGCTTGGGACGATCCGATCTCAAGCCCGGCCGCCGCCAGCTTGGTGGTGATCAGGCGCTGGAGATCCTCGGCCGCACGGGCTTGCATGCGTGCCGGAATATCTTCGGAGAACAGTTCGATAAGAAGCTGGGGCATGATATCCGGCGGTTCGATCAGGAGGTGGGGCCGGAAGGCGGTGCCGCATCGGAAGCGACCGGCGGCTTTCCGTCCGTCGACGGAGATCCCGCGATCCAGGCTTCGCAGCAACCTTTGGCGAGGGTGCGGACCCGTCCGATATAGGCGGCCCGCTCGACCACGCTGATCACGCCGCGCGCATCCAGCAGGTTGAACAGGTGGCTGGCCTTGATGGCCTGGTCATAGGCGGGGAGGGCCAGCTTCTCGTTCAGGAGGGACTGGCACTCGGCCTCGGCGTCCTTGAAGTGCTGGAGCAGGCGGTCGGTGTTGGCATGCTCGAAGTTGAAGGCGGAATACTCGATCTCCGCCCGCTTGAACACGTCGCCGTAGCGGACGCCGGCCCCGTTGAAGTCGAGGTCGTAGACGTTCTCGACGCCCTGGACATACATGGCGAGGCGTTCAAGCCCATAGGTCAGCTCGACCGCGATGGGATCGCACTCGATCCCGCCGACCTGCTGGAAGTAGGTGAACTGGGTGACTTCCATGCCGTCGCACCAGACTTCCCAGCCGAGGCCCCAGGCGCCCAGCGTCGGGCTTTCCCAGTCGTCCTCGACGAAGCGGATGTCGTGCAGCGCCGGGTCGATGCCCAGCGCGTAGAGGCTTTTCAGGTAGAGGTCCTGCGCGTCCGCCGGCGACGGCTTCAGGATGACCTGGAACTGATAATAGTGCTGCAACCGGTTCGGGTTCTCGCCGTAGCGGCCATCCTTGGGGCGGCGCGACGGCTGGACATAGGCGGCGCGCCACGGCTGCGGCCCAAGTGCTCGAAGCGTCGTCGCCGGGTGGAACGTACCGGCGCCCACTTCCATGTCGTAGGGCTGGAGAATGACGCAGCCCTGCTCCGCCCAGAAGTTCTGGAGCTTGAGGATCAAGCCCTGGAAACTGAGAGGCCGCTTGGAACCGCTGGATTCCGCCGATCCGGAGGTCTGGGTCGCCGCGCTTGCAGGCGCCATGGTCGTTCACACTTTATCGTTTTGTTGCAGTGCGTGGACGATACGCGGGCAGTCTGCCGGAATCAAGTGCGGGCGGGTCGTTCCTTGGACCAGATTGGGGACCGGATCGGGGGTGACGGAGGGCAGTTCAACGATAGGGGCAATCGGGCCGCCCGCAACTGGTCGCTTTGGTTGCCGACACATAGACGTTGCAGGCCGGACAGCGGATCATTTCCTCCGCATTGGGGCGCGGACGGGGCAGACCGCCTTCGTTGGCGTCCAGCTTCCGCTTCGCCTCCATCCTGGCATTGATCCGGGCGACGTACCGGTAGCCGTACCAGACGACGGCGATCAGCAGGATGAGGGTGAGGATCTTTGAAAACATGCGTCTTCATTACGGCGGCGGGGCGGGGGCGGTCAAGGATGGTGGTGGGTTGTGATTGGGAGGATGTCGGAATGCTTGTCTCTGGACACAAAGCGTTGTGGGAAACGGCATCTACAGCGGACGCCATTCCAAGTTATATAACTTGCATGATTTCCATAAGGGTAGGGTGATGGATACTCTCAAGGTTTCGGCTGCGGAATTTCAGCGCAACATTGGACGCTATCAGGATCTGGCACTGCGCCGCCCCGTGGCCGTCACTCGCAACAGGCGCGAGAGTACCGTGCCGATATCAAGGGAGGATTATGAGCGCCTCAAGCGCCGTGATCGGCAGGTGCTCGGACTTGAGGATTTCACCGATGCGGACATTGCCGCACTCGAAGCGTCGCGCTCACCTGCGGAAGCGCATGCCTATGATCGCGAAATCAAGGACTGATATCAAAAGCCGAAGACTTTGACCGGCGGTAGGCAAGTGTTGGGCCACGGCCCAACCTACGAAGCAGGAGCCCGTAGGTTGGGCCGTGGCCCAACACCGGCGCGCTGACAGGTCTGATTTTGCGGCTCCGTTATAATCCAAGGGCATTAAACATTGACCGGCCTGGAACGTCAGATGTCGGGCTGAAGAGGCCCGACCTACGCCAGCGTGCTTTTGCCCGCGCTGCTTTTGTAGGTCGGGCCTCTTCCGCCCTTCACATCCCCATCAGTGCGGCCAGCTTCGTACGCAGGTCCGCCAGCACCGCCGGGGGAACCTTGCCGCCGGCGTAGGTGATCGGGCGGGCTATCGTGTCGATGCTTCGAACGAGGCTTGTCAGCACTTCGCCGGCCACCGCCAAGCCTTCAGGAAGCACGACGCTCGTTCCAAAGGGACGAATCCGCGATGTGATCGGGCAGACTATGGCGAGGCGTGTCGACTGCCAGAAAGCCACTGGAGAAACGACGACAGCCGGTAGTCGGCCACTCTGCTCACGCCCCACGCGCGGATCGAAGTCGGTCCATATCAGATCGCCTTCATCGGGTTCGTAGATCAATCCACCACTTCCCGGCCGACGTCAGGCCCCCAGTCGAACGCTTCGCGCATGTCCTCCGGGGTTATTCCGGTCAGAAGTTCCTCAAGCCTGTAGTACGGACGATCAGTCCTGATTACGAGACGATCCCCTTCAGCCTCGATTTCAACCCGAGCGCCGTCTTTCAGGCCGAGCCGGCCAGCTAATTCCTTTGGAATCCGCACCCCCAAGCTGTTGCCCCCGCGAGCCAATTGAACTTGCATCATGTCCTCCATGATATCCGCAATATATCCTGATGGCTGGTGGCTTCCGGAGCAATCAGCATCGTACCGGTCAGGTGCCGATCAGGCCCAACTGCGGGTTGGAAGCTTCGGCATAGGTGCGCTTCGGGATGCGTCCTGCTTCACGGGCGGCCTCCCGTTTCCACGGCGGCGCCGCCCGCCGGGCGAGGCCGGCGGGCCGGCTTGCGTGGGCCGTTCAGGTGAAGATCGATGACGGCGAGGGACTTTTTCGATACGCCGCCGGCGGCGGCGAATTCCGGCCAGCGAGACGTTGCGGATCGGACCCGATCGATGATTTCCTGGGCTTTGCTCCGGCCGATGCCGACCTCGTCCGCCAGTTTGAGAACATGTTCGATGCTGGGGTTGCCGCTTCCGGCGACATCCAGCGCATGTTCCCCGCCGTGGCCCATGGAAAACGTCACGTCATAGGCGGGGGCCGACAGCCAGGCGCCGTCCGGCGCCATCATGAAGCTGTGGTTCTTGGTATGGTCATCGCGATTGAAGGCGAATACGTTGAAGGCCATCCGCGTGAAAATCTGTTCGACGGCGCTTTGACGGCGTACCAGGGTCCAGGCGACCCTGAGCAGATGGCCATAGCCGATGCTGGGGTGTTCATGCGACGCGTTCAGCAGGCCGCTGACGGTATGCATGTGGACCCGCCTGTTGTAGACGCGGTCGAACCGCTTGATGCCGAAAAAGCCGGGTCCTTTCCTGGCCGGGAACAGCTTGGTCGGCGGCATGTCCACGCCGGCCGCTCCGGCCATGCCGGCATAGGCATTTTCGATGGCGCCGATGTCGATGGGGTCGGCGGCTGCCCGAAACTTGACCATCCAGGGATCGAAGCCTTCGGGCATCTCATCGACACCGTGAATCAGGAGGCTGTGGTCGTTCGCCAAGCCGACCAGCGCTTTCGGCCGGGCGCCGTGGGGCGATCCACCGACTGCCAAAAGCTCGTCCAGCACGGCGCGGGGGCTATCGTTCAGCACCTTCCGCGCTTCTCCGGCGAGCTTGTCCAGGTCGAGCATGCCATCGTAGCCCTCGGCCAGGGGCGGATGCTCGGGACGATATATCAGCGCGCCCATGCCATGGGCTCCCACCCAGGCCAGTCTGTCCAGGGGTGTCAACTGTCCGGGATGCAGGCCGATCCGGTATAGCTTGCGGTCCATCAGAAGGCGGCCCCAGCCATCCGGCAGGCTGTCATTGAACAAGCCATGCAGGCCGTCGAACGGCCTTGGCGGGCCTTCCATCAGGCCGGGACCCAACTTCAGGCGGAAGGGGGACAGATCCAGGCCGCTGGTGAGGAACGCCTGATCGTATTCGAAGTATGCGACGCGGTCGCGCCACGCCAGGCGGCCAACCTGACGCCGGACGCCGTCCAGATCGATCTCCACGTTCAGCAGCGGGATGGGGCGGAACGGTCCCGTTTTCCGCTTTGTCACTTCTTCTTGCCCCTCAGGCGCTTCCGGGGCGTTGCGATGACTTCGTCGAGGGACGTGAACTTCGGCAGGACGAACAGGCCCTCGAACCCGCTTTCCAGGCGCAGCGCCAAGGCGATGCGGACCACCACCTCAAGGGAGGCCGCCCCCGTGTGCTCGAACCGCTTCAGCGTGCCCAGGCTCACCCCGGACCGTTCGGCCAAGCCTTCCTGACTCAGGTCGGCTGCCAGACGGGCGGCACGGGACCGTTGGGCGATGCCGTGGCAGATATCAGCGGGCGAAGCGAACTCAGGAGATAACATGTTATCCATATAGTGCTGAACCACGATATAATAGATAATATATTATCTACTGAGTTTATTAATAGCTAAAGCGTCACTTGCGGAACCCCGCCCCGGCGCTTCCGCCGGGGCGGGGGATTGGCATCATGCAGCGCGGATGCCGGCCAGGAAGCGTTCGACTTCGGTGCGGAGCATTTCGGCCTGTTGCGACAATTCGCTTGCCGCTCCCAGCACCTGGGTCGCGGCGGAACCCGTCTGGGCCGATGCTTCCATGACCTGACCGACGTTCAGCGAGACCTCCTGGGTGCCGGCGGCGGCCTGGGCGACGTTGCGGGAGATTTCCGCCGTGGCGGCGTTCTGCTCCTCCACCGCGGCGGCGATCGTCGTGGTGATCTCGTTCATCTGGCGGATGGTGCCGCCGATGCCCCGGATCGCCGTGACGGCGCCGTTGGTCTCGTCCTGGATCGAGGCGATCTGGGCGGTAATGTCCTGCGTCGCCTTGGCGGTCTGGTTTGCGAGGTTCTTCACTTCGCTTGCGACCACCGCGAAGCCCTTGCCGTGTTCGCCGGCGCGGGCGGCCTCGATCGTGGCGTTGAGCGCCAGCAGGTTGGTCTGGCCGGCGATGCTCGAGATCAGTTCGACCACCTCGTTGATCTTCTGCGCCGCTTGCGCCAAGCCCTGAACCGTGGCGTCGGTCTGCTCGGCTTGGTTCACCGCGTCGTTGGCGATGCCGGTGGAGCGGCTGACCTGACGGGAGATCTCCATCAGGGAACCGGTCATCTCCTCCGCCGCCGAGGCGACGGTCTGGACGTTGGCGGAGGTCTGTTCGGCGGCACCGGCCGACGCCGTGGCCTGCCGGCTGGTCTCTTCGGCGGTTGCCGACATGCTCTGGGCGGTGCTGTCCAGTTCGGTTGCGGCGGACGAGACGGTGCGCAGGATGGACGCCATCTGGCCGTCGAAATCGCCGATCAGTCGCTCCACGGCTCGGGTCCGCTTTTCCTTGGCCTCGTTTTCGGCCGCCTGTTCCGCTTCAAGCCTGATCCGCTCGATGGCGTTTTCCTTGAAGACCTGTACGGCGGCAGCCATGGCGCCGATCTCGTCGCCTCGGCCGCGGGCGGGGATCTCGACCTTGGTGTCGCCCTGGGCCAATGCCTGCATGGCCCTGGTCATGGTCTGGACGGCGCCGGCGATGGTCCGCGTCAGGCCGAAGGCGCAGAGTACTCCGATCAGCAAAGCCACAGCCAGGCCGCTCCAGGCGAACCAGCGGGCGGTGCTGAAGTCCTGTGCCACCTGCTGCTTAAGCTTGTCCTGATCGGCTTTCTGGCTCTCCATTACTTTGTTGATCTGACCCAGCAAGGTTCCTCGCAGGCGAGCGGCTTCCATCGCCAACTGGTTGCGCTGAGCGGTGGCATCCGTGAACTTGTCGGCCATGGCCCGATACCTGGGAACGTCCGCACCGATCGATGTGAGGCGCTGATTGAGCGACGCGTCGTTCGGTTTGCTCAAGGCGTCTTTCAATGCATCCTCTGCTTCCTTCAACTCTTCATTGATCCGCTTCTGATCATCAAGGTTGTTGGATTGGAGGAACTTATAAACGCTCAACCGGGCAAGCAGGAAAGATTCGTTGATCTTGCCGAGATCGCTGGAGAGTTCGAGGTCATTGGCTTTCTGGGCAAGGTCGTTGGTATCGGAGATAGCTTGCCGGACGCTGACACCCAGCGGGGTCATTTCCTCGCTAAGGATACGCATTTGCGTATCGATCAATTTGGTTGTTTTGACGACGGTGCTGTCATAGCTGTTCTGGGTTTCACCCATTTCCGCCAGGATGCGAGTTCTTTCCGGGTTCTTGATCGCATCTCGCGCGGTCTTTAGCGTGTCTTGGAAGAGTTGCCGGCTGCTATCGAGTTTCGCCATATTTTCCGCGGTCGGAGCAAGCTGGTAATCACGTGCGGAAACGGCGGTGCCCAGCAGTCCTTTCTCTACGTTGGCGATCAGCAAGCTATTGGTCGCGATCCGGCCGAAGTCACCGAAGCTTTCCTCGGAACTGCTCATGGAGCGCTGGTCGTTCGCGACGAGCGTCAAGGAAATGGACAGCATGACGACGAAGCCCAACCCAAGTTTTACGCCGAGCTTCGCGTTCTGGAAACCTCTTATTGGATTCATGGTGCTGAGTCTTCCTGTCATCTGATTGCGTGTTCCGGCAGCCATGCGAAATGCCGGACATGCAGTCAGCCAAACAGTGGCTGGCCCGCGTCCGGCTTCCATAGGGCGGGGAAATGCACACACGATGCCAAAAAGGATTAATCCTTGATGCCTAAATCTTCAGGCTTATCGAGAGAATGGGATTGTGGATGGAGCCTCGATACTCACTGGTATCCTAGAAACGTGCTATATCTTTAGTAGGTAATCACCGCAGAAGCAAAAAGCAGTTGGTTGGCATTTTGCTAAATCATAACCATTGTATTTTTTGCATTTTGCAAAAATCCGCTTTGTGCAGACAGTCAACCAAGACGGCATAGATGTCTTGGTTGACTGTCTTTTATGCCCGAGACGCTCGAACACCGTCAGTCTACGTACCGATCAAGCCCAATTGCGGGCTGGAGGGTTCGGCGTATGTCCGCTTCGGGATGCGCCCGGCTTCGCGGGCGGCCAGTCCGGCTTCGACGGCGGAGCGCATGGCGGCGGCCATGCGGCGCGGGTCGCGGGCCTTCGCTACGGCCGTATTGAGCAGCACGGCGCTGCATCCGAGCTCAAGGGCCAGTGCCGCATCCGATGCGGTGCCGATGCCAGCGTCCAAGACGACCGGAACCGAGCTTCGGGAGCAGATCAACTCGATCGCGTGCGGGTTGGCGATGCCCATGCCGGAGCCGATCGGCGAACCGAGCGGCATCACGGCGGCGGCTCCGGCGTCGGCCAGCTTGCGGCAGGAGACGGGATCGTCGTTGCAATAGGGCAGGACGGTGAAACCGTCGGCCACCAGTTCCTCGGTCGCCTTCAGCAGCTCGATCACGTCGGGGTGCAGGGTTTCGCGGTCGCCGATGACTTCCAGCTTGATCCAGTTGGTTTGCAGGGCTTCACGGGCGAGCTTGGCGGTCAGCACGGCTTCGCGGGCGGTGGAGCAGCCTGCCGTGTTGGGCAGCAGGACATAGTCGGAGCCCAGCATGTCCACCATGCTCTCGGCGTAGCCTTCCAGGCTGATGCGGCGGATGGAGACGGTGACGACCTCCGCTCCGCTGGCGGTGATGGCGTCCAGCATCACCTGACGGTTCGGGTAACCCGCCGTCCCGATGAACAGGCGGGAATTGAGGTGGCGGCCGGCGATTTCCAATGTGTCGGTCATGATTACGGTATCTCGGTGCTGCGGGGGCGGCGTTTCAGCCGCCGGAGAAGGGGCGGACGATTTCCAGCTCGTCACCGGGAGACAGGGTGGTCTCATGCCAGTGGGCCGCCGGGACGACCATCCCGTTCAGCGCCACGGCCACGCCCTTGGCGCCGGGCGCCACTCCCTTGGCGTGCAGCAGCGCGTCGAGGGTCGAGGCGGCCAGCGATTCCGGCTTGCCGTTGACTTGGATATGCTGGGTCATTGCGATTCCCTCCTGGGATCTCAGCGGTTCGATGCCGCTTTTCTGATGAATCGGTCCAGGCCGAAGGGGCGGATGACATCGGAGGTCCGGCCGGTCAGGATGTGGTCGGATATCGCGTCCGACGTGACCGGCGTCAGAAGGATGCCGTTGCGGTGGTGGCCGGTCGCGAGCACGAGGCCGTCGAGGCCGGAAGGCCCCAGGATCGGCGCGTCGTCGCGCGAGCCGGGGCGGAAGCCGACCCAGAGTTCGTCGATCGGCAGTTCCTCGATGCCGGGCAGGGTGCGCCATGCACCCTCGATCAGCGACATGACACCTCCCGCCGTCAGATCGGTGTTGAAGCCGCGCTCCTCGACCGTGGCGCCGATGACCAGACGTCCATCGCGGCGGGGGACCAGATAGACGCTGGGCGTCCAGACGACGTGGCGCAGCAGCGGCTCATTCGGGTCCATGCGGAGTGCGGCCATCTGGCCCTTGACCGGGCGGACCGGCGGACGGGCGAGATCGGGCAAGCCGGGGATCGCGCGCGACCATGCGCCCGCGGCCAGTACGGTGGTATCGGCGTGATGGAAGTCGCCGCTCTCCAGCCTCACACCGACGGCCCGGTTGCCTTCGGTCAGGATTTCGGCGACGGGGGCGTGCTCGTGCAACTGGCCGCCGGCCCGTTCGAACGCGATGCGCAGCGCCTTGGCGAGCTTGCGGTTGTCCACCTGGTGGTCGCCGGGGCTGAAGATGGCGGCGACGGTGTTGGTGTGCAGGTAGGGTTCGCGCTTCTTCGCCTCTCCGCCGGTCAGCCACTGGTGGTCGAGGCCGAGGCTCTTCTGAAGGTCGAAGTTGAAGCGCAGACGGGCGGCGTCGTCGGCGTTCAGGGCCACGACCAGCGTGCCTTCGGTCCGAAGGTCTATTTCCATGCCGGAGGCTGCTTCCAATTCCGCCGCGAAGGAGGGCCAGAGTTGCTGGCTGTGGCGGTTCAGCGGAAGCTGGCCTTCCTCGCCGGGCTCAACCTCCACTCCGGCGGCCAGCATGCCGGCGGCGGCTTGGCTGGCGCCCAAGCCGGCGTTGCCCTTGTCGAAGACATGGACTCGGCATCCGGCTGCGGCCAGACGCCAGCCGATGCCGAGGCCAATGACGCCGGCGCCGACGATCAGAACGGAGGATGAAGATAGAGGTGATGTCGTCAAGGGGCTCCCTTCGTCGGCATGATCCGAACAGGTTCGATGGGTATGATCTCAGCCGCTCAAGAACGAAGCGGCACCCCAGCCAGATATTTCGAGGCCATTAAAGCCCGCGAGGTTGCGCGGCGCAACCCCGCATCGCCCGGTATTGCGGAGTGTTCTTACCGTCGGGTGGAAAAACCGGCAGGCGGCAAGGCGGTCACTGTTCTACCGGTCACAGGCCGAAACGCGACCACATCGCCCGTTCCTCCACCGCGCCGATGACGGCATGGGCGAAGTCGTCGGCCAATCCGGACGCAAGGAGCCCGGTCGGCAGCAAAGAGGGCAGGGACGTTTCCGAACGGACGCGGCCGCGCCACCAGCGGCGGTCGCCCTGGACAAGGCGCAGCTTGACCTTCTCGCCGAAGCGGCCGCGCATGACGGTGCGGAGATCGCCCAGCCCGTCGATCAGGCCAAGCTCCTGCGCGCGGGTTCCCGTCCAGAACTCCCCCGTGAACAGGTCGTCGTCGGTCCCCTTCAGGCGTCCGCCCCGGCGATCCCGCACCATCCCCTTGAAGGCGTCGTGGATTTCGGCCTGGATCGCCTTCAGGCGGATGACGTCGTCGTCGTTTTCCGGCTGGAACGGGTCGAGCATCGCCTTGCGGGTGCCCGACGTATGGACGCGCCGCTCGATGCCGTAGCGGGCGATCAGGTCCTGGAAGCCGAAGCCGGCGGAAACGACGCCGATCGAGCCGATGATCGAGCTGGTGTCGGCATAGATCTCGTCGGCGGCGCAGGCGAGCCAGTAGCCGCCCGATGCGGCCACATCCTCCGCGAAGGCGAAGACGGGCACCTTCTTCTCGTCGGCAAGCTGCCTGATCCGGCCTGCGACCAGGGCCGACTGGACCGGCGAACCGCCGGGCGAGTTGATCTGGAGCGCCACCGCCTGCTGGCCGGGGACGGCGAAGGCGCGCTCGATCACGGGAGCGAGCGCCGACAAGGTGATGCCCTGACGGAGCGCCCCTCCAGCACCTATGACACCGGAAAGGCGAATGACGGAAACGATGGGGGCGGGCTTGCGACCGAAGGCGGTCATGATGCGGCGGATCAACATGGAATATAGATGGAGCAAATCGGCTGGAATAAAAGCCTGCCGGTCAGGGTTCCAGCGTCTTTCCATGGCGGAGGATGGCTTCCGCCGCAGGGGTGAAGCTGCCGTCGGTTTCGTGGAGCACGAGGCCGGGGGACATGATGGCCGGGCTGCGCGCGTTCCGGCGCGCGGTGACGATGACGCGCTTGGCGGGACGCCCGGCTTTCGGCCAGAGCGGTATCAGCGTGACGGCGCCGAACCGGCCGTGCAGCAGTGCTATGAGGTCGTCGAGACGGTCGGCGCGGTGGATCAGCGTCAAAGTGCCGCGTGGCTTCAGCATGCGGGTGCAGAAGGCGATCCAGGCGGAGAGATCGGCGGAGCCTTCGCCATGGGCCAGCGCCCGGCCGGCGCCCGGCGGCGGGGTGTGCGTGCCGGCCTTCTGGAAGGGAGGGTTGGACATCACCCGGTCGAAGCCGGAGGGGGGCAGGCAGGCGGGTGGAGATTGCAGGTCGCCGGCGAGGATGCCGACGCGGCCTTCCAGGGCGTTGTCGCGGATATTGGCGGCGGCAAGCTCGACCAGATCGGATTGCAGTTCCAGGCCGGTGACATGGGCGCCGGGAACGCGGAAGGCCAGGCACAGCGATGCCGCTCCCACGCCGGCCCCGACATCGAGGACGCGTTCGCCCGGCAATGCCGGCGTGGCCGCCGCCAGCAGGATCGGATCGATCGCGGCACGGTAGCCCTGGCGCGGCTGTTTCAGGCTGATGCGGCCGTCGAGCAGGCGGTCTTCCGACCAGGGGGAGCGATCGGGCGGTTCGCCTGCCGGATCAGGGACGGGGGAAATGGCCCGCCTCCACCAGGATGCGGCGGGCGGCGTCGTAGTCTTCCTCCACCACCATCAGGCGGCGGGGGATCGCGCCGATGCTGCCTTCGAGGATGCTGGTGTAGGTGTCCAGCACGACCGCCTCGATGCCGGCGTCGGCCAGCAGCGCCGTCAGCCACGACAACAGTACGGGGTCGACCGTCCGCAGGAGTTCCTTCATCAATCGTCCCCATCGTGCGCGTTCAGTCGTCGGGCGCGCCATCCGTGAATAGCACGGGAAGAGAGGTCGGAAAACCGCGCGGTGGATCTTGTTTCGATGCTAGAATGACATTAGACGATATCAACTCATCCGCGGCGATTTCGACAGCGGACTTGACCAGCGAAGTCCTGTCCTTATGCTCGCTATCATCTCGTGCCCTGCCACGCCATGCTGGAGACCAAATTGGCGGTCGTGACCAACCTCAGCCTGAAACGATCAACCCCGGACGTGAACGCACTCGATAAGCTGACGGTCCTGGTCGCAGACGACCTCAAGGCCTGCAACGCCCTCATCATCGACCGCATGCAGTCCCCGGTCGAACTCATCCCCCAACTGGCCGGCTACATCGTAGCCGCCGGCGGCAAACGGCTGCGGCCGGTGCTGACGCTCGCCTCGGCGCGGCTGTGCCGCTACGGCGGCGACCGGCACCAGGGGCTGGCGGCCTGCGTCGAGTTCATCCACACCGCCACGCTGCTGCACGACGACGTCGTGGACGAAAGCGACCTGCGGCGCGGGCTTGCCTCGGCCAATGCCGTGTTCGGCAACAAGGCCAGCGTGCTGGTCGGCGACTTCCTGTTCAGCCGCGCCTTCGAGCTGATGGTCGAGGACGGGTCGCTCGACGTGCTGCGCATCCTGTCACATGCCTCCGCCGTGATCGCGGAAGGGGAGGTGCTTCAGCTCACCACGTCGAACGACACCGGCACCAGCGAGCAGGCCTATCTGGACGTCATCCGCTCCAAGACGGCCGAGCTGTTCGCGGCCGCCTGCCAGATCGGCGCCGTCGTGGCCGATCGTCCGTCGGTGGAGGAGGACGCGCTGTTCGCCTATGGGCTGAACCTGGGCATCGCCTTCCAGCTGGTGGACGACGTCCTGGACTATTCCGCCCTTCAGGCGCGGCTCGGCAAGACCGTCGGCGACGACTTCCGCGAGGGCAAGATCACCCTGCCGGTGATCCTGGCCTACCGGCGCGGCAGCGACGAGGAGCGGGTCTTCTGGAACCGCGCCCTGGAAGAGATGGAGCAGGGCGACGGCGACCTGGACAAGGCGATCGGCCTGATGAACCAGCACGGCGCGCTGCGCGACACCGTGGAGCGGGCACGGCACTACGGAGCGATCGCGCGCGATGCCCTGGGGATCTTCCCCGACAGCGAGGAGAAGACGGCGCTGCTGGACGTCATCGATTTCGTGATCGACCGGGAGTTCTAAAAAGTCCGCGTGGCCTGGAATTCGGCGCTTGCGCGGGGCCGTTCTTGCCGGTATATACCCGCCCACGCCGCGACGCGGCGGCCTTGAAAAAGGTCGTTGAATTGGGGTGGTCCAGGGTATCGGAGTGTAGCTCAGCCTGGTAGAGCACTGTCTTCGGGAGGCAGGGGCCGGAGGTTCGAATCCTCTCACTCCGACCATGACGCAAAAAGGGCTTCGGCATCGCCGAAGCCCTTTTTGCGTTGGGAGACATAACACCGGAGCATTGAGCACTGGCCGGCCTGGGACGTCACATGTCGGGCTGAAGAGGCACGACCTACGCCGGAGTGCTCCTGTTCCCCGACATTTCCGGTGTTCCAAGCGTACTTGCGTAGCAAACTGTCTTGGGGATCAGGCCTCTTCAGCCCGACATGACGGCAGGAGCGTTTACGCTGCTGGAGGGAAAGTCTCAGCCGGCGCCGTTGCCGGCCCGCAATGCTCCGGCGGGGGTGGCCGGGCTGGTGGGGCTTGCCGGGCCTGTGGTCGTGGCGGGGGTGTCGGAGGTGGAGCGGGCGGGCAGGATGCAGCGGATGCAGGTGCCTTCGCTGAGGCGGCTGTCGATCTCGACGCGGCCGCCGTGCAGCTCGATGAAGCTCTTGACCAGGGACAGGCCGAGTCCGGCCCCGGTCTGGCGGGCCTGCGGGTTGGCGCGCTCGAAGCGGCCGAAGACGCGTTCCTGATCGGCGGCCGGGATGCCGATGCCGGTGTCGGTCACGGCCAGGACGAAGGAGCCGCCGATCCGTTCGGCGGAAACCAGGATCCTGCCGCCGGGCGGCGTGAACTTGATGGCGTTGCTGATCAGGTTGAAGACGGCCTGCTTCAGGCGCTTCTCGTCGGCGTCGATGGTGCCGATGTCGTCGGCATAGTCCACGTCCAGCTTCAGGCTCTGCTTCCGTGCCCAGTCGCGGGTCAGGCCGATCACGCTGCCCAGCATCGCCGGGATGTCCACCGGAGCGCGCTCCAGGACCATGTAGCCGGCCTCGACGGTGGCGAGGTCCAGGATATCGTTGATCAGCAGCAGCAGGCGCTGGCCGCTGTCCAGGACGGCGCGGCTGTATTCGAGCTGGCGATCGTTCAGGGGGCCGAAATACTGGTTCGCCAGGATCTCTGCGAAGCCCATGATCGCGTTCAGCGGAGTGCGGAGCTGGTATGAGACGTTGGCGATGAACTCCGACTTCAGACGGTCCGCCGCTTCCAGCGCCGCGTTGCGTTCCCTCAGGGCCTGTTCGACCCGGACGCTGTCGGTCACGTCGAGGAAACTGGTCAGGACGGCGCCATCGGGCAGCGGCACGCTGGAAAACTCGACCACGGAGCCGTCGACGCGCTCCAGCCGGCCGTTGCCGGCGGCGCGTTCCAGCGTTCCGGCGATGGTCTCGCGCTTGAAGCCTTCCCAGTCGTCGCCATAGTCGAAGAAGTGCTTCATCTTCTCGACCAGCTCGACCAGGTGGGGTTCGCCGTTGAGGTCTTCCTGCCGCAGGTTCCAGATCCGGGCATAGGCCGGGTTGGACAGCTTCAGCCTGCCGTCGCCGCCGAACACGGCGATGCCTTCCGCCAAGTTGTCCAGGCTCTCCTGCTGGACGGCCATCAGCGTGTTGTAGGAAGACTCCAGCGCCAGCGCGTTGGTGACGTCCTCCAGGATGAACATCAGCCCGCCGAACGGGTGCGGCACCAGCAGCATCCGGAGCGTCGTGCCGTCGGGCAGGTGGAGCAGGTCTTCCGCCGGCTCGATCAGGGACGTGAACTTGGCGAGCTGCTCGCGCTTGTAGCGCGGGAAATCGGCGTGTTCCGGCAGCCGGCGCCGGGCGCGCAGGTCTTCCATGATCTCGCCGTAGGTCGGCTCCGACTCGAGCCACTTCACGTCCAGGCCCCAGAGCGAGACATAGGCCTGGTTGTAGAAGAGCAGGCGAGTGTCGGCGCCGTAGATAGCGATCGGGGAGCCGAGCTGTTCCAGCACTTCGCCATGGGCGGAGACGTGGCGGCTCAGTTCGCGGCGCAGGTCCTCCTGCGCGGTCAGGTCGAGCGCGAAGCCGGCGACCATTGCTCCGGCGGCCGTCCCGGCGGGGAACGGGATTTCCGTGATCTCGACCAGCCGGCGGGCGCCGTCGATCACCATGTGCTGGGTTTCCGAACGGGGAGCGTCGGCGGCGGTCGCCTGCTCGGCCAGCCGGCGGCCCGAGCCGCGCTGGGCGTCGGTCGCCAGCTCGCGCTGCTGCTCGATCGCCTCGTCGCGCCCGAGTTCGACCGCGTCGGCGTAGGCCTTGTTGCACCAGACGATCGACAGGTCCTTGGCGCGCAGCCAGATCGGATAGGGAATCAGGTCGAGGGCGGCATGGAACTCCGCGATGGTCTGGAGCGCCGCGTTGCGGGCCTGCGTCTGCCGCTTGATCTCGCCCGTTACATCGCCGATGTCGCGTGCCCACAGCACGTCGAAGGACTCGCCGCCCGACCTTCCCGAGCCGCGCGAGCCGCTCAACTCGAGCACGCGGGCGCCGTCGGCGGTGGTGACGACGATCTGGAAAGGCTGTCCAGTCAGGCGAAGATGGCCGAAAGCGCCGTTGAGTGCCGCGGCGTCGCTGGTTTCCAGCGCGTTCTCGATATCCTCCAGCCGGTCGCAGCGGGCGACGCCGAGCAGGCTCGCGAATGCCGGCGAGACCGCATGGGTGCCGCCGGCGCTCCAGCCGCACCAAGCATCGGGGGAGGCGGTCAGGAAAGCTTCGAGCCTGTCCACCTGCGCTTGCAGATCCGCCGAGCGGCGCGCATGGCGGCGGCTGCGGAGATTCTGCCACAGGATGCCGGCCAGACTGGCACCGGCGAGACCCACCAGAGCCAGCGTGCCGAAGCCGGGAACGGCTGTGCCACCGGTCACGGCGCCGGGCACCTGCGCATACGCTACGTGAGCGTGCGGCAGTGCCGTCGTCAGAGCCGCGCCGGCCGCAGCCAGGAGGAGTTTATGTTTGGTCGCCAGGGTTATCACGGGGAGGGTATTAGTTAACCTGATTTAACTCAGCCATCGAGCGACGTTACATAACTGGACGGCGCTAGTCCATCATTACGCCCATGGCGTGAGCATGATTGAGTGGAACAGCGCAATTTTTCCGAAAGATCGAGGGTATATTAACCTTTGGGTGAAAGGCCGGCGGCGCCTTTGGCGCGCCACCAGTCACCGCTTTTATATCGAAAGGGCTGAAAAGATCTATTGATTAGGCGATCGGGTGATGCTCTTGATCGGTCCGCGCGGGTTGCCGGACATCTCGGCGATCTTACGGTCCTGTTCCTCGATCAGAGCCTTTGCCGGTTCGTCGCCGTCAAGGCCGCCGAGCAATTCGCTGGGCACCTTGCGGTTGGATGTGCGGGCGCCGTCCTGGTACAGGACGTCGAACAGCACGAAGGCATTGTCGGTCGCTTGTTTCTTGCGGGCCATTGCCGCTCTCCCGTGACTTTGCTGGATATGGGCTGGATCAGGGGAGTGTCTTAGGACATCGGGTCCGGGTACCGACACTGTTTCTATGGATCTATGACGTTTGAGCCTTCATGCCGCACATTGGGCCGCACGCTGGGCTGCATCCCGGAAGAATCCGGCGGATGAGCGCGTGCCATGGCCGGCCGGTCTCGGCTAGAGTGGGGCACCTTCGCCCGATTCTCCGGTGTTTCAGATCAAGCGATATAGCAGATGACCTCCCTGGAACAACCAGCCCGGCCCGGCCGGCAAGCCCATACCGACATCCGGCCCGACGGCTGGATCGACCGATTCGCTCCGGCGCCGGTCCGGCCCTATCTGAAGCTGGCCCGGTTGGACCGGCCGATCGGGACGTGGCTGCTGCTGTTTCCGTGCTGGTGGTCGCAGGCTTTGGCGACCCAGGGCTGGCCGGACCCGTGGATGATGGCGCTGTTCGGCATCGGCGCCGTGGTGATGCGCGGGGCCGGCTGCACCGTCAACGACATCCTGGACCGCGACATCGACGGCATGGTCGAGCGGACGCGAAGCCGGCCGATCCCGAGCGGGCAGGTCTCGGTGAAGCAGGCGCTGGCGTTCCTGGTGTTCCAGCTTCTGGTCGGGCTGCTGGTGCTGGTCCAGTTCAACGGCTTCACCATCCTGCTGGGGGCGGCGTCGCTGGCGCTGGTCTTCACCTATCCGACGATGAAGCGGATCACGTGGTGGCCGCAGGCGTTCCTGGGCCTGACGTTCAACTGGGGCGCGCTGGTCGGCTGGTCGGCGGTGACGGGTGGCCTGGACCTGCCGGCGCTGGTGCTCTACGCGGCGGGGATCGTCTGGACGCTGGGCTACGACACGATCTACGCCCACCAGGACAAGGAGGACGACGCCCGCATCGGCGTCAAGTCGACGGCGCTCCGGCTGGGCGAAGCGTCCAAGATCTGGATCTACGGCTTCTACACGCTGACCTATGGCGGGCTGCTGGCGGCAGGCCTGCTGGCGGGCCTGGGTTTCTGGTTCCAGATGCTGATGACGGCGGCGCTGATCCAGCTTGCATGGCAGGTCGGAACGTGGCGGCCGGACGATCCGGCGGACTGTCTGGTCAAGTTCAAGTCGAACCGCTGGTTCGGCTGGCTGGTCCTGGGCGCAATCGTCGCGGGGCATGTGCTGTAGGGGGCGATGGATTCTCCTTGCGTACCGGGAGTGCCGTGTGAGCCTGTGACTGACATGACAAGCTTGATCATCGAACCCGCCGCCGCTCCGATCTTTGACAGGCGCGCCTTCATCCTGGCGAACACCGAACTGACGGCGCCGCCGATGCTGCCGGAAGTCCGTCTGCATCTGGCAACCGAAGTGACGCCGCTGTGGGAGGCGACCGAAACGACGCTGGCCGCCGTCAACCTGCCGCCGCCCTACTGGGCCTTCGCCTGGCCGGGCGGGCAGGCGGTGGCACGCCATGTGCTGGACGTGCCGGAACTGGTGGCGGGCAAGCGGGTGCTGGACTTCGCGGCGGGTAGCGGCATGGTCGCGATCGCGGCGGCGAAGGCCGGAGCGGTGGAGGTCGTGGCGGTCGAGATCGACGACTTCGCGGCCATGGTCGTCGGCCTGAACGCCGAGGCGAACGAGGTCGCGGTACGGGTTGTCTGCGACGATATCGTAGGCCTGCCGCTGCCCGATATCGACGTCATCCTGGCGGGCGACATCTGCTACGAGAAGCCGATGGCGGAGCGGGTGATCGGCTGGCTGCGCGGACTGGCGCGGAACGGGGTGCTGGTGATCATCGGCGATCCCGGGCGCGCCTATGTGCCGAAGACAGGGCTCGATGCTCTGGCGAAGTTCGCGGTGCCGACCTCCCTCGACCTGGAGGACCGAGAGGTCCGGGACACGGTGGTCTGGCGGCTGCTGGGCGACTAGGCAGCCTTCGCCAGCAGTTCGATGAGGCGGAGCCGATAGTCCGCGTCGGTGACGATGGCGTGGATGAAGCTGTCCAGCGTCGCCTTCGGGGCCAGCCGCAGGCGGGTCAGGCCGAGGACGCCGTGCTGGTTCAAGGCTGGCCATGCGCGGCCAGCGCAGTGGATGGCTTCGAGGGCGACGGGAGTGTCCCGGTCGATCAGGGGGCCTCGGCGGCTCAGGTAGGTTTCGGCGGCGTGGATCGTACCAAAGCCTTCGATTTCCAGGTCGATGCCGGTCAGGTGATGGCGGTCGTAGTTGATGCCGATGCCCTCGGTCGCGTCCATCCGCTCAAGCTCTGCCGGGGTGAGCCACTGGACGGCGACGTCCACCGTGGCGCCGGGGCAGGGGTGCAGCGTCGCGGGCACGGCGCCGTAGCGGGTGAAGTGGGCCGAATAGACCACGTCGAACCCGGCCAGCTTGGCGCACAGGACGGGGATGCGGAGCGGCAGCGGCCAGTCCCGGAACTTGCGGGCGAGCTGTTCCGGCGCCCGGTTGGAGCCGCAGGCGATGACGGGGATTCGGCCGGTCAACTCGCCGAGGATATCGGCGGGCAGCGGGTGACGGGCGTGGTCGGCGAACAGGTAGGAGCAGGCCGGAAACTCATAGGGATATCCGGTGGCGAGTGCTATCAGCGTCTTCAGGTCCAGTGTCGTCATGGCGGAACCGTGCCGCCGCCAGCCGTCTTCGTCAAGCCGGGTGCTCTATCCGCTTGACGTGGCCCTATGTTCGCCGATGTTAAGCGGCTCCAGGCTTTCGACGTTCCCGACATTCAGAGATGCTCTTGCCATGCCCTATTCTTCCCTGCGCGATTTCATGGACCGGCTGGAACGCTCGGGCCGGCTGGTGCGCGTCAAGACGCCGGTTTCCCCTGCGCTGGAAATGACCGAGATCCACACGCGGCTGCTGGCGCAGCAGGGGCCTGCGGTGCTGTTCGAGAATGTCGTGAAGCCGGACGGGTCGCGCTACGAGATGCCGGTGCTGATCAACCTGTTCGGCACGGTCGAGCGGGTCGCCTGGGGCATGGACCGCGAACCGCACGAGCTGCGTGGCGTCGGCGAGACGCTGGCGTTCCTGCGCCAGCCGGAGCCGCCGGGCGGCTTCCGCGAGGCGATGGAGATGATCCCGCTGGTCAAGACCGTCCTGTCCATGAAGCCGAAGACGGTGTCGTCGGCGCCCTGCCAGGAGGTCGTTCTGAAAGGCGACGACATCGACCTTGGCCGGCTGCCGATCCAGGGCTGCTGGCCGGGCGAGCCGGCCCCGCTGATCACATGGCCGCTGGTGGTCACCAAGGGGCCGGGCAAGAAGCGGGAGGACGACTACAACCTCGGCATCTACCGCATGCAGGTGACGGGGCGGAACACGACGCTGATGCGCTGGCTGAAGCACCGGGGCGGCGCCCAGCACCACCGCCGCTGGGCGGCGGCAGGCAAGCGGGAGCCTCTGCCGGCCGCCGCCGTGCTGGGAGCCGATCCTGGGACGATCCTGGCCGCCGTGACCCCCGTGCCGGACACCCTGTCGGAATACCAGTTCGCCGGTCTGCTGCGCGGACGCAAGGTCGAGTTGGTGGACTGCAAGACGATCCCGCTCAAGGTGCCGGCACAGGCCGAGATCGTGATCGAGGGGCTGGTCAGCCTGGACGAATACGGCGACGAGGGGCCGTACGGCGACCACACCGGCTACTACAACGCGGTCGAGCCGTTCCCGGTCTTCCACGTCACCGCGATCACGATGCGGCGGAACCCGATCTATCTCTCCACCTTCACCGGGCGTCCGCCGGACGAGCCGAGCGTGCTGGGCGAGGCGCTGAACGAGGTCTTCATTCCGCTGCTGATCCAGCAGTTCCCCGAGATCGTCGACTTCTGGCTGCCGCCTGAGGGCTGCTCGTACAGGATCGCGGTGGTGTCGATGAAGAAGGCCTACCCCGGCCACGCCAAGCGCGTGATGATGGGCGTCTGGTCGTTCCTGCGGCAGTTCATGTACACCAAGTGGGTGATCGTCGTGGACGACGACATCAACGCGCGCGACTGGAAAGACGTGATGTGGGCCGTCTCGACCCGCATGGACCCGGCCCGCGACATTACCGTGGTCGAGGGCACGCCGATCGACTACCTGGACTTCGCCAGCCCGGAAAGCGGGCTCGGCGGCAAGGTCGGCTTGGACGCCACCAACAAATGGCCGCCGGAAACCAAGCGTGAATGGGGCCAGCAGTTGCGGATGGACGAGGATGTCGTGAAGGAGGTCACGCGCAAGTGGGACAGCTACGGCATCCCGCTGCACGGTAAGCCGATCTGGAAGTGAGGGTGGGTACAGGCAAACTTGTAATCGGCATTAGCCTCCGGCAGGTTTCCGCGCTATCATACCTCGAAATCGTGGGTACCGCCGTGTGGTCAAGACTGGCGATCTCCCGCAGATCAGAGGAATTCGCCAGTGACCGCCCATCCACGGGAACCGCATCGGAACGAAACGGATTTTTCCGGAACGCTTCTAAGATGGAAGGAGCGCTTGCGCAGGAGGTTCAAGCCTGTCGTTCAAGTCGGATGGAATATAGCGGCCTTCATCTTCGGCGGGCGCATTCAGGAAGCGCGAGACATTGCCCTGTTCAACGACCATGAGGCGGCAGTTGCTCATGCCATCAAGCATGAAAAAGAGATAAACGCAATGATACGGGAGATGTTGAAACATGCTCCCCGTTGAACGGCTTTGAAGGGGATCTCATTTCAACATCTGAAGCATTCCTACTATGGATTTTGTAGAATACGCACAAGACAGTGCATTTTGGCTAAAAAGAATTTTCAACGCTGAATGGCGTAATATTCAGACGAGCATGCAATCGGCGAATGCGGATGATTTGAGCTTCGATATCTGCCAAGCCGCTCAAGCCATGGAAGTAGCCGATCAAGTTCTGAGGCACTTGACAGCCAACCCGACTACTCGGCTATTGGATCTTCCCATTCTGGCGATGACTGCGCATATCTTTGGCATTATGTCTGCGCGACCACTGATTTGCCGCCATGCGAGCGCCAGCTATGTGGATTACGTCAACATTACTTTCGCTGCGATATCCGCATTCAACCGTCTTGGACTAGGCAGCTTTCTCAGCATAGATCCGCTGATACTGAGACGCTTCATCATGACATTCCATGGTCGGGCAACATGGCCGGAGCCATTCGTCGGCGATCTGCATCCGGATATCGAGCGCGACCTGTCGGCGATGCTGTTTTTCTTTGAAGCCTATATGCGGCGCGGGATCTGGGTTCCTTACAAGTTCCGCAATCCAGGACTTTCCCACCGGTTTCATTAGCAGGCGTGCGCTTTGCGCCCTTGCACACGCAAACACTCTCCCCGCACTCTGATGGCGGAACAGAAGCGCTGGGGAGAGCCTCTATGGCTGCCGGGAAGAAGAAGACGAACCTCAAGACGCCGGCGGAGCCGCAGCGGGTCATGCTGGACTTCCGGCACCATGACGCCCTAGGCGAGCAGGTCACGGAGCCGCTGCGCAACAACCTGTCGGTCATCAAGCAGTCGGGGCGCTGTCTGTGGGTGGCGTCGGATGAGACAGATACGATCGAGCGGCTGACGACGGAGGACTGGCGGACCTTCGGCAAGCATACGCCGTACAAGCTGACCGATTTCTTCGACCTGCCGGTCGAGGGGGAGGTGGATATCGAGGGGTTGTCGGTCGATGGCGACTATCTCTGGATCTGCGGGTCGCACAGCCTGAAGCGCAAGAAGCCGGACCCGGACAAGCACGGGATCGAGGAGGCGCTGGAGCGGCTGACCAGGATCGAGTGCGAGCCGAACCGCTATCTGCTGGGACGCGTCCCGCTGGTCCGGGACGGCGAGGACGGCATCTATACCCTGTGCCGGACGGCGCCGGCGAAGGAGGAGGGCGGCGACGAGCTGACCGCCGGCCGGCTGAAGATGGAGGCGGGCGGGGCCAACGCGCTGTCGAAGGCGCTGGCCAAGGACGAGCACCTCAGCCGTTTCATGGCGATCCCGTCCAAGGACAACGGCTTCGACATCGAAGGTATTTCGGCGCGCGGCGAGCGGGTGTTCCTGGGCATGCGTGGGCCGGTGCTGCGCGGCTGGGCGGTGATCCTGGAACTGGAGGTCACGGAGAAGGGCAGGAACGCCAAGTCCACCGGGCTGAAGCTGCGCCGGATCGGACCCGACGGCGAGCGCTACCGCAAGCATTTCCTTGATCTCGACGGCCTGGGCATCCGCGAGATGTCGCTGGAAGGCGACGATTTGCTGATCCTGGCCGGGCCGACCATGGACCTGGACGGTCCTGTCGTGCTGTACCGCTGGCGCGGCGCCTGGAACCAGCGGGAGGAAACCGTCATCCCGCGCGACCGGCTGGAGCGGGTGATGGATATCCCCTATGGCGCCGGCATCGACCATGCGGAGGGCGCCACCCTGTTCGACCGGCCGGGCGAACCGGCTGCCGTCCTGGTCGTCTACGACAACCCGTCACCCGACCGGCTCGCTCCCGATGGCGCCGGGGTGGCTGCCGACGTGTTTCCGCTGCCGAAGAAAGCCTGACGCAACCCAGCCATGTGCATGTAGGGCGTTGGCTGACAGGGACATGGGTTTACCCTTGGTGGTTTCCGCTGCCGCTCCGGTGATCGTTCCATGCCTCCCGCCGCCGTACGGCCGCCCCCCATCGCCATCCTGATCGCGATTACCGCGATCGGGCCATTGGCGCTGAACATCTTCCTGCCCTCGCTTCCGGGGCTGGTCAGGGTCTTCCATACCGACTACGGCACGGCGCAGCTTGCGCTGACGCTGTACTTGGTCGGCATCGCCTTTGGCCAGTTGATCTACGGTCCGCTGTCCGACCGGTTCGGCCGGCGGCCCGTGCTACTGGCAGGTCTCGGCGTGTTCGTCATCGGCAGCCTGCTGGCGGCCCTGGCGCCGTCTATCGGGCTGCTGATCGGGGGCCGTGTCGTCCAGGCGCTCGGCGGCTGTGCCGGCATGGTGCTGGGCCGCGCCATCGTCCGCGATGTCTACGAGCGCGACAAGGCGGCCAGCACTCTTGCCTACATCACCATGGCGATGGCGGTCGCTCCGGCTTTGGCGCCCGCCATCGGCGGCTTCCTGGATGTCTGGTTCGGCTGGCAGGCCAGCTTCCTGTTCGTGCTGGCGTTCGGCGCCGTGGTCTGGGTCTGGTGTCTCGCCTCGGCGCGGGAGACGAACTTCCAGCGCCAGCCGCTGCCGGGCCTGCGCGGCATGGCCGTGGGCTACGGCGAGTTGCTGCGATCCCCCGTCTTCCTGGGCTACGCGCTCAATACCGCTTTCACGACGGCGGTGTTCTTCGCGTTCCTGGCGGGAGCGCCCTACATCATGATCGAGCTGCTGAAGCGGCCGGCGAGCGAGTACGGCGCGCTGTTCATCCTGGTTTCCGCCGGCTATGCGCTCGGCAACTTCATCGCGGCGCGGCTGGCGGTCAAGGTCGGGGCACGGCGGCTGGTGCTGGCCGGGTCGCTGGTCAACCTGACCGGCGTGCTGGTCATGGGCGGGCTGGGGCTGGCGGGCGAATTCTCCGCCTCGAGCATCTTCCTGCCGATGTGCATCGTCGCGGCCGGAAACGGACTGGGCATGCCGAACGGCATCGCGGCGGCGATCAGCGTCAACCCGCGGCTTGCAGGGTCGGCGTCCGGTCTGCTGGGTTTCCTCCAGATGTCGGTCGGCGCCGTCTCCACCGTGGCGGTCGGCTTCCTGAAAGGCGACGACCAGATGGCGATGGTTGCTGTTATGATGGTCGCCGTCCTGCTGTCGCTGCTGGCTTATGGATTGGCCGTCAGCGTCCGGGTGCGTGCCGATGGAACGGTGCCGGCTCCGGGAACGACCGACTGAGCGAAATGCCTGACCGAAATGCGGCCGGCCGCAAATTCAGGGAGACATCCGAGGTCACCCCCTGCCATCTTCCCGTCCGGGTGCCCACTTTGGTAGAGATGCCGAAGTGCTGACGCGCTTACCGCCACTGACCGGAGATGTCGATGCCTGCCGATTCCCATAACGCCGCCCTTTCGCTGCTCGAAGACCTGATCGGCAAGGCCAAGGCGGCCGGAGCCGATGCCGCCGACGCGGTGCTGTTCGACGGGGCGTCCCTGTCGCTGTCGCAGCGGTTGGGACAGCCGGAGCGGCTGGAGCGGGCGGAAGCCGGCGACCTGGGACTGCGCGTCTTCGTCGGCAAGCGTCAGGCTATCGTCTCGACCACGGACCGCAGCAAGGAGACGCTCGAAGCGGTGGTCGAACGCGCGGTCGCGATGGCGCGCAACGTGCCGGAGGACCCCTTCAACGGCTTGGCCGATCCCGAGCAACTGGCGACGAACTGGCCGACCGACCTGGAGATCGACGACCCGACCGAGCCGTCGGCCGAGCAGATGATCGAACAGGCGCGGATCGCCGAGGAATCGGCGATGGCGGTCCCCGGTGTGACCAACTCCGAAGGCGCCGAGGCGAGCTGGAGCCGGTCCCATGTCGCCATCGCGGCCAGCAACGGCTTCGCCGGAGCTTATTCCGTCTCGCGCCGCAGCCTGTCGGTGTCGGTGCTGGCGGGAACCGGTACGGGCATGGAGCGCGACTACGACTACAGTTCCAAGGTCTTCGCATCCGATCTGGCGGCCGCGGACGAGATCGGCCGGGGCGCCGGCGAGAAGGCGGTGCGCCGGCTGAACCCGCGCAAGGTCAAGACCTGCCAGGTGCCGGTGGTCTACGACCCGCGCGTCTCGCGCGGCCTGATCGGCCACCTGTCCGGAGCCATCACCGGCCCGTCGATCGCGCGCGGCACCAGCTTCCTGAAGGACAAGATGGGCGAGCAGCTCTTCCGCTCCTCCGTCACGATCGTCGACGATCCGCACGTCAAGCGCGGTCTGCGCTCCAAGCCGTTCGACGGGGAAGGGGTTGCCTGCACCCGCCGGAACATCATTGAGGAAGGGCGGCTGACGACATGGCTGCTCGACCTGCGCTCGTCCCGGCAGCTTGGGCTGACCTCGACCGGGCACGCCTCGCGCGGGACGTCAGGGCCGCCGTCGCCGGGTCCGACCAACCTGTACCTGATGCCGGGCGAACGCACGCCGGACGAACTGATCGCCGACATCAAGGAAGGTCTCTACATCACCGAACTGATGGGCATGGGCATCAACGGTATCACGGGCGACTACAGCCGGGGTGCTGCGGGCTTCTGGATCGAAAACGGCAAGATCGCCTATCCGGTCAGCGAGCTGACGGTCGCCGGCAACCTGAAGCAGATGTTCCTGGAGATGGAACCGGCCAGCGACCTGGAGTTCCGGTATGGGATGGATGCGCCGACCGTGCGGATCGACGGCATGACGATCGCCGGGACCTGAGTGCGTGTGGCGCTGGGCCCTGGGGCGGCCCGGCGCCCTTTCTTCCATCACGGCGGGATGTCCGGTTACCCTATCCCAGGGCATCCGCGCCGAGCGGTAGGTTGTCGCGCAGGAACTGCGCCAGGATCCTGAACTCCGCGTCGCGGGCAGCATCCCGCCGCCAAGCCAGCGCTATCCGCCGGGACGGGCAGGGGCGGGCGAAGGGGCGGATTTCGATCGAGCCGTTGAGGGCGGAGGCGCCCGTTACGGACAGTGCCGGCAGCAGGGTTATGCCGATCCGGCTTGCGACCATTTCCCGCAGCGTGTCGAGCGACGTGGCGGCGAAGCTTTCGCGCTCCCGCTCTCGCGGACGCGGGTTGTTGCAGATGGCCAGCGCCTGCTCCCGGAAGCAGTGTCCTTCTTCCAGCAGCAGCAGATGTTCCCCGGCGAGATCCGATTCGGTCACCTGATTGCGCGCCGCCAGCCGGTGGCCGGCCGGCAGCGCCACCACGAAGCTTTCGTCGAACAAGGCCTCGGTCTCGAACGAGGGTTCGTTGACCGGCATGGCGAGCAGGAGGGCGTCGAGGTCGCCGGATTTCAGACGATCCGCGAGTCGCTCCGTCTGATCCTCCCGAAGGTAAAGTCGAAGCTCCGGATATGTGCGCCGCAGCGAAGGAAGCACCCTTGGGAGCAAAAACGGGCCGACCGTAGGTATGACACCTAGTCGCAGGTCCCCTGCCAGAGGGCCGGCTTTTCCCTGTACGCTGTCGGTCAGGTCGCGTACTTCGGCGAGGATGCGGCGTGCCCTGGCAGTCACTTCGGTCCCTGCCGGAGTCAGCAGCACACGGCGCTTGGTCCGTTCCACCAACTGGGCGCCAAGTGCTTCTTCCAATTGCTGAATCTGCGCTGACAGGCTCGGCTGGCTGATGTTGGAGGCATCGGCCGCCTTGCCGAAATGGAGGGTGTCGGCGACGGCAACCAGATAGCGCAACTGCTTCAATGTGACGGCGTGGCTCATCGGTCCGTCCTATCACAGCCTTCAGAAAAAGCGATTGGAATTATCGCGGCGGCATGGCCAGTTTGGAATTGTTCGAATATAGTGCACCGCAACAAAATTGGAGCGAGTTTTATGCTTACCGTTGGCGATAAGTTCCCCGCGTTCGACCTCAAGGCCGTCGTTTCCACCGACATGAAGGACGCTTTCACCCAGATCAACGAGCGCTCCCACGAGGGCAAGTGGCTGGTCGTGTTCTTCTGGCCGAAGGACTTCACCTTCGTTTGCCCGACCGAGATCGCCGCTTTCGGCAAGCTGAACGGTGAGTTCGCCGACCGCGACACCCAGGTGCTCGGCGCCTCCACGGACAGCGAGTTCGTCCACCACGCATGGCGCGTCCATCACGACGACCTGCGCGACCTGCCGTTCCCGATGCTGGCCGACATCAAGCGCGAGCTGAGCACCGAGCTCGGCATCCTGGACAAGACCGAAGGCGTCGCACTCCGCGCCACCTTCATCGTCGATCCGGAAGGCATCATCCGCTTCGCTTCGGTCAACGACCTGTCGGTCGGCCGCAACCCGCAGGAAATCCTGCGCGTTCTGGACGCTCTTCAGACCGACGAGCTGTGCCCCTGCAACTGGCAGAAGGGCCAGGACACGCTTCAGGCGGCCTGATCCGGTACCGGTACTTCAAAGTCCCGCGGAAGCTCCATTCCGCGGGTGCGGGCACTGAACGGGGGGCGCCGGGTACGGCGCCCCCCGGCCCACGCCGGCAATATCCCAAGCCGGCCGACTCAAGACCATTCCCAAGACTACCACTGCACATCAGGAACCGCCCGCCATGTCGATCGAAGCGCTGAGGGGCAAGCTGCCCGATTACGCCAAGGACCTAAAGCTCAACCTGTCCGGCGTCTTCAACACCCCGAACCTGACCCCGCAGCAGGCCTGGGGAACGGCCGTCGCTTCCGCCCTCGCGTCGCGCCAGCCGGATGTCATCCGCGCCGTCGTCGCCGACGCGGCACAGCACCTCGAGCCCGCCGCTCTGAACGGCGCCAAGGCCGCTGCCGCCATCATGGGCATGAACAACATCTATTACCGCTTCGTCCACCTGTCGGCGAACAAGGACTACGCCACGATGCCGGCGCGTCTGCGCATGAACATCATCGGCAATCCGGGCGTCGACAAGATCGATTTCGAGCTGTGGTCGCTCGCCGTGTCGGCCATCAACGGCTGCGGCATGTGCATCGAGAGCCACGAGCATGAAGTCGTCAAGAAGGGCGTCTCCAAGGAAGCCGTGCAGGATGTCATCCGGATCGCTTCGGTGATCCATGCCGTCGCCGCCGTGGTCGACGGGGAAGCGGCTCTCGCCTGATCCCGCTCGCCTGAGGTTCGAAAAAGGCGCCTGCCCCGGCCGGGGCAGGCGCCTTTTTTCATGTCCGGTCCATCCTGGCCTAGTGAGCAAGCCCGGTGAACAGGGCGTAGACGCCGAAGCCGGCGAGCATCACGGCGGCGCCCCGGTTGATCCAGCGGAAGACTTGGTCCGAGATCTTATGCCTGACCAGGGCGACGCCGCTGCTCAGCGTCAGGAACCACAGCGCCGATCCGAGGAAGACGCCGAGGACGAGGGTCATGGCCTCGCTCTCGCCGCTCAATTCGCCGCCGAGGCCGAATCCGGCGAAGATCGCGACGAAGGCGAAGATGGTGACCGGGTTGGTCAGGGTCAGTCCCAGTCCGACCGCGAATCCGCCCAGCGCCGTCCTGATGTCGCGCTGGATCTCGCGCGGGCGCGGTTCCGCCCGGAAGCTGACGAACGCGATTGCCAGCATCACGGCGCCGCCGACCAGCCGGAAGGTCGACTGATGCCCCGTCAGCCAGTCGGTCATCGCCTTGACGCCGAAAGCGGCGATGGCGCCGAAGGTGGCGTCGGCGAGCGCCGCTCCCAGGCCGGTCGCGAATCCCATGACGACGCCGCCTTCCAGCGTGCGGCGGATGCACAGAAGCCCGATCGGCCCCACGGGTGCCGCGACCACGATGCCGAGCAGGATTCCTCGTGCCAGAACCGCCAGATATTCCAAGACCAACTCTCCAATCCGCGCCACAAAAACGCGGCGGAGTATGCCCATCCCGCAGGCCGACCGAAACCGGGGATCGGGCGGTGCGGCGTTAATCCCGCACGGCGAACCTCACGAGGGTTGCCGGAGTGCAGCACCCCTGGCTTTTGTCTATCCGGCTTATCGGATGCGGCTTGCCTCCCGTGCGGGCTTCGACTAATCAGAAAGCCGCAAAAGGGTGGCGGATTGCCAGTCCCAATGCCATTGATCCGCCTCCACTATGGAGCATCCGGTCCCGGCTGCTTCGAAGGGTATTCGTGTGCGAGCTTTCTCCTTGCGGAACATCGGTTTGAAGCGCCCGAAGAGGCGTCTGCGCAACGGCTTTCGCGGTGGCCTGATGGCCCTGGGAATGGTCGCCGCAGTCTCCATTCCGGCCGTGGCGCTGGCGCAAGGCGGCGGCGACGGCGGCAGCAACCAGCCCGTCCTGCTGAACGCCGACGAACTGACCTATGACGAAACCCTGGGCATCGTCATCGCATCCGGCGACGTGGAACTGGCGCAGGGCGACCGGCTGCTGCTGGCGGATCGCGTCACCTATAACGAGAAGACCAGCGTCGTCACCGCCACGGGCAACATCCGCCTGCTGGAGCCCAGCGGCGACGTGATCTTCGCCGATTATTCGGAGCTGACCAACGATCTGGCGCAGGGCTTCGTCCAGCAGGTCCGCGTGCTGCTGACCGACAACTCCCGGGTGGCGGGGACCGAGGCCGAGCGGACCGACCAGGGCCGCTACATGCGAATCAACAGGGCTGTCTATTCGCCCTGCGATCTCTGCGAAAGCGATCCGACCCGGGCGCCGCTCTGGCAGCTGCGGGCCAACCGGGTGGTCCACGACAAGGAAGAGAAGGAGATCGTCTACCGGGATGCCCGGCTGGAGATGTTCGGCATTCCGGTCCTCTACACGCCCTACTTCGCCCATCCGGACCCCTCGGTGGACCGCAAGAGCGGTTTCCTCAGCCCCGTCTTCGGGTATGGCGGCAATCTCGGCACCTTCGGCGCCGTTCCTTATTACTGGACGATCGCTCCGGACAAGGACCTGACGCTGACACCCCTCTTCAGTTCGGAGGACGGGGTCCAGATGCGCGCCGAATGGCGGCAGCGCTTCGAGAACGGGCGCCTGCTGCTGGACGGCAGCATCGTCAATGCCGACCGGAAGACGTCGTCGGGCGCCGTCAAGGAAGACGAGTGGCGCGGGCACCTGTTCGGCAACGGGTTGTTCGATCTGAACGACACTTGGCGCACCGGCTTCGATCTGGAGAAGACATCCGACCGGTCATATCTGCGGCGCTACCGGATCAGCGGCGAGGACATCCTGACCAGCCGCGCCTTCATCGAAGGGTTCCGGGGTCGCAACTATGCCGTTGCCAACGCCTATCAGTTCGACGACCTGCGCGAGAACAGCGAGAACGAGCCCTTCGTGATCCCGATGGCCGAAGCCCAGCTTCTCGGCGAACCCGACTCGGTGCTGGGCGGCCGCTGGTCGCTGGGTCTGGGACTGGTCGGCCTCCAGCGGTCGGAAGGGCGCGATACCCAACGCGCCTCGGTCGAGGCGGGCTGGCAGCGGGAGTTCATGGCCGATACCGGGTTCATCACCACGGTCAGCGGCAGCCTGCGCAGCGACGCCTATTATGTCACCGACTATGTCCGGCCGGACGATCCGACGGGACGCGGTACGACCGACACCGAATTGCGGCTGTTTCCGCAGGGGCAGGTGACGGTGCGTTACCCCGTGGCGCGTCAGATCGGGTCGGTTCAGCACGTGATCGAGCCGGTCGTGTCCCTCACCTCGTCGCCCGTGCTGGAAGACCAGGACGACATCCCGAACGAGGACAGCCAGGATATCGAACTGAGCCCGACCAATCTGTTCCGTACCAACCGCTTCCCCGGCGTCGACCGGCTCGACTCGGGCACCCGCGTCACCTACGGCGTCAACACCGGCGTCTACGGCTTCGGCGGGGGGTTCTCTGAGTTCTTCCTGGGCCAGAGCTACCAGCTTTCCAACAATGACGACCCCGCATTGGTGGCTTCCGGGCTGGGGAAGGATTATTCCGACATCGTCGGCCGCATCCGGGTTTCGCCCGGCCCCTATCTCGACCTTCAGTACGATTTCCAACTTGCGGAAGAGAACCTGGAAGCGCAGGTCCAGCAGTTCCGCATCAGCGCGGGCGTTCCGGTGCTGCGGGCGGGAGCCAACTACTATTACCGCGACCGGCCGACCACCGGCGACACGGAGCCTCGGCGCGAGTACCTGACGACGTCGCTCAGCTCGAACTTCTCGGAACACTGGTCGGTTTCCGTCGCTCAGAACCGCGATTTGCAGGCGACCGACAACAAGCTGCGCAGCACCAGCGCATCGCTGACCTACACCGACGAGTGCTTCACGTTCCAGATCATCGGCCAGCGCGACAATACGGTGCGTTCGGGTGAAGAGGGCGGCGATACCGTTTATTTCCGGCTCGTCTTCCGGAACCTGGGCGAGGTGGAAGCGCCTATCCTCAGCGGCGCCTCTACGACCAGCCGCACGGCGTCCTGATCGGGTGACGTCTTGTGACAGTCAGTGTTTGTTGGGCCACGGCCCAACCTACAGGCTCCTGCTTCGTAGGTTGGGCCGTGGCCCAACTCTTACCGACCGCCGGTTAAATTCTTCGGCTCCCGGTATAAAAGGCCCATCACACGCGAGCCTGCTTTAGCAGTATTCGTCATCGAACGCGTATCACTGCGCGCTGGCGGTCACCGGGTCGCGGTTGAAGAACAGCGAGACGCGACGGGTGATGTCTTCGGAGACCTGCACGACGCTGCGGTCATAGGCATCCCGCTCACCGATCAGGGTCGCGTATTGGCTGCTCAGGATGTTGAAGTTGGTCACCGACGTCGTCGTGCCGCTGAGGACGGCGGCACCCTGCATGTTGCGGAGCGTGTAGTTCGCCACAAGGTTCAGTTCCGCGCGGGTGGCGCTGTCGTCCAGGGCGATGCCCAGCTTATAGACGTTGGGGACCAGCGAGATGTCGAGCGTGTATTCGGGCGAGGCGGGGCGGCCGTCCCGATAGAACTTGTCGATCAGGTTGTTGCGGAGCTGCTGGCCCAGGCGGTCGGGGATGTTGTTGATCTGCACCAGGGGCAGTTGCTGGGCCGCCGGCGTATTGGCGCCGTGGAGCGGCTGATAGCCGCAGCCCGGCAGCAGCGTCAGAGAGAGCAGAAGCCCCCACCCGGCGAGCGGGAATTTCTTGAACGACGGCATCAGCCACCTGACGATATTCATGGACCCGAACCAGCCGGCATGGCTGGTACGATCAACTTTGCCGAAGCTATCCAACTCGCGACGAACGCGCAAGCACGTGGATCATCAGCATCGACAGGATCAGCGCCGCGAGCCACCAGACCTGCCAGACACCATAGGCGACCGACAGCATGGCCATCGATCCGGCGAAGGCCGCGAGCGCCACCGGCTGGCTCGGGCGGGGAAGATCGCGGATGCCGCGCAGGACGGTCAGGCCGATGGCGATGCCGAAGCCGACCCCGACCAGCCCCAGTTCCAGCCAGACCTGGAGGACCGCGTTGTGCGGATGGATCGGCAGCACTGGGAACTCGTAGCCGCCGCGCTCCAGGATCACCTTTTCGGCGATGGAGCGCGACGAATCCAGGCCCCAGCCGAACAGCGGCCGTTCGAACACGAGGTTGGATGCGTAGTGCCAGATCTCGATCCGGTGCAGGAACGAAAACGGCAGGGTCCCGCGGTCGATCAGATCGAGGCTGTAAAGCCATTCCATGGCCGGAATGGTCCCGAAGAAGGTGACGATCACGCCGACGCCAAGGGCAATGCGCGTGAAGTTGGGCGCCACCATGGCGACCGACAGCGTGATGAGGCCGACCAGCAGCCCGACCATCGCCGACTCGCTGCTGCCGCCCGTCACCAGGACGATCATCCCGACCGGCAGCAGGGCCGCGGCCCCCCATTCGCGCCGGAGCCAGAACGCCAGGAAGGCCGGCCAGCAGAGCGCCGCCATCGCGACCATGTTCCGGTTGATCAGGGACCCTTCCAGCGTCGGATCGCGAGCCTCGCCGCCGCGCATCGCCAGATAGACCGGCAACCCGTGCAGCAGGTCGAGCATCAGCAGGATGACCGCGGCGAAATAGGCCAGCAGGAACCAGCGGACCCGCCGGTTGTCGACCAGCGGTAGCTTGGCCTGGGCCGCCGCCGTCGCCATCAGCAGGGCCGGGATCAGCGCATAGGAAAGCTCCCATGCCTGTTTCAGGCTCTGCGCCGGCCGTATGCTCCAGAGCGCGGTGCCGGCGCAGTAGATCAGGAAGCCGCCCAGCATCAGCAGCCAGCGGGCCGACGGCACCGGCCAGCGGCCGGTATCCAGCCGGAACATCACGGTCCCGATGACGGAGGCGGCGATCAGCAGGGGCGCCAGGCCGCGCGGCACCGTGACGGATACCAGCGGCGCCAGCAGGATGGCGGTCAGGTAGACGGTTGCGAAGCGCGCCGGAGCGGCTCGCTGCGTCCTGTCATGGAAAGTCATGTCAGGGTGTGCCCAGTTCCTGGCGGGTTTGGGAAGCCGGGTGGGCTATCGCCGCTTCGGCCGTATGGTCGGGGACGAGGGTGCGGATGATCGACATCGTCCTCGGACGGTCGCCGGCGCGGGTGGCCTGTTCCAGCTCGCCCATGGTCCTGTTGATCAGGGCGTGGTCGATGACTCGGGGAGACGCCTGGAAAACCCCGTCCGCTTCGGTCTGGGTCGGGGTCTCGCCCTCCGACAGCAGTTCCTCGAACAGCTTCTCGCCCGGGCGAAGGCCGGTGAACTCGATCCGGATGTCCTTGTCGGGGCGCAGGCCGGCAAGCCGGATCATGTTGCGCGCCAGATCGACGATCCTGACCGGTTCCCCCATGTCCAGCACGAAGATCCGGCCGCGTCCGTTGGGATGGGCGGAGCCGTAGGCCGAGGCCTGGAGCACCAGTTCGACCGCTTCGCGCACCGTCATGAAGTAGCGGCGCATGTCCGGATGGGTGACGGTCAGCGGACCGCCGGATGCCAATTGGCGCTGGAACAGCGGAACGACCGACCCGCTCGAGCCCAGCACATTGCCGAAGCGGACGGTCATGAACCGGGTGCTGGTGCCCTCGGCGCCGGGAGTCAGGTCGAGCGACTGGCAATAGGCCTCCGCCACCCGCTTGGTGGCGCCCATGACGCTGCTCGGGTTGATCGCCTTGTCGGTGGAGATCAGGACCATCGCCCGCGTCCCGGCGGTCCGGGCGGCGTCGGCGACGTTGCGGGTGCCGATCGCATTGGTCAGCACGCCCTCCTCCGGGTTGGCTTCCACCAGGGGGACGTGCTTGAGGGCCGCCGCGTGGAACACAAGGTCGGGGCGGGTCTGCTGGAACAGCGCCGCGATGCGGCTGCGGTCGCGGACGTCGGCGATCACGCTGTTGCAGGGCAGGCCAGGGAATCGGCCGCGGATCTCCCCGTCGATCGTGTAGAGGTTGAATTCCCCGGCATCGACCATGGTCAGCTCGGCCGGGCCGAGCGCCGCGATCTGGCGCGTCAGCTCGCTGCCGATGGTGCCGCCGGCACCCGTCACCAGCACGCGCCGGCCGGCGATCAGGCCGACGATGGCGTCGCGGTTCAGCACGGTCTGCGGCCGGCCAAGCAAATCTTCCACAGCGACCGGGCGCAGCTCGATCTTGCCTTCGCCAAGGGCGTCCTTGAACTCCGTCAGGTTGGGCAGCCGGTTCAGAGACAGGCCGAGCGGCTCGGACAGGTCGAGCAGGCGTCGGATCAGGTCGCGGTCCGTCTCGGACTCCTGCTTGGTGACGACCAGCTTCTGCGGCTTTATGCCGCGTGCATGCAAGCTCTCGACCACGGCCGGAAGCGAGTCGACGTCGCCCAGCACCGGCACGCCCCGGATCGCCCGGCCGACGCGACCGCCCTTGTCGTCCACCAGGCCCACGACACGGTAGACCGCCTGTGGCGACAGGGACAGGGCACGGATCAGCTGGTCGGCGCCGTCGCCGGCGCCGACCAGAAGCACCGGGATGCGGATGTCGTTGCCCGACAGGTCCGACAGGGACAGCCGGCGGTCCTTGAACAGGCGGTAGGCGAAGCGCGGGCCGCCGAGCAGGATCAGCAGCACGAACCACTGGATCACCGGGATGGAGCGCGGGATCGTGTCGAGCCGGGTCAGCAGGAACAGCAGGAGGACGGACACCACCGAAACGATGGTCGCGGCCTTGGTTACCTGGATCAGGTCGGGCGTCGACGCGTAGCGCCAGATGCCGCGATACAGGCCGAACAGGCGGTAGGTGATGGCCCCGGTCAGCATGACCACCGGCAGGCCCTGGACCAGCCCGTCGAAGTGGTATCCGAAAAGCTGATCGCCGACGCGCATGTAGAAAGCCGCGACGAAGGCGAGGCCCGTCATCAGGACGTCGTGCAGATAGGCGAGCCCGGAGCGATCCATCTTCATCGAGTCAACTGGTACCGTTGGTTAAATCAGCCGAAGCATTGAACCATTCGGCGGTGAGGCGCAAGCCGTCTTCCTGCGACCAAAACGGTTGCCAGCCCAAGGTTCTGCGCAGGTGCCGGTCGTCCAGTTCGAGCGATGCCGCCAGCCTGTCATAGGCGTCGCCGCGCCCGATCACGGTGAGGGCGCCGCGCAGCAGCACGGGCGGAACGCTGAACAGCCGGGCTGGGCGGTCCATGATGGCGGCCAGCGACCGGATCAGCTCCGGCGTCGAGAGCGGCTTGCCGTCATGGACCAGGAAGCGGCCACCGGCGGCGGCCGGATGCTCGGCGCAGCAGGCGATGGCGCCCGCCAAGTTCTCCACGAAGACAAGGCTGCGGCGGTTGTGGATGGCGCCGAGCGGAAGTGGCAGCGCGTTCCGGCAGATCGTCAGCAGACGCAGGAAATTGGCTCCGACGCCGGGGCCGTAGACCAGCGGCGGGCGCAGCACGACGGTTTCCAGCCCGGTCCGGGCGCCGACCGCTTCCAGGGCCTGCTCGCCTTCCAGCTTGGAGATCCCATAGGGCGTTTCGGGCGCGGGCGGCGTCTCTTCGGTCACCGGGGTGTCGCTGCTGTTCTCGGTGACGGCCTTGATGGTGCTGACGAAGACCATGCGGCGGACGCCGGCCGCCGCGGCGGACTCGGCCAGACGGCGCGTCCCTTCGACGTTGATCCGGCGATAGGCGCCGATCACCAGATCGGGGTCGGCCGGATCGTCCATCTGATGGACGCGCGCCGCCAGATGGATGACGATATCGATGCCGTCCAGCGCCCGGCTCCAGTCGGTATCGGAGCCGATCTCCCCGGTGACGACGGTGTCCGGAACGGGCGTTACGCCGGGACGGCGGACCGAGGCGCGTATCCGGTGGCCGCGGCTGGCGAGGATCGGGATCAGCGCCGAGCCGACGAAGCCGTTGGCGCCGGTGACGAGAATGCGCATCATGCCCTCCGGGCAGGCCGGGGCAGCCAGATCATAAGTCCAAGGACGAGGGCCAGACCGGGCGGCAGCGCCAGCCAGCCGATGCCGGCCGATGCTGCGGCGAGCGCCACCAGCACGGCGTTCGCGGCGATCACCTTGACGACGACGTCGGAGTGGCTGTGGCCGGCCTGGACGGCGCGCTGGTAGATGTGCTCGCGGTGCGCTTCCCAGATTCGCTTGCCGGCGAACAGGCGGCGCAGCAGCGTGAAGGTGGCGTCCGCCAGGAAATAGAGCGGCACCAGCACCGCCGCGACCCATTGGCCGGAAGCGGCGGTCGCCAGCAGCAGCCAGCCTAGGATGAAGCCCAGCGGCACGCTGCCGACATCGCCCATGAAGACCTTGGCCGGATGCCAGTTCCACCCCAGGAACCCCAGTGCGGCGCCGGCCGCCGCCAGCGCCAGCCACAGCGGGACATAGCCCAGGTTCGCGACGACGGCGACGACCGCCAAGCCGATGCCGATCGAGAACGCTTCGCTCCCCGCCAGGCCGTCGATGCCGTCCATGAAGTTGAACAGGTTGACGAACCACAGCCAGCCGACCGCAGCAAAGATCCGGTCCGGCCAGAACGGCAGCCAGCCCTGGAAGACCAGGGCGCTCGGGGGCAGGGCCGTCAGCCCGATCGCGACCGCCGCGATCTGCATCCCGAACCGCAGCCCGGCCGGCCGGCTGCGCCGGTCGTCCATCCAGGAAATCGCCATCAGGCCGACGGCGCCGGCGAAGGCGGGAAGGACGTGGTCGAAATGGCCGACGATCCAGCCGATCAGCGCCATCGCGGGCAACAGGGTCAGCATGATCCCCCAGCCGCCGCCGCGCGGCGTCGGGATCTTGTGGCTGCTGCGTTCATTGGGATGGTCGAGGATCGCATTGCGGCGCAGGTAGTGCAGGACGGCACCCGTCGCCATCCAGGACAGACCGGCGGTACCGGCAAGCAACGCTACTTCGAACAGGCCAAGGGCATCGATCATCGGGGTATCCGGGCCGCTTTCGGCCCATCAGCAGGAGGTGTGGCGTCAGACGATGCCGTGATAGGCCTTGTACCACGCCACGAACCGGGGGATACCCACTTCTATCGGGGTCGCCGGATCGAAGCCCAGGTCGCGCCGGGTCGCCGCGATGTCGGCATATGTGGCCGGAACGTCGCCGGCCTGCATCGGCTCCAGGCTCTTCTCCGCCTTGCGGCCCAGGGCGTCCTCGATCACCGAGATGAAGTGGAGCAGGTTCTCCGACCGGTGATTGCCGAGGTTGTAGAGCCGGACGGGCACGCCGCGCTCGTCCGGGGTGGCCGGACGGTCCAGCGCCGCCACGACGCCGGCGACGATGTCGTCTATATAGGTGAAGTCGCGCTCCATCCGGCCTTCGTTGAAGACGCGGATCGGACGGCCCGCCATGATTGCGTCGCAGAAGAGATAGGCCGCCATGTCCGGCCGACCCCAGGGGCCGTAGACCGTGAAGAAGCGCAGGCCGGTCGCCGGCAGCTTGTGGATATGGCTGAAGCTGTGGGTGATCAGCTCGCCGGCCCGCTTGGTCGCGGCGTAGAGCGATACCGGGTGATCCACCGGATCGTCGATCGAGAACGGCAGCTTGGTGTTGGAGCCGTAGACCGACGAGGAACTGGCATAGACGAAATGGTCCAGCCGGTCGAGGCTGCGCGCCGCCTCCAGCATGACGACCTGTCCCATGACGTTGGCATCGGCGTACGCGTACGGATTTTCCAGCGAGTAGCGTACGCCGGCCTGGGCCGCCAGATGGACGATCCCGGTGATGTCTTCGCCGCCGGCCTTGACCTGGGCAAGCACTTCGGCGATCGACGCCTTGTCGCTGACATCCGCCTTGATGAAGCGGAAACCGGGCTTTCCTTCGAGTTGTTCGAGACGGGCGCGCTTGAGGGCGACGCTGTAGTAATCGTTGAGATTGTCGATGCCGACCACCTGGTCGCCGCGCGCCAGAAGCGCCTGGGCGACATGGGAGCCGATGAAGCCGGCGGCTCCTGTTATCAAGATCGTCATCCAAAAACCTCGGTCTGTTCCGTACGGCGGGCTATATGGGCCACTCGATAGGGGAGCGCCAGCGCAACTCAGTCATAGCCCTTCTGACTCCGGCGCATTGGAAGCGGGGCCGCGCCAGCCCGCGGGCGGCCCGCCCGACTTCGGCATCAGCATGCGCGGCAGCAGCGCCGGTGCGACGCCGATTTTCCGCCACGCCATGATTGCCATCGCGATCTGGCTGCCGAGCAGAGCGAGGGTCGTCATGGAGGCGGCACCCTCGATCCCGAAGGCCGGGATCATGACGAGGTTGAGCGCGATGTTCGCCGCGGCGGCGCAGCCCAGCGCCCAGAGCGCGTGGCTTTCGTGGCCCGTCATGGTCAGCATCAGGTGAGAAGGTCCGATCACCGCCCGCAGGCAGATGCCGAACATCAGGATGCGCGCCGCGTTGGCGCCGTCCACGAACTCGGGACCGAACAGTCCGAGGATCCACGGCGCCAGCACGAAAAGCGGAATGCCGATCAGCAGCGAGCCGGCCAGCGTGCTCAGCGTCGTCGTCCTCATGAAGGAGGCGATCTCCGCCCGTTCGCCGCGTGCATAATGCGCCGCGAACGACGGCGCCACGATCGAGCTGACGGCCAGGAACGGGAAGAGCACCAGTTCGGCCACGTTGCAGGCGACGACGTAGACGCCCGCATCCGCCGCCGTCATCAGCCAGCCGATCATCAGGACGTCGCTGCGCTGAAGCAGGAGTTGGCTGCCGCCGGTGAGGCCCAGGACGAAGGCGGAGGCGATCCACGTGCGGCGCATATAGACGGCGCGCGGCGCTTCGGCGGGAAGGACAGCGATCCGGCGCCGCAGGTAGAGGATCAGGACCAGCGCGCTGCCGCCGCCGATCGCGACGAAACCCATCACTGCCGGTGGGGTCAGCGGCGCCGCGATCAGCACGGCCATGCCGGTGAGCGCCAGCACGACCGCGTCACGCCCGAGTCGTTCGGGCGCGGTGCCGAGCACGACTCGCCCTTGGCCGTAGAGCACTGAGGCATTCAGCCGCAGCAGCGCCAGCAGCGGCAGCACGACGAAACCGGCCAGGAAGGTGGCGGCGAGATCGTCGGGGACTTCATGTCCCTTCCAGACCAGCAGGGCGCCGAGCGAAGAAAGCGCGATGCTCAGCGTGCCCACGAGGATGGTGGCATGGCGCAGCACGCCGGCCAGCAGCGCCCATTCCTGCCGGGCGTGGTGGGCGGCCACGCTGCGCATGGCCAGCGAATCGTGCCCCATCACGGCGACGTAGACCAGGATGTTGATCCAGGCCATCACATAGGCGAACTGGCCGTAACCCTCGTGGCCCAGCAGGCGCGCCAGCACGACCTGGAGCAGCAGCGCCTGCGCCATGCCGGCGACGTTCAGCGCCATGACGCTGCCGCCGCCCCGCGCCAGCCGCATGAACGCGGCATTCCGGGAAATGAAGAGGGGGAGCTGAAGTGCCACCGAAGAACCGATACGTCCGCGTCGCTGCCTGGAGCCTGTGCGGCGGAGAATGGGGGTGCCCGTGGGAGGAAGTCAATGAGGCTGGGAGCACTCACCGCCGTCATCCATAAGGTCGCTCGGATTACCGATGATTGCGCTTGCCGTCCCTGCACCCGACCTTCTATTCGAGGCTGGTTATTCGGGATCGGCGATTAGACTTTGGTCACTATCGGCTGGGCCGACGATCCGGCAGGGAGAGCAAATCCGGTGTGTGGAATCTGCGGTTTCATCGAACCCGCCCGGGGATCCGCCGGGCGCCGGCCCGACGAGATCGCCGGGATCGTCCGCGCGATGGCCGACAGCCTCGCCCATCGCGGTCCCGACGGCGACGGCGTCTGGACCGATCCGTCCGCCGGCATCGCCCTGGGGCATCGCCGGCTCGCCATCGTCGAACTGTCGCCGCTGGGCCGGCAACCCATGGAATCGGCCGACGGCCGGCTGGTCCTGACCTACAACGGCGAGATCTACAATCACCTGGACCTGCGGGCGGAGCTGGAGGCGGCGGGCGTCGGGCTGCGCGGCCATTCCGATACCGAAGTGCTGGTCGAGGCCTGCGCCCTCTGGGGCGTCGAGCGGACCGTCGGGCGGCTGATCGGCATCTTCGCCTTCGCCCTGTGGGACAGGGCGGCGCGGCGGCTGGTGCTGGTCCGCGATCAGGTCGGGGTCAAGCCGCTGTACTGGGGGGAGACCGGTACGGGGGGAGAAGCCGGCGGCCTGATGTTCGGGTCCGAACTGAAGGCGCTGAGGGCTTATCCGGGCTGGAACGCCGAGCCGGACCGCGATGCGCTGGCGTCGTTCTTCAGGTTCGGCTACGTGCCGGAGCCGCACAGCATCTATCGCGGCGTCCATAAGCTGCCGCCCGGCTCGATGCTTACCTGGGAGCCGGGCAGGGGCGTCACCGGCATCGAGCGCTACTGGAACATGCGCGATTTCGCGGGCGCATCGCCGCGCGAACGCGATCCGGCCGAGGCCGTGGAGGAACTGGACCGGCTGCTGCGCGACGCCGTCGGGCGGCAGATGATGGCCGACGTGCCGCTTGGCGCCTTCCTGTCCGGCGGGATCGACAGCTCGACCGTCGTGGCGCTGATGCAGGCGCAGAGCGGCCGTCCGGTCCGTAGTTTCTCCATCGGCTTCCATGAAACCGGCTATGACGAGGCGACCCACGCCGCCGCCGTGGCCCGGCATCTCGGCACCGACCATACCGAGCTTTACGTGGCGCGGGACCATGTCCGCGACGTGATCCCGGCGCTGCCCGACATGTTCGACGAGCCTTTCGCCGACAGCTCGCAGATCCCGACTTATCTGGTGTCGGAGATGACGCGGCGGCATGTGACCGTCGCCCTGTCCGGCGACGGCGGCGACGAGCTGTTCGCGGGCTATCACCGTTATTTCTGGGCGGATGCCGCCCGCCGCCGTCTTGCGGCCGTGCCGTCCGCCGCGAAGAGGGCGGGGGCCGCCCTGTTCGGGGGAGTGTCCGAGCCGGCGTGGGACCGCCTGTTCGGCCTGGTGCCGCAGGCGGTGCGGCCGGAGCGGGCCGGCGACCGCATGCACAAGCTGGGCGCGATGCTGGCGCTGCCGGACGACGCCGAGCTGTATCGCGGGCTGCTGTCACACTGGGACGATCCGGAGGAGCTTGTGCTGGGCAGCCGCGAGCCGCGCGGCATCCTGTGGGACCGATCGGTCGCCGCGGAGATCCCCGATTTCATCCGCCGCATGCAGTTCCTGGATGCGGTCACATACCTGCCCGAGGACATCCTGGCCAAGGTCGACCGGGCCAGCATGGCGGTGGCGCTGGAAGCGCGCGTGCCGCTGCTCGACCACCGGGTCGTGGAGTTCGCCTGGGGGCTGCCGCATTCGCTGAAGGTCAGGAACGGCCAGGGCAAATGGCTGCTGCGGCAGGTGCTCCATCGATATGTCCCGCAGGAACTGGTCGAACGCCCCAAAATGGGCTTCAGCGTGCCGGTCGGCGCCTGGCTGCGCGGCCCCTTGCGCGACTGGGCCGAAGACCTGCTGGATGAGCGACGGATGCGGGAAGGCGGTTTGCTGAACCCGGTCCCGGTCCGCCGGCGCTGGGCGGAGCATCTGGCGGGCCGGCGCGACTGGAGCGACAGCCTGTGGGGCGTCCTGATGTTCCAAAGCTGGAGCCGGCGCTGGCTGGACGGGTCCGCGCCGGTGACGGCGGCGGAGCGGGGCTCTCCGGCATTATACGGGACATGAGCGTCAGCATCGGAGCCGGAAGGTTCCGGCTTGCCGGCGCGTCGATGTCGGGCTGACACCAGCGGCCGTTAAGCTTGACCTGCGGTCGGCAAGCGTTGGGCCACGGCCCAACCTACGAAGCGGGAGCCTGTAGGTTGGGCCGTGGCCCAACAAACACTGTCCACACAGGTCAATGTCTGGTTCTTCGTTCTTTTGTGTGCACGTCTCATGGTTGAGTGAATGTATCG
>NZ_AVFK01000225.1 GCF_000936425.1 Skermanella aerolata KACC 11604 | reverse complement strand
GGGCCGCTGATCGTCTCGCTGCCGAACGCCTCGCGGAACATCCGGCGGTAGGCCGGAATGGCCGACAGTTCGGCGGCCAGGGATGCCATCGGCTGGTTCATTTCGCCGGCCGCCTCGATCGGTCCGGTCGCCTGGTCCTCGAGCGTGTCCTTGCGCCCGTCCCACATCAGCGGCTCGGCCCAGGCCAGGTTGAGGATGGTCGGCGAGGCGCGCTCCAGCGCCTTGGCGCCGTCGCCGGTGGCCACTGGCAGCGCGTCCTCCCAGCCCAGCGCCGGATTGTGGCACGACGCGCACGACGCCGTGTTGGATCCGGACAGGCGGGGATCGAAGAACAGGGTATGACCGAGTGCCGCCTTGGCGTCGCTGTAGGGATTGGCCGCCGGGAACGGGATCTCGTT
>NZ_AVFK01000223.1 GCF_000936425.1 Skermanella aerolata KACC 11604 | reverse complement strand
CCCCTGGTTTCGGCATGGATCGCCTTGATGTGGGCCAGCAGGGCCATGTCACTGACGCGCCCCACGTCCTTGTCGGGGATTTTTGTCCGACGCAGGTATTGATGAAATCCTCTGGCACTGACATCCAGGACAGAGCATTGTATCGAGACAGGCCAGTCCCGTCGGTGCCGCTCGATAAAGGCGTACTTCACAGCGACTCCCTGGCGAAGTACGCCGCTGCTTTTTTTAAGATGTCGCGCTCCATTTTCACACGCGACAATTCCGTTCGTAGACGACTGATTTCCATCTGTTCAGCACTGACTGCCGGTGTAGCAGAACTTTTCAACCCACCGTTGCCCGCTGCCTTGACCCAGTTATGTAGCGTCTGCTCCGACAGGCCGAGATTCCTGGCGACCGTCGCCACCCGCT
>NZ_AVFK01000272.1 GCF_000936425.1 Skermanella aerolata KACC 11604 | reverse complement strand
TCACCAGGGCGAACTTCTTCGACCCGGTGCTCAACGCCAGCTACTACGAACTGGCCCGCCACTACGGTACCGCCGTCCTGCCGGCGCGACCAGGCAAGCCACGGGACAAGCCGGCGGTGGAGAATGCGGTGCTGCAGGTCGAACGCTGGATCCTGGCTCCGCTGCGCCACCGCACCTTCTTCGGGCTGGACGAATTGAACGCCGCCATT
>NZ_AVFK01000275.1 GCF_000936425.1 Skermanella aerolata KACC 11604 | reverse complement strand
TCAACAACCGGCCGCTGTCGCCCCCACGCGAGGGGACGCGCCGATCCGTCTTCGAAGCTGAGGAGCGGGCCCTGCTGCGGCCGTTGCCGGCCGAGCCCTACGTTGTAGGACAGTGGGAGCTGTGCCGTGCTGTCGGAGCCGACTATCACGTGATCGTCGACGGCCATTACTACTCGGTGCCCAGTGCCCTGGCGCACTCCCG
>NZ_AVFK01000270.1 GCF_000936425.1 Skermanella aerolata KACC 11604 | reverse complement strand
CGCCCTGTCACAGTACCGAAGCGTCCGTCGACACGGCTTCGACACGACCATGACACGCCAAAGGACGACACAGACACGCGGGACAGGATCGCTACAGCAACGTGTCCGTAAGCGTGACAGTAGTGCGTCGAGTTCGCCTCAATGCGTGACACATTCGTAAACTGCTATTTTTGGTTCAGACCAAGGCATCCACCGTTCCGGTGGAGGCGAATGTGAATCA
>NZ_AVFK01000220.1 GCF_000936425.1 Skermanella aerolata KACC 11604 | reverse complement strand
GCCAACGACGAAGTGATGAAGCTGCAGAAGGACCCGAACAACTGGGCCATGCAGCTCGGCGACTATTCGGGCAAGCGCTATAGCCCGCTCGACCAGATCACGACGCAGAACGTCAAGAACCTGAAGGTCGACTGGAGCTTCTCCACCGGCGTCCTGCGCGGCCACGAAGGCGGCCCGCTGGTGATCGGTGACGTCATGTACGTCCACACGCCGTTCCCCAACCTGGTCTACGCCCTCTCGATCAAGGAGAAGGGCCGCATCCTCTGGAAGTACGAGCCGCGCCAGGACCCCAACGTCATCCCGGTGATGTGCTGCGACACCGTCAACCGCGGCGTGACCTATGCCGACGGCAAGATCTTCCTCGCACAGGCCGACAACACGCTGGTGGCGCTCGACGCCAAGACCGGCGAAGAGG
>NZ_AVFK01000219.1 GCF_000936425.1 Skermanella aerolata KACC 11604 | reverse complement strand
CCCGCCGGGTCCGCCGTGCCCTGGGAGCGCTGTTCGGCGGAGCGGTCGGCAAGGACACCGTCAGCCGGGCGTGGCGCAAGGTCCAGGGCGACTGGGAAGCCTGGCAGAGGCGCGATCTCTCACAAGACGACATCGTCCGCGTCATCCTGGACGGCACGGTGGTCAAGGTCCGGCTCGACAAGCGCTCCACCGGCATTTCGGTGCTGGTGGCGCTGGGCGTCCGACGCGACGGCCAGAAGGTTCTTCTCGGCCTGCGCAACATGGGCGGCGAGAGCGAAGCGGCATGGCGCGCCTTCCTGGACGATCTGGTCGCCCGCAAGCTCGCCACCCCGGAGCTGCTGATCATCGACGGCGCTCCCGGCCTGGAGGCGGCCCTTGCAGCTCTCTGGCCCACCGAACCGGTTCAGCGGTGCACGG
>NZ_AVFK01000218.1 GCF_000936425.1 Skermanella aerolata KACC 11604 | reverse complement strand
CTCAGTGCCAAGGCATCCACCAGATGCCCTTCATACGCTTGTTCTACACTTATAGTCTCCGAACGCCACGCGCAGGGGCAAACCCGCACATCGGCGATCTTCGAGAAGATGCATCACACAAGACCCAACCGTATGAACCGCCAAAACAACAACTCCGGCACCGCCGCAGTCGCTGTCACCGGCGGATCACCCTGTCGGGTCATCCGTTGGTCACTTATCCTCTTCACAATGTAAATAGATCCCGTATCGACGCATCCATGATGCGCAAACACAAACCGCTTCTCAGCAGAGACGCTTCCCGCAACCGGTTACCCGGCGCTTGGAGCGCGATCTGATGAGAAGGGATGCGGAGACGGCGGCACCGAGTTGTGCGCCATGAGACTTCCTTAGAAAGGAGGTGATCCAGCCGCAGGTTCC
>NZ_AVFK01000217.1 GCF_000936425.1 Skermanella aerolata KACC 11604 | reverse complement strand
AAGACAGGAGGCTGAACCGCGATAGCTTCATCATGCCTATCACCATAACGGTTGGTGCCGTGGGCGCCGTGGTTGCCGCTATCGCTTCCATCATCAACCTGCTGAAGTGAGATCCATCATGACGGCGCCCCTCGCTACCTTGAACGTCGCCACCAAAGCCGACCTGTCGGAGTTGAAGGCGGATCTGCTGAAGTGGGCGCTGCCGATCCTTCTCGTTCAATCGGTCCTGACTGCCGTCCTGGTGAGGATGCTGTGACCGTGGTGTCGGTAACAGCCCTCGCCATCATCGTGAACCTACCGGCATGACGATGCTGCTGTACCAGGGCTATACCGCCCCGGCTGCGCTGATGGGCTTGACGGTGGTTCTGCTGGCGCTGTCGCTGGTGTGAAGCGCCTGTCCGGCATCCGTGGATCGGGCCGCCGGGG
>NZ_AVFK01000120.1 GCF_000936425.1 Skermanella aerolata KACC 11604 | reverse complement strand
GCCCGGCCGAGCCGGCGGGCGGTGTCGGCGGCCCGCGCCGTGCTCCACCCTTCCCTCGCCAGGATATCGGCCATGCCGCGCAGCCGAACCCGCGCATAGGCCGGCGACTGGTTGGAGGGGTCCTCGACCCACGATTGGCATGTCTCGGTCAGGTAGGTCCTCAGACGATCCCGACTTACCGGCAACAGGGGCCGCAGAAGCCTGACGGAGCCGGTTTCCCGTACGGCCGCCATGCCGCCGAGACCGTCGATGCCGCTGCCATGGGCGAAGCGGAGCAGCACCGTTTCCGCCTGATCTTCGCGGTGATGCGCGAGCGCCAGATGCAAGATGCCCTCCGCGTGACAGCGCTCGGTCAAGAGGCGATACCGCGCATCCCGGGCCGCCGACTGGATGCCAGACAACGGCTTAACGCCGTCCCATCGCAGAATGTCATGGGCGACATCGCGCGCCTTCAGCCAAGAACCGACCTGGATCGCCTCATCTGCGGCGTTTTGCCGCAGTCCATGATCGACTGTCAGGGCAAGAAGCGACCCGCTACGGTCCTCCGTCCATGACTTGAGCAACAGGCAAAGCGCCATGCTGTCGGCGCCGCCCGAGACGCCGACCGCGACTCGCGGCGACGGCTCGAACGGACCGAGGCGGTCCATCAGGCGGGTGAATTCAGCGATCAACGTGATGCCAGTTTTCCCTCACCCTCAATCTTCACGAGCAGTTCAACTTCCCACGCTCCTGGTCGGCGCGGCGCTTGATCGCCGCCGAGGCGTCGGGGAACTTGTTGCCGAGTTCGGCGAAGGACAGGCAGGCCTCCTTCTTCTGGTTCAACTGCCCCAACGACATTCCGAGCTTCAGCAGGTTGTCCGCCGCCTTGGAGCTTTTAGGAAACTTCTGATAGCCCTCGGCGAAGGCGGCAGCGGCATCGCCGAACTTGCCGCGTACGTAATAGGTCTCACCCAGCCAGTAATGCGCGTTGCTGGTCAGCGAGTTGTCCGGATGGCTTTTGATGAACGTGCCCAGCGCCACTTCGGCATTGGCATAGTCCGCCGCCCGCAGCAGACCGAATGCGTAGTCGTACTGCTCCTGCGCCGACCCCGCCGGAAGCTTGGCCGCCGCCGTCGCCTGCTGCTGGGCGGACTGGGCCGGCGACTTGGGCGGAGCAGCCGCGGCCGTCTCGTTCCTGCCCTTCGCAGGAGGCGCGGACTGGCTTTCGGCTGCGGGGGCCGGCGCCGCGTTCAGCTTGCTCTCCAGCTCGCTCAGCCGGTATTCGAGGTCGGAGGAAAGCTTATCCAGCCGCTCCCGCGCCTGAGAGATGCCGAAGACCGTTTCCTCGTACTTGCCGGTCAGCGTCTGCAACTCACCTTCGAGCCGCGACAGCCTGACTTCAAAATCGGCCGCAAGGGAATTGGGGATGCCGCCGCCAGACGCGCCGGAACCGCCCTGCGGGACCGGCCCACCCCGGAAGACCTGCCGGTTCAGCGTCTGGATATCGTTCTCCAGCCGGTTCAGCCGGCTTTGCAGGTTGACGTCGGCCTGGGCCGCCGCCGGGCCGCTCCACAGCATCGTTCCGGCGAGCAGCGCCATGCCGGCGAATGCGGCATACCTTCCGGGCAACCCTTCACTCCGCGCACCTGACGCTCGACGCATCGACATCACCGCCATAGCTGGTCCTTTTGACCCTGTCATAAATCTCGCCGTATCAGAAACCATCGGCAAAAATAAGGCGCCACACCCTGCAACTCCTTTACGGACCCGCGTGATGTGACGCCCTATTTACGTCAGCGAACTATAAGCCGCCATCGCCCTCGTCTGCCGCTCGGGCCGACTTAGTTGACGACGGTCACGCCACGACGGTTCTGTGCCCAGGATGCCTCGTTCGAGCCGAGGACAGCCGGACGCTCCTTGCCATAGCTGATGGTGGCGACGCGGTTTGCGTCGACGCCCTTGGCCAGGAGGTAGTTCTTGACGGAGTTGGCGCGACGCTCGGCCAGCGCGAGGTTGTACTCACGCGTGCCGCGCTCGTCGGCGTGACCTTCGACGGTCACGGTGACGCGCGGATACTGGGTCAACCACGAAGCCTGACGGTCCAGGGTTGCCCGGGCCTCCGGCGACAGGTCGAACTTATCGAAACCGAAGAACACGCGGTCGCCGACATTGACAACCAGATCTTCCTGCGAACCCGGAGCCGGACCAGTCCGGACGGGCGCCGCACCAGCGGTAGCCCCACCGCCGGCGCCGGCCGAGCCGTCATTTTGCGGAGTGGATTCGCACGCGGCGACCAGCACAACCGCAGCCAACAGGCTCAGAACCTTCAAACGCATCTCAAAACCCCCTACAGCGACACACGATATAAAATACGGAAGAGCGAACGGGCCGACGCTAAACTACACCCAGTCCACCGAAACCCAGTCCACCGAAAGTTTCCGAACTCCCGACTGTCTAACCTTAGCGTCGATCGTGCACTGCGAAAATAAATGGTTACCGCTAAGGAATCAAGGGCGACCAAGCGGGATCGGATGCGTCCAACGGTGTGACAACTTCGCGCTCATTGAAACCAGTGAGATCAATGCTGTGCAAACGCGCGATTCTGCTGCGATTCCCCTCCCCGCTGGGGCGTTCGCCGAAGAACATAAGGACGCGGCCATTCGGCGCCCAGGTAGGCCCTTCTACGTGAAAAGCCTCGCTCAGGGTACGTTCACCGGTGCCGTCGGGCCGAATCACTCCTATCGAGAATCGACCTCCGCCGATCTTGGTATAAGCGATCAGATCGCCGCGCGGCGACCATACCGGGCTTGCATAGCGGCCCTGCCCAAACGTGATCCGCGTCGGATTTCCGCCATTTGCATCCATGACATAGAGCTGCTGGGTGCCGCCACGGTCCGACTCGAACACGATCCGCTGCCCGTCGGGCGAGTATGACGGCGAGGTATCGATGGCCGGATTGTTGGTCAACTGCTCGACGCGGCGGGTTCGCAGGTCCATCGTATAGATGTCGGTGTTGCCGCCCGTCGCCAGGCTCATGATGACCTTGTTGCCGTCCGGCGAGAAGCGCGGGGCGAAAGTCATGCCGGGGAAGTCGCCTAGTACTTCCTGACGGCCGGTATCTATATTGAAGAGATAGACGCGCGGCTTATTGTTAAAATACGACAGATAGGTGATTTCCGGCGCCGAGGGCGAGAAGCGGGGCGTCAGCACCAGCGTCCTGCCGTCGGTCAGGAAACGGTGGTTCTCACCGTCCTGGTCCATGATCGCCAGCCGCTTGATACGCTTGTCGGCCGGACCGTTCTCCGAGATGTAGACGATGCGGGTATCGAAGTAGCCCTCCTCGCCCGTGATCCGCTTGTAGATCGCGTCGGAGATGATGTGCGCGACCCGCCGCCAGTTCTCCGGCACCGTGAAATAGGCGAGGCCGGTCATCTGTTGCTCGGCGATCACATCCCACAGGCGAAATTCCACCCGCAGGCGCCCATCGGCCTGCGCCTGGACCGTTCCGCTGACCATCGCCTGGGCGTTGATGACCTTGAGGTCGGCGAATCGGGGCTGGTTGTGCAGGGAAGCCGGATCCTGGATCAGCGCCTTGGGATCGAGCGGACGGAAGAGGCCGGACCGCTCGAGGTTGGCCGACACCACCTGCGCGATGTCGCGGCCGACCTGATTCTCCTGGCCGCCCTGCCCATAGAAGGTGGAGATCGCGATCGGCATCGGCTCGACCCGGCCGCGGGTGATGTCCAGCCGCAGCTCGGCACGGGCGCCGGTGATCCCAGCGAGAGTGACGATCAGAACGGCCAGCGCCAGACGGCGGACAAGCAGGATCAGGTGGAACGGGTATGCAATCATGATCGAGTCATGCCTTGTTCATCATCGTTGTTTCCGAGAGCGGCCACCCTCGGGATGCGCCTTTTCAAAGGCACAAGAGGGCACCGCGATCGTGGCATCATCAAGACGGACCACCGTCCGGCGTCCTCAGCCGCGCAGCATGTCGCGGGGGCTGAAGACGAAGACGGCGTCCTTCCAGAATTCGTAGCTCTCCAGAGGAAGCGGCAGGGTCTTGCATCGCGGGTTCATGACGGCACGCTGCGCCGACTCCGCGACGGTGCGGAACGTACGGTCCCGCGCCATGCGCGCCTTATCGACCACCTCGGCACGCTTGACCTGCCCGTCCCTGCCAATCTCCAGCCGGATTTCGACAGTGATATCGCTGACGCCCGCCAGCCCCGGATCGACGTTCCAGCAAGCCTCGACCGTCTTGCGCACGGCGTCCTCCTGGCTGGAGGTCAGCTGGTCCGCCAGCTTGGGGGCCGAGTTCGACGCAGGCTGCGACGAAGCCGCCTGCTGCTGACGCTGCGGCTGGGAAGACGTGGCCGGCGCTGCCGATGGCTCGGATTTCGGCTGCTTCTGAAGGTTCTTCAGGACATCGGCGAAGTCGCTGCTGGTATCCGGCTGCTTTTTCTCCACTGCCGGCTTCTTCGGCTCCTGCTTCGGCGGCTCCGGCTTCTTGGCTTCCTGCTTCGGAGGGTCGGGCTTCGCCGGCTCAGGCTTCTTCGCCTCCTGCTTGGGAGGTTCAGGCTTGGGCGGCTCCGGCTTCTTCACTTCCTTCGGCTCGGGCTTGGGAGGCTCGGGCTTCGGCGGTTCCGGTTTCGGAGGCTCCGGCTTAGGCGCAGGTTCCGGCTTCAGGGCCTCCTGCTTCGGCGGCTCCGGCTTCGGAGGTTCGGGCTTGCGCGGCTCCGGTTCCGGCGCCTTGGGAGGCGGCGGTGTCGGTGCCGGCGGGGGAGGAGTCGGCCGGGGCGGCGGAGGCGGTTCCGGCTGGCGCTGCGGCGGTGCGGCCTCACGCGGGGCCGGCGGCGGTTCGGCGAC
>NZ_AVFK01000216.1 GCF_000936425.1 Skermanella aerolata KACC 11604 | reverse complement strand
TTGAAACAAACGACACGGAAGCCCCATCATGTAAATCGGTGCATCGTCAAATCTCCGATCGGCGCTCAGGGCAGACTCAGGCACGACCGGTAAATCACCAATCCCAACATCGATGTGCGCTGCTTTGAATGAGGTCCGGCTGCGTCCGTGCCGGGAGCGATCCAGTGCCGTGCTTCCGGAGATCGCTGGAAATCGTGGGCATGGATGATGGTCAGCATGGAAATACCAGCGGCAATCCCAAGGCTAGCAAGCAGGATGTTGAGGCGATGGAGTATCATCGTTCAACCCCCCTGATCCGCTGACGATGTTCACCGATGCTAATTCAGAGCCTGTCGGATTCCTATTTTCATTCCACAAGGTCTCGACGCAGGAGCGATTGGCCACTCAGCGCAGACGGGATAGATCCGGGCCGTTGTTCGAAACCGAC
>NZ_AVFK01000214.1 GCF_000936425.1 Skermanella aerolata KACC 11604 | reverse complement strand
GCACCCAGCTCGGCCGCGTCCGCGGCCTCGGCTCCGCCAAGGCCGGCTCTCACCATTGGTGGCTGTCGCGGCTGACGTCCCTGGCCCTGATCCCGCTGACCCTGTGGTTCATCTTCGGTGCCCTGAGCATCGTCGGCGACGGTCACGCGGCGATGGTCGAATGGCTGAGCTCGCCCTTCTCGGCGGTCATGGCGATCCTGTTCGTCGGCGTGACGTTCCACCACACCGCCTCCGGCATCCAGGTCGTGCTCGAGGACTACGTCCACAGCGAGACCGTCAAGATGGCGGCGATCATCGCTGCCAAGTTCCTGTGCTTCGCGCTCGCGGTCGCCGGAATTTTCGCCATTCTCAAAATTGCATTCGGAGGCTGAGGCAGCGATGGCGACCGCCTATCAAATTATCGACCACACCTACGACGTCGTCGTCGTGGGCGCCGGCGGAGCCG
>NZ_AVFK01000213.1 GCF_000936425.1 Skermanella aerolata KACC 11604 | reverse complement strand
CCGGCGCGACAGGAAGGCAGCCAAACGGCTGCTGCGCAAGCTGCTGAAGCGGCAGTGCCGGGCCCCTCGCGTCATGATCACGGACAAGCTCGGCTCCTACGGCGCGGCCAAGAAGGAGATCATGCCCGGGGTGGAGCATCGCCAGCACAAGGGGCTCAACAACCGGGCGGAAAACTCACACCAGCCGACCCGCCGACGAGAACGCCAGATGAAGCGCTTCAAGTCGGCCCGGCACGCCCAGCGCTTCCTGTCCGCCCACGACCCGATCAACAACCTCTTCCTTCTGCCCCGCCACCTGATGCCCGAAACCGACTACCGCGCCGAGCGGACCCGCGCCTTCCAGGCGTGGCACGACGTCTGCGGCATCAAGCTGGCCGCATAACCCCCACCAGCCCTATGCGCCGTCAGACTCGCCCAACCCTCGGCTCCCGCCCAACAACTTGACGATGCC
>NZ_AVFK01000212.1 GCF_000936425.1 Skermanella aerolata KACC 11604 | reverse complement strand
TATTCGCTTCGAGCTGGTCGTTCGGGATCATGTCGACGATGTTGCCTTCCTCCATCACGTAGTGGCGGTCGGCGATGGTGGCGGCGAAGCGGAAGTTCTGCTCGACCAGCAGGATCGTCATGCCGCGCTGCTTCAGCTCGCGCACGACCTTGCCGATCTGCTGGATGATGACCGGCGCCAGACCTTCGGTCGGCTCGTCGAGCAGGATGAAGTCGGCGCCGGTCCGCAGGATGCGGCCGATCGCCAGCATCTGCTGCTCGCCGCCCGACAGCCGCGTCCCCTGGCTCCGCCGCCGCTCCTTGAGGTTCGGGAACAGGTCGTAGATCGCTTCCACCGTCATGCCGCCCGGCTTGATGGTCGGCGGCAGCATCAGGTTCTCCTCCACGTTGAGGCTGGAGAAGATGCCGCGCTCCTCCGGCACGTAGCCGATGCCGAGCTTGGCGATCTTGTTCGATTGCAT
>NZ_AVFK01000210.1 GCF_000936425.1 Skermanella aerolata KACC 11604 | reverse complement strand
CGATCCGGCCCAGGCGCAGCCAGGTTTCCAGCGCCGCCACCGGGCAGGTCGCGTCGGCCGAGCCGCGGCCGACCTCGACCTCGCGCCAGCCGGTCTTGCCCCGGACATGGAGCAGCAGGCCAGCATCGAGCGGCTCGATCCAGCCCGACGCCTCGGGCGTCTCGTCGGCACCGTGGTCGAGTCCGACGATCTCGCTGCGGCGCAGGCCGCCGGCAAACCCGACCAGCAGGAGGGAGCGGTCGCGCAAGCTCCGCAGGTCGTGGCCGAGCAGCGCCGCCATGGCGGCGACGTCGGCGCCGAGCAGCGCCTCCTTGGCCTCGGGCGGCCGGCCGTGGGCGCGGCGGATGCCGGCCAGCACCTCGCGGATATGGCGGTCGGTGCGGTCGAGCGTGAAGCCGCGCTGGCGGAAATTCCAGCCGAGGCCGGCAAGGCGGCGGTCGACGGTGGCGGCCGCCCGGCCCCGCTTCGC
>NZ_AVFK01000260.1 GCF_000936425.1 Skermanella aerolata KACC 11604 | reverse complement strand
GCCTCTCAGTGCCAAGGCATCCACCAGATGCCCTTCATACGCTTGTTCTCATTCTCTCTACTTGAGCGCCATGCGCAGGAGTAAACCCGCCCATGACACTCGTGAAGACACATCTGACCGGACATCGTTTGTCACTAAAACCCGTCCACCGGACTAGCCGATGGGCCGATTGTCGTGACTCCGACCTTCCGGTCATCCTCGGTCACAAAACCTATTCGATTGTCAAAGATCCAGGCGGCATATCATGCCGCTGAAGGGGCCGTAAGGCTGGCGGATT
>NZ_AVFK01000209.1 GCF_000936425.1 Skermanella aerolata KACC 11604 | reverse complement strand
CCCGTTCAACACGCTGTTCACCCTGTTCGCCCGCTGGACCCGGCTCGGCCTGTGGCGTCGCCTGCTCGACCGTTTGCGCCGAACTTGGCGGCTGGCCTGCGGTGACAAGGCCGAGCCGAGTGCTGTCGTCATCGACAGCCGATCCTGCAGGTCGGCACCGAGTTGCTTCAAGCGCGGCTTTGATGGCGGCAAGAAGATCAACGGCATCAAAGTCCATCTCGGTGTCGAGAAACATGGTATCCCGCTGGCGATCGACGTCACGCCGGCCAATGTCCACGACACAAAAGGCATCGTTCCGGTGCTCAGGGAACTCGCCGGTCAAGGTTTCCGGGGATCCGCGTTGGGCGATCTTGGCTACCGGGGCAAGCGCCTAGCCAAGGCCGGGCAGAAGCTCGGCATCACCGTCAAACCCATCGCCCGTGGCCGCGATGGAAAATTCCTTCCAACTGGAATCTGCTGGGTGGTGGAGC
>NZ_AVFK01000208.1 GCF_000936425.1 Skermanella aerolata KACC 11604 | reverse complement strand
CGGTCGTGTCGCTTGGTTGGTAGGAAATTGGCGGGTGGCGTAATCTCCTGAAGGTGAAGAACCCACATCGGCGGTCTGACCACCGCCGCAGGAGATTACGCCATGGAAAAGATTACAGCCAACGAGGCTCCGGTTCCATTGCTTGGCGAGGACTGGTTCGATCCGTTGGAGGCTGGGGTGCGCCAGCACATCCGCTCTTTCATCGAGGCGATGCTGGAGAGCGAACTGGAGGCGGTCCTGAACCGCGGGCGTTATGAGCGCGCCGGACTGGCCATGGGGCATCGGCACGGTCACCGCGATCGCCAGATCCTCGGTACTTTCGGCCCGACCACGGTGTCTGTGCCACGTGCCCGGCTGGTCGAGGCCGACGGCAGGACGCAGGAGTGGCGCAACCAAACGCTGCCCGCTTACAAGCGGCTGACCAAACGGGCCGAGGCCCTGATCGCCGGGATCTATCTGGCCGGAACCAAC
>NZ_AVFK01000207.1 GCF_000936425.1 Skermanella aerolata KACC 11604 | reverse complement strand
GTAGCGAAATTCCTTGTCGGGTAAGTTCCGACCTGCACGAATGGCGTAATGATGGCCAGGCTGTCTCCACCCGAGACTCAGTGAAATTGAACTCGCTGTGAAGATGCAGTGTACCCGCGGCAAGACGGAAAGACCCCGTGAACCTTTACTATAGCTTGACACTGAACATTGAGCCTTGATGTGTAGGATAGGTGGGAGGCTTTGAAGCGTGGACGCCAGTCTGCGTGGAGCCATCCTTGAAATACCACCCTTTAATGTTTGATGTTCTAACTCGGCCCCGTAATCCGGGGTGAGGACAGTGTCTGGTGGGTAGTTTGACTGGGGCGGTCTCCTCCCAAAGAGTAACGGAGGAGCACGAAGGTTAGCTAATCACGGTCGGACATCGTGAGGTTAGTGCAAAGGCATAAGCTAGCTTGACTGCGAGAGTGACGGCTCGAGCAGGTACGAAAGTAGGTCTTAGTGATCCGGTGGTTCTGAATGGAAGG
>NZ_AVFK01000021.1 GCF_000936425.1 Skermanella aerolata KACC 11604 | reverse complement strand
CCGGCTGCGGCGGGTCGGCCTGGGCCATCTGCTGCGGCGGCTCCGGTACCGGGTCCGGCGCCGGCTTTTGTTGCGGCGGCCGGGGCGGCGCAGGAGGGGTTTCGTCTACCTGGGGTCCAGCCAATTCACCGGCATCGACGATTTCGATCGGGATCGTATCCTGGATCTCGATAGGCTTCTGCATCAACGGCAGGCCCAGGACGGCGATCAGGATCGCCGCCACGTGGACCACCGCCGAGAAGAGGATGCCGTTGCGCATGCTTTTATCGTGCCGCGGCTTTGGGTTGCGGCAACTCTGCGACCAGTCCGACCTTGGTGAACCCGCCGGCGCTGATCGTACCCATGACCTGAAGCATGGTGCCGTACTGGATCTTCGCGTCGCCACGCACCAGCACGCGGGCCTCGGGGTTGTTCTCGGTGATCGCGCGCAGCAACGGCACCAGATTGTCCAGTTCGACCTGGGTTTCCTGGACGTAGATGCGGTTCTGCGTATCGATCGAGATGAACAGCGGCTTGTTGTCGGCCGGCAGGGACGGCGCCGCCGTCTTGGGCAGATCGACCGGCACGCCGACAGTCATCAGGGGCGCCGACACCATGAAGACGATCAGCAGCACCAGCATGACGTCCACGAAGGGCGTGACGTTGATTTCCGATAGCTGGCTGTACGAGCGGCGCTTGCCGCGGCCGTTGGATTTACCGGCGAGCTGGGCTCCCATGGTCAGCCCCGCTCTTCGAGATATCGCGACAGGATCGAGCTGAATTCACTGGAAAAGGCGTCCAAGCGGTCGGCATAGCGCCCCAGGTCGGTCGAGAACTTGTTGTACGCGACGACGGCCGGGATGGCGGCGACGAGGCCGAGGGCGGTGGCGAACAGCGCTTCAGCGATGCCCGGCGCCACCACGGCGAGGCTGGTGTTGTTCGAGGCCGCGATCGAGGTGAAGCTGTTCATGATGCCCCAGACGGTGCCGAACAGCCCGACGAACGGAGCGGTCGAGCCGACCGTCGCGAGGAAGGACATGTAGCGCTCGGCCCTGGCCATCTCGCGGCCGATGGTCACCGACATGACCCGCTCGACCCGCTGCTGCAGGCCGGCCTTGATGCCCGACGCGTTCAGCGCCCGCTCGCTGGCGTGACGCCACTCGCGCATGCCGGCGGCGAAGGTCGCGGCCATCGGGTCGTTCGGCTGCTTGCCGACATCCTCGTACAGCTTCTCCAGCGAGCCGCCGGACCAGAAGCTTTCCTCGAAATCGGCGGCCTGGGCATTGAGCTTCCGCAGCTTGACGATCTTTTCGAAGATGATCGCCCAGCACCAGACCGAGGCCGCGAACAGCATCAGCATGACCGCCTTGACCACGATGTCCGCGGCCATGAACAGGCCCCACACGGACAGGTTATGGGCCGTCGCTGCGGCAGCTCCGGAGGTGACGACAGAAGGATCCATTTTAGTCAGTCTCGCCCATTAGCTAATTACGTCGCGCGCCTGAAGATCGTCCAGCGCCAGCCGGACAGGGCCGGGCAGCCGGACAGGACGTCCCTGCGGATTGAGGCAGAACACGGTTAACAAAATACGAACAAGGAGCCGGCGCTCGGTCTTGGCAGCCATGTCGGCCACTATGAAAATGGTCTGCTCGAACACGATGGAGGCGCCGCCGATATCCGCTATCCGCGTCTCGACTTCAAGCAGGTCGTCGAGCCGCGCTGGCCATCGGAAGTCGATCTCGCACCTGCGTACCGCAAAGGCCACACCTTCACTCTGGACGAGGTCGGTATGCCCGCTGCCCAGGGCGCGCAGCATCTCCGTACGTCCGCGTTCGGCGAAGCGCAGGTAATTGGAATGGTAGACGATGCCGCCGGCATCGGTGTCCTCGTAGTAGACCCGGATTGGGAGCCGGTGGACCGCGCCGTCCAGATATCCGCCCGGATCACCCATCCCCCGATCATTCATCCCTGGATTACTCATCAAGGTCCACCTCTGGCACCAGAAGGTCAAGCTGTCGGGCCGGCACCTGCGGGACGCTGAGACCTAGATAGCGGAAGCCGCCATCGGTCAGCATGCGTCCACGGGGCGTACGCTGGAGCATGCCCTGCTGGATCAGGTACGGTTCGACCACTTCCTCCAGCACGTCGCGCTGCTCGCCCAGCGCCGCCGCCAGCGTCTCCACGCCGACTGGGCCGCCGGCATAGTTGCCGGCGATGCAGCCGAGATAGCGGCGGTCCATGCCGTCGAGACCGAGCCGGTCCACTTCCAGCCGGTTGAGGGCCGCGTCCGCCGCCCTGGCATCGACCGGTCCCGGCCCCGCGACCGAGGCGAAGTCCCGCACCCGGCGCAGCAGGCGCCCGGCGACGCGTGGGGTGCCACGGGACCGCAACGCGATCTCCGAAGCGCCATCGGGTGTCAGGTCCAGCCCCAGCACGCGGGCGGCGCGGCTGACGATCAGCTCAAGCTCGTCCGGTTCGTAGAATTGCAGCCGCAACGGAATGCCGAAGCGCTCACGCAGCGGGCGGGTGATCAGGCCTGACCGGGTGGTCGCGCCGACCAAGGTAAAGGGCGGCAGGTCGATCTTGATCGAGCGCGCAGCCGGCCCCTCTCCGATGATCAGGTCGAGCTGGAAATCCTCCATCGCTGGATACAAAATCTCCTCGACTGCCGGCGCCAGCCGGTGGATCTCGTCGATGAACAGCACATCGTGCGGCTGAAGGTTGGTCAGCAGTGCCGCCAGATCGCCCGCCCGCGCGATCACCGGACCGGAGGTCGAGCGGAACCCCACGCCAAGCTCCCGGCTGACGATCTGCGCCAGCGTCGTCTTGCCGAGACCGGGAGGACCGAAGAACAGGACGTGGTCAAGCGCTTCCGACCGCGCCCGCGCCGCCTGGATGAAGACCGCAAGGTTCTCGCGGACCTGGCGCTGGCCGACGAACTCCGACAGGCTGAGCGGCCTGATCGTGCTGTCGGGCTGCTCGCCGGTCATCGGCTCCGCCTGGACCATGCGATCGGGATGCCCAGCCTCCTCCATCACGCGCTAAGCTCCTTCAGTCCCATCATGATCAGTTGTTCGACCTTGGCGTCCGGTCCGGCCTTCTGGACGGCGGCGGCCACGGCGGTAAACGCGTCGGCGCGGCGGTAGCCCAGGTTGACCAGGGCGGACACCGCGTCGTTGGTGACACCGGCTGTACCGGATGCGGCGGCACCCGCCGGGCCAGATGTCGCGGCCCCGCCGCCCATGTAGAGGTCGGCGACCTTGTCCTTCAGCTCGCTGATCAGGCGGTTGGCCAGCTTCGGCCCGACGCCGTCGGCCTGGACCAGCGCCGTCCGGTCCTGAGCCGCGATCGCCTGTCCCAGCTTCTCCGGCTCCAGCACCGACAGCAGCGCCAGCGCCACACGGGACCCTACTCCCTGGACGGTGGTCAGCCGCCGGAACCAGTCACGCTCCGGCTGATCGACGAAGCCGAACAGGGTTATGGCGTCCTCGCGCACCTGCATCTCGATGCGGAGCGACACGGCGTTCCCGGTGTCGCCGACGCGGCGCAGCGTGCGTGCCGAGCAGAACACGAGGTAGCCGACGCCGCCGCAATCGACGATGCAGTGGTCGGTCCCGACGCTGTCGAGCAAACCTGAGAGCTTGGCGATCATGTCACGCTCCGCTGCAAGGTCACCACCCGCCGGGTTGCCGCATGGTGCGCGTGACAAATCGCCACGGCAAGGGCGTCGGCGGCATCCGCCGACTTCATCTCGACCCCCGGCAGCAGCATTCCGACCATGATCTGCACCTGGTTCTTATCGGCGTGCCCCGCCCCCACGACCGACTTCTTGACGAGGTTGGTCGGGTACTCCGCCACCGGCAGCCCGGCCCTGGCCGGCACCAGCAGCGCCACTCCGCGCGCCATGCCCAGCTTCAGGGTCGAGGCCGGGTTCTTGTTGACGAAGACTTCCTCGACCGCCGCCTCGTCCGGCTGCCAGCGCTCGATCACCGCCGTCAAGCCGTCGTGCAACTGCACCAGCCGTTCCGCCAGCGACAGGTCGCTGTCGGAATGGACGGCGCCGTTGGCGACATGGCTCAGCCGGTTGCCGGAGACATCGATGATGCCCCAGCCGGTATGGCGAAGCCCCGGATCGAGGCCTACCAGACGGAACGTACCCGCTCCCATCATCAAGCGGTCAGCCGCTCCAGCAGGTCGTCGGCGATCTCGAAATTGCCGGAGACCGTCTGCACGTCGTCGCTGTCGTCCAGCACGTCGATCAGCTTCAGCAGGCTGGCGGCCGCTTCCTCCTCCAAGGCTATCGTGTTGCCCGGCTTCCAGGTCAGGCCGGCGCTCTCTGCCGGGCCGAACTTCGCTTCCAGGGCGTCGCGGACGGTGGACATGTCCTCCATCGCCGTGGTGATCTCGTGGACCTGATCGTTCGATTCGACGTTCTCGGCGCCGGCTTCCAGCGCCGCTTCGAACATCGCGTCCGGTTCGGCGGCCTTGGCCGGATAGACGATCAGGCCGATGCGGCTGAACATGAAGGCGACCGAGCCGGTCTCGCCCAAGGTCCCGCCATGTTTGGTGAAGGCGGAGCGCACTTCGGCGGCGGTGCGGTTACGGTTGTCGGTCAGCGCCTCGACGATCAGGGCGATGCCGCCGGGACCGTAGCCCTCGTACCGCACTTCCTCATAGTTGGCGTCGTCGCCGCCGGGACTGCCGCTCTTTACCGCGCGGTCAATCCGGTCCTTGGGCATGTTCTGTGCCCGAGCCGCGATGATGGCGGCGCGCAGGCGCGGATTGGCCGCCGGGTCCGGCAGTCCCGATTTCGCCGCGACGGCGATTTCTCGAGCGAACTTGTTGAACATCTTGGCGCGCTTGATGTCCTGCGCACCTTTGCGATGCATGATGTTCTTGAATTGGGAATGACCAGCCATGCGCTAAACCTGCCCCTTGATTAAGGCTCTCTCGTGTGACCATAGGGATGATGGGGCAGCTATCTACCACACCTGGTTCAGGGCCGCACGCGACAGAACAGTCGCAAAACACCAGTCACCGCGAACAGCCGCCCCTCGACAGCGCGTCGCCTAGTTAGGATATCAATATGGCGGGATTACGGCGCACCTAACCCGTTTGCGCAGGACATCGATGAAACGTCGTTGGGCCACGGCCCAACCTACAAACACCCGTAGGTTGGGCCGTAGCCCAACAAACTGTCCAGGACGTCTACGTTACGCCACCACCGGCAGATGGTTCGCCAGCCGCGGTCCGACCCGTACCGGCTCAGCCCGGACGGCCAGTCCCGTCCGGTCGTCCGTCTCGACGAAGACGCCGCAGACCGTCGCCTCGTTTTCCGCCGGGGTCATCTTCTCGGTCGGCAACTTGCGGACGAAACGGGCGATCGACACTTCCTTCTTCATGCCGATAACGCTGTCGTAGTCGCCGCACATGCCTGCATCGGACTGGAACGCGGTGCCGCCGTTGAGGATCTGGAGATCCGCCGTGGGGATGTGGGAGTGGGTGCCGACCACCAGCGATGCCCGTCCGTCGAGATAATGGCCCATCGCCATCTTCTCGCTGGTCGCCTCGCCATGGAAGTCTAGGATGACGGCGTTGATGCCGCCACCCAGCCGGTGCTGGCGCAGCACCTTTTCTACCGCCGCGAAGGGGTCGTCCATCGCGTCCATGAACAGACGCGCCATCACGTTCATCACCAGCACCTTGCGGCCGCCCTGAAGCTGGAAGATCGAGGCGCCGCGCCCCGGCGTGCCTTCCGGGTAGTTCAGCGGGCGCAGGATTCGCGGCTCGCGGTCGATCGAGCCGACCAGTTCCTTCTGGTCCCAGACGTGGTTGCCGGTCGTGATGCAGTCGGCCCCGGCCTCGAAGAACTCCTTGGCGATCTTGTCGGTGATGCCGAAGCCGCCGGCGGCGTTCTCGCCGTTCACCAACAGGAAATCGGTCTTCAGGGCAGCCCGCAGCTCGGGAATTCGCTTGAGGGCGGCCTCGCGGCCACTGCGTCCGACCACGTCGCCTAGGAACAGGAGTCTCATATCACCATCAATCCAATACGCCGATCCAGTCGGCCAATCCAACAAGCTGAATTAATCAGCGATCTTAAGAACGAATTTTTCGGTCACCAGCCAGTCGAGCGGCTGGTCGTAGCGGTCACGCGGCACACCGTCCACTTCCTGACCGGCGAAGGCGATACCGACGGCCATGACGCGCTTCGACCGGCGCAGGCGTTCCAGCGTCCGGTCGTAGAACCCGGCGCCGTAGCCCAACCGGTAGCCGGCGCGGTCGAAGGACAGCAGCGGCACCAGCAGCACGTCCGGATCGATCTCCGCCACGGTAGCTGCAGGAGCAAGGATGCCGAGGCCGCTCCGCTCCATCGGGGTCTGGGGCGTCCAGGTGCGGAATGCCAAGGGCTCGCCTTTGGCGACCACCACCGGCAGAGCGCAGCCGTAACCGATCAGGTCCAGATGGGACAGGGTATGGCGCACGTCAAGCTCGGTGCCGATCGGCCAGTATCCGGCGACGACGGTCGTCCTGGGAAAGACGGCAAGCAGTCCGGCGACGCGTTCGGCGACCGCTTCGGCGGCGGCATGACCTGAGGATGCGGCGGCATCCGCGCGGCGCTGCTTTGCAGCCGCCCTGGCCTCGGTCTTGATCCGGAGAAGTTCGCCGGGAGAAATGTCAGCGGGGCCGGTCATCGGACCGCGATCCGGGAAGTGGAAGGTGCCGCTTGGCCGTTGGCGTATTTGCTATCCTCTGCGACCTGCCTAGGCAGGTGGGCGCCATGTACCGAGACCAAGATCCCGGCAGGGACAGCTCCCGAGAGTAATAGGTTATCGGCCCCAGGGATAAAGCAGCCTGACGAACCGCGCAGCAGCCTTCCGATCCCTAATCTAGGCACGCTCGAGCCTGGCCGCAATATCCTCGATGCGTTTTGCCAGATGATCGACGGCGGCGACCACCACTTCCTCGTCTTCCGGAGCCATTCCGGCCGGCGGCGACTGCTCGCGCGAGGCGGCGGCAAGCGCATCGTATTCCGACTTGAGGTCGAAGAGCTGATCGGTAACCAGCAGGGCCGCCATGGCAAGGGTCTGTCCCTCGCCCGCCAGCGGCGCGCGGGCCGCGACCGCGCGCACCTGCCCCTCCAGGTAGCTGGCGAGGTGGCGCAGGCGCGCCTCCTGCCCGTCTTCGCAGCCGATCAGATAACTGCGGCCATTCAGGGTAATGTCGACACGCGGCATGCGCTCTCAATCCTCCAACACGGTCTGCAAGCGGTCGATCGCCGTATCCAGACGCGCCGACACGTTGTCGGCCACGGCGCGCGCCTCGGCCTCAGCCTCCTGGGCGACTGCCAGAGCCCGCGCCAGTTCGTCGCGCTCGGCGAACACACGGGCTTTGTGATGGTCGAATGCCGCATCGAGATGGTCGATCGCCACGTCGAGACGTTCCAGAGCGACTTTCAGACGGTCCATCGGGGCGAAGCCGATCCTGCGCAGATTTAAAAAGATAGCCAGCCCGACCTTAAGCAGGCGCCGGCGCCGCCGTCAACCGCAGTGCGACCGATCGAGGCATGACGGGGCGAGTTTCCACGGGTTCCTCAGGGTGTTCCGGCCCTCTTCGCCTGCCCGCCGCCCGCACATCGCCAACGCATGACACATCGAGGCATCTCGCTTGTTGACGTAGGCAATCGGCAGCGGCATGGTGCCCGCGTTTCACGTCCGTGAAGCCTGGACACAAACTCCAGTACGCATTGGTGTTAGCGCCGACACCACCGTCATCGCTATAACCGCTGCGTCAAGATCAGAACAAAACCGGGAACACCTCAACCATGCCGACGTCGCCCACCTCCGCCGCGACCCCTGCAAGCCCTGCCGGCGTCCCGCACGAGCAGTTGGCCAATGCGATTCGCGTCCTTGCCATGGATGCGGTCGAAGCCGCAAAGTCCGGGCACCCCGGCATGCCGATGGGCATGGCCGACGTCGCGACCGTGTTGTTCGGCAAGTTCCTGAAGTTCGATCCCAAGGTGCCGATGTGGCCCGACCGTGACCGCTTCGTGCTGTCCGCCGGCCACGGCTCGATGCTGCTCTACAGCCTGCTCCACCTGACCGGCTACGAGGAGATGACGATCGACGAGCTGAAGCGGTTCCGCCAGCTCGGCAGCAAGACGCCCGGCCACCCGGAAGTGCTGCAATCCGGCGGCATCGAGACGACGACCGGTCCGCTCGGCCAGGGTATTTCCACCGCCGTCGGCATGGCGCTGGCGGAGCGTATCCTGAACGCCCGCTTCGGCGACGATCTGGTCGATCACTATACCTATGTCATCGCCAGCGACGGCGACCTGATGGAAGGCATCAGCCACGAGGCCGCCTCCTTCGCCGGCCACCTGGGTCTGTCCAAGCTGATCGTGCTGTGGGACGACAACCAGATCTCGATCGACGGCCCGACCAGCCTGAGCTTCACCGACGACACGCTGAACCGTTTCCGCGCCTATGGCTGGGACGTCCGCGAGATCGACGGCCACAATCCGCAGCAGATCCACACCGCGATCGAGTACGCCCGGACCACCGACGCTCCCTCGCTGATCGCCTGCAAGACCATCATCGGCTACGGCGCCCCGACCAAGGGCGGCACACACCACTGCCACGGCTCGCCGCTGGGCGCCGACGAGATCAAGGCCGCGCGCGAGAAGCTGGCCTGGACGCACGAGCACTTCATCATCCCCGAGGAGATCACCAGCGTCTGGCGCGGCTTCGGCCAGCGCGGCGTGGCCGAGCGGGAGAGCTGGGAAGCGCGGCTGAACGCCGCCGGCGACACCGCCCGCACCAGCTTCAACAACGCCTTCTCTGGCGACATGCCGCCCGACTTCGACGCGCTGATCGACGGCTTCAAGGCCAAGATCTCCGCCGAGAAGCCGAAGCTGGCGACCCGTGTCGCATCGGGCAACGTGCTCGACGTGCTGGTCCCCGCCGTTCCCGAGTTGATCGGCGGCTCCGCTGACCTAACGCCCAGCAACAATACCAAGGTGAAGAACACTGGCGCCGTCCAGCGCGACAACTTCAACGGCCGCTACGTCCATTTCGGCGTGCGCGAGCACGGCATGGCCGCCGCGATGAACGGCATGGCGCTACATGGGGGCATCATCCCCTACGGCGGCACCTTCATGACCTTCAGCGACTACTGCCGTCCGGCGATCCGTCTGGCAGCGCTGATGAAGTGCCGCACGATCTTCATCATGACCCATGACAGCATCGGCCTGGGCGAGGATGGCCCGACCCACCAGCCGGTCGAGCATGTCCCGGCGCTGCGCACGATTCCCAACCTGCTGGTCTTCCGCCCGGCCGACGCGGTCGAGACGGCGGAATGCTGGGCCATCGCGCTGAAGAGCAAGCATCGCCCGTCTGTGTTCGCCCTGACCCGCCAGAACCTCGCGACCGTCCGGACCGAGCACACGACCGAGAACCTGTCGGCCAAGGGCGGCTATGTCCTGGCGGCCGCCGAGGGCGAGCGCAAGGTCACGATCTTCGCGACCGGCTCCGAAGTCGAGATCGCCGTCGAAGCCCGCAAGGCGCTTCAGGCCGAAGGCATCGGCACCACGGTCGTTTCCATGCCGAGCTGGGAACTGTTCGAGGAGCAGGACGAGGCGTACCAGGAAGAAGTGATCGGCGAGAACACCGTCCGGATCGCCGTCGAGGCGCAGATCCGCCAGGGCTGGGACCGCTACGTCGGACGCAAGGGCGCCTTCATCGGCATGAAGAGCTTCGGCGAATCCGCGCCATACCAGGATCTCTACAAGCATTTCGGCATTACTGCCGATGCAGTCGTGGCGGCTGCCAAGGCAAGGTTGTAAACGGGCACGATCAAGCCCGTAATCGAGTTTAAATCAGGAGGAATCAATGGCTGTCAAGGTTGCCATCAATGGATTCGGTCGTATCGGCCGGCTGGTGCTGCGGGCTATCTACGAATCGGGCCGCAACGACATCGAAGTCGTGGCGATCAACGATCTGGCCGACATCCACACCAACGCGCACCTGCTGAAATACGACAGCGTCCACGGCCGTTTCCCCGGCACCGTCGAGGCCCGTGAGGGCGTCATGGTCGTCAACGGCCACGAGATCAAGGTCGTACAGGTCCGCGATCCGGCTCAGCTCCCCTGGGGTGACCTGGGCGTCGAGATCGCGCTGGAATGCTCGGGCATCTTCACCAAGCGCGACGATGCCGCCAAGCACCTGACGGCAGGCGCCAAGAAGGTCCTGATCTCCGCTCCGGCGACGGATGAAGATCTGACGGTCGTCTACGGCGTCAACCATGACAAGCTGACCGCCGAGCACAAGATCGTTTCCAACGCGTCCTGCACCACCAACTGCCTGGCTCCGGTCGCCTTCGTGCTGAACAATCTGGTCGGCATCGAAAAAGGCTTCATGACGACGATCCACAGCTACACGGGCGACCAGCGCATCGTCGATACGATGCACAAGGACCTGCACCGGGCCCGTGCCGCAGCGCTCAACATGATCCCGACCTCCACCGGCGCCGCCAAGGCCGTCGGCAAGGTGCTGCCGGAACTGAAGGGCAAGCTGGACGGCACCGCCATCCGCGTTCCGACCCCCAACGTCTCGGTCGTGGACTTCAAGTTCGTCTCCAAGCGCGCCACCAGCGTCGAAGAGATAAAGAAGGCGATCTCCGAAGCCGCCAACGGTCCGCTCAAGGGCATCCTCGCCGCCTATGACGAGGAACTGGTCTCGACCGACTTCAACCATGATCCGCATTCGTCGATCTTCGCCCTGAACGAGGCGAAGGTCATCGACGGCAACCTGGTCCGTATCCTGACCTGGTACGACAACGAATGGGGCTTCTCGAACCGCATGGCCGACACCGCCATCGCGATGTCGAAGGTCGGCTGATCTCGGTCGGCTTGAGGTGAGTGAGAAAGGCCTGCCGGAGCGACGCTCCGGCAGGCCTTTCTTCTTTATGTTTCCATGCTTGTAACAACGGTATTATACCAGGGGCCGAAGACATTGACCTGTGTGGGCAGTGTTTGTTGGGCCGTGGCCCAAGACTTCCGAAGCGCCGATCAAATTCTTCGGCCCTTGGTATTAAACAATGACTGGTCTGGAGCTTAGATGTCGGGCTGAAGAGGCCCGACCTACGCCAGCGTGCTCATGTACAATGGCGGGAGCGACGTTCGAAAGAATTGAGTGCTTTTGTAGGTCGAGCCTCTTCAGCCCGACATCTCTGCCGGAACTCACCGATCAATCTTGATTGCCGATGGTATTATTGTTCCACCACATCATTTTCATCGATATCACAAGTCGCTTCAATAAACTCCATGACGTCTTCTTTACGATCAGCTAGCGCAACCGCCAAGGATTGCCGCTTTGCCTCTTCCCCGAAACCGGGTGCATGCACATCAATAACTAAATCCGGATCGATCACCGCGTCTACTCCTTCACTAGATATCAGCTTTATGGCTTCGCCAGATCCGGGTCCAGCGTCATCGTCAGGATGCTGTCGGCCAGCAGTCTGCCTAAGCAGTTGTGGACGAAGGTGAAGCTGCGCTGCTTGGCTTCCGGCGTCTCGGTGTTGAAGTCCACCTGACCGTCCTCGACCCAGTGGCGCATGATGTCGTAGCGGGGGAAGTGGAAGACGTCGTGGTTTTGGGTGACCCAGTCGATGTAATCGACATAGGGCTGGAAATTGATGAGCTGGGTGGTTTGTAGGCTGTACTGCATGTCCATGACGATGATGTCGGACCCCATGTCGTGGACAAGGCCGATGCCCTCCGACAGCGCCTCCCCAAAGCTTTCGACGTTCAGATTGCGCATCGCATCGACCGTGCCGACCTGCCAGATCACCAGGGCCGGCCGTTCCCGAGCCAGCGAGGACTTCAACTCCAGGACCATCTCCGCCGCCGATTGGTCCGGCAGGTTGCGGACCGCCACCCGAACCTCGCGGCCGGGCATCCTGCGCTTCAATTCAGCTTCAAGGCGCGCCGGATAAGTCAGCGGGGCTCGGGAGGGCTGGGGATTGGCGGTCCGGACAACGAGCACCGTCAGCGCACCGCCTTCCTGAAGTGCCGCGCGCGCATTGGGCAGAACGGCATCGACGCTCAGGACGGTATCGGGGATGGCGCAACTTTCCGGGGCCGGCTCCTGAGCCACGGCTGCCGTGGAGGTGCTCGCCACGACGCAGAGGACGGCTAGAAGGCGATGCAGGCGCATGCGGAGGATCATGCTCCGGAATCCTTCGCTGCCGCTACGTTCCGCCGGGGCTGCCTTTCGGCCTTCTGATACCAGGTCAAGATCCGTGCGACCACCACCATCGCCCCAATCCCCAGAACGGTCGTCGCAAGCTGTGCCAGCAGCGAGTCATTGAATTGTACGAGGATAGTCTGCCCGGTGAACGATAAAATAATACCAAGACAGAACACCTGGAGGGATTGACGTCCGCAGGCGACGATGGGCTGGGCGATCCACCCGCGCAGCCAGCTGGCGTCCTGTCCGACAAAGCAAAGGACGACATAGGCGAGGGCGGCGAAATGCAGCAGCCGCAACGGGTCGAGGTCCGTCTTGCTGATCGGGTACAGGAATTCGCCCAACATGGTCGGCATAAGGGCACCGAGCCACGCGATCCGCCACGACAGCGCCAGGACGAACGACACCAGCAGGTACAGGATCGATGCGGTCAGCAGGCCCCCCGACGACGGCAGCCCTCCCCCCGCCTGCCGGTAACGCTGGACCGCTCCGCCCAGCACGAAGAGGAACTGCCATGCGAAAGGGTTGAAGTACCAGACGCCTCCCTCCGGATAGGTCGGCAGGTTCCACTGGAAGCTCCGCGCCGCGAGGTACAGCAGCGCCGAGCCGGCCAGCACCAGCCTGGGACGGGAAACCAGCCCTGGCAGCACCAGGGGAAAAGCCAGCAGCAGCACGATGTAGAGCGGCAACACGTCCAGATTGGCCGGCCTGAACATCAGGATCAGCGCATGGACCAGCGCCAGGGTAGGGTCTTCGAAATAGCTGGCGATGCCCATCTCTTCGCGGAACAGCGGGTTGTCGAAGACCCGTGCCGTATACGCGACCTGTGCGGTGAACGCGAAGAACAGGAACATGTAGGTGACGTAGAGCGTCCAGCAGCGGTGCAGCACCTTGGCGGCGGCGAACGCGAAGCCCCGCTCTGCGAAAACGCGGGAATAGACCAGCGTCGCGGTGTAGCCGGATATGAAGACGAAGATTTCGGTGGCGTCGCTCAGACCGTAGTTCCGCAGCGTTGCCCAGGCGAACTGGTTGGCCGGGATATGGTCCACGAAGATGAACCACAGCGCCAGTCCCCGGAAGAAATCCAGGCGGAGGTCGCGATCGCCGCTGCTTTTCACTTGGCCTGCCATCGCCCTGACTTACAGCGGATCAACGGGTTGAGGCAAGTCGGACCCAAAATGGAAAGGGCGGGCATCCCGGAGGATGTCCGCCCATTTCGCCGTCCGGCTTGACCGGTTACAGAAGCTTGCCGATCAGGATGCCGGCCGCCAGCGCTACGACCACACTGGACAGCGGGTTCTTCTCGATCCGGTGGCTGACGTTTTCGACGCCTTCCTGGGTGTGGCGGCGGATGTCGCGGTAGCTCTCGTCGGCAATGTTCCTGACCTGCCGGCGTCCGTCGTCAACGGCACTGGAGACCGAATTGCCCGCTTCGCGAGCGCTTTGACCGAACTGTTGGGCGAACTGGTCGAACCGGTCGGTCAACGCCGCGATCGCTTCGTCCGTCGAGAGATCCTGACCACGTCCACGTGTCGAGGAATAAGCCATGGTGGCAGCTCCTTTTGTCTGTTCAGCTTATCCAGCTATTACAGAAGGACAATGACTGACCACCCCGGCTGGTTGCGTCATGAACTTTATTTTAGGACTTTCGGTCAGGCTCGTGCCGCGGTGCCGGCGCCGCCGAACCCAAGGAACTTCTCCAGCTTCAATGCATAGGCGCCGCTGCCGAGAAGGGCCTGGACCAGCAGCATGACCGTCCAGAAAGCGGGGAATTCCCAGCCGCCGCCCGTCTTGGCGAACATCCAGCCGTTGCCGGCGTGCTGCAACGTAGCGCCGATCATGATCGGCAGCAGCGCCAGGGCGATAACGCGGGTCCAGGCGCCAAGGATCAGGGCTAGACCTCCGCCGACCTCGCCGAGGATGACGAGATAGGCCAGGAAGCCGGGATAGCCGATGGTCTCGAAATACTGCACCGTGCCGGGGATCGTGAAGGTGAAGATCTTCATGCCGCCATGGGCGAGAAACAGCAGGCCGAGGCTGACGCGCAGCAGCAGGGCAGCGTAGTCGGCGTTCGAGTTCGATGTGCGAGAGTCGATCATGACAGGTCCGTCCGTTCCGATGTGATGGAAGGGCCGGATTATCCGGCCTCTTGATGATGAGACTATCCATTAAAAACACCGTTCTGTTAATTCGCCAAGTTATGCATATATAAGTGCGTCCTAGTATATAATCGGGAGAAGTTTCATGGACCGGATCAGCGCGCTGGCTGCCTTCGTGCGGACCGTGGAACTGGGCAGCCAGGCTGCCGCGTCGGACGATCTGGGCATCTCCCGCGCGATGATCGGCCGCCACATCCAACAGCTTGAGGATCGCTTGGGCGTCCGCCTGCTCAACCGCACCACCCGCAAGCAGAGCCTCACGGAGGCCGGTTTGGCGTTTTTCGAGAAGTGCTCCGCCATCCTGGAGCAATTGACCGAAGCCGAGCGGGCCGCGACCGAACTTCAGGCGGAACCGCGCGGCACCTTGCGGGTCAACGGTCCGATGAGTTTCGGCAACCAGCATCTGGCGACGGCGCTGGCCGCCTATTGCGAACGCCACCCGCAGGTGAAGATCGATCTGGTGCTTAATGACCGTCAGGTCGATCTGGTGGAGGAAGGCTACGACGTCGCCATCAGGATCGCCCGGCTGACCGACAGCAGTTTGATCGCCCGCCGGCTGGCACCCATTCGGATCGCACTCTGCGCGTCGCCGGACTATCTCCAGCGTCATGGCACCCCCAAGATCCCCGCGGACCTCAGCAGCCATAACTGCCTGCTCTACGTCTATGCCCCCGCCCCGCTCGACTGGGTGTTGGTCGGCCCCGACGGCGGTGAAGTCTCCGTGCGCGTCAGCGGGACGATGACCGCGAACAACGGCCATGCCCTGATGGCGGCGGCCATCGCCGGCCAGGGGATCATACGGCAGCCTACCTTCATCGTCGGCGATGCCCTGCGCGCGGGCGAACTGGTCGAGGTGCTGCCGGAATACGCGATGCATGCCCCGACCGCCTATGCCGTCTATCCGCACGCCCGCAACCTGTCGCCCAAGGTGCGCAGTTTCGTCGATTTCCTGGCCGATTACTTCAAGGGCACGCCGTCCTGGGACGCCGGGCTGCCGACGACCGGTTAAGACAAAATTGAAGGGCAATCGCCACTCAGTCTCACGTTAACAGCTTGATAACCAAACCGGCGCTCTCTGGGATCATCTCACCAGCGGAGACGTCCGATGCTCATGCGACTGGCCCGGATCTGCGGAACAGCAGCACTCCTTCTCGCCGACCTACCGTCCTCCTTCGCCGGTGCCCTGACACTGACGATACCCCCGGGAGCGGAACCGGAGGTCGTCTTCGACCATGCACGGGACGCCTGCGAAAAGTTCGACGTGCCCGACGTGCCGGTGCGCGCCTTCCGGGTGGCCGATGGTTCGATCCGCCTGATCGCAAGCCACTGGACCAACCGGGCAATGGCCGGCGCCACCCTGGACAGCCTGCGCCATCCCTGCGACATCGTCTTCGAGGGAGCCGGCAACGACGATCCCAGCGCCTTCGACGACCGGGGGTGGATCGTCAGCACCTATACGCTGGACGGCAAGACCGTCCATGCCCTAGTCCACAACGAGTTCCACGGCCATAAGCGCCCTGCCCTGTGTCCCTCCGGCCAATACATGGACTGCTGGTACAATACGATCACCTACGCCGTCTCGACCGACGGCGGCCGGAGTTTCAAGGCTCCCCCCGGACCGGAGCGTTTCGTCGCCGGCGTGCCCTACCGCTACGATCCGACACGCGGCAAACGCAGCGGACTGTTCAACCCGTCCAACATCGTCAGGCGCGGCGACTACTTCTATACGATGATGACGGCGGCGCCGCAGGGCGGCCAGCGTGCCGGCGTCTGCCTGATGCGGACCGACCGCCTTGACGATCCGGCACGCTGGCGCGGCTGGGACGGCCGGGATTTCACCGTTGGGTTCGTCGATCCCTACCACGCTTCGGGGGCCGCCGCGGACAGGGCCGCCACCTGTACGCCAATCCCCGGCCTGACACGCCTGATGGCGAGCCTGAGTCTCCATCGCCCCTCCGGTCTCTATATCGGCCTGTTCACCCATCGCGGAAAGACAGGTCCCGGAACCGATCCGGTCGATGGCGTCTATTATGCGACCAGTCCCGACCTGATCTCCTGGACGGCACCGAGCCTGCTGTTCCCGACCCCGACCACCCTGGACAAGGGCTGCGATACGCTGCCGGTGGTCTATCCGTCCCTGATCGATCCGGACAGCCCATCCCGGAACTTCGAGGATACCGATGACGACGCCTACATCTACATGACGCGGATCACCATGGAAGGCTGCAAGACTGGCTGGACGCGCAATCTAGTTCGGTTGAAGGTGCGTATCTCTCCCTGAACTGAACATACAAACGGAGTCGCAGCGAGCCGAGTACGCAGGCCGACAGCACAAAACAGGACCATAAAAACAAATAAAGAACCTTCGTGAGTATGCAGATACTTACTTCAACCAATGATACAATTCTCTGTTTCGATTTGAAATTTACTGTAAGCACCCGGACATGATTCTTAAAATAGAATACTAACTAAACAAATAATACTGTCGCACCCATGTTCATGAAATTGCCTTCGTGTGAATACGAACGTATTTTGCGGTGAATCATCACCATGGGTTTTCTCATGAAACTTGCGTCTGCGAGGACCATAAATCCGTCCGATATTTTTATCGAACGCTGGAGAGACTCCGGCGCGGCGGAACGGGCGAACTGCCAACCCTTTCTGCTGGAACTCTGCGATCTCATCGGTGTCGCACGCCCCGACCCGACCCGTAACGACGATCGGCTCAACCTGTATGTCTTCGAACGCACCGTGATCTATCCGCGTGCCTATGGCGCGGTCAGCACCGGCCGCATCGATCTCTACAAGCGCGGATGCTTTGTCCTGGAAGCCAAGCAGGGATGCGATCACCCGCCCGCCGCCGCTCCATCCACGACGCGGACGAGGAGGGGCATGGCCGTGCGGGGCGGAGCGCATTGGGAACGGACCATGCGCGAAGCGTGCATCCAGGCGCAGACCTATGCCCGCGCCCTGCCCCCATGGGAAGGCTGGCCGCCTTTCCTGATCATAGTCGATGTCGGCCACTCGATCGAACTGTTCGCCGACTTCACCCTGAGCGGTACGCGCTACGGTCCTTTTCCCGATGCCTCGAGCAGCAGAATCCTGCTCGAAGATCTCGCACGGCCCGAAATCCGCGCGCGGCTTGCCAAGGTCTGGACGACGCCGCTCGACCTCGATCCGGAGCGGGCGCCCGACAGCGAAGTCTCCCCGCTCCCCAGGCTTGCCGCCAGACAGCGCGCCAAGCGGGCGACCGCACTCGAAGCCGGCAGCTGTCAGCGCGCGCTCTGAAAACTGTCGAAGTGCAGGCGGGAGGCGAAGACGACCGCCTGGGTGCGGCTATAGACCTTCAGCTTCTGGAGGATCGCGGAAACATGCGCCTTGACCGTCGTCTCGGCGATGTTGAGTTCGAACGCGATTTCCTTGTTCAGCTTGCCGGTGCCGAGCATTTCCAGGACCCGAAGCTGCTGGGCGGTCAGCGTCGCGATGCGGCGCGCGATCTCCGCATCCTCGTCGCGGCTGTCGGCCCCGGTCGCCGCGTCGTCCTTCGCCATGTTGGGCGGGATGTAGACGTTGCCGGCGATGACGCTGCGCAACGCCTCGGCGATGCCTTCGCGTGGGGTGGATTTGGGGATGAAGCCGATGGCGCCGTAATCCAATGCCTGATGGACCAGCTTGGCGTCCTCATGGGCGGATACGATCACGACGGGCAGAGCCGGAAACTGGGCGCGGAGGCTCAGCAACCCACTGAAGCCGTTGACGCCGGGCATCGACAGGTCGAGCAGCGCCAGATCGAAATCGCCATGGCTGCGAATCGCGGCGATCGCCTCATCGAGGTTCGATGCTTCGACCGGATTGCTTCCCTCGACGGAAACCGCAAGCGCGGTCTTGAGGGCGTCCCTGAAGAGCGGATGATCATCCGCAATCAAAACCTTGCACATGGCGGTTATTTGCGCTCGTTGTAGCGGCGTTTCCCGGACGGGAGTGTGCGTCGGGTTCCGTTTCGATGCAAGATCGAACTCGTCACAAAAGCAGGGTTCCGACAGGGGAACGGGGCCGGCGGTGACCGGCCCCGAGTTTTTCTTGAAGTTGCCGGGCAAGAAACGAACCCGGCCGCCAGCGTTCAGGTCTTGGGCAGCTTGAAGGTCCAGAGCATGCCGCCCTGGTTGATGTCCTTGACCTTCTTGGCGACCTCGCCACCCCACAGCGGGACGGCGCCGCCCCAGCCGGAAACGACCGAGACATACTGCTCGCCGTCCATCTCCCAGGTGACGGGGCACCCGACGATGCCCGAGCCGGTGTTGAACTTCCAAAGCTCGGCGCCCGTCTTGGCGTCGAAGGCCTTCAGGTAGCCCTCGGGAGTGCCGGTGAAGACGAGATTGCCGGCGGTGGTCAGCACGCCGCCCCAGAGCGGAGCGGGGTTCTTGTATTCCCAAACGATCTTGCCGGTCTTCGGATCGATCGCGCGAAGGGCGCCGATATAGTCCTCGAACAGCGGCTTGATGGTGAAGCCGGCGCCGAGATAGGCGGCACCCTTCTTGTAGGTGATCGCCTCGTTCCAGATGTCCATGCCCCACTCGTTGGCCGGGACGTAGAACAGCTCGGTATCGGGGCTGTATGCCATCGGCATCCAGTTCTTGCCGCCGAGGAAGCTGGGAGCCGCGAAGATCGGCTTGCCCTGGCCGGCGGAGGCGCCGCCGCCGTCGACCGGGTTGGGCGGACGCTTGTCCTCGTTGTAGATCGGCTTCCCGGTGTTGAGGTCGAAGCCCTTGGCCCAGGACGTTTCGGTGACGAACGGGGTGGCGTTCAGCAGCTTGCCGTTGGTCCGGTCGATCACGAAGAAGAAGCCGTTGCGGTCGGCCTTGGCGCCCGCCTTGATGACCTTGCCTTCCTTCTTCAGGTCGAACGAGATGAACTCGTTGACGCCGTCGAAATCCCAGCCGTCATGCGGCGTGGTCTGGAAGTGCCACTTGATCTCGCCGTTGTCCGGATTGATCGCCAGTGTGGACGAGGTGTAGAGATTGTCGCCGGGACGCAGGTGGCTGTTCCACGGGGCCGGGTTGCCGGTGCCGAAGAAGAGCGACTTGGTTTCGGGATCGTAGGTGCCGCCGAGCCAGGTGGCGCCGCCGCCGGTCTGCCAAAGATCGCCCGTCCACGTGGCGTTCTTGACGCCCGTCATCGTGCTTTCCTTGCCGTTCAGCGTGCCCATGTTGCCTTCGACCGTCGGGCGGCTCCAGATCAGCTCGCCGCTCTCGGCATCGCGCGCCTCGACGGCGCCGACCACGCCGAACTCACCGCCGGAATTGCCGGTGATGATCTTGCCGTCGACGATCAGCGGGGCGGCGGTCATGGAATAGCCGGCCTGATAGTCGGCGACCTTCTTGTTCCAGACGACCTTGCCGGTGTCCTTGTTGAGCGCCACGAGGCGGGCGTCGAGCGTGCCGAAATAGATCTTGTCGCCCCGGATGGCGGCGCCCCGGTTCACCACGTCGCAGCACGGCATGATGCCTTCGGGAAGGCGGGCGTCGTATTGCCACTTCTTGTCGCCGGTGCGGGCATCGATCGCGAAGAGGCGGGAATAGGAGCCGGTCACGTAGATCGTGCCGTCATGGACGATGGGCTGGGATTCCTGGCCGCGCTGCTTTTCGCCGCCGAACGAGAACGCCCATACCGGCGCCAGCTTCTTGACCGTGTCGGGATTGACCGCCTTCAGGGTGCTGTGGCGCTGGCCTTGGGTGCCCATGCCGTAGGTCAGGATATCGCCTGGGGTTTCGGCATCCTTCAGGATGTCCTGGTCGGTCGGGCCGCCGGCCGCCTGGGCGGCGCCACCCGGCGCTGCGACCGCTAACCCGCCCGCGACAGCGCCCACAACGGCGATTTTCGCAAAAGTACGCTTCATTCAGCAGCCTCCCTCAAAATCTGGCCAAGCGTGGCGCCGGTTCGCCGATGCTGGTTTTGTTTCATGCTCGCCGTCGAAGAGCCGGCAGGCCCCACGGTTTGATTTGGTAATGACAAATCTTCCCGACCGGACCGCCTGTTTTTCCTTAACGAAGGTGAGCTTAACTCCGCCACCAAATCAAGCAATTGGCAAAAAGTACAATGCTTCGGCGAAGGTTTTCTTAGACAACGCAAGAACTCCCGCTGGCCTGTGGCCGCAGGATTACTGGGATATTCGTTTCATCAGTTAATTTTTATCAAGACAGACTGTTCTATTTTTGGATATAGATGGGCAACCGAGCGGATGAACTCCTCCTGGACGACGGCAAGCGACGAAAAACGGGGAGGTATGCCGAGCGCCATGGCCTCCGTCATGTCCAGACCGCCCTCCGCCGCCCGGCTAAGCGCCGCAGTCAGCCAGTCCAGGTAGTCGCGGGTCTGCGATATGGCGGAACCATCGGAACGGACGGTGCCGTGGTTGGGAACCAGGACCGCCACGTCCAGCGCGGCCAGCACGTCCAGCGACTCCAACCAGCGCGGAATGTCGGCGTGCGGCGTGGTCGGCGCCCGGTCGGAAAACACCAGTCCGCCGGCGAACAGCACCCGCGTCGTCTCGTCGTAGATTGCGAGATCCGCCGGGGTATGACCGGACAGGGAGATCAGCCGCAGGCGGTGACCGCCATACACTTGCGTCGCCGGCAGCACCGCTTCGGTCGGGACCACCGCATCCGTGCCGCGCATCCAGTCGCCGACCAAGCGGTACATGTTCTCCGTCACGGCGCGCCCTTCGACGCGAATGCCGTCGATCGTTCCCGGCAGCGCCGCGATCGGGACATCCGCGAAAGCCTGCGATCCCAGGAAGTAGTCGGGATGCTGGTTGCTGACGAAGACTTTCAGGATCGGCTTGCCGGTCACCTTCGCGATGGCGGCCCGCATCTCCTCCCCATAGCGGAGGGACGGCCCGGTCTGGATCACGATCACGCCCTCATCCGTCACGATGAAGCCGGAATTCAGGATATTGCCGCCGTTCTCTTGAGTGAAGTGCTCGACGGCACCCTCGAAGACATAGGTGTCCAGCGCAATCCGGCGCGGTTCCAGGCGATATGTCGGACCGGCGGCCCAGCCCGGCAGCGTCCAAGCGACGCAGAGCACGATAGTGAGGATAAGCCTCATGGCAGCGCGCTCTGCCGCCAGGACAATGGGATGTCGGCCAGGACGGGCGTGCCGTTGTTGTCCCTCCCGGTCAGGCAGAGCGACCTGGACCCGGCCGAGGGAGAAACCTCCAGCGTGAATACGGGGTTTTCCGAAACCGGCTCGAACAAGTCGATCTGTCCAAGATCGCGCGCGTCGCCGTCCCGGACTGCCAGGCTTTCCAGATAGAAGGCGGGAATGCCCGGCGCCAGACCGGTATCCATCGGATGCCGGACGCGGAAACGGACCCGAACGCCGCCATCGGCGGCCGGCGCCCAGGCGCGCGCCTGAACCTCGCCCAGGTGGCGCTCCCACTGCGGATCGCTATGGGCCAGGGCCGGCGAGGTGCAGCCGCCCCCCGCGGCATCGACGAAGACTCCACCGACATGCCAGACGCCGTCACGGGTGCGGGCGGCGGCGCGGATAGGCGTCGCCTGCTGAAGCTTAAGCCGGAAGCCGATCAGCGGCTTGGCGCCGGCCGGACGATAGTTCAGGATTCGCGGGATCGGATTCATGTCGGCGAAGACGACGATCTCCTCGACCTCGTCCTCGGCGTCGAGGCCCGAGGCATCGACCATCACCGGCACGTTCAAGGCATCCTCGGCATTGGCAGGGGCCGTGACCCGGACACGCTGGTCGAACACCACGTCACCGCCGCCCAGGATCACCGCCCGCATGTCGTCCCACATCACCGATCGAAGCGGGTCCTGATCTGCAATAGCTGGAGCCGCGGATACGGCCATGACAAATAGTAATCCAGCGATCCTGATCACTCGAAGCCTCCCCTGGAAGCGATTTTCTTTTGCCAGCGTTCGATGTCGGGCTGAAGAGGCCCGACCTACGCGAGCGTGCTTTTGCCCGAACGAGTTTTGTAGGCCGGGCCTCTTCAGCCCGACCTTTCTGCGGAACTCACCGACCAAACCTCAATGCCAATAGCATTATTCCGCCGGAGCGCTGTGCGTCAGCCCGTGCCGGTCGTAAATTGCCTTGACGGTACCACCGTCCAGCAGTTCGGTCACGACAGCGCCGACGCGATAGGCAAGATCGTGGCCGTCCTGCTTGACCGCCATGCCGATCTTCCATTCCGACGGGTTGAGATTGGGCGCCGCCATCCTGCCGATCGGGAACTTGGCCTTGTCAGGCCCCAGCGCGCCTTCCAGCTGGCTGAGCGGAGCGAACACCGCCGCGACCTCGCCAGCCCGCAACCCGTCCGCCGCCTGATCCACCGTGCCGTAGTGGACGATGTTCTCGCGTAGCCGTCCTCCGAATGCCCCCGACAGGAAGAAGTCGGGCACTGTATCCAGTTCGACCCCGACCTTCTCGGTCTGGAAAACCGGGAAACCCGCGGTCTCGGAGATCCGGGACGGATCGCGGGCGACGGCGAAGGTTTCCCGCTGATAGGCACCGAAGATCACGACCAGATCGTTGCGCTGGGCGAAGTCCCGGTTGACCGGGACATGCATCATGACATCCGCCACGCCGCCGCCGAGGATTGAGCCTTTCCAGACGGCGTTCCGCAGGTCGTCGTCCATGTTCTCGTCGGCCGTCAACTCCATGAACTCGACCCCGAGCCCCATCTTGCCGGCGATCGCCTTGGCGAGATCGACGTCGGCGCCCTCAAGGCTGCCGCCGACGCGGTGCGAGAACGGCGGGAAGTCGCGGTAGACCGCGAACCGCAGGACGCCACGCTCCGTCACCGTATCCAGCGACGCGGCGAATCCTGGAAGAGCGGACGTCACGGTGAGGCCGACGGCCAGGAACAGGCGCTTGAGCATGCCCCCGTTTATTGCTTGGGCGCTCATTGCTCGGCGACGGTCTCGAGCCATGAACGGATGGTCCATAGGGCTTCCTGCCCCAGCGCTTCGTCGAATTTAGGCATGTAGGTAATGCCGTTGCGGATGGCGCCGTTGCGCACGCGCTCCTTGAACCATTCGTCGCCGCCGTCACCCGGCTCCAGGAAGCGCAGGTCGGGAGCGATGCCTCCGGAGACCGCGCCGAGGCCGTGGCAGCGGGCGCAGTTCTGATTGAAGGCCGATTTTCCGATCTCGATCGCCCGTTCGTTGCCCCGGTAAGGATTGCTCTCCTTCCAGTCCTTGCCCAGCGGTTCCAGCCCGGTGGTATCGACTGCCTGGGGAGTGACGTCGCCATGAGCGAAAGCCGGGGCCGGGAAGATGCCGGACGATACTGCGGCAATCCCGCCGACGATGAGGGCGGCGGCGGAAAGTCGGAGAAACCGAGCATTCATGGGCAAGTTCCTTTTGCAAACAGCGTTGATCGCTTCTTTGCGCCGGATAATATCCATGCCTCGCCTTCGCTCTAATTGGACTATGGTAGCAGCCTGCTTCACCAGGATTGGCTTAAGCAAATGAAAGCAAAGACTTTTTCCTGAAAATACCAGTTCCGGCGGAGCATGGTTCCAAAGTCTAATGCATGGCCGGGCATCGGTCCCGATACCTTCGATACCGTAATGGGGAAACAATTCACCGGTACGGTCAGGGGAGAAACACCGATATGGCAATGCGGATGCTGCCGGCAGCGATCATCGTTTTGGCACTCACGACTCCTGCAGCGGGCCAGACCGTGTTCGTCTCCAACGAGAAGGACAACTCGCTGAGCGTCATCGACGCCCAGACGCTCAAGGTCACCAAGACCATCAAGGTCGGCAAGCGCCCGCGCGGCATCACCCTGAATGCCGACGGCTCGCTGCTCTATATCTGCGCCAGCGACGACGACACGGTCCAGGTGATGGACACGGCGACGGGCAAGATCCTCAACAACCTTCCTTCCGGCGAGGACCCCGAGCAGTTCGCCCTTCACCCGGACGGCAGTCACCTGTTCATCGCCAACGAGGACAGCAACGTGGTGACCGTGGTCGATGTCCCGGCCCGCAAGGTCGCCTATCAGATCGATGTCGGTGTGGAGCCGGAAGGCATGGCCGTCAGTCCCGACGGCACCTGGGCGGTCAATACGTCGGAAACCACCAACATGGTACACTGGATCGACACCGCCAAGCGGGTGCTGGTCGACAATACGCTGGTGGACAGCAGGCCGCGCCACGCGGAGTTCGACAAGGCGGGCAAGAAGCTTTGGGTTTCGGCGGAGATCGGCGGCACCGTCTCGATCATCGACACGGCAACCCACAAGGTCGAGCGCACGATCCAGTTCAATATCAAGGGCATTGCCAGGGACAAGATCCAGCCGGTCGGCGTCAAGCTGAGCGACGACGGCCGCTACGCCTTCGTGGCGCTGGGTCCCGCCAACCATGTGGCTGTAATCAATGCCCAAACCTTCGAGGTCGAGAAATACCTTCTGGTCGGCCGCCGGGTATGGCATCTGGAATTCACACCGGACCAGAAGCGCCTGTTCACGTCCAACGGCGTCAGCAACGACGTATCGGTGATCGATATCGACACGATGACCGTGATAAAGTCGATCCCGGTCGGCCGGTATCCCTGGGGCATCGCCATAAAGGGATAAGCTAGCCGGTCGACGGAAAGGGCTCGCCAGACAGCCCTCGAATATGACGCGGCGGGAAACGCAAGGGATAGATGACCGAATCGGCATTGGAAATCGACGGGCTGAGCTACGGTTACGGCCGTGGCTTCGCCATTGAGGACATCTCGTTCCGGATCGGCCAGGGGGAGTTCACCGCTCTGCTCGGCCCCAACGGAGCCGGCAAGACGACGCTGTTCTCGCTGATCACGCGGCTGTTCGAGGCTCCGCGCGGCAAGATCAGCGTTTGCGGGATCAACCTGCGGGAGCGCCCGACAAAGGCGCTGGCCCATATGGGCGTCGTGTTCCAGCAGCCGACGCTGGACCTGGACCTGACCGTCCGCCAGAACCTGCACTACTTCGCCTCCCTCCACGGCATCGGCCGGCGCGACGCCGCCGACCGGATCGACGAGGCGCTGGAACGGCTCGACATGGGCGAGCGCGACAAGGAGAAGGTCCGTCAGCTGAACGGCGGCCACCGCCGCCGGGTGGAACTGGCGCGCGCTCTCCTCCACCGCCCCGACCTCCTGGTGCTGGACGAGCCGACCGTCGGCCTGGACGTTCCCGCCCGGCGCGGCATCGTCGAGCATGTCCATGACCTGTGCCGCACCCAGGGCATGGCGGTGCTATGGGCGACGCACCTGATCGACGAGGTCTATCCCGACGACCGCGTGGTCGTTATCCACAAGGGCCACATCCTGGCCGACGGCAGCGTGGCGGAGGTCAACCAGAACAACTCGTCCGCCAACCTGACGCAGACCTTCCACCGGCTGATCAACCAGGTGGCGGCATGAGCGCCCTTCACTACGGCCGTGCGCTCAACGGCATCGTGACGCGCGAGGTGCTGCGCTTCCTGCATCAGCGGGAACGCTTCCTGGCGGCGCTGGTGCGCCCCCTGGTCTGGCTACTGGTGTTCGCGGCGGGCTTCCGGGCCGCACTCGGCGTCTCGATCATCCCGCCCTACGAGACCTACATCACCTACGAGACCTACATCATTCCCGGACTGGTCGGGATGATCCAGCTCTTCAACGGCATGCAAAGCTCGCTCTCGATGGTCTACGACCGGGAGATGGGCAGCATGCGGACACTGCTGGTCAGTCCCCTGCCCCGCTGGTTCCTGCTGACGTCCAAGCTGCTGGCGGGAACGGCCGTGTCGATCCTCCAGGTCTATGCCTTCCTGCTGATAGCGCTCGCCTTCGGGATCGACCTGCCGCCGGTAGGATTCCTGACGGTGCTGCCGGCATTGGTCCTGAGCGGCCTGATGCTGGGGGCCGTAGGCATGCTGCTGTCGTCCACGATCCGCCAGCTCGAGAACTTCGCGGGCGTCATGAACTTCGTCATATTCCCGACCTTCTTCCTGTCGTCGGCGCTCTATCCGCTGTGGAAGATGCAGGAATCCAGCGTCCTGCTGTTCCAGATCTGCTCGGTCAACCCGTTCACCCACGCGGTCGAGCTGATTCGCTTCGCGCTCTACGCGGAAGTGAACTGGGAATCGCTGGGCTGGACCGCGCTGGCGCTGGCCGTGTTCCTGGGGGCCGCCGTCTACGGCTACAATCCGGCGCGCGGGTTCATGCCAAGAAAGGCTCAGGCCGAGTGACGGTGCAACAATCGGTGACTTTATAGGTAAATCGTTCGGCTAGAGATTGCCCGATCCGCCAACAAGGTCTAAACCTTTGGCCGGTATCCTGCCAGCCGACCTTGTCGCCGACGCCCTTGTCTTGGACAGCTCTCTTCCGGACCCCAGTTGATGACTTCGAGCCCGAACGCGCCGACCCGTATCAGCCCGACCCACACGATCGCCATCTACAATCACAAGGGCGGCGTGGGCAAGACGACGGTATCGCTCAACCTGTCGGTATGTCTGGCTGCGGCCGGATATCGCTGCCTGCTGGTCGATATCGATCCGCAGCAGAGCAGCACCACCGTCCTGTCGCGTACCGGTGCGTCGCCAAACCTTGTGGACGTCATCCGAAAGCAGGCGGTGATCGAGGACGCGCTGCACGAAACGGTCGTCCAGAACCTGTGGATCATCCCGTCGACGCGGGCGCTCACGCTGCTGGAAACCGGCCTGGACGACCGCGTCCGGCCCAACCACGGCCTGAAGCGCTACCTGACCTTCTCGGAGGACCGCTTCGACTTCGTCGTGATCGACTGCCCTCCCGCGATGGGCCTGCTCTCGCTGAGCGCCCTGATCGCGGCGGACAGCGTTCTGATCCCGACGACATCGGGTGCCTTCTCGATCCAGGGCGTGCAGCGGACCGTGGAAACGGTCAACGCGTTGCGCGGCGGCCTCAGCCCCGGACTGGTGGTCAACGGCATCCTGGTTTCGCTGTTCGAGGGAACGCGGCGCGACCAGCAGACCTTGAAGGACCTGGGCAGCCAGTTCTCCGGGCTGACCTACCGCAACAGAATCCGGTTCGATCCGGAGATCCTGAAGGCGGAAGTCAAGCGCGCTCCTTCCACCCTGTTCAACCGCGCCACCCATTCAACGCAGGACTATATCTTCCTGACCGCCGAACTGCTGGGCCGGATCCATCGCCAGCGCCGGTTGCCCGACGCCGATTTCTCCTTCGACGCGGTGACGCAGACGATAACGGAGACATTGGGAAAACCGGAGTTCACCTCCGTGGCCGTCGATCCCGACGCGGATACGACAGGCATCGGAAACGGCAAACCCGGCGCGGGGCTCGACGGCGAGCCGGACGCTTCCGACCGCAAGCCGGCCGGCAGCAAACGTCAGCTCGCCATGGCAGCGGTGATCTTCCTGGCGGGAATGCTGTGCGGCGGTTCGCTCGCCACTTGGCTGGGGCCGACGGCGCTGACGCTCTTCCAGACCGCCGCCAACGTTAACTGAGGGGCACCTCGAAGGCGCCCGAAGACAAGTGCCGTCTCAGGCTGCGGTGCGCGCGCCGTTGGCCGGATTGGGGAGACGAACCTGAGCAGCGCCGCCGTTCTGGACGATGCGAGCGACGGCGCGCTTCCACATGCGGTCCAGAAGGGTCATGTCTTCAGGCTTGTCGCTGGGCTTGTTGTACTTGTCACCGCAAAGAGAGAGGATGACCATTGTATTTGTCCTTAGAAACTTAGGAAGCTCGTTGAAAGCCGGCAACTCCGTTCCGGTAGCTGCCGATACACAAGATAAGCATCCTCAGCATTCTCGGCATCCGCATTTGCTGCAACGCAGCATCGCGGCGGATGTATGACGCCGTTAACCAACCGTTGACCCAATGGCTACCAACCGACGGAATCTTCTTTCACCTCCATGGGGGGTACCCTGTCGATATAGCCCTGACTGAGACGCTGACCTAATTCCCAAGTTGTGTGTTTCATTCTAAAGGACATGCGCACCGCCCTCGGTAAGGGTTCGGTGCGTATCGACATGCCGGAGGAACAGGAATGCTCGAAACTATGCAGGACGTGATCGAACTCGCGACCGCGCCGGACGCTCGCGAACGGCTGGTTCGCCGCTTCATGCGGGTACGCGGTCGTACCGTCGGGCTGGTGGCGCCGCTGACCCCCGAAGACCAAATGATCCAGTCGATGCCGGATGTCAGCCCGTCCAAATGGCATCTGGCACATACCACGTGGTTCTTCGAAATCTTCGTTCTCTCACGCTACGCGCCAGGCTACACGGCCTTCGACGAACGCTACGGCTACCTGTTCAACTCCTACTACAACAAGCTGGGCAACCGGCATCCGAGACCGCAGCGCGGCATGCTTTCCCGGCCGAGCTGGGACGAAGTCCAGCGCTACCGCGACCACGTCAACGCCGCCTGCCTCCGCCTGATACGCCAGATCCCGGATGACGGCCTGACCGAGCTTACCGATGTCATCATCCTGGGGCTCAACCACGAACAGCAGCACCAGGAACTGATCGTCACCGATATCAAGCATGTGCTGTGGTCCAACCCGCTGATGCCGGCCTACCATGCGCACGCCAATTCGCCGGTTCCGACCACGGCGCCGCAGAAGTGGTTCGAACACAGGGGCGGACTGGTCCAGATCGGCTGCGATCCCAACGATCCGTCGTCCCGCACGCCTTTCTGCTTCGACAGCGAGACGCCGCGCCACGACACCTATGTCCGTCCGTTCCGCCTGGCTGGCCGCCCCGTCACCTGCGGCGAGTATCGGGAGTTCATCGAGTCCGGCGGCTACGACAAGCCCGAATACTGGTTGTCGGACGGCTGGGCCGAGGTCGAGGCCCAGGAATGGCGCGCACCGCTCTACTGGCACAAGCAGCACGGCGAGTGGCTGGTCTACACCCTTGCCGGGGTGAAACCCGTCGTCGATTCGGAGCCCGTCTGCCATGTCAGCTTCTACGAGGCGGCGGCCTACGCCGCCTGGGCCGGCAAGCGCCTGCCCACGGAAGCGGAGTGGGAACTGTTCGGCCGCACCCAGATGGCCGACGGCAATATGCAGGAATGTGGGACCCTGCACCCGGCGTCCTCTCCCTGCGCCGGCCTTGGGCCGTGGCAGATATACGGCGACGTCTGGGAATGGACGGCCAGCCCCTACACCCCCTATCCCGGATACAAGGCGCCTCCCGGAGCGGTCGGCGAGTATAACGGCAAGTTCATGTGCAATCAGATGGTGCTGCGCGGCGGCTCGTGCGCCACGCCGGGCGACCATATCCGGGCGACCTACCGCAACTTCTTCCCGCCCAACGCCCGCTGGCAGTTCTCCGGCATCAGGCTCGCGGAAGATCTTTGACTGAGGTAGTGTGGCGGTCTATCACGTTTGGTTAGAACAACCGGCAGGAATGACCGCCATGACCACCAGCACCACGACGGAGTCCCTGGCGGCCGGACCTTCGCTAGACGACGCGCTGGCCGCCAACCGCGCTTTCTACCACGCCTTCAGCAGCCGCGACCTTGCCACCATGGACAAGATATGGGCGCGCGGCGTGCCCGTCCTGTGCATCCATCCCGGCTGGCCGCCGCTGATGGAGCGCGCGGCCGTCCTGTCCAGCTGGCGCGACATCATGAAGAACCCCGCGTCCCCGAACGCCTACAGCCGCAACGACCGGGCCTTCATCCACGGCAAGACCGCCATCGTCGTCTGCGAGGAAGTGCTGGACGGCGGCGTGCTCGCCGCCACCAACATCTTCATCGAGGAACTGGGGTCATGGCGCCTGATCCACCATCAGGCAAGCCCGATCGCGATCCAGATGGCTGAAGCGGACGTCCCGCCTCCCCGGCATCAGCTTCATTAACTCACGCAGCGTCCCAAGCCGGCGCCCAGCCTGGATTGATCAGGCGGCGGTTGCCGGTGAGGGCGTCGATCTCGGCCCGTTCGGCGTCGGTCAGCTTGAAGTCGAATATCTCGAAGTTGCTTTTAAGGTGCTTCTCGCCGCTGGCCTTGGGGATGGCGACCACGTTGGCCTGGTCGAGCAGCCAGCGCAGCGTTACCTGAACAGCCGACTTGCCATGCGCCTCTCCGATCCTCATCAGCGTCGGGTGAGTCGCGGCCTCACCGCGCGCGATTGGGCTATAGGCGGTCAGGAACATCTCGTGGGACCGCAGGAAATCCAGCACCGGGCGCTGCGACAGGAATGGATGGTATTCGACCTGATCGCATGCCAGATCGACGCCGTGGACTTCGACGGCTTCCTTAAGCAGTGCGACCGTGAAGTTGCTGACGCCGATGTGGCGCGCCTTGCCCTGGGCCTTGACCTCCGCCAGCGCCTTCAGGCTGTCGCCCAGCGGAATCTTGGCGTTGGGCCAGTGGATCAGCAGCAGATCGACATGGTCGGTGCGCAGCTTCGTCAGGCTTTCGTCGACCGAACGCTGCAATTCGCCGGGAGCGATCCGCTCGTACCAGACCTTGGTCGTCAGGAAGATGTCGTCGCGCGCGACGCCTGATCCGGCAAGCGCCACGCCCACCTCTTCCTCGTTGTTATAGGCCTGGGCGGTATCGATGTGACGGTATCCCAGATCGAGCCCGGCCCGGACGACATCGGCGCACTGCGCGCCCGACAACTGCCACGTCCCGAGGCCGAGGACCGGCACCCGCGCGCCCTTGAGGTTCACGTATTCCATAGCTTCGATTCCTTTATTTGCAGGGAGGCGAACACGGTCGTGGTAATTCCGGTTCCGACTCGTCAGCGATCAGCGGCGCAACGTCGCGGTTGAGACCATTTATGAAAAAGGCGATCTATAGTGCCATTGTAACCAGTCAAGATCATTACGGAAGGCTTCCATGACGGCTCCCAGTCGCAAAAGCACGGCAGGCGCCCGTCCAACGCGTGTTATCGCAAGCCGGTCAGGCATTGGAAGCGAGAATCTTGACGGCGGCGACGGCGGGCCGCATGATCCCGGCATGGAAGCACGCGTCCCACGACTGGAAGGGGATATGAGCGAGGTCAAGGGCCTGCTCTATAACCAAGTGCTGCCCCTGCTTCATCGGATCGACGAACGCCTCAACCATACCGCCAGCAAGGCGGATGTCGCCACCAATACCGCTGAGCTTAAGGCGGAGAACGCGCAAACCCGCTCGGACTTGACCCTGTCCATAAACCAGCTTCGGAGTGACGTCTCGACGGAATTCTGGCAATTCAGGGGCGAAGTCTCAAACGAATTCGGTAAGTTCAGGGGTGAAGTCACAAAGCAATTCAGCGAAGTCAGGGCAGAAACTTCGACGGAATACGGCAAGATAAGGGCTGAGATTGCCGAGATCTCAAACAGTATCCAGGCTGACGCCAATCAATCCAGGACCGAAGTTTCAGGAAAGTTTGCCGAGGTGCGAAGCGAGATCGTTGAAGTTCGGATGGAAATGTCCACGCGCCTGATCGGTATCCAGGCAGAACTGGCGGAGCGCCCGACTCGCTCGTATCTGTGGGTGGTCGTTGGCGTCATGGTCGCTACTGTCCTTGCCGCCGCCATCGGGGGCGCTACCCTGGTCGGCATGCTGAAGTAAACTCCCGTCATGGCACTGGACTTCCCCACAGGCGGCATTCGGCGTTTCTGGGTTCTGGGCACGGCACTCCTGCTCGGCGGATGCGCCGCAGCACCTCAGCCGGCTTTGTACGGGGCGCCGCCGATCGGCATGCCGGAGTCGATCGAGGTCATGTTCACGACCGATCCGATCACCGGCAAATCCGAAGGGCCGTTCGATCCGGTCAGCGGCAGACGGGTCGAAACGCATATCGGCGATGACGGTATCCTGAGGGTGGTGATCGATCCCGTGACCGGCATACCGAAGCTTCAGCCCGACAAGCCCAAGGAACCGCCGGCCCGGCCATGAGATACACGCTTCTCCTGATCGCCGCCTTAGCGACCGCCACGGTACCGGCGCTTCGGCACGAAGCGCTGGCCCAGCAGCCGGCAACACCGGCTCCTGCTCCGGCTAAGGGGAAGGATGCCCCGGCGGCGCCTGCCAAGGCGCGGAAGAAGGCTCCGGCGAAGGCCGCCGAAGCCAAACCTCCATCAGCACCCATGCCGGCCCCCACGACGGCCCCGGCCGCGATGCCGCCGCCTCCCGTCGTTGACATCATGCCGATGGACCTGCCGCCGCCAGCGAGCAACGCTCCGCCGGCGCCGACACCGCCCGGCGCCGGATCGATCGCCGTTGGCATTACGCCGGTACATTACGGCGCCCCGACTCCGGGTTCCTCGCGGCTGATCGCCAGCGTTCCGGTACTTCCGCCGAAGCCGGCGCCGATAGTGGGACCTCCGGCGGGCGCACCGGCTTATGCACCGCCGCCGGCTCCGATGATGCCGGCCGTGGCGAAGGTGACGCCGTACACTCCCCCGGTATTCGTTCCGCCCGTCCCGCCAAGGAAGCCTGTTCAAGCCCAGGCCCCGGCAGTGGAAGCCGTGGCGCCGACCGGCTCCCCGTCGATGGCGTTGGGTCTGCCGCCGGTTGCCCAGGCCAATCCCGGCTACACAGCCATCGTCCCGATAACTCCGTTCGGCGCGGCACCGCAGCAGCAGGCGCCGGTCCCGGCCTCCTCCCAGCCGGCGCCCGAACCGATCACCTTCACCGTCCGGCTGCCGACCATCGTCATGCTGGAGCCGAAACCGTGACGCCTCACAAGCTGGTGGAGGCCAGGAGAACTTCGACGGTGCGGCTCTCCTTGCCGCGCAGGAACGTCAGGCGCATGCCGTCGGCCCCTCGGCGCTTCAGGTGCGCGGTCAGAGCCGCGACGCTGTTGACCGGCCGGTCATCGGCATGGGTGATCAGATCGCCGGGCTTCGCCCCCAGGGTCGCGGCGCGTGATCCGGGCATGACCTTCAGCACGCGGATGCCGGGTCTGGCATCTTCCGCCAGGATGCCGAGCGCGGTGGTGCCGGACGCATCCGGTGCCACGTCGGAGACTTTCCGGACGCCGGGTTCGATCAGACGGGCGACCGTGCGCTCCAGAAGGTCGACCGGCACCGCGAACCCGACGTTCGGCTCTCCGGCCGACGGCACGACGAGGGCGGTCGCCATGCCGACCAGACAGCCTCGCGCATCGATCAGCGGTCCGCCGGAATTGCCGGGATTGAGGCTGGCATCGGTCTGGATCGCGTTGTCGATCCGTCTGCCGCCGCCGAGATCGACCGGCCGGTCCAGTCCGCTGATGGTGCCCCGGCTTAGGCTTACCCCCGATCCGTATGGATTGCCGATCGCAAAGACCCTTTGGCCCATGCCCAGCCTGCCGGCGGCCCCATGGCTGACCGGCGGCGCCTCCCTCGTATCGGCCAGGAGCACCGCGACGTCCAGATGCGCCGCGACGGAGATCGTCGAGGGGCGGACGGCACGTCCATCGGAAAAGCGTATGGTAAGCTGCTTGCCCGACCGGATGACGTGTTCGTTGGTCACGACATGGCCGGAGCGGTCCCACAGGAAGCCGGTCCCGACCATCCTGTCGCCGTCCGATGTCGCTTCGATGGTCACGACAGACGGCGCCACCATGTCGAACAGGGCGACGGGGTCGGCGTCCTGCCCCGGCGTGGCACAGACGACGGCAGCCGTGACCGGACCGCTCCAGCATATGCAGGCTCCGAAAGCCGCCCCCAACAATCCGGTGTTCAGTAAGCTGCTCATGGTCGTCTCCGGCAAGGCGCCGTCGGGGACTTTCCCGACGCATGGTTCGCCATACCAATGGCAAGGCCCATGCCATTGGCGGAATACCGTGCATTTTAGAGATATGGACCGATCGGTACCGGCAGGATTTGCCCGATACACTGGGGAACGCGATGCAGAATCTGCCTAAGCCGCTGGTCCTCCTTTGCCTCGTGCTGGCCGTGACGCTGGGTTGGCCTGCCGTCGCTCCCGCCCCGGCGGCGGCCCAGGGCGGTCCCAATCTCGGCAAGCCGCAGACGGGCGAGACGATCCTGAACCGCGACGTCGACGTTCTGGTTTCCGCCAGTGCGGACAGCCGGGTCGTCATGTCGCTGCCCAAGGGCAAGGTGGTCGCGGCATTCGGCACGCCGCGCAGGATGCCGTCTTGGACCCAGATCGGGCTGGGCGGCCGCGACATCGGCTATGTGCCGAGCGACAGCCTGGACAGCATCTTCATCGCTCGTGAAGTCTCCGGAAGGGCCGCCGTCGTCGGACGGCAGCGCTGGACCTTCCCCAACGGCGTCCTGCGCGGCACCCACGTCCTGACCGAGCCGGCCGCCGGGATGGAGATACGCGACGGTAAGAAGCGCGAAGCCAAGTTGGAGCGCGGAGCCGTGCTCGGCCTGCTCGACGTGCAGGACGGCAAGGCGCGCCTGTCGTCCGACAGCATCGCCAGCATCACTCTGCCGCCCGAGCGGCTGGCGCCGATCATCGGCGTCCACGACTACGACTTCTCGGGCAGCGGACCGGCGCGGAACTTCTACGCGGCGCGCATCGGCGACTACCTGACCCCGGTGGAGGCCGAGCACGCCTGGACCGATTTCATCGCGGCGGCCGGACAGCAATACGCTCCCTATACCCGCTTCATCTATCCGGTGATCGGACGCAGCGCCGTAACCTTCGCCCTCGCCTTCGGCCCGCTCGACCGGCAGGGCGTCAACAACATGTGCGTGGCGCTGGCCCAGCGCATGCTGGACTGCTGGGTGGTCGAGGTTCAGGCGTTCTGAAGCGGCATCACAACTCTTCGTAGTGCCGGCTGTGGACGTACTTGTCCACGGCATAGCGGATCAGCACGGCGATGACGGTGGCGCCCGGCAGCGCCAGCAGCGCTCCGACCAATCCGAACAGGCTGCCGCCGACCAGCAGGGCGAAGATGACCCAGACGGGGTGCAGGTTGGTGCGGTTGCCGACCAGGACGGGCTCGAGAACGCTGGTTTCCAGGACGTTGCTGCCGGCATAGATCAGCACGACCAGTGCCGGCTCCAGCCAGCCGTCGAACTGGACCAGCGCCACGGTGATGGCGGCAATGAACATGACGATGTTGCCGACCACCGGCACGAACACCAGCACGCCGGTCAGCACGCCGATCAGGATGCCGAAGTTTAAGCCGACCAGGGTCAGTCCGACCGCGTGGATCACCGCCTGAATCAGCGCGCTCATCGCCATCCCGCGCAAGTATCCGGCCAGCCGGTACGTCATCTCGGACACCAGCTCGAACACGACCTTGCGCGACTGGCGGGGCACCAGCCGCTTCAACTGCCGCACAACCGGGTGCCAGTCGCGCAGCAGGTAGAAGGTCACGACGGGAGTCAGCACCAGCAGCAGCCCGATGTCGAACAGCGTGGCGGCGAAGCCCAGCAGGTCGCCGGCCGATTGCTGAAGCCACTCGCCCGTCCTTTGCGCCATCTGGCGCAGCAGATCCGCGTCCTGAAGCACCTCCGCCCCCGGAACCTGGGCGGTGGCGCCGGTCAGCATGATCCGGGCCTTGGTCAGCAGGTCGGGCAACCGCTCGGCGAATTCGGTCGCCTGCTCCAGCAGAACCGGCAGCAGCAGGGCGAGGCATCCGGCCAGGACGCCGAACGTGACCAGCGTGACCAGCAGGGCCGCCCATCCGCGCCGGATGCCCTTGCGCGCCAGCCAGCCGGCCAGAGGATCGAAGATGAAGGCCATGCCCGCACCCACGATGAACGGCACCAGGGTCCGGCCCAGCAGCACGACCAGGGCGATCCCGGCGGAGATCACCAGCACCCAGATCAGGATGCGCGCCCAGGTCGGGATTCTGGAGCCCGTCTCGTCCGTTATGACGATGTTGTTCACGATGTCCGGCTTCTGGTCCATGTCAGTCCGCCAGCCGCGGGCATCGCCGCAATGGGCACACACTCACAGGCCGCCGCTCCGGCCGCTCCCGTCAAGCGCCTCCAGTGCTGCGCGGGCCAGCCGCGCGTGGGTGAAGGCCGTCGGGTGGACGTGGTCCCAGAACAACCGCCGGTCGGGATCGGAACAGACGCGGCCATTGGTCTGGCAAGGCGTGGTTAGGTCGATGCCGGGCACGCCCAGCACCGCCGGATCGCGAAACACGCGCTCGGTCAGGCTGAAGACGTCGAGCCGGAGTATGCGGACGTCATGGCGCGCCTCGACCCCGTCCAGGGTCTGCTTGAGCGCCTCGTTGAAGCCGGAGGTGGTCCGCGTCGCGACCTGCCCCACCCCGGGGCCGTACTGACGCACCGCCGGCACCTTGGCCAGATCCGGCAGGTTGGCGAACAGGATATGGCGTGCTCCGGCGGAGGCAAGATCGTCGGCGATCGTGCCCAGCGCCCTCACCGCGTTCATCGCCAGCACCACGGGGTCCTGTCCGTAGACGGCGGCCAGAAGGTCGTTGGCGCCGCCGTAGACGATGAAGAGGGACCGTTCGACGGTTTCGCGCTCCGGCTCCTGCCGAAGCCATTCATCGACCTGGGCACGCAAGTTGTAGGGACTTCCCGGTTCATAGGCCCGAGCGCCGCCGACCGCATAGTTGGTGCCGCCGGACGCAACGGGATCAACGCTGAGATTGAAATGACGGGCAATATGTTCAACCCAGACCGGGCCGTTGCTGAAACGCGCTCCCGCGGCGTTTCCGGTATCGGACAGACTGTCGCCGAACACGGTAACGGTGTCGAACCGGGTTTCCTGAGCGTCCGAACTGGCTGGATTGAAGGCTGCACACATAATAAATACCGTAGTGATGATCCAAGAGATCGGACGTGTCATGCTGCTCCCCGGGGCTAGGCGCTGTCCGCCCCCGTTAACAAGCGGAACGTGGATTTGGGCACATCCACTGCCCTCAGGTGTTTGACTGGGGGTTTCAAACCAGGGTCCAAAGCTCGAAAAGTCCGTAATCGCGAAGGCTTAGTTACATGGAAGTTCGGATTCGCCGGTGGGGTGCGGCGCTGATGCTCGCAGGGCTGGTAGCGGGCGCGTCGGGTGCCGTCATCGCCCAGGAGGAATCGGAACACAACGATCCCGGCTGGGTGACGCGCCAGATCCAGGGCTTGCTCAGCGGTCCCGGGCGCACCGTCACCATCGGCCGGGTCAGTTCGAGTTGGAGCCTGGACGTAACGATCTACGATCTCGCCATCGCCGACGACAACGGCGTCTGGCTGAACATCGATCAGGCGAAACTCGACTGGGCGGCCGGCGCCCTGTTCCGCCGCGAGTTCCGGATCAGCGGCCTCGACGTCAACCACATGACGCTCGAACGCCTGCCGGCAAGCCAGCCCCAACCTCCGCCCAGCGACGAACCCTTCAGCCTGCCCCAGCTTCCCAATTTGCCGGTCGGGCTGGATCTCCAGCGGCTGGCGGTGAAGAAGCTCGATCTCGGCGCGCCGGTCCTCGGCGGCGAGGCCGCCAGCCTGACGATCGACGGCAGCGCCAAATTGGGACGCGCCGAGGACGGTGTCGCCGCCAACCTCAAGATTGACCGGCTGGACAAGCCGGGCGGCGCCAGGTTGGCGATGGACTACGCGCCCGGCACCGAACAACTCGACCTGGACCTGACGGTGGAGGAACCGGAAGGCGGTGTGATCGCCAGGACGGCCAGCATTCCGGGACTGCCGCCGGTCAACGTCGCCTTGCGTGGCTCCGGTCCGCTTTCGGGCTGGGACGGCAGGCTGGACGGCAATGCCGGCGATATCGCCCGGATAGGAGCCGACGCCAACATCCGGGGCATCCAGGTCGCGGAAGGCGGCCAAGGCTACGGCATGACGATCCGTGGCGACACCGCCTTCTCCCGCATGCTCGATCCGCAGACGGCCCAGATCGTCGGCGACAGCGTGGGGTTTCAGGCGGAAGCCGCGATCGACCCGAACCGCCAGATCGCCCTCACACCCGCGCGCGTGACAATGGCCGCCGGGACCCTGAACCTTTCCGGCGCCTATCGCTTCGACCCGCAGGAACTGGACTTCGATTATGTGGTCGAGGCAGGAGCCGACTCCTCCCTGCGGGCGCTGGCTCCCGACGTGAGCTGGCAGAACGTGCGGCTGTCCGGCAAGGCCGCCGGCCCGGTCAACGCTCCGACGATCACGGCCGAACTCGCCGCCGACAAGATCGATGCCGTGCAGGCGGCGGTGGACAGCGTCGCCCTGCAACTCCGCGCCGTGCCCTCCGGTCCGTTGGATGAGGCCGGATCGACGGTGGCCGTGACGCTGAACGGCGGCCTGACCAACCCGACCATGGCCGGCGACCCGCGTGTGGCGCAGGTAGCAGGCCCGGAGGTGAAGATCGCCGGCAACGCCGTGGTCACGCCCGGCACCGGAGAGATCCGCGTTGACGAGTTGAGGGCGGACACCGCCGCTGGAGCCGCCACGGCCACGGCCCTCGTCCGTGAATGGGGAAAGGCGGTCGGCGCCCAAGTAGGCCTCGACGTACCGGATCTCGCCAAGCTGCCGGACGTTCCGATCTCCGGAGCCTTCACCGTTCGCACCGACCTTGCCATGGAGGAAGGCGGTCAGACGCTGCGCGGAACCGCGACCGCCGACCTCACCGGCCTGGACAGCGGCGACCCCGCCATCCAGCAGATGATCCGCGACATAGCAGGCGATGCCGTCACATTCCGCCTCGCTGCCGACAGCGACGACGCGGCGCAGACGGTCAACGTCACCGAACTGGCGCTGAATACCCTTGTCGGCAGCCTGACCGGCCATGCCACCGTGCGCGAATTCGGCCAGGATGTCGCGGGCAATGCCGTCCTCGATGTTCCGGACCTCTCCCGACTTGCCGGCGTGGCCGGTGCGCCGCTCGAAGGTGCCGCAAAGCTGAACGCCGATCTAAGCGGCGGCAATCAGGCGACACTAGTCCGGGCCGACTTGTCCGGCGATGTGACTGATCTGCGGACCGGCACGCCGCCGGCCGACGCTCTGGTCGGCCGCAAGGTGGATCTGGTCGGACTGGTCACCGTCGGCACGGATGGATCGGTCGATCTGTCCAACCTGAAGATCGACGGCCAGCACGTGGCGCTGACGGCATCGGGCGCCCTGAAGGACAACACCCTCAACGCGAAGTGGCGCGCCAGCCTCCCGCGTCTCGCCGTCTTGGCCGAGCCGCTGCAAACCCCGATAGCGGGCTCCACCGTGCTGGACGGCACCGCTTCCGGCGCTCTGGACGCGCTGGAAGTGCGGGCCGATCTGGCCGGCCGCGACCTGCTCGTTTCCGGACGTTCCGTGCCGCGTGCCGATCTGGCCGTGCGGGCGACCCATCTGCCGGGCTCGCCGCGCGGCACCCTGACGGCACAAGCCGTCGTAGACAAACAGCCGCTTGACGCCAAGACAGCGTTCGCGCTGGAAGGCGAAAGGCTGAACCTGAGCGACATTTCGCTGGGAGCGGAGCAGAACCGCATCACCGGAGCCATCCGGGTAGCATTGGACCGTATGACCGCGTCCGGCAAGCTGGGCGGCGACATGCGCAACCTCGGCGTCTTCTCCGCATTGGCCGGCCAGGCCCTGGGCGGCAGCGGACGCCTGGATGTCAAGCTTGACGATCCTAAGGGACAGCAGGCCGCGACGGCTACGGTGCGGGGCCAGAACATCTCCGTCACCGGACCCCAGGGTCCCGTCCTGGCGGTCAGGCGGCTGAACCTCAACGCCGACGTGAAGGACGCGCTGGGCGCGATGCGGTTCGATGCCAAGCTCGACAGTTCGGGCATCGCCGCCGGCGGTGCCGACTTGGCGTCGCTGACCGCATCCGCGTCCGGCACTCCAGCCAAGGCGCAGTTCCAGGCGCAGACCAACGGGAAAGCCGGGTCTCCGGCCCAGCCGACGCGGGTCGCGCTGGCCGGAGGCTTCAACCAGGAAGGCCTGCTCCAGAAGCTCCGGCTCGACAAGCTGGACGGCACCTATGGCGGCCAGCCCTTCAATCTAGTCAACCCCGCCACCGCGACCATCGGCCCGAACCGCTACGAGGTGCGCAACCTGCTGCTCGCTAGCCGAGACGGCCGCATCGCCATCGATGCCGGTCTCATCCGCAATGCTCTCGAGGGCACCGCGACCCTGACACGAGTGCCGCTGTCGCTGGCATCCCTGGCTGCCCCAGACCTTGGCGTAAACGGGCAACTGGACGGCAACGCGACCTTCGCCGGCACCATCGCCGACCCGCGCGCCGACTTGAACCTCAAGGTCTCCAACATGGGGCTGGAAGGGGGAGAGGCCGCCGGCCTTACCGGCATCGACATCGACACGACGGGCCGCTGGCGAAACGGCAGGCTGGCTCTGGACGGCAACGCCGCCACCCGCCAGCGCGGCGGCATCGACATGAGGCTTCAGGCCGAGGTGCCGCTGGTGCTGCGGCAGGAGCCGCTGACCGTGGACATGCCGCAGAACGCTCCGATCAGCGCGGCGTTACGCGGCAATGTCCAGTTGGCCACCTTCAACGATCTGCTCGCCACCACCGGTGACCGGGCGCAGGGGCGGCTGGACATCAACCTGAACGCCGGCGGCTCACTCGCCAACCCGCAGCTGGGCGGCGACGCCACCATCGCCGACGGACGGTACGAGAACCAGGCGGCGGGCACGGTAATCAGCGAGATCGTCATGAGATTGCGCGGCGACGGCAAGCGCCTGACGATCGACCAGTTCGCCGGAAGGACGCCGGGCGGCGGCGCGGTGGAGGCTTCTGGCTCCGTCAATGTCGATCCGACCGACCCACAGGCCTTCGATATCCGCGTCGGCGCCAGTAACGCTCAGCTCGTCCAGATCGACCTCGCCACGGCGAAGATCGATACGCTGCTGAGCCTGACCGGACCGCTCGACAACCCCTTGCTCCAAGGGCCGGTCACCATCGAGCGCGCCGACATCCGCATACCGGAACAGTTGCCGCCAAGCGTGGTGGAGATCAAGGTGGAGGAGATCAACCGCCGCGGCGGACCTCCGATCCGGCCGGAGGAGCCGGCATCCCAAGCCTCTCCGTTCCAGCTTCGGCTGGACATGACGGTCAAGGCGCAGAACCAGATCTTCGTGCGAGGGCGCGGGCTGGAAATCGAGATGGCGTCCGACGTGACGGTCGGCGGGACCGCAGCCGAGCCGGTAATCGGTGGCGGGCTCAGGCTGGTGAACGGCACGCTGGACCTGCTGACCAAGCGGTTCGAATTCAGCCAGGCGAACGTCGACTTCGTCGGCGACGGCAGCACCGACCCCGTCCTGGACGTCATCGCGACGGCCAAGGCTACCGACATCACTGCCCAGGTCGTGGTCACCGGACGGGCATCGTCTCCCAAGGTCGTCCTGACCTCCACCCCGGAACTGCCCCAGGACGAAGTCATCGCCCGTGTCCTGTTCAACAAGTCGTTCAACGAACTCAGTGCCTTCGAGGCGATCCAGCTGGCCCAGTCCGTCGGCCAGCTAGCCGGTATCGGCGGCGGCCCCGGCGTGCTAGACAGCGTCCGAAACACGCTGGGCATCGACCGGTTGGAGATCCTGAGCGGCGAGGAGGGCGAAGGACTGTCGGGTGCCGGCGTGGCGGCTGGCCGCTATGTCTCCCGAGACGTCTATGTCGGCGCCGAACAGCGGGTCGGAGAAGCCGGCAGCCGGGTGGTGGTCGAGATCGACCTGACCGACAACCTCAAGGTCCGCACCGATGTCGGCACGAACTCGGGCGCCGGCGTCGGCATGCTGTACGAGTGGGAGTACTGAGGCCATGCCGGGCATCGGCCGCTTTGTCGAACTGCTGAAGGGCGACCGGCCGGTCCGCAATCTGGCCGGGCGCCTGCTCTGGCAGACCGGGCTGTGCCGCCGCTTCACGATCCGGAAGGACGGCTACAGCCTGCGGTTCTTTCCGTCCTCAGTCTCCTGCGCCTATTGGATCGACCCGGACGCCCGCGTCGAAGACGAACGGGTGGTGACGCGGATGCTCGATCCGGGCGGAACCTATGTCGATGTCGGGGCGAATGTCGGAACGCTGGCCGCCGCGGCAGCCATGAAGGTCGGCCCTTCGGGCCGCGTCGTCGCGGTAGAGGCGAACCCGACCATTGCGGGCTTCCTGCGGGAGAACATGCTGCTGAACGGCTTCGGCCATGTGCAGGTCCACAACCACGCCGTGGGGTCGGCGCCCGGCACGATCCGGATCTCCCAGCGGCGGGCCGACGACATGAACTTCGTCTCCGCAGGAACCGACGGCGACGGAGTCACGGTCGAGATGACGACGCTGGACGATCTGGCGGGCGGTCTCGGTACCATCGACCTGCTGAAGATCGATGTCGAAGGTTTTGAGAGATTCGTGCTGGAGGGGGCCGCCAAGACGCTATCGGTGGCACGGAACGTCTATATCGAGCTGTTCGACGAGAATTTTGCCCGCTATGGCTACGGTTCCCGCGAGATACTGTGCCGCCTGGAGGCCGCCGGTTTCACCTGCTTCGTGGTCGGGCAGGACGACATCCTGACCGACGGCGTCCCCGACGCGGCCGTGTGCCTCAACGTGCTGGCAACCCGCGACGCATCCGATCTGGAGCGTCGCGGGTTCCGCCTTCCGGCGTCCGTCAGATGCTCAGGCGCTTGAAGATCGGTTCCGGGATGTTGCGGATGATCGTCATGATGATCCACCAGAACGCGGGGAAGTATCGGACCTCCGCACCCTTGGCGGCATAGCGTAGGCAGGCGCGGGCACAGTCCCGGGGAGAGGCCACCAGGAACAGTCCCGGCATTCCCCAGGTCATGGTCGTGTCGATGAAGCCCGGCTTGACCGTCGTCACCGTCACCCCGGCGCGGAACAGACGTGCCCGCAGGCCTTGCAGATAGGCGTGGAGTCCCGCCTTGGCCGACCCGTAGACGTAGTTCTTGATCCGCCCGCGATCACCCGCGACCGACCCCAGCACGACGACATGCCCCTTGCCCTGGGCCTCCATCCTGGGTGCCAGTCTATGCAGCACGGAAACCGCCCCGGCATATGTGGCCTGGATGGTCCGCTGGGCCTGATCCGGGTCGCGGTCGATGGTTGCCTGATCGGGCATCAGGCCGAACGCCAGGAAGACGTTGAGCGGCCCGCCGCCGAACTCAGCCGCCAGCCCGGCGCAGTGCGTCACGAAAGCGTCGTGGCTATCGACCGCTTCCGCGTCAAAGTCCACCACGCGCACGGCGACGTTGTGACGGATGCCGATATCGGCGGCGCTGCGGTCCAGGTCGTCGCGGTCGCGACCAGCCAGCAGGACGTTGGCCCCTTCGCCCGCCGCCTCCAGCGCGAAGGCCCGCGCGATCGAGGACGACGCCCCCAGGACCAGCCATGTCGCAGCGCTCATGCCCGGTCTCCCTCGTGTCCCCGGATGTTCAGCCGGCGCGCCATGTCCGATTGCATGCGGCGCTCCGGGTCGATGCTGTCGAGCACGGCGCGGAATTCCCCTAGTTTCGGATACATGCGATTGAAGCTGGCGGCGTCCAGCACGGCGTCCTTGGCCAGATAGACCCGTCCGCCCTGGTCCAGCGAGATGGCAGCCAGCCGGGCCAGCAAGTCCTCAACGCCGTCACGGCGCGGGAAGTCGAGAGCCAGGGTATATCCCCGCATCGGGAACGACAGATGCCCCCTGCCCTCGCCGCCCAGCGTCTTCAGCACCGCCAGGAACGAGCCGGCCCGCGCGTCGGAGATCGCCTCCAGCATGCGGCGCATCCCTTGGGCCGCCCCGGCATCCGGGATGACGCTCTGGAACTGGTAGAAGCCGCGCTTGCCGTAGATGCGGTTCCAGTGGTGGATCGCGTCGAGCGGGTAGAAGAACTGCCGGACCGGCAGGGTCCGCGTCCGCCCTTCCGCCGGTACGCGCCGGTAATAGGCTTGATTGAACAGGTTGATGCTCAAGGGATTGAGCACGAAACCGGGTAGATCGACCGGCACCGCCCGCGCCTTCTTGGCCCCTGCCGGAACGGCGCCGGCTCCCGCGTCCGCCGTCTCGGCGGTCTCCAGGATGCCGCGCCCCAATTCGCCGCCGCGCGCCATGCCGTCGATCCAGCCGACGCTGTAGCCGGCCGTCTCCCGCGCCTCCGCCAGACCGGCCATGAAGGCGTCGAGATCGGGCATCCGCCGTTCCCGCACCACGACGGATGCCGACGCCACCTTCCGCAGCCGGAAGCAGACGTTCAGGATCACGCCGGTCAGGCCGATGCCGCCGATGGTCGCGGCGAACAGCTCCGGGCGCTCCTCCGGCGATACCCGGACCAACTCTCCGGATGGCAGAATCAGGTCGAGCCACAGGACATGGTCGCCGAAGCTTCCCGCCCGGTCGTGGTTCTTGCCGTGGATGTCGTTGGCGACGGCGCCGCCGATGGTGGCGAAGGCGGTCCCCGGCGAGGTCGGCGGCAGGAACCCGCGCGCCAGGAACGCGTCGAGCAGGTCGTCGAAGGTGACGCCCGCCTCGCAGACCAGCGTTCCGTCCGACGGGTCGAACGAGACCATCCGGTTCAGCCGCTCGGTCAGCAGCGTGTGGCCGCCGCCGTTCAGCGGCGCGTCGCCATAGCTGCGGCCTTTGCCATAGGCCAGGATGCCGTTGTCGTGGCGAGTTCCCATCATGCGGACAGCGGCCGGAGCGCGCTCCGGCCGGCAGGCCGCCACCTCGGCCCGGCTGGTTCTTCCCCAGCCGGTGAGGGTCATCGTCTTCCAGGTCATAAGGTCAGAAACTCACCTGATTGCTTCGGCCGCCATGCGCTCCACCGCCGGCTGGCGGGCGAGCCGGAAGGCGGCGGGCAGCGCTACGAACCCGAGACCGACGGCGAACCACAGCGTGGTCAGCCGGATGATCAGGGTCGCGGCCAGCGCCGTATCGGCCGGTACGTGGAGCAGCGTCAGCAGGGCGAACATGGTCGCCTCCGTCCCGCCGAGGCCGCCCGGAAGCATGGAAACGGCGCCGACCAGCATGGCGAAGGCGAACACGAAGACCGATTGCTGAAGCGTGATGTCGGCGCCAAGGTCGATCAGCAGCCAGTGCAGGGCGAAAGCCTCGCACAGCCAGCCGAAGACGCCCATGACCGTGGTCAGCGCGAAGATCCGGGGATCGAGCAGCCGGGAGGTCTTGCGGACGACGCCGCGCGCGGCGCCGAACAGCCGGGGCCAGCGGCCGACCAGCCCATAGACCACCAGGACCACCCGCAGAGGCACATGCGGGCGCAGCAGCATCAGCAGCGCCACCAGGAGAACGCCGGCTGCGACCAGGGTTCCCGTGACATAGACGGCCCCGAAGGCCGAAATGCCGGCCAGGCACAGCAGGACAATGGCGACGGCGTCGCCCATCCGGTCGCCGAGCAGCAGCGGCGCCGTCCGCTCGTAGCGATAGCCGTGGCAGCGCTCCAGGAACCACAGGCGTAGCGCCTCCCCCAGCTTGCCCGGCGTCGTCGTCATGGCGAAGCCGGCGAAGTAGTAAAGCCCGGTCCGCCGCCGTGAAACCTGGATGTCGAGGTGCTGGCTGTAGATGTACCAGCGCCATGCCCGCATCAGGTAGTTGACCAGCGACAGGCCCAGCAGGCCCGCCAGCGCCATCGGGCTGAGCGTCAGCATGCGGTGCCAGACCTCTTCCAGGCCGAACCAGATGCCGGCGCCCGCCATCGCCATGACGAAGACGACGGCGGTGATGACGGCGCCGTATTCGGCCCGGCGCATAAGCGAACGAGGCTGCTCCTGGAGCGCCTGCGCTCCCGGCTCGGCCGAGGCTGTGGGTTTGTTGCTCACGGTTCCTCTAGATCGGGAGATGGGCGATGGCGGCGATGGCGAAGACGGCGCCGCCGATCACCCAGGAAGTCGGGTCCTTTGCGGCATAGACGATGGGATCGTCATGCATCTTACCCCGCGCGGTTGCCAGCCAGATACGGCACTGCCAGAACAGCATCAGCGGCACAATGCCCCAATAGGTCTGATCAAGCTTGTTGAGGCCGAGCGCCAGATCGGACTGCACATAGAGAGCCAGGACGAGGCAGGAGGTGAAGCTGGAGGCGACGCCCATCAGTTTCAGAATTTCTATGTCGCCGGCCTTGTAGCCCCGGCCCGCCGGCTTGCCCTTCCTGTCGGTCGGAAGCGCCATCAGTTCGGCGACCCGCTTGACGATGGCGAGGCTGAGGAACAGGAAGCTCGAGAACCCCAGCAGCCAGAGAGACACCGGATACCCTGCCGCTTCGCCGCCGCCGAACAGACGGATCGTGTAGAGCGACGCCAGCATGAAGACGTCGACCAGCGGCAGGCTTTTCAGCTTGAAGGAGTAGAGCACCGAACAGACGGCGTAGAGCACCACGACATGGAAGGCTCCCGCAAAGGCCGCCAGGATTCCCCCCGCCAGCAGCAGCCCCGGCACGACGATGGGACCGTGATAGAGCGGCAGCGCGCCGCTGGCGAAAGGCCGGTGGCGCTTCCGCTGGTGCTGGCGGTCGGCGGCCAGATCGGTCAGGTCGTTGACGACATAGATGGCCGACGCCGTGCAGCAGAAGGCGAAGAACATCAGCAGCGCATCGCCCCAGGCCGCGAAGTCGAACAGCGCGCTGGCGGTCACGATCGGCACGAAGACCAGGACGTTCTTGACCCATTGATGGGGCCGCAGCGCCTTGACCAGGGCATGGGTCCAGGGAATGCGGTCGTCTACCCTCGTCTCGATCCGGGTAACTTCCGCCGCCGCCTTGCAGACGCTCTTCGGCGCATTGACCAGCACCGCGGAGTCGGCATGCCGCCAGATCTCCAGGTCGGAGAAATCGTTGCCGGCATAGGCGTAGGGCTGACCGTCGAGGTGACGGGAGATCGCTTCCGCCTTGGCCGAGCCGCGCAGGTTGTTCAATCCATCCGAGGCGATCACCTCGTCGAACAGGCCGATATGCTTCGCCACCGCATCGGCGATCACATGGTCGGCGGCGGTCGCCAGGATGAGCCGCCGGCCAAGCCTCTTCTGTTCGTGGAGCCAGGTGATCAGGCCGCTGTTGTAGGGCAAAAGCGCCGGATCGAGCCGGGCATGCAGCGCCAGTTGCTGCTTGAGGTGCGCCTTGCCCTTCAACAGCCACCCGAACAGGGCGAACATCACCCGCCAGTCCTTGATGACGGCGAAGAAACATTCGATCAGGCTGTCGGTGTTGAGCAGCGTGCCGTCCATATCGACGCACAGCGGCACCCGCCCGCCCGAGACCTTCGGATCGGCTGTCTTGAGATCGGCCGTCTTGGGATCGACCGTGAAAGCATCAGCCGTCATGGGATCGGCCGCCGGACGAGCGCTGTCGGGATGCTGTCGTGCCGAGCGGTTTACTGCATCCATACTGGCCATGAAGCGCAAGATCCGTCAGTAGTGGAGGAGAATTTATAGAAAATTTTCAGGAATCCCCTCTGAATTCGTCGCCACCCAACAACATGTTCCGACAATGAACAATTGGAGCGGCAAAATTCATCCATGATGCAATCATTTTTGATGAATGCTTTCCATGGGGAATAGGAAGGTGCCCGTAGGATTACTCTGGCGATCTATTGAGGAATTTCCTCACTATCCAGGTCGCACATTCATATCCCTTCGAGTCCGTGTACTTCTATCGCTTCTACATATGAGCGTAGCACCATAGTCCACGTGATAGCGGGCTCGCGAGAGGCATGACAGCCTTGCGGTGGAGCAGTTGCGCCGGACCGGCCATCGCTTATATTGCGCCCCATGAACCCGATCCCGCACCCCGCGTCCGCTACCGCTCTCAACTCGCTTGGCATCGCCAAGCGGCCCGCCGACACGCGCGTCGTCGTCGCCATGTCCGGCGGCGTGGACTCGTCCGTCACGGCGGCGCTGCTCAAGGAGGAAGGGTACGACGTCGTCGGGATCACCCTCCAGCTTTACGACCATGGCATGGCGATCGGCAGGAAGGGCGCCTGCTGCGCCGGCCAGGACATCTACGACGCCCGGCAGGTGGCCGACCGGATCGGCATTCCCCATTACGTGCTGGACTACGAGAACCGGTTCTCGCAGAGCGTGATGGACGACTTCGCCGACAGCTACCTGCGGGGCGAGACCCCGATCCCCTGCGTCCGCTGCAACCAGCGGGTCAAGTTCCGCGACCTGCTGGACACCGCACGCGACCTGGGCGCCGAGGCGCTGGCGACCGGCCATTACGTGCAGCGGGCGATGGGACAGGACGGCGCCGAGCTGCACCGCGCCATCGACCCCGCCCGCGACCAGAGCTATTTCCTGTTCGCCACGACGCGCGAGCAGCTGGACTACCTGCGTTTTCCGCTGGGCGGCATGCACAAGCCCGAAGTCCGCGTCCATGCCGAGCGTTTCGGCCTGGTCGTGGCCGACAAGCCGGACAGCCAGGACATCTGCTTCGTCCCGACCGGGAAATATGCCGAGGTGGTGGAGAAGCTCCGCCCCGGCGCCATCGAGCCGGGCGACATCGTCCATGTGGACGGCCGCGTCATGGGCCGTCACGATGGCATCATCCATTACACGATCGGCCAGCGGAAGGGCCTGGGCATCGGCGGCCAGAAAGGCGACCAGGGAGACCCCCTCTACGTCGTCCGCCTGGACCCCGCCCGCCACCGCGTCGTGGTCGGCCCCAGGTCTTCCCTCGCCCGCGACCGCGTGGTGGTGCGCGAGGTCAACTGGCTGGGGACCGGCGACGCCCCCGACCCTGCCGGCACCAAGGTCCACGTCAAGCTCCGCTCCGCCCAGCCTGCCGCGGCGGCCACGGCGTTCCCGGCGGCGGACGGCGGCGCCGAGGTGATCCTGGACGAACCCCAGTTCGGCGTGGCCCCCGGTCAGGCCTGCGTCTTCTACCAGGGCGACCGGGTCCTGGGCGGCGGCTGGATCGCTTCGGCGGAAAGCCGGCTGGCGGCGGCCTGAGGAGGGGTGATGACATCCCCCCAGCCGTACGCAAATGTCATCATTTGTCGTGACGACCGGCATCAAGTGCCTGTTTTTGATGATTCGATTGTCAAAGACCCGGCCCTGCGGCAAGGCAGCTTAGGCGCTCATCGTTAAGAAATTATTCCTTTTTACCGCCATCCGTTCGGCTTCGAAAACAGACCTCCGTAAATCGTCGAGAAGCGCTTGACAGGCCCCGTCCCGCCGAACTATATCACCGGCCTCCCGGCGACAAACCGGGCCTGCGGCGGAGTAGCTCAGTTGGTCAGAGCAGAGGAATCATAATCCTTGTGTCGGGGGTTCAAATCCCTCCTCCGCTACCAGTAAAAAAGCCAGCTGATCCAATGGGTCGGCTGGCTTTTTTGTTTCGTCGCCTGGAGTACAGCCAGTGCCGCGGCGAGCCGCACGTTTAAGATCTACGGGGAGTTCCGGACGCTCGATCACCATCTGGACGGCATCGTCATTCTCTGAACCTGAAGCTTTCTAGACCTCCACCGGTTGAACTTTGAAGTCTTTCTGCTGGCAGTATCAATAATCCTGGTGGATGCCAAATCACCCAAGCATTTTAACGTGTCGGCATATCTGTTCGATCATGGCGTTGAAAATAGCCTATCCATCCAAGTGAGCAGACTCGGACAAGCTCCGGCAGACCGCCTCGCCGTACTCTGGTCGGCAACAACGGTCCATAGAGTGCTAAAGCCATATCCAATGCTCCCGGCTTGTCGTGGTCGTAGCAGGACGGCTCCGGATCTCCTGCCATCTCTTCTTCCCCCAGATTGAGCCGAAGAGGTTGCCGCTCCGCTTGGGCGCGTTTCAGGCTTTCCAGGTCTATCGGCAAGCGGCCGTCAACGATAGCATCTATCCATTCGTTCACGGCAAGACGCGCTTCCGCCGGCGGCGTTCCGTTGGACTTGCCTACGAACTCGCTGATGGCGTGTTGGATTCCAGCGGGAGTCGCGAGATGCTGTTTTACGGCAAGCGTCGCGATCGGTATCCCGCCTTCCGTTCTTACCGAAAGGACATGGCGGCCGTCGAACGCGCAGGCGTATCCATAGGTCCCTACGCAATGGCTGAGACTGAAGGCCTCTTGCATCAGCATGGGCTTGTCGGTCAGCGGCACGATCAGGTGACCGTTGGTTGCCTGAAATGGGGCGGTCAACGGTTCCCACCTCAGCTCACCCGCTTCGGTGGGCGGGAAGTTCTCGCTCAAGCGGAAATGAATCCCGATCTGGCGCTTGTGCCACAATTCGCAGATACGGAGGATGTGTTTCGGTCCGCGCCCTTGGAACAGCAGCCGGGAAGCCCGATTGTAATGGGTCGGAACGTCCCTGCTCCTATTCAAGGGCGTCAGCTTGACCAAGGCGGGACGGACCAGGTTCCGGGCGAGATCCTGCGCCACATGTCCGGGATAGGCCTGAAGAAGTTGATCGGACGGGTGAGCCTCCCAATTGCCTGCAGCTTTCCGGAACATGTCCTTGGCTGCCATGACCCTGACCCGTTCGGGCGCATGCGATGGGACAATTTGGGCGATCATGAACTGCATCGCCCGAAAGCTCTCCCAGCATTGCGGCGATTGGGGCACTTGGGATGGCTCCAGCAGGCACACCGTCCGGAGCAGTTCGGTGAGATCGATCCCGGCGCCTTCCGGCAGAAAGTCGGGACGAAGCTGGTGAAGCAACCGTACAAACCAGGCTGCGCCGAAAATGCGCTGGAGCGTCACAGCCAGTGGCGCTCGTTCGGCTATCGCTTTGTCGATGGAATCGTCACCGGCCCTTGCAAGTTCCCATATGATGAAAGGCAAAAGGGGATAAGACTGCGCCGCCTGAGCACGCAGGTCAGCAAGAACCCGCGACGGACCATGCCCTAACCGGCAGCCGGCAAACCAATTGACGATCCGCTCGTCAAGTTGCTCGAGCCTGTGGCCCGCAGCCGTGATGCTCGCCAGGGTGCCGTCCGGCAAGAATTCCGCAAATCGCAGCAGCGCTTCGTCGGGATCAAGTTCGATCGCCGCGGTTTCCTGGTCTTCGAAGCCAGCGGGAGGATCCCAGAGCAATTTCACCGGTCGTTCCGGTGCGGCGGTAGCCCAGCAGCGCATGCGGGGACAATGGAGAACGGCACTGCCTTCGGTTTCAATCAACCTAAGACGCTCCCAAGCGATCATTCCGAAGGTCACCATGCCCCTGATTGTAGCCGAGCGATGCATGAACTGCTCCTGACCGCGATCAAAAAAGTCCACTGCGAATGGTTGTCTGCGCGATAGTTGGTAGGTGAAGGGCCATGCCGAAAGAGGTTCGCCTATGGTATTTCCACGGTGACGACACCGGCGCCACCCGCCCTCCTGTGCCGCGTTTCATCACTCCGAACGGAATGAAACCAAGCGCCGCCGGGTTGCTGGTATGTTCGTGGGAATAGACCTCCCGGTCACGGCGTGGTCGACAGCAAGCGGGAACCGATCGCATGAGCACCCTCCAGGACACGTCCGCCGCCCGTTGGGCCATGGCCTTGACGGAAATCCAGAGCGTAACCGGGACGGACGGCGAGGCCGGCTTCGCCGGGCGTCTGGTGGGCCTGCTGCGGGCGAGTTCGCTGTTCGCCGGCAGGCATGAGGACATCTGGACGGTTCCGGTGCCGGGCGGGCATCCGGAACGGGCTTGCGTCTGTGCGCTGCTGAGGGGCCGGGGGACGCGGACGGTCGTGCTGACCGGGCATTTCGATACGGTGGGCCTCGACGATTACGGCGAACTGGCACCCCTTGCCTGCCGGCCTGAGGCGCTGAAGCCGGCGCTGGCGGAGCGATTGCGCAGGGAGGCCGCGACGGCCGCCGAAAGGCTGGCGTCGGTTGATCTGGAAGGCCCGGACTTCCTGCCCGGCCGGGGGTTGCTGGACATGAAGGCCGGGCTCGCGGCCGGGCTTGCCGCGATGGAGGACGCCGCCGCCGATCCGGACCAGGCCGGCAACCTGCTGTTCCTGGCCGTGCCGGACGAGGAGGTGAACTCCGCCGGAGCGCGTGCCGCTGCGGCTGCGCTGGTGGAGCTGGGGCGGGAACGAGGGCTGGACATCGTCGCCGCGATCAACCTGGACGCCCTCGTGGACGACGGCGACGGCAGCGCCGGCAGGGCGGTCGCCCTGGGGACCATCGGCAAGTTGCTCCCGAGTGCCCTGGTGGTCGGCAGGGCGACGCACGCGTCCGATGCCTTTCGCGGCGTCGGTGCCTGCGCGCTGGCCGGCGCCCTTGCCGCCGAAGTGGAATGGGCGCCCGAACTGCTGGAGCGGACGGGCGGCGAAACCGCGGCCGGGGTGACGCTGCTCGGCATGAAGGATACCAAGCAGGGCTACAACGTGACGACCCCCGAGCGCGTCTGGATGTTCTGGAACGTAATGACCCAGCGTCGCGGACCGGGCGAGGTGCTCGGCATCCTGGAGCGGCTTGCCGACCGGACCGCGCGCACCTTCATGGACCGGCTCGGCGAACGGTCCGGCGCGGCGCTGGGCGGCGTGCCGGTGCTGACATTCGACGCTCTCAGGCGGGAGGTGGAGGGCCGGGGCGAGGCTGCGGCCGAAGCGCTGGCCGCCACGGCGCGGGAGGCGGCGGCACGGGGGATCGATCTTCCGGAGCAGAGCCGCATCGTCACCGAGCGGGCCTGGGACCTGAGCGGACGGTCCGGTCCCGCCGTAGTCCTGGGTTTCGCATCTATGCCCTATCTGGCGACCAGCCTGGGAAACGATCCGGATGCCCGCCGGCTCGAGGCGGCCTGCGCCGATGCCGTGGCGGCGGTGGCCGAACGTCACGGCACGAGCATCCGGCTGCTGCAATTCTTCCCCGGCATCTCGGACATGAGTTTCCTGGGTCAGGCGGACGAGGGAGCTGTGCCGGTCATCGCGATGAATACGCCGCCGTGGGGCGCGGGGATCGTCTGGCCCGACGGGCCGGCGCTGGGCGGCGTTCCCATCGTCAATGCGGGACCGTGGGGTCGTGATTATCATACGCGGCTGGAACGCCTGTCCGTGCCCTACGCTTTCGACGTGTTGCCGGATCTGGTCGGGGAAATAGCGCGACGGGTGCTGTCATCGTAGCCCGGTGCCGGATCAGAGCCGGCACCGGGCCAAGCTTCAGGCGAGATCCGGCGGGCGGCGGGTATGCCAGTCGGTGACGGACTGATAGGCGTGACCGGCGCGGACGAGCAGGTCCTCGCTTACGTGCCGCCCGACAAGCTGCATGCTCAGCGGCATGCCGCCGTGGTCGATCCCGTTGGGCAGCGTTATCGTCGGACTGCCGGTGAAGTCGAAGGGGGCCGTGAAGCGGAGGATGCCGTTGAGGACGCTCGGGTCCTCGCCGTACTCGCTCATCCTGGCAAGGCTTGGAACGGTCATCGGCATCGTCGGGATCAGGAGCAGGTCGATCTCCTGGAAGACGGCGGCGAGGCCGCCCGAGAACTTCAGGCGCTCGTGATTGATCTCCCCCACTTCGATGCCGGTCAGCGAGCGGCCCTGGTCGATCAGCGCCTTGAGGTCGGGTCCGTACTCCGACGCGCGTGCCGGATAGGTGTGGTTGTGGGCGATGGCCGTCTCGACCGAGCACATGGGAATCCATAGGCTGACGAGCTTCTCGAACGGAGGTATCCGGACGTCGCGGATCTTGGCGCCGAGCGAGACCAGGACGCGTTCGGCCTCGTTCAAGGCGGCGACGACTTCGCCGTCGATGCCGTCGTTGGCATAGGAACGGTCGATACCGATCGTGAGGCCCCGGATGCCGGTGCCGAGGTTCGCCAGATAGTCCGGCACCGGGTCCTGAAGCGCCGTCGGATCGTTTGGATCGGCTCCGGCGATCGCGCCGAGGAGTGCCGCCGCGTCCGCCGCCGTCCGCGCCATCGGACCGACATGGTCCAGTGAATCGGCAAGCGGGAACACGCCATGGCGGCTGACCCGTCCCCAAGTCGGCTTGATGCCCGTCAGACCGCAGGTGGCGGAGGGGAACCGGATCGAGCCTCCCGTGTCGGAGCCGAGCGATCCGTAGCAAAGTCCCGCCGCCGTCGCGACGCCCGACCCGGTCGAGGACGATCCGACCCAATAGCCCGTGTTCCAGGGATTGAGCGGCGCCTGATCGTCGGGGTGGTGACTGGTATAGGCGCCTTCGGTCATCTTGAGCTTGCCGAGCGTGACGGCTCCGGCCTGTTCCAGCCGGTCGACCACCGTCGCGTTGTAGGGAGGCGTGAACTCCCTGTGCATCGTCGTGCCGCCGGCGCTGGGGCTGAAGGTCGTATAGCAGAGATCCTTGAGGGCGAGCGGCACGCCGTGCAGCGGACCACGCCAAATGCCCTTGGCGATCTCGGCCTCCGCCGTCTTCGCCCGGTCCATGGCCCTGTCGGCAAGCACCGTCGCATAGCTGTGATAGCGGCTGTCGAGTTCGCCGATGCGGTCGAGCATGGCGCCGGTGACTTCGACCGGCGAGACTTCGCGGCGCCGGATGCGCTCCGACACGACAGTCAGGGGTTCATAGTGCAGGCTGGTGGACGTCAATGCTTTCTCCTTAGCGCTTACGAACCTTGGTGCTTAAGAACTTCGGCGCTTACGATTTCCAGGTTGTCGGGTCCTGTCAGAAGCAATGGTGCGTCTTGACCGTCCGCTCCACGATGGCCGCAGTTCTGATCACGCTGGCTTCGTCGAATGCCGCTCCCGCGATCTGGAAGCCGATGGGCAGACCGTTGCGGTCGTAGCCGCAGGGCAGGCTGATCGCAGGCAGGCCCAGCAGGTTCCAGGGATAGGTGAACCGCCACGACGTCTCCAGCACGCTTTCACGCTTGCCGCCGAGTTCGACTTCGCGCTGGCCCGAGCGCCACGCCGTCAGCGGCATCGTCGGGCCGACGACGACATCGACATCGGCGAAGACCGGGAGGAACTTCTCCGCCAGCATCGTGCGGTAGCGCTCTGCCTGGAGGTAGTCGGATGCGGTGACGAAACGTCCCATCTCGACCAGCAGGCGGACGTCTTTCTGATAGGCCGATGTCCGGCCCGCCATGAGGTGATGGAGATGGTAGGAGGTCGAGGACGCCAGTTCGATCGCGAAGATGGCGCCCAGGCCATAGGCCAGTTCCGGCACCTCGAACTCGACCACCTCGGCGCTCTGGGCCGCGAGGCTGGAGATCGTCGTTTCGACGGATGCCGCGACCTCGTCGTCCAGCGCTTCGAAGAAGTGGTTGCGGCAGACGCCGACCCGCAGACCGGAGGCCCCGGCGGTAAGGGCGGGCTGGAGGTCGGTCGGCGGTTCGTTCGCTGAACCGGCATCGGCCGGATCGTATCCGGACATGATATCGACCAGCAGCGCCGCGTCGGCGACGGTGCGGGTAAGGGGACCGGCGTGGTCCAGCGACCAGCTATGGGGAACGATGCCGGAGCGTCCGATCCGGCCGAAGGTCGGCTTGATGCCGACCGTGCCGCAAAGGCTGGCCGGGATGCGGATCGAACCGCCCGTGTCGGACCCGAGCGCCGCCATCGCGAACCCGGCGGCGACCGCTATACCCGACCCGCCGCTGGAGCCGCCGGGCACCCTGTCGGTGTCGAACGGGTTGCGGGCCGGCGGCGTCTCCATGCCCCAGGCGAACTCGTGCATCCTGGTCTTGCCGAGCAGGATGGCGCCGGCTTCGCGAAGCTTGCGGACCGCCGCCCCTTCGGCGTTGGCGAACTCGATCGTGGCTTCGGTGCCGGCCCGCGTCGGCATATCAGCCGTCAGGTAGTTGTCCTTGATCGCTAGCGGGATTCCGTGGAGCGGGCCTGCGATGCGCCCTTCCCTGGCGGCGGCTTCCAGCAACTTGGCTTGATCCAGGGCGTCGGACGCGATGTGGACGAAGGCGTGGAGGTCTTTGTCCTTCTGCGCAATGCGGTCGAGATAGGCCGTCGTCAGTTCGACGGGAGAAAGCGCGCCGGTCCGGATCGCCTCCGCGACTTCCCGGATCGGCTGGTGCATGGCGTCTTCTACGCGCATCAGCGTGGCTCCTTCCGCATTGGGCGGAACACGACCGCCGGATGGCGGTCGCCCAACTCAAGGCCGCGCAGCTTTTCGATCTCGCGGGAGATGACCTTGAAGGCCTCGCGGACTTCGGTCAGGCGCTCCGTCGCGATCAGCGTTTCGGGGTCCGCAGGGCTCTCCGTCATGAGGTTCTCCGTCATGGCTTGGCGCTCCCGCCGCCCGCCGGCCGGTCGGGCGGCGACAGCAGCAGGAGGTCCATCACTTCAGGGGGAAACGCGCTGCCGCCGTCGCGCTTGGGCATTCCGGCGATGAAGGGAAGCAGCTGCGCCTTGGCGACATCGAAGGTCCGGCGCAGCCGGGGGATTGGGTCCGGGTCCTCATCGACCCGGACATCCAGCTTGGCATAGGCCTCCGCACCGAACACGACCAAGGCGGCGGACTGGCGGCCCCGCTTGTCGCCGCCCGCCGCCTGGGCGGCTTCAAGGCAGGCCATCAGGCGGTCTTCCAGAGGTTGGCCGGCCGTCCGCTGGAACGTCTCGGCCATGGCGGCGATCACGGGTGCTCCCGTCAGCATGTTGCCCTGCGCCGCGAAGTCCCTGCCCTTCGCTTCGCCGTGCCATGGGGTGCAGTCGGCGCCGGTCCAGGAAGCGGAACCGCCTGATGCATCCACCACGCCGACTTGCCGAAGGTTCGCCTCGCCGTCCTCGGCCAAGGCCTTGTCCAGGGCGGACTGGGCGTCGCTGCCCGCCTGCATGGCATCCAGGATGCGAACGGCCAGATACGGGTTGACCCAGGACTGGGTGCTGACCGCCCCGACGCCGGCGCGGAGGAAGGGGCAGATCGAACCGACCGCCGGGACGGCGGAGGCGACGGCGACCCCGGACTCGCCGGTGGAAGCGCAGCGGGCGACGATCGAGAAGGTATTTGCTTCGATACTTCTGGTGGGGCTCATATACAGTCCAGCTCCTCCGCTTCAGATGCGCAAATGCCGCTCCAGCGTCGCGGCGGTATCGGCGTGGGCCACGTCGCCCTGCTCGACGATCTCGCCGATCTTCAGGATCGCGTAGCGGTCGGCGACGGACAGCGCGAAGGGCAGGTTCTGCTCGACCAGCAGGATGGCGACGCCCTTCTCGGCGCTGGTCGAACGGAGGACCTGGGCCATCCGGTTGACCATGGACGGCTGCAAGCCTTCGGATATCTCGTCGATCAGCATGATCTTCGGGCGGGAGACAAGGCTGCGCGACAGCAGCAGCATCTTCTGCTCGCCGCCGCTGAGCGTGCCTGCCCGCTGCTTGAAGCGTTTGGCGATGACCGGGAAGGCCGCTTCGACCTCGCCCATCCTCGCGCCCAGCAGACGGTCCTCGGTCACTCCCAGCCGAAGGTTCTCCTCGACCGTGAGGTCCTGGAAGATCGCGTATTCCTGCGGGGTATAGGCCAGCGCCTCGCGAGCGTTGAGATGGGGCGCACGGTTGGCGATCTCGCTGCCGTCCAGGCGGACCGAACCGCTCTTGGCGCGGATGAAGCCCATGATGGTCTTCAGCAGCGTCGACTTGCCCATGCCGTTCTTGCCGAGGATGACAAGGATCTCGCCCGGCGCTATCGAGAACGAGACGTCGCGGACGACGGTCACCGGTCCGTATCCGCTACTCAATCCCGCAACTTGGAGCCGGGCTTCGCCTGCGGATTGGTTCGTCACCCCGCTCATACCGTGGCCTCCAAGTCCTGGCCGGCGTAGACGGCCTTGACGAGTTCGGACGAGACGACTTCCTCGACCGTCCCGTCGAGCAGCAGCTTGCCCTGGTGCAGGACGACGATCCGGTTGGAGATCTCGCGGACGAAATCGAGGTCGTGCTCGATCAGGAAGATGCAGAGGCCGTATTCCTCGGCCAAGCGCGTCAGGACATGGCCGATCGCGGTTCGCTCGGGCTTAGTCAGGCCGGCCGTCGGCTCGTCCAGCAGCAGGACCCGCGGTTCGGTGGCCAGTACCATCGCCAGCTCCAGGCCGCGCTTCATGCCGTGGGACAGATAGCGCGTTTCGACGCCCAGCCGCTGGTCCAGGCCGGTGGCGGCCAGGATCTCCAGGGCTGGCTCCGGCAGAGCCACCGTCTCGCTGCGGTAGAACGGACGGGCGCCGTCGATGCGATAGCGGGCGAGCCGCAGGCAGTCGCCGACGGTCAGGCTGTCGAACAGGCTGGTGTTCTGGAAGCTCCGGCCGACGCCTAGGCCGACGATCTTCTGCGGCGAGCTTCGCCCGATCTCGGTCCCGGCCACCGTGACGGTGCCGCCGGTGCGCTCCGTGCCGTTGCTGATGCAGCGCATCAGCGTGGTCTTGCCGGCGCCGTTGGGACCGACGATGCTGAGCAGCTGGCCCTGTTTGCCCTCGACGTCGATGCCGTCCAGCACGGTCAGGCTGCCGTAGCGGCAGGTCAGCCCGTCGATCCGGATGGGAGGGGATGCCGATCGACCGGCGGCGGCGGCGGCGCGCACGCTTGGCGCCGCCGTCAGCCTGATTCCGGAGTCACGCGGCTGATCGCCACCGCCGGCTCCGCGCGTGCGGTACCGGCGCCACGCGCCGGTTATCAGGGAGGCGATGCCGTTGGGCAGCAGGATGATGACCGCGACGAAGGTGACGCCGACGATGAAGTTCCACAGGAACGGCAGGTTGCCCGACAGGTACGAAGACGTGGCATCGATGCCGATGGCGCCCAGGATCGGGCCGATCAAGGTTCCGCGTCCGCCCAGCGCCACCCAGATCAGGGATTCCGTGCCCAGCTGGAACCCGGCCAGTTCCGGGGCCACCACGTTGGAGAAGGCCGCGTAGCCGAAGCCGGAGATGGCGGCGATGCCGGCGCAGACGGCGAAGAGCGCCGTCTTGATGCGGGATACCGGGATGCCGAGGTAGGCGCAGCGGTCCTCGTTCTCCCGGATCGCGATCAGGATACGGCCATAGTCGCTGCGGACGAACAGCCATGCGAATGTCGCGGCCACCACAAGGAAGACGCCGGCGATCCAGAACCAGGTGTCGATCTTCCAGTAATACGTGGGAAAGCCGGACAGGCCGCTGCTCGACCCGGTGAACCGTCCACCCGAGAAGATGACCTGCGTCAGGACGATCGGCAGGGCCAGGGTGACGATCGAGGAATAGAGCGGCGAAGCGCCGTGATAAAACGACAGCAGGCCGGTCAGCCAAGCCGTGACCATCGCGACCGCGATGCCGATGACCAGAGCCCCGATCGCCCAGCCGGCCCCGAAGCCCCAGTGGGTGAAGACCAGTGCGCAGGCATAGGCTCCGATGCCGAAGAAGGCCGACTGGCCGAAGGTCAGGATGCCGGTATAGCCCCAGATCAGATCGACCGTCAGCGCCAGGGCCGCCAGAAACAGCGCGCGGGTCAGCACGTTCGTCATGTAGGTGCCGAGATAGAGCGGCGCCGTCGCGACGATGGCGAGGGCGATGGCGGCGCCCAGAACAGTCCGCCAGACCTGTCGCGACGAACGCCGGGTGGCATCCGGCACTCTTCCAGCCGCAGGGATATCAGCCACGGGAGAGTCCTTGAGGTTTGATGCGCAGGATGACGGCCGCGAGCACGACGATGGTGATTCCGCCGATGATGGGACTGACGAAGGTGCTGACCAGGACCTGGGCGCCGCCCAGGACCAGGGAGGCCAGGGCCAGACCCGGAATGGCGATGCCGGAGACGAGCACCAGCATGAACGAGTTGACCAGCCAGGGCAGGCCCATGTTGGGATCGACCGACAGCAGCGGCGTGATCAGCGCGCCCGCGGCGCAGGCCAAGGCAGCGCCCAGCCCGAAGGTCATGGCACGCACCCGGATGCTGTCGATGCCGAGGCCACGCGCGAGGTTCTCGTTCATGATGACGGCCCGGGCGTTGAGGCCGAAGCGGGTCAGGTAGAGCAGCGCCGTCAGCAGAAGGCCAAGGACGACCGCGACCGCGATCAGGATCAGCCGCCACGACGAATAGCCGGTGCCGAACAGATCGACCGTTCCGGAAATCGGGCTCTGGGCGAACTGCACTTCCCGCCCGAAGGCGAAGACGATCACCTGCGCTATGATGATGCCGAGCCCCCAGGTCGCCAGGATGGCGTCCAGCGGCCTGGAATAGAGCGGACGCACCACCACGCGTTCGACCACGACGCCGAGGACGAACCCGAAGGCGGCGGCGGCCGGTATGGTCAGCCAGGGGCTGAAGCCGTGGGCCGTGACGACGTGGGCGGCGTAACCGCCCACGGTAAGGAAGGCGCCATGGGCGAAGTTGATCAGCTTCATGACGCCGAGGATGATCATCAAGCCGGCGGCCACGATGAAGAGCATCGAGGCCGTCGTCAGGATGTCGAGCAGAAGGATCGCCATCCGGGTTCCGTTTCTTGCCGCATCGGAAGATGAGGCGGGCGGCGGTTCGGGTGCTGCCCGCCCTCGTGAAACGACGGTCAGAGGTTAGGGCACTGCTCGCCGGGATCGACGTTCTCGAAGGTCTTGATGACCTCGACGCTGCCGCCGTCCTTGACCTGACCCAGATACATCGTCAGCGGCGTATGGTGCTGCTTGTTCATCTGGATATTGCCGCGCGGTCCAGTAAAGGACACTTCGGGAAGGGCTTCGATGACGTCTTCGGCATCGGTCGAGCCGGCCTTCTCGGCGGCGGCCTTATACAGGTAGATCGCCTCGTACTGGGGGACCGAGAGGTCGTTCGGCGTCTTCAGCTCGCCGCCGAACTTCTTCTGCATCGCGTCGAGGAACTTCTTGTTCTCGGCACTGGCGATGCCGGTCATGTAGGACTGCGAGATGAACATATCGGTCGCATCGGCGCCCATCGTCTTCGCGGTGCCTTCGTCCACGGCGAGGTTGCCGTAGGGGATCTTGATGCCGGCGTTCCGCAACTGCTTGGTCAGGGTGACGTTGGGAGCGCCGCCGGCGGTCGAGGTGATCAGGGCGTTGGGGTTCTTGGATCTCAGGTCGCTGATGATCGAGGTCCAGTCGGAGCCGTCCATCGGCAGGTATTCCTCGCCCAGGACCCGGCCGCCTCTCTCTTCGATGTACTTGCGGGTGAACTCCAGCATTCCCCGGCCGAAGTTATAGTCGCTGCCGATCAGGTAGAAGGTCTTGGCCTTCAGCGTGTCGGTGAAGTGATCGACGACCGGCTTGACCTGCTGGTCCGGCACCCAGGCGGGGACGAACATGTTGGGGCTGCACGACCGTCCCTCGTAGAAGGACGTGTAGATGAAGGGCTTACCCGCTCGGTTGACGATCGGCAAGCCGGCGTTGCGGGCCGCACTCGTCTCCATCGAGATCAGGACGTCGACATCGTCCTGGAAGACCAGCGAGTTGAAGGCGCGCTGCGCGCCCTGCGCGCCGCTGCCGTCGTCGGCGACCACCAGTTCCACCTTCTTCCCAAGAATGCCGCCCGCCGCGTTGATCTCGTCGGCAGCAAGCTGGCTGGACTGCACGACCGAGGGCGCCACCACGCTGTTGGCGCCGCTGAGGCCTACGGGGATGCCGATCTTGACGGTGGATTGGGCGGCGGCGCTGTTCATCAGCGCGCCCATCAGGGCCAGGGTTCCGAATCCCAGAGTTCCGATACGCTGAAGCGTCTTCATGTTCTTTTCCCTGTTTCGATGGTGGATTTTCTTTGAATTTGCTTTGGGCTTTGTTTTCGTTAGTACCAGCCGGGACGCGTCGGCGTGCCGAGCATCTCCGGGTAAAGGTCGGTCCGCCGGTCGCGCATGACCTGATTGAAGCTGTTCCAGGTACGCTGGCGCCGCGCCGCCGAGAGATTGCAGACGGCGGTCACCGTGCCGGGCTCGGATACGCTGGCGGGGCCGGCGACCGGCCAGCCGTTGGGGTTGACGATCAGGCTCTGGCCGATGAAAGGCTGGCCGCGTTCGGTCCCGATCCGGTCGCAGGCGGCGACGAACATGGAGTTGCTATGGGCGGCGGCCATGCACAGGATGTTCGCCATCGCCGGGGAGTTCGCCGGCTGCTCGGCCATGGGCACCCAGTTGGTCGGGACGCAGACGAGATCGGCGCCCTGAAGCGCCAGCAGACGCCATGCCTCGGGGAACCAGCCGTCGTAGCAGATCAGGACGCCGATCCGGCCGAACGGCGTGTGGAAGACGGGAAACCCGAGGTCGCCGCGCTCGAAGTAGAGCGCCTCCGCGTTCCAGAGGTGGTTCTTGCGGTAGGTCCCGATCAGTCCCTTCGGCCCCAGCACGACGGCGCTGTTGTAGAGGCGGTCATCCTGCCGCTCGATGAAGCCGGCGACGATGTGGATGTCCATGTCGGCTGCCGCCGCTCTCCAGGCGGCGATGGAGTTCCCGGTCTCCACGGTTTCCGAAAGCTCGTAGGCTTCCTCCCGGGAGTTCAGCACGTATCCCGAATTGCACAGTTCCGGCAGGACGATCAGCTTGGAGCCGCCTGCCGCCGCATCGCCGATCAGCGAGACGCTGGTCGCGACGTTCTGCTCCGTTTCGCCGATGCGCGGTTCGAATTGTATGCAAGAGATTTGGACTTCCGCTTCGCTCATCCCGTTAACTCTCCCTGCCGATCGGACCGCCCGGCGGTGGGCCGACATCCGCGCATTCTCCTGAAATACCTGGAAGCTGCCTCGGCATCATGGCCGTTGCGGAGTACTGGTATTACCAGCTGCGTTAATAATCCTGAATTCCCAATACCGTATTAGGGCGGATGTTCAAGGGGTTTGATGGGAGTAGCCGCGCAGATACCGTGTTGCCGGATCGCACCGGGATCATACAACCCTGGTACGGGTGGCCAGTTTAACCAAAAGTGGTCCTTTAATTTTTTCCTTAGAGATAAGGTTGTAAATTCCTTCCCGGAACAGGGGGGACGACATGCTCAATATCCGCATCAGCCATATCACGGCGCTCTTGACGGTCCTTGCCGTGATCTGGGGAGCTATCGGCACATTCCTGATCGTCGAGCGGGAAACGGCGCTGAAAGCTGCGGAGCGTGAAGTCTCGAACCTGGCCCAGGCTTTGGAGCGGCAGTCGTTCTGGCTGTTCGCCAATGCCGAGCAGCTGCTTCGTACGGTTCGGCACGACATCGAGACCGACCCCGGCCAGCTTGACCTGAAGCGCTCGCTGGCGCAGCAGGCCCTCCTGCTGGACGTTGCGGTGCAGGTCTCGGTCGTCGACCGCGACGGTTTCCTGGCTGCCTCCACTCTCGATATGCCTCCGGACGACCGGACCAGCTATCTGGATCAAACCCACGTCTCCGTACACATCGCCCGAGACACCGGGGCGGCGTTCGTCGGGCTGCCTGTCATGGGCCGCAATTCGGGAAAATGGTCCCTGCCCGTTTCCATGCGGGTGAACGCACCCGACGGCGGCTTCGGCGGGGTGGTCGTGGTCGTGCTGGACCCCTATGCGATATCCAACCAGCTGCGGGCCTTCGACTTCGGGCCGGGCGGCATCGCGACCCTTGCCGGGCACGATGGCGTCGTGCGCACCCGCTCCAGGACGACGATCGAGGATCCGAACGGCCTGGGCCAGTCCATCGCGACGGCCAAGGTGTTCGAGTTGCTCAAAACCGAGCCTTGGGGCAATTACCGCGCGACCGGCGTGCTCGACCGGGTCGACCGTGTCTTCGCCTACCGCGACCTGCCCTCCCGTTTTCCCCTCGTCGTTCTCGCCGGGCGCTCCGTCGACGACATCCTTGTCTTCTGGCGCAAGGTGACGATCTGGATGGCCGGTGCCGGCACCGTCATCTCCCTCGTCGCCGTCGCGGTCGCGGTCCGTCTTGCCGGCTCGGCCGTGGAGAGGGAGCGTCAACGCCGATCGCTGGAGGAGACGGAGGCGAAGTTTCGCGCCCTCACCGAACTGTCCGCCGACTGGTACTGGGAATGCGACACGGCAGGCCGCTTCACGGAGATGTCGAAAGGCATTTCCCGGATCGGACTCGATCCGGCACGGGTTCTCGGGCGTACCCGGCGCGAAATCTCGGCGGCGCCTGACGATCCAGCCTGGGCGGAGTACGACGCCGTGCTGGCGGCCGGGCAGCCGTTCCGCGACTTCCACTACGACATCAACGGCGCCGACGGAGGGCTTCGGCACATCTGCATCAATGGCGAGCCGATCGTCGGGCAGGACGGCGGCTTCCATGGCTTCCGGGGCTCCGGCCGCGACCGCACGGGCGAGGTCGAGGCCTTCCGCCGGGTCGAGCAGGAAGAGGTCCGTCTGGCGACGCTGGTGCGGACCGTCGGCATCGGCATCGTGGTAGTCGATGCCATGGGTCGTATCCGCCTGTTCAACCCGGCAGCCGAGCGTCTGTTCGGCTGGTCAGCGGCGGAGGTGACCGGCCGATCGGTGGACGTGCTGATGCCGACGCTGCAGGGTACCGGCTATACGCCCTTGATGCGCCACGACGCCGAAACCCGGGACGAGTCCGTGGCCGGGGCCAGTCGGGAGATCGAGGCGGTGCATCGGGACGGAACGACCCTGCCGGTCGAGCTCTCCCTCGGCGAGTTCCAAACTCCTGAAGGTGTCATGTTCGTCGGGGCGCTGGCCGATCTGACGGAACGCAACCGTGCGCTCGCCGAAGCGCGCTTCGCCAACGAGCGTCTGGAGGAACAGGCGGCGCACTTGGCCGAACTGGCGGAGGATCTGGACGCGGCGAAGCTGGCGGCAGAGGCGGCCAATCGCGCCAAGTCCGACTTCCTGGCCAACATGAGCCACGAGATCCGGACGCCGATGAACGGCGTTCTCGGCATGACGGCGCTACTTCTCGACTCCTCGCTCGAGCCGGACCAGCGGTCCTGTGCCGAGGCGATCAAGGAGAGCGCCGACGCGCTGCTCGGCCTGATCAACGATATCCTGGACGTTTCCAAGCTGGAGGCCGGCAAGGTCGACCTGGAGCTGATCGACTTCGACTTGGTCGACCTCGTCGAAAGCGTGACCGCCCTGCTGGTGCCGAAGGCGCGGGAGAAGGGGATCGAACTGGGCAGCCTGATCGATGCGGAAGCCGCCGGCGCGTACCGCGGCGACCCGACCCGGATCCGCCAGATCCTGCTCAACCTGGTCGGCAACGCCGTCAAGTTCACCGAGACCGGCAGCGTCGGGGTAGAGGTTCGCAGTGCCGGTACCAAGGACGGTATGGCCGTGCTTCGCATCGAGGTTTCCGATACCGGAATCGGCATGAGTCAGGCTGAGTGCATGCGCCTGTTCGAGAAGTTCTCGCAGGCCGACGCCTCGATCACCCGCCGCTTCGGCGGTACTGGCCTGGGCCTTGCAATCTGCCGCGATCTCGTAGCGCTGATGGACGGATCGATCGACGTGCACAGCGAGCCGAGGCGCGGCACGACCTTCAGCATCGAGTTGCCCCTGCCCAAGGCCGAAATGCCGGCAGTCAGCGCGGCAACGCTGCCGACACAGGCCAGCGGGCTGCGGGTGCTGGTGGTGGATGATCTTGACCTGAACCGGCGCATCCTGCGCCATCAGCTCGAGGGGCTTGAACTCACCGTGGATACCGCGGCGAACGGCATGGAGGCGCTGTCCGAGCTGAACCGGGCGTGGGATGAGGGAACGCCGCACGATTTGGTGCTGATCGACCACCTGATGCCCGGCATGTCCGGCGAGGAACTGCTGGCCTGGATCCGGCCCAACCCGCGCTTTGCCGAGGCCAAGCTGGTGCTCCTGTCATCGGCGGGCGGTTTGGACAAGGGTTCCGACCCCGGCTTTCGCTTCGACGCCCTGATGGTCAAGCCGTTCCGCCGGCAGGCCCTGCTTGACTGCTTGGCGCGCCTGTACAGCACGACGACGCCGGAAACGGTACCCGAGCAGGCCGCCGCGCCGACCGCACGGCGTGGGCAGGGTTGCAGGATCCTGCTGGTCGAGGACAACCGGATCAATCAGCGCGTGGCGTCGATGACCCTGGCGGTCGAAGGCTACGAAGTCGAGATCGCCGAGGATGGCGCCGCCGGCGTCGCTGCGGCGGCTCCCGGAGGTTTCGATCTGGTGCTGATGGACGTCCAGATGCCTGTTATGGACGGCCTGGAAGCGACCCGGCGTATCCGCGCCTTGGCGGGCGATGCCGGCCGGGTGCCGGTGATCGCGATGACGGCCAACGTCATGGCGGGCATGCAGGAGGAGTATCTGGCGGCCGGCATGGACGACATCGTCGCCAAGCCCTTCGACCGGGCACGCTTCCTCGCGACCGTCGCCTGCTGGGCCGGCGGTGGAGCGAAGCTCAGGGAGGCATCCCTGGAGGACGGTGCCGCCGCGGAATTCGATCCAGAGGGGCTTGCCGGGCTGGAAGGTGCGGTGCCCCGGGCCGACTTCGACGAGCTCGTGGCGTGTTTCCTGGAGAACGCCGAGGCGCGTCTGGACCGAATTCGGCATTTGGCGGACTCCGGCGATCTGGATGGTCTGCGGCGGGAAGCTCACGACCTCACCTCGACGGCGGGCAACATGGGCGCGCTCCGGGTTTCCGAACTGGCCCGCAAGCTCGAGACCGCCTGCCGGGAGGGAAGCGCCGAACGGGCCGTCGATCTCGCGCGGACGGTGGACACGGCGGGTCCGGCGGCTCTCGCCGCGGTGCGGGCGCGATTTCCGGCCGCGGTGGCCTGAGAACACGTGCCGGGAGGATTTTCATCGGCAGCGGCTTAAGGCGGGACTGACGCACGGACGGATCGGACGGTCGCCGCCGCACCGGGTACAAGCAAGCCGGCCCAAGGGTATATATCCAAGGTCTATCAATAGTTTAGCGTCGAATTAACTTGATTTGCCGAGGATGGCACGCACTTGGCCGGCCCGCCCAGTCGACTGGACCCGTCCCGATAAAAAACGCAACCAAGGATTCATCATGCAATCCAATCCGTTAGCGCCGCGGCGTCTGAGCTCTCCCGGTATCGGAACGTCGCTCAACCTGATCGTCGCCACGCTCTGCCTCATCCTGATCGGCATTACCGGCTCGACGCTGATAGGCGCGTTCGGAGCCGTCCGATCCGCCGAGCGGGCGGGCGAATTGGCGCATGCCGGCCGCGACGTCTTCACGGCACTCCAGAACGTCAGGATCGAGCGCGGCAGCACTCGCCTTCCGTTGGAAGCCCAGGACGCAGCCCCGGCGACCGCCGTTGCCGGCCTGGAAGTCCTCCGTTTAAAATCGGGTCCAGCACTGGATTCGCTGATCGAGGCCTGCGGCGGCAACGACTGTGCCGATGCGGCCGAGATGGCGGAACTCAAGGCGCGGAGCGACCGGCTGGTGGCGTTGCGTCCGGAGATCGACAAGGCCCTGCGCCAGCCGTTGCCGGCACGCCGCGACGGGATCGCGAAAGAGGCCAACGCTACCATCACCGCCCTGGTCGACCAGCTTGAGCTGATTTCCGGAAGACTGACGGCACGTCTCGGCGATGTCGACGCCTTCACCGCCGTTCAGGTCGCCATCAAGGACGCGGCCTATCTGGCCCGCGACGCCGCCGGCCTGGAGAAGTACCCGGTCGCGGCCGTCATCAAGGACAAAGCCGTTTCAAGCGAGAACCGCGCCAAGATCGCGGAACTGCGCGGCAAAGCCGATGCCGGCTGGAAACTGGTTCGGGAGATAGTCGGGCGTCCCGGCATGCCGAAGGCGGTCGTCACTGCCGCCGACGCTGCGCAGGCGGCCCACTTCGGCACCACCGTCAAGCTGAGCAACGAGATCCTTCAGGCGGTCGCCGCCGGCAAGGATGCGCCCGTCGGAGCAACGGAGTTCAGCAAGGCGATCGACACCGGAACCAGCAGCCTGGTCGCGGTTTGCGAGGCGGCGCTGGACGCCATCGTCCTGCACGCCGACGTGAAGTCGTCCGAGGCTTCGAGAAACCTGTCGCTTCAAGCCGGCCTGCTGGTGCTGGCTATTGCGATCGGGGGCGGCGCTCTGGCTGTTATCCGCAGGCGGGTCCTGCGGCCGATCGACGGCATCACCGGGGCGATGCTGCGCGTCGCCCAGGGGGACCTTTCGGGCGAGATCCCCTTTACCGGACGAGGCGACGAGATCGGACGCCTGGCCGGCGCGCTGGGCACCTTCAAGCGCAACGCCGAGGAGACTCTTCGGCTTCAGCGCGAGCAGCAGGAGGAGCAGGTCCGCAAGGAGACCCGCCACCGCGAGATGGAGACCGCCGTCGCGGAGTTCGGCTCGGCCGTCGCGCGCGTCCTCGAAAACTTCGGTGCATCGGCGGAGCGGATGAACGCCGCGTCGGAAAATCTGACGAGCGTCGCGGACTCGTCCAAGTCGCGGGCTACCGTGGTTGCGGGCGCTTCCGAGGAGACATCCGCCAACGTCCAGACCGTCGCAGCCGCGACCGAAGAGCTGGCCGCCTCGATCGCGGAGATCGGCCGCCAAGTCACCCATGCCGCCGGCCGTGCCCGCAGCGCCGTGTCCGAAGCGCAGCAGACCGGCGAGACGGTGCGTGCGCTGGACGATGCGGCACAGCGGATCGGCGCCGTGGTCGGGTTGATCCAGCAGATCGCCAACCAGACCAACCTGCTGGCGCTGAACGCCACGATCGAGGCGGCCCGTGCGGGAGAAGCCGGGAAGGGCTTCACGATCGTCGCGCACGAAGTGAAGAACCTGGCCGGCCAGACCGCGAAGGCGACCGAGGAAATATCGAGCCAGATCGCCGCAATCCAGTCCTCCACCCGGCTGACCGTGGACGCGATCGTCGGCATCGCCGCGACGGTCGAGGAGATCGACCAGACCTCGGCGGCGATCGCCTCGGCTGTGGAACAGCAGGCTTCGGCAACGCGCGAGATCACCCGCAATACCAACGAAGCCGCCCGCGGCACCCAGGAGGTTTCCTCCAACATCCTGGGCGTAACGGAGGATGCCAACCGAACCGGCGGCGCCGCCGGCGAGGTCAATGCCGCTGCCGAGGATCTGCGCCGCGAAGCCGCCGTTCTGGACAAGGAGATCGACCGCTTCTTCAATCGTATTCGGGCCGCCTGATCGGAGGGCTGGAGTACCGGCCCGACGACGGGTGGAGGGGCGCTGGAGAACCCAGCCGCCCCCGGCCCTCCACCGTCATGAAGTAAGCTGGCTCTGGAAATCCGAACAGGGGGATGAGTGGAGTTTCTGCCTGGAAGCAGCCAGTGACCTTGCCCTCGGCGTCTTCGCTCCAAACGGTGTCTAATGGCGGCTTATTTTTTCTCCAGTAGGCGCTCGAAGACGCTCTCCACGTCGTCGAGAAAAGTACTCCATTCCCCGTCTTCGTCTATGCCGGCGATGCGCAGCAGGAAGAGGCCCTCGACTGCCAGCAGGGCGACCCGGGCCGCCTGCGCCTCGCTCGCTCCGCCGCCCAGGCGCTCGAACATGGAACGGTACCACTGGCGGGTTTCCATGACGTTTTGCGGGTTCTGGATGTAGGCAATCATCAAGCCGGCCATTTTGGCGTTCATGGCCGCCTGCGAACTACGCATGACCTTGATGTACTTCCGGACGAGATTGGCCGGCGGAACATCGTCCATTTCACCAAGCAACTCGTCAAACTGATGCGTCCATCGCTCGATCAGCGCGCGGACCAGATCGTCTTTCGATGAGAATGAATACTGGACGCCACCTTTCGAGATACCGGCTGCCCTGGCCAAGGCATCGATAGTCAGGCCGGCTGCTCCTTCACTGCGAACGATCCCTTCCGCGATCTCGAGCAACCCCTCACGCGTGATGGTCGGTTTTCTGCCCAACTCGTCGCTCCTTCACTACCGATGGCTATTGAAATCCATACGTATGTATTTATATCACCGAACGGAATCCGTGTTCAGGTGAATGATGTCGTCCGCTTCTCTTCCGGCCAACCGCTGGTTTGTCCTCGTCGCTGTCATGCTGGCCTTCCTCCCAGTGGTCCTCGACATGACAATCCTGCATGTCGCTGTCCCGACGCTGACGCAATCGCTGAATGCCTCCGGCACCGAAGTGCTGTGGATCATCGACATCTACCCGCTACTCATGGCAGGGCTTCTGGTCCCGATGGGCACACTCGCTGACCGGGTCGGCAACCGCAAAATCCTGCTCATCGGCCTTGTCACCTTCGGAGTGGCCTCGGCATGTGCCGCCTTTGCGCAAAGCCCCGCCATGCTGATTGCCGCGCGCGTGCTTCTGGCTCTGGGCGGCTCGATGATCATGCCGTGCGTGCTGGGCCTCATCCGCAAGACCTTCGAAGATGAGGGCGAGCGCGCCATGGCTCTCGGTCTTTGGGGGATGATCGGAGCCGCCGGCGCCGCGGTCGGGCCGCTCGTCGGCGGCGCTCTTCTGGAGCACTTCTGGTGGGGCTCGGTATTCCTGATCAATGTGCCGGTCATGCTGGTGGTCGCTCCGGCCTGCTATGTCCTGTTACCGCGCGTCGAACAGACTACACCCGGAAAGTGGGCTATCGGCCAGGCGCTGCTGCTGATCGCCGGCATGATACTGTTCGTATACGGCATCAAGGCCGGGTTCGGCGGCAAGCAGCCTCTGCCGATCATAGTCCTCGTGGTTGTCTTCGGCATTGCGGCTCTGACGCTTTTCGTGCGCAAGCAACTCCGTTCGTCCGAGCCGATGCTGGACCTGTCGCTACTGTCTCATCCTGCGATCATCGCCGGCTTGATCATGGCCATCGTCGCATCGGGCGCGCTGGCCGGCGTCGAGCTGACGCTGGCGCAGGAATTGCAGTACGTGCTGGGCAAGACGCCGCTGCAGGCTGGCATCTTCATGATCCCCATCATGGCGGCGGCAGCCGTTGGCGGCCCAGTCGCGGGCTATCTGTCCAACCGGTTCGGATTGCGGCTGGTCGCCACACTTTCGCTTTTGATCTCGGCGGGTGCGCTGGTGTTCCTCGCGCAAAGCGACTTCCACGATCCGGGTTTCCTCGTTCCATTCGCGCTTGCCATTCTTGGGCTCACGCTCAGCATCGGACTGACGGCCTCGTCGATCGCCATCATGGGCTCCGTCGATGCTAGCAAGGGCGGCGCGGCGGGCTCGCTGGAGGCGACGGGCTATGAGCTGGGCACCGGTCTTGGAATCACCCTGTTCGGCGTCTTCATGTCGAGCGTGTTCAGCCGCGCCATCGAACTGCCCTCCAGCCTATCACAGGCTTTGGCCGAACAGGCTTCCCGCACGATCGGTGATGCCTACATCGTCGCCAGTGAGCTTCCGGGTGAGCAGGGTGCGGCACTGATCGAAGCAGGCAAGGCCGCCTTCACCCAAACGCACGCGGTCCTCCTGACGGCGGGTGCCGTAGTGATCGCGGCGTTGGCGGTCGTGGTGTTCTTCACTCTCACGGAGTATCGCAGCCTTTCCCGTGCGCATCATTGACAGCCTTTTCCAGAGTATCGGACATGCAGATCATTGAAACCGAGCACCTGATCCTCAGGCCCTTCCGGGAGGGCGATGCAGCGGACCTCTTCGCTTATCTGCGCACGCCCACCGCCCCCTGCTTCCTCTCGCTCAAGCTCGCGGACTTGGCTGAGGCGGAGATCGAGGTGAGGAAACGCGCCCTCGACGAGGGCCGCGTGGCGATATGCCTGAAACAAAACGGTCAGGTCATCGGCGATCTGTTCGGCGGCACCGGAGAAGATGAGAAAGACGAGACGGCCTCAATCGGCTGGAACCTCAATCCGCAATTCAGTGGTCAGGGATATGCGTTCGAAGCCGCAAGGGCCCTGCTCGACCATCTTTTCCGGGTAAAAGGCTTTCGCCGAGTCTATGCCTATGTCGAAGACCACAACAAGCCCTCGCAGCGCCTCTGCGAAAAGCTGGGCATGCGCCGGGAGGGCGTATTCATCGAGTTCGTATCGTTCACCAATGACGATGAGGGCAATCCGATCTACGAAAACACCATGCAATACGCTATCCTGCGCAGCGAGTGGATGTCCGGTGCTACAGCAATCAGGCATCCGCTTGGCATGACTGGCGTCGCAGGCACCGAGACGTCGAGCTATGGCGTATAAACGGTGGTGAGCGGCGGGGTGCGTACGCTACTTCGTGGTGATTCGGCGACGCCAGTCGGCGGCTACATCGCATTATAGAGGGCAATCGACGGGGTTCAGCGGAGGAAGCGTCCGCCCAAAACGTGAAAAATACCCAATAGTTGCAATGACTTACTCCAACAGCTATAAAACCTACCTACGCTTCTACCTACGCCGTATGCGACGACATCCACGCCTCCCGGTGGATGGGAGTGGACGGATTAAAGTCATCGACACCGCCTCCGCCATCCGCGGATGTGGCCTTCAGGCGGCATCCTGGACCTGCGCGGCCTCCATGACCGTGTTTCGGAAGTGATGGCTCAAATCTTCCGGGATGCGCAGATCCACGCACCGTCCATCGACCAAGCAGGACAACCGGGTTTCGAGTTCGCCCAGTGCGATGAGACCCGGCCCTGCCTCGACTCGAATTAAACCAGCAGCTGGATGTCGCTTTCCGGCCGCGCCGTTCTCCTCCGAGTGGAGCCGAACAGGGCCAGCAGGCGGACATGAAAGCGCTGGCACGCCGCCAGAGCGACGCGATTAGTGAGCAGTCTATCCGGCGATTCGCAACCCTGCTCAATCCTGGAGGTGTTGAACGAGCACTCCAGGGCGGAGGTTCTGGCGAAAGCATGTCACAGGCAGGTGCCGACCATCGGCCCCAGGGCTTTGTCTCCGCCAGCGTGGGCGATATTCCGGAAGCTATCGGACGGCGGATTGATGGACTTAACCTGGACCCGCAGGATGTTTCCGGGAATGCGCCGCCCGCTTCCAAACGCCGAAGGCTTGCCATACCGCCTGAACGGCAACTTGCTCCTTGCCACACGGCGCGCTCCTGCCAGAATCCCCGTGCAGTGGAGGATCACCATGAGCGCACTGGCCCAGACACACGACCGCCGCTACACGATCTAGGAATTCGAGGCGATGGACTTCGGCGGCCTGTCCGCCGAACTGATCGATTGGCTGGTGACCGTTGCCCATGCCTTTCCCAGCGACGAGCACGGCATCATCATCGAGAACCTGGGACACCATCTCAGACTTGCCCTGGACGCCTCAAACCATCAGCACTGCCGTCCAGTGGCGACCAGTGCGCTCCGCATCCGAGTTCTGGATCACGGTCTGCCGCACGACAACGATCTCGGCCCCGACCTGACCGTCTGCTGCCGTGGTGACGACGGTGTCCGCCAGCCTTCCCTCATCGCCGAGGTCGCAGCACTCCAGCAAGCCAGCGACTGGAACGGTGCCTCGGCGATGATGACCGGAGCAGCGCGGCGTCTGGAGAACGCCGGTGCCGAGGTGCTGGTGATCTGCACTAACACCATGCACCGCATGGCAGAAGCGGTTGAGGCGGCGGTCGCCATCCCGCTTGTCTATATCGCGGACGCCACAGCGCCGCGTCTGAAGGCGGCGGGTGTCCGGCGCTACTGGCGACGCGCTTCACGATGGAAGAGGACTTCTGCACGGGACGCCTGCGGGACTGCCACGGCATCGACGCAGTCGTGCCCGACGAGCATGGGCGCGTCTCGTTCACCGCATCATCTATGAGGAGCTCTGCCGGGGCGTGACAAGCCCGAAGGCAAAGGTGTCCTACTTTTGGATCAAATCGAGCGCCTGCGCCGGGCCGGGACCGAGGACGTCATCCTCGGCTGCACCGAGATTACGATGCTGATCGGCGCCGGGAATACCGACCTGCCTGTCTTTGACACGACACGCATCCACGCCGAGGCCTCCATGGAATTCGCTTTGGCTGAAACACCGACCGCTGACATCCTGTAGGACACTGAACGCGGGGACGTTGGTGTTGCCGGCCGGGTGCGGCTCCCGGACACCGATGTTCCCCGGCAATGAGCCGGATTAGCCGACGCCGCTCACCTCGGCCATTTCGGCGGGTCTATGCCCGCGGCCGCTAGACAGTCCCGCATCTCTAGGCCAGCGGCATACGGCTTTGACCGGATGTCACAGATGATCGTGAGGTATCCGCGTCGGTGGCCAGCATGGTGCGACCATTCGATGAAGTATTTTAGTAGTAGAGACCAAAAATCCTCATGCCCTTACAATCAGGTCGTCGACGGCTGCCAGCAGAGTGTTGGCGTTGACCGGTTTTCCCAGCATGGGAGCTTTCGAATGGTGCGCGCCCGCGGTGCCGCCGCCCTGGTAGCCGGTGCAGAACAGGAACGGCACGCCCATGGCCTCGAGGGCGAACGCGACCGGATCGACCGTGGCGCCGAACAGGTTGACGTCCAGCACGGCAGCGTCGGGTGGGCCGGAACGGAGCAGGTCGAGCGCATCCTCGACCCGGCCGACCGGTCCCAGCACGGCATAGCCAGCGCTCTCCAGCAGGCTCTGAAGCGCCAGCGCGGTCAGCGCCTCATCCTCGACCACAAGTACGCGCTGACCGGACGCCTCCGTCCTTTCGGAGGGCGGCACCGGCTGTGCGGAGGACGGCCGAAGCGCTGCTGTCTCGGATACGCCGCTGGCCTGCCAGGTATCGTCGGGCAGGCTGATCAGGCAGGCCAGCCCCGGATCGTCCCAGTGCATATCGATCGTGCCGCCGAGTTGGCCCTCGATCACCTGGCGCAGCAGCACCGTGCCGAAGCCGCTATGCTCCGGCTCGCCCGGCACCGCCGGACCGTCGCTCTCCTGCCACCACAGGCACAGCGTGCCGCCGACTTCGGGCGGCGACCAGATCACCTCGACCTGACCGGCAGCGCTCGACAGGGCACCGTGCTTGACCGCGTTGGTTGCCAGCTCGTGAAGCGACAGCGACACCGCCTGGGTCGCTTCCGGCCGGATCGACACCGGCGGCCCGGACAGGCTGATCCGCTCCTCGCCAGTATAAACCAGCAGCTCCTCAAGCAGCAGGCGGTGAAGGTCGGTGCCCGACCACCCCGAGGTGGCGAGGAGCGAGTGCGCCCGGGCCATGGCCTGGATGCGCCCCTCGACCGCCCGGCTGAACTCGGCCGGATCCTCCGAGCGGGACATCTGGACAATCGACTGCACCACCATCAGGGCGTTCTTGGCCCGATGATCGACCTCGCGCATCAGCAGCCTGACCCGCTCCTCGCCGTCGCGCCGCTCGGTCACGTCGGCCGCCATGGTAACTACCAGCCGTCGGCCGGCGGCATCCCGGCCAACCGGCGCCGAGCGGAAAGCCCAGGTGCGCCGGACGCCGGACGCGGTGCGGACGACGTGCTCGCCCTCGTCCAGAGCGCGGTCGAGCTGGTACAGCCGTTCGATGTCGGACAGCACGGCCGCATGCTTTGACACATCCCTGCCATAAGCCCGCTCCGCCCAGTCCGCAACCCGCACCAGCTCGTCGCGAGCATAGCCGGTGAGGTCGAGCCAGGTGCCGCTGATGTGGAGGATCTCGCCGGTCTCGGCATGGACCATGACGGGAAACGGGGCGCCGTCGACGATCCGACGCAGGCGGGAGCGCTCGTCCTCCGCCTGCCGTTCGGCGGCGACCCTGGCCGAGATGTCGCGCATGATGCCGGTGAAGAAGCGCCGACCCGACTGGTCGCGCCACTCGGCGATCGAGAGTTCCAGCGGGAACAGGGTACCGTCGTTGCGGCGTCCCTCCACCGTTCGGCCGATGCCGATGATCCGCCGGACCCCGGTCTCCAGGTAGTTCCTTATATAGGCGTTGTGGAAGGCCCTGTGCTCGGCTCCCATCAGGATGCGGACATTGCTGCCGAGGAGTTCGCCGGCGGCATAGCCGAAGGTTTTCTCCGTCGCCGGGTTGAGCGACTGAATGATTCCGGTCTCGTCGATCACGACGATGGCGTCGACGGCTGTCTCAAACACCGCCCTGTGCTGCTCGGATGTCGAGCGCAGGGCACGCTCGCGCAGGTCCAGGGCGTCGGCCATGGCGTTGAAGTCTGCGGCCAGCCGGGCGAACTCGACCGCACTGCTCCGAACTTCGGCACGAGCGCCGAGCTCGCCGGCACGCCAGCGCCTCGCGCTGTCCGACAGGCTGGCGGCGGGGATGCGGACATAGAGGTGCCCCATCCAGAGCACACTGAGCGCCGTGCCCGCGGCGACGGTGACAAGCAGGACCATGGCGTGGGACCGGGTGTCCCGCAAGGCTGCCGCGGCACTGGTCTGATCGAGGCCCAGAGCGATGAACAGCTCGGTGGCACCGGCATCGGGCGGGGAAAACGCGATCAGCCGTGTCGCCCCATCCAGATCCACCATCCGCCGCACGCCGGTGCTGCGCTGGAATGCCAGCATCTCGAAGCTGTCGGGCAGCCGGGTGCCAAGCAGCCCCGTCCTGTCCGGAGTCCGGGCAATGATCGTGCCGGTACGATCGGCCACGGTCAGGGTCGCCCCGGAGGGGAGCGGTTTGGCGGCCAGCGCCGTGTCGAGCGAGCCGGTGTCGAGCAGGGCCGCGACGGTACCGGTCACCGCGCCGGTGGTGCCGTCACGAATCGGCAGCGCCAGCGGGAGAGCCGATTTGCCGCTCGCCCGCGTGATGATCCGCGATCCGGTCGCGAACGGCTTGCCGGCCAGTGCCGCGGCGATATGCTCGCGCCGGGACGAGTCGAGACCAACGGCACGCGGCTCCGCGGCGCAGACGTTGATGCCGCGATCATCGGTGACGTAGACGCTGAGATAATCCGGAAGCTCGTCTCTCGTACGGCTAAGCAGATCCTGGCATCCCGGCCAATCACGCTCGACGATCACTTTTGTCTGGCGCAGGACGGCCAGGACCTGCCGAACGCCGGCGATCGTAGCTGCCTGCTGGTCCTCGATCAGGGCCAGCAAGCGCAGGGCATCGCTCTCGGTCGCGCTGACCTGCTGGCGCTCGAGCTCGAAAGTCGACCAGGCCTGGAGCGCGCTGATCGGCACCAGGGCGGCACCGATTATCAGCAACAACTTGGCCGAAACCTCGGAAAACCGATAAGTGGAACGGGTATAGAAAGTCCGGATATGCGTAGACCTATGCCCCAACAGCAAGTCAGCAACTTCCGAAAATCTCGCCCGTTGCAGCAATATGCCCAGCAGACAGAGCCGCTACTTCCGGGACCGTCTTGCCGAACTCGAACGGCAATGGCTTTCCTCTCCTCCAGACATTCGGCTGATCATCGAGCGATCAATGCGGCTTATCATGGCCATGGAAGAAGCTATCCTTCGGGCACAAGATCGGGCGGAGAAAGCTGAACAGCGATTAGCCCATGCGGAGAAGATGTTGCGCCGGCTCGACCGAAGGATTTGAAAATCCTAATCTTAAGATAAATTTAGTTGCTTGAAAAAAAACCGTATCAGTTGTCTGTATTACGGAACAACTCCAGTCCTGGCGGCACGGGTTCAGGGTCTTCCCCATTGATCAGCCGGTGCGCGACATCCTTATTCTCCCGAGCTTCTTTGATTTGTCCCGAAACGAACAGCGATGGCACCGCGCAATGGTCTAAAAGATCACGGGCAAAATCGATACCAGCTCCTTTTCCTTCCTTGAGATTGATATTGACAAGGGCAAGTTCCGGACAAGAATCTTCGATCATCCTGCTCGCCTCGGAAAAGCTCATTGCAATACCTACAACTATGTGTCCGGCATTTTCAAGTGTGCTTTGGATATCCCAAGCAACAATCATCTCGTCTTCTACAATCAAAATGCGCATAATAGCTCCACAGCGGATTTACATAATATATATCGTTGATTTTCATATCAAGAATGTCATGTGGATATTCGGAGTACTAATTTACCGATACGCACATTGAATATGAGATCTTCCCCATCGCGGCCGTTGGACACTCCATGATCGGTCTGTAGATGCGCTTGCCCTGATCGCGCGCGGCCTGCTGGATCCAGCCCCGCAGCGTCGTCGCCGTGCGGCCGATCTCGGTCGCTATTGAGCTGACAGCCGTCCACTGCGAGTCGTCTCCTCCTTCGTGATCGAGCACCATCCGCACCGCGCGTTCGCGGGCTTCAGGGGCAAGTTTGGGTGATGCCCGTTTCGTCATGACGAACCCAGTCTCTCAAGAAACGGGGCCTTCGGTAAACTCGATACGATTCACCGCGCGGGATGGCGAGTGGGCTGTGAGGGCAACGCCGCAGCCTACAGGTCATGGACATTAGAGCGTGCTGGACTACCGCCGGTTCACAACCTACATCGCTGTCAATGTAAGGGGAACAGCAGCTCGTCGCCTTCACCTGGAGTGGCGTCTTCCATCTCGATCAGGTTTGCTATCACAGCGATGGTTTGGCGCAGCCGCGTATCCGCATCTCCAAGCCTACCCAGCGTTATCAACAACCCTCGCAACGGCGGCTCACCCTCACCATTGGCGACACCAGCGGCAACCTTGCGCAAGATATGGGCTAAGGACTCAAGATCATCCGCCTGGGATCCAATATCCGATGATGCGCCTTGGTCCTTCAGGTGTGAGTTCAAGAATCCAAAAACATCATCCATCGGCTTTCATCCTAAATAAAGATCATATGCTCATGATCTTGGTGGCGGGATAGTCCTTCGCGCTTGATCTGATGCCTGCCTAGTCCGAAGGGTAGCTTTGACGCTACACCGACACGACGTAATCGATTGACGCCGAATATTGTTCCAGCCGGTAAATATGTGATGATTTTTATCGCTGGATTCTTGAGAGATTTGAGCCTCCAATTTGGCGCCCATCCGGCGTGTCTAAGATCGTTCCAGCACTCGTGATGAGTGCTGAGGTCACAGATCGACCCGACGGCTTTTCAGAGTTCCTCGATGGTGCGGACGCCGATAGGTCGCAGACGAGCCTTCCTGGCAAAGGCCACGTCGATCGGATTGAGCAGACGAATACCTCTGGGCCATGATCCACATCGATACATGGTTAAATACACCCGAGTACCGGGCGCACCATCGATTCAAGTTTCACGGGCGCCGCTTTAATCCTGCTGGTCGGCAGCAATGATGCCCTTCAGCCGCAGCCTTGAACTGACGCGTACCGTCATTGCGTGAATTCCGCAATAGCTCCTGATGCCAGCGGATCCGGTATGACTGCCATGCGTGTCCTCGATCTTTTTGTTGATATTGCAACTAATTTCATCGCTGCATGTTGCAGTGCACAATAACCATGACGGCTAAGGCCGAAGTGGCAGCATGGGAGTGAGGCGCCGTCCACATAAGATTGAAACGGCACGATGCCTGATACGATTTCCAACAGCCTGATCCCGAGCATGTCTGTAAAGGCGCTCTGGCACCGCCTGATTGACAGCCTCGCCATCCGGCTTGAAGAGCGGTGTGCACAGGCCCAACTCGCATTGATGACCCCACACGACCGCTTCGATCTCGGCATTGCGCAGGTCATTCCCACAGGCTCGAAGCTTGTCGACATGACGCAGCGCAGAGAGACGGGCCCAACCGGCATTCCGGCGGAACTTCGAAGCCGCATAACCGACGGTTGAGGAAAGCTCCTGCGCGATTGAAGACAATGTCCATTTTCAGGCCCGGAAGATCCGGACTGTCATGGAAGGGAGCGAAGCGCCGCCCATCGTTAAATGGAGCGGACAATGACGACATCTATTCGATCACGGGACCTGATCCAGCCGGTATTCTCCGGACGGGTCGATCACTCCCGGCTCGCCGCTTGCCCGGAGCAAGCAGAATGGCAGGCGGCCGACGGCACCGCCGTCAAGCTTGGACTTCTCACCAGGACCGCTTCTGTGTCCGCCTGGATGATCCTCGGTTTCCTGGTTTATGCCTTGAACCTCCAGAGTACAGCCGGTTCATGATGCAGCCGCTCAGGGCGCGGCGTCCACCCGGATGATCCTTCGGCGGTCCCAGCCGGCCTGTCGGAGGTCTCCAACCCCAACCGGTGCGCGAGAACGCTGACGCCCGACCCGGCGGCTGCCTCAAGGAATTTGCCGCAGGCACGCTTCGACCTGCGCAGTCGCCCCCTTACGCCAATGTGTCGCAGCGCGGAACTTGATCCGTACTCAATTGAAGAATGAATGAATGACCCAGAACATCCTGTACATCCACGGCGCCTATGCGTCACCGACCACCTTCCGCCATCTGATCGAGCACCTGCCGGATCATCGGGCGGTTTTTGCCGACTATGATTGCCTGACCACCTCAGTCGAGGGTGTTGTCCGTCACCTCAAAGCGACTGCGGCGGACAACTTCGGCGGCGAGCCCTACAGTATCGTCGCCCATTCGCTGGGTGGTCTCGTGGCTCTCCGCCTGGCGGCGGACGGTGAACCGATCGAGCGGGTGTTCACGATGTCGACGCCATTCGGAGGCAGCCAGATGGCCAGTCTGCTGACCCTGGTGTACTTTAAGACGCCGGTTTTCGCTGACATCAATCCCCAGGGGTTAACGATCCGGGGCGTTCTCGCCAGCCGGATCAGCGCTCCGGTCCGCTCCATCGTCTCGACCAGCGGCGGCAGCCCGCTGATGCACGAGGCCAACGACGGCGTCGTCACCGTCTCATCGCAAACTCGTCTGGCCGGACCGGAGTACCATACAGTCGAATACAACCATTTCGAGGTCCTGCTGGCTGATCCCGTCATCGCTCTGGCCCAGCAGTTCCTGTTTGAAGCGGCCGATTAGCCAAGTTGATCGCCAGGCACGCAAACAGGGGACGCCCATTTTGACAGGTCTCTCCGATACCCGGATAGAAAATCAATGTCATCGGGAACATCGGTCTCCCGCGCGCCGTGGCGAGCCTCTCCTATTCCTGATACCGCCGATCAGGCTTCGTCATACCCCGGCTCGCGCTGGTGACCCTGCTGGTTCTGTGCTTCCTTGGCGCCATCCTTCTTTTCTGCTTCCTTTTCCGGGCGGCCGGGCTTGCCTGGTTCCTGCTGATTGCTGTTCTCGGTCATGATTCACTCGCGTTTCAAGTCCGGGCCATTCCCGGACGTCGTGAACAGAACAGCCAGCAGCAGCGTGCGTCTCAAGTATTTCACCCAGCCAACCAGAAATGGCGGCAGCCGACGCCCGAGCGGATGACTGAGAGACAAAAATTCATTCACGGCGCAGCCGCACGATTGTACTATGTAGCAGTATTTGGCGGCCCAACTTCGGTCACGGCATGTTGCTGAACATCAGCAGCAACTTGGCGTAAACAACATGGCATCTCGTGAAAACACACCCATAATCCGCAGCGTGACGGAGGCTCGACCCCGCCTGCCGGTTCGGTCGGTTGGCGCAAAGGTTCAAGCCCCTTAAGCCGACTGTTCCAGCCAATCCGCATCAGCCCGATAATCCGATCACCTTCGCCAACGATGCCTTTGTTCAGGCCGACCGGCTATCGGCTTGAACAAGTCCGTGGCGGCAGGCGCCGCTTTCTCAGCGGGATGGAAACATTCGATGTCGGAAGCCTTGGCCTTCAGTGTCTTCCGTGGTTCATGACAGGGAAATTTACCACAACGATGGTTCCATCACCGCCTCGCCTCCCCTCCAACGCTGCCTTTCCATTGATCTGGCGCGCGAACATTTCGATCAACTGAAGCCCGAGAGAACCTTTCCGGCGGTCAGGCGGGATACCGACACCATCATCCTCGATCCGCAGGATCATGGACGCAAGGTCCTGTGCGAGCAGTTCAACACGGATTGTTCCGGAACGCCCTTCGGGAAATGCGTGCTTCATCGCGTTGGTCACCGCTTCGCCCACGATCAGCCCCAGCGGCACAACAAGATCAGGTCCCCAGATCGCCTCGTCGCTGGCCTTCACCTCGATATCAACTTGCCCAGGCGTCAGGATGCTTTCAGCCATTTCCCGGCAGAGCCGGCGCAGGTAGACTGCGAAGTCGACGGTGTCCGGAGCATCGTCCCGGTAGGTCAACAGGGCATGAACCTCGCCAATCCGCTGTAGGCGCCCCCTGGAGGCTTCGAGCATGTCGCGGCAGATCAGGTTGTCAGCGCGACTGGCCTGAACTCCAAGCAGCGAAGCAGCCATTTGCAAGGCATTCTTGGTCCGATGATTCACCTCGCGGATCAGAAAATCGCGAAAGCGCAGATTTTCCTGACCCTGTTCCAGCGCATCGCGGAGCAGCGCTTCGGTACGCCGCCGTCGTTCGACTTCCTCCTCCAGCCGGGTGTTGACCTGCTTGAGACGTCGCGTCCGGGTGGTGAGGCGCCGGTCCAAAGTCTCATTGGCCTTCTTCCGCTCCTCCTCGCGAGCGACCCGGTCTGTGATGTCGAGAAACGACGTGAAGTGCTGGACTACCTGGTCGTCCTCGACGATCGGACTGACGAACATCGAAACCCAGACCCTGCGGCCGTTCTTGACCTGCAACAGAATGTCCTCGTTGATCTGGCGGTGAGCGGCCATGGCGGCATCGATGCGCCTGGCGACATCGGCGTCCGCACGTTCGCTGACCAGAAAAAGATAATTCTGACCCAGCACCTCGTCGCGCTCATAACCGCAGAGTTCCAGAAAGGCAGCGTTGACGTAGATGATCGGATTACCGGTCACGGTGGGATCGCTGACCGCCATCGGCATGCGGGTTGCCTCGACCGCCTCCACGAACAGACCCCGCTTGATCTCGATGTTTCGAACATCTTTCTCCGCTGAGGCCTGACCCGGCTGATTCCGGGGTAGCTTGTCAATCGGCATGTCGCTCTTCCGCGAAGTGATTGAATACAAGAACTGGCTCAGTTCATCGATAGCCGGCAACCCTGGCGGCGATTGGTGGGGGTTTGAAAAACCGGCACCAACGACGAAGAATCGGAACAGGATGTTTCGGCAACCTGTACTGAAAACCCACGCGCGTCGTTTTTGTGCCTGCCGACTGCGGAATACTGCCCAGTCCTGACGTACGAAGCTGCCTCACGACTTCAGGCAGAGCGTCTTGCCAAGAAAACGGGAAATCCCCAGCTCGGCGTTAATGTCCCTTCAGTGGTGCGAATGCAATTGCAATGCGCGATCTGCTTGATACTGGGTCCTTTTAACCATTCACGAGGCTGATAATGCTGCCTGAGGATCAGCCGCAATCCCGGCCGATGAATCCCGGAAGTCTGCCGCATCCGGCGCGAAGCTGGACCCGAGATGACGCGGTTATTGGAAACAGCCATCGCCTAAGTGTTGATAAGCCGGCACCGTGCTCGGCCTGGTCATGAAGCGGAAGTGCTGAAATTGCGGCAGGTTATGGATGAAGCGATGGACGCGGCGAGAGCGGAATGATGATCCAAAGGCGCCTGAGCTATCGGATCTGGCTGTGCAGCGGCAGTATGGAGCAGACAGGAGCAAGGGGGTGATCCACCCCCTTGCTAAGGCGGTCTACGGCGGATTGCGCCTAATCTGGATCGCTTCGCGGTGTAATGTCGCCCCGCAGCGCAGACACTTCGGTGTAGATGCTTCCAATTCAACGCGCGGCGCTGTAGCCACAAAGGCTCTTTGTCTGGTCTACAACTCTCAATTTGTCTTCCCGGGATTGTCGCTTGGATTGACGTAGATCAAACCAAATGGACCTGTTCCAGTTACCTGCACAACTGACTCAGTATCAGTTGTCCATACATAATGCGGCATTTGGCCCGGCAGGTAAACGAAGCCGCCTGGCTTCATCTGTTCGCCGCTTGATTTGTCCACCTTTTCACCCATGGCATGATAGAACTGCCCAGTCAGCACGGTCAGGTTCTCGGCTGTTGCATGTCGATGAGGGGCGACCAAGGTGTTGGGCGGAAACTTCACACGAAGCACGAACGGTCCAGGCTGACCTGGATCCCCGGCAAGAACTGCAATTTGCGATCCTTTCGGTAGGTCAGCGGGACCGGGTTGCCATTTGACCGAGTCCCCGTTTGGCAGCATCAGCATCGAGCCGTGCTGTTCTGCGGCTGCAACACCTTGCACGACAGCAAAAACGGCAATGCTGGAATAGATGAACCTGCGCACGACATTTCCTCCGATATAGTTGTTTGCCGTAATTTTGTTTCATTCTTACAGGTGCGCCAAGCATCATATCTGCCAAGGCAGCAGCGATGCTCCCGCGACCTCCGGCAAGCTTTGCGAATTTCTCAAATCCCGGCAATGGGAAAGTGATTGACCTGAATCTCTCCCCGATTGGCATCCGCTGGTGCACTGATGCATTCAGGGGATTCACAGTAAACCAGCGACGAAGGCACCTACTCGAGCGCCGTCACGCGGGTAGATTTCCGGTGATGGCATCGAAAGGATTTGCCGATGGGTAGAGACCTCGGCGCGGCCGATGCGCGGTTCAACCTCACCGGAAAGTAGCCCCGCCGGTCGTGGCGGAACGATGCCAAGGGACAGGTACCAGGCTTCATGCCGGCACGTCGCCCGGCAGTCGGCGCTAAAGTCACCCATGCTCCCGCTTACCTCGGCCATTTCGGCGGGTCTATGCCCGCAGCCGCCAGACGGCCCTGCATCTCGAGGCCGGCGGCATATGGCTGGCTCCCCTTGGTCCGCCGCCAGTGGGCGACAGGCTCCGCCATGTTCGGCCACAGCACACCGACCGATGGGTAGCGCTGGCCGGGGTGAGCCAGGATGCGGATCGTGCGGATACCGTCATCGACCTGCCAGTCGTCCGACCCGCTCGTCTCATGGCCATCTGTTGTCGCAGGCGCATGGGTGCGGCGCGCCGGATGCTCGACCGCGCGCTCGAGCACGCCGGTCCTGCTCAGCCCGCGACCGAATTGAGCCGTCCCAACTCAACCTGGGGCCGACGGGTTTGAGCCATACTGCCATCGCCAGTTCCTGCAACATCGCGTGGCAGCATTCCTCGGCTTCGACCGACAGGGGGGTGCCGATGTATCGGGATTGACCGAGATGGGCATCGTCACAACGGCACAGCGGCATCCAGGATCAATTGATGCCCGAATTCGATCAGATATTCCCGCGCCGCCGCGGATCTCACGTCATCGGCACCGCCAAGCTCATGGAAGGACACGGCATCCTCATACAGGGTCATCAGTGTGGTGATCTCGGTGGCGACATGCAGCTTTGAAAAATATACATGCAGAACACAGTCCAGCAGTGTGCGACAGGCGAAGAGATCCAGGCGTTGGTATTCAAGTTCGCTGAACTGGGTGTCCAGGATCTCAGACATGACCGCCCTTCCGTACCGTAAGCCTCAACGACCCCATGCACCGACAGGCAACGTCCTCATGGACAACCCACGTGAAAACACTGGCCCCCGACAACCCGGCGACTTGGTTTTGTTTTTCAATGAAGCCGCCTCCGACATGCAGCGGGCGGCTCGACTTAAAAAACTGCAATGAAGAGTCTACAAACAACCTAAAACAGTTGGATTAGCCGGTGCTTGCCTTAAGAGCGATAAGTTCCGGATTGACCTTCGGTGCTTTCAAAACCTGGATCATGCCAGGCCGGTCGCGGACTGCACTCAGAACCCCGCCGACGGCCAGGACCGGGCTTTCAGGTGCGCGATGCCGGCACGACCGGCAAGACTGTCCGCGGCGGCCTGCGCCCGCTGCCGCACCACGCGGGCATCGACGGTGGTCACTACCTGGTCGCGCATTACGATCCGGCCGTCGATCACTACAGTTTGCGCCTCGTGGCCGAGCGCCGAGTAGACGAGCGCCGATACCGGATTGTGCAGCGGCGTCATCCACGGGTCCGTGGCGCCGACCACCACGAGGTCGGCTTTCTTGCCGACTTCGATTGAGCCGATCTCCGCCTCCAGCCCGACCGCGCGCGCGCCGTCGATGGTCGCCATCTCCAGCACTTTCTCCGCCGTCATGATCGTAGCGTCGCGGTGGACACCCTTCTGGATCAGGGCGGCGAACTTCATCGCCTGGAACAGGTTGTGGTTGTTGCTGCTGGCGGGGCCGTCCGCTCCCAGCGCTACGGTCAGCCCGGCCGCCAGCATCTCCGGGATCGGCGGGATGCCGGAGGCGAGATAGAGGTTGCTGCACGGATTGTGCGACACCTTGACGTCGTGGCTCTTCAGGACCTCGATATCGTCGCTCCCGCAGTTGACGCAGTGGACCGCCAGCACGTCCGGGCCGAGGAAGCCGATATCACCGAGGAACCGGGTATCGGTGCGGGCATAGTGCCGTAGAGCATGCCCGATCTCGAACTCCGTCTCCGCGACATGGGTCGTCAGGAGCAGCCCCTCGCGCGTCGCAAGTTCGCGGGTCAGCCGCAGGCTGTCCTCGTCGAGCGTCCAGATCATGCAGGGCGCAACACCGAGGCGCACCCGCCCGTCCGGCCGGTGCCGGCTCCGCGCCAGGGCGGCCACGTCGGCCAGGGCGTCGCCGATATCCTCGATCAGCCCTTCCGGAACGCCGAGATCGGCGCCGGCCGTCATGAAGCCGCGGCAGACGAACCCGCGCAGGCCGGTCTCCTCGAAGGCATCGAACACGGCCTCCGTCAGACCCGGCTGCGGGTGGACGTACATGAAGTCGACCAGGGTCGTGACGCCCGAGCGGATCGATTCGACGCAACCGTGCAGCGCGCCGGCATGGACGTCCTCGCGGGTCAGGGAGGCTGCGGCCGGCCCCGTCATGCAGGTGAACCACTTCTTCAGCACCATGTCGTCGCCCAGTCCCTTCAGCAGGGTCTGGAACAGGTGCGTGTGGGTATTCACCATGCCGGGGATGATGATGGAGCCGGAACAGTCGATCAGTTCCGCATCGGGGTTGTCACGCAGCAGATCGGCCGCATCGCCGACCCCGGCGATGCGGTCGCCGTTGACCAGCACGGCGCCCCGGTCGAGCACCCGACGGTGTCGGTCCATCGTCACGACCCAGGCATCCGCCAGGATGAAGCTCATGCCCCCGCTCCTTTCCTGGCCGCAGCCAGCAGCGCCATGACCGCCGGCGGGGTGAACGGCCCGTCGCCCGCGACCCGGACGCCGAGCGGGACCAGCGCGTCGGCGACCGCGCCCGCGATGGCGCCGACGGCGCCAGTCGTGCCGCCCTCCCCCGCCCCTTTCATGCCGTAGGGGTTGAGCGGCGTCGGGCTCTCCATGAAGCCGGTACGGATCTCCGGCATCTCGGCGGATGTCGGCAGGAAGTAGTCCTGGAAACCGGAGACCAGCGGCCGGCCGGCCGCGTCGTAGGCGATTTCTTCCATCAGCAGTCCGCCCAACCCCTGGGCGATGCCGCCGTGGACCTGCCCCTCGACGATCATCGGGTTGATGATGCGGCCGCTGTCATGGACCACCGCGTAGTCGAGAACCCGGACCGTGCCGGTGTCGCGGTCGATCTCGACCTCGGCGACGTGGGCGGCGTTGGCAAACGAGATGCCGGGAACCTGATGGTGCGCCACCTCGTCCAGGTTGAAGGACGACAAGCCGGTCGGCAGGCTGTTCCAGGCGGTCGCCCGCCGGGCGATCTCCGCCAGGGTGACGCTGCGGCCCGGCACGCCGACGATAGCGGCGCGACCGTCCACCCACTCGATGTCGACGGCTGCCGCCTCGAGCAGTTCCGACGCGATCAGAACCGCCTTTTCCCGGACCTTGTGCGCCGCCAGCCGGGCGGCAGCTCCGGCGATGGCGCCGCCGCGGCTGGCGAAGGTGCCGACGCCGTCGGCAACCACGTCGGTGTCACCGTGCCGCACCGTGACGTCGGTGAACGGTATCTGCAGTTCCTCGGCCACCAGCTGGGCTATGGCGGTCGCCGTGCCCTGCCCGTGCGGCGAGGCGCCGGTCAGCACCGTGACCTTGCCGGACCCATCGACCCTGACATGACCGGTCTCGTAGGGTCCGATCGCGGTCTCCTCGACGAAGCAGGCCACGCCGAGCCCGACGATCCGGCCCTGCGCACGCGCCTCGGCCTGCCGCCGCAGCCTGTCATCCCAGCCGGCAAGCTCCAGCACGCGGTCCAGGCAGCCGGGATAATCGCCGCTGTCGTAGACCACCTTGCCCGCCAGCACGATGGCGGTGCCGCGATCCGACGGCAGTTCCTGCTTGGTCAGCATGTTGCGCCGGCGCAGGTCGATCCGATCGATCCCGAGGTCGCGGGCGATCCGGTCCATCATCAGCTCCATGCAGAGGACCGCCTGCGGATGTCCGGCGCCGCGATAGACCGCCAGCGGCGTCTTGCTGGTCAGGACCGACAGCGACTCCGCCCGGTAGTTGGGGATCCGGTAGGGACCGCGCAGCATCGCCGAGGAGATAGAGGCCGGCGTGGTCGCCAGCGTGAACATGGCGGCGCCGTTGCTGGTCAGGGACTTCAGCGTCACCGCGGTGACCACGCCGTCGGCATCGACCGCGGCGCGCATCGCGTGGACCTGTTCGCGGGCATGGGTGGTGGCGACGAAATGCTCCTGGCGTCCCTCGATCCACCTGACCGGCCGGCCGAGCCGCCGGGCTGCGACGACCGAGACGACCTCCTCCGGATAGAACTCGCACTTGGCCCCGAACCCGCCGCCGACATCGGGGGCGACGACGCGGATCTCCGACTCCGGGATGCCGAGCACGCCGCCGAGGAAGGCCCGGACGAGGTGCGGAAACTGGGTCGAGGTGTGGAGCGTGATGCGTCCGCCCTGGGCGGTCGGGTCGGCGACGACGCCCCGGGTTTCCATCGGTGCCGCGGCGTAGCGGTGGATGCGGAAGGTCTCCTCGAAGACATGGGCAGCCCCGGCGAAGGCGGCGTCCGGGTCGCCGACCTCCTGCCGGCATATATTGGCGACGTTGGTGCCGAACTCCGGATACAGCAGGGCCGGCGGCGCGTCCGATGCCGCCTCTTCGAGATCGAGCACGACGGGCAGGTCGCGGTAGTAGATCTCGACCAGTTCCGCCGCGTCCTCGGCGGCGTAGACGTCGTCGGCGATCACCACCGCCACGGGCTCGCCGACATAGCGCACCTTGTCCAGCGCCAAGACCCGGTGGAGTGCGGGCTTGCTGTCGGGAAACAGGTCGATGCAGGGCAGCGGCCCCAGGTCCCGCACGTCCTCGCCGGTCAGGATCAGCCTGACGCCGGGGGCGGCGAGTGCTGCGGCAGTGCGGATGTCCATGATCTCGGCATGGGCGCGGGTCGAGCGGACCACGGCCATGTGCAGCATGTGCGGCAGGACGATGTCCGCGACGTAGCACGCCTTGCCCGTCAGCAGGCGGTGGTCCTCGAGGCGGCGAACGGGGGTACCGACCAATCCGACGGCCATGGCTCAGCCCTCCCCGGCAAGGGCCGCGAGTGCGGCGTCGATGTTCCGGTAGCCGGTGCAGCGGCAGAGATGCCCCTCCATCAGCTCCGCTCGCTCATCAGCGCTCGGGTGCGGCGACCGGCGCAGCAGGCCGACCGTCGCCATGACGATGCCGGGCGTGCAGAAGCCGCACTGAAGGGCGTGGTGCTCGCGGAACGCCTCCTGGATGCGGTGCAGAGCGCCGTCCCCGGCGGCAACCCCCTCGATCGTCTCGATCTCCATGCCGTCGGCCTGGACCGCCAGCATCAGGCAGGAGCGCACCGTCCCGCCGTCGGCCAGCACGGTGCAGCTTCCGCACGGCCCCTGGCCGCACCCGACATGGGTGCCGGTGAGGCCGAGGACGTCGCGCAGGAGGTCGGACAGCAGCAGCCTGACCGGCACGGTCAGGCGCTTCGGCGCGCCGTTGACGGTGACCGTGATTTCCCTGGTATCCCTGCTCATGATCGGCTTCTCCGTCACAGTGCGGCGAGAGTGGATGCGATCGCCCGCCCGACCAGCGCCGGCAGGACCGTTCCGGCGTAACCGGCAGTGGACTGCCCCGCGAGGCCGGCGATGGTCTGCCCGGCGGCGAGAGCGCCCAGCGCCGGCAGGTCCGTGCCCGGCTCCGCCGCCTCCAGGGCGGCCTCGACCGAAGCGAGACGCATCGGCGTCGGCTGGAGGCTGCCGGCGGCGATGCGGGCGGCGCGGACCCTGCCGTCCGCCGCCTCGATCTGCACGGCGACGGCGGCAAGCGCCGGCGCGTTGCGGCGGAGTGAGACCTCGGCGAAGCCGGCGCGAGCCCCGGTTGCGCCTTTGGGAATACGGATCGAGATCACGATCTCGCCGGGCCGGATCGCGGTTTCGAAGGCGCCGAGGAAGAAATCCGCCGCCTCGACCTCCCGCACGCCGTCCCGGTGTCGCAGGGTGAGAACAGCCCGTAGAGCGACCGCCACGAGGGGCAGCTCGCTCGCCGGATCGGCCCAGACCAGATTGCCGGCCAGCGTGCCCCGGTTGCGGATGGCCGGCGATCCGACATGGCGGATCGCTTCGACCACCAGGGGACAGGCGCTGCGCAGTTCCGACGAGGCCGCGGCTTCGGCGAAGGTCACCAGCGGACCGATCCGCAAGCTATGGGCATCGGCGTCGATGCCGCGCAGGTTCGGGATGCGCCGGAGATCGACCAGCAGGTCCGGCCGCATCCGCCGCGTCGACAGGCTGGGGATCAGGCTCTGGCCGCCGGCCAGCGGACAGGCGCCGGGGCGGTCTAGCAGCGCCAGGGCCTCGTCCAGGGTTGCTGGGCTCTCGTAATCGAAAGGCGCAGGCTTCATGACCCCTCCTCCCCATGGCTCGGACGCGCGGTTTTGCGATCCTGACGGTTTAATCAGGATCCAGCAAATTCCGCGCCAGTCGCGACCGTGGATGGCTTATGGGGTGCCTGAGGCACTCGGCGTTCGGCATGCCTGCGGCGTGGGCAGCGGTGAGCATCGATGGTCAGAAATCAGGCATGTCATGTCCCGCTGCTGTCGCCCGGTTTCAAAGCGAGGCAGCCATTGAGCACGATGTCGGCGATGCTGCGGGCGGCGGACTCGAAGTCAATCGGCTCATCTTCGGCCAGACCGGTCACCGCTCGCACTTCCGGCGCGAAGTTGGCGTAGAATTCGGTAGCGCCCCAGATCAGGAAGAACAGGTGCTCGGGCGCGACCGGACGGATCCGGCCCTGCCTGACCCACGTCTCCAGCACTGCCGCCTTGCGCTCGATCAGAAGCCTCAGTTCTCCCGCTAGAAACTCCCGGACATTGCCGCCGCCGGCCAGCATCTCGCCGGCGAAGATCCGGGAAGCTTCGGGATGAAGGTGCGAGAAGCGCATCTTGGCCGCGATGTAGGCGGCAATCGCTGTCCTCGGCTCGTCCTCCGGCTTGATCGTCTCGATCTCCCGCACCCACAGGCGCAGGGTGTGGGCAAGAACAGCCTCGTACAGGCGGTGCTTGGTGCCGAAGTAGTAGTGGATGGTGGCAGTCGGCATGTCCGCTTCCCTGGCGATCCCAGCCATGGTCGCACCCGACAGGCCGAGACGCGCGAAGACCGTGGCCGCCGCATCGAGGATCCGCGTCTCGCTCGCTTCGCGCAGGCGGGCCTTCGCGGCGGCGGCTGCCGCCTGACTCATGACGGCAATCCCTTCCCACTGCGTGCCCAAGAGCCCTTACCCGGTCTCTCGCCATTGGTCCGGCAAGCTCCGCCTTGTACAGGCTTCCCGCGGACGGACCGACCACGCCGGGATCGGTCGGGACCGGGTATATCGGAATGGTGCTTCAGCACCGGTGGCAATCGGCGGCAGGGCATCCACTCACCTCGGCCATTTCGGCGGGTCGATGCCCGCTGCCGCCAGACGGTCATGCATCTCGAGGCCGGCGGCATAGGGCTGGCTCGCCTTGGTCTGCCGCCAGTGGGCAACATGCTCCGATATGTTCGGCCACAGCACGCCGACCGGCTCGGGCCGCGGCTGCCGCAGGTCCGGATCGTCGGCAAAGAACTCCCAGTGGCGTCGCAGGAAATCGAGCAGGTCCTCCTCCTCGCGCGTTGGATAGCGCTGGCCGGGATGGGACAGGATGCGGATCGTGCGGATGCCGTCATCGACGTGCCAGTAGTCCGACCAGCTCGTCTCTGGATCGTCCTTCGCCACGGGCGCATGGGTCCGGCGCGCCAGATCCTCGACCGCGCGCTCGAGCACGCCGGTCATGCTCAAGCCCGTCGCCCGCATCAGCGCCTCGAGCGTGAAGCGCGTGCGGTCACTCAGGCGCACCGTCAGCGCCTGGGTCTTGGTTCTCCCCTCCGGCTTCACCAGCTGTTCCCCCGTCCCGTTCTCCCCGGAAAAGTAGCCTACACCATCTGCCTCCCGCCGTCAGAAGAATTGCATTGTAATGCCAAAGGAAATATGATGCACTGGTGAATGTCGCCTGACTCCGCGAAGGAGATTGAAATGCTCCAGGAATTTGGATTGTCATCCCGCAAGCTCGGCTACACCTTCGCCGAAGCCGTTGCCCTTACTGGAATATCAGGCTCGCAGCTGTATCAGGAGCGCAAGGCCGGCCGGCTCAAGGTCGTCAAGGTCGGCCGGCGTGCCCTGATCACCCATACCGATCTCGAAGCCTGGATCGAACTGCTCCGAACCACGGCCTGACCAGCTGAACACCTTGCAGTTCATCAGAGATTCTGGCTGGGGACCGGCGCCTTCAGGCGGCGGCGGAAAGCCGGTCGCCCGAAGGGTGAATACCCTTGAGCAGTCTGTATACAGGTAATTAGAACCCCCAAGGGAACCTGCCAGACCTCATATGCCTGCAATGCAAAACCAAGCCTAAAGTGATAATGCATTTACCAGTAAGCGATACCTTTGCTTCGTTTCACTTTCTCGGGGTTCCCCTGCTGAACCCAGCGTACCAAGACGCCCTCGAATAGCAGCAAACGCAGGGGCATGCATCACATAGGGGAAAGGGTGTCGGAGCAGGATTCGGGTCGGGAGGAAATAGTCTCCTGGCCTCCTCGTTCCCTGGCTTATTCCGATTGTACTACATCAATCCTCTGAGCATTTCAGCATTGAGTTTGTAATCATTAATTGTGATTGAAATGTCCACTGGTGACCACGGCAATGTGCTTCCTTTTGCCAGCTGCTGCAATATGCTCAGTCACCTGCCCTGTCCAGCTGACGACGCCCTTCAGGGGTGATCAGGTCGGGGGTCCAGGGTGGGTCGAAGGTCAGCTCGATCCGGGCGGAGCAGGCGGGAGTTGAGATGGCGGCGAGAGCCTTTTCGGCTTGCTGGACGATCAATTCGCCCATCGGGCAGCTTGGATGCGTCAGCGTAAGTCGGACCAGCAGGCCGTCAGGTGTTCCGTCGATGTCGTAGACCAGACCCATATTGACGATGCTGAGTTCGGTTTCGGGATCGATGACTTGAGTCAGAGCGTCCCAAGCAGCGGCTTCCGGAGTGTTCGGTGTCATGAACCGGTCTTTCTCATGATGGCGGCGGAGCGGGCACGCGGCAGGTTCTCGATCCGCAGATAAAGGTCGATAGCGTAGATAATGAAGGCGGCGGCGCCTGCCGCCCCGGTAAGGGCACCGACACGGATCAGCCAGTCGATATCCAGCACCATGCCGGTTCCGACCGTCACCAGCGCCATGACATGGGCGGACGTCTGTATCCTGAGGATCGGGCCGGTGCTCAGTTCCGACACCTTGGGAATGCGCTGGGCTGCCCTGGCGGCGTGGATCGCGGCCAGGAACGGCAGGATGCGCTGGAGCATTCCCAGGACGAGGCTCAGCAGCCAGCCGCCGATGGCAGTCAGCGCGAACAGGGGCGGTCCCCAGGACGGTAGCAGGTCAAGCGCCAGAAGCAATCCCACGGCCAGACTGACGGGGAGCATGACCCAGGACAGACGAACCAGCAGGAACGAGGTTCCGAGATTGCGGCGATTCCGCCTGCGCATCAGACCCACCATGCCATGGACGTGCAGGCACGCGGTTCCCAGCCCGATCACGGCGGCCGGAACGAAGGCACCCGCTGCGGCTGCAATAAGCGCCGCGATTGCGGTCGCAAGGACGATGGTGGCGGGACGCTCGGCCTGGGGCGCCACCAGGGCGAACATGGGTACCAGTACCTGAACGAAACCGGCAGCCAGCAGTCCCAGGAAGCCGTAGCAGGCAACCACCAGATGGATAGCGGCAACGGTGCGGTGATCGTCGAGATAACCATGCGCGAAGTCGCCGAGCAGGGCCAGCCCGAGGACAGCCAAGGTCACCAGACAGGCCAGCGCCGCCCAGAGGTGGCGGACGATCAGGCGGACCTGCGGCTTGGACCGGTCAGTACGCCGGAGCGCCAGACCGACGGTTACGGCGAAAATGACCAGGGCCAGCGCCACGGCGCTGCCGCCGAGGGCCAGTTCCACCAGATCGGCCGTCATCATGCCCCAGTTCAGCACCGCGACGCCCGGCAGCAGCAGCCAACTGGCGAGACGGCAGGGCCAGACGGCGGGCAGGTCAGCCTGGATCGCCACCGGCAGCAGTTGGAAGCCGGCGCCCATGGCCGTGACCGTCAACACGCCCAGCGTCATCAGGTGAAGACCGGCGAGCGGCAGACCGAGGCCGCCGACGGTAGCGGCAAGCAGCGGGGCTCCGGCCGCCAGCGCGGTCCAGCCGATCAGATGAAATACCAGAGCCGCCGCCAGGAACCGGAAGGGGATCGAGGCGGGCAGCAGCCGGCCGCCGCCGGGGGAGATCATGACGATTCCCGCGCCAGCCTGATGCGGACTTCGCCTTCCAAGTTCTCAGCCGACAGGCACGACCAGCCACGCTCCGCCAGCATGGGATAGAGAAGGACGGGTTCGCGGTCGTGATGCAGCACCAGATTGTCGAAGCCACCCTGGTCGATCAGGTCGAGCACGCGGGTCATCGGTTCGGGCGGTTGCAGGCCGCGCACGTCGATATGGGTGCCGTCATCGGCTTTCCAGGGTTCGGGACCTCGGGCTGGCATGGGGGATTCCTCGACCTCTACCGGCGCCGGTTCTTCGCGGCGCCAGCAGATGCGCCAATGTCCCGGTCCCATCTGACGACCGAGCGAGGTGAACCCTTTGCCGGCCAGCACCCGGCGCAGCGGGGCGGGATCGAACGGTGCATCCACCACCAGGAAGCCGCCGGACGGCACCTTGGCCGATGCGGACATGACCTGCGCGAACGGGTCCTGACCCGATGCCAGCAACGGACGGACATCGAGGTGTGGCGCCGATTGGCTTTCGGCCTGCTCGAACCAGTCGCTCGGCGTGGCGGCTGCCGGCACGACCGGTTGGTTGCCAGCGGTCTCGACTGGCTTGCCTTTCAGAACGGCGCACAGGCTGTCGAAGGGAACTTCGGCGACACGCGCCGCTTCGCCCAGGCGGATCTGGCCGACCATGGCGTTCCTGTGATCGGGGTCCAGCAGCACGGCGAAGACCGGATTGAGCGCTATCAGCCGGTGGATCGCCTCGGCGTCTCCGGCGATTACGTCAACCAGCAGGGTGTCGGTGACTAGGGTGTGTGGCGTCAAGCTCATCATCAACTCCCGGGGGATTCACATCCGCATCATGACGGATCGCGGAGGAGTTCCCTTGACGCGGGTCAAGCCACCGGGAATTCAGGACCAGAAAAGATATTCCGGCTGGCAAGAAAAGGATGCCGTCTATTTGGTCGCCACCAAACCGATGGCGCATGACCGAAGTCAAGTCGGAGCTACCAGTCCTGTGGTCGAGTGGGTGCCATTGCGACAAACCTTCCAGGATGACCACCCATGACTTCGACCTTGAACATCTCGCATCTCGTCAGCATCGACCGCGCCGGCAACGCCTCGATCGCCGAGACCGGCAGCGTTGCCGGCCCCCCCGCCAATGGCGGGACCATCTACGAGATCCGGAACTGCCCGGCCAACGTCAGTGCCGGGGATGTCGCCGCTCTCTCACGCGGGCTGGTCCTGCCCTCAGGCGTTCATGCGGTCGATTACGACCGCCTCGCCGCCCGGCAGAGCGGATCGTGCTGCGGCGGATGCTGCGGCTGAACCTTCAAACTTCACCAGCGATGGATAGCATCATGTCGTTTCACCGCACCGCCCTGATCGCCCTGGCGGCGATCCTGGCGGGCGGCGCCTCTGCCCAGGCGGCCGTGAACCCGAATAAATCAGCCTATTTCCATCCGGTCTGCCAGAAAGCGGTCAAATCCGCCAACGGCTTGGGCGGCGACCCGGTCGAAAGCGCCAACTGCTTCGGCTTCGTGCAAGGCGTCCGGGATGCCCATGACCGGTTTGGCGTCGGCAAGTTCTGCCCGCCCAAGGTCGTCAGCATCGGCCAGCTTGCCCAGGTGTGGGTCAGCCACATGGACGCCGAACCGAAGGTGCTTATCCTGCCGCCGGTCGAAACCCTGCTCGACGCCCTCGGCGCCGCGTTCCCCTGCCACGGCTGACCGCCAGGCTACCCGGCGGAAGTTTCGGAACCGCCGGATCGTCCGCTTCAGGCGCAGGCGATCTGGCGGTAGATGGCGGGCAAGGCCGACGGCAGGCGGGCGACATGCGGGAAGATCGCATAGGCGCCCTTGCCGAACAGGTAGGGGAAGTAGTCGCGGGCCTGCTCGTCTACCGTCACGCCGAACACCTTGAGCCCGGCGCGCCGGGCTTCGCGGATCGCCATGTGGGTGTCCTCGATCGCGTAGCGGCCTTCGTAGTGGTCCATGTCGTTGGGCTTGCCGTCCGACAGCAGGAGCAGCAGGCGGTGATGGTGGGGCCGCTCGGAAAGCCGTTTCGCGGTGTGGCGGATGGCGGCGCCGATGCGGGTGTAGTGGCCCGGCTTGAGCGCCTGGATGCGCCGGTCCACCAGATCGCTCAAGGGCTCATCGAAGTCCTTGACCGTGCGGACATGCACGTGGTTGCGCCGCTGTGACGTGAAGGTGAAGATGCCGTGCTCGTCCTGGCAGGCGGCGAGGCCGTGGCTGAAGGCCAGCAGCGCCTCCTTCTCCACGTCGAGTATGCGGTGACCGTCGATCCAGCCGTCGGTGGACAGCGATACGTCCACCAGCACCGCGACCGAAAGGTCGCGCGCCACCGGACGGACGGCGGTGTAGAGGCGGTCGGAGCCGGGGCCGCCGGCCCTTCGGTCGGCGACGGACCGGACCAGGGAGGAGAGGTCCAGTTCGTCGCCGTCGGGCTGGGCGGTCAAACGCTGGCGGCGCGGGCGGAGCGCTTCGAACTGGCGGCGCACCGTGCGGATGCGGCGCTGGGCGGCGGCATCGGGGCTCCAGGTTTCACCACCCTCGGCGGAGGCGGCACCAGCGATCACGCGGCAGTGGTCGGGGTGGAGGACGCCACGGGTATAGTCCCACTCCGGATAGCTCAGTTCGGCGGTCAGTACGGACGTATCCACGGCTTCCGCCGCGAGGTCGATGTCCATGCGCAGCTTGGTCGCGGCGCGGCGGTCGTGCTGCCCGACGCTCAACTCGTCCAAGTCCTCGGCGGCCTTGCGCGCGCCGTCCTCGTCGTCGTCCTCGACCGAGCGGTTGATGTTGACCATTTCCGACAGGCCGATGATCTTTTCGAACCGATTCAGGATCAACGGATCGTTGCGGCGGGTCTGGTCGTTCTCGCGCCGGGCCGCGCGGCGGCGCTTGCCGTCGGTCGCGGAAGGAGGGGTCCCGAGTTCCGCATCCTGGGACGGTGCGCGCGGAGATGCCGCCCGCATCGGGATGACCTCGCCCCACAGAGGCACCGGCAGGAACGGTTTGTAGCCGCCGGCGGCAACCCAGTTCTCCAGCGGGACGGTCGGGTCGAGCATCGCCGCCATGCCGTCCGGTGCGCCCGGACCGCCCAGCAGGGCGATGACGGCGGCCTCGACGGTGGCCTCGATGGGCGGCAGGCGACGGGCCGGCCGGGCAGCGAGCATGGCGCGGCAAAGCGCGATGTGGTGTTTCCGCAAACCCGGCCAGATATTGAGGGCGAGCGATGTCGTGGCGCCGGCCGCGCGCAGGCGAGCGATGTCGGCTTGCAGCGGATCGGTGGGTGCAGGCAAAGGATTGGGTTCGGCGCAGGTAAACCAGGCGATCAGCCACTCGTACAGCGCCTCGTTCTCGGCACGGGTCGGAAAACAGTCGATCCGGGCGGGCAGTTCGAGCGTCGCTCCGTCGAACCGGGCGCCATCGAGCTTCTCCGTGCCAAGGCCGATCCTTTGCAGCAGGGTCAGCCGGTGGTTGGATGCCCCTGCCCCGCTGGCGGCCAGACGGACTCCGCCCTTGCCGCCGAGTGCCCGGAACATGACACCCAGGCTGGTTCGGACCTCGTCCAGGCCGATGGCGGCGTCCGCGTGATGCTTATAGCTGCCGTTGCCGCCGACCAGCCGGTGCCAAGCCTGACCGACTGTTTCCTCCGGTTCGAAAATGGAAACCATGACCCGCCTCAGCCGAGCGTGATGTCGATGACGCGCAGCAGCGCCTTGCGGATGTCGGGGTCGTCGGTCAGCGGTTCGATCATCGCCGCGAGGATCGCGCGCTCCATCCGCATGCCGGACGATATCAGGGTGGCGCAGTAGACCAGCAGGCGGGTGGAGACTCCTTCCTCCAGGTCCTGGCCTTTCAGATCGCGCAGTGCTCCGGCAAGGCGGACCAGGGGACGGCAGCGTTCGACCGGCAATCCGCTTTCGCGCGACACGATCTCGGCCTCGCGCTCGGGCGGCGGGAAGTCGAACTCGACCGCCAGGAAACGCTGCCGGGTGCTCGGCTTGAGGCTTTTCAGGATGTTCTGGTAGCCGGGATTATAGGAGACGACCAGCATGAATCCGGGCGGAGCGACGATGATCTCGCCGGTCCGTTCCAGCGGCAGAACGCGTCGGTCGTCGGTCAGCGGATGGAGCACGACGGTCACGTCCTTCCGTGCCTCCACCACCTCGTCGAGATAGCAGATGGCGCCCTCGCGGACGGCGCGGGTCAGCGGGCCATCGACCCAGACGGTGTCTCCGCCCTTCAGCAGATAGCGGCCGGTCAGGTCGGCCGCCGTCAGGTCGTCGTGGCAGGAAACGGTGTGCAGCGGGCAGCCGAGCTTCGCCGCCATGTGTGCCACGAACCGGGTCTTGCCGCAGCCGGTCGGCCCTTTTAGCAGCAAGGGTAGGTTGTGGTTATAGGCGTGGACGAACAGGTCGCATTCGTCGCCGGTCGGCTCGTAGTAGGGGACTTCGGCGGCGAAGATTTCGGGGTTCAGGCTGTCGGGCATAATTGAAGCTCCGGAAACGGCGATGGCAATGCCGGCACCCTCGGGCGGAGGATGCCGGCATCCCGGTCATTCGGCGGGTTGCAGGGCCTTGGCCAGCCGGGCCGGCCGCTCCTCACGCACTGGACCGAAGACCGAGTAGACGAACATCAGGGCCGAGATTGCCACGACGACACCGGAGCCGAGGCGCATCCAGTAGAATAGCGCAAGCTGATCCTGAACCTCCATGTAGCCCATGCCGAGCACGCGTTGCAGGTGGACCTGGACGACTCCGGCGAAGGTCAGGGAGAAGGTCATGAACGCCATCGCGGAGGTCATCAGCCAGAAGCTCCACATGTTGAGCATCTGGTTGTAGGGCTGCCGGTTGCGCAGATACGGCATGGCATAGGTCATGATCGCGAGGTTCAGCATCACATAGGCGCCGAAGAAGGCGAGATGGCCGTGGGCCGCCGTGACCTGGGTCCCGTGGGTGTAGTAGTTGATCGGGGCGAGCGTGTGCAGGAAGCCCCAGACGCCGGCGCCGAAGAAGGCCATGACGGCGCAGCCCAAAGCCCAGAGCATGGCCGCCTTGTTGGGGTGGTCGCGGCCGCCCTTCCAGACCATCGTGAAGGCGAATACGACCATGGCAAAGAAGGGTGCTACTTCCAGCGTGGAGAACAAGCTGCCGATCCACTGCCAGTAACCGGGAGTGCCAATCCAGTAATAGTGGTGGCCGGTGCCGAGCAACCCGCTGAACAGGGCCAGACCGACGATGGCGTAGAGCCATTTTTCGACCACTTCGCGGTCCACGCCGGTCAGCTTGATCATCATGAAGGCCAGGACCGAGGCCATCACCAGTTCCCAGACGCCTTCGACCCAGAGATGGACGATGTACCACCAGTACATCTTGTCGAGCGCCAGGTTGTGCGGGTTGTAGAAGGCGAACAGAAAGAAGACGGCGATGCCCCACAGGCCCAGCATCAGGACGTTGGTGACGGCATTGCGCCGGCCCCTCAGGACCGTCATGGACAGGTTGAACAGGTACATCAAGGCGACCACGACGATGGCCATCTTGATCCACATCGGCTGTTCCAGGAACTCGCGCCCCTCGTGGATGCCGAACAGGTAGCTGACGACGGCGGCAAGGCCGCCGAACATGAACAGGCCGAACTGGATATAGGCCAGCTTCGTGCTGTAAAGCTCGGTTTCGGCTTCTTCTGGAACCAGATAATAGCCGGCGCCGAAGAAGCCCATCAGCAGCCACACGATCAGGGCATTGGTGTGAATCATGCGGATGACGTTGAAGGGCACCAGTTCCGACAAGACATTGGGCAGGACGTAGACGACGCCGGCCAGCGTCCCGACCAGAACCTGGACGACGAACAGGAGGAGGGCTCCGGCGAAATAGACCAGGGCGACCTTTTGGGATTGGTATCTCATGACTGATCTCTCATGGCTGATCTCTCACGGCGGTGTGCTCCTCAGCCGGCTTTGTTGGGCGGCCAGTTCTGGGTCTTGATCGTGCCGACCCACGACAGGAACTCGGAAAGGTCCCTCATTTCCTGCTCGGTCAGGTGGAACTGCGGCATCTGCCGGCGGCCTTCGATGCCGCTGGGCTGCGCTTCCATCCAGGCTTTCAGAGTGTCGTAGGAAGCAGCTGGGTCATTCTCGACGCCCCAGCGGGCCATCACGTTGCCGACCTCCGGCGCGAAGTAAGCGCCCTCGCCCAGGATGGAATGGCAGTTGATGCAGGCGTTCTTTTCCCACACCGCTTTGCCTCGGGCGACGCCGTCGGTCAGCGTGGCGGTATTGGTGCCTGTATTGAGGATGTAGTTATGGCTCAACGCCGTAAGTCCGACGAAGACCAGGAAGAAGAAGGCCGAGCCGCCGTAAAAGATGTTACGCGCCGCGGCTTTTGTCAGGCGCTCGCTCATGGCTTGCCGCGTCCTGCGTCTGTCATGGGGAAATTTTCCTCGGGTTGGGCGCCGCCTCATAGCCCCTGAAGGACGCTTGGAAGCCGGCGGCGCAATGACGTGCCGGCAAAGTTGACCATCCGGGTGGGACATTCCTTGACCTTGGTCAAATGCAGGTGCGTTCCTGGACCCTATTGTCTACCTATGATCGATTCAGCCACCCTCACCGCGATCCGTCACAATCCGCTGCTTTCAGGATTGGACGACGCCGAACAATCCGTCCTGGTTTCCCTTGGGGCCACCACCAGACTTCCCGCCGGGACCGTCCTCTATGAGCGCGGCGATGCGGCACGGCACCTTTTCGTCGTGGTCGAGGGGACGATCGCCCTCTACGTCCCCGACGAACCCGGTACCACGGTGCCGCTGTATCCGCTGTCGCCGGGCGACAGTGCCGGCGAGGAGTCGCTGGCGCCGGATTCGCATTACGACATGTCGGCGCGGGTGATCACCGACGCCGTGGTGTTCTCGATCGAGAGCCGCCGGCTTTCCCGGCTGCTCGACCAACGGTTCGACCTTGTGCTCGGCATGCTGGTCGGCATGTCCACGAGGCTGCGCGGGCTGGTACGGGAAATCACCGCACTGAAGATGGCATCGACGGCGGAGCGTCTGGGCATCTTCCTGCTGGAACTGGTGGAAGCCCGCGCATCGTCCCGGCACGAGGGCAAGGGCGACGGCCGGATTGTCGTCACGCTGCCTTTCTCCAAGCAGATGCTGGCCCAGAAGCTGGGCATGCAGCCGGAAAGCTTGTCGCGCGCCTTCGGCAAGTTGCGCCGGTTCGGCGTTCAGGGAGCCGGTCAGACCCAGGTCGTGATCGGCGACCCTGCCGGACTGCGCGCGTTCTGCCAGCCAGAATCCCCGACCTGATCCGTGACCTGATCCTCTGCCGGAGACCGCCGCCATGGCCTGCTGCCCGATCAACTGCGCGGTTCCGCGCCCAGCCTGCGCCGCCCGCTCCACGAGCCGCCGCATCCAGCACACCACGTGGACCGGCCAGCCCCTGGACCCCGCTTTGGCAGCGAAGCTGCCGCTGTTCCAGCGCCTGGAAATTACGGTGCTGGCGGACTTGCTGACGGGAACCTCCGTGGCGCGGATGCCCGCGCAGACAAGCCTGTTCGCGTCCGGCGACGACGCCGACTGCTTCTATGTGGTGCTGGAAGGCAAGGTGAAGCTGTTCGCCCTGAACGAGGGCGGCGAAGAGAGCGTGGTCGAGGTCTTCGAGCCGGTATCCTCCTTCGCCGAGGCCGCCATGTTCGCCAGCGGCAGTTTCCCACTGTCCGCCGAAGTCATGGAGGATGCCTTGCTCGCCCGCGTTCCGGCCGCCCCATTCATGCGCAAACTCCGTCAGGACCATCGGGTCGCCTTCACGATGCTGTCCAATCTGGCGCTCTGGCACCGCCGCCTGACGCGGGAGAAAACTTCGCTAAGGGTGAAGACGCCGGTGCAGCGGGTCGGTGGTTTCCTGCTGTCGCTGACCCCGGCGGAATCAGGCGCCGTCGTCGTCACCCTGCCCTTCCGCAAGAGCCTTGTCGCCAGCCGCCTGGGCATAGAACCGGAAAGCTTCTCCCGCGTGATGGCGCGCCTGCGCCCGCATGGGATCGACATGGCGGGAATGGAAGTCCGGATTGCCGATGTGGCCGCACTGCGGGGGCTGTGCGGGAGCTTTTGAAGCCCCGCGCCTCTTTTCCATTATTTCCTGAGACCGAGGGCACGCAACCATGCGTCGATCTGACCAAAAGCATCCACCTGCCACTGTTCAGGCGTCCGTTCGCCAAGGACTTGGGTTTCCTCGACGAAGCGCCTGACACAGGTCGGGCCATGGCCGTCGACCACATCGAATTTTTCGGATATGTGCTGGTAGCCGTTCACGCCGCTCTTATGCGAAAGCAGTGGCCGGCAAGCTGCGGCAAGAGCCTCGATACCGTCTCGATAGTTTCGAACGCAGTAGTAGATGTCGTAGGCGTCCTTTTGCTTGTAGCGCCCGTGTAACGCGAAACCTTTCATCGCAAGAAGCGCTGGGATCGACGCGACCGCAGTTTCAACGCGGTTCCTGCCGCCATTCGGCATTCGGCCCTCGATCGCTATAATCTGCTGGAATCGTAGCGCAAGGTCGGCGCCGGTGGCCCGCTGCACGGCGAACTCATCAATGATCGGAGGAACGTTCCTGACGATTTCCGCATCACGTGGCATCAGGAAATCGACGACGATATCGATCGGTTCGGCATCGTCGTCGGCAGGAACCTGACGCAGGAGTTGGAAGCGGCGTAGTCCTGTCTGCTGCCGATAGCCATGACTCATCAGTGATTGGATAAGAGTGGCATACTCGCCATCGCCCAGCGCTTCGGCGTCAAGGCCGAGATCGACATCAAGCGTGCCGACATGGGGCATATCCTCGTTCTCGAGCAGAAGCCAGGGTACGGCACCGCCAATGACGGCGAATTTACCGTGGAAGCTGCCGAGAATCTGACCGATCTCAAGCAAAACCGCCTTCACGGCGGCAGTCGTGCGGTCGTCGTAATCCGCCGCCGATTGCGGTTCTTGAGTCATTTCGACCAATTCAATTTCTGAAGCCGAAGGTGTTCCGCCGCCTCCACGCCACGCTCACCGGCGCAGGAGAGATCAAGATAGGTTTGGACCGGACTGGTACAAAAGATGCCGGGCGCCGGCTCCACCGTATCGCGGAAAATGCCTATATCGGACAACCGGTTCACGATGATGTTCGCTCCTTTGGATGCGAATGAGAGCTTCAGCGCCTGTTTCAAAAGGTCGAGCCCGGTTTCGTCGGCGTAGAAGGAATGGCTTCCAGTCCGGGCATAAGGTGCGAGCCAATGCGCTGCGGAGAACGAGGCAAGGACCGCGTTACCAGCTTGGTCATCAATGCACGACGCGCGCCTTACAGCTTCCTCGAACGCTTTACCATGTAAAACCGTGTAAAACTCTGTCCGAACGCCGGCTGGCGGATCGTAGACGTCGCGCCATGCATCCAACAAAGCATCCGGAGCAGTCAGAAACAGGCCGCCGGGATCAAGGCCCGCCCAATCCCGATCGAGGAGAGCGGTCCGGACATTACTGACATGACCCAGACTGACACCGGCAGCCTCGGCAAGTTCGGTTACGCGCCAAGTATGCTGCGGATCGCGCAGCATTGTTCGAAGCACCTGTGCCGCCTTGGGCTTGAAGATCGACTTGAGTTCACGGCGCTCGGCGGCCGGCTTGCTGGCGACATGACGCTCGATAAAGACGCCGTCGAAGACCAGCCTGGCATTCCCCTCCAAGTCAAGGAAACCGGCGCCGAATGTCCTGCAAAGCTCCTGAGCTTTGGGTGGGAAGTAAGGTGCTAACAAAACTGGTGTCGAATTGGTGCCGACACTGGCAACTCGTTGTCCAAGTTTAAGCAGCGCCAGCGGCACATGATGCGATTTGACGTCAGATTTGATTTCACAAACGAGCGTATGGGGATGACCGGCCACGTCGATGCTGACCAATAGGTCGATTTCATGATTGTCGATGAGCGTCGAGGCTTTGACAGCCTTCAACTCGATTATCGGCACCTCGCCCAGCAACCCGGTAAGAGCCTCGACGGCGCGGAGTTCCAAATCTTTCATTGATTTACCGATTTCAGCATATGTTGAAAATGCTCCCTCCAGTGAAAAGCGTCAAGCCTGTTTTCATTGAAAGGAGCATTTTCAGCAAATGTTGAAAGAACGATTTTCAGTGAAAACGTAACCAAGCATCCTTCCCCATCAGCCGAGTCAAAAATGAGACTGCTTGCCATCCGCCTACCCGTTTGATCCTGGTCAAGTGGCCTATGCCCTGCCTGCGTCATGTTCCCCCTGTGCAGAGGAATTTCAGAGCGCCGTGCTTGGAAATAACCAAAGTCAAGTCCGCCCGACCGGGCGGGTGGTAGCTGATGCGGCGACTTGGTCTATGAGGAAATACCTGATGTTTAAGCTAGGACATCTTGGAACCGCTCTGGGGCTGGCGCTTCTCGCTTCGACCGCCCTGGTCGGCATCACCAATTTCAACAGCTCCGCAATAGCCGCAGAGGCTGCCGCTGCCGCCAAGGACGACGGACACGGCGACAAGAAGCAGCCCTACGAGCCCAGCATGGATACGCTTGGCAAGGCGCAGATGGAGCAGGGCGGCGCCAAAGCGGGTGTGCCGACGCTTACCGCCGCCGAGTTCGAGGAAGGCAAGCAGATCTATTTCGAGCGTTGCGCCGGCTGCCATGGCGTGCTGCGCAAGGGCGCTACCGGCAAGCCGCTGACGACCGACAAGACCCGCGAGCTGGGCTTCGACTATCTGCACGACTTCATCACCTACGGCTCGGCCGCCGGCATGCCCAACTGGGGCACCTCGGGACAGTTGACCGAGCGTCAGGTCGATCTGATGACGCGCTACCTGCTGAACGAACCGCCGCAGCCGCCCGAATGGGGGCTTGCCGAAATGCGCGGCAGCTGGAAGCTGATCGTGCCGGTCGCCCAGCGCCCGACCAAGCAGATGAACAAGCTGGATCTCGACAACCTGTTCTCGGTCACGCTGCGCGACACCGGCGAGATCGCCCTGATCGATGGCGCCAGCAAGCAGATCATCAAGGTCATCGAGACCGGCTATGCGGTCCATATCTCCCGCATGTCGGCCTCGGGCCGCTACCTTTACGTGATCGGGCGGGATGGCCGGATCGACCTGGTCGATCTCTGGATGCCGGAACCGACCACCGTCGCCGAACTGAAGATCGGGATCGAGGCACGCTCGATCGAAACCTCCAAGTTCCACGGATGGGAAGACAAGCTGGCCATCGCCGGCGCCTACTGGCCGCCGCAATACGTCATCATGGACGGCCCGACGCTGGAACCGATCAAGGTGGTGTCGACACGCGGCATGACTGTCGATACCCAGGAATACCATCCGGAACCGCGCGTCGCCTCGATCGTCGCCAGCCACTTCAACCCGGAATTCGTCGTCAACGTCAAGGAAACCGGCCAGATCCTGATGGTCAACTACGAGGATCTCAAGAACCTCAAGGTGACCACGATCGGGGCCGAACGGTTCCTTCACGACGGCGGGTTCGACAGCACCGGCCGCTACTTCCTGGTCGCCGCCAATGCACGGCATAAGGTCGCCGTGGTCGATACCAAGCTGAACCTGCTGTCGGCCCTGGTCGATACCGAGGGGCTGACGCCGCATCCGGGACGCGGCGCCAACTTCATCCATCCGAAGTTCGGTCCGGTCTGGGCGACCAGCCATCTCGGCGACGACACGATCTCCTTCATCGGCACCGATCCGGAGAAGCATCCGGCTCAGGCGTGGAAGATCGTCGACAGCGTACGCGGCCAGGGCGGCGGGTCGCTGTTCATCAAGACCCACCCGAAATCGACCAACCTCTGGGTCGATACGCCGCTGAACCCGGACGAAGACATGCGCGCTTCGGTCGCCGTGTTCGATATCAAGGACCTCGCCAAGGGCTACACCGTGCTGCCGATCGCCGAATGGTCGGGCATCAAGGAAGGCGCCCGCCGCGTCGTCCAGGGCGAATACAACAAGGGCGGCGACGAGGTGTGGTTCTCGGTCTGGAACGCCAAGGACCAGGAATCCGCGATCGTCGTGGTGGACGACAAGACCAGGACGCTGAAGCACGTGATCAGGGACAAGCGCCTGATTACGCCGACCGGCAAGTTCAATACGTACAACACCAAGATGGACGTCTACTGATCCATCGAATTCGGGGCGGGCGGACCTCCGCTCCGCCCCGCTTATTTCCCTCACTGCCTTTTTACCGACGGGAATTCCCGCGATCATGTCCATGCCTCGCGTCCATCTCGTGGGAGCCGGTCCCGGCAATCCGGACCTGCTCACCGTCAAGGCCCTGCGCCTGATCCAGCAGGCGGAGGTCGTCGTCCACGACCGGCTGGTGCCGCAGGAGATCCTGGACCTGATCCCGTCCTCCGCCCGCCGGATCTTCGTCGGCAAGGCGACGCGCAACCACAGCATGGCGCAGGAAGACATCAACCTGCTGCTGGTCGAACTGGCGCGCGAGGGCAAGCGGGTGGTCCGGCTTAAAGGCGGCGATCCGTTCATCTTCGGGCGGGGCAGCGAGGAAGCACTGACTTTGGCCGAGCACGGCATCCCGTTCGAGATCGTGCCCGGAGTGACCGCCGCCGCCGGCTGCGGCGCCTATGCCGGCATCCCGCTGACCCATCGCGGGCTTGCCACCGGAGTCCGGTTCGTGACCGGGCATTGCCGGGAGGACAACGAGCTGGTCTGCGACTGGCGCGGCATGATGGACCCGGACACGACGCTGGTCTTCTACATGGCGCTGGCCAACCTGGAAACGATCCGGCGCAACCTGATCACGGCGGGGGTGGACCCGGCGATGCCGGCTGCCGCCGTGTCCTGCGGGACCACGGACGCGCAGCGAAGCGTTCTCGCGACCCTCGGCACGCTGGAGCGGGCACTGGCCCTGCAACCCCTGCCCGCCCCATGCCTGATTATCGTCGGGCGGGTCGTGGCGCTCGCCCCGGAACTGGCGTGGTACGGCGAGCGGGAGCTGGCCGATGCGTAGCCGGGGCATCGCGGTTTTTGGCGCCCTGTTGCTGATGGGGACGCCGGCTCTCGCGGCAACGCCGTCGCCCAATCGCCAGGAAGCCTTGCGGCACATGGTCCGGCAGGACTGCGGATCGTGCCACGGCATGACGCTGAAGGGTGGACTTGGCTCGTCCCTGCTGCCGCAGGCGCTCGACGGCATCCCTGCCGAAAGCCTGACCGATATCATCCTGAACGGCATTCCCGGAACGCCGATGCCGCCCTGGGCGGCGCTGCTCAGCGCCGACGAAGCCGCTTGGATCGCGAACGAACTTAAGAAGGGACTGGCGCCATGACCCGCACGGGCGTTACCGCGCTGGCGGCATCGATGCTGCTCGGCGCCTGTGCCGCCGGTCCGGAGATCAGGGGAACCGGAGACCTGGGCGTGGTGATCGAGCGGGCTACCGGCAGCGTGAAGCTGGTCGAGCACAGCCACGATACCGTGCTGGGAGAGGTAGGCGAACTGGGCGACCTCAGCCATGCCGCCATCGTCTTTTCGCGCGACGAGCGCTTCGCCTATGTGTTCGGCCGCGACGGCGGGTTGACCAAGCTGGACCTTTTGACACAGAAGCTGGCAGGCCGGGTCATGCAGGCCGGCAACAGCATCGGCGGTGCTATCTCGGCGGATGGCCGGCTGGTGGCGGTCGCCAACTACGAGCCGGGAGGCATCAGGGTTTTCGATGCGGAAACGCTTGCACCCGTCGCCGACATCCCGACCGGCTCCAAGGTCGTCGGGCTGGAGGATGCGCCGGGCAACCGCTTCGTCTTCAGCCTGTACGACAAGGGCGAGATCTGGCTGGCGGATCTGAGCGAGCCGGCATCTCCCCAAATCACGAAGTTCACCGGTATCGGACGCCAGCCCTACGACGCGCTGGTGACACCGGACGGCCGCTACTACATCGCCGGCCTGTTCGGCGAAGACGGCCTCGCCATGCTCGACCTGTGGCGGCCGGAAGCCGGGATACGCCGGGTGCTGGTGGGCTACGGCCGGGGCGAGACGGCTCTGCCGGTCTTCAAGATGCCGCATCTGGAAAGCTGGGCGGTGGCCGACGGGCACGCCTTCATCCCGGCGGTCGGACGGCACGAGGTCCTGGTGATCGACCTCGCGACCTGGACGGAGGCTGGGCGCATCCCGGTGGAGGGGCAGCCGGTCTTCGTCATGGCCCGCCCTGATGGCCGGCAGCTCTGGGTCAACTTCGCGCTGCCCGACAACGGCGTCGTGCAGGTGATCGACGTGCCGTCGCTGAAAGTGGTCCATCGACTGGAGCCCGGCCCCGGCGTGCTGCATCTGGAGTTCACGCCGCGCGGCGAGCGGGTCTGGCTGTCGGTCCGCGACGCCGACCAGATCAAGGTCTACGACACCGCGACCTTCTCCCTTCTCGCGACCCTGCCCGCCGAGAAGCCGAGCGGCATCTTCTTCACCGCCCGCGCCCATCGGATCGGCCTGTGATGGACGCCCTGGACCAGCGCCTGCTGGACGAGTTCCAGCGCGGCTTTCCGCTAACCTCCCGCCCTTACGCGGAGATCGCGACGCGGCTGGAGGTAAGCGAGGCCGAAGTGATCGACCGGCTGCGCCGGCTGACTGACGACGGCGCCGTCCGACGCGTCGGCGCTGTCTTCCGGCCTAATCGCGTCGGGGCCAGCACGCTGGCGGCCCTGGCAGTCCCGCCGGAGCGGCTGGAGGACGTGGCAGGCCTTGTCGGCGCCTTCGCCGAGGTCAACCACAACTACGCGCGGGAGCACTGGCTGAACCTGTGGTTCGTCGTAACGGCCCCCGATGCGGAGCGGGTGGCGCAGGTGCTGGCCGAGATTGCGACATTGACCGGACTGACGCCGCTCGACCTGCGTCTGGAGCGGGACTTTCACGTGGATCTGGGGTTTCGACTATGGAACTGACTGAGACCGATCGGCAGTTGATCGGTGCGTTGCGCGACGGCCTGCCGCTGGCGGAGCGGCCCTACGAGGCGCTGGGCAACAGCCTGGGCCTGGACGAAGCTGACGTAATCGACCGCATGTGCGGCTTCGTGAAGCGGGGGATGATCTCCCGCATCGGTGTGGTCGTCGATCACGCGGCGCTGGGCTTCGATTCCAATGCCATGGTGGTCTGGAACATCCCCGACGAAGAGGTCGAACGGGTCGGCGCGATGTTCGCTGGGCTGTCGTGGGTCAGCCTGTGCTACCAGCGGCCCCGCCGGCTGCCGGATTGGCCCTACAACCTCTTCACCATGATCCACGCGCGCGACCGCACCTTCGTGGAGGATCGCGTCGCCGTCATGGCGACGCTGCCGGACGTGATGGTCCAGCCTCCCGCGATCCTGCACACCACGCGCCGCTTCAAGCAGACCGCCGCATGCTACGGCACGCCCAGGGAAGGCTGACGCCATGGACGATATCGACCGCCGCCTGATCGACCGTTTACAGGACGGTTTTCCGCTGGACGACCGGCCGTTCCGGACGGTTGCGGAGGAACTTGGACTGGACGAGGACGACGCGATCGTCCGGGTCCGGCGGCTCCGCGAGACCGGCGTGCTGACGCGTTTCGGGCCGCTCTACCATGCCGAGCGGATGGGTGGCGCGCTGCTGCTGGCGGCGCTGAAGGTGCCGCCGGAGGAATTCGAACGGATCGCGACGCTGGTCAACGAACTTCCGGAAGTAGCGCACAATTACGCCCGCGGCCATGCCTTCAACATGTGGTTCGTGCTGGCGACCGAAACGCCGGAGGGCATCTATGCCGCCATCGCGGAGATCGAGCGGCGCACCGGCCTGACCGTCCATCCCATGCCCAAGCTGGCCGAATATTTCGTCGGCCTGAGGTTCGCCGTATGACCACCATCCTTGATGACACCGACCGCCGCCTTGTCCTGGCAACCCAGGAAGGGCTGCCGCTGGAACGCCGCCCCTATGACGTGCTGGGTGACAGGCTGGGCATTTCGGGCGGCGAGGTCCGGGAGCGGCTGGCCCGGTTGCTGGACGGCGGCCAGATCCGGCGCATCGCCGCCGTGCCCAACCACTACCGGCTCGGCTACGCCCACAACGGCATGAGCGTATGGGACGTGCCGGAGGACCTGATCGACGAGGCGGGAGCCCGTGTCGGCGCCCTGCCCTTCGTCAGCCATTGCTACCACCGGCGGCCCTCGCCGCCGGATTGGCCCTATACCCTGTTCGCCATGGTCCACGCCCGAAGCCGGGATGAGGTCGAAGCGCAGGTCGCGACGATCGCGGCCCTGCTCGGGCCGGTCTGCCGGGGGCACGAGGTCCTCTATAGCACCCGCATTCTCAAGAAGAGCGGCCTGCGCCTTTCAGCCTGAACAGGCCAGACCCGAGAAAGAGAAACGCCATGTTCCGACTCAGCCAGTTCATCGCGGGACTGCTTTCCCCCGACACCAGACCGACCAGGACACGGCCGCCGGGAGGTACCGGCGTCCGTCCCGTCGTCATCTGGAACCTGGTCCGCCGCTGCAACCTGACCTGCCTGCACTGCTACGCCTTTGCAGCCGACCACGAGTTCCCCGGCGAGCTGACTACATCCCAGGCTCTCGGCGTGCTGGACGACCTGAAAGGCTACGGCGTCCCGGCGCTGATCCTGTCCGGCGGCGAGCCGCTGCTGCGCACCGACTTGTTCGATCTGGCCGCCTATGCCCGGCCGATGGGCTTCCATCTGGCGCTGTCCACCAACGGTACCCTGATCGCCGCCGACATGGTAAAGCCGATCGCGGCTGCGGGGTTCGACTATGTCGGCATCAGCCTGGACGGGTTGGCGGCGACCCATGACCGGTTCCGCCGCCGGCACGGGGCGTTCGAGGCGTCGCTGCGCGGCATCCGGCTGTGCCGGGACGCCGGGCTGAAGGTCGGCATCCGGTTCACCCTGACGCGCGACAACGCCCACGACCTGCCGGCACTGCTCGATTTGACCGCACGCGAGGGAATCGATAAGTTCTACCTTTCGCACCTGAACTTCGCCGGGCGCGGCAACACCAACCGGGGCAGCGCCGCGATGCTGGACACCACTCGGCGCGCCATGGACCTGCTGTTCGACCGGGCGCTGGCCGATGCGCAGGCAGGCTCGACCCGCGAATACGTCACCGGCAACAACGATGCCGACGGCGTCTATTTTCTGCACTGGGCCGCCCGGCGCTTTCCCGACCGGATAGCTGGCCTGCGAGCGGCGCTGGAGCGCTGGGGCGGCAACGCGACCGGTGTCGGCGTCGCCAATATCGACAACCTCGGCAACGTCCATCCCGACACGATGTGGGGCACCCATACCCTGGGCAACGTCAAGGAACGTCCGTTCAGCGCGATCTGGGCCGAAGCCGACCGCCACGACCCGATCATGGCCGGCCTGCGCCAGCGGCCTCGGGCGGTCGGCGGACGGTGCGGACGATGCGCATATCTCAAGATGTGTAACGGCAGCACGCGGACCAGGGCGCTCCAGACCTCAGGCGATGTCTGGGCGGAAGATCCCGGCTGCTACCTGACCGATGCCGAAATCGGCCTCCTCGGAGGAATGCGCCATGCGTCGTGAGATCAAGCCGGCACTTGCCGCGCTGGGGTTTCTGCTGGCGGCTTCTCCCGCCAGCGCCGCCGATCCCTCGGCGCTCTACACGCAGCACTGCGCCGCCTGCCACGGCGGCGACCGGCTGGGGGCGCTCGGCCCTGCACTCATCCCGGAAGCGCTGGGCCGGATGAAGCCGGAAAGCGCCATGGCCGTGATCGCGGAAGGCCGGGCCGCGACACAGATGCCGGGGTTCGGCGAACAATTGTCCAGGGACGAGATTGCCGCCCTCGCCGGCTTCATCCAGCAGCCGCTTGCCGCCGTGCCGTCGTGGGAAATGGCGGATATCGAGGCGACGCACGTCGTCAGTCATCCGCCGGCCAGCCTGCCGAAGCGGCCGGTCTACGATGCCGATCCCCTGAACCTGTTCACGGTGGTCGAGGCCGGCGATCATCACGTCACCATACTGGATGGCGACCGCTTCGTCCCGCTGGCCCGGTTCCAGAGCCGCTTCGCGCTCCATGGCGGCGCCAAGTATTCGCCTGATGGGCGGTTCGTCTATCTGGCATCGCGCGACGGCTGGGTCACGCAGTACGACATGTGGAGCCTCCAGATCGTGGCGGAGGTCCGCGCCGGGATCAATACCCGCAACATCGCGGTATCGGAGGACGGCCGCTTCGTCATGGCCGGCAACATGCTGCCCCACAGCCTCGTGGTGCTGGACGCCCGCGACCTGACGCCGGTTAAGGTGATCGCGGTGACGAACGGCAAGGGACAGTCCTCGAGGGTCAGCGCCGTCTACACGGCGCCGCCGCGCCAGAGCTTCATCGTGGCGCTGAAGGACATCCCGGAGATCTGGGAGATCTCGACGTCGGAGACATCGCGGCCCGTCTTCGGCGGCTTCGTCCATAATCATGAAGCCGGCATGGTGGAGGCGATCGGTATCCAGAGCGGGTTGTTCGCCATCCGCCGGATCGAGCTTGACGAGACGCTGGACGACTTCTTCTTCGATCCCGGTTACGCCAACCTGCTGGGCGCATCGCGCGACGGGGCCGCCGCCCAAGTGGTCAACCTGAATGTCGGCCGCCGGATCGCCACCGTGCCGCTGCCCGGCATGCCTCACCTTGGGTCAGGCATCTCATGGAAGTCGGAAGACCGCACCCTGATCGCGACGCCTCACCTGAAGGAGTCCGCGATCAGCATCATCGATACGAAGACGTGGCGGATCGTCAAGCGGCTGGAAACGCTCGGTCCCGGCTTCTTCATGCGCAGCCATGAGAACACGCCCTATGCCTGGACCGATGCCTCGCTCAGCCAGCGGCGCGACACGATCCAGATCATCGACAAGCGGACGCTGGAGACGGTGCGGACGCTGACGCCGGCCCCCAACCGGACGGTCTCGCATGTCGAGTTCACCCGCGACGGCCGGTACGCGCTGGTCAGCCTTTGGGAAGACGACGGCGCGCTGATCGTCTTCGACGCCGCGACTTTCGAAGAAATCACCCGCTTGCCCATGCGCAAGCCATCGGGGAAATACAATGTCTGGAACAAGATACGCTTTTCCGAAGGCACCAGTCACTGAGCCGAACACCGCCCCGCGAAGCGGCCGGGCGCTGCTGCTGTTCGCTCACGGCACATCGGACGGCGCCGGAGCCGAGATCGCCGACCGTCTGGCGGCCGAGCTGTCGCGAAAGGGATTGTTCGACGAGGTAGCGGTCTGTTTCTCGTTGCAGGAGCCGCACCCAGCGGACGTGATCGCACGCCTGTCCTCTCCCCAAATCTTCGTCATGCCGCTGCTGGCCTGCGACGGGCGGATCACGCGCGATGTCCTGCCGGGACTGATCGGGCTGGCGGAAGAACGCGACCGGAGCCGGGTGACTCTGTGCCAACCGGTCGGCCAGCATCCGGGGATCGCCCGGATCGTCGCGGGCATGGCAAGCGCCGCCGCCGACAATGCCGGGTTCGTTCCCAGCTCTACGACAGTCCTGATCGCGGCACACGGTCACCGATACGATCCGACATCCGCCAGCGCCGCGCGCCGGCTGGCTGGGCAGATCCGGGCCAATGGGCGATGGGTGGCGGTCGATTGCGTCTTCCTGTCGGAGACTCCGACCGCCCGGCACTGGCGAACGGTATCGGCGACGCGGGATACCGTCGTCGTGCCGTATTTCATCTCCGGCGGACGGCACGAGACAGTCGATCTGCCCGCCATGATCCAGACTGGTGAGAGCGATGCATCCGACGGGCGCCGGGTGGTGCTGACCGCCGCCGTCGGCCGGGCGCCGCAACTGGCTTATCTCGTGGTCGACCAGGTGCTGGAACTGGTGCGGGACCACGTCCTGGAGCTGGCATGACGGAGGCTGGCAACGCTTCCCCCCGGAATGCCGACCTGGAGCCGGCAGACTGGGGGCCGCTGTCGGGTTTGCCCAGTAACCCGATGATGTGGCTGCTGATCCTGGGTGAGCTGGTGGTATGCGGGGTCGCCTTCGTCGGGTTCTCGATCGCGCGAGAACTCGACCCTGTGACCTTCGAGGCGTCCCGGTCGCAGCTCGACGGGGTGCAGGGTGGGGTCAATACGCTGGTGCTGATAACCAGCGGATGGCTTGCAGCATTGTCGGTCCGCGCCAAGCGGCGGGGCGCTTCGCCGCGCCCGGCGCTGGCGGCGTCCATCGCGGTCGGGACGATCTTCCTCGTGGTGAAACTGTTCGAGTACCGGTCCAAGCTATCGGCGGGCATCACCGTCGATACCAACGACTTCTTCGCCTTCTACTACCTGCTGACCGGGTTCCACGCCCTGCATGTGCTGATGGGGCTGATCGTGCTGAGCATCGTCCTGAAGTGGGACAGCCTAGACAATCTGGAGACCGGAGCCGCGTTCTGGCACATGGTCGATCTGATTTGGGTCGTCCTGTATCCCCTGATTTATCTGGTGCGCTGAACCATGACGATCCTGACCCGGACCTGGGCGATCCTGGTATCGCTGACGCTGCTGAGCTTGACGACCATGAGCTTCGCCACATCAGTGCCGGCCTGGATGGTGAACACGGCCGTACTGCTGGCGGGAGCGTTCAAGGCTTTCCAGATCCTGCGCCACTTCCTCGAAGTCAACCGTGCAAGCTCAGGGTGGCGCACCCTGCTCTACGGGTATCTGGTGGCAATCTTCGGCCTGCTGCTGGCGATCTCGGTATCAGCGTGAGCGTTCGGCCAGTGCTACGGCATGTCCGACGGCGATGCCGAGAAGGCGTTGCGCTTCCAGCATGACGGCTTCGTCCCTGGTCTGCTCGGCGATGTCGGAAAATGCCTCCGCCATCTTCTCCAGCGGCAGAAGAGCCGAACGCAGGATTTGTTTGCGGCCGAGCGTTGGGTCGAAAGGAGTGGTCGGGAGATCAGCGCCGGCGCTCAGGACTGCCAGATCGTCCGCGATTCGAATCACGGCGCTGGAGTCGTCACTCCCCAAAGCCGACGCGGCGGCACGCAGGACGGCGGTTGCTTCGGCGGCCATGCCGGCTGCCAAGGGCGCAAGGTCGTGAAGATCCTCGACAAGCGGCACGGCATCCCGGTGTTCCTGCCGCGAAGCCCTCCAGGCTTGCCGGCGCTGATGGCGAAGCTTGGCGGCGTGGCCAAGTTCCTCCAGCGCCAGCGCCTGAGCCTGCTTCCGTACGGCCGGATCGGTCGCGGCGGAAACGATATAGCTGTAGAAGGCGAAGGCGCGCTCCTCGTTCAGCACGGCCAGCGACAGGGCGCGATAGGGCGTCAGGTCGGTGCGCCCGGCCAGTTCTTCCCACGATGCGGCGATCTCCGGCGGCAGCCGCCAAACGAAAGGCTCCGTATCGGGCACCTCGCCGGTCAGTGCGGCCGAGACGGATGCGACCGCCGCGACGTGGCAGCGTTCCTCCTCCATCAGGGCGCGGAAGGTCGCCGCCGTCTCGACGGCTCCATGTTCGTCCATGAGGGCTGCCAGTTGCCGGTACCGCCGGACGGCCTCCCACTCCAAGGCAAGGGCGATGCCGATCAGGTCGGCCTCCGATTCGACCGGAGCGCCCGGTTCCTGACACAGCAGTTTCATGGGACCCGCTCCATTTCCTGATCCGGCCGATGCATCAGGACCATAATTTATAAAAACAGGCAACGATTTGACCTTAGTCAAATCCAGCACCGACAATAGAGGTTTCTATCCAGCCACAAGAAATGACGCTTCAATTACCTGTCATGAGGCGTCACTTGATAAATATCAATTCTGCTGGCGCGGATCATGACATCGTTAGTGCAGCGAATACTAGGCGTAAAGGACAGCTTGCTCGCAATCTCCGCTGCGTTCCTGATCCTTGCTGGTGTTTCCTCGACCGCTCAGGCTGCCGCACCGCTGCTGGGACAATACCTTTCCAGAGTGGAGCCGTCTGAGTTGTTCCCCGGCGCCGACCGCTTCGGACCGATCCATAACAGCGTTCCCGTGGCGCCGATCCTTCAGGGCGACAAGGTGCTGGGCTACGCCTATCTCAATTCCGACTTCGTCAACACGACGGGATATTCCGGACGTCCGATCCACGTGCTGGTCGGGCTTGGAACCGATGCCCGCGTCGCCGGGGCCAAGCTGGTCGATCATCACGAACCCATCGTCCTGATCGGCATCGCGGCGGAGCGCATCAACCGGTTCATAGCGGGATATGTCGGCCAGAGCGTGGTCGCACTCGCCAGCCAGTCGTCATCCAGCCCGCCGGTGGACATCGTTTCCGGCGCCACGGTCACTGTCATGGTGATCGGCGACAGCATCGTGCGGTCGGGCCGAAAGGTGGCGCAGGCGCTGGGTCTGGCCGGGGCCGCCGCCACGACAGCGCAATCCAAACGCGTACTGGACCCGACCCAGGGCGATGTCGAGGACTGGGCGACGCTGGTCGGCGACGGTTCGGTCCGGCGCCTCGCCTTGACGGTCGGCGAGGTCAACGCGGCCTTCGAGCGGACCGGCAAGGCGGAGGCGATGGCAAAACCGGAGCCGGGCGCCGCCGACGAGTCCTTCATCGACCTCTACGCGACCCTGGTTTCCATCCCCGCCATCGGCCGCAGCCTGCTGGGCGAGGCCGAATATCAAACGCTGGCCCAAAAACTGAAGCCGGGGCAGCACGCACTGCTGATCGCGGGACAGGGGCGGTATTCGTTCAAGGGCTCGGGCTATGTCCGAGGCGGCATCTTCGACCGGATCGAGCTGGTCCAGGGCGACACCGGCGTCCGGTTCCGCGACCGAACCCATTCGAGGCTGGGCGGAGTGGCGGCCGCCGGGGCTCCAGATTTCCCCGAAGTCGGTCTGTTCGTGATCCCGGAGGGGACGGAGTTCGACCCGGCCGAGCCGTGGCGGCTGTCGCTGCTGGTGCAGCGGGCGACCGGCGCGTTGGAAAAGGCCTTCGTGTCGTTCGACCTCGGCTACCAGCCGCCGGCCAAGTACCTGAAGACGGAAGCGGTTACGCCCCCTGCTCCGACCATGGCTGCCGCGACCGCCGTCGCACCGGAGCAGGACCCGTCTGCGGAAATACCGCTGTGGCAGAGGATTTGGGAGAACCGGCTGGTCGATATCGCGGTCACGCTGAGCGCCATCGCCTTCCTCACCGGCCTCTTCTTCTTCCAGGACAGCCTTGTCCGCCGCCCGGCACTTTATCAAAGGGTCCGGATCGGCTTCCTGCTGTTCACCCTGGTCTGGCTGGGCTGGTACGCCAAGGCGCAGCTTTCCGTCGTCAACATCTTCACCTTCGCCGACGCGGTGCGGACCGAGTTTCGCTGGGACTACTTCCTGATGGACCCACTGGTGTTCATCCTGTGGTTCTCGGTCGCGGCGTCGATCCTGTTCTGGGGACGCGGCGCGTTCTGCGGCTGGCTGTGCCCGTTCGGAGCACTCCAAGAGCTCCTCTACAAGGTCGGCCAACTGCTGCATCTGCCCAAGGTGAAGGTGCCGTTCGGGGTCCACCAGCGGCTTTGGCCGATCAAGTACATGATCTTCCTCGTCCTGTTCGGCCTGTCGATGTACTCGCTGTCGGCGGCGGAACGCGGGGCGGAGGTCGAGCCGTTCAAGACGGCGATCATCCTGCATTTCTTCCGCGACTGGTGGTTCGTCCTGTTCGCCGTCGCACTGCTGGCGGCCGGGCTGTTCATCGAACGCTTCTTCTGCCGCTACTTGTGCCCGCTGGGCGCCGCTCTCGCCATTCCGGGCCGGATGCGGATGTTCGACTGGCTGCGCCGCTACAAGGAATGCGGCAGCCCGTGCCAGCGCTGCGGCAATGAATGCCCGGTCCAGGCGATCCACCCGGAAGGCCACATCAATCCCAACGAATGCATCCAGTGCATGCACTGCCAGGTGCTCTACCACCATGACCAGAAATGCCCGGTCATGATCCAACGGCGTCTGAAGCGCGAAAAGCGCGCCGCCGGGTCCTCGCTAGCCTGAAGGAGAATGAATATGCGTGATGAGAACGAGAAGCCGACGGGCATCGACCGCCGCCACCTGCTGGGCGGCACCGCCAAGGTGGCGGCCCTTGCCGGCCTGACCGGCGCCATCGGCGGAGCCGGCGCCGTAGCAGTCGGGGACAGCCTGCTGGGAGCATCTCCCGCCCATGCGGCATCCGCCGGCGGCGGCAAGCAAAGCGCAGAGGTCAAGCCCGGCGATCTCGACGAATACTACGTGTTCCACAGCGGCGGGCATTCCGGCGAAGTCCGGATCATGGGCGCGCCGTCGATGCGCGAGCTGATGCGCATCCCCGTCTTCACCCGGTGCAGCGCCACCGGCTGGGGGCAGACCAACGAAAGCCGGAAGATCCTGACGGAAGGCCTGTCGGAGAACACCCGCGAGTTCCTGAAGACGCGCGGCGGCGTCTACCAGAACGGCGACCTGCACCACCCGCACATGTCGTTCACCGACGGCACCTATGACGGCCGCTACATCTTCTGCAACGACAAGGCAAACAGCCGTGTCGCCCGCATCCGGGGCGACATCATGAAGACCGACAAGATCATCGAGATCCCCAACGCCTCGGCGATCCACGGCCTGCGCCTTCAGAAGTATCCGCGCACCGGCTACGTCTTCGCCAACGGCGAGCAGCGCGTGCCGACGCCCAATGACGGCAAGATCCTGGACGAGCCGAAGAAGTACCGCTCGCACTTCTCCGCCATCGACGGCGACGCGATGAAAGTGGCGTGGCAGGTCTGGGTGGACGGCAACCTCGACAACACCGACGCCGACTATCAGGGCAAATACGTCTTCTCGACCTGCTACAATTCGGAAGAAGGCGTCACCACCGCCGAGATGACCGCCAAGGAACAGGACTGGGTCGTCGTCTTCAACATCAAGCGTATCGAGCAGGCGGTCAAGGACGGTAAGGTCGAAGTCATCAACGGCGTGCCCGTCGTCGATGGCCGGCACGGCTCGCCCTTTACCCGCTATATCCCGATCCCCAACAGCCCGCACGGCGTCAACACCGCCCCCGACGGCATCCACGTGACGGTCAACGGCAAGCTGTCGCCGACCGTGACGGTGCTGGATGTGCGCCGGCTGGACGATCTGTTCGACGACAAGATCAAGCCGCGCGACGTCGTGGTCGCGGAGCCGCAACTGGGCCTCGGGCCTCTCCACACCGCCTATGATGGCCGGGGCAATGCCTACACCACCCTGTTCCTGGACAGCCAAGTGGTGAAATGGAACCTGGACAAGGCGGTCCGGGCGTTCAAGGGCGAGAAGGTCGATCCGATCGTCCAGAAGCTGGATGTCCATTACCAGCCGGGCCACCTGCACTCCTCCATGGGCCAGACCAAGGAAGCCGACGGCAAATGGCTGATCGTGCTCAACAAGTTCTCCAAGGACCGCTTCCTGAACGTGGGTCCGCTGAAGCCGGAGAACGACCAGTTGATCGACATCTCGGGCGACCAGATGAAGATCGTCCATGACGGCCCGACCTTCGCCGAGCCGCACGACACGCTGATCGTCCACCGGTCCAAGGTGAACCCGGTCAACGCCTACCGCCGCGACGATCCGAGTTTCGCCGATGCCGTCAAGCAGGCCAAGGCGGACGGCGTCGATCCTGAATCCGACAGCAAGGTGATCCGCGACGGCGACAAGGTACGCGTCTACATGACGGCGCTGGCCCCGGCCTTCGGACTGGAGGAGTTCACCGTCAAACAGGGCGACGAGGTCACGATCTACGTCACCAACATGGACGACGTGGACGACCTGACCCACGGCTTCACGGTGACCAACTACGGCGTCGCGATGGAGGTCGGCCCGCAGGCGACCGCTTCGGTCACCTTCACCGCCGACCGTCCCGGCGTCCACTGGTACTATTGCCAGTGGTTCTGCCACGCGCTCCACATGGAGATGGGCGGCCGGATGCTGGTCGAACCGCGCGCGGTATAAGGGAAACGGCCATGTCACGGCTCGGCACTCTGTTCATCGCGGCAGCTGTCCTGGCGGCAACGCCGGCCTGGGCCGGCGGGGCTCGCGCCGCCACGGTGACCATTGCGCCGGGCGGGCTGGCCGCAGCCCTCGGCATGGCGGCTGCCGGCGACGTTCTGGTGCTGGCTTCGGGCATCCATCCGGGGCCGGTCAACATCGCGACGCCCGTCACGCTGGAAGGGCAGCCGGGCTCCGTCATCGACGGCGGCGGCCGGGAAAACACCGTGACCGTCGAAGCGCCCGGAGTGACGCTGCGCAAGCTTACCATCCGCAATTCCGGCCTCAGCTTGTTCGACCAGAATTCCGGCATCTTCCTTGGCAAGGGAGCCGCCGGAGCGGTGGTCGAGGACAACGTCCTGACCGACAACCTGATCGGGGTCTATGTCTGGGGCGCTCCCAACGTTTTGGTCCGAGGTAACCGCGTCCAGGGCCGGACCGATCTGCGCCGCAGCGAGCGCGGCAACGGCATCCAGCTTTGGAACGCGCCGGGGACCAGGGTCGTCGGCAATACCGTGACTCATGGCCGCGACGGCATCTTCGTCACGACCAGCAAGCGGAACGAGTTCCGCGACAACCGGTTCGAGAACGTCCGCTTCGCGGTCCACTACATGTATACCAACGACAGCGAGGTCAGCGGCAACGTCTCGGTCGGCAACGATGTCGGCTACGCGATCATGTTCTCGCGCAACCTTGTGATCCGGGGCAACCAGTCGCGCGGCGACCGGGAGCACGGGCTGCTGCTGAACGCCACCACCAGTTCCCGGATCGAGGACAACCTCGTCGCCGGCCGCTACGCCACGCCGGTCGAGGACGTAGCCGAAGACGACGATGTCGCGGACAGCGACGTGCCGCACGAAGTCGGCGGCTTGGCGGAAAGCGCCCGGATCGGCACCTGGAAATGCGTCTTCGTCTATAACACCAGCAAGAACACGGTACGCAACAATCGCTTCGAGGACTGCGAGATCGGTATCCACTTCACCGCCGGGTCGGAGCGCAACAGCATCAGCGGCAACGCCTTCGTCAACAACCGCACCCAGGTCAAGTATGTCGGGACACGAGCGCTCGACTGGTCGGAGAAAGGCCGGGGCAACTACTGGAGCGATAATCCCGCCTTCGACCTGAACGGCGACGGCGTCGCCGACGAGGCATACCGGCCCAACGACATGGTGGACCGCGTCATGTGGTCGTTTCCGGCGGCCAAGCTGCTGATCAACAGCCCCGGAATCCAGGTGATCCGCTGGGCGCAGTCCCAGTTCCCGGCGCTGCATCCCGGCGGCGTGATGGACAGCGCGCCCCTGATGGCGCCACCGGATCTCCCCAACACCCCGGAAAGGAAGGCCCAGCCGTGAGCCCGACCATCGAAGTCTCCGGCGTATCCAAGCGCTACGGCGACCAGTACGCCGTCCGCGACGTGACGGTGGCGCTGGGAGCCGGCGAATGCGTCGCCCTGGTCGGCCACAACGGCGCCGGCAAAAGCTCCCTGATCAAGTTGCTGCTCGGGCTTACGACACCGACCGGGGGTACCATCCGCGTGCTGGGCGAGGACCCCGCCGGCAATGCCGCCGCCCGCATCCGCCGCCAGATCGGCTACCTGCCTGAAAACGTCGCTTTTCATCCCGCCATGACCGGGCGGGAGAGCCTGGACTTCTACGCGCGCCTGAAGCGCGTCCCGACATGCTGCAACGACGCCCTGCTCGACCGCGTCGGATTGGAAACTGGCGCGCGGAAGCACCGGATCGGGACCTATTCCAAGGGCATGCGCCAGCGCTTAGGTCTGGCCCAGGCCCTGTTGGGCGACCCGAAGCTGCTGTTCCTGGACGAGCCGACGACCGGACTGGACCCGGCTCTGCGTCAGGGCTTCTACCGGATCATCGGCGACCTGCGGGACGCCGGCACCACCGTTCTGCTGTGCAGCCACGCGCTGACCGAACTGGAGGGGCAGGCCGATCGCGTAATCGTAATGAACAGGGGCCGTAAGGTTGCGGAAGGGTCGCTGGCGACGCTCCGCAGCCTTGCCCAGCTTCCGGTCCGCATCCGGCTGACGGTGCCCGATACCGGCTTTGCCGCCTTGGAGGGGGAGTTGACCGGCATCTTCGGCCGGACCGCCACCCGGCTGGCCGGCGGCGTCGTCGAGCTGGTCTGCGCCAACGACGACAAGCTGGACATAGTCCGGCGGATCGCCGGGATCGGCACGCCGCTGGATGACATGGAAATCGTACAGCCCAGCCTGGACGAGATGTACGCACACTTCCTGCGGCAGGAGGCCGCCCAATGAGCACCATCCTGATCATCGCGACCAAGGAAGTGCGCGAAGCGCTGCGCAACCGCTGGGTCGTGGCGATGACCCTGCTGATGGCGGCGCTGGCCCTGACGCTCAGCTTCCTGGGGAGTGCGCCGACCGGCACCATCGGGGCCGGGCCACTGGAGGTCACCATCGTCAGCCTGTCCAGCCTGACGATCTTCCTGCTGCCGCTGATCGCCTTGCTGCTGTCGTTCGACGCCATCGTGGGCGAGATCGACCGGGGCACCATGGCGCTGCTGCTGTCATATCCGGTCGCCCGCTGGCAAGTGATGCTGGGCAAGTTCATCGGCCACGCGGCGGTGATCGCCTTCGCCACCACGCTCGGCTACGGCGCCGCCGGGCTGGCGCTGTGGTTCGGCGAGGCCGGGATCGAGCCGGAAAGCTGGCGGGCCTTCGCCGCCATGATCGGGACCAGCGTCATGCTGGGAGCGGCCTTCACCGCCCTTGGCTACCTTGCCAGCACGATCGTCCGCGACCGGGGCACGGCGGCCGGGATCGCGGTCGGTATCTGGCTCGGCTTCGTTATGCTCTACGACATGGGGCTGCTGGGCCTTCTGGTCGCCGACCAGGGCAGGACCATCGATGCCGGCGTGATCAACTGGCTGCTGCTGGCCAACCCCGCCGACACCTACCGCCTGTTCAACCTGACCGGCTTCAAGAACGTCAGCCTGTTTGCCGGGACCGCCGGGCTGGCGAGCCAAGTCCAGTTTGGCGCCCCCGTCCTGCTGGGCGTGCTGGCCGCCTGGATCGCCGGACCGCTGACGCTTGCCGCCGTCATCTTCTCGAGGAAGCAGATATGATGCGGAAATCCTTGTCGTCGTCGCTGGCAGCCTTCCTTCTCGCCGCACTGCCCCTGCTGCCGCTGACCGGCTGCAAGGAGGACGAAGCCGCTTCGGCACCACCCCCGCCGCGCGCGATCACGGCGGAGGCCGTCGGGCATTACTGCGGCATGACCATGCTCGACCATCCCGGCCCCAAGGGACAGATCGTCCTGAAGGGACGGGACAGGCCGGTCTGGTTCTCCTCCGTCCGCGACACCTTCGCCTATACGATGCTCCCCGAGGAATCGCACGACTACCGCGCGATCTATGTCACCGACCTGGAGGCGGCAACCGACCCGGCGCACCCGGACCTCGCCCGATGGACGGAGGCCCGCACCGCATGGTTCGTCGTCGGCAGCGGGTTCGCGGGCGGCATGGGCGATGCCGAGCCCCTGCCCTTCGCGGGAGAAGCGGCGGCCCGCGCCTTCGCCGCCAGTCACGGCGGCACGGTCAAGCGGTTCGAGGAAGTAACGGACGACTATATCCTGGCCCCACCGGCGGAAACCGACACCGGAAGCGCGCCATGACCGCGCGTCATACCCGCCGGCGCTTCCTCGGCATCGCGGCGTCGGTCGGCGGAATGGCGCTGCTGCCGCCTTTTTCGGCCTGTGCCGCCGGTCCTGGCCTGCACGTCTGGCGCGGCGTGGCGCTGGGTGCCGATGCCTGCTTGCAACTCCATCATCCCGATCCGGCAGAGGCCGAACGCCTGATCCGCCTTTGCCTCGCGGAAGTCGGCCGGCTGGAACGGCTGTTCAGCCTCTACCGTCCGGACAGCCTTCTAGTCCACCTGAACCGAACCGGCGAACTTGCCGGTCCGCCGCAGGACATGGTCCGCCTGCTGTCGGAGGCGGTCCGGTTCAGCCGCCTGACCGACGGGGCGTTCGACGTCACCGTCCAGCCGCTGTGGCAACTCTATGCGGAGCACTTCGCCCGTCCCAGCGCCGATCCGGCGGGGCCTCCGCCGGCGGCGGTCGAGGCGGTGCGTTCCCTGATCGATTACCGTGCGCTCCGCATCGAGGAGGACCGGGTCTCGTTCAATCGGCACGGCATGGCGGCGACCCTGAACGGGATCGCCCAGGGCTACATCACCGACCGCGTCGCCGACCGCCTGCGGGCGGAAGGCATGACGAACGTGCTGGTGGATATGGGAGAAGTGCTGGCGGTAGGCGGTCACCCCGATGGACGACCCTGGCGGGTTGGACTGCGCGGCCAAGATGACGATGCGCCGAACGCCGAGGTGCTTGAAATTGCCGATGCCGCAGTGGCGACATCTTCATGTCTAGCCACCCGGTTCGACGTCGCCGGCCGCTTCGGACACATCTTCAACCCTGCAACCGGCCGCAGCGCGAACGAAACACTTTCGGTAACCGTCACGGCCACCAACGCGACTGCCGCCGATGCTCTATCCACCGCCCTTACCGTCATGTCCGCTGACCAAGCCGCAGCCCTGCTCGATGAAATTCCGAATATCACTATGAGGATCTCGAGCCACGACACTGGCCAAACACCGACGTAGCGCGTTCCCGGTCACGCGGCTTCTGGATCATTTGCGGGATGGCTCCGGATGCGGCGGGTGCAAGGCCCAAGGCGATCGACGATCGCCTTGGGGTCTCTGTCACGTCCGGCATGACCACCTCATCACCGGCTACCGAGCACCTCCTTTGTCGATCATTTTCTGTCTGAGCAACCGGTGTTGAACTTTGCCGGTCGCGGTGCGCGGAAGGTCGTCGGGCGCCGCAAGGGAAACCGAGCGCGGGCGCTTGTAACCGGCGAGGAGCGGTTTGCACCACTCCATCAACGTGTCCGACGCCAGTGCCGCCCCCTTCTTCGGCACCACGACGGCATGCACGCGCTCGCCCCACTTGTCGTCGGGCAAACCGATCACCGCGACGTCCTGGATCTCGGGATGACCGGCCAGAACGGCCTCGATCTCGGTCGGATAGACATTCTCGCCGCCGGTGATGATGAGGTTCTTTTTACGGTCGATCAGACGGATGTATCCCTCATCGTCGCGGAGTGCCACGTCGCCGACCGTGCAGTAATCGCCGATGAATGCCTCCCGCGTCTTCTCCGGCTGTTTCCAGTAGCCGTCGAAACAGTAGGGGGAGCAGGAGAACAGTTCTCCCGGCTGCCCGTCCGGCACTTCCCGGCCGTTATCGTCGAGCAGGCGGATCGGCGCAGAGCCGACCACTTCCCGACCGACCGTCCCCAGCTTGTCGAACTGCTCATGAGGATGCAGCATCGTCACCCAGCCGGCCTCGGTCGAGCCGTAAAGCTCGAACAGGCCGGAGTTCGGAAACATCTTCATGACAGCGCGCTTTGTCTCCACCCGCGCCGGAGCGGAGGAGATCATCAGTTTCTCGACCCGATCGAAGCGATGGCGTTCCCGGTCGGCGGCGGGAACGTCGAGCATCATGCCGTACTGCGTCGGAACCAGAGACGTGAAGGTAGCCCCGGTCTCGCCGAAAGTACGCAGGCATAGCTCCGGATCGAAGCTTTTCCGCGAGAAGATCGTGACGGTGCCGCCGACATAGGTGAAGGCGCTGAAGAAGTTGAGGGAATTGGCGTGGCACATGGGCATGACCAGAAGTGCGTCGTCGCGGCGGTGGAGGCTCAATTCCACTTCCGTCATGAGCGCCAGCATCGACATGCCCCGGTGGCCCCGGATCGCTCCCTTGGGATTTCCGGTCGTGCCTGATGTGTACATAAGCGTCCAGGGATCTTCCGGCCTTGCGGGGTCAGCGGGCTCGCCATCGCTAGCGGCGGCAAGCAGGTCCTCGTATGACCGATACCCGGTCGGGCAGTTTGGCCGGCCGAAATGGACGTAGTTGCCGGACGGAATGGACAGCCCCTCCCGGATCGCCTCGACCTCCTGGAACAGAGCGTCCTGAACGATCAGGGCGGAGGCTTCGGCATCCTCCACGATGTATCGTATCTCCGGACCGACCAGCCTGAAGTTGATCGGAACGGCCACCAGCCCGGACTTCGCGGCGGCGGCATAGATTTCCGCCCATTCGACGCAGTTATAGGCGAGCACCGCGACGCGGTCGCCCTTGCGCAGCCCCAGTCCGAGCAGAGCGTTGGCAAGCCGGCAGCTCCGGGCGTTCCACTCCCTGAAGGTCATGGCGCGCTCAAGGTCACGCGCTCCGATCCGGTTGGGCTGGAGACGCGCCTGGGCGGCCAGCATCTGCCCAATGGTCAGCAGTCCGTTCATCGCGTCCTCTCCCCTGCTGGATGGGACGGCTGCTCGCGCCGTTTCTTCTCCGCATCGTCCCAGGCGGTAAGGGGCTGGTAATCGGGAACGAAGCCCAAGCCCTTGTTGCCGTCGGATGAGGCGACGGTCTGCGAGGTGACGACGTCCAGCACGGCCGGAGCGTTGTCCAGCGCACGGCGCAGAGCCGCCGGCAGGTCTTCGGCGTTTTCGACCCGCTCCCCATAAGCGCCCAAAGCCCGCCCCATGGCTGCGTAGTCGGAATGCCGGAGCGTGGTTCCGACGACCCGGCCACCGTAGTTGACCTCCTGGTCGTAGCGTTCGATGTTCCAGGCCGCGTTGTTGGAGACGATAAAGACGGCCTTGGCGCCGTGCCGGACGGCAGTGTCAACCTCCATCGCATTGAACCCGAACGATCCGTCGCCGTTGACCGAGATCACCTGCCGGTCCGGGAAGGCCAGCGATGCCGCGACGGCGAAAGGAACGCCGACGCCGAGGCAGCCGAACGATCCGGAATCCATGTAGGTCCCGGCGGACAGGCCGATCCGGGCGAAGCTCAGGATGTCGCCGCCATCGGCGATGGCGATGTAGTCGGGGTCGGCGGCCTGGGCGATGGCCTCGAAGATCCGGGCGGGATGGATCTTGCCGTCGGAGCCCGTCGCCGGCGACTGCTTGGCCGACCCGGTACGCTCGACATGCTTGCGGCGAAGTCCTTCGGTCCAGGCGCGGTCCACGGCGGGAGTGCGGTTGCCGGCGGCCTCGGCAATGGCGCTGAGCGCCAGACGCGGGCTTGCCAGCAGCTCCGGCTGCCCGCGCCGGTTATCGATCAGTTCACCGGCGGTATCCGCGATGCGGACGAACCGGGCGTTGGGGAACACGGCCGGCGATCCGTAGCCGAGCTGGTAGTCGAGCTTGCGTCCGACCAGGACCACCAGATCGGCCTGGGACATCGCGGCGGCGCGCATGGCGCCGACGACAGCCGGATGATCCTGCGGCACCAGCCCCCGGCTTTCCTGAGTGTCCAGATAGACGGCGCCGCTGGCATCCAGCAGCCGCATCAGTTCGGCTCCCGCTCCTCTGGCCCCGCGCCCCGTGACGACCAGCGGGCGCTTGGCCGACCACAGGGCTTCGACCGCTTGCCCGACCGTCACCGGATCGGGAGCCAGCTCGCGCCGGGGTTTTGCCTGGAGCCATTCGTCGAGCACCAGGGCCGGCGGAACCTCCACCCGCAGCACGTCGGTCGGGATCTCGATATAGACCGGGCCAGGCTCGCCCAGGTCGCCCATCGCCCGCGCCACCGCTTCGTCCAACTCGCGCAGCACCTGCTCGGCAACCCGCGCGGTTCGGGAAGTACGGGTGACGGGCTTCAGGATATCGGCGTGCGGGATGTCCTGAAGCGGTCCCATGTTGACCTGCGGACGCGGCGGGCAACCGCCCAGCAGCAGCAGCGGCACGCGGGCAAGCGAGGCGTTGGCGACGGCGGTGACGGTGTTCGTGACCCCCGGTCCCGCCGTGACCATGACGACGCCGAGCGTGCCGGTCAGTTCGGCATGGGCGTGGGCCATGTGGACGGCCGCGCCCTCGTCGCGGACGTCGATGATGCGGATTCCAAGCCGGGCGGCATGGTCCCAGATCGGCTGGATGTGTCCGCCTTGCAGGCCGAAGATGCGGTCGATGCCGCGCGCCGCCAGGAACTTCGCGATCCAGCCGGCGCAGTTCTGCTCGCCGTTTTCGATGATGTCGTTCATTTGCTTTTTCCTCCCATATCGACCGCCAATTCATCGATCGGTCTGTCGTTTCGAGGGAAACACAGGGATCGTTCGGGCGGTTCAAGTCTAAAATTGGACATCCGGTCGTTATCCCAGGAAACCGGTCGATATCCAGGGTATCGCCGCCACGATGATCAGTCCGACGGCAAGTCCGCCCATGTATCCGAGGATCGGTTTCATGCCCTCGTCCGGATTGACCCGGCCGATGGCGCAGGCCGCGTAGTACCCGACACCGAAGGGCGGCGCGAACAGCCCGATGCCCATGGCGAGGATGACGACCATCGCGTAATGGACCTCATGCACCCCCACCTGATGCGCGATCGGGAACAGCAGCGGGCCGAACAGCACGATGGCGGGAATACCTTCCAGCACGCTGCCCAGGATCACGAAAGCGACGATCGAGACCGCCAAGAAACCGGCCGTTCCGCCCGGCAGGCTCGTCATCGCCGCTGCCAGGGTGTTCGAGAACCCGGATTGGGTCAGTGACCACGCCATGCCCGTGGCCGTCCCGATGATCAGCAGGATCGCCCCCGACAATGCTGCCGTTTCCACCAGCATCGGCATCAGGCGGCGCCAGTCGAAGCGTCGGTAGATCAGCAATCCTACGACCAGCGAGTACGCGATCCCGAGAGTTGAAACTTCGGTCGCGGTGGCGACGCCTTCCACCACGGCGGCGCGGATTACGAAAGGCAGGGCAATCGCCGGCAAGGCCACCGCCAGGCTGCGCAGGATCTCCGACCGGGTGGCACGCCGCACATGCGACAGGTCCTCGTTGCGGTACCGATACCAGACCACCGCGCAGAGCGTGACCGCAAGGACCAGTCCGGGCAGCAAGCCGCCGGTGAACAGGGCGGAAATCGAAACGCCGGTGACCGAGCCCACGGTGATCAGCACGATGCTCGGCGGGATGGTTTCGGTCTGCGCGCCGGTCGCCGAAAGCAGGGCCACGAGGTCGCCGGGCTTGGCGCCCCTGTCCTTCATCTCCGGGAACAGAACAGGCGCCACGGCGGCCATGTCGGCGGCTTTCGACCCGGATATTCCCGACACCAAGTACATGGCCCCGACAAGCACGTAGGAGAGGCCGCCCCTGACATGCCCGAGCAGCGACGCCAGGAACGCCACCATGGCCCGCGCCATGCCGGTCATCTCGATCAGGAGGCCCAGGAACACGAACAGCGGCACCGACAGCAGGATCAGATGGGACATGCCTTCGTCCATCCTGCCGATCAGGACGATGACGGGCAGGCTGGTGGTCAGCGCCAGGAAGCCGTAGGTCGCCAAGCCGAACGCGAAGGCGATCGGTACGCCTGCGAAAACGGTCACCGCCGTCACGCCGACGAAGAAGACCAGCAGGTTGAGGTTGCCGATCGTCTGGAACCAGGGCGCCATCAGGAAAAAGCCCAGAGCCAGCCCGGCAACCAGCAGAACGGCGGTTCCGACCAGCCGCCAGTCGGCGACGTCGATCAGACGAAGCACCGCGAATACGGCCATCAGCGCAAGACCGGTCGGAAGCGCGCTGGCACGCCAGGCGTTCGACAGCTCGAGGGCCGGCGTGGTGATGAATGCTTCCTCCGCCGCGTACTCGAAGGACGGCTCGACGACGAAGAGCAGGAAGGTCAGCGCCGCCACTATGGCGACGACCTCGAGAAAAGCGCGGACGCGCGGCGACGCCATGCCGACGACGGCGGTCATCCGCATGTGCTCGCCCCGCCTGAAGGCGACGACCGCTCCCAGGCTGGCGAGCCACAGGAACAGGATCGACGTTACCTCGTCGGTCCAGATCAGCGGCCGGTGCAGGACGTAGCGTGCGATCACGCCGGAGAAAAGCACGCATATCTCGATGACGATGAGCAGAGCGGCAATGCGCTCAACGGCCCAGCCAAGGACCTTGCCCGCCTTGCGCAGGGTTTCGACCGGTGGGGACGCTTTGGAAACCTGGGGAGGTCCGGCCGCACCGAGGATCTTATCGACGGTGTTCATGGTCTCACCCGATATTGCCGGCGTATTTCTGAACCAGCGTCCAGGCGTCGGCGCCGAACTTATCCTTCCATTGGCCATAGAAGCCGGTGCCGCTCAGCGCCTTCTGGAAGGCGTCGACATCGACCTTGTTGAAGACCAGTCCCTTGCCTTCCAGCGACTTCTGGAGGTCCACGGTCGCCTTCGCGACGTCATCGCGCTCCTTGAGGGCTGCGGCGTTGAGATGCTTGGCCATGACCTGCTGGACATCCGCAGGCACGCCGCGCCAGATCCGCCCGCTGGCGAGCATCCAGAACCCGTCCCAGGCGTGGTTGGTCAGCGAACAGTACTTCTGGACCTCGTAGAACTTGGCGAAGTCGATCAGCACCAGCGGATTTTCCTGAGCGTCGGCGATCTTGGTCTGGAGCGAAGAGTAGGCGTCGCTCAGGGGAATGCTGACCGGCGAGGCGCCCAGCGCCGTGAACATAGAAACCCAGAGCGGCACCACGGGAACCCGGATCTTAAGGTTCTTCAGGTCGTCAGGAGTCTGGATCGGCCGGTTGCTGGTCGTGATCTGGCGGAAGCCGTTGTCCCAGACGGCGTCGAATGCATGCAGGTTGGCTTTGCCGATGTTCTGCCGGATGTAGTTGCCGACCTCGCCGTCCATCGCCGCCCAGACCTTGTCGTAGCTGGTAAAGGCAAAACCCAGCCCGGTCAGCGAGGTGGACGGGATCAGGGTCGAAAGAACGGTGCCGGGAAACGTCGCGAGTTCGAGCGCGCCGGAGCGGATCTGGGACATCATGTCCGAGTCACTGCCGAGCTGATTGTTCGGGAAAAGCGTAATCGCGACGGCGCCATTCGTTTCGGCCGCGATGGCGTCGATCGCTTCGCGAAGACGCACGTTGACGGGATGCGCCACCGGAAGGTCCGTGCCAAGCTTGAACTTGAACGAGCCGCCCTGCGCCCTGGCAGCTCCGACACCCAGATTGCCGGTTACGCCGGCAGCCGCCACGGCCCCCGCCGAGACTTTCAGAAAAGCGCGCCTGTCGAAATGCACCATGTTCGTTTCCTCCCTCTGGGCTTTTTTGGCAGGTCCGTGACCCGGATCGCCGCAGCCAGTTCAGGTTCGATCTTTTTGCATACTGAATTTGAATTCGGACTCTGAATACAGTATGCAAATTCCGGATTTTTGCAATAGGTTTGTTGTGCGTGGCGCGTTAAACTGCGCCGCGCGATATCCGGCCGAGGACCTCATGCGCGCACTGACCACCCAATCCCGCCTTGTCGAGCAGGTGTACGAAGCGATCCTTTCGGAAATCACCGAAGGAAAGCTCCCGCCCAATTCGCGGCTGATTCAGGATGAGTTGGCGGAGGTTTACGGCGTCTCGCGCCAACCGGTGCAGCAAGCGCTGCTCCTGCTGCGCAATCATGGGCTGGTCCGGGATGCGCCCCGGCGTGGCCTTGTCGTTTCTCCGCTGGACATCGACTTCGTGCGCAACCTGTACGAAATACGCGAGGTGCTGGAAGGGCTGGCGTGCCGCAAGGCGGCCGAGTGCGGCCCCGAGCGGGCGCGGGAGAAAGGACCGGAACTGATCGCGGCCGGCCGGGAGGCGGTCGAAACCGGCTCGGTCACCAAGCAGATCGCCGCCGACATGGCGTTCCACTGCTTCCTCTATGACATCTCGGGCAATTTGCTGATCGCGGAGACCATGGAGCCCAACTGGCACTATCTGCGCCGGGTCATGGGCGAAGTGCTGCGCGACGACGAGAAGATGCCGGGCAGCATCTGGGACGAGCACGCCGCCATCCTGGAGGCCGTCATCGCGGGTGAGGCCGACAAGGTGGAGACGCTGGCCCGGCAGCATATATCGCGCGCCGCCAAGGTCTACGTGACCCGGCTGCAAGCCCATCAGGAAGCGGTCATGGCGGGCCACCGGAGCCGGTCGCTGAGGCGCGATCAGCGATGACCGGGGTCCGGACGCCAGATTGACGTTCGGAGCCAAGCGGTCGGTAAACAGCCTTCAGAATGAGCAGAGCGATCACGAGCGTGCGTCGGAGATGCCGGCGCGCGGCACACCCTCCTTGGGCGGCATGGATGAATCACATGCTGTTCCATCGTCTCACCGATCATCGGATTACCTGAAAGATAGATCTCAAATTTTTTGACGGCGGAGCCCCACGGAGCCTTGATTCGAATTCGAATTCAGAATACGGTTTCCGAATTCACCAAAGAAGAGCTCGTTGCAAAGGGCCTGATGGAAAATCGGAAAAGAACACATGGAGGAAACATGCCCGGTCCCCAAACCCGGATCGACGGCAAGCCGCGTGAAGGTTTCACGGGTGATGGACCCGTGAGCGAGGGTCTTCAGCGGCGTCAGGTCCTTGCCCTTGGATCGGCGGCGGTGGCCGCCTGCTGCCTCGGCGCCTCCGGTTCCGCCCTGGCCGCCAATCCCGCCCCGGCCGCCGAGCGGCCGCAGAAGGGCGACTGGCTGGTCATCGCCGACGAGGGCGAGCACGAGGGCAAGGTGGTCACGCTGGACATGCTGAGCGTCGGCGGCGCCATGATGAACGCCTGGCCGGTCGATGCCGAAACCAAGACCACGCGGTCGAAATCCCGTTTCA
>NZ_AVFK01000206.1 GCF_000936425.1 Skermanella aerolata KACC 11604 | reverse complement strand
CCGATGTCGCGGACGGACCCGGCTTGCCGGCTCCCAACAAAGTGGAGCGTCGGTCACAGGAGGCGCGCGACCGTCGGCAGGCCCGCTTCGACGAAGTGGTGCGTCTGCGCGCGCAGGGAATGCCGATCAAGGCGATAGCCAGAACGCTCGGGATCGAGCGCAAGACCGTCCGACGGTGGCTGCGTGCCGGGCGGGCGCCGAGCTGGCTTCATGCCGACCGGGGCCGCAGCATTCTCGACCCGTTTCGGGATTACCTGGAAGCGCGCTGGGATGCTGGATACCGCAACGGCGCCGGACTGTGGCGGGAGATCCGCGATCGGGGCTTCGCCGGCCAGGACGGTGTCGTCAAGCAGTGGGCCGCCCGACGACGCCGGGAGGACCGGCTGGTCGAACAGACTTCTCTAGCCAAGCCCTCAGTGAAGCCCGCACCGCCGCCCACGACGCGCAAAGCGGCACGGATGCTGATGAGCGAACCGGACAAGCTGGATGCGGAGGAGCGCCGGT
>NZ_AVFK01000205.1 GCF_000936425.1 Skermanella aerolata KACC 11604 | reverse complement strand
TTGAAACAAACGACACGGAAGCCCCATCATGTAAATCGGTGCATCGTCAGACCCCCTATCAGCGCCAAGGGCGGATTCCAGCAAGGCAGGTAAACCACCAATCCCAACATTGATTTGCGCCGCGTTGAGTGGGGTCCGGGTTCAAAGCTGATCGGCGGCTGACGGCGTGACGATTTACAACTGGTTCACCCGCGTGGCGTGTGGCGCTTTACTTCGCCGGCTGCGTCCGTACCGGGAGCGATCCAGTGCCGTGCTTCCGGAGATCGCTGGAAATCGTGGGCATGGATGATGGTCAGCATGGAAATACCAGTGGCAATCCCAAGGCTAGCAAGCAGGATGTTGAGGCGATGGAGTATCATCGTTCGACCTCCCTGATCCGCCGACGATGTTCACCGATGCTAATTCAGAGCCTGTCGGATTCCTATTTTCATTCCACAAGGTCTCGACGCATGAGCGATCGGCCACTCAGCGCAGACGGGATAGATCCGGGCCGTTGTTCGAAACCGAC
>NZ_AVFK01000204.1 GCF_000936425.1 Skermanella aerolata KACC 11604 | reverse complement strand
CCCACCTACTAGCTAATCCCATCTGGGCACATCTGATGGCAAGAGGCCCGAAGGTCCCCCTCTTTGGTCTTGCGACGTTATGCGGTATTAGCTACCGTTTCCAGTAGTTATCCCCCTCCATCAGGCAGTTTCCCAGACATTACTCACCCGTCCGCCGCTCGTCACCCAGGGAGCAAGCTCCCCTGTGCTACCGCTCGACTTGCATGTGTTAAGCCTGCCGCCAGCGTTCAATCTGAGCCATGATCAAACTCTTCAATTAAAAGCTTGATTTGCTTCCACTCGAGAAGCGATGCTCAAAGATTTACTGCATGAATTTTACTTCAGTTAGTCACTCTTCAAGACTTGATATTTTTTTGCATCCGAAGATGCTGGATATCGTCTTGTGGAGTGCCCACACAGATTGTCTGATAAATTGTTAAAGAGCAGTGAGTTAGGCGCTTTCGCTTGCCAACTCGAGGTGGCGTATATTACGCTTTCCTCTTTCAGAGTCAACCCTAATTTTCAGGATTT
>NZ_AVFK01000203.1 GCF_000936425.1 Skermanella aerolata KACC 11604 | reverse complement strand
CTGACCGCCTACAACATCAAGGACGGCAAGCAGATCTGGCGGGCCTATTCGACCGGTCCCGACAAGGACGTCATGATCGACCCGCAGAAGACCACCATGCTCGGCAAGCCGATCGGCGACCGGGACCTGGGCGTGTCGACCTGGAACGGCGACGAGTGGAAGATCGGCGGCGGCACCACCTGGGGCTGGTACACCTACGATCCCGAACTGAACCTGATATATTATGGCACCGGCAACCCCGGCACCTGGAACCCGGCGCAGCGCGCCAAGGACGGCAAGCGCGAAGGCAGCGACAACAAGTGGTCGATGTCGATCTTCGCCCGCGACGCCGACACCGGTGCGGTCAAGTGGGTGTTCCAGAAGACCCCGTTCGACGAGTGGGACTATGACGGCGTCAACGAGAACATCCTCGCCGACATCACCGTCAAGGGCAAGCCGGTCAAGGCGCTGGTCAACTTCGACCGCAACGGCTTCGCCTACACGCTCGACCGCGTGACCGGCGAGCTGCTGGT
>NZ_AVFK01000259.1 GCF_000936425.1 Skermanella aerolata KACC 11604 | reverse complement strand
GGGTAGGCCGCGTGGATGCGCCGCAGCGCCCGCGTCACCTTGCCGAAATGCCCCTGCATGGAGAGGGCCGCGCGCATCGACGGGCCCTGGTCGCCGGTCAGGATCTGGAAGTAGATCTCGCGCACCAGCGACGGGCCGAGGATCCGCGCTTCCATCGGGCGGCTCATCGCCTCGAGGAACCGCAGCACCGACTCGGACAAGCGCGGGCTCATCGGGCTGGACAGCATGCCTTTCGGCTCTGCCGCCGCGACGCCGCCCAGCTGGTCGATCTGCAGCA
>NZ_AVFK01000264.1 GCF_000936425.1 Skermanella aerolata KACC 11604 | reverse complement strand
GTGCATGTAGACGGCCAAGAGCGGCTCCTGCTCGCTGGCGTCGGTTTCCATCGTGAAGGGCACGGGCACCGAGACGACCAGGCAGTGGCGCGCATCGTAAAGATAGGTGTCGCCGCCGAAGTAGCCGCGCTTGCGGCCCTGGCACACGATCACGATGCCGGGGTCGTACAGCACCGGCACGGACTTCAGCGGGCGGTTCGAGCGCAGCAGGCGCACGTCGGGCAGCGCCGTCAGGTT
>NZ_AVFK01000202.1 GCF_000936425.1 Skermanella aerolata KACC 11604 | reverse complement strand
GACTCCGCAAGTAGTGGCGAGCGAACGCGGACCAGGCCAGTGGTCACGAGGAGATAACCGGAACCGTCTGGAAAGTCGGGCCGTAGCGGGTGACAGCCCCGTACGGGTAATGCTCTTCGTGATCCTCGAGTAGGGCGGGACACGTGAAATCCTGTCTGAACGTGGGGGGACCACCCTCCAAGCCTAAGTACTCCTCAGTGACCGATAGTGCACCAGTACCGTGAGGGAAAGGTGAAAAGCACCCCGACGAGGGGAGTGAAACAGACCTGAAACCGGATGCCTACAAGCAGTCGGAGCGGCCCTGTGCCGTGACGGCGTACCTTTTGTATAATGGGTCAGCGACTTAAAGTATGCAGCGAGCTTAAGCCGGTAGGTGGAGGCGCAGCGAAAGCGAGTCTGAACAGGGCGCTTGAGTTGCATGCTTTAGACCCGAAACCTGATGATCTAGCCATGGGCAGGTTGAAGGTGCGGTAACACGCACTGGAGGACCGAACTCACGCCTGTTGAAAAAGTCGGAGATGACCTGTGGCTAGGGG
>NZ_AVFK01000201.1 GCF_000936425.1 Skermanella aerolata KACC 11604 | reverse complement strand
GTGAAGACGACGACGCCGATCACCGAGATCGCGAACTGAAGCGCGCTGGAGCCTACGAAGATGTTGACAATGCTAGCGATCACGATGCCGATCAGGCCCATGATCAGGAACGAGCCCATCTTCGACAGGTCCGTCTTGGTCGTGTAGCCCCACAGGCTGGTGGCGGCGAACATGGCGGAGGTGATGAAGAACACCCGCGCCACGCTGGCTCCGGTGAAGACCAGGAAGATCGACGCCATCGACACGCCCATCACGGCGCAGAAGGCGAAGAACGTCATCTGGAGCGCCGACGTGGACATCTGCTCGAAGCGCCAGGACAGCACGAAGATGAACGCCAGCGGCGCCAGCATCACCACCCACTTCAGCGGCGTGGTGAAGATCGGCACGTAGAGCGCCGGCGTGCTGGCGACCAGGAAGGCGATGATGCCGGTGACCGCTAGGCCGACCATCATGTAGTTGTAGACGCGAAGCATATGCTTGCGCAGGCCCTCGTCGAAGGCCGCGCTGTCCACGGCCCGCCCGAAGGCGCCGGACCGGT
>NZ_AVFK01000200.1 GCF_000936425.1 Skermanella aerolata KACC 11604 | reverse complement strand
ACAGCACCATCGTCCGCGCCCACCAGCACGCGGCCGGCGCCCGCAAGGCCGGCGGCGAAAAAGGGGGATCTGCGACGAGGCGCTCGGCCGCTCGCGCGGCGGCTTCACGACCAAGATCCACATCCGCGCTGAAGGGCTGGGCAAGCCCGTCATCTTCAGCCTGACCGGCGGTCAGGTCCACGACACTCAGCAGTTCGCCACCCTGATGGGGACCGGCTGGATACGCCGTCTCGGGCGTGGTCGGCCCCGGCTGAAGCCCGACCGGGTGGCCGGCGACAAGGCCTACAGCAGTGGCAGGATCCGCGAGGCGTTGCGCCGGCGCGGCATTGGCGCCGTAATCCCGACCAAGGAAAACGAGCAGCGCCAGCCTGACTTCGATCGGGAAGCCTATCGCGAACGCAACCGCATCGAGCGGCTGATCAACCGGTTGAAACAGTTCCGGCGGATCGCCACCCGATATGAAAAGCGCGCCGCCAACTATCTCGCCATGATCACCATTGCCGCCATTCTTCTATGGCTCTGAACTTTGCAGAAGCGCCCTAGT
>NZ_AVFK01000253.1 GCF_000936425.1 Skermanella aerolata KACC 11604 | reverse complement strand
GATGGGCGACGCCATTTCCCACGCGGTGCTGCCGGGCGTGGTGCTCGCCTACGTCGCCGGGATTCCGCTGGAGGTCGGCGCGGTCGTGGCCGGCCTGGTCTGCGCCCTGGGGACCGGCTTCATCCGGGCGCACAGCCGCCTCAAGCAGGACACGATCATGGGCGTGGTGTTCTCGAGCCTGTTCGGGCTGGGGGTGGTGCTGCACGTCGCGGTCAAATCCGATCTGCACCTGAACCACATCCTGTTTGGCGACCTGCTGGGCGCGAACCCGCGCGATCTGCTCCAGAGCGGTGTCATCGCGCTGCT
>NZ_AVFK01000030.1 GCF_000936425.1 Skermanella aerolata KACC 11604 | reverse complement strand
CCTGAACTTCCCTCAGAAGCTGTGCACACAAAAGAACGAAGAACCCAATCTTTGATGCCGCTGGTATCAGACCAGTGAGTAGACGGCGCCGACCGCGACGAAGGCGAGGCAGATGACGGACCGCATCAGAAGCCCGGTCTTCAGGTAACTGGTGGATTTGTGCTCGCTGGTTACCCGGCCGGCCTTGGGCTGGGAGTGGCTTGCGCCGACATGATCGAGATATTCGCTATAGACTGACATTTGTCCGCTCCACAAAACTTAAGGGGCGGCGCTTCCTTCCCTCGACACCGACAATGCCGGGCTCGAACCCGGTTCATTGTGCGGTGCAGCATAGTAACATTAGTATCGTTACTAACTCGTGAATTGGAAGCCACACCAGCGCATGGCTCGCATGCGTCCGATGTGCAAAAGGACGACCGCCGTCAGGCGGCGAACTCCGTCTTGGGAACGCCGACGATCTTGGCTAGCTGCTTCATGCGTGCCTGGACCGCCTCGCTGTCCGGAATGTCGTCGGCGCCCTCCGCGACTTCCAGCCGCACGGCATCCGTCGTGATGCGGAGGCGTGCGGAATCAAGAATGGCCGGAACGCTGCCCGAGAAGCGATGGCCAAGCTGAAGGGCACGGCCAAGGATCTGGGCGCGCCGGTGAATGCTTGGCGTTATCAGCGCCAGTTCCTTCTGGATCGCCGGATCGTCCGGCTTACCGGCATGCCGGGCGTGCAGAGCGGCGCCGATGAAGACGCGTTCGGGATGGGTAAGGCCGATGAATGGGAAATGAACGATCCGCCGGAAACATTCCTGCGCCTTGACGTCGGCATGATCGGCCCAGGCTATGTCGGACAGCGCGCAGGTCGCCTCCCGCAGTCGCCTTTCCTCACCGGTTTCGTCCGGGAACAGTTGGTCGGTCCAACGTACCAGGGCGGCGGCGAAGCCGGGTACCCGCGCCATCGGCAGGCCGAACGCCTGGGCGCCTTCGATCAGCGGATCGCGATACTGTTCCTCCGGCGTCAGCTGTGAGTACAGCCAGCCTTCCCGCAGCCCCAGGGCGGAGAAGACGACCCGCTCCGGCCGCAGGTTCTTGAGCAGCCTGTCCATCACCAGAGCCGCCGCCGCGATGGTCGACGACCGCCGCGACGAGATGCCGGGCAGAGCGGCCAGCTTTTCCGGCGACATCTTCCAGACCGACTTGGCGAAGTTCCGCAGCTCTCCGGCATCCACGTCGTATCCGTGGGCCACCTTCAGCGGCGCGTCGGTCGCTTCCATATGCGCACGGGCCAGCGCACGCCATCCGCCGCCGACGGCATGGAAGACCGGTTTGGTCAGCAGCGGCGGCAGTTGCTCCTTCATGATCTCGTCGATCCGGCGCTTGGCGCCTTCGCCCAGTTCCGCCAGCATCGATTCGACCGGCAGGGCTCCAAGCGGCAGGCTGACCGACCGTTCCCCGACATGGTCTTCCAGCGCTTCGGCAACCTCAAGGCTGCCGCCGCCCATGTCGCCGACCAGACCTTTCGGCCGGTAGAACCCTGAGATCACGCCGAGCGTCGCGTAGTGCGCTTCTTCCGATCCGCTCAGGATCTGGATGTCCCTGCCGCTTCGTTTCTTGATCTCTTCGATCAGATCCTTGCCGTTGCTGGCACGGCGGACAGCTTCCGTCGCGATGATGTCGAGGCGACTGACGCCCATCGCATCGGCGATGGCGCAGAAGCGGTGAACCGCCCTGGCGGTACACGCCATCGGCCCGGGCGCCAGCTCTCCCGTCCGGTCCAGCCCCGTGCCCAGGGCACAAAGGGATTTCTCGTTAAACCGTGGCAGCGGCGCGCGGCTCAGATCGTTGTAGACGACCAGGCGGACGGAATTGGACCCGATATCGATCACGCCGTAGTGGGTGTGGTTTGCAGCAAGTACCCGTTCCGGATCGAGCATCGTTCCCTCCGAATTCATGACTGGCCCCAAATCTCGACTGCATAGACCACCCATCAACTCTGGAAGCGCAGGTTTGCTCCGTAACCCGGCGTTATTTGCCACGGCACCACTTTTCCGCGCCGCCCGCCGCGCACGCCTAGCTGGACTCAGACATGGCTCAGGTTCAAGTCGCGCAACACCGCGACCTCGCTGGCCTGCTCGTCCAGCCGGGCCTTGACCGCGTCGCCGATGGACACGACGCCGACCAGTTCGCCCGATGCATCGACGACCGGCACATGGCGATGACGACGCAACGTCATCATCTTCATCAGATCCTTGACCGGCTCCGACGGCTGGCAGGTCCTGACCTCCTTCGTCATCATGTCCTCGACGCGCATCGCCAAGGCCGCCGTCAGACCCCTGTCGGCTATTGCCCTGACGATGTCGCGTTCGGACAGGATGCCGGAAAGCTTGCCCCGGCGGTCGAGCACCACCACGGCGCCGATCCGTTTTTCCGTCAGCAGGCGCGCGGCGTTCTCCAAGCTCTCGGAGGGCGTGATGGAGACGATGGTATGGCCTTTGTGTTTCAGTAGGTCGGAAACGCTGGTCATGTCTTCCCCCATTGGCGTTGATACCGCGATGTGCGGCTAACGGCACTTCTTGGTTGGTTCGACTTCTAGAGCAGCAGATTTCAAGACGTATCAGGCGGCCTTGTACAGGCCGTACTCGGGTCGGTGGACTTGACGCCGCCGGATACCAAGCTGGGCGACGTGCGACGAATTAACCCATTTGAGAACTTTATCATCGTCATGCGCCCTCCGGCAATCGCCTTTATTGCCGGCAAGCCTACGCGGGCGACTGGATATTACCTCGCCCAGCCGTTCTCCTCACGCTGCGGCGGCTTATTCACCGTGACGGATGGGATGGAAGCTGTTCTGCTGCCGGGCGGGCACTGACCTAACGATACATATACTATTTAAAGAAATCGGATTCATTTATGCTCGCGAATGCGCAATGCTTTTTCGAAGCCTGGAGTCCGAAATGCATCCCTTTCCATTCATGGCCGATCCAGTGCGGAGCTTCATGGTCGCCACCCTTGAGGAGTTCGAGAAGATCCTGGGCAAGGGCGTCACCGGTGAACCGATCACGATCGGCGCCACCACCGTCATTCCCGTCTTCGTCACGACCTTCGGCGTCGGTGCCGGTGGCGGATCCGCCTTCGGGGAGTCGGTTTACGGCGGCGGTGGCGGCGGAGTCGTTCCCTGCGGAATGATCGTGATCGGCCCTGATGGAGTCGAGTACAAGCCTCTTCAGCAGGATTTCGTCACGAACGCGGCTGCCTCTCACGCCCAGTTGGCGTCGAGCCTAGGCAACCAGCGCCGCACCGAGAAGACGGACGTCGCCGCGACGCCGGTGGCGGCACCGGCAGCACCGGCAACCGCCGCTCAGCCACCGGCGGCCATGACGACCGAGGTCGCGACGGTTTCCGCTTGATCCTACTTCGTGGTGCCGCCGAGATTGGCGGCGGTCTGGCCGAACATGATCTTCTTGGCTTCTTCGGTCATGGTCGGCTGGGAGTTGATCTCGGCTGCGCGCGCATAGGCCCGCTCGACCGCCGGACGTGCCCGGATGCTTTCGAACCAGCGCTTCAAGTTGGGGAAGTCGTCCAGGTTCTGCTGCTGGCGCTCATAGGGAACGATCCAGGGATAGGCCGCCATGTCCGCGATCGAGTACTCGCCCGCCACGAAAGGCCGGTCGGCCAGCCGCCGGTCCAGCACGCCGTAGAGCCGGTTGGTTTCCTTGACGTAGCGTTCCATCGCATAGGGGATACGTTCCGGAGCGTACTGGACGAAGTGGTGGTTCTGCCCCGCCATGGGTCCGAGGCCGCCCATCTGCCACATCAGCCATTGCAGCGTGTCGGCCCGTGCCCGCAGGGCGGTGGGAAGGAACTTGCCGGTCTTCTCGCCGAGATAGATCAGGATTGCTCCTGATTCGAAGATGGAGACAGGTTCGCCGCCGTCGGACGGCGCCTGATCGACGATCGCCGGGATACGGTTGTTCGGCGCGATCTTCAGGAAGTCCGGCTTGAACTGCTCGCCCGAACTGATGTTCACGGGAATGATCCGGTAGGGGAGGCCGGCTTCTTCCAGGAAGATCGTGACTTTATGCCCGTTGGGCGTCGTCCAGTAATGAAGATCGATCATGTCGGCTGCCTCCTGCGATGGAACCGGGGTGAGTTATGGACCGATCATTCCATAACACGCTCCCTCTCCACCGGCAACCACCGTGGCTGCGATCCGTTCCGCCGCTCAGGCGGCGAGCCCCCGGTCGAACAGCGCCATGACCTTGTTGTGGGTCTGCTCGTCGAAGAGGAATTGCACCCGCATCGCACCGCTTCCGGCCTCCACGATCCGGCTCGGAAGGTTGACCCCGTGGATTGCGACGGTCGCCTGCATTCCGACCCGCCAGTTGCCCTCTATCTTCAGCGACGCTCCTCCGTCGGAGATGTCGACCATGCGCCCGCTCACCGACTTGCCCTCGATCTTCAGGATCACAGGCGCATCATGGCTCCGGCGTTCGAAACTCCGGCGCTCGCCGGCCTTGGTCATGGCGGCAAGGAACTGGTCCACTTCACCGCGCAGCGTTTCCGCCTGGAGCGACAGGTCGGAAGCCGCTGCCAGAAGTTGCGAGGCGGCGACTTTCGTGAAGTCGGTGGTTTCGCGGACCAGACCGATGTTCTCGGACGCATGGGTCGTCTTCTCCGCCGCTTCCTGCACATTCCGGCTGATCTCGGAGGTGGAGGCGCTCTGCTCGGTGACGGCCGATGCGATCGTTCCGGAATTGCCGTCGATCGCCTGGATCGTCCGCGAGACCTCCGCGATCAGGGAGGCGACGGCGTTGGCGGCCGTTACGACCGCATCGACCTTGGCCGTGACTTCCTCCGTCGCCTTCGACGTCTGCGTCGCGAGGTTTTTGACCTCGTTGGCCACGACGGCGAATCCCTTGCCGGCTTCACCGGCCCGTGCCGCCTCGATCGTGGCGTTGAGCGCAAGCAGGTTGGTCTGAGATGCGATGTCCTGGATGAACTGGACGATCTGGGTGACGCCGGCGGCGACATCCGTCAATTCATGGGTGACGCCCTGCGCCCGGTTGGCCTGCTCCACCGCGACGCGTGTCGTGATGGTCGTCTTCTCCACCTGCGAGCCGATTTCGTTGCTGGCGCCGGACAGTTCCTCCGCGGCGGTCGCCACGAGATCGGCGTTGCGGCTTGCCGCCTCCGCGCTCTCCGCCGCGAGGCTGGCTTGCTCCGAAGCGCGTTCGGCCTCGGAGTTCAGCGCTCCGGCGGTTGCCTGAAGTTCGGTCGCGGCGGCGGCCACGGCGCGAAGCTGGCCGGAGATCGCAGCCTGGAAGTCCTGGGTCAATGTCTCCAGGGCTTCATGGCGGCGCATCCGGTTGGCGTTCATCCGCTCCTGATCCGCCTCCAATTCCCTGTTGCGGTGGGCGGCATCGCGGAAAATCGCGGTGGCGGCGGCCATGGCGCCGATCTCGTCGCGCCGGTCGACGCCGGAAATGGCACTTTCCAGGTCGCCAGCGGCGAGCCGTTTCATCGCCTCCGTCAGTCCGAGCAACGGGTTGAGCACGCCGCGCCGCACGACCAGAAGCACCACGCCGGAGGCGCCGACGAACAGCAATGCCGTTATCAGCAAGGTCCAGAACTGGGACGACTTGAAGCCGCTGACCCGGTTGTCCAGCAGGCGTTCCAGGTCGGCCGACGTTGCATCGTACATCGCCGTCAGCTTGCCGAGCAGGGCGGTTACGGTGGAAGCGCCGGGCGCTCCCTGCTCGATCGAGGAAATCAGCTTGCCGAGATCGGCCGCCAGCTTGGTTGCCGGGACGTCCAGGCTGGCCTTGACCGACCCGTCGGCGCTGCCGCTGTAGGCGGACGCCAGCGACGCCGCGATCCCGTCGGTTACGGCCTTCAGACCGCCCAGCTCGACGTAGAACGCCACTTTTTCCTCGGCGTCCATAACGCTGTCGGCGAAGGTGCTGCGCGCCAGTGCTACCATGGAAACCGTCCGGTCAAGCGCTTCCGGCAGCTTCACCAGCATGATGTCCATCACGTAGAAGCTGTCGAGATCGGGATCCAGGATCAGGTTGCTCTTGTCGCCGACCCGCAAGATCAGGGCGCGGAGCGCCGCCCGCGCTTCGTCGCCGCCTGCTCCGTCCTGCTTGACGGCGCGCACGGCCGATGCCGCCGCCTTGGCCATCTCGGCGCTTTCCATGCCGTCGCCGAATTCACGTTCCGCCGTCTCTATGATGCCGGCGCCCCCGGTGCCCGCCGTCGTGCCATTGCCAAGGGCAATGCCGGCCAGTTCCGCATGTACCTTGGCCAGCTGCCGCAGATACAGGGTGCCGGTGCGTTCCTTGTCGCTGAAAGCGATCGTCGTATTCTGATTTCCGACAAGGGCTACCAGGACGTAACCGACAGGGGCCAGGAACAGCAGTGCGGCAACCGCAAGCTTCTGCGCGATGCCCAGAGCACGGAACATGAGACTCTCCAGCGGCTTCTATAATATATATCCAAAAGAAGTAACACATAGGGTTAGTAAATTGAAGCGCGCCGGTTGCGACATAATATAGACCGCAGACCGCACTGTTATCCAAGCTGATGGTATCCAACGTAAATGCCGGTCCCTTTCGGGACCGGCATTTACGTTGGCTCTCAGGCCTTCCGGCGGGTAAGTGCGGTATCCAGCGCCAGCATGACCAGCAGCGACGCACCGACCAGCGGGAACACGATGCCACCCACCGCAAGGATGCCGACGACGCCGCGAAGGACGCGCCGATCCGACGGCGCCGGCGGGACGCCGAAACTACCGCGAGGCCGCCGCTTCCACCACATGACGCCGGCCGATACCGACATCAGGACGATCGCGGCGCAGACCGCGAGCATGACCAGCTGGTTGGCCAGCCCGTATTCCTGACCCATGTGGACATTGATGCCCCATTCCAGGCCTTTGCCGAGCGGCCCGTAGTCGGCGAAACTCATGTCGATCAGCGGCTTGCCCGAATACTGGTCGAGATGGACGACACGCTGCTGCGACAGGTCGTCCGGATAGACCGAGCCACTATAGACGCCGGTCGGACCGCCGGGGAGAGCGATGGCGTAACCCTTGGCCAGACCCAGCCGGTCGAAGACGGCGACCGCGGCATCCAGTCCGATGGGACCGCCGCCAGCACTGGCGAGACCGGATTCCGGCATGCGGGCCTGTTCCAGCGACCAGGTCGTCGGGCCGGTATGGGCCAGATGCTCGTCCGACATGGGGACGGCCACGCGGACGCCGGCCGGATAGCCGAAGTTGGAGCCGTTGGCCCACTCGTTGACGTATTTGCCCCAGACGATCGACCAGGGCATGCCGGTGACGGCCAGGAACAGGATGAAGAAGCCGGCGAACAGCCCCGTGACCGCATGGACGTCCCGCCACCACATCCGGCGCTTCGGCGTGCCGCGTACGGTCACCACGCCGCCTGCCTGTCCGCGTGGCCACCACAGGTAGATGCCGGTGGCGACCAGCAGGATGGCCCAGCCGGCGGCGATCTCGATCAGGCCGTTGGCGATCGGGCCGAAGAAGGCCAGGCTGTGGATCTGGCGGACGATCCCTATGACCGTTCCCTTGTCGGGGATGTCTCCCAGGACCCGCCCGTCATAGGGGTTGACGAAAACAGACAGCTTAGACCCAGCCGAGGTCTTGACCACGACTTCGGCGGAAGCGTCCGGAGACGCCGGCGGCAGGTACTTTGCCGCCGTGCCCGGATAGGCGTTCAGCGCCGCGGCGACCATGGCGGATGGAGCGGTCTGCGCCGTCGCCTGGGCTTCGACGCGCTTGAGGTCGGCATGGATTAGCCCGTCGATTTCGTCGCGAAATAGATAAAGTGCTCCCGTGACCGCGAGGACGATCAGGAAGGGCAGGGCGAAAAGACCGGCGTAGAAATGCCAGCGCCAGACCGCCCGGTAGAGGCTGGAAGTCGTCCCCGCCGCCGATGCGGCGCGCGACGAGGTCGGAACGGTGATGTCCGTCATGATATGCGGTCCTGATGGGGGCCGGTCGCACGCGCGTCAGCGCGGCGGCCGCAAGGCTCCGTGTGCCAAAGGAATCGATCGATTGGGAAATCAGGCCGTGACGGGTGGCGCCCTTGCTCCGACCGGCAGCCAGGCGGGTGTTTGGGGCAGGAACTGAACGTTGAAGATCCGAAGTGCTGCATCGCCCCGCGTGATCGGCGGCAAGGCCGCGACGCCGGGAAGCAGCGCCGGGCCGGTCAGGCACCCCAGACCGCAGAGCAGCGTGCAGCAGAGATCGTGCCCGCTGCGCTCGTTGTGCCGCTCATGCTCGTCCGAAGGGGCGGAAACGGGCATCGCCGCCATGTCGTCGTGCAGGCACATCGACGCCATGGCGTCGAAGGACTGTGCATCGGCGGCGGCAGTCGGAACCACCAACTGAAGAGCCGGAGAGACGCCGGAGTGGCTCTGGGCGATCAGGACGCAGGCCAGCAGCGCCGCGATACACGCGCGCTTCAAACCCGTCAAACCTGACCATCTCAGTGCCATGGCCGCTAAGCTCATCCAGTTCGGTCCGACCGTCAACAAACTTTCGACATTTGCTGGACGGATCAGTCCGGCCATTATTCCCCAAGCCGCCGATCCAAATCCGGAACCGCCGTCACGGTCGCCGTGTTCGTCCGGAAAGCCCCCCGGAGGAGATCCACCATGCCGCTACGCACCATCCCCTTTGGCGACGGAGAAGTCCCGACATTGGGTCAGGGAACCTGGTTCATGGGTGAAGACCGCGACGAGCGCGCGGGCGAGGTCCGTGCCCTGCAATTGGGTCTGGACCTCGGCATGACGCTGATCGACACGGCGGAGATGTATGCCGACGGCGGCGCCGAGGAAGTCGTGGGCGAGGCGATCAAGGGCCGGCGGGACGATTGCTTCCTGGTCAGCAAGGCCTATCCGCAGAATGCCGGCCGCCGCAGTGCGATCCAGGCGTGCGAACGCAGCCTGAAGCGGATCGGGACCGACTATCTCGACGTCTACCTGCTGCACTGGCGCGGCGGCATCCCGCTGTCGGAAACCGTCGAGGCGTTCGAGACACTGCGGCAGCAGGGCAAGATCCGCCGCTGGGGCGTCAGCAACCTCGACACCGACGATATGAAGGAGCTTCTGGCCGTTCCCGGTGGAGATGCCTGCGCCACCGATCAGGTGCTCTACAACCTGACCCGGCGCGGGCCGGAGTGGGACCTGCTGCCCTGGTGCCGCGACAAGGGCATTCCGGTCATGGCTTACAGCCCGATCGAGCAGGGCCGCATTCCGGCGAAAGGCGCCCTTCGCACGGTCGCGAACCGGCTGGATGCGACGCCGTTCCAGGTGGCCCTGGCCTGGGTGCTGGCTCAGGAAGGCGTCGTGGCGATCCCGAAGGCCAGCGATCCCGAGCACGTCAAGGCCAACCGCGCTGCCACCGACCTCGTCCTGACGCCGGAGGACTTGGCGGAGTTGGACCGGGACTTCCCGCCGCCCAAGGGACCGCGCCCCCTGGAAATGCTTTGATACACCGCGTCGGTGTTGGGCCACGGCCCAACCTACAGGCTCCTGCTGCGTAGGTTGGGCCGTAGCCCAACAACTCCATCATGGCGGAAGGTCGCACGACATTATGCGGCCTTGCGGCCGCCGCCGATGGCTATGACGGTCACGATGATGACGCCGGTGGCGATCAGGCGCACTCCGGCGCTGAGGCCGAAGGTGTTCAGCATCGTGACGATCAGGAACAGCAGCAGGGCCGCTCCCCAGATTCCGAGCGGCTCCGCACGCCCTCCCGCGACGCTGGTGCCGCCGATTACAGTGACCGCGATGGAGGCGAGCAGGTATTCCTCCCCCATGTTGAGGGACGACCCGCCCGAGAACCCCGCCAGCAGGACACCGCACAGCCCGGCGAACCCAGCCGAGACGACGGAGGTGGTCAGCCGGGCGCGCGACACCGGTGTTCCGGCCAGCCGTGCCGCCCGCTGGTTCTGCCCCAGCGCCAGCAGCGTCCGGCCATAGACAGTACGGGCGAGCACCAGCAGGACGATCGCCGTCAGAACAGCCGCGACCAGCGCCAGGTTGGAGACGCCCAGTGTGCGTCCGGTGCAGAAGTCGGCAAAGGCCGGCGGCGGCTTGATCTTCAGCCCGCGCCCATAGGCGATGGCGATGGACTGCACGATCAGCGCACTCGACAGCGTAGCGATGATCGGCGGGATCCGGAGCAGCCGGATCAGCAGGTAGTTGGCGACGCCGAGCGCCATCGCGGCGCCGAGCGCTGCCGCAAGCCCTGCCACGATCATCCCGTTGGAGCCGTCCATCACCTTCATGGCGATGGCGCCGGCCAGCGATATCGCCGCCGGGATCGACAAGTCCACGTTGCCGGGACCCGACGTGATCACCAGCATCTGTCCCAGCCCGACGATGACGAACAGGGCGGAGAACGTCACCGCCGCCGACATGATGTCAGCAGCGCCCCGCCCGCCCGAATAAATCAATGTCATGGCGAGCACGACAGCAGCGGCCAGCAGCGGCCATACCCAGACCGGCAGCACCAGGGTGCGGCGCGCCGGCGCCACGTCGGCGGGGGAGGGAAGGTCGTTGGTGATCATCGTTCCTCCGCCCGGTTGAGCACGGCGCGTAGCGCCAGCACGATGATGAGGATCGCGCCCTGCGCTCCTATCTGCCAGTCCGGCGGTATGTGCATAAAGGTCAGGAAGGAGCCGGCCAGCGTCAGCGTCATGGCCCCAAGCACCGCGCCGACCGGGTTGACCCTGCCGCCAGTGAACTCGCCGCCGCCCAGGATCACGCCGGCGATCGACAGAAGGGTGTAGCGAAGCGCCATGTTGGCGTCGCCCGATGTCGTAAGCCCCACCAGCGCCAGCCCCGACAGGGCGCCCAGCGTCCCCGCCATCAGGTAAAGCGTCACGCGTGCCCGCAGCAGCGACCAGCCGGCATTCGCCAGCGCCTTGGGGTTCCCGCCGGCTCCGCGCAGGATCGTGCCGAGGGAGGAGCGCATCAGCAGGTGCATTCCCAGTCCCAGGATCACGGCGTAGAGGATCGGCAGCGGGACGAAAGCGGGCTTCCACTTCATGACGGTGGTCAGGAACTCCGGCGCACGTCCTCCCGGCGTCGGCAGGATCAGCACGGCCAGTCCCATCCAGATGAACGACAGCCCCAGCGTCACGACGATGGACGGCAGCGCCCGCCAATGGATCAGCGCCCCGACCAGACCGTAAACGCCGACGGCGGCGACCAGCGCCGCCACGCCCAGCAGGGGCGTATCCTTCAGCAGCGTCGCGGCGATGCAGGCGCACAATCCCACGAAGCTGCCGATGCTCAGGTCCAGGTCGTTGATCGCGATGATGCAGAGCTGCGACAGCGTCGCCAGGATCACCGGCACCGCGAGGTTGAGCAGCAAGGTCAGCCCGACATAGCTCATGGCGCGTGGCTGCTGCGAGAAGATCACCGCCAGCATCAGCGACAGGGCTATCGCCGGCAGCAGCATCCGCAGCAAGCGGACGGCGTCGAAGCGGGCGGGGCCACGAGCGTTCAGGGATGCGGCGGTCATGCGACCTCCCCGGACGCGTCGGCGTAGGAGGCTCGTAGAATGGCGGCTTCCGTCATCTGTCCCCGGTGAAGATGGGCGACGATCCGACCCTGGTGGAAGACGTAGACCCGGTCGCAGTGGAACAGTTCTTCCATCTCGGTCGAATACCACAGGAAGGTCCGGCCCCGCTCCGCCTCCGCCCGGATGAAGCGGTAGACCTCCGCCTTGGTCGAGATGTCGACGCCGCGCATGGGATCGTCCATCAGGATGATCCCGGCTTCCGACGCCAGCGCGCGGGCAAACAGCGCCTTCTGCTGGTTGCCGCCGGACAGCGACAGGATGCCGTTGTCCATGTCAGGCGTGCGGATGCCGATCCGTTCCCGCCACGTCGCGGCAAGGTCCTTTTCCCGCCCCGGATCGATCAGGCCGAACCTCCGCAGGCTGCCGAGCGAGCGGACCGATATGTTGCGGGAGATCGACCACAGCGGAAAGACGCCGTCGGACTGCCGGTCGCCGGGGACCAGCGCCACCGGAGCCGCCACCTGCGTCGCCGGATCGCGCTTTCCCCAGGCATCGAACAGTCGGATCAGCATGGTCGACTGGCCATGCCCGGCCAGCCCGGCCAGCCCGACGATATCGCCCCGGCAGGCGGACAGCTCCATCCCCCCGGTCGCGGCCAGCGGCGTCGCCAGCACCTGCCGGGGTCGGTCCGCCGTGGTGTCCGTCACCCTCGCCGAACTCTCCGCCTCCGACAGTTCCTCGTCAGCCGCTCCCATGCTGCGGACGATGATCCGCCGCGTCAGTTCCGAAGCCCTGCCGTCCAGCACGATCCGACCCTCCCGCATCACCACGACCCGCTCGGCGGCGCTCAGCACCTCCGGCAGGATGTGGGAGATGAAGACGCTGGCGACTCCGCCCAGGTTCGCCCGGTGCAGGTAGGACAGCAGCTGTTCGGCGGCGGTCGCGTCCAGCGACGATGTCGGCTCGTCCAGGATGACCAGCCGGATCGGCGTGTCGGTCACGGTGAAGGCGCGGGCGATCTCCACCATCTGCCGCCGGCCGAGCGACAGGTCGGCGACGATGGTTTTCGGATCGATCCCATGGCCGGGAAAGATCGCGTCGAGCTGTTCCAGGATCAGCCCCTCCGCCCGCTTCCGCCAGCCCCAGCCGCGTAGGCCGGGGTGGAGGACGCGAGCGTTCTCGCCGACCGTCAGGTTGGGGCAGAGCGAGAGTTCCTGGAATACGCAGCGCACGCCGAGCCTGCCGGCCGCCGCCGTATCGTAGTCGGCGACCTGTCGGCCGCCATCGGCGCTGATGGTTCCGCCATCGGGCTTGAGCACGCCCGCAAGGACATGCATCAGCGTCGACTTGCCGGCGCCGTTGTGACCCACCAGCCCCAGCCGTTCACCCCGCCCGACGCGCAGGGTGACACCGGCCAAGGCGCGAACCGCGCCGAAGCTTTTGCGGACATCGTCTAGAAGAAGGGCGGTCTCGTCGGAAACCATCACGCGTGCCTGACTTGATCTTGCTTGCCTTGAGCTTACCTGGCTTGCCACCGTTACTTCTTGCCCCCGATGACGGCCTGAGCATCGCTGAGGGAGTATTCGACGTTGGTCACTCCGCCCTTTTCGGTCTGGTTCAGGCGTTCCTCAAGGTTGCCCTGTTCGACCGACAGGAACGGCACGATCAGGTCCTTCGGCACGTCCTTGCCGTCGAGGATCTGCTGAGCGACCCAGAAGGCCAGCGTGCCGACGCCGGGCGCGATCGAGACCGACATGGTCTCGTAGCCGTTGGCGTCCTTCTGCTCCTTCCACCACAGCAACTCATCCTGCCGGTTGCCCATGATGATGGTCGGGACCGGCCGGCCGGCGCCCTTGAACGCCTGTGCTGCGCCATAGCCGTCTCCGCCCTGGGTCACGACGCCCCGGATCTCCGGCAAGGTCGGGAGCACGCCGGCAACCGCCTTCTGCGCAACTTCCTGGGTCCAGTCGCCATGGACGGACGATACGATCTTGAAGTTCGTGTGCTTCTTGACGCCGTCCTCGATCCCCTTGTGGATCTCGTCATCGACGAACACGCCGGCCAGTCCTCGGATCTCCAGCAGGTTGCCGCCCTGCGGATAGCGCTGCGCCAGGTAATCCACCTGGATCTCGCCCATCTTGCGGAAGTCCACCGCGACCCGCCATGCACACGGCTCCGTCACGATGCCGTCGAACGACACCACCGTAACGCCGGCATCGCAGGCTTCCTTGACCGCGCCATTCAGTGCCGTAGGGGAAGCGGCATTGACGACGATCGCGTCGTAGCCTTGGAGGATCAGGTTCTGGATCTGAGCCGCCTGCTCGGTCGCCTGGTTCTCCGCCGTCGTGAAGGCGGAGGCGTCGGCGACGACCTTGTCGGCCACCGCCTTGGAGGTGACCGTGCCCCAGCTCTTCAGCATGGCCTGGCGCCACGAGTTGCCGGCGTAGTTGTTGGATAGCGCTATCTTTTTCGACGACGTGTCGGCAACCGCTGCACCGGAAAGGCAGGTTGCGGCCACGGCCACGGCTAGGGCGACCCTGATCTTCATTGAGGTTTCCTCACTGGATGTTTCTTGTTTTCCGCTCGCCGCAAGAACAGGCGATAGTTTTATCTGTGATAATTAAGATGTTTAATAAACGCTATTCGCATTCGGGAACAGCGTCAAGCCGGCTCCCTCGGTCTTCCAAAGCCGTACCCCCGAAGTATCCGTCAAGTGCATGCGGATAAGCGTAAAGTGCTAGGACTCAGGATTCTTGGTACTCGGACGCAAAGCGCATTTGACTATCGGCGCAATTAGATCGAGGATCGAACCGACTCCGGTCATGCGCAGCAGCCATGCCGTATCTCAGAAAAAGCCGGTCGAAAATACGGCTGTCCAAAAGGGGAGGAAACAGTGAGAGCATTCACGTCTGTCGTTGCGGCTGTAACGCTTGGCCTTTTCACGCTGGCGCCTCAGGCGTTCGCTCAGGACAAGGGTACTGTCGGCATTTCGATGCCGACGAAATCTTCCGCGCGCTGGATCGCCGATGGCGACAACATGGCCCGGTACTTCAAGGAAAAGGGCTACCAGACCGACCTCCAATACGCCGAAGACGAGATCCCGAACCAGCTCGCCCAGATCGAGAACATGCTGACCAAGGGCGCTAAGGTCCTGGTGATCGCCGCCATCGATGGGACTACCCTGTCCGATGTACTGGCCCAGGCCGCCAGCCAGGGTACCAAGATCATTGCCTACGACCGGCTGATCCGCGGTTCGGGGAACGTCGATTACTACGCCACCTTCGACAATTTCCAGGTCGGCGTTCTCCAGGGCGGCTACATCGTGGATAAGCTGGGCCTGAAGGAAGGCAAGGGGCCGTTCAATATCGAGCTGTTCGGCGGTTCGCCCGACGACAACAACGCCTTCTTTTTCTACAACGGCGCTATGTCCGTCCTTCAGCCCTATATCGACACCGGCAAGCTGGTGGTCGCCAGCGGCCAGACCGGCATGGACAAGGTTTCCACCCTGCGCTGGGACGGCGCCGTCGCTCAGTCGCGCATGGACAACCTGTTGAGCGCCTACTACACCGATAAGAAGGTGGACGCCGTACTGTCGCCCTATGACGGGCTGAGCATCGGCATCATCTCCTCGCTCAAGGGTGTCGGCTACGGCAGCGGCAGCCAGAAGATGCCGATCGTCACCGGCCAGGACGCCGAGGTTCCCTCGATCAAGTCGATCCTCGCGAACGAGCAGACCTCGACCGTCTTCAAGGACACCCGCGAATTGGCCAAGGTCACCGTCGGCATGGTCGAGTCGGTGCTGAGCGGCAAGATCCCCGATATCAACGACGCCAAGACCTATGACAACGGCGTCAAGATCGTCCCCGCCTACCTGCTGAAGCCGGTCAGCGTCGATGCTTCCAACTGGAAGAGCACCCTGGTCGACAGCGGATACTACAAGGAAAGCGAGTTCCGCTGACGCGATTGAGCCTGCGGGAGGGCGTCTGATCCGTCCTTCCGTAAATCGAAGGCAATGCAAGGTGTTCGATGACTGCGATCCTTGAAATGCGGGGGATCACCAAGACGTTTCCGGGCGTCAATGCGCTCGAGAACGTCAATCTGCGCGTGGAAAGCGGCGAGATCCATGCGCTGGTGGGCGAGAACGGAGCCGGCAAATCGACGCTGATGAAGGTCCTGAGCGGCGTCTATCCGCACGGCTCCTACTCCGGCGAGATCTGGTTCCAGGGCGAGGAACGGCGCTTCACCGGCATAGCGGACAGCGAAAAGGCCGGCATCGTCATCATCCACCAGGAACTGGCGCTGGTGCCGCTGCTGTCCATCGCCGAAAACATCTTCCTCGGCAACGAGCAGGCCAAGTACGGCGTGATAGACTGGTCTGCCGTGACGCTGCGGACGCGCGACCTGCTGCGGATGGTAGGCCTCAGCGAATCCCCGGCCACCCTGATCACCGACATCGGCGTCGGCAAGCAGCAACTGGTGGAGATCGCCAAGGCGCTGTCCAAGGAAGTGAAGCTGCTGATCCTGGACGAGCCGACCGCCAGCCTGAACGAGAGCGACAGCGACGCCCTGCTGAACCTGCTGCTGGAGTTCAAGAAACGAGGCATTTCCTCGATCCTGATCTCCCACAAGCTCAACGAGATCTCCAAGGTCGCCGATTCGATCACGGTGCTGCGGGATGGCTGCACGGTCGAGACGCTGGACTGCCGGAGCGAACCCGTCAGCGAGGACAGGATCATCCGGGGCATGGTCGGCCGCCCGCTGGCCGACCGCTACCCGAAGCGCGATCCCAAGATCGGCGAGATGCTGTTCGAGGTGAAGGACTGGAACGTCCATCACCAGATCCACGCCGACCGGCTCCAGATCAAGAACGTCAGCATGAATGTCCGGCGCGGAGAGATCGTCGGCATCGCCGGCTTGATGGGGGCCGGACGGACCGAGTTCGCCATGAGCGTGTTCGGCCGTTCCTACGGCCGGCGCATCACCGGCAAAGCTTTCCTGAACGGCAAGGAAATCGACGTCAGCACGATCCGGCGCGCGGTGGACAGCGGCTTGGCCTATGTCACGGAGGATCGCAAGCATTACGGCCTCGTCCTCAACGACACCATCATGCACAACATCTCGCTTGCCAACCTCGGCGGGATTTCGCGCGGCACTGTTCTGGACGACATGGAGGAACTGTCGGTCGCCAACACCTATCGGCGGCGCCTGAACATCCGCAGTTCCAGCGTGCTCCAGCAGGTCGTCAACCTGTCCGGCGGCAACCAGCAGAAGGTCGTGCTCAGCAAGTGGCTCTTCTCCAAGCCGGAAGTGCTGATCCTGGACGAGCCGACGCGTGGCATCGATGTCGGCGCCAAGTACGAAATCTACACCATCATCAACCAGCTGGCCGACGAGGGTAAGGGCGTCATCATGATCTCGTCCGAGATGCCCGAGCTGCTCGGCGTCTGCGACCGGATCTACGTGATGAACGAGGGCTGCTTCGTCGCCGAGTTGCCGGCAGCCGATGCCAGCCAGGAAAAGATCATGCGCGCGATCATGCGGGGCAGGGAAGCGCCCGCGGATGAGCAGGCACCCAGGGAGAAGATAGCATGAGCACCGAAACAGTCCTTGCACCGGGCAGTGGCGGTGGCGGCGAGCCGCTGCGGGTCTTCATCAAGCGGCACCTGCGCGAATACGGCATGCTGCTGTCGCTGATCGCGATCATGATCTTCTTCCAGTTCATGACCAACGGCACGCTGCTGAAGCCGCTCAACCTGACCAACCTGATCCTTCAGAACAGCTACATCATCATCATGGCGCTGGGCATGCTGCTGGTGATCGTGGCGGGCCACATCGACTTGTCGGTCGGATCGGTGGTCGGGTTCATCGGCGCGCTCGCCGCCGTCATGATGGTCCAGTTCAAGATCCATTACATCCCGACCACGATCATCTGCCTTGCGGTCGGCGGTCTGATCGGTGCCGCACAGGGCTACTGGGTGGCGTTCTTCAAGATACCGTCCTTCATCGTGACTCTTGCCGGCATGCTGGTCTTCAAGGGCCTAAGCTTGGCCCTGCTCGCCGGCCAGTCCGTCGGCCCGTTCCCGCCGGAGTTCCAGAAGCTCAGTTCCGGCTTCATCCCGGACATCTTCGGCGGCATGGCGCTGGACGGCTCGACGACGGTCCATGTCACCTCCGTTCTGCTCGGCATCGCGGTTCCGCTGATCCTGATCGGCCTGAACTACCGCAACCGCCTCAACCGACAGAAGCACGGGGTGGAGGAAGAGCCGCTGCTGTTCTTCGTGGCGAAGAACGCGGTCATCGCCCTGGTCGTGATGTATTTGGGCTTCCTGCTGGCATCCTATAAGGGCCTGCCCAACGTCCTGATCGTCATGGCGACGCTGATCATGCTCTATACCTTCGTCACGATGCGGACGACGATCGGGCGGCGGATCTACGCAATCGGCGGCAACGAGAAGGCGGCGAAGCTGTCGGGCATCAACACCGAGCGCGTCACTTTCTACACCTTCATCAACATGGGCGTGCTGGCCGCACTCGCCGGCCTGATCTTCGCGGCGCGGCTCAACACGGCGACCCCCAAGGCCGGCGTGTCGTTCGAGCTGGACGTGATCGCGGCGTGCTTCATCGGCGGCGCGTCGGCTTCCGGCGGCGTCGGCCGGGTGACCGGCGCCGTGATCGGCGCCTTCATCATGGGTGTCATGAACAACGGCATGTCGATCATCGGCGTCGGCATCGACTGGCAGCAGGTCATTAAGGGCCTCGTGCTGCTCGCCGCCGTATTCCTCGACGTCTACTACAAGAACAAAGCCTGAGAAGCCGTTGGGAGAGCCTCAGTGCCGCGCGCTGAGGCTCTCCAGCAACCCCTTCAACTGTTCGTATTGCTGCCCCTGAAGCCGCTCCAGCAGCCGGCTTTGCTGATCGGCGGCGATCCCCCGTATCCGTTCATAGGTCGCCTTGCCACGCGGGGTCATGAAGATCAGGATACGCCGGCGGTCCTTGGCGTCGGGTGAACGATAGACCAGCGAGTTGGTCACCATCCGGTCCACGATCTTGGTCAGCGTCGGCCCTTCGACCAGGACGATGGTCGCCAGATCGCCCATCGGAAGCCCGGCGCCGTCTGCGAGCGCCGTCAGGATGCGCATCTGCTCGATCGGCATGCCTTCCGCCCGCAACTGGTCGGCCAACTCTTCCTCAAGACGGCGGTTCACGCTGGCGATCAGGTAAGCCAACTGGTCCTGCATTCTCGTGGACACGATATTCGCCCCCGTCAATCTCTCAACTTTCAATATCTGCACTTTCCATCAGCCCGGTATCCGCTGTCGAGCGGGTATTTGGGCCATGAAGCCTTGTGCGAATGGGAAGCTCGAAGGAGACACATTTGTGGAAACAAGTCGGGCATTTGCACAAACAAGAAGCAGATTCCGGTGTTAAGCTTAGAAAGCTATCTTGCACGGCCGTGGATTATCACTATTGCATGTTTCTTGCAAATATCCGGTACCCGAACATTCGCGATGAAGGTTGGCCCGATGTCCGAATTGAAGATCGGCTTGCTGATCCCCTTGAGCGGCCCGGCCGGGATCTGGGCGCCTTCGTCGGAAGCCTGCGCCCTGCTGGCCGCCGCCGAGATAAACGCGGCGGGCGGCATCCTGGACCGGCCGGTCAGGATCATCATTGGCAACGCCGGCTTCGGCGGGTCGCAGGCCGCCGAGGAGGCGGCGTCTCTGGTCGAACTGGAAGGTGTTTCCGCCGTCGTCGGCATGCATCCGAGCGATGCTCGAGCCTCCGTGATCTCCGCCATCCGCGGGCGCGTCCCCTATGTCTACACGCCGCAATACGAGGGTGGCGAAAACGATCTGGACGTGCTGGCGATCGGCGAGACAGCCGATGAATTGATGCAGCCGGCCATCCCGTGGCTGATCGGGAACCGAAATGCGCGCCGCTTCTTCCTGGTCGGCAACGACTATATCTGGCCGGAGGTTGCCCACCGCGCCGCCCGTCGGATCATCCGGAGCAGCGGGGCGGAGGTCGTCGGCGATGTACTGCTGCCGTTCGGGCTGACCGATCACTCCCGTACCTTCGACATGATCCGGAAGGCCAAGCCGGACGTGGTGCTGATGTATCTGCTGGGCCAGGAAGCGGTCGATTTCAACCGCGCCTTCTGCGAAGCGGGACTGGACCGCCACCATATCCGCTATTCGACCGCGACGGACGAGACGGTGATTTACGGCATCGGGCCGGACAATCTGGACAACTTCTACGTCTCGTCCTGTTATCTCGCCAATCTGAGCTACCGGGAAAACGACAGCTTCCTGGAAAACTACCGCACGAGCTTCGGCACCTATGCGCCGATGCCCAACGCATTCGGCGAGTCCTGCTACGAAGGCGTCCATTACTTCGCACAGATGGCGGCCAGTTATGGAAGCCTCGCCATGACGGACGTGCGGAGATCGCGGAGCGACCGGATGGGTTTCCGCGGACGCCGCAGGACTTCTCGGCGGGTGTCGGACTGCGGACGCAAGCTGATCCACATTGCCAGAGCCGACGGAGTCGACCTGGAACACCTTGCCACCTTCTGAGTTTCACCCCCTGGATTGCCGCCCTGCGGAAACCACATCATGGGACAAACCCGGGCCATGGCTGTTACCATGGTATTCCGGTGAATGCATATTCACGGCAAATAAGGGAGGTTACCACATGCCAGTAGATGTAAAATATACCGCCGAAGCCACCGCGACCGGCGGCCGTGATGGCCGCGCTTCCACCACCGACGGCACGTTCGACGTCAAGCTCGCGACGCCGAAAGAACTTGGCGGAGCCGGCGGCGAAGGCAACAACCCCGAGCAGCTTTTCGCTGCCGGCTATGCCGCCTGCTTCATCGGTGCCCTGAAGGCCGCCGGCGCGCAGGAGAAGGTCAAGATTCCGGCCGACACCTCAATCACCGCGAATGTCGGCATTGGTCCGCGATCGGAAGGCGGCTTCGGGTTGGATGTCGCTCTGCGGATCTCGCTTCCGGGTATGGATAAGGCGCAGGCCGAGGCCATCGTCGATAAGGCCCATCACATCTGCCCGTATAGCAACGCTACGCGCGGCAACGTCGATGTCCGCCTGACTGTCGTCTAAGCGGCGGTCGTCAGAGATACCGGTGTTGGGCTTCGGCCCAACACCTCTTTCCTATCCGAAGTTCAGTGCGGCACGCCGGCTTCGTCGGACCGCAGCGCCCTGACGAGAGAGCTGGCGCCACTCGTCCGCAGCACCATGAACGGCTTGTCCAATCGTTGACATAGCCGTTTCACCCGCAGACAGGCGGAGTGGCTGATGCAATCGAGCGGACAGAACACCATGTCCGCCTGTGTGACCAAAGTTTCCAGGATCTTCGGAGCCTGCTCCAGACCGCCGTCATGGTGAAGCAGACGACCCTGTCGCCGTTCGATTGCCGAGCGGATATGCGGCACCAGCGCTTGACGTCCTCCGACATAAAGCACGCATTGTCCTGCGACATCGACCACGGGCCGCTGAGCCGGGGCAGGGGTCTCGGCGCTTTGACTCGGCCGCTCCATCGGCACATCCAAATCCAGCAGTTGAAGCTGCTCCAGCCGGGTTTCCGCCGCGCGGCGACGTTCCCGCTCCGCCGATATCCGCTGTTCGGCGCGTGCCAGCCTTTCCTTCAGCCTGATCGTTTCCCGAGTGTCCACGGTAACGCTGATATTCGATCGACCACTCGCCCGAAGGCGGCATAGCTCATTCTCCAGCTCGCAGATCCGCTTTTCCTTGGCGCGCTCCAGTTCCAGCTTGGCCGACAGGGCGGCGTCGCGGTGGCGGGTTAGGTCGGCGACTTGCTTCTCCGCAGCCGCAAGACGCTGAATGGCGTTGCGGTTGTAGCCGCCCAGCACGTGCGACAGCATGTGGACCTGACCGTAGACGCTGGTCACAAGTTCCGACGGCGCGCATCGCAGGCTGAGAACCGCCCAGTAGGCGCCGGCCACCCTGCCATTGTCCATCGCCTTTTCCCACAAGGCTTCGATCGCGGCTGCATCGCTCGCTACCGCCGAGAAGCGCTTGATGTCGACGGCGTGCTTATCGTCCAGCATCTTGTGAAGCATGCGGGCCAGCTTGGTTTCCGTTCCCGCTTCTCGGACGAAGTAGCTATGGACGCAGTAGTCCGTCGCGTCGTCCGAGATCCGCATGCCGCCCTTGCGCGTCAGCTTGCGCAGGTCGTCCATGGACAGGCAGGTGCCGATGACCGAGCAATGCAGATGGGATGGGACCTCCCACAGCTTGCGGCGGCTCCTGGCCGATTTCGACAATACCGAATGTTCGGCTTCGCACTGCTCGCACATACGACCTCACCAGAAAAGAGACGGCCGCATGATACCAGTCGCGACTGATAATGCAAATGATTCGCAATATCGCATTCGACGTCGTCACATGTGAAAATATGTGAAATTTGGCTTGTGAACTTGAAGATTTGTGATAATTAGTCAGCCAAGCAAACATTCTGCCGTAAGCAAACAACCCCGGAGGGACCGTCGTGGCGTCAGTCAGCGCTTTCCACGTCTGCGTCGTCGGGCTTGGCTCCATGGGCATGGGGGCTGCGAAGTCCTGTGTCCGGGCCGGCCTTCAGACCTATGGTATCGACCTGAACGAAGCCGCCCGCGCCGAACTCAAACAGGCCGGCGCCGCTGATGTCGCGGCCGATGCCGCCGGTTTCGCGGAAAAGCTCGATGCCGTCCTGCTCCTGGTCGTCAACGCGGCGCAGTGTAAGGCCGTGCTGTTCGGCGACAACGCCCTGGCTCCCAAGCTGAAGCCCGGTACCGCCGTCATGGTGTCGGCGACGATCTCCGCCGAAGAGGCCCGCTCGATCGAAGCCGGTCTCAAGGAACACGGCTTGCTGATGCTGGACGCCCCCGTGTCCGGCGGTGCCGCAAAGGCGGCGGCCGGCGACATGACCGTGATGGCGGCAGGCTCCGCCGAGACCTTCGCCAAGCTCCGCCCCTTGCTCGACGCCGTCGCCGGCAAGGTCTACGAGATCGGGGTCGAGATTGGCCTGGGCGCCACCGTCAAGATCATCCACCAGCTCCTCGCCGGCGTCCACATCGCGGCGGGAGCGGAAGCAATGGCGCTCGCGGCCCGCGCTGGCATTCCGCTCGACCTGATGTACGACGTCGTGACCAACGCGGCCGGCAATTCCTGGATGTTCGAGAACCGGATGAAGCACGTGGTGGACGGCGACTATTCACCGAAATCCGCCGTGGACATCTTCGTCAAGGACCTGGGGCTGGTGACCGAAACCGGCCGAACCCTTAAGTTCCCGCTGCCGCTGGCCTCCACCGCCTACACGATGTTCGCCAACGCCAGCAATGCCGGATACGGCAAGCTGGACGACAGCGCCGTCATCAAGACCTTTGCCGGCATCGACCTTCCTGACCGGAGCAAGTCATGATGCGCCTCGGGATCATCGCCGACGACTTCACCGGGGCGACCGACATCGCGGGCTTCCTGGTCGCCAACGGCCTAAGCACGATCCAGCTCAACGGCGTGCCCGACAAGGAGCTTCAGGTCGAAGCCGACGCTGTCGTCATCAGCCTCAAGTCGCGTTCCTGCCCGGTCGACGAAGCGATCTCCATGAGCCTCCAGGCTCTTGATTGGCTGGTCGCACGAGACTGCGAACAGTTCTTCTTCAAATATTGCTCGACCTTCGACAGCACGGCCAAGGGCAATATCGGTCCGGTGACCGACGCGCTGCTCGACGCGCTGGGTGAAGACTTCACGGTCGTCTGCCCGGCCCTGCCGGTCAACGGCCGGACCATCTACAACGGCTATCTCTTCGTCAACGGCGTGCCGCTGAACGAGTCCGGCATGCGCCACCATCCGGTGACGCCGATGCTCGACGCCAACCTGATGCGCTTGATGGAAGCCCAGTCCAAGGGCAAGTGCGGCAACGTCAAGAGCGACGACGTCGACTTGGGAGTCGAAGGCGTCCGCGCAGCACTCGACAAGCTGCGGGCCGACGGCAACCGCTACGCCGTGCTCGACGTTCTGAACTCCGCCCATGTCGAAACGGTCGGCCGCGCCGTCGCCGGCATGAAGCTGGTGACCGGCGGCTCGGGCCTCGCCGACGGCATGGCGAAGGCCTGGACCGAACGCCTGTCCGATCCGGAGCAGGCGGCTGTCGCCGGCAAGCCCTCGGGCAAGCGCGCCGTCGTGCTGTCCGGTTCGTGCTCGCAGATGACCAACGCTCAGGTCGCCCTCTACAAGCAGTCTGCCCCGTCGCAAGCCGTCGATGTCGTGCGCTGCATGAACGACGCCGGCTACGCCGATGAGCTGTTCGCCTGGATCACGTCCCAGCCCGCCGGCGACCTCGCCCCGCTGGTCTACGCCACGACCGATCCAGCCAACCTCAGCGAGATCCAGAAGAAGTTCGGCGCCGATCAGGCCAGCGCTGCGGTCGAGCGCATCTTCGGCAAGCTGGCGACTCTTCTGGCAGGCGAGGGCTTCGACACCTTCATCGTGGCCGGCGGTGAGACGTCCGGCATCGTCGTGCAGTCGCTGGGCGTCACCGGCTTCCATATCGGGCCGCAGATAGCGCCGGGAGTGCCCTGGGTCCGCGCGGTGGACCGTCCGATCTCGCTGGCGCTCAAGTCCGGCAATTTCGGTAAGGAACGCTTCTTCTTCGACGCCCAGCAGGCCATCGGCTGAAAAGCCAGCATTTCAGGAGACTGCACATGCCCCGGTTCGCCGCCAACCTGACCTTGATGTTCACGGAGGTTCCCTTCCTCGACCGCTTCGGCAAAGCCGCCGAAGCCGGGTTCGAGGCCGTGGAATTCCTCTTCCCCTACGACTTCGACCGCAACGAGATCGCCGAGCGCCTGAAGCACTACAATCTCACCCAGGCCCTGTTCAACATGCCGCCCGGCAACTGGGCGGCGGGCGAGCGCGGCATGGCGGCGATCCCCGGCCGCGAGGAGGAGTTCCGCAAGAACCTCCAGACCGCCCGCGACTATGCCCTGACCCTCAAGGTGCCGGTTCTCCATGCGATGGCCGGCATCACCCGCGATCTCGACCGCGCGGCGTGCGAGGAAACCTTCGTCGCCAACATGCGCCACGCCGCCGACACTCTGGCCGGCGACGACATCACCGTCCTGATCGAGCCGCTGAACAGCCGTGACATCCCCGGCTATTTCGTCGCCCATCAGATGGACGCGGTCGGCTGGGTCGAGAAGATCGACCGCCCCAACGTCGCGGTACAGCTCGACCTGTACCACGCGCAGATCATGGACGGCGACCTGACCCGCCTGATCGAGCGGATGGGCGAGCGCATCGGCCACGTCCAGATCGCTTCCGTCCCGCTCCGCAACGAACCGGACGGGGGGGAGACCAACTACCCGCACCTCTACGAGACGCTGCACAGGGTCGGCTACAAGGGCTGGATCGGCTGCGAGTACAATCCGCGCAACGGCACGGAAGCCGGTCTCGGCTGGTTCCAGCCCTATCGCCGACGGAGCTGAGCGGACGGCGATGGCCAAGGCGCCGATGATACCGGCGGAGCGGCAGAGCTTCATCGCGTCCCGTCTGGTCGGGCGGGGCGTGATCAGCATCGCCGAACTAACCGACATGCTGGGCGTGTCGCACATGACGGTGCGGCGCGACATCCAGCAGTTGGAGCGGGAAGGGCAGGTCATGACGGTGACCGGCGGCATCTGCCTGCCGGAACGGATCTCCAACGAGCCGTCGCACCTAGTCAAGGCCCGCCTTCAGCACGCCGAAAAGGCCGCCATCGGCCGCGTCGCCGCCGGGCTGATCCCGGCGGACGCCGTCGTCTACCTGGACGCCGGCACGACCACGCTGGAAATCGCCAAACTTCTCGCCGACCGGGATGATATCAAGGTCGTCACCAACGACTTCGTCGTCGCCGCCTTCCTGGCCAAGAATTCCGCCTGCCGGCTCTACCATACCGGCGGGGAGGTCGAGCGCGAGAACCAGTCCTGCGTCGGCGACACCGCCGCCCAGGCCATCCGCCGCTTCAACTTCGACATCGCCTTCCTCTCGACGTCGAGTTGGGGCATGCGCGGCGTCTCGACCCCGGCGGAAAACAAGGTTCCGGTCAAGCAGGCGATTGTGCAGAGCGCCGTCCGCGCCGTGCTGGTCACCGACAGCAGCAAATACGGCAAGGTCGGCACCTTCAACGCCGTCCCGCTGGAAGCGCTAAGCGCCATCGTCACCGACGCCGGTCTCGCCGACAGCGTCCGCGAAGCGATCTGCAAGACCGGCATAGCGGTGCATATCGCGGAGTGATCTCCGCCACACCACCATAATCAATTCCACCGCATTGGGAAGTTCACCCATGAAACTCGTCGTCACCGGCGGCGCCGGCTTCCTCGGCGCCCGCCTGATCTCCACCTTACTCTCCGATCAGCCGCCCGCCGGGTTCCCACAGTTCTCCTCGATCGTCTCGGTCGATCTGGCGGCTTGCCCGGTCGATGACACCCGCGTCCAGTCCGTCATCGGCAACATCGCCGACGCCGCCTTCGTCAATTCCGTCATCACACCCGACGTCACCGCGATCTACCATCTCGCGGCCGTCGTCAGCGGGCAGGCGGAAGCCGAGTTCGACGTCGGCATGGCCGTCAACCTCGACGGCACCCGGACGTTGCTGGAAGCCGCCCGCAAACTGCCCAATGCTCCCCACTTCGTCTTCGCAAGCTCGCTCGCCGTGTTTGGCGGCAAGCTGCCCGACGTGGTGCCGGAAGACATCGCCGTCCTGCCGCAGTCGTCCTACGGTGCGCAGAAGGCAATGGGCGAGCTGATGGTCAACGACTTTTCCCGGAAGGGCTTCATTGACGGCCGGGTCTGCCGCCTGCCGACCATCGTAGTGCGTCCGGGCAAGCCCAACGCCGCCGCGTCTTCGTTCGCCAGCGGCATCATCCGCGAGCCGCTGGCCGGCATCGACAGCGTCTGCCCGGTGCCGACCGGCACCCGCCTGTGGCTGTCCTCCCCCGCCACCGTCATCCGGAACCTGATCCATGCCGGCGCCGTGGACGGCGACAAGCTTGAAGGCCGCCGCACGCTCAACCTGCCCGGCATCTGCGTGACCGTCGCCGAAATGCTCGCCAGCCTGGAGCGGATCGGCGGCGCGGAAACCCGCGCGCACGTCACCCTGGCGGAAGACGAGCGGATCAAGAAGATCGTGCTGAGCTGGCCCGGCGACTTCGACGTGTCGCGGCCCCTGTCCTTGGGTTTCACCCGGGACCAAGATTTCGACAGCGTCGTCCAAAGCTACCGGCAGGACCAATTGCGCTGACCCAACAGCGTTCGCGCTTAAGCAATCAATAAGTAAAGCCCAAGGAAGTACGTCATGAACGACGCGGTATCCGCAGTCGGTCCAACGGCCATCTATGGCCTTGCCTTCGCAATCTTCATCCTGATCGTGCTGGTGCTGCGCACCAAGATCCACCCCGTCCTGGCTCTGGTCATCGCGGCGTCGATCTCCGGCATGTCCGCCGGCATGGCGCCCGATGCGGTCGTCAAGTCGATCACGACAGGCTTCGGCGCCACCCTCTCGACCATCGGACTGGTCATCGGCTTCGGCGTCATGATGGGCCGCATCCTGGAGATTTCCGGCGCTGCGGAACGCATGGCGCTCAGCTTCGTCCGCTTCCTCGGCGAGAAGCGGGAGGAATGGGCGATGACGGCGACCGGCTACATCGTGTCGATCCCGATCTTCTGCGACAGCGCCTTCGTGATCCTCAGCCCGCTCGTCCGCGCTCTTTCCCAGAACACCGGCAAGTCGCTGCTGACGCTCGGCATCGCCCTGGCCGGCGGCCTGATGCTGACCCACCACGCGGTTCCGCCGACTCCCGGCCCGCTCGGCGTCGCCGGTATCTTCGGGATCGACATCGGCCTGATGATCTTCTGGGGCGTCGTGCTGACCCTGCCCAGCACCTTCGTCCTGATCTGGTACGCCCGCTTCATGGGGCCGCGCATCGAGGCGATGATCCAGCGCGACACCGGCGAGACCCTCAGCGTCGCCTACCAGCAGTTCGCCGAGGCCGAAAAGGCCCGTTCGCCGGAACTGCCGCCGCTGTGGCTGTCGGTCATGCCGATCGTCGTCCCGATTGTCCTGATCTTCGTCAACACCCTGATCGGCGGCATCGTCAAGGCCAGCGGCGATACCGCGCTGGCATCGGCCGCCTGGGTCCAGATCGTCGCCTTCGTCGGCAACCCGGTCATCGCCGTCGGCCTTGGCGTCGTCGTAGCGGTCTACGGTCTGGCGAACCGCCGTCCCCGCAGCGAAGTCATCGCGGAGATGGAAAAGGGCGTCGAGAGCGCCGGCATCATCCTGCTGGTCACCGGCGCAGGCGGCGCGCTGGGTGCGGTGCTCCGCGACAGCGGCACCGGCCAGTACATGGGCGAGCTGGTCGCGACCTTGCCGCTGCCGGCTGTGCTGATCCCGTTCGTGATCTCCTCCCTGGTCCGGCTGATCCAGGGCAGTGGCACCGTCGCGATGATCACGGGGGCGTCGATCTCCGCGCCGATCCTGATGCAGATCCCTGACGTCAACATGGTGTTCGCGGCCCAGGCGGCGGCAATCGGCTCGATGGTTTTCGGTTACTTCAACGACAGCTATTTCTGGGTCGTCAACCGCATGCTCGGTGTTAAGAATGCCAAGCATCAGATGCTGACATGGTCGGTCCCGACCACGCTCTGCTGGGGCACCGCCATGGTCACGCTGCTGATCGCCGACGCCGTCTTCGGCTGAGAATTCCAAGGGAGGAGAGAACCGGATGATGAGGGAAAACCAAGCCCGTGAAGTGCTGTGCCGGATGGGCGACCTTTTGTACCGGCGCGGTCTCGTTCACGGATCGTCGGGCAACCTCAGCGTCCGGCTCGACGACGGCTGGCTGGTGACGCCGACCAACAGTTCGCTGGGGACGCTAGACCCAGCCACCATTTCCCGTCTGGACGCGGAAGGCCGCCACGTCGGCGGCGACCCGCCATCGAAGGAAGCCTTCCTCCACACCTGCGTTTATGATGTCCGCCCGGATGCCGGCGCCATCGTCCACACCCACTCGACGCACTCCGTCGCCGTGTCGTGCCTGGACCACAAGCCGGGCGCTCCGGTAATCCCGCCGCTGACGGCGTACTATGTGATGCGGGTCGGCGACCTCGCCCTGGTCCCATACTACCGCCCCGGTGACCAGCGCCTCGCCCTGGCGGTGCGGGATGTCGCGGTCAAGCACGCGGCAGTCCTGCTGGCGAACCACGGTCCCGTGATCGCCGGCAAGACCCTCAACGACGCGCTCTACGCTCTGGAGGAACTGGAGGAGACGGCCAAGCTGCATTTCCTGCTGCATGGCCACCACACCAGACCGTTGACGCCCGAACAGGTCGCCGAACTCGGCGTCGTCTTCAAGAGCTGATCACTCGGTCCTGAAGACCGGCTCGACCACGATGGGGAAGTTGACAGAGTTGGCGATGAAGCATTTCTCGTGGGCTTCATGATGCGCCTTCAGCACCGCCGCCTCGTCGCTTCCCGGCGCCAGCGTCACCTCGGGACGCAGCGTGACGCCGGCGAACCGGCCGCCGCCCTCGGCGTCCTCGACCATCGTGCCCTCGGCATGATCGACATATCCCGTCACGACGATACCGCCTGCGGAACACAGGTGCAGGTACCAGAGCATGTGGCAGGCCGACACCGATCCGACCAGCAGGTCTTCCGGATTGTAGCGCGCCGGGTCGCCCCGGAACGACGGATCGGAGGAGCCGGGGATGACCGGCTTGCCTTCCGCGACGATGGTATGAGCCCGCTGATACGTCCGGTAGCCGGAGGTTCCCGATCCTGTGTTGCCGGTCCACTCCACCGTCGTCGCATAGGAATGCTCTTTACCGGACATGCCGCCCTCCAGCGCCTTCAGTCTCGGCGCGCAGAGTAGTTCCGGAACATATCGAAGTCCACGTCGCAGCGGACGCTTATCAAACCGGCATCGGCCATCGCTCGCTCGATGATCTCGGGCGGGACGCACCGGTCGATGGTTTCCCAGTAATACCGCATCAGCCGCATGCCGTCCGACCCGCCGCCGGATACCCTGGAAATCAGCGGCACCAGCCCACCCAGATAGGCGTGGACGGCGTGCCGGACCATCGGGCGGGTAGGGCGCGCGATCTCGAGCAGCAGGACGGTGCCGCCGGGCCGAAGCACGCGCCGGAACTCGCGGAACGTCCCGGTCAAGTCGGAAACGTGGCGCAGCGCGTAGCCCATCGTGACGAAATCGACGCTGGCGTCGGCCAACGGCAGGGACTCGGCGGTCCCTTGCACCAGCGGGATGTCCAGTGTCCGGCGTGCTTCCCGCAGCATGCCTTCGCTCAGGTCGAGACCGATGACGAGGCCCTGGGGGCCGGTGATCGCGGCGGCCTGCCGCGCCACCAGACCCGTGCCGACCGCGACGTCCAGCACGCGATGACCCGGCACCAAGCCGGCGCGCACCAGGGAGTGCTTCCGGTACCAGTTGCCGGATCCGATGGAGAACAGGCCGTTGATGCGGTCGTAATGATGGGCGGTATCGTTGAAGAGCGAGCGGACGAAGCCGGCCCGTGCGTCCTTTTCGCCGTAGAACTCCGTCATGACAGGATGCGGCTCGACCGGCGCCCTTCTCAGGGTCTTCTCTTCAGCGTCCAAGACCAGTGACTCCATGATCCGCCGCCAGAACGCGCCGGACTATTCGACTGCCTCAAAGTGCGATGCGCATTGTGGGTGGCTAGTAATCGGCGATCAAGCCGATTCCCAACTTCTCGATCCGCTTACCCTCCTCGGATATTCGAGGTTCCGAACGGCTCGATAGTACCTATTATGACTTTCGGTTAGTTTATAGGCCTAACGGGATTGACCGGATTTTGCTTCTGGTCGCTTCTCGGGCAGTTTTGGTAAAAGCTGCACCTATCCAAGCCTTCACGGGTCAAAGCCCTCGCGGGCCGGCGGCAAACTGGAAAGCGGTCAAACTGATGGTATCGACAAATCAGCAATTCGATTGCGACGTTCTGGTCGTCGGCGGCGGGCCTGCCGGATCGACCGCTTCGGCTCTGCTGGCGGGGAAGGGCCACAAGGTCATCCTGCTGGAGAAGGAGCGGCATCCCCGCTTCCACATCGGCGAATCGTTGTTGCCGCTCAATCTCCCGTTGCTGGAACAGCTCGGCGTGCTGGAAGAGGTCGAGCGGGTCGGCATGCTGAAATACGGTGCCGAGTTCGTCTCGCCCTACCACAACAAGGCGGTTACCTTCGACTTCGCCAAGGCTTGGGACAAGGGCAAGCCCTACGCCTTCCAGGTTCGCCGGTCGGAATTCGACCATATCCTGATCCGCAACGCCGCCGCCAAGGGCGCTACCGTCGTGGAAGGCTGCAAGGTCACCGGGGTCGAGTTCCCGGAAACCGGCGGCGCCGTCGCGACCGCCCGGGACGAGGACGGCGGGACCCGTACCGTCCGTGCCCGATTCCTTGTCGATGCCTCCGGTCGCGATACGCTGCTGGCGTCGCGCTTCGGCATCAAGAAGCGCAACCGCAAGCACAACAGCGCCGCGATGTTCGGCCACTTCACGGGCGCGCACCGGCTGCCTGGCAAGGCGGAGGGCAATATCACCGTCTTCTGGTTCGACCACGGCTGGTTCTGGTTCATCCCGCTGGCGGACGGCACGACCAGCGTCGGGGCGGTCTGCTGGCCTTATTACATCAAGTCGCGCAAGACCGACCAGACGACATTCTTCAAGGACACGATAGCCTTGTGCCCGGCGCTGGCGGAGCGGCTGAAGGACGCCGAGCTGACCGGACAGGTGACAGGGACCGGCAACTTCTCCTATCAGGCCGACCGCATGACCGGGCCTGACTACCTGATGCTGGGCGACGCCTTCGCCTTTATCGATCCCGTCTTCTCGACCGGCGTCTATCTCGCGATGAACAGCGCCTTCCGGGGGGCTGACGCCGTCGATACCTGCCTGCGCCATCCAGAAAAGGCGGAACTTGCGCTGAAGAACTTCGACTCCGAGATCCGGCGCGGCATCGGCACCTTCTCCTGGTACATCTACCGGGTGACGACGCCGGCGATGCGCAACCTGTTCATGGGGCCGCGCAACGTCTTCCGGGTGGAGGAAGCGCTGCTGTCGCTGCTGGCCGGCGACGTCTTCCGCCCGTCTCCCATCCGCTCCAGGCTGCGTATATTCAAGGCGATCTACTACATGAACGCGGCGCTCGACCTGAAGGCCAATGTCCGCGCGTGGCTCCGGCGCCGCCGCAACGTCCGCGTCGCAACGGGTGAGGTCACATGACGATGCGGGACGGCGCGGCTGAGCGGGCCGGCTGGACAGCCGCCCGCCCGGCCGGGCCGGTCCGCATGGTCTGGGAATACGTCCTGTTCTACGGGCTGCTGCTGTTTTTCGGCATCGTGTGTCTGGCCTGGAACTTGCCGGCTACCGTGCTGGACGCGGTCCTGCCGCGCCGATACGGGCGTCCCCTCAGCCGCTTCATGATCCGCCTCGGTTTCCGCACCTACCTGAATGCCATGAAGGCTTGCGGCATCCTGAAATGCGACCTCGGTGCGCTCGATGCGCTGCGGGGCGAAGGCGGGCTGGTGATCTGTCCCAACCATCCATCCCTGCTGGATGCGGTGTTCGTGCTCTCGCATCTGCCCAAGACAGTCTGCATCGCCAAGGCCAACGTCTACGACAACCTGTTTCTCGGCAGCGGCGCCCGGATGGCGGGTTATATCCGCAACGACGCGGCGACGGCGCTGGTGAAATCGGCAGCCCGCGAGGTCGGGGACGGACACCAGCTCCTGATCTTCCCCGAGGGAACCCGGACGGTATCCGCGCCGGTCAATCCGTTGAAGGGCGGCTTCGCCTTGATCGCCCGGCATGCCGGCGTGCCGGTCCAGACCGTGCTGATCGAACCTAACTCCCGGTTCCTCGGCAAGGGCTGGAACTTCTTCCACAAGCCCGAGTTTCCGCTGGTCTACACCGTGCGGCTCGGACGCCGGTTCGAGCCCGAGGCCGATGTCCGCGCCATGGTGCGTAAAGTCGAAGACCACTACCGGGCCGAGCTCCGTTCATGACGCCCTCCAAGACGCATATCGTCCTGATCCCCAGCTACAACACCGGCGCTAAGGTTTTCGAGACGGTACAGGCGGCGCGCAGCCAATGGGACCCCGTCTGGGTCGTGGTCGATGGCAGCACCGACGGCACCGGCGAAGCGTTGCTGCGCATGGCAGAGAACGATTCCGGCCTGCGCGTGCTGGTCCTGCCGGAGAACCAGGGAAAAGGCTCCGCCGTCCTTCACGGTCTTCGGCAGGCCGAAGCACAGGGCTTCAGCCATGCCCTGACGATGGACTCCGACGGACAACACCCGGCGGACCTGATTCGGCGCTTCCAGCGAACTTCCCAGGACAATCCCGATGCGCTGGTGCTGGGAGTTCCGGTCTTCGCCGCCGATGCGCCGCGCCTTCGGGTCGGCGGCCGCAAGATCTCCAACTGGTGGGCCAATTTGGAAACTCTGTGGGGCGGCATCGGCGACAGCCTGTTCGGCTTCCGCGTCTATCCCATCGCGGAACTTCGCGCAGCCATGGAAGCCAACCACTGGATGCGCCGCTTCGACTTCGACCCGGAAGCCGCCGTCCGGCTGTGCTGGAAGGGCCTGCGCCCGATCAACGTCCCGGCTCCCGTCCGCTACTTCCGTCCGGAAGAAGGCGGAGTCTCCCACTTCAACTACTACCGCGACAACGCGCTGCTGACCTGGATGCACACCCGCCTGATGCTCGGCTTCATCGCCCGCCTGCCGCTGCTGACATGGCGGCGGGTGAAGGGAAGCCGGCTCAGATCATCGCCCCGTTGATCGAGATCACCTGTCCAGAGATATAAGCCGCGTTATCGGACGCCAGGAAGCCGACCAGATCGGCGACCTCTTCCGGCTTGCCCGCCCGCTTCATCGGGACCATCCGCTTGACCGTTTCCGCGTCGAACGCCTCCGCCGCCATAGGGGAGGCGATGATGCCGGGAGCCACGGCGTTGACGGTGATGCCTCGTGGCGCCAACTCCAGCGCCAGCGACTTCGTGGCGCCGTGCAGGCCGGCCTTGGCCGCCGCATAGTTGGTCTGCCCCCTGTTGCCAGCCACGGCGGCCACGGAAGACAGGTTGACGATCCGCCCCCAGCGCGTCCCGATCATCGGCATCAGCAGCGGCTGCGTTACGTTGAAGAAGCCGTTGAGCGACACGTCGATCACCCGTGTCCATTGCTCGCGTCGCATGCCCGGCATGACGGCGTCGTCGTGGATGCCGGCGTTGTTGACCAGCACCTGGATCGGTCCGGCTTCCAGCAGCATCTCCAGCGCCGCCGCCGACGCGTCCGCGTCGGTCACGTCGAATGCGACCGCTTCGGCCGAGCCGCCGCCGGCGGCGATTTCCCGCGCCAACGCCTCGCCCTGGGCGATGCCGTGGTTGGCATGAACCACCACATGACAGCCGCCGACCGCAAGCCTGCGGCAGATCGCCGAACCGATCGCGCCGCTGCCGCCCGTCACCAGAGCCCGCCTCACGGCACGCCCGCGTCGATCACGACCGCCGCACGCCCGCTCAGCAGCTCGCGGCCGCCGGCGCGGACCATGAAGCTATAAATCACGCTGCTTCCTTCGCCCATCAGCCTGTCCGCTTCGATAATCAGGTCTTCGGCCACATCATCCAGCCGACCGACATGGCAGGTCAGGTCGCGCACGCTAGCCAGATAACCCGCCGCCGGACGCTTGCCGCCGCCGGCGAGGCCGCCATGCACCGCCATCGCCTGAGCGGCATACTCGACGCCGCACACGGCGGCGAGACGCCCGCCGTCCAGCAAGGGATTATCCGGGGCGCGGTGGCTGATCGCCGTGCAGCGGATCGACGCGTCATCCCAGGCCACGACGCCATCGAGCAGGCACATGGTACCGGCATGCGGGATCAGCCGCGCGATGTCCGCCTTGGTCAGCGGCATGACGGCGTCACTTCCACGGTGATACGGCTGCGCGGGCTGAGTTCCAACTCGACCGAAGCAGCACGCTCGCCGGCCAGCGCCGCCAGCAGCGGCAGCCCCCTGCCAGCGGGGTTGCCGGTCCGCAGAACCTCAAGCTCGGGATCGGCCATGCGGGTCGGCTCGGCCGTCCCCCGGCTCAGCGCGATATTGAGCTCCGCGATCGTCCGTTCCGTTGGCTCCGGCGTCAAGACAAGCGCGATCCCAAGCGGCGCCACGATCCGGCGGACTGCGGCCAGCGGCTCCGGATAGGGTAGGTCGTAGGCGATCAGCGCCACGACCCGTTGATCGACCACGACCTGCGTGACAGCCTCCAGTAGCCCCGCCTGGAAGCTCTCGTCGTCGCGGCACAGGCTGGTAGACGGCTCCCGGCAGCCGGTCGCGATGCTCCAGTAACCGGCGGGCGCGTTATGGACGGAGTTGTGGAACCGCGTCGGCGACAGTTCGCGATCGGTAGAGGCCAGCGTCTCCAGTATGTTATGCAGCGTGTCGGGATCGCCGCTGGACGAGGTAAAAACCGTGGCGACCCCAGTGGGATCGCGCCCCGCACCTGCAATCGCTTCCGCACCAACCGCCATGGCAAGCCTGACCGTGGGCACACACCGGCGGCGTTCCGCCGGCGGGAGCAGGGCACTGGCGGTCAGGGCAGCCGGCGACGGGACATAAGGCGACCGACCCGCCAGCACGCTCCGGCCAGCATTCCAGCCGCATAACCCCGGCCCGAGCAGACCCACGGCCTCGACGAAGACGCGCATCAGGCCGCCCACCCGAAGATCAGGCTGCAATTGGTTCCGCCGAAGCCGAAGGAGTTGGTCATGACCCTGTCCATCGCGGCGCTCTCGTTCACCAGCAGGTAGCGGCTCCGCAGTGCCGGATCGAGCGTCCGGGTCTGCGCGCTGCCCGGCATGAACCCCGACTGAAGGCTCAGGATCGAAATGACCGCTTCGACGATCCCGGCAGCGCCCAGCGTATGCCCCGTATAGCCCTTGGTCGAACTGCACGGCGTATCGGCGCCGAACAGTTCGGTGATCGCCCGGTCCTCGGAAGCATCGCCGTAAGGCGTCGCCGTCCCGTGCAGGTTGACGTAGCCGATATCGTTGGCTCGCAGCCCGGCGGCCCTCAGCGCGCCTTCCATGGCAAGCCGGGCGCCCAAGCCTTCCGGATGAGGCGTGGACATGTGATAGGCGTCGTTGCTTTCACCGACCCCCAGCAGCCGGATGTCGTCCCGGCGGTCGTCCGGCCCAGCCCGCTCCAGCAGGGCGAAGCCGGCGGCTTCCCCCAGCGACACGCCGTCCCGGTCGATGTCGAACGGCGCGCAGGGCCGCTTCGACACCAGTTCAAGCGAATGGAAGCCGTACAACGTCGTCAGGCACAGCGAGTCGGCGCCGCCGACAACGGCGGCGTCGCAGACGCCCGCCTGGATCATCCGCGCCGCATTGCCGAACACCTTCGCCGTGGTCGAGCAGGCGGAGGATACGACGAACGCCGGCCCCTCCAGCCCCAGATATCGTCCGACGAAATCGGCCAGCGACGACGTGCTGTGCGTCGCCGCGAAATCGTACGAAGCGGGCAGGGCGCCGGTCTGTGGATCGCGATGCCGGTAGGCCTGTTCGGAACTCAAGATGCCGGATGTGCTGGTGCCCAGGAACAGGCCGATCCGGTGCGCGCCGTACTTCTGGACGGCACACTCCACCGCCGCCGTGAAGCCGTCGCTGAGCAGCGCCATATGCGCCAGCCGGTTGTTCCGGCAGTCGAAGTTCGCCAGCCGCTCCGGAATTACGGCATCGTCCACACCCGGCACCTCGCCGACAAACGTATCCAGATCGACCGTCTCGAACGTGCAGGGTCTCAGTCCGCTGCGCCCGGCCCGCAGAGCCTCCAGCGTCGCATCCCGCCCGATGCCGAGGCTGTTCACGACAGTCGCATGTCTTACTGTAAGTGGCTGCAAGTCCAGAATCTTCACGGCTGCGAGAGAGGGGGCGGGTCCACCGGACCGCGACGGTTAAAGAGCGAAATGGTCCGGATGGCAAGCCGTTCAATGGAAGGGTTCCACAGGCGAAGCCGGCGCTACCGGCGTAGCGCCACGAACAGGACGTTGCCGAACGGCGTTCCCTCGCTCATCGGGCGGGCTTCCACCGTGAAGCCCACCGCCTCCAGCAAAGCCTGCCATTCCCGCGCGTGCCGGTACCTGAGGGATTGCCTGATCTGGCCGCGCGACCAGCACGCCAGCTTTTCCGCCCAGCGGGTGACTTGGAAGGGCAATCCGGCTCCGGCATCCGCCTCCCGCAGCACCAGTACGCCGCCGGGGCCGAGCGCCTCGGCGCACCGCGCCAGCACATGGCGCTGGTCCGCGTCGTCCAGGTAAAGCAGCACGTCCAGGATCACGATGGCAGCACAAGCGGGAAGCGGCGCATGGCGTATATCGCCCCTCTCCACCACCGCGCCGCCGTCCAGCGCTTGTCCTGCCACCTCGGCCCGCCGCCGGCTCAATTCGACGCCGTGCAGCTTCAGCGATGAGGGCGGCGCCGGCCACTCCCCCGGCCAGTCGCCGCGCGCGTGGCAGGCACCGGCCGCCCGAAGCAGCGCCATCAGCACGCCCTGCCCGCAGCCCAGGTCGAACAGCACGCCGGCGGAAGGCAGCACGCCGCTGCTCAGCAGGAACCGGAACACCGGATCGCCCCACAGCTTGCCGCGCGCGAAGTGCCAGGCATAGCGCCCGCTTCGCCGGTACGGTTCCGCCGCCGCCTCGACAAGTGCCGCGAACTCCCGGTCAGTCATCGGCCACCGCCTCCAGCGACACCGCCGTCAGGCCGCGTTCGGCCAAAGCCTCGAGCAGCACTGGCAGGACCGCGAGGACGACGGGAACACCCTCGGCCGTCCGCGCCGCCGACCCGTCGTGAAGCATCAGCAGGTCGCCGGCGGCGAGGCCCCGAGTCAGACGGCCAGCCACTGCCGCCGGGCTTCGCCACACCGTGTCGAAACCGCGCCGCGTCCAGGTGGTCAGCCGCAGCCCTTCGCGGCACAGAACGGGTTCCAGCAGCGGATTGCGCAGACCGGCCGGAGCCTTGAAGAACCGAGGCCGCCTGCCGGAGAGCTCCCCGATCACTTGTTGCGACTTGGTCACTTCCCTCCGGAGCGCCCGCACCCCGAAGGTCGAGAACGCCGGAGAATGCCGCCACGTGTGGTTCTCGACCGTGTGTCCGCCCGCCACGATGTCCCGGACAAGACCGGGATGCCGGGATGCCCTTTCCCCGATGCAGAAGAAGCTGGCCTTGGCGCCGTAGCTGTCCAGCAGGTCGAGCACCGCCGGCGTCACCGCCGGATCGGGACCATCGTCGAAGCACAGGCCGACTTGACCAAGCCGCGCGTTCCGCTCCGGCATCCGCCGCAGGTTCGGGCCGAGCAAAGTGCTGCGCGGCCACAACCCCGCCGCCGTCAGCAGCAGGTGATTGCCGGCCACCGCCGCGATCCCCCATGGCCACACGGCGGGCATCGCTATGACGCCCAGCGCCGCTGCGGCATGGAGCGCCACCGAACCACGGATAGCCAGGGAGGGCGCCCAGCGCTCAGCCATGCGCCGCAGCCTCCCGTGGGCCGCTGAGGATGGCCGAAAAAACCAGGCTCAGGAAAGCGCCGACCGCGACCGTCATGCCGATCCCATGTAGTACCGGAATACTGGAGAACGACAGCGTGCCAAAGCCGATCACCGTGCAGAGATTGGCGATGGCGACCGAACTCACCGTCCGCTCGCGCAACTGACCGGAGGGCTCCGGCCGCTCGAACAGCAGCGAGTAGTTCGACCCGACGCCGACGACCAGCAGCAGCCCGACCAGATGGAAGATGGAAAGCTGCTGTCCCGCCGCCGTCAGCAACGCCACTGTAATCAGCACGGACGCCGCCAGCGGAACGACCACGCCGTTCAGCGACCGCGCCGACCGCAGGCTGACGGCCAGCAGCGCCACGATCGCGACCCCGCCCGCCAGCGCCAGCATCAGGGCCTCCTGACGATAGGTACGGTAGAGCGAATCCGACTCCGTCTTCAGGTCCAGCAGCACCGCCTTGCCGCGCAACGCCTCCCCCAGCGCCTGTGGATCGGAAACACCCCGCAATGGCAACATCGCGGCCCAGCCGTCGCCGTTCCTCACCAGCAGGCTGTCCAGCCTCAGCAGCAGCGACGTTCCTTCCAGGCTTTCGCGCTCCAGCAGCGGCGCGTTCCTGGCGGCCTCGGCATCCTTCAGGAACGGCTCGAACACGTCGGCTCGGAACGGCAATCCCTCCGACGCCCGCTCAAGATCGGCGCGCAGACTGTCCGGTCCCGGCAGAGCTTCCTGCCGCGCCCGCTGCGCCGCCTTGGACGGCAGATAGTTCGCCGGCGACTCATAGCCTGCAAGCGCGCCGGCGGCGATCATGCCGCGAAGTGGCTCCTCCAGCGCTTCCGCAGCCGCCAGGGCCACATCCTGATCCACGGCGCTCACCACCAGAAGGTGACCGGGATCGGGAGCGCCGATATCGCCTCGCAACCGCTCGTCCATGTCCTGGTCGGCCTTGGAAACCGGGCTCAGGCTGGCAAGCTCGCCGCTCCAGATATCGCCGCGCTGGAACGCCAGCCATCCCACCGACGCGACCACCGCCACCAGCAGCAGCGGGCGCAGCCGAGGCGCCGCCGCGACGAAGCGCATCAGGACTGGCCCCAGCCACCTCGACTGGGCCGTCGAGAACCGCGCGGGCAGCAGCACCGGCAACACCCAGCGAGTCACCGCCAGCGCCACGATCAGCCCGACAATGGAGAACAGCCCAAGCTGCGCCAGTCCGCTGAAGCTGGACAGCAACATCGTGCCGAAACCCACGACCGAGGTCAGCATGCCCAGCAGCAGCGTCCGCCAGATCCTCGGCAGCGTCCGGTCCGCCCGCTCGCCCGGCATCGTCTGGGCGAACAGGTAGATCGCATAGTCCACCGTCTCGCCGAGCAGCGTCACGCCGAAGCCCAGCGTGATGCCATGGACTGTCCCGAACCCCAGGCTGACCGCCGCGATCCCCGCCAGCGCCCCGCTCGCCGCCGGCAGCAGCGACAGCGCCAGCACGCGCGGCGACCGGTAGACCACCAGCAGCACCCCCGCCACCAGCAAGGTCGCCAGGATCGACGATCGCTTGACGTCGGCCTCTATCGTGTCGCGGGTCGCGACCGAGAATACCGCCGGCCCCGTCATCACCGCCCGCACCGGCCCGGCCTCGGCCACCGCATCCCGGATGCGCTGGATGATCGCTGCCTGCGCCGCCATGTCGAACCCCGCCGCCCTGGTCTGGACCAGCAGCAGCGCCCGTCCGCGATCGGCGGAAAACCAGACGCCGTCCCGCGTTGCCGGCCCGCCGCCGCCTCCGGTCAGGCGGTCCGTCAGGTGAAGGATCTCCGCCGTCGGATCGTTCGGCAGCGCCCGCTTCAGGAACATCCCGCCGGGCGATTGCAGCAGCCGCAGATCCTCTTCCAGCGCCGCGCGCAACCCCTCGGCGGTGAACCTCTCCGGCGTCACCGCCGAACTCAGCAGATAGCGGTTGTTCCAGACATAAGCCCGGTCCGCTTCCAGCCCGGTCCCGTCGCCGTTGGTGACCGCCGCTATCGCGCCGTCCTGCCGCAGCTTCGCGGCAACCTCCCGGCTGGCCTTCGCCAGCACCTCGGGCGGCGCTTCCTCCAGCCCGACCAGGATCAGCCGGGAAACCACGCCGTCGCGCAACTGGTCCACCAGCAGGCGCTGCTCCGGCGAGGGCGAACCGGGCAGGAAGGCGGAAAGGTCGGCGGTAAATTCGGAGCGCGCGATCACCAGTGCGCACAGTACCAGCCCCGCGATCCAGACGATCAGCGCCCAGCGCCGCCCAATGCTCCTCATCAAGGTTCCGGCGTGATCGTCATGACGGAACGGTCGCCGTCCGTCTGGTAGACCGCGACCTCCCCGATCTTGTTCCGCTGGCCTGAGATTACGATCAGCCGGACCATCTCCCGCACATCCGCCCCGAGCGGTGTCAGTTGCAGCGTCCAGCCGTCCTGCACCCCCTCCAGCGCCACGTTATAGAAGTGCCGCAGGGTAGGGAGGTCGCCGGCCAGAGTGGCGCGGATGCTCTCCACATAGGCCTCGATCTCCGGCATCGACGACAGCGAAACGCTCCGCACCGTGCCGTCCGCCTGGGTCAGCGTCAGCTTGTCGCCCTCGACCTTCAGGCTCTCCGACCTTGGCTTCTCCGTCCGCTTCTCGACCTTGTCTGGCCGCTCGTAGGACAGCGTGCCCGACGATTCGACCGGCTCCTTCAGCAGACTGACGAAGCCCTTCTCGACGAACCTAGCCTTGTCCGACCGCACCTCCGCGAGCGACGCCATCAGGTCCGCGACGCCCCACTCCGCCGCCCAGGCGGGTCCGATCGGCGACAGCGCCAGCATCACCGCCAAAGCCGCTGCGGCACGTCTCATGTCATTTCCAGAAATCATAGAAGTTGAACCAGTTGTAGGGCGACAGCCGCGCGAAATGCTCCAGCCTCTTGGCGAAACGGCCGGCGGCCTGCCGCACCTCGCCGGCCCGCTCCGGCGTCGTAACAGTCGAGAAATCCGCAAGTTGCTCGAAATGCACGTCGTAGCGCCGGCCGCCGCCATACAGCCCGACCATCAGCACAACAGGCCGTTTCAGCAGGGCGGCAAGCTGGAACGGCCCCGTCGCGAAACTCGCCGGCTCTCCCATGAAGGGCAGGCGGATCTCCCCCTCGCCCTCCAGCGTCCTGTCGCCCAGCATCCCGACGAAGTCGCCGCGGTCCAAGCTCTCGCGCACCTTCAGCATGCTGTCGGGCCTGCCCAGGGCGATGACCTCCAGCGCCAGATCGGGGTTGATGGCGCCCAGCACCGAGTTGATCTTGCGGGCGTTCTCCTCGTACATGACGAGGCTGACCTTCAGCCCCGGCTGCTTGCGTCCCAGCGTCCGGATCGCCTCGAAACTGCCCATATGGCCGCCGAGCAGCAGACACCCGGTGCCGCGCTTCAGCATCTCGACCGCGACCTCCTCGCCATGGACATGGATATCGAACTGCTCCGTCTGGTCGTTCAGGAAGAAGACGCGGTCCAGCAGGCAGGCGGCGAAGACATGATAATGCCGGAACAGATCATTGAAACCCGGACGCTGCCCCAGCGCCCGTTCCAGGAACTTCGCCGACGCCCGGCGCGGCTTCCGCGAGAATACGACGAAGTACAGACAGATCGGATACAGCAGCAGCCGCGCCGCCGGCCTTCCCAGCCGCAGCGCCACCCAGACGATGAGGCGGATGGCGGCGACGCTGCTCCGCTCCGGCCTCGCGACCCACTCCTTGCCCCCGATCTCCTCTGCGCCAGCCAGCGCCCCGGCCTTTTCCGCCTCAACCGCCACCTTCATCGCCGCACGCTGCCCGTCAGCACCGGCCGTTCGCCGACCGCACAGTCGAAACGGATCGAATCGCCCTCGTTCCAGCGGATCGACATCACGTCCCCCGGACGAACCGGATGGAGGAACTTGGCCGACCGGACCTCGCAGGCTCCGAGTTCGCCACCAAAGACAACCCGAAGGACGACGTCCAGCAGCACGGCGCCCGGTATCACCGGGTTGCCGGGAAAGTGGCCCGCCGCCGTCGGATGGTCGACGGGGAAGGCGTGTTCGATCCGATGGGGCATTCTGGGCCTACCCTATTTCCCGAGAAGCCGCTGAATCGCCTCGGCGGTCAGCTTGCCGGTGGCGTTGCGGGGCAGGGCATCGACGAAGTGGAGCGGACGGGGCAGGAAAGCCGGTTCGATCCGCTCGCGCAGCCGCGCCAGCAGCGTTTCGGCTGTAAGGTCAGGCGCCACCACGAAGGCAGTCAGCCGCACCGTCCCCCCACCCTCGCGGACGCCTTCCGGCATGACGAACACGCCGTCGCGGACACCCTCGATCGAGTTGAGATGATGGTTGAGATAGGCCAGAGAACTGCGCTTGCCAGCGATGTTGACCTGATCGGCCGACCGTCCATGCAGGATGAAGCGGTCGGGCGCGTTCAGTTCGATGACATCGGCCAGCAGCGTTTCCCCCTTCAGGAAATCGCCCGACGCCCAGGTTCCCTCGTCGTCCTGCCGAAGCCGGATGCCCTCGATGCACCGCCATTCCGCAGACAGCTTGGGACGCCGGACCGCCACCTGTCCCGTTTCCGAACAGCCGTAGATCTCGTACAGCGGCGCGTCGAACATCCATTCCGCCTCGCTCGCAAGCTGCGGCGCCAGCGGCGCCGTGGCGCATAGCAGGAAGTCGACCGCTGGCAGCCTGCCGCCGTCGGCCAGCAAGGTCTTCAAATGAACCGGAGTCGTCACCAGCATTCGCCGGCCGGGCAACTCGTCCAGGGCCGCCGCGATGTCGCCGGGATAGAACGGACGCTTCGCCTGCAAGGCCATGCCGTGCTGAAGCGCCAGCAGGATGACCGATTCCAGCCCGTACATGTGCTGGTGCGGCACCGTCCCGACAAGGAAAGCCCCTGCCAGTTCGGCCATGCCCAGGGCAGCACCTTCGCCATGGACGCTGCGCACCAGCGTTCCCCAGGTCTTTACCTGCGGCATCGGTTGTCCCGTCGATCCCGACGTGAAGGCGATGGCGGCCACCTGATCCTCGGGAAAGGATGGGATCTCCCGCATGCCGCCGCCGGATGGCGGCTCAGGGACCTGGACGCAGGTCATTCCCTCATAGGCTACGCCTGCATCCGTCAGGCAGACCGCACCCGGATAGGCCTGCGCCAGTTGGCGCAGCATGACTGGCCTGTCGTTGGGCGGCAGCAGGCTGACCTGCTTGCGCATCAAGGCCGCCGCAAGACCTGCCGCGAAGTCGAACCGGTCGGTACAGAGATTGACGATATGGTCGCAGTCGGGCAGGGCCTCAGCGAGCGCCGCCGACGTGGCCAGAAAGCGGCATACGTCGATTCGCTCGCCGTTGCGCCAAGCCATCGCAGCGCCGGCATCGGCGTAGCGCATCAGCGGAAGCGTGCTCATGCGGCGTCCCTGGAGCCGGACTGCTGCTCCTCCATGAACACCCGGACGATGTCCAGGATGCTGCCATGGGGATAGTTCCAGAACAGATAGAGCCTCCAGCAGTATTCGACCGCGAACATCGTCAGCAGCAGCGGCAGATCCATGACGTTGACGAAGAAAGACCAAGTCTCGTCGGTCGCCGTAGCCAAGAGAACCAGCGAACCGGCCAGCTGCGCCCCGCAGAACAAGCACCATGCCCAGGTGACTCGGCGGGTGTAGATCTCCATCTCCGGCGTCAGGTAACCCCGCACCTTGCGCGCGATTGCCGTGATCAGGGGCTCGCGACCCGCAGCCAGCGAGTTCCCGAACAGAGCCAGCAATCCTAAATAGATCATGGCATGGCTGATGCCCGACGCCGCCAGCAACCCGTCGCGCGCGGAATACCAGGACGTGACGGCAAGTCCCGCCACGCCGATCAGCGCCATCCATCGGTAACGCTTGGCCGTCCGCGCCAGTGCCAACCCGGTGACACCGGCCTGGACCAACGCGAACACCGTCGCCGGCCCGGTGCCTGCGCCGGACACGACAGCCGTATGGATCAGCACAGGATACAAGCCAAGAGCCAGCAGCCCGGCGCTCAACCCGGCCCAAGCCGCCGCCGGTTTCATTACGCTGCTTTGAGGTGCTGGATATGGTTGCTCAAATGGCGCAGCGAGGAGAAGATCCTGACATTGCTCTCGTCGTCGGAACGCAGCTTCACGCCATGGGCCTTCGAGATTGCCAGCGCAATCTCGAGCATATCGATAGAATCCAGCCCCAGCCCCTCGCCGTACAGCGGCGCGTCCGGATCGATGTCTTCCGGCGAAACCTCAAGATTGAGCGTGTTGACAATCAAGGTTGCCAACTCAAGTTCGGGTCGAACCATCGAATTCACTTCACCCATCATGCCCTGCGCCAGTTTTCAGTCAGTCTACTGCAAAAACATTTAGTGCTTACGTGCTAATCCCAAAGGTATAGGCCTCACACGTTCGCGAAGAGTAGCGAGCTTTCCAGATCGGAAGATAACGTTATTTAGTCTGCTTTGTCACCAGCCGCGTGAACCCTTGAAATGTCCTATTACGGATTCTCCGAAGGCGCGGTAATTTAGCTTCACAGATCCAATCCGAAGGAGAATTCCGGTGAGACGTGTCATCCCCCTCATCCTCGCCCTGGTGAGCTCGGTGGCACTGTGGACCCTGCCGGCATCAGCCGAGCGGGTCGTCCGCTTAGGCGTGCTGAACGACGGCTCCGGCCCTTATTCGGACCTCTCGGGCCGCAAATCCGTGATCGCTGCCGAACTGGCGGTGGAGGATTTCACCGCTGCATCACCGGACGGGCGGGAACAGGTCAAGGTCGAGATCGTCTATGCCGATCACCAGAACAAGGCCGATATCGGGGCGGAGATCGTCCGGCGCTGGATCGACAGCGAGCATGTCGATGCCGTCGTGGATGTCCCCAACACGTCGGTCGCTCTGGCCGTCAACGAGATCATGCGGGCGAGGGACCGGGTGTTCCTCGGCTCCAGCGTCGCCTCATCCGACCTGACCGGGCCGAAATGCGCTCCGACCACCGTGCAGTGGACCTTCGACACCTGGGCGCTGGCGCACGCGACCGGATCGACCGTGGTCAAGCGCGGCGGCGAGAGCTGGTTCTTCCTGACGGCAGACTACGCCTTCGGCCAAGCGCTGGAGCGCGACGCGTCGGCCGTCGTGCTGGCGAGCGGCGGCAAGGTCCTGGGCGGCGTCCGGCATCCCCTCGGCACGTCGGATTTCTCCTCCTTCCTGCTCCAGGCGCAGGCTTCGGGCGCCAGAGTCATCGGCCTCGCCAACGCCGGCAACGACGCGGTCACCGCGATCAAGCAGGCGCGCGAGTTCGGCATCCTGCGCGACGGCCGCTCGCTGGCGGGTCTGCTGGTCTTCCTGTCCGACGTCCACAGCCTGGGCCTCGAAGCGGCGCAGGGCCTGCTGCTGACCGAAGCCTTCTACTGGGACCTGAACGACGCGACCCGCCGGTGGAGCCGCCGCTTCGCCGAGCGGTCGGGCGGTACGATGCCGACGATGAACCACGCGGGCGTCTATTCCTCCGTGCTGGCGTGGCTGAACGCGCTGGCAGAGACCGGTCCGGACGCGGGCGGCACGCGGATCGTCGATCGGATGAAGCGCGATTCCATCGACGACCCGCTGTTCGGCCCCGTGACCATCCGCCCCGACGGCCGCGCGGTCCACGACATGTTCCTGTTCGAGGTCAAGGCTCCCGGCGAATCGACCGGTCCGTGGGACTATTACAAGCTGGTTTCCCGCATCCCAGCCAACCAGGCTTTCCGCCCGATGGCGGATGGCGGCTGCCCTCTGGTCGGCACTCCGGTCAAATGACATGTCGGGCTGAAGAGGCCCGACCTACAAAAGCACGCTCACGTAGGTCGGGCCTCTTCAGCCCGACATTGAACGCCCCAGGCCGGTCGATGCTTGATACCAGTGGAGTAATCAACCCTCTACCGCTTCCCCATCCTTCTCCCGTTCGGCCGGGACATGTGGGCCCAGGCTTCGCCGGTTGTGCTCGACGGTGAAGACGTGGCTGTACAGGTTGGCGATCCACTGCTTGCCGGAACTGGTCAATTCCAGATACCGCAATCCCGCTCCAACGAACGGCTCGATCCTGGTCCAGAAGAATTCCGGGTAGAAGTCCACGATGTCGGCTGGCGACTTGTACCCCAGCCGATCCGCCACGCCAGTTTCCTGGAACTCGTAGAACAGGCCGGTGATCTTCCGCATATACATCGGGTCAGCCAATTGCCCGATCAGATCGGCCGCCCTGACCAGCCCCGCTTCGGTATCGACCGCAGCGTGGTCGCTGTCGTCCGGCACGGGAAAGCGCGTCAGCTCGATGCTGCGCGTCACCCGCTCCACGTCTAGGTCGTGGTAATCCGCGAATCGTGCCCGAACGAAGATCTTGGATCTCTCGACATGGTAGGGCGCCAGGAACGCGTCCGTCGCCCCCCTCGGCAGGAGGATTGAGTTCCCGGCCTGATCGATCACGCAGGTATCCCGCTCGTCGCCCGGACACACGCCCCGGACATACCCGATGTCGTGGGTCAGCAACGCCAGCAGGAAATGTTCCCAGTCCTCGGGTGTCACCCGCTGGGTGATGATCCGTCCGCGCAGGATATCCTGTCCGACCAGCGTCACCATGATCGTGTGGTGGACGTCATGATAGAGCGCATCGCTGTTGGCGATCCGCTCCACCGCCAGCCGGGCGGAGGCCGCCAGGAAGTCGGCGCGCTGCGGTTCCCTGCCGCCGAATGTGTTGTAATAAGCGGCGGAGATCTCCTGCCCGAAAGCCTCCGCCGTCAGAGTGGTCAGGTCGAACATTGGCCAAATTCCCACGCGGTGAGATGCTTCAGGTTGTCATTCCAGGGAATGATATACCTTGAAACACTGGTCCGGGGATGGGAAGTCCGGCTGTCGTCCTTAAAATACCAGCGTCAAGCGGCTACCCAATTCTTATGGACTCGCGCGGTCTCATCCTTGACGAAGCTTTCCTCGTCGTCGTAGGGCGCCAGCAGGCCCATGTCGTCGACCAGCGCGAAGAACGCGGGGGGAGGGCGCTTGCCCGCTTTCCGCAGCACTAACGTCGTCAGTATCGGTGTCGCTTCCTCGAAATCGTATGTCGTCAGCGCCGCCAGGATCGTCGCGACCGCCTTGGCGTTGGCGGCCTGGGCGGTGCCCGACAGCGGCAGCTTCACGGCAGCCGCCACGTCGGCGACGGTCACCGACCCGCCCTCTCGCGCCACGCCGGAAAGATAGTCGTAGGCGTCGATCGTCCTGCGGATGGTCTTGTCTTCCCGAAGCTCCGCCAGCAGGCTCGCATTGTCGGGAAAGCGCCGGGCGAGACGCAGGGCCAGTGTCAGCTTTGGGACCATGATTGCTCCTCTGGGTAGGGATCCGGCTCGATCGAGCCAGGATTCGGGACGATCCCCGCAGGGGAGCAAGAGGCATGCCGGTATCGAACCGGCGCTTTTCGGATCAGCGTCCGTACGGATAGCAGCGGGTGTTGAACGAAACCTTCAGGTGCCGGGCCAGGATCTCGAAGTCCTCGGTGAACTCGGGAAACGGCGAACGGTTGCCGCGCGCGACACCGATGTCGATCCGTCTGGGCTGGGTCATGGCGGTGGATACCGGCTCGGCATTCCGGTCCCTGAGCGAGAAGAAGCGAGCTTCGGCAAAGTCCCCTTTCGGCACCGACCGCCGGTCGGTGATGTGCTTGGCAAAGTACTTGGACACGGCGTGGTCCATGCGGAAGCTTTCCCAATCCGCGGTCGGCTGGTCGATCAACTCGACCCAATATCGACCGCCTACGGTCGAAAGAAACATCCCTCACCTTCCTGGTTCTGACATTCCCGCTTTAGTCGCCTGCGGCAATCGCCCGCAGTATACGGGTTCACTGCGACATATCCCCCTCCTGAACGTTATTGGATCACAACGAGTTCAGGAACAGGAAATGCAGGAAATACGGCTCATTCGAGCGGCCAAGGCGCTTGGCGACATGCAACTTGGCACTAAGCACGAGATCGGTGAAATGGACCAGTTCACCTTGCGGACATACCTCGAGGAGATGCTCGTGGACGAAGCCAGTTCCGACGTCGATATCGATCAGGTGCTCCGGAAAATGGTCGAGATCGCAGTGACCACCTATAACAGCGACGATTGAGTTGTTTGGATTTCGACGATCATACCAGTCGAATTTAGTATTGGCCGGTCAGGAGCGTTAATGTCGGGCTGAAGAGGTCCGACACTAACGCTCCTGACATGGCGGAACTTTCCAGATCCTATATCATACCAGGAGCCGAAGAATTTGACCGGCGCTCCGGCAGTGTTGGGCCACGGCCCAACCTACGAAGCAGGAGTTTGTAGGTTGGGCCGTGGCCCAACAAAAACCGTCCGCACAGGTCAATGTCTTCAGCCCTCGGAATCACAGGCTGAGATAGGCGCTGCGGATTTCCTCGTCCTCCCGAAGGGCCGCCATCGCACCCTCGTAGCGGATGCGGCCCTTCTCGATGACATAGGCCCGGTCGCTTACCAGCGCCGCGAAGTGCAGGTTCTGTTCCGACAGCACCACTGTCTGGCCCTCGGCCTTCAGGCCGACGATGGCATGGGCCATCATCTCGGTGATCCGGGGGGCCAGACCTTCCGAAGGTTCGTCCAGCAGGATCGCCGAAGGATTGCCCATCAGGGTTCGGGCGATCGTCAGCATCTGCTGCTCGCCGCCGCTCATCCGGCCACCCGGGCGGTCCCGCATGTCGCCCAGGTTGGGGAACAGCGTGAACAGCCGCTCTGGCGTCCAATGCGGCGCTCCGGTCCGTGCAGGCTGGCGGCCGACCTCCAGGTTCTCCATGACGGTCAGGTCGGTGAAGATCCTCCTGTCCTCCGGGACGTAGCCGAGGCCCAGGCGGGCGATCTCGTGCGGCTGCCTGCGCGAGATGTCATGGCCCGCGAAGCGGACACTCCCGCTCCGGTTCGCGATCAGCCCCATGATCGACCGCATTGTAGTCGATTTGCCGGCGCCGTTGCGGCCCAGCAGGGCCACCACCTCGCCGCGCCGCGCCTCTAGCGTGACGTCGAACAGGATGTGAGCCCGACCGTAGAAGCTGTTCAACGCCTCGACGCTGAGGATGACGTCGCTCATCAGGGTGACCCTTCCGGTCCGTGTCCGAACATGGCGCCGCTGCCCAGATAGACCTCCTGGACTTGGGCGTCCGCGCGTACCTCGGCGGGCGTGCCGGATGCGATCAGCTCACCCCGGTTTAGCACGATGATCCGGTCCGCATGGGCGAAGACGACATCCATGTCGTGCTCGGTGAACAGGACGGCGATGTTCTTTTCCCGCACCAGTTCCGCCGTCAGGGCCATCAGCTCGATCCGTTCGCGCGGCGCCATCCCGGCGGTCGGTTCGTCCATCAGCAGCAGGCGCGGATCGCTCGCCAGCGCCATCGCCAGTTCGACCCGCTTCAAGTCGCCGTAAGCCAGCACGGCGCAGGGCCGGTCGGCCTGGGACGCCATGCCGACGCGTTCCAGCAGCGCCATGCCCTCGGCGATATGCCGCCGCGCCGCCCGTCCCCAGAAATCGAACAGCCGGCGGTGATGCGACAGCAGCACGGTCTGGATGTTCTCCAGCACCGTCATCGAGCCGAAGGTCGCCGTGATCTGGAAGGTCCGCCCGACGCCAAGGCGCCAGACATGGCGCGGCGATTTCCCGCGCAGGCTGGCCCCGTTCAAAGTGATGTCTCCCGCATCGGGCGGGATCTGGCCGTTCAGCATGTTGAAGCAGGTGGTCTTGCCGGCGCCGTTCGGGCCGACCAGCGCCAGCAACTCACCCGCCGCGACCGAGAAGCTGACGCCGTTGACGGCGTGGACGCCGCCGAAGGCCTTCGTCAGGCCCTTCACCTCGAGCACGGTCATGCGGCGCGCTCCCGCCGCCGGAAAGCCCCGGCGATGCCCATCGGGAATACCAGGACCAGCACGATGATCGAGACGCCGAGCAGCAGTCTCCAGTACTCCGTATGCCGGACCATTTCGGTGTTGAGCGTGTGGAAAACAGCAGCGCCCACGACCGGCCCGGTCAAGGTCTGCACACCTCCCAGCAGCACCATCACCAGCGCATCGACCGAGCGCGGTATCGCCATCAGGTTGGGGAACACGCTGCCCTTGGCATAGGCGTAGAGCCCGCCGCCCAGCCCCGCGAAGGTCCCCGCCAGGGTGAAGGCGAGCCACTGGATTCGGCGGACGTCGATGCCCACCGCATCGGCCCGCAAGGGCGAGTCCCGCCCCGCCCGCAGCGCGTAGCCGAACGGTGAAAAGATGATCCGGCGGAGCATCAGGACGCCGCCGGCGCAGCAGGCAAGCGTCAGGTAGTAGAAGACCCAGCGGGGCGATGCCCAGCCGTCGGGCCAGACGCCCAGAATACCGTTGTCGCCCCCCGTCACGGCCTGCCACTGGAACGCCACCGACCAGGTAATCTGCGCGAAGGCCAGCGTCAGCATGGCAAGGTAGACGCCGGACAGGCGCACGCAGAACCAGCCGAACAGCAATGCGCCGCCGGCGGCCAGCAGCGGCGCCGCCACAAGCCCCGGCAGCATGCCGGCCGCGAAGTGCTTCACCAGCAGCCCCGCGCCATAGGCTCCCAGCCCGAAATACGCGGCATGGCCGAACGAGATCATGCCGCCAGGACCCATGATGAAATGAAGGCTGGCGGCGAACAGCGTCAGGATCAGGATTTCGGTCAGGACCGTCAGCGCATAGTCGCCGGCCAATGCGGGAAGCAGCGCCAGGACCGCCAGCAGGGCCGCACCGACCAGCCGTCCCGCCGGAGTGGCCGGCCTCAGCAGCGGCTCTTGCTGGTTCCCCGCCGCGCGCGCCAGCGCCTGCGGGCGGCCCAGCAGCCCATGGGGCCGTACCACCAGGACCACGGCCATGAACAGGAACACGATCACCAGCGTGATCTGCGGGAAGATCAGGATGCCGAAGGCCTGAAGCTGCCCGATCAGCACCGCCGCCAGGAACGCGCCACCGACGCTGCCCATGCCGCCAACCACGACGACGACGAAGGCCTCCACGACGATGTTGATGTCCATGTGCAGGTTGACCGCCTCGCGCGGGATCTGCAAGGCGCCGCCCAGCCCCGCCAGCAGGGAGCCCAGGAACAGGACCGAGGTGAACAGCCAGGTCTGGTTGATGCCCAGGGCGGCCGTCATCTCCCTGTCCTGCGTCGCGGCCCGCACCAGCGTCCCCCAGCGAGTCCGGTTGAACAGCAGCCAGAGCAGTCCGAGCACCAGCGGCCCAAGCGCTATCAGCAGCAGTTCGTATTTGGGAAAGGGACGTCCCAGGATGCGGACGACGCCTTCAAGGCCGGGCGCCCGTGGTCCTAGCAGGTCTTCCGGTCCCCAGATCGCAAGCGCCGCGTCCTGCACGATCAGCACGACGCCGAAGGTGGCGAGCAACTGGAACAACTCCGGGCTTCGGTACAGCCGGCGCAGCACCAGCATTTCCAAAACAACGCCGAGCAACCCTGTCCCGAAGGCGGCGATCGCGACGGCTCCCCAGAAGCCGAAACCTCCGGCCCAGCGCTCTGCCAGCGTCACCGCGATATAGGCCCCGACCATGTAGAACGAGCCATGGGCGAAGTTGACGATACGGGTGACGCCGAAGATGATCGACAGGCCGGCGGCGACCAGGAACAGGGAAGATGCCTGGGCCAGACCGCTCAGGCACTGCACGACATAGAAGCCCATCAGCCAGATGACCCGCTGGAAAGCCGCCGCACGGAAATGGTCACTGCGGACGGCGCTTCAGGACGACTTCGTCGGACGGCAGGTAGTCGGCGCCGTCGGAATAGGCCCAGTCGGTCATGGCGCCCTTGCCGTCCTTCACCGCGATGCTGCCGACATAGGCGCCCATCGTCGCCTGATGGTCGATGGCGCGGAACTCGATCCCGCCGAACGGGCTCTCGACCTTCAGCCCCTTGAACGCATCGGCGACCTTCTCGGAGTCTGTCGAACCGGCCTTGTCCACGGCGGCGGCGATGGCCTTGAAGGTGGTATAGCCGACGATGGAACCCAGCCGGGGATAGTCTTTGAAACGCGCCTGATAGGCATCCAGGAAAGCCTTGTGCGCGGGGGTGTCGATCTGGTCCCACGGATAGCCCGTCACGATCCAGCCGTCCGGCGCCTCGCCCTTGAGCGGGTCCAAGTATTCCGGCTCGCCCGTCAGCAGGCTGACGACCGACACGCCGTCGAAGACCCCGCGCGTCGTGCCCTCGCGGACGAACTTGGCGAGATCGGGGCCGAAGGTCACGTTGAAGATGGCTTCCGGCTGGGATGCCGCCAGCGCCTGGACGGTCGATCCGGCGTCGATCTTGCCCTGGGCGGGCCACTGCTCGCCGACGAACTCGACATCGGGCCGCTTCGCCTTCAGCAACTGCTTGAACACCGCGACCGCCGACTGGCCGTATTCGTAGTTCGGCGCCACCGTAGCCCAGCGCTTGGCGGGCAGGGCCGCCGCCCGGTCCACCAGCATGGCGGCCTGCATATAGGTCGAGGGGCGCAGGCGGAAGGTGTAACGGTTGCCCTTGTCCCAGGTGATGGCGTCGGTCAGCGGTTCGGCCGCGACGAAAACCTTCTTGCTGCGCAGCGCATAGTCGCTGACCGCGAGCCCGATATGGCTGAAATAAGTCCCGGCCAGGATATCGACCTTCTCGTTCGACACCAGTTCGTTGGCGACGCGGACGGCATCGTCCGGTTTGCCGGCGTCGTCGCGCGAGATCACCTCGAGCATTCGCCCGCCCAGCACGCCGCCCTTGTCGTTGATTTCCTCGACCGCCAGTTCCCACCCCTGACGATAGGGGATTGTGAAGGCGGGCAGGCCGGTATAGCTGTTGATCTCGCCGATCCGGACCGGTTCGGCGGCACCCGCGGACAGGGCGGTCAGGGACAGTGCCGCCGAGGCGACGGCGGCGCGGAAGGTGCGTTTCAAACCCTGCATTATCAAGTCCCTGTTCGTGTTGCCCGCAGGCGCTTCTCAGGTGGATCCCATGCCGTTGTTTATCGTCGCTCGTACCGGCGTAATCCACCCCATTCTTGTTCGAAGCGGCGATGAACGATGCTGTCAGCGTGCCTTCGGACGGCCGCCCGCCCGCCGTCGGCATTCAAACAAGTACAGACTATGCATCTTCAAAAACTGTATTGCCGATGTAAGAATATGCCAATCAGCGATGGTATATTACCGAAATTTAATTTCATCTTTCATTCCACAGACAATAAATGAATCGTCATACTCTTTGCTCTTCTGCACCAACGGCATAGGGACCGAAGGGTGGACGAGATATGACGTACGTTTTATCGTGAACCATAAGCATGATTGCCATGTAAGCTCATGACAGTCGCATTCGAAACCGCCATATTAGCTGTCGTGGTCTAAAGAACCATCCAATTTCAGCTATTTTCATTCGAGGCCGGCAAAGACATTCATTTGATCCGGAAGTCTGGAAGCGAACCCGCAGAGGTATAACCGTGTTGAACAAAGAGCAGGTCGATGCATTCGAATCCGATGGGTTTTTGGTGCTTCCTGACTTCGTGCCACGGGCGGAATGTGCGGCGCTCCTGAACTATTCAAGAGGATTGGCAGCTCAGCTCTCGTGGGAGGTTCAGCGCATGGACTTCCTGCCTACCCTCGATTCTCCGAAGCACGAGGACTACTTCCTGACATCGGGCGATAAGATCCGGGTGTTCTTCGAAAAGGCGGGCATCGCGGCGATGGGGCCGGCGGAGCCGGGATGGCAGGGCGTCGATAAGATCGGCCATGCGCTGCATGACCTCGATCCCATGTTCGACGAGTTTTCCCGCGATTCCAGGCTCGATGCGATCTGCCGGCAGACTGGGATGGTCGACCCCCTGCTGCTTCAATCGATGGTGATCTTCAAACAGGCCCATCGGGGCGGAGAAATCGATATCCATCAGGACGCGGCTTGGCTCTATACCGAACCCGGCAGCGTCCTCGGTTTCTGGTTCGCGCTGGAAGACGCAACGATCGAGAACAACTGCATGTGGGCACAGCCCGGAGGCCACCGCACGGGTCTTCGGTCACGTTTCCGCCGCCGGCCGGACGGCAGTGCCGGCATGGATTGGTCCGATGCCGATGGATGCCAGGTACGAGAAGAACATTTCGTCCCGTTGGAAGCATCGGCCGGCACCCTGATTGTTCTTCATGGCTTCTGCCCGCACCGCAGCGGCCCCAACAGGTCCCGTCACGCGCGCGGTTCCTACAGCCTGCACGTGATCGACGGCGCCTGCCGGTATCCGGAAGATAACTGGCTTCAACGGTCCCCGGCTATGCCGCTGCGCGGCTTCGACCTCAAGCTCAAGACGATCGAAGAACTTCCGGCGCCGATCCCCGCCTTTCAGTTCTGACGGGCGATCCGGCGCGCCGTCGCCTGATGGCTGCGGCTCAACTCCGCGATATCCAGGCCGGGAATGTCGCCGTCGACCACGGTCCATCGGCCGCCGATCATGACCCAGTCGGCCTTGTGCGCGCCGCACAGGACCAGGGCCGCCAAGGGATCACCGTGCCCGGCGAAGCGTAGCTCGTCCAGGCTGAACAGCGCCAGATCGGCCTGATATCCCGGTGCGATCACTCCCAGGTCCGCCGAGCGCCCGATGCACCCCGCCGAACCAGTGGTGGCCCAGCGAAGCGCGTCGCGATGGCTGACCGCCGATACCCCGTACTGGAGCCGTTGCAGCAGGAAGGCGGCGCGCACTTCCTGCATCAGGTTGCTGCTGTCGGCCGAGGCCGAACCATCCACGCCCAGCCCGACCTTCACCCCGGCGCTTTCCATCCCGTGGACCGGACACATGCCCGAAGCCAGCACCTGGTTGCTGCACGCGCAATGGGTCACGGACGCACCGGCGGCGGCCAGCCTGCCGATCTCGGCCTCGTTGAAGTGGACGCCGTGGGCTAGCCAGACGCGGTCGTTCAGCCAGCCGCATTCCTCCAGGTAGTCCAGCGGACGGCAGCCCATCGTCTCCAGGCAGAAGGCGTTCTCGTCCTCCGTCTCAGCCAGATGGGTATGCAGGCGGACATCATGACGGGCGGCCAGCTCCGCCGTCCGGGTCATCAGCGAGCGGGTGACGGAAAAGGGCGAGCAGGGGGCCAGCGCCATCTGGATCATCGCGCCGTCGTGGCACTGGTGATACTTGCCGATCAGCCGCTCGCTGTCCTCCAGGATAGTGTCCTCGTCCTGGACGACGCTGTCCGGCGGCAGACCGCCGTCGCGTTCCGACAGGTTCATCGACCCGCGCGTCAGCACGGCTCGCATGCCAAGCCGCTTCGCCACCTCGACCTCGACGTCGATCGCGTCTTCCAGCCCCTTGGGGAAGACGTAGTGGTGGTCGGTCGTCGTCGCGCAGCCCGACAGCATCAGCTCCGCCATAGCGACGGTGACGGCCGATTCAAGCGCTTGGCGGTCGAGCCGTGCCCATACCGGATACAGCGCCTTCAGCCAGGGAAACAGCTCCTTGTCCAAGGCTCCGGGAAGGGCACGCGTAAGCGTCTGGTAAAAATGATGATGGGTGTTGATCAGGCCGGGAACGACGGCAAGACCGCCCGCTTCGAAGACCTCCGCCACAGGGGCCGCCGGTTTACCTCCGGCGGGAACCAGTTCGGCGATTTGTCCGCCCTCGACGACGATCCCGCGTTCGGCTCCCTCGGCGAGGATGGCCAGCGGGTCCTTGATCCAAAGCCTCATGGGCGGAGTTCCTTCGAGTAGGCGCTATCGATCCAATACTACCGTAATCAACCTTCCGCCAAGCCTTCAATCCGGCCCAGGTCTCCTACCAGGAGCCGAAGAGTTTGACCTGCGGTCGGCAAGTGTTGGGCCACGGCCCAACCTACCCAGCAGGAACCTGTAGGTTGGGCCGTGGCCCAACAAACGCTTTCCACACAGCATTGGTTGTCGAGCCTCTTCAGCCCGACATCTTTGCCGGAACTCACCGGCCAATCTTCAATGCCGTTGGCATCAATCCGGCAGGACGGTGATGGTCGCGGTGAGCCCGGCCCTCGGCTGCCAATCCTCCGGCGGATGGTCCAGCGAGATCCGGACCGGAATCCGCTGGGCCAGCCGGACCCAGGTGAAGGTCGGGTTGATGTTCGCCAGCAGGTCCGGGCTCTGGCTGCGTTCCCGGTCCACGATGCCGCTGGCGATGCTGTGGACATGGCCTTCGAACCGCTCGCCCGATCCCATCAGCGCCACCGACACCGGCGCCCCGACCTTGATGCGCGGCAGCTTGGTCTCCTCGAAATACCCGACGACGTGGAACGACGTGATATCCACCAGCGCCAGGGCGGGAGAGCCCGCCTGGACATAGTCGCCGGCATGAAGCTCCAGGTTGGTGACATAGCCGTCGGTGACGGCGCGGACCTCCGTCCGCTCGAGGTTGAGGTTGGCGACCTCCATATCGGCCACCGCCTGCCGGTAGCCGGCCTGTGCTATGGCATAGGCAGACTCCGCCTGCTCTCGGTCCGATGCCGAGATCACGCCGTTGGCGAGCCTGTGCTGCCGGTCCATGTCGCGTTCCCGCTGCATCATCTCGGCGCGGCGGCTTTCGACCATCGCCTTGCTCTGATCGACCGCCAGCTGGTAGCGGTCCTGATCGATGGTGAACAGCAGTTCGCCGCGATGGACGCGCTGGTTGTCCGCAACGTTGACGCGGGACACGACGCCCGATACGTCGGGCGCCACCTGGATGACGTCGGCTCGGACCCGGCCGTCGCGGGTCCAGGGCCGTTCCATGTAGTAGTCCCACAGGTACCAGCCGACGACGACGGCAAGGGCGACCGTGACCAGGGTGACCGCAATACGGCCGAGCGAAAAGGAGAGTTTCATGATCCTATAATTCCGTAAGCCGGCCGGCCACCGCGACGACGCCGCCCAGGACGATGATGAACAGCGCCGCGTCGAAAAGTCCGCGATGCCAGATCCAGCGCGCCAGGCCCGCCTTGTCGATCAGGCGCCGCAGCACCGTCCAAACGACCAGGGCTACGATCGCCCAGCCGAGGATCGGCGTGATGTAAACGCCGGCTATGTCGAGTTCCTTCATCTCAGGACGTCCGTTGGATATGGAACAGCGCGTGGCGTATGCCGAACAACGACAGGAGTACTTCGGTCCCGGCAGGGCCGGTCTCGGGCGCTGAAAGCCGTGCGGTCGCGTCGTCCAGCACTCGCCGCAACTCGTCGATATCGCTGCCTCCGCCCGCACCGCCGAAATAGCGCCGGAGTGCCGCCAGCACCGTGTCTACCGTTTCGCGCTCCGATGCCGGCAGCATGTCGCGGTCGCGCCGGATCGCCAGGAGGTTCAGCCCGATCCGCAGTCCCGCCAACGCGTCGCGCAGCAGGTTCCGGCGTTCCGGCCGGTCCGAAGTCAGCGCAAGGCGGGGCACCAGACCGCCCAGGCGGTCGTACATCCGCCCTTCGAAGCGCCGGCGGTCCAGCCGGGAGTCCCCGGCGGCCAGTCTCGCCAGATCGCTCCGGATCGCGTCCATCAGCCGCTGGACCGTCCAGTCCGCTCCCAGCGACCGCATGAGCGTCAGAACCACCACGGCGGTTCCCAGCCCGATCACCTGGGCGATCCCGCCGTTGAGGAAGTCGGCGAAGTCGATCTGGTAGCTGTTCTGGAGCGCCAGCGTCGCGGCGGTTGTGATCAGGACGGGCAGGGCCACGGGGAAGTGAAGCGGCGACGCCATCGCGGCGGCCAGCGGAATGAAGACCGGCACCAGGGCCGCCACCAGCAGCGGAAAGCTGTTGACGCCCGGCAGCACGAACAGCAGGTAGCCGCTCGCGATCATCATGGCGACGATCGACAGGTTCAGGAACTTGGCCGTCGCTCGCGCCGGTTCGTCCAGGGTCGCGAACAGGCTGCATCCCACGGCGGCCATCATCGCGGCGAGATAGCCGTGCGACCACCCGCTGGCGATCCAGAACCCGGTGCACAGCAGGACCGCGACCGTGGCGGATGCACCCGACAATGCGGCCATGAAGTGGTCGCGGTGGAGCGACGGCGGCTCCTCCCGCACGCTGATCCGCTCGCCGCGTCCGATCGCGGCGTGAAGCCCGACGATCTCGTCCCAATACAGGACAAGGTCGCGCAGGCGGGCGCAGAGCGAACGCATCAGCAGGGCGTCGGGGTCGTTCCGGATGGCTTCGTCGGATGGCTCGGCCGCTGCCAGCCGTTCCAGCAGCGCCGCCTTGCCGTCCGCCGGCTCGTCGAACCAATCTGCGATGGCCGTCAGCAAGGGGTTTATCGCGTCATGAAGATCCGGCCGGTCGCGCCGCAGGGTCCCCAGCCTGTCCTGTACCGAAACGACGTTCGACAGCAGCATTTGCAGCAGCCGCTGAAGCCGGCGCACGCCCGCCTCCGCCGCGCGCAGTTCCGGCGTGTCGTAGCTGGCATGGACCCGCAAGCCGTCCAGTGCCGCGGCGTTGACGATCAGGCGGTGGCGGTCCGCTTCCCGTTCTGGCCCGGCGGTCCGTTCCGTCACCACGTCCCTGGTCCAGCGGCGCGCGTCTTCCAGCCATGCCGTCAGCCGCCCCATCAGCATGCCGCCGACCCGCTGTGGGAACACCACCTGACTGACCACCACCATGACCAGGATGCCCAGGATGATTTCCTGGCACCGCGCCACCGCCGTATCGAAGATGATGCCGGGAGTATCCACGACCGGAAACGCGATGATCCCCGCCGTGTAGCCCGCCAGCATGAAGGAATAGCTGCGCGGCGTCCGGTCCAGCACGGTCGCGTAGACGCAGACCCCGGCCCAGACCGCCAGGGCCAGCGTCAGGAGTTCCGGCGATCCGGCGAAAGTGGTCGTCGCGAACACCGCGAAGACCGAGCCGGCGATGGTGCCCATGACGCGGTAGGCCGCCTTCGACTGCACCATGCCCGCCAGCGGCTGCGCCACGATGAACACGGTCAGCATCGACCATGACGGGTGCGGCAGGTCGAGCGCGAAGGCGATGTACAGCGCGATCATCGATGCGCCGAACGCCTTGACCGCGAAGGTCAGGTTGCGGATATCGAACAGGAACATCAAGGCCGGCCGTTAGGCTTCGATCCGCTCTTCGGCGGGCTCGTCAATCTGGAAGCTCTGCTCGATGCGGTCGAAGGTGCGCAACGCCGACACCACCTCGTCGTCGAGCACGCCGAGCAGCAGGCGCCGCCGGATGGCGCTCGCCACCCCGTTGACGCCGTCCAGCACGTCCAGTCCCCGTTCCGTCAGCCGCACCACCTTCGAACGCCGGTCGGTCTCGTGGTCGAACCGCTCGACCAGACCGGAAGCTTCAAGGGCGTCGAGCAGCCGGACCAGCGACGATCCCTCGATGTCGAGCGATCGCGCCAGATCCTTTTGCCGCGCCTGTTTTCCCATATGCGACAGGTGGAGCAGGGGCATCCAGGTGGCCTCGGTAAGGCCGTAGGGCTTTAAGCCCTCGTCGATCTCGCGGCGCCAGCGGCGCGCGATCCGCGCCAGCCGGAAACCGAAAGCCGCCCTGAGGGCGGCGGAATTCGTGTCCATGACAGTGTACCAAGCAAGCTTATTATTAGGATGCTAATATGTCGCTGCCATCCCTGCGCGTTCAAGGTACAGTTAACGTTTCATGAACGCGCTTGTCGTAACACTGCCCTGCAAATTACGAATGAAACTAATGGCCGAGTGCCGCCGGGTCGAAGTGCCGGATAAAGTCCAGCAGCACCCGCATCGACAAGTCGGCATCCTCCACCGTGATCGATTCCGCCGGATTGTGGCTGATGCCTTCGCCGCAGCGGGTGAACAGCATGCCGACAGAGCACAGGGCCGCCACCGCCATGGCGTCGTGCCCAGCGCCGCTCGGCAGCTTCCGAGGCTGCACGCCGCAGCGGCCGACCGCCTCCGACAGTTGTGCTATCAAGCCGGGCGCGCACAGCGTCGCCGGAGCATCGTGGGACTGCTCGACCTCTATCGCCAGCCCGCGCCGCCCGGCGATGGCCTCGATATCGCCCAGTACAGCCGCCGAAGCGGCACGCCGCACGGTGTCGTCCGGTGAGCGAAGGTCTATTGTGAACACGGCGCCGCCAGGGATCACGTTGACAGCTCCGGGCAGCGCTTCGATCCTGCCGACGGTGGCGACCAAGTCGGTCCCCTCCAGCCCCCGGCGCTCGACCGCCAGCACCATTTCCGCAGCGCCCGCCAGCGCGTCGCGCCGGAGCTTCATCGGGACCGTGCCCGCATGGTTCGCGGTGCCGCCGACCCGCACGATGAAGCGCGACGCCCCGTTGATGCCGGTGACGACGCCGACACCCAGATCCTCCGCCTCCAGCACCGGCCCCTGCTCGATATGGACCTCGACATAGGCCAGCACCTCGTCGGGCCGCCGCGCGGCGGAGGCGATGGCGTCGGGGTCGCCGCCGAACGCACGCAAAGCCTCCACGTACCCGATCCCGTCGGCATCCGCCACGCCTAGCGCCGCGCCGTCGAAGGTGCCGGCGATGGCGCGGCTGCCGGTCAGCGTCACCGGAAAGCGCACGCCCTCCTCGTCGCCAAAGCCGATCACTTCGATGGCGAACGGCAGCCGCTCGGCGCGCCGGTTCAACTCGGCCACCGCCGCAACACCAGCCAGCACGCCGAAGTTGCCGTCGTATTTGCCCGCATTGCGGACAGTATCGATGTGGGAGCCGATCAGCAGGGCAGGCAGCCCCGGCTGGTCTCCCTCGTAGCGCCCGACCACGTTTCCGGCGGCGTCGATCCTGCCGGTCATGCCGGCCTCACCCATCCAGGCGATCAGCCGCTCCGCCGCCGCCTTGTGTTCCTTCGTCAGGAACAGCCGCGTCAGCATGCCGGGTTCGGCCGTGAAGGTGGCGAACTCCTCCAGCCGGTCCATCAGCGCTTGGCCCAGATCGTGCTGAGGCTGCCCTGTTATCTGATAAAGCCGAAGCAGCGCTATCCGCTCGACCTGCCCCAAGGCCGTCTGGAACTCCTGCTCCGGCGTATTGCCGACCCGCTTCTCGAAAGCGCGCAGGATGTCGTGCCGGTCCAGTCCGCGCACCGCGATGATGAAGGGGAAGCCGAACTTCGACTGGTAATGGTCGTTCAGTTCCTGGAAGCGGGCGAACTCCTCTGCCGTGCAGCGGTCGAGGCCCGCTCCCGCCTGCTCCGCCGAACTATCGGCGGTCAGCTCGCCCGCCAGCGCCAGCTTTCCGGCCAAGTCCGGATGGGCTCGCAGGACGACCAACTGTCGCTCCGGCCCAGCAGCCCTGAGCACTGATGCCATGGCGGCATGAAGTCTGCCGACGTCGGCATGCAGCAGACCGGGATCGGCGGCAAGTGCAGCCTCCGCGATCCAGGGCGAATGTTCGAAAACGCCTCCGAAACGGGCAATGAAGCCATCGGCGTTAAGATCGCGGGCCAGATTTTTCGAATTATCCGGAGACATTTGCACCCTTCCACCAATAGCATCCATGGGTAAAGCTACCGTCCCGGACGGAGTTTGGACCTTTGCGAAAGTTTTGAAAGTCTTTCCGGCCGTGCCGTATCGACGGCCTGGGCAGATTAGTGAAACATTTACTAAGAAAACTCCGCAAAGCGATAACAAGCGGAAACGAAGACAGGCAAGGAGAGACAGATGGGGACGACGGCCAATAGCACGGAATCCACGGGGCGGCTCACCACCCACGTCCTCGATACCATGCACGGCAAGCCTGCGGCAGGTCTTTCCGTAGCCCTGTTCCGAATCACCGGCGACGACCGAGAACTCGTCCTGACCACCAGGACCAACTCAGACGGCCGATGCGACGCGCCGCTGCTGTCCGGCGCCGCGATGGTCCCCGGTGTCTATGAACTGGTGTTCGACGTGGCCGCCTATTTCCGCGAAGCCGGCGTCTCCCTGGAAGAGCCGCCGTTCCTCGACCGCATCCCGCTCCGCTTTGGCCTGTCCAATGCAAGCCAGCACTACCATGTGCCGCTGCTGGTAAGCCCCTTCGCCTATTCGACTTATCGCGGTAGCTGAACGCTGAGGAGAACCGCACCCATGCGCGATTGCGTGAGATTCCTGCTGGGCGACGAGCTGAAGGAAATCCGGAACGTCGATCCGACGATGACGGTGCTCGACTGGCTGCGCCTGTCCGAACGCAAGACCGGCACCAAGGAAGGCTGCGCCGAGGGCGACTGCGGCGCCTGCACCGTCGTCGTCGGACGGCTGGACGGCGACGCCATACGGTACGAGGCCGTAAATGCCTGCATCCGCTTCGTGGCCACCCTGGACGGCTGCCAAGTCCTCACGGTCGAACACCTGAAGACGGCGGATGGCGAGTTGCATCCGGTACAGCAGGCGATGGTCGATTGCCACGGCTCCCAGTGCGGCTTCTGTACGCCGGGCTTCGTAATGTCGATGTTCGCCCTCTACCACAACGACCCCAGCCCCACGCCGGCCGGCATCGACGATGCCCTTGCCGGCAACCTGTGCCGCTGTACCGGCTACACCCCGATCGCGGCGGCCAGCCAGCGCATGTACGAGTTGGCCGATCCGGCAAGCGACCGTTTCGCCCACGCCCGCACCGCCATCGCCGAAGGGCTGAAGGCGCTTCGGGACGACGAAACCCTCCGCGTCGGCGAAGGCAACCGCGTCTTCTACGCACCCGCCACCCTGGAAGCCTTCGCCACTCTTCTGGTCGAGAACCCTGAAGCCCGCATCGTTTCCGGCGCCACCGATGTCGGCCTCTGGGTGACCAAGTTCCAGCGCGTCCTCGACACCGTCATCTACACCGGCCGCGTCCAGGGCTACCGCGACATCACCGACACCGGCGACACGCTGGAGATCGGGGCAGGCGCCACCTACACCGACATCCAGGCACCCATATCAGCCCTCTACCCCGACTTCGGCGAGCTGATCCGGCGCATCGGCGGCCTCCAGGTCCGCAACGTCGGGACCATCGGTGGAAACATCGCCAACGGCTCCCCGATCGGCGACTCGCCTCCCGCACTGATCGCGATTGGCGCCACGCTGGTCCTTCGTTCCGCATCCGGCCGGCGCAGCATGCCGATCGAGGAATTCTTCATCGACTACGGCAAGCAGGACCGCCGCCCGGACGAGTTCGTCGAGAAGGTCATCCTGCCTAAACCGGCACCCGATGCCCGTTTCCGTGCCTACAAGATCACCAAACGCTTCGACCAGGACATCTCCGCCGTCTGCGCCGCCTTCTCGATCCGGCTGGATAACGGCACCGTGACGGAAGCCCGCATCGCCTTCGGCGGCATGGCCGCAACCCCGAAACGGGCTCCCCTCGCCGAGCAGGCCCTGACCGGCCGCCCATGGACCGAAGCGACCGTTCGCGACGCCATGGCCGCTCTCCGCAGCGATTTCACGCCCCTGACGGACTGGCGCGCCAGTTCCGGCTACCGCATGACCGTGGCCGCGAATTTGCTGATGAAGATGTATGTCGAAACGACCGATCCCGACGCGGACACGCGTCTGGTCGGCGACCGGAGGCTGGTCCATGCCTGATTCGACCCCCATCGCGACGGCGGAGCGCATCACCGGCGGCGTCCATGTCGACCGGCGGCACGACAGCGCCCACAAGCATGTCACCGGCGAAGCCGTCTATATCGACGACATCCGCGAACCCGCGGGACTGCTCCACGTCTATCTCGGACTGAGCGACCGTCCGCACGCCAAGCTGCTGTCGCTCGACCTCTCCAAGGTCAAGTCGGCCCCCGGCGTCGTCCGTGTGCTGACATCGGCCGACATTCCCGGCACCAACGACGTGAGCTGCATGGGCCGCCACGACGAACCGCTGTTCGCGGACGACCTGATCGAATACGCCGGCCAGCCCTTGTTCGCCGTCGCCGCCGAGACCCGCGAGCAGGCTCGCCGGGCCGCCCGCCTCGCCGTTGCCGAATACGAAGATCTCGACCCCGTCCTGACCACGGCCAAGGCGCGGGAAACCGGCACGGTCGTCTTCCCGCCGATGACGCTTAAGCGCGGCGACGCCGCCGAAGCGATAGCCTCGGCACCCCGCCGCCTCGAAGGCCGTATTGCCATCGGCGGCCAGGACCACTTCTATCTCGAAGGCCAGATCGCCATGGCGGTCCCCGGCGAGGACGACGAAGTGCTCGTCCATTCCTCGACCCAGCATCCCAGCGAAGTCCAGCACATCGTAGCCCACGTGCTGAGCATCCCCGCCAACGCCGTCTCCATCGAAGTCCGGCGCATGGGCGGAGCCTTCGGCGGCAAGGAAACCCAGGCGAACCTGTTCGCCGCAACGGCGGCCTTGGTCGCCAAGAAGACAGGTCGCGCCGCCAAGCTGCGCCCCGACCGCGACGACGACATGGTCATCACCGGCAAGCGCCACGACTTCGAGGTCGATTACAGCGTCGGCTTCGATGACGAGGGCCGTATCAAGGGCGTCGATTTCCTGTTCGCCGCCCGCTGCGGCTTCGCCGCCGACCTTTCCGGCCCGGTCACCGACCGCGCTCTGTTCCACTGCGACAACACCTACTTCTACGAGGCGGTCCACGCGCAATCCCTGCCGTTGAAGACCAACACCGTATCCAACACCGCCTTCCGGGGCTTCGGCGGCCCGCAGGGCATGGTCGCGGCCGAACGCATCATCGAGGAAATCGCCTACGCCGTCGGCAAAGACCCGCTGGAGATCCGCAAGCTGAACTTCTACGGCGAAGCCGGCCGCGACGTGACGCCGTACCACCAGACGGTCGAGGACAACATCGCCCCCGAACTGGTGGCCGACCTTGAAGCCCGCAGCGACTACCAGGCCCGCCGCGCCGCGATCCGCGAGCACAACGCAAAAGGCGGCTACCTGCGGAAGGGCATCGCCCTGACGCCAGTCAAGTTCGGCATCTCCTTCACCGCCACCCAGTACAATCAGGCCGGCGCTCTCGTCCACGTCTACACCGACGGCAGCGTCCACCTGAACCACGGCGGGACGGAGATGGGGCAGGGGCTCTACGTCAAGGTCGCCCAGGTCGTCGCCGAGGAATTCCAGATCGACATCGACAAGGTCCGGATCACCGCGACCACGACCGGCAAGGTGCCCAACACCTCCGCCACGGCGGCATCCTCCGGCGCCGACCTCAACGGCAAGGCCGCCCAGGTCGCGGCCCACACCATCAAGGAACGCCTGATCGGCTTCGCGGTGGAGAACTGGGGAGTGCCGCGCGAGCAAGTCGTCTTCCTGCCCAACCGGGTCCGCATCGGCAATCAGGAGATCCCCTTCGCCGATCTGGTCCGCACCGCCTACATGGCCCGCATCCAGCTCTCCTCCACCGGCTTCTACAAGACGCCGGAGATTCATTGGGACCGGACTGCCGGCAGCGGCAAGCCGTTCTATTACTTCTCCTACGGTGCGGCGGCGGCGGAAGTCACCGTCGATACATTAACCGGCGAGTACCGCGTCGATCGTGTCGATATCCTCCACGACGTCGGCAAGTCGCTGAACCCAGCACTCGACCGGGGGCAGGTCGAAGGCGGCTTCGTCCAGGGGATGGGCTGGCTGACCATGGAAGAACTGTGGTGGGACCAGCGCGGCCACCTCCGCACCCATGCGCCCAGCACCTACAAGATCCCGGCATGCAGCGACCGCCCAAAGATCTTCAACGTCCATCTGCTGGAGAACTCGCCGAACCGCAAGGACACGATCTATCGCTCCAAGGCGGTCGGCGAGCCTCCCCTGATGCTCGGCATGTCGGTGCTCCATGCGATCTCCGACGCGGTCGCCAGCGTCGCCGGATACCAGCGGTGCCCCCGCATCGATCCCCCGGCCACGCCCGAAAAGGTGCTGGCCGCGATCGAGGCGATGCTGGAGCAGGTTTCGCCACCATGACCGATCTGGCGTCCGTACTCAAAGGCATGCTCCAGCGCGGCGAACCGGCCGCCCTGGTGACGGTGGCCGAAGCCCGCGGCTCGACGCCGCGCGAGCCGGGCGCCCGCATGCTCGTAGGGGCGGACGCTACGGTCGGCACTATCGGCGGCGGCCGGCTGGAATGGGACGCGATTTCCCGTGCCCGCATGCTGGCGTCCGATCCGGCACAGCCCACTGAAGCAACCATCGAAGTTCCGCTCGGTCCCGCCATCGGCCAATGCTGCGGCGGTCACGTCACCCTCAGGCTGGAGCGGGCCGACCCCGCCGTCCTCACCCGCATCGAAGCGGAGGAGCAAGCAGCCTCCTCCCGCCTGACCCGCGTCCTGCTGTTCGGCGCCGGACATGTCGGCAAGGCCATCGCCACGGCGCTGGCGCCCCTGCCGTTCGACATCCAGTGGATCGATGAACGGCCCGAAGAGTTCCCAACCCGGCCTCCCGGCGACAACGTCCACCCCATCGTCACCAGCGCACCACTGGACCTGATCGCCGAAGCCCCGACAGGCTCCTGCTACCTGATCCTGACCCACCTGCACGCGCTGGACTTCCAGATCGCCGAAGCCGTCCTCCGCCGGGCCGACTTCGCCTATGCCGGCCTGATCGGCTCGGCCACCAAGCGTCGCCGCTTCGAGCGCACCTTCACCGCCCATGGCGGCGACCCGCAAATCCTCAGCCGGTTGACCTGCCCGATCGGCTCGGCTTTACACCGCGACAAAAGACCCACCGTGATCGCGGCTCTGGTCGCGGCGGAACTGCTCATTACCGTTGCCATAGCATCGAAAGAGGCCGAAGAACCTGCCGATGCGAGGCTTGAAGTAAAACTCTGAGGGAACTGGGAGAGTGAAACATGACCAACGATGCCGCCGGGGCGCCTCCCCGGCTTGAGCTTCGCAGAATAACCAAACGCTTCCCTGGGGTAGTCGCCAACGATGGCGTCAGCTTCTCAGTCCAACCGGGTGAAATCCACGCATTGCTGGGAGAAAACGGCGCCGGCAAATCCACCCTGGTCAAGATCATCTACGGCGTTCTCCACGCCGACGAAGGCGAGGTCCTGTGGAACGGCCAAGCCGTCACCCTCGCCAATCCCCACGCGGCCCGCCGCATCGGGGTCGGCATGGTGTTCCAGCACTTCTCGCTGTTCGACGGCATGTCGGTGTTGGAGAACATAGCGCTCGGCCTCGAAGGCAAGTCCGACATGCGGAAGCTCAACGACCGCATCATCGAAGTCTCCAAAGCCTACGGCCTGCCGCTCGACCCCCGGCGTGAGATCCATACCCTGTCCGTCGGCGAGCGCCAGCGCGTCGAGATCGTCCGCTGCCTGCTCCAGGACCCCAAGCTGCTGATCATGGACGAGCCAACCTCCGTCCTTACCCCGCAGGAGGTCGAGCGCCTGTTCGGCACTCTCCGCCAGCTTTCGGCCGAGGGCTGCTCGATCCTCTACATCAGCCACAAGCTCCAGGAGATCAAGGACCTGTGCCACCACGCCACGATCCTGCGGGGAGGCAAGGTCGTCGGCGAATGCGATCCCGCGACGGAATCCACCCGTGGCATGGCGCAGATGATGATCGGGGCCGAACTGAAGACTCTGGCTCGCCGGGGCGCCCGCCCACGCACCGCCACCCGCTTCAACGTCGATAACCTCAGCCTTGCCACCGACCAGCCCTTCGGCATCAACCTGAAGAGCATCGGCTTCGAAGTGGCCGCCGGCGAGATCTTCGGCATCGCCGGCGTCGCCGGCAACGGCCAAAACGAATTGATGCGGGCGCTGTCCGGCGAGCTGACCGTAGCCCAGCCATCCTCGATCCGGCTCGACGGCAAGCCCGTCGGCAATCTCGGCGTCGAACCGCGCCGTGCGCTTGGATTGTGTTGCGTTCCGGAGGAGCGCAACGGCCACGCCGCGGTCCCCGACATGAGCCTCGCGTCCAACGCCCTGATCAGCGCCCGCAACCGGATGAAGCTGGCGGTAGGCGGTTGGATCAAGCACGACGCCACCCGCGAGTTCGCCGAGCGGATCATCCAGGAATTCGGCGTCAAGGCGCGCGGCCCGGAAAGCGCCGCCCGCAGCCTGTCCGGCGGCAATCTCCAGAAATACATCGTCGGCCGCGAGATCCTCCAGACTCCCGAAGTTCTCGTCATCGCCCAGCCGACCTGGGGCGTCGATGCCGGAGCGGCGGCTGCCATCCACCAAGCCCTGTTCAACCTTGCCCAGAACGGGGCGGGCATCGTCGTGGTTTCCCAGGACCTGGACGAGTTGCTGACCCTGTGCGACCGCCTCGCGGTCCTTAACGTGGGATCGCTGTCCAGGGCCATCGATACCGCCGATGCCTCGATGGAGGAAATCGGATTGCTGATGGGCGGCCTGCACGGCATGTCCGCCGAAGTCCCGGCTGTCCATGGGAGTGCCCAGAATGTCGCTTAAGTTCGAAGCAAGGCGGGAAATCCCCCGCTGGCTGGTCTACGGCACGCCCCTGCTGGCAATCGCCTTGACCATCCTGTCCGGCTACCTGCTGTTCATGATCCTCGGCCTCAATCCCGGATCGACGCTCTACATCTTCCTGGTCTCGCCGCTGGAAACCCAGTTCGGCCTCGCCGAACTGGCTGTCAAGGGCGGACCGCTGATCCTGATCGCCACCGGCCTCGCCATCGGCTTCCGCGCCAATGTCTGGAATATCGGAGCGGAAGGCCAGTTGACGATGGGCGCCATCTTCGGCGCCGGCGTGGCGCTGGCCTTTTGGGGCGACGAGGGCGTCTGGATCCTCCCGCTGATGTTCGTGGCCGGCGCCCTTGGCGGTATGCTGTGGGCGGCCATCCCCGCCTTCCTCAAGACGAAGTTCGAAGTCAGCGAGATCCTGACCAGCCTGATGCTGACCTACGTTGCGGCGCTGGTGCTGAGCATCCTGGTCCACGGTCCCTGGCGCGATCCGGATGGCTTCAACTTCCCGCAGAGCCGCCTGTTCACCGAGGCCGCCATCCTGCCGGTCATCCTTGAAGGGACCCGCCTTCACGTCGGAGCCCTGGTGGCGCTGTTCGCGGCCGCCGCCGCCTGGGTGCTGCTGACCTACACCGTCACCGGCTTCCAGATCAAAGTCGTCGGCCAAGCCCCCATGGCAGCCCGTTTCGCCGGCTTCAGCCAGAAGGGCACCGTCTGGTTCTCGCTGCTCCTGGCCGGAGCGCTCGCCGGCATCGCCGGCATGGTCGAAGTCGCTGGCCCAATCGGCCAGCTGACGCCCCAACTCACGCCTGGCTACGGCTTCACCGCCATCATCGTGGCCTTCCTCGGCCGCCTCAACCCGATCGGTATCGTCCTGGCCGGGATCGTCATGGCGATCTCCTATATCGGCGGCGAGAACGCCCAGGTCTATGCCCAGTTGCCGCAGGCGGCGACAGGCGTGTTCCAGGGAATGCTGCTGTTCTACCTGCTCGCGTCGGACTTCCTCGTCCGCTACCGCATCCGTATCCAGTCCGCCAAACCCCGCCGGGAGGTCGCCACGGCATGACCGATTTTCTGGTCCTGATAACGGTTTCCATCGTCATCGCCGCCACCCCGATGCTGTTCGCCGCCGTCGGCGAACTGGTGGCCGAACGCTCCGGCGTCCTGAACCTCGGTGTCGAGGGCATGATGCTGATCGGCGCCGTCGTCGGATTCGGCGTTACGATGTCCACCGGCAGCGCGATCCTCGGCATCGGCTCGGCGGCCCTGGCCGGTGCGGCACTGGCCCTGGTCTTCGCCGTGCTCGTCCTGACCCTAATGGCCAATCAGGTGGCGACCGGCCTTGCCCTGACCATCTTCGGCATCGGCCTCAGCGCCCTGATCGGCGCCGGCTTCGTCGGCATGCCCATCGCAGGCTTGCCCAAGCTCGACATCCCCGTCCTCAGCACCTTGCCGATCATCGGCCCGTTGCTGTTCCAGTACGACGCAATGGTCTACCTGTCGATCGCCCTGACTGTCGCGGTTGGCTGGTTCCTGAAATACACCCATGCCGGCATGGTCCTGCGCGCCGTCGGCGAGTCAGCCGAATCCGCCCACTCGATCGGCCATCCCGTGATCGGCGTCCGCTATCTGGCGACGATGTTCGGCGGCGCCATGGCCGGCCTGGGCGGCGCGTTCCTGTCGCTGTCAGTGACTCCGATGTGGGCGGAGAACATGACCTCGGGCCGTGGCTGGATCGCCCTTGCCCTGGTGGTTTTCGGTTCCTGGCGGCCGGGCAGGGTGCTTCTCGGCGCCTATATCTTCGGCGGAGTGACCATCCTCCAGCTTCATGCCCAAGGCAGCGGCAGCACCGTCGGCCTGCCGTCCCAGGTCTTCACGATGCTGCCCTATCTGGCAACCATCGCCGTTCTGACGATCATCTCCGCCGGTCCCTGGCGTGGCCGCTTCCAGGCCCCGGCCTGCCTCGGGCAGTCGTTCCGGCCATCGGTTTGAACCAAAAGCATGATTTCCTCCGACAGATTCGAAGTGAGTGGGTCGGAGGAAGTCTTGGAGAAACCGAATGTCCCTACGTATAGAACGGGCCAGTAGTTAGAACCCGTCTTCATATCGCTTCAGCTCTGGAGCAATGATGTGCGTGATCGTGGCGTAGTTGGGTGATCCGTCGATGAAAGGTTTGAACCGCCGCAGCTCTATCATTTCTATAGTGTTCGGACCTTGAAGGTTTGAGCCCATGAACAACACTAAGATCCCAACTACCTCATTTTTGTCAACATTGACAACTGCATAGCGTCCAAAGACCATCCTTGAGAACGGGGATTTTCTTAACTGAAAAACTCCATGTCCTTTGAATAATATATCGGAATTAGCTTCAATTATACCGGAAGAAATCCTGATTCCATGCCTCCGAATATCGGTAATGATTGCATCATAAGCACGTAGTTCGATTTCTCTGAGGTTCGCTCTTTGCTGTTTAAACGGTGCCTCTTCATGGAAGTCACGGCCAGCTTCGCTGATAACACTCTTTGAAAGCAATCAAAGTAAATTTTTCTGTCATTACAAAATCAGTTCAAAGAGTAAATTTTATGATTTTGGATCATTACAACTTAAAAAGGAAATTAAATTTGTTCCCATTGATCGGCGTGCTCTGGGCGTCGCCGCTCTTCAACGAGAGCCATTATTTCATTGTAGTGTTGTTCCAGATAAGTAGTCAGCTTAGCGTCGTAAACCATTATAGTTGATAAGCCTTTTTCTTCCGAAAGATTCTTATTCTTAGATGTTCCTGTTGCTGGAGAGTTGAAGGACGCATCGTCCCGTGCCAATTCAGACATCTGAAGCTCCATGCATATGATAGAAGGTATTCTACCACTTTTTAGGCATTGCGAGCAAGGTTGCTTCAAAGGCGCATATCACGTGTTTTGATCACCAGGGAGAGCCGGTGCGTTCAGCCTTTGCAAGCGATAGCGCCCCAGCAAAAATCCGTCCAATCCCTCAGCCCTGCGTTTGCCGCAGGGCAACACAGACTTCACACCGCGCGTTTCCTGTGTATAGTGCCGCAAATTTTACGCCAGGAGACGGTAAATGGCCCAGATCGTGCAGTTTCGCGAAGCCTTAACCTTCGACGACGTCCTGCTGGTGCCGGCCGAATCCTCGGTCCTGCCGGCGCAGACCGACACGCGCACCCGGCTGACCAAGACGATCGAACTTGGAATTCCGCTGATGTCCGCCGCGATGGACACGGTGACCGAGAGCGCCCTCGCCATTGCGATGGCCCAGGCCGGCGGTATCGGCGTGCTTCACCGCAACATGGATATCGAGCGGCAGGCCGATGAAGTCCGCCGCGTCAAGCGGTTCGAGTCGGGCATGGTGGTCAATCCCATCACCATCGAACCGACCGCCAGCCTCGCCGATGCGCTGAGCCTGATGGCAAGCTACCGCATCTCCGGCATCCCGGTGGTCGAGCAGCCTTCCGGAAAGCTGGTCGGCATCTTGACCAACCGCGACGTGCGGTTCGCTTCCAACCCGCAGCAGCGGGTTTCGGAACTGATGACCCACGAGCGTCTGGTCACGGTGCGGGAAGGTGTCGATCAGTCGGAAGCCAAGCGCCTGCTCCACCAGTTCCGCATCGAGAAGCTCCTCGTGGTCGATGACGCCTACCGTTGCATCGGTCTGATCACCGTCAAGGACATCGAAAAAGCCCAGCTCCATCCCAACGCCTGCAAGGACGACCAGGGCCGTCTGCGCGCCGCCGCCGCGACCGGTACCGGCGACGACGGTCTCGCCCGCGCCGAGGCGCTGTTCGACGCCGAGGTCGACGTGCTGGTGGTCGATACCGCCCACGGCCATTCGTCCAAGGTGATGGAGCAGATCGAGCGGGTGCGCCGCCTGTCCAACTATACCCAGGTCGTGGCCGGCAACGTCGCGACCGCCGAGGCCGCCAAGGCTCTGATCGGCGTCGGCGTCGATGCCGTCAAGGTCGGCATCGGTCCCGGATCGATCTGCACGACCCGCATGGTCGCCGGCGTCGGCGTCCCGCAGCTGACGGCCGTCATGGACGTGGTCGAGGAATGCCATCGCCAGGGCATTCCGGTCGTCAGCGACGGCGGCATCAAGTATTCGGGCGACCTCGCCAAGGCGATTGCAGCCGGTGCCGATTGCGCGATGCTCGGCAGCCTGTTCGCCGGCACGGACGAGAGCCCCGGTGAGGTCATCCTGTACCAGGGCCGCAGCTACAAGAGCTATCGCGGCATGGGGTCGGTCGGCGCCATGGCACGCGGTTCGGCCGACCGCTACTTCCAGCAGGAAGTGCGCGACACGATGAAGCTGGTTCCCGAAGGCGTCGAAGGCCGCGTGCCCTATAAGGGGCCGGTCGGCGGCGTGATCCATCAACTCGTCGGCGGTCTGAAGGCGGCGATGGGCTACACCGGCAACCGGACGGTTCCCGAGATGCAGAAGAACTGCAATTTCGTCAAGATCACCAATGCCGGGCTGCGCGAAAGCCACGTCCACGACATCATGATCACCAACGAGGCGCCGAACTACCGCCGCGACCTGTGACCTCGGGCACCTGATAGCAGGGACCGCAGACATCGCCGGGGACTGCCGGTCGATGTCTGCGGCCTTTGCGGTACAGCGTTCCTGGTGCTAGGCCGCCTGCGAAGGACCGTTCCGGCCCTTCTCTTCCAGCACTTCCAACTTGAAGCCGCGCGACGCCGGATAGCGGGTCGCCGCCTTGTGTACCGCGCGCTTTTCGGTCGCCGCCCAGACCAGGAACCGCATGGTGCCGGTCCAGTTCTCGTGGCCTTCGTCGCCTTTCGCTTCGGGAAGCAGGCCCCCCGGTCCGGAAATACTCAGGATCCATGGATGATCCTCCGGCAGGCGGCGCTCGTCGAGAACGACCAGCCTGTTATCCGCGCGCTTGACCGATCCGACTCGCTCCTCGAGCGTTCGGACCTCGGTTTCCAGCCGTCCGACAAGCAGTTCGCTTTCCTTGAGCTTGTGCTTGCTGACCTTGGCCGCCTTGGCAAGCTCACGTATCGACGCGACCTGAAGGATCTTGTCCTTGTGCAGGTTGGCGATACGGCGCCGGGCGATCTGCACCCGGTCCAAGGCAAAGCGAAATCCCAGCAGAATGCCGAGATAGCCGGTGAAGAACGACAGGATATAGGTCGTGATCATGCGGCATCTCCCTGCGCGTCCTGTGGGGCGTCTTCGGGTTCGATCATCTCGATCACGACGAATCCAAGGCTCATGGGAAAGCGGGCATTGAGGCTGCCTTTGGCGTCCGCCAGACTGCTGGCCCAGATCTCGACGTTTTGCGGACGAGCCCAGCTGTTATCCAGAAGCCCATGGGTCCGCCCCTCACGAATGGCGGTCTGAACGTGCCGATTGATCATCACGGCCTTGAAATGATGATGTCCGGGCCGGGGATGCCCCACGAACCGGATATACTCCTCGTCCCGGTTCTCCAGGGCGTCGAGCTGCCTGTGCAGATCGTCGATCCTCCGCTCCACGTTCCGCCGTCGCGCTTCGCTCTGTCCAAGGGCTAGCCTGAGGCGTCCGCATCTTTGCGAGAATGCCGGGATCAACGGAGCTCGACGCTTCAGCTTGGCCTGAAGGTCCTTGGCTTCCTTGCTGTCGAGGATGATGCGCGCCCAGAGCTCTCCGCCCAGGCGGGCACCGAAATATCCCAGCGTTCCGGCAATGCCCGCAATCAGTAAGTCAGTGATTATGTCAACCGGCGACATGCCCTAAGCACCACTACGGATCATTGAAAATCATTATCGGCAGGGTACGGCAATATACCATGCGCACCTATGCCCTTCTACCACTATGGAGGTAGTTTGATGGCCGGGCAATACACTATCGAAGCTTCCTGACGCCGCACCCCCTGGGGCAGTCGGCAGGATGCCGCGCGTCCTGACCGGCGAGGTGGTGTTTTCGCCGCCGCAGCGCTGTCCTGCCGATGAAAGCTGTTGCGCGGCGGCGATTAATCGCCCATGTCACACCTTCATGTAAGTTTGGACGCAAGTTCGCCCCCGTGCATTCAGCAGAGACCAGATGACCCCCGGCGCCCGTCTTCAAGCCGCCATCGAACTCCTCGACGAGGTGGAGGTGACGCCGCGTCCGGCAGATGCCGTGATCAGCGCCTTCTTCCGTGCCCGTCGCTTCATCGGTGCCAAGGACCGCGCCGCCGTGGCGGAAACCGTCTACGGCGTTCTGCGCCGCCACGCGCGCCTGCGCTGGTGGTTCACCCATGCCGGCGGCTTCCCCATAACCGCCCGGACCTTGCTGATCGCCGACCAGATCCTTGCCCAGGGCCGGCCCGCCGACCACCTCGACAAGCTGTTCAGCGGCGGCCGCTTCGCGCCGGCGGAGTTTTCGGCCGGCGAGATCAAGCTGGCGAACAAGCTGGAAGGCCATACGCTCGACCATCCGGACATGCCGGAGCAGATCAGGGTCGAATGCCCGGACTGGGCGGCGGACCTCCTCCGGGAATTCCTCGGCGACCGCTTCGTACCCGAACTCGCGGCCCTGCTCGACGCGGCCCCCCTCGACCTCCGCGTCAATACCGTCAAGGGCGACCGGGATGCGGCCATCGCGGCTCTCGCGTCGGCCGGGATCGAGGGGGAGGCGACGCGCTGGTCGCCCTTCGGCGTCCGGATTTACGGTCGCCCACCGCTGGCTTCGACCGACGCCTTCAAGGCCGGCCTGGTCGAGATACAGGACGAAGGATCGCAGCTCATCGGGCTGCTGACCGACGCCAAGCCAGGTCATCAGGTCGTGGATTTCTGCTCCGGCGCCGGCGGCAAGGCGCTCGCCATCGCTGCGGGAATGCAGAACAAGGGCCGGCTGGTCGCCTGCGACGTGCTGGAAAAGCGCCTGAAGCGGGCCGCCGAGCGGTTCCGCCGGGCTGGCCTGCACAACATCGAGACCCGCCCGCTCGCCAGCGAGCGCGACCCCTGGGTCAAGCGACACAAGGGCAAGTTCGACCGGGTCCTTGTCGATGCTCCCTGTACCGGCACGGGCACATGGCGGCGCAATCCGGACAGCCGGTGGCGTCTGCTGGGACCGGGACTGGAAGAACTGCTGAAGCTCCAGCACAGCATCCTGGACAGTGCTGCCCGTCTGGTCAAACCGGGCGGACGGCTGATCTATGCGACCTGCTCGATGCTGCCGCAGGAGAACGAGCGTCAAATCGACGCATTCCTTGCCTCCCATCCTGACTTCACGGTCAAGCCGGTAGACGATCTATGGGAACAGGCGGTCGGTACCGCCAGCCCGGGCACCGGTCCCTATATGCGGCTGTCCCCGGCGCGGCACGGCACCGACGGCTTTTTCGCAGGCGTAATGGAGCGCGGGAGCGCTGTGGAATGATCGGGCGGATCCGGCGTGCGCGGCTCGACGATGCCGCTGCGGTGGCATATGTGCATGTTGCAGGCTGGCGTGAAACCTATCCCGGCATCGTTCCCGCCCGCACGCTGGCATCGATGGACGTGTTCAGCCGGACGCGCTACTGGGCGCAGGTTCTGGACAACAAACGGAACCGCACCGATATCTTCTTAGCCGAGATGCCGATAGACGGCGAGGATCGGGTCATCGGGTTCGGCGTCAATGGACCGGAGCAGGTCGGACTGACGGATTATTCCGGCGAGTTCCACGCCCTGTACGTCCTCAAGGTCGGGCAGGGGCAGGGACTTGGCACAAGGCTGATGACGACGATGGCCGCGGCGATGACCTTGCGCGGTATGACGGCCGCCTCCGTGTGGGCCTTGCGGGATAATTGGAAGGCGCGGCGTTTCTATGAGAAAATGGGCGGCAAGCTGGTCAGCGACCGGCCCCTCATGTTCGATGGAACGCAGGTCATGGAAGTAGCCTATGGCTGGGGCGATATCACGCCGCTGGCGCGGCGGAGCGAGGAGGTATGGCGCTGATAAGGCGCGCCCGCGCGGATGACGCCGCGGGTATAGCGCAGGTCCATGTGGCCAGCTGGCGCAGTACTTATCCGGGGATGGTACCGGACGCCTATCTGCTCGGCCTCTCGACCGACGCCTATACCGAGCGCTGGCGCGCCATCCTCAGCGACCATGGCCGCATCCATGCCAGCTTCGTCGCGGTCGAGCCGCCCTACGGAGTCGTCGGTTTCGCCTCCTGCGGGACCCAGCGCACTCGCATCGAAGGTTTCGGCGGCGAGTTCTACGCGCTTTACCTCTACGATTACGCCCAAGGGCGCGGAATCGGCCGACTGCTGATGGCGTCCATGGCGGCCGAGCTGGTCAATTACGGCATGAACTCCGCCGTCGTCTGGGTCCTTCACAACAATCCGTCGCGCTGGTTCTACGAACGTCTCGGCGGCGTCCGGCTCGCCGAGAAGCCGGTCGGATTCGCCGGTGCTACCCTGACGGAAGTCGCCTATGGCTGGCGCGACCTTGCTCCGCTGGCGCGATTGTCGGCGGACCCGCCGGTGCGCTAGAAGACCCCATTCCCAGATCGCCCCATTCAATGCTTGAAGCGAGTTGACATGACTGCCCCTCTCTCCCCCGCCCTGACAGCCGATCGCGTTCTCATCCTGGATTTCGGGTCCCAGGTGACCCAGTTGATCGCCCGGCGCCTGCGCGAGAGCGGTGTCTACTGCGAACTCCATCCCTTCACCATCACGGACGAGAAGGTCAGGGAGTTCGATCCCAAGGCAATCATCCTGTCCGGCAGCCCGGCGTTCATCTCCCAGGAGAACTCGCCCCGCGCTCCCCAGCAGGTCTTCGACCAGGGCGTTCCCGTCCTCGGCATCTGCTACGGCCAGCACATCATGTGCGCCCAGCTGGGGGGCGAGGTCACCGGCTCCGACCACCGCGAGTACGGACGCGCCTTCATCGACGTCAAGGAGCCCTGCGCGCTGTTCGACGGGCTGTGGGAGCAGGGCGCCCGCGAGCAGGTCTGGATGAGCCACGGCGACCGCGTCACCAAACTGCCGGACGGCTTCCGCGTCGTGGCGCAGAGCGAAGGCGCTCCCTTCGCCATCATCGCCGACGATACCCGCCATTTCTACGGCGTGCAGTTCCACCCGGAAGTCGTCCACACGCCCCACGGCGCCCAGCTGCTGGAGAACTTCACCCATCGCGTCGCCGGCTGCTCCGGCGAATGGACCATGGCCGCCTTCCGCGACGAGGAAATCGCGCGGATCAGGGCCAAGGTCGGCAAGGGCAAGGTGATCTGCGGGTTGTCCGGCGGCGTCGACAGCTCCGTCGCCGCCGTGCTGCTGCACGAGGCGATCGGGGATCAGCTCACCTGCATCTTCGTCGATACCGGCCTTATGCGCACGGGAGAGGCCGATCAGGTCGTCACCCTGTTCCGCGATCACTACAACATCCCGCTGGTCCATCGCGACGCATCCGACCTGTTCCTCGGCAAGCTGGCCGGCGTCAGCGATCCGGAACAGAAGCGCAAGATCATCGGCGGCCTCTTCATCGACGTGTTCGACGAGGAAGCGCACAAGATCGGCGGCGCCGAGTTCCTGGCTCAGGGGACACTCTATCCCGACGTGATCGAAAGCGTTTCCGTATCCGGCGGCGGTATGACCATCAAGTCGCACCACAACGTCGGCGGCCTGCCGGAGCGCATGAACCTGAAGCTGGTCGAACCGCTGCGCGAGTTGTTCAAGGACGAGGTGCGCCGGCTGGGACATGAACTGGGATTGCCGGACAGCTTCATCGGCCGCCATCCGTTCCCAGGTCCCGGCCTCGCGATCCGCATCCCCGGCGACATCACGCCGGAAAAGCTGACGATCCTGCGGAAGGCCGATCAGATCTATCTGGAGGAAATCCGCAACGCCGGTCTCTACGACGCCATCTGGCAGGCCTTCGCCGTGCTGCTTCCGGTCCGCACCGTCGGCGTGATGGGCGACGAGCGGACCTACGACTACGCCTGCGCGCTTCGCGCGGTGACGTCGGTGGACGGCATGACCGCCGATTACTTCCCCTTCGACCACGAGTTCCTGGGGCGAGTCGCCACCCGGATCATCAACGAAGTCCGCGGCATCAACCGCGTCACCTACGACATCACCAGCAAGCCGCCGGGCACGATCGAGTGGGAGTGAGGGGAGCGTAGTCCCGGCTACTGCGGGATATTGCAGCGTAGAAACGGCGACGAAAATATTCAAATTTATCTCGAATGATATCGAGAGCATCAGAGTGGAGTTTCAGGTCGACGAGAGAGCTTCAGAGAGCGGTTCTGCGGGGGTGATCGCACGTGCGGCGCTCTGGCTCGCCGCCCCCTTGATCTTTCCGGCCATTGGCCGTACATTCAACTAACCTCTAAAGGAGCCCAGTGATGGTCGGACCTGCGACCCATAGCCCTCGCAGTCGGGTTCGTGGCGAGCGTCTTGAGACGCGGGTCACGGCCGACCAGAAGAACCTTATTGAGCGCGCGGCCGCCCTGCAGGGCCGGACGGTGACCGACTTCGTGCTGACCAGCGTCCAGGATGCGGCGCGGCGGGCGATCGAGGAGCATCAGCGGCTTGATCTGTCGGTGCGTGACAGCGAGGCCTTCGTGGATGCGCTGCTCAAGCCGCAGCCGGCGAATGACCGGCTGCGCGAAACCGTGCGCCGCTATCGCCAGGCGACCGGCGTCTGAGGCGTGACCGCGACTGCTTGGGAAGACCTGCGCGTCGAGGCGCTTTCGGCGCAGCATGATCGCTCCGTCTTTGACAGCGGAGTCGAAGCGCTAGACCGGTACATTCGTGTTCAGGCTGGTCAGGACGCCCGCAAGAAGATGGCGGCTCCGTTCGGCCTCATCCTGCCGGATGGTGCGCTCACGGGTTACTATACTCTGTCATCGACCGCCCTGCAGCTTGGTGAGTTGCCCGATAAGACGATCAAGAAATTGCCGCGCTACCCACTCGTGCCGGCGACGTTGCTCGGCCGGCTCGCCGTCGATCGTCGCCATCAGGGGAAAGGTTACGGCCGCTTTCTGTTGGCGGACGCACTTCATCGGGCGGTCCGCAGCGAGGTTGCTTCGTTCGCTGTGATTGTCGCTGCGAAGGACGATGGCGCCCGTGCCTTTTACGAGCGTGAGAGTTTTCTGCCGTTTCCAGATCAGCCGTTGAAGCTGTTTCGACCGATGGCCGACATAGAACAGCTCTTCAGATGAGCAGATAAGACGCGGGGGCGGCCAAAAAGATGTCTACCTATTTTGCCGACCGAGAATACGGAACGCGGCCGCCGACGATCGATGTCATCGACGGGCGTTTGTGGGCCGGGCTCTACAGCCTGATCCAGACCCGGATCGGAGACGGCTCATTCGGATTGCGCTTTCCCGAGCAATGCACGGATGGGCACGGCCCGTGCGGGTGTGACGAACAATCCTTCCGCCGGGTACTGGCAGCGGAAGTGCCCTGGGTGGAATGGCCGCTTTCGCCGAGCGAAGTCCCGGCCACCCCTGTCATTCTCGACCTTTTGAAGTTTTGCGCCGGCGCCGTGGGGCAGCCAGTACAAGAGTCCTTTCACGAGTTCTTTCGGCACCACCACCTCAGTTGGGACCGCGCGGCGGGCCTTGAGCGGTTCGTTGCCGATGTGAACATGCTGTTCCGCCGCAATGCGCTCGCGTTTGAGCTTACGCCCGAGGGGCAGGCTCGGCGTCTCCTCCCGGCGCAGCTGACCGAAGCGATCGGATGGACGCTTTTCCAAACTGGGGATGGCGAGACGGATCGCCTGCTCGAGGCCGCACGGCGACGCTTCGTGTCGCCAAAGATGGAAGATCGGCAGGACTCGCTTGAGAAACTCTGGGACGCATTCGAGCGGCTGAAAACGCTTGAGCCGGGGGCGAACAAACGCGTCCAGGCAGATGCGCTATTAGACCGTGTTGCCGCACCGAACTCGGCGTTCCGTCAATTGCTTGCGCGCGAAGCGGTCGAACTGACAAACATTGGCAATAGCTTTCGCATCCGCCATTCGGAGATCACGCAAGAGGCGCTGACCTCGCCAGACCAGATCGACTACCTCTTCATGCGAATGTTTGCGTTCGTGCGGATGGTTCTGAAAGGGACCGGCCGTGGCGGATAAGAAGACGGCCAGACGATCAAGTCCCGAGGCGTGGTATAAGAGCGCCTCGGGACTTGATCATAGCTCCTGCTGCTTCGGTCGACTGCGCTACCGTCAAAATCGACCTCACGTCGTGGCTGCAAGGCTCCAGCGGCTGGCTGGAGCCCGCCGCAAGCGGCTCAATCCCTGGTCAGAATAGCGCCGGCAATTACGTCGAAGAGGTGGTCGGCGCGGGGCGCGAGCGCAGGCTGATCCCGAAGCCACGCGAGTGCTCCCAGCAGTCCGAACAGGTCGGTGCCGTCCAGGTCGGCTCGTGCCACGCCCTGTTCCTGAGCCCGGACTAGAAGGCGGGTGCCCGCCGCGCGCATCGTCTGGCAGGAGGCGTGGAGCGCCGACTCCGTGTCGGCGATGGCCGCCACCATCGAATCGATGGCGCCTCTATATCTGTGCGCGACTGTGACGGCTTCGCGTAGCCACGACGTGAGCGCTTGCGCCGGCGACGCCGATCCTTCCAGTTCGCCGGCTCTCGCCGTGAGTTCGTCGAAACTGACGCGAAGCAGGGCCTCGAGCAGCACCTCACGCTTCGGAAAGTGACGGTACAGCGTACCCATTCCCACGCCGGCCTTCCGCGCGATATCGCGCAGCGACGCGTCGGCGCCCTGCTCGGTGACCACTTCGCGGGCGACCGTCAGCAGGTGGTCGTAGTTCTTCCTGGCGTCGGCTCGCATGGCCCCCCTCTTGACAAACGGAACAGTGCTCCGGATAATCGGGGCACTGTTCCGGATAGAGATAGTCGATTTGGTGTGAAGGTGGAAGCGATGTCGGCAGAAACGATGAAGGCGGTGAGGTTCTATGCGTTCGGTGGTCCCGAGGTCCTTGTCTACGAGGATGCTCCGAAGCCAGAACCGAGGCCGGGCGAAATCCTCGTCCGCGTCCACGCGGTCGGGCTCAATCCGCCTGACTGGTACCTGCGTGAAGGTTATCGAACGCTTCCTCCCGAATGGCAGCCGAAGGGCGCTTTCCCCATCATTCCGGGAACGGACATTTCGGGCGTCGTCGAGGCAGCCGCGGGCGACGTCGAGGATTTCGCCGTCGGAGATGAAGTGTATTCAATGGTGCGCTTTCCCAGCGGCGTTTTCGGGGACAGCAAGGCTTATGCCGAGTACGTCAGTGTCCCGGCATCGGAAGTAGCACTCAAGCCGGCCGGAATCGACCATTCGCATGCAGCAGGAGCACCGATGTCATTGCTCACCGCGTGGCAGTTCATGGTCGAACTCGGGCACGATGAACCGAATCCGCTTCAGCCAAACAGGCATCGGCCCGTGCCGCTCGACGGCAAGACCGTCCTCATAAATGGGGCCGCCGGCGGCGTCGGGCACTTCGCGGTGCAAATCGCCAAGTGGAAGGGCGCGCGCGTCATCGCGGTGGCGTCGGGCAAGCACGAATCGTTTCTGCGCGACTTGGGCGCCGACGAGTTCATCGACTACCGGAAGACCGCTCCCGAGGATGTCGTCCGCGACGTCGATCTCGTCATCGATTCGGTCGGCGGCCCGACGACCGGTCGTTTCTTGCACACGCTCAAGCGGGGCGGCGCTCTATTTCCAGTCTTCCCCTTGGGATTCTCCGGAGCCGGGGCGGCTGCGGCTCTGGGCGTCACGGTTTCCGCAACGCAGGTCCGATCGAGTGGAGCGCAGTTGCAGGAACTCGGGCGCTTGCTTGACGACGGGACGATCCGCGTTGCGATCGACAGCACCTTTCCGCTTGCGGAAGCTCGTAGGTCCCACGAGCGAGCCGATCACGGACACATTCAGGGAAAAATCGTGCTCACCATCGAGTGAGGCGGAAGTTCCGGCAGTGATCGCTCAGTCGAACGCACAGACTCAAAAAGGCGAAGGGTACCCGGCGATTCCAAAATCCGCCGGGTACCCTTCGCCTTTTTGGTATCCGATACCCTGGCTGCGCCGAAGCGCATAACTCCTCGCCGTTCTTAGCGAAGACCGACCAGCGACAGCACGGCAATTACGACGACAACGACGCCGATGATGTAAAAAATATTCCGCCCCACTTTGTTCTCCTACGTCGTTTGGTTTACACGCGGGAGAACGCTTGCAACCGATCAAAGGTTCCAGAGCGGCTGCGCTATCCATCGGATGCCCGTAGCAGGGGGAACGGTGGCAATTCGGCATTATGAGAACGTAAAGAGAACATCATGCTTGATGTTCCCAGTATGTTCTCATATGATCCTCTTGTCACCACCCCAGCAACCTGCTGGATCACCTGCAAGGGAGGATACGATGTCGGCTTCGAAGTTCCTGACCGAGTTCCTGGGTTTCGCTGGATTGGTCGCCTCGCTTTACGGCTGGACCATGATCGGCCAACTGCTCGGCTCCTGAGCAGGCTCGTCCGACGACGCTTTTGCTGAAACGGCAGTTGGGAAGACTTCTTTGTGAAATTGCACTGCACAGTTTGGCGCGCCGATGGCAAATCGTAGAAGCGAACTACAAAATGATGGTCTTACTGTGAATTTATCGCCCTGAACTTGGCAAAACCTAGACGACATAACGAATTAAAAAGGCCGATGCCAAGGAAACAACCCTCGACATCGGCCTTTTAAAAAGCCGCTTTTCCGATCGAAGCAACAGGTAACTAAATCGGCGCCTTCAATTCAGCGCGGACGCCGTGCGGCGCGGTGAGCAGGGATCGGAATTGGCCGATTTACCTGCTCGTCACGCCGGCTGGCCGACATGTCGATCTCGATTCGCGCCAGCGCCTTGCGCAGTTCGTGGACCGCATCGTGAAGCGTCTGGATGCTGTTCTCGCCAGGAGCCGATTTCCAGCCCCGGTAAGCGACCAGACAAGACCGTGCGGTGTCGCGCAGCCGTCCCTCGACCGCATCGACCGGCGGTGCCGGCTCTTGCCGTCCCGCAGGTGCTGCCGGACGACCTGCTTCCGAAACCGCGGTCGTCGCCTGGGCAACCGGGGCAGGAGCGGAAGCGGGAACGGGACGAGCTTCCACCGGGGCGGGCTGCGGCGGAACCGGAGCGGCCTCGCGCGCGGCGCCGCGTCCCAGATCGGAAGCGCGCAGCTGCGAACGTCCTTCGGTCGGCGAGACACGCTTTACCACCGGACGCGGCTCAGGAGCCGGTTCCGCGGCTGCCGGAGGCTCCGCAACCGGCTGAGGCTGTGCAACGGGAGCCGGTTCTGCTGTTTGGGCAACCGTTTCCGGCTGTTCCTGCGGCGCCGGGACTTCCGCCTCGGCCGCAGCCGGCTCGCTCACGGCTGCGACCGTTTCGGTTTCCGCGTCTCCGCTTACCGTCGGTTCAGTGGCCGGTTCGTTGGCCGATTCGGCGGCCGGGGCCGCGGCGGGCTCGATACCCGAGGCTTCCGCTTTGCGCACGATGTAGGAGATCGCGCTTGGAGTGCAGTCGAACTCTCGTGCTATGGCAGACAATGTCGCGCCAGCACGGTGCCGCTCAAGTATGTGCGGCCATGCTGACTGCGGGATGCGGCCGCGCCGCTTAGGCGCCTCCGGCTCGGTGCCGGCTTCAGCGCTCATGATATCGCTCGGTTGCCAGAGTGAGGATTGCGTCATTGGTGTGGTGACTTCGCTCGGAAAAATGTGCGCAAACAGCGCGGCGTCCTCCCAGAGGGCAGCAACGTTTACGCATGACGGCGGTGGTGATGTTGTCTAACGAGAACAATATTGGGTATTCGCGATCAAATTACCAGCACCGTTTTCACAGGTACCGAAGATTTCTCACCCCATTTCGTACTCATTCTCAAGCGAGGGGCGAATTTCGTGGCTCGCCGACGGCCAAAGCTGCATGTTTGCGGTTTCGCGACCGCCGGATTTGAAAAATCGTCAGTCGCTGGGCGTTCTTCGCTTCCGACTTTTAAAGAATCGAGTATCCGAGTCGGAATTCGCCGGCTATGGTTTTCAAGGCGCGGGGTAGCTGGGTAGCGAAATCGCATCAATTACGGGCGACCCGTAAATGGTTGGGCATTGGTCTGAAGAACGGCTTATTCATTTATTGAAAAAGTCATTTCATTGCAGCCTTAAGTAATAAACACCGTAAATGAACGTTGCAAAGTTCGTTTCTCAAGATCGCAGGGCCGGCAGGCCGGGTTCACGACGGCATCCGGACCTGTGACGCTTCGCGGACCAAGGCAACGGGCATCGGTGTTCCCGTGTTGATGAGATGCGTCGAAAATGCCCGCGGGCGTCACGCATCGCATATTGTCGGAGGACCGTTAATGATCTCGTCTCAACACCGCCAGCGCCGCTCGATGGTCGCGCGACGGCTGGTGGCATTGCCGCTTGCCGCCTTCCTCGGCGCCGCCGGCGTTGTCCTGCCAGCCCCCGTTTCGGCGCAAAGCGGCCCGCCCGGCTTCGCCGACCTCGCGGAGCGGCAGATCAAGACGGTCGTCAATATCTCGACCACCCAGACCAGGGGAACCGGCGGTCCCCGGTTACCCGGCGGACCGGGAGGGCCTGGGCAAGGACCCGGCGGCCCTGGACCGGGACCTGGAGGGCCGGGCGGACCCGGCGGACCGGGGCAGGGACCCGGCGGCCAGGACCTCCCGGAGTTTCCGCCGGGATCGCCGTTCGAGGAGTTCTTCCGCCAGTTCCGCGAACAGCAGCCGACTCCGCGTCCCGTCACGGCGCTCGGCTCCGGTTTCATCATCGATCCCAGCGGACTGGTCGCCACCAACAACCACGTCGTGGCCGATGCGGACGAGATCCAGGTCACGCTTCACGACGACACCGTGCTTCAGGCGGAGCTGGTCGGTTCCGACCCGCTGACCGATCTGGCGCTGCTGCGCGTCAAGACCGACAAGCCGCTGCCCGCCACCCGCTTCGGCGACTCGAACGCTCTCAGGATCGGCGATTGGGTGATGGCGATCGGCAACCCCTTCGGCCTTGGCGGAACCGTCACCACCGGTATCCTGTCGGCGCGGGCGCGCGACATCAACCAGGGACCCTATGACGAGTTCCTGCAGACCGACGCCTCGATCAACCGGGGCAATTCCGGCGGCCCGCTGTTCAACATGGCCGGCGAGGTCGTCGGCATCAACACGGCGATCTTCTCGCCGACCGGCGGCAGCATCGGCATCGGCTTCGCCGTCCCGGCCTCGCTGGCGCGTCCGGTCCTGGAACAGATCCGCGACCACGGCAAGCCCCGCCGCGGCTGGCTCGGCGTCCAGATCCAGGCGGTCACGCCCGAGATCGCGGAAAGCCTGCAACTGCGTGAGCCCAAGGGCGCGCTGGTCACGACCGTCACGCCGGAAGGCCCGGCCCAGCAGGCCGGCATCCGCCAGGGCGACGTGATCCTCCGCTTCAACGGGCAGGACGTCGACGCCATGCGGCAGTTGCCGCGTCTGGTCGCCGACACCCCCATCGGGCAGAAGGCCGAGGTCGTGATCCAGCGTGGCGGGGAGACCCGCACGCTGTCGGTCAGCGTCGGCGACATGGAGCAGGCTCAGCAGGCGGCCGGTGCCATGACCGAATCGCCGACGCCCAGCATGGAACCCCAGACGCCGACGACCGAAACGCTCGGCATGACGCTGGCGCCGCTCGATGCCACCACGCGTGAAACCTTCAGCATCCCCGAGACCGTCGAAGGCGTCGTCGTGACGGAGTCGGCCGACGACAGTCCCGCCGCGGGGCAGGGCATCACCGCCGGCGACGTCATCGTCGAGGTCGGCCAGGAGCCGGTGGACAGCCCGGACGACGTGACCAGCCGGATCGATCAGGCGAGGCAGGCCGGCCGCAAGAACGTGCTGATGCTGCTGAGCCGGCAGGGCGAACTCCGCTTCGTTCCCCTGCCGCTCGAAGGCTGACGCCTGAGAAAGGCTGACGCCGGAAAAGCGCTGCCTGGGCCGATCGCTGCCGGACTATTTGCGACGTGTCAGCAATTGGCCCAGCAGCATCCCGATGCCGACTGCCAGGGCGATCGTCGCGGCGGGGTGCGCCCGCACCTGCTCGCGCGTCCGGTCGATCGCCAGTTCGCCTCTGGCGCCGGCTTGGTCGCGGAGATCGGCCAGACGCCGGCGGCCTTCTGCGACCCGGGCGGAGGTGGCGCCCGCCGCCGACCGGAACTCGGCGGCGGCTTGGCTGCGGGAGCGGGCGAACCGCTCCGCCAGCGCGTCCCCGACGCGTCGCGCCTCTTCCGACCACCTGTTCACGTCGCGCTCGGCCTGCTCTAACGACAAGTCATAGGCGCGCTCGACCGCCGCGACCAGACGTTCCCGCTTGCCGGCGATGTCTTCAAGGACAACGTCCGGGATCTTGTGCCATTTGTCCTGCGCCAGTTTCCTGTACCGTTCCCAGTTCAGTTCGATGGTATCCCAGTCCATGGTGATCCCCTCTCTGCGCTGCTCGCTGGATTGAAGAAATTTGGATCGAAGAATGCCGAAGGAATTGACCCATATCCTGTTTGCCGACGAGCTGACCGGTCGGCTCGCCCGAGGCGGCCGTGCGGATCTCGGACAACTCCTTCGGTACAACCGGCCGACGCTTCATTTCGGCTCCATCGCGACCGACACATTATACTACGAAGTGACGTTTCCGATCGTTGACCGCGATTACGCCCATTGGGGAGAGATCGTTCACGGCGGACAGGGCGAGGATACCGGAACGCCGATCCGTGAAATGCTGCGCCGCCTCCAAAATCAGCCGGCGGACGCGGAAAGCGATGCCCGCTTCGCCTTTGTCTGCGGCTTCCTGTCCCACATGGCCCTCGACATCGTCTTTCACCCCTGGATCTACGCGGTGACCGGACCTTATTACGATGCCGATCCGGTCCGGCAGGCGGACTCCCAGATGTGCCACAGGCTGGTCGAATCCTGGCTCGACCTTGCTATGCTCGGCGATCAGCGAACGACGCTCCGGGATTTTGATCCGATGACGGCGATCCGCCGCAACCGCCGCACCAACCTCGACTGCCTGGATTTCTTCGCCGATAGTTTTGCCGAAGCTTGGCGCATCCACGCCGATGTCGGCCGCTATTTCAGGCGCTTCTATGCCGTGCAGATGCTTCTGACCCGGCTGTTTCCGGTGCCCGCCGCGGCGATCGCAGTCGCCGCCGTCAACCGCCTGCTCAAGGGCAGGCTGCGGGCCTTCACGGCCCTGTTCTATCCCGCCCTGCCCGAATACATGCCGAAGGAGCTCTTCGACTTCGACAGCTTCCGCCATCCCGTCACCGGCGAGCGGATCGCATCGTCGCTCCACGGATTGTGGGACGAAGCCGGCGAGTTCGGCGCCCTGCTGCTGGCGACCGCATCCGACATCCGCGCCGGTGGCGATCCGGCGTCGCTCGATACCGTCCTTCAAGGCCGGAGCCTCAATATCGGCTTGTCGGGAACGCCGTCCGACCGCGCCGTCCATTTCGACCTGTACGCGGTCGACCGGATGTGGGGCTATCCCGGACCCGCCGCCGGGATAGCCCGCTAACCGGAAGTCCGCCTAAGGCGACGTTACTTCGCCGCGATGATGGCGATCTCGACCTGATACTTGGGGGCGGCCAGCTTGGCTTCCACCGTTGCCCGGACCGGCGGGTTGGCGGGATCGATCCAGGCTTCCCAGGAAGCGTTCATCGCGCCGAAATGCGCCATGTCGCTCAGATAGACCGTGGCCGATAGCAGCTTGCTCTTGTCTGAGCCGACCAGGGCCAGCAACTCGTCGATCTGGTTGAGGATCTGGCTGGTCTGGCCCTTGACGTCGGCGGTCGTGTCTTCGGCGACCTGACCGGCCAGATAGATCGTCTCGTTGTGGACGACCGCTTGGCTCATGCGGGGGCCGATCTTGAAGCGCTGGATGGACATCGTGATGGTTCCTCCGGGAACATTCTGACGAGAAATTTTCGGGGCGCAGGTTTGGCATTCCAAGCGTCCCGACGCAACCGCTTACGCGCTGCCCCGTCCCGCTGCCCCGTCCCGCTGCCCCGTCCCGCTGCCCCGTCCCGCTGCCCTGTACCACCCGCCTCGGATCCGGCTATTCAGTCCGGCGCTCCATCGACACCCCAAAGCCAGGCCGCTCCCCGGACCCCGCTCGAGTCGCCGTGGCGGGCCTTCACGACCGGCGTATCGATCCCGTCGGAAAAGCACCAGCGGTTCAGCAGCGCCGGCAGCGTGCGGTACAGCCGCTCGACATTGGACATGCCGCCGCCCAGCACGATCACGTCGGGGTCGAGCACGTCGATCACCATGGTCAGCCCGCGCGCCAGCCTGTCCTCGTACCGTTCCAGCGCCGCCACCGCGTCGGCGTCGCCGGTCTCCGCCAAGGCGGCGATCTCGGGCGCCGGCAGCTTCCGTCCCGTCGCCCGCTCATGGTCGGCGGCGAAGCCCGGTCCCGACACCCAGGTCTCGATGCAGCCCGGACGTCCGCAGTAGCACTCCGGCCCCGGATGTTCCGAGGCGGCGGGCCAGGGCAGGGAGGTGTGGCCCCACTCCCCCGCGATCGCGTTGCGCCCGGTCAGCACCTTGCCGCCCACGACGATCCCAGCTCCGGTGCCCGTCCCGACGATCACGCCGAAGACCGTGTGGTACCCGGCCCCGGCGCCATCAGCGGCTTCCGATACCGCGAAGCAGTTGGCGTCGTTCTGGATTCGCACCTTCCGGCCCAGCTGCTCCGCCACGTCCCGGTCGAGCGGATGCCCGATCAGCCACGTGGAATTGGCGTTCTTGACCAACCCGGTCCGGGGAGAAACGACGCCTGGAATGCCGATGCCGATCGTGGCGGGACCGCCGCCCGCCTCCCCCTCCAGCCATGTCACCAGCCCGGCTATCGCATCCAAGGTTGCTGCATAATTGCCACGGGGAGTACCGATTCGCCGTCGCGCCAGTTCCAGGCCGTTGCGATCTAGGGCGATTCCCTCGATTTTGGTGCCACCGAGATCGATGCCGATGCGAATCATGAATGAAAACCGGTTGGTTGAATCTGTTGTCGGGCCGCGTGGACAAGCTTATCCGAAACGGCTTCAGTCCTCATCGCCAAAAGATTCGTCAGGTTGGACATTGTGTCTTTACCTTCGATAAGGCAAATTGCCCTAAACGAAGTAACACGTACACGCCACAACCCGTCCGGATCCGCCCATCCGGATTAGCACAGGGCCGCTCCCCATGAAGTCTGCCACCAGCGACAAAGCCTCTCTCCCGACCGTCCGCAAGCTGCGCCGGATCGCCGCCGCCGTCACCACGGCCTGCGTCCTGGCGACTTCGACATCGGCCTGGGCGAAGCCGGCCTGCTACTCGGCGGCGGAATACGATGCGGAACAGGCGGTCCGCCTGCATACCGAGCTGATGGTCATCGGCCTGACCTGCAACGCGATCGAGGCCGACCGCAAGCTCTTCTCCAAGTATCAGCAGTTCACCACCAAGAACCGCACTTCCCTGATGAACTGGGAGAAGGTGCTGATCGGCCACTTCCGGGAAACCGACAAGAGCAACCCGACCCGCAGGTTCGACGATTTCCGGACTGTGGTCGCCAACGAGATCGCCCAGCGCTCCGCCCTGCTGACCCCCCCGGTCTTCTGCCAGACGCACAGCGACATCGTCGACCGGGCGCTGGCCCTGTCGGAAAGCGACCTGAAGCGCTATCTGGCCGACAGCAGGACCGACGAGATTGGCAAGGCTCCGCCTTGCGGCGTGACCGTAGCGGAACTGCTCGACAGCGATCTGCCGCTGACCGCGACCAAGGCGTCAACGAAGCCGTCGGTCCAGGGCAAGGGCAACGACGCCAAGAAGGCGAAACCTGCAAAGGATGCGGCGGCGGCCAAGGGCGGTTCGGCCAAGCCTGCGAAGACCATCGTCACCGCGGCCAAAGTCGACTGACCGGAAGCCAGCCGGATGGAAGCCGCCTGCAAGTTGACTGGCGGCCATAGCTGAGTATTTTCGACTCCCGTAGGCGGCCCCCACGATCCCGTAAAGCGGCCGCCCTCCGGGAAACGGATGACAGAGACAGCACTGCCGGGCGACCAGAGCGCCCGGCGCCGGATGTTTTTCAGCGCGGCGAAGGAAGCGGCCGGCATGCCGTCCCTCGTTCTCGGCGCCAGTTATGTCGGCTTCGGTTCGCTGGTCCGGGAAAGCGGCATCGGTCTGGGCTTGGGCCTCTTCTCCACCTTGTCGGCCTGGGCGCTGCCGGGGCAGGTGGTCCTCGTCGAACTCTACGGGGTCGGCGCCTCGCTCCTGGTGATCTGTCTGGCGGTCGCGCTGACGAATGCGCGGCTCATGCCCATGGTCATCACCCTGATGCCGCTGGTCCACGACCCCGCCGTTCCGCGCTGGCGCTATTACCTCTATTCCCACTTGGTCGCGGTGACGGCCTGGGCTTTTTCCATGCGCCGCTGCCCGGACATGCCGCGTCCCTTGCGGTTGCCGTATTTCCTCGGTTTCGCCGCCAGCCTGTGGATCGCCAGCCTGCTCGGGACCGCCCTGGGTTTCCTGCTGGCCGACAGCGTTCCCCGCTCGATCACGCTCGGTCTCGTCTTCCTGAACCCGATCTATTTCATGCTGATCTTCGCGACCGACCTGCGTCACCGCGCCCGCGCGATGGCCCTGGCGTTCGGTGCCGTACTCGGGCCTTTCTTCCACACGATATCCCACGACTGGGGCCTGATGTTCGCCGGTCTGATCGCGGGGACCGTCGCCTTCGGCGGAGAACGGCTGCTGAGGCGCCGGCATGTCTGAGCTGTCCGGTCCCGCGCTGTCGATGCCCAGCCTCTGGCTTGTCGTCGTCCTGATCGCCGGAGCGGCGGCGACCTATGTATGGCGGGCGCTGGGCGTCGCCCTGTCCGGCCGGATCGATCCGGCCGGTCCCGTCTTCGAATGGGTCGGCTGCATCGCCTACGGGCTGCTAGCCGCCCTGATAGCCCGCATGATCGTCATGCCGGTCGGGCCGCTCGAGGCAACCGACCTCGGCGTCCGCCTCGTCTCGGCAGCGGTTGCGGTGGCCGCCTTCTATCTGGCGCGTAAAAGCATCTTCCTCGGCGTGACCGCAGGCACCCTGTCGCTGATCGGTCTCACCATGGCAGGCGTTACGTTGTTTTAAAAAGCTCCCGTTTGCATTGCAAATCTTCTACCAATCCTTGTGACCAGGATAAGCACTGTGCTGTGTTCGCTCTAGCGCGACCGCTCCGGGCGTCGCCGATTCCAAGTTTCCAAAGCCTCTTTCATTTTGGGCAGCCTGCTTGTTTCTTGGCTCCACTTTGCCCAGGGTTCAAGCAAGCGCGTTCAGTCGCCATTGTAACCGTATTTTCAATGCTTGCCGGCCCGCAGGCCGTAATATAACGTCCAGGCAACAACAAGGCCGGTGGTCCCGCCACCCGGCCGAAAGCTTGAACCGGGAGAATTCCGACTGTCTGCAATCTCGTCGGCGCCACGGCTTGCCGTCGCGCCGGATCTCCGGGTTGTTCGAACGGGCACCGCCCCAACGGTCGAACCGCCGCCTGTCGCGGCGGTCAACAGCAAGCTGCGCCGACGCTCCGCCGCAATCCACGTCTGGGTATCGAGGATATGGAATACTTCCTTCAACAATTGATCAACGGGCTGACGCTCGGCGCCATCTACGGCCTGATCGCGATCGGCTACACGATGGTCTACGGCATCATCGGCATGATCAATTTCGCCCATGGCGAGATTTACATGATCGGCGCCTTCATCGCGGTGATCAGCTTCATCGTGCTGGGAGCCGCCGGCATCACCTGGGTCCCGATCATGCTGCTGCTGGTGCTGATCATCTCCATGGTCTTCACCAGCATCTACGGCTGGACGATCGAGCGGCTGGCCTATCGGCCGCTGCGCGGTTCCTTCCGGCTGGCGCCGCTGATCTCCGCCATCGGCATGTCGATCTTCCTCCAGAATTACGTCCAGCTGGTCCAGGGCGCCCGCGTCAAGCCGATGCCCCCGATGATCCAGGGTGGCTTCACCGTGATGGAGCGGGCGGACGGCTTCGCCGTCAGCATCAGCTACCTACAGATCATCATCATCCTGCTGACCACCGCCCTGATGGCTGGCTTCACGCTGCTGATCACCCGGACCGAGCTTGGCCGCGCTCAGCGCGCCTGCGAGCAGGACAAGACGATGGCGGGATTGCTCGGCGTCAACGTCGACCGGACGATCTCGCTGACCTTCGTGCTGGGTGCGGCGCTCGCCGCCGTGGCCGGCGTCATGGTCACGCTGTACTACGGCGTGATCGACTTCTTCATCGGCTTCCTGGCGGGCGTCAAGGCCTTCACCGCCGCGGTCCTCGGCGGCATCGGCTCGCTGCCCGGCGCCATGCTCGGCGGGCTGCTGATCGGTTTGATCGAAGCGTTCTGGTCGGCCTATTTTTCGATCGAGTACAAGGACGTGGCGACCTTCACCATCCTGGTGCTGGTCCTGATCTTCCGCCCGACCGGCCTGCTCGGCAAACCGGAAATCGAGAAGGTCTGACCCGATGACGGCACTCGCATCCCAACAATCCGGCCGCCCGGGTCTGGACCTGCCCGCCATGCTGAAGGAAGCGGGAGTGACCGCGCTGATAGCGCTTGCGCTCACCTTCCCGCTGGTCGGTCTCCGGACCGTCGACGTCGGCTCCCGCCTGACGGTCAGCCCCCGCTTCACCGAGGTCGCCATCGCCGTGGCGCTGGTCTTCATCGGCCGCATCGGCCTGATCCTGACCCGCGAAAAACAGGCGCTGCCCGTCCTGGTCGTCAGCCTGGGCGTGGCGGCCGCGGCATGGTTCCTGCCGTTCCCGTCGGCAGCTCTCAAGGTAATCGCGATAGCCGGCGCCCTGATCATCGCGATCCGCGCCGCCATCACGGCGCGCAGCGACCGCAGCACCCTGTCCCAGCAGGAACGGGACCGGGCGATGGACCGGCTCGGCGCCCGCGTCCAGGACGCCGCCGTCTGGATTGGCCCCATCGCCATCCTGTTCGCGATCGTCCTGCCTTTCATGCCCTTCGCCAACCGCTCGGTGGTCGATATCGGCATCCTGATCCTGACCTACATCATGCTGGGCTGGGGTCTCAACATCGTCGTCGGGCTGGCAGGGCTGCTCGACCTGGGATATGTCGCGTTCTACGCGGTCGGGGCCTATTCCTACGCCTTGCTGGCCCATTATTTCGACTTCAGCTTCTGGCTCTGCCTGCCGCTGGCAGGATTGCTGGCGGCAACGTCGGGCGTGATCCTGGGCTTCCCGGTCCTGCGGCTGCGCGGCGACTACTTCGCCATCGTGACGCTGGGCTTCGGCGAGATCATCCGGATCGTCCTGCTCAACTGGGGCGTCTTCACCGGCGGTCCCAATGGCATCTCCGGCATTCCGCGCCCCAGCTTCTTCGGCATCGCCGACTTCGAGCGCCGTCCGCCGGAGGGCGAGATCGCGTTCCACCAGCTTTTCGGGATCGCGTTCGATCCGATGCACCGGATCATCTTCCTCTACTACCTGATCCTGGCCCTGGCGCTCTGCGTCAATCTCTTTACGATGCGCATCCGCAAGCTGCCGGTCGGCCGGGCCTGGGAAGCGCTGAGGGAAGACGACATCGCCTGCACGTCGCTCGGCATCAACCGGACCAACATCAAGCTGGCGGCCTTCGCCATCGCCGCCATGTTCGGCGGCTTCGCAGGCTCGTTCTTCGCGACCCGGCAGGGCTTCATCAGCCCGGAAAGCTTCACCTTCATCGAGTCGGCGATCATCCTAGCCATCGTCGTGCTCGGCGGCATGGGCAGCCAGATCGGCGTCGTCGTCGCGGCCCTGATCATCATCGGGTTGCCGGAAGCCTTCCGTGAACTGGCGGAATACCGGATGCTGGCCTTCGGCATGGGCATGGTCCTCATCATGGTCTGGCGGCCCAGGGGCCTGCTGGCCCACCGCGATCCGACCATCCTGCTGCACCCTAAGCGCAGCGCCAGACAGCAACAGGCCGATTCGGAGGCAGGGGAATGACCGCGATCACCGGAACCCCGCTGCTCGAGGTCGAGCATTTGACCATGCGGTTCGGCGGTCTCGTCGCCGTCAACGACGTGTCGTTCACGGCGATGAAGCAGCAGATCACGGCGGTCATCGGCCCCAACGGCGCCGGCAAGACCACGATGTTCAACTGCCTGACCGGCTTCTATTCTCCCACGGTCGGCCGGCTGGCGCTGCACCGGGACGAAGGGATCTTTCTGCTCGAGCGGCTGGAAGCCTTCCGTATCTCGCAGCAGGCCGCCGTCGCGCGCACCTTCCAGAACATCCGCCTGTTCGCCCATATGAGCGTGCTGGAAAACCTGATCGTCGCCCAGCACAACAAGCTGATGAAGGCTTCGGGCTTCTCGGTCGCGGGACTGCTCGGCCTTCCCGTCTACCGCAAGGCGGAGAAGGAGGCGGTCGAGCTGGCCCGGCACTGGCTGGACAAGGTCAAGCTGACGAAGTTCGCGGACTGGGAAGCGGGCAATCTCCCCTACGGCGCCCAGCGCCGTCTGGAGATCGCCCGCGCCATGTGTACCGAACCCGTCCTGCTCTGCCTGGACGAGCCGGCTGCCGGCCTCAACCCGCGCGAGTCAGGCGATCTCGCCGAGTTGCTGATCTATATCCGCGACGAGGAAAAGATCGGCGTGCTGCTGATCGAGCATGACATGAGCGTCGTCATGAGGATTTCGGATCACGTCGTCGTGCTCGACTACGGCCGCAAGATCTCCGACGGCACTCCGGCCTATGTGAAAAGCGATCCGACCGTCATCCGCGCCTATCTCGGCGAGGAGGAACACGAGGAACTGCCGCCGGAAATCATACGCGACCTGCCCGAGGTCGCCGAGCGGGAGGAAGGCGCATGAGCGGACAGATGCGTGAGCCGATGCTGAAGATTTCGGGCGTCCATACCTTCTACGGCTCGATCGAGGCGCTGAAGGGCGTCGACATGGAAGTATCGGCCGGAGAGATCGTCACCCTGATCGGCGCCAACGGCGCCGGCAAATCGACGCTGCTGATGACCATCTGCGGCAACCCGCGCGCCAAGTCGGGGTCGGTCCATTTCGAGGGGGAGGACATCACCCGCGTCCCGACCTTCGAGATCGTCCGGCGCGGCATCGCCCAGTCACCGGAGGGGCGCCGCATCTTCGGCCGCATGACGGTGCTGGAGAACCTCCAGATGGGCTCGATCACGGCCCAGCCCGGCAGCTTCAGCCGGGAACTGGAGCGGGTCTACACCCTGTTCCCCCGCCTCAAGGAGCGTCAGGCCCAGCGGGGCGGCACCCTGTCGGGCGGCGAGCAGCAGATGCTCGCCATCGGGCGCGCGCTGATGAGCCAGCCGCGCCTGCTCCTGCTGGACGAGCCGTCGCTCGGGCTGGCGCCGCTGATCGTCAAGCAGATCTTCAAGGTGATCGAGGACATCAACCGGGAGCAGAAGATGACCGTGTTCCTGGTCGAGCAGAACGCCTTCCACGCCCTCAAGCTGGCCCATCGCGGCTATGTCATGGTCAATGGCAACATCACGCTCCAGGGCACCGGACGCGAATTGCTGGCGAACGAGGAAGTGCGGACCGCCTATCTCGAAGGCGGGCATTAGGAGACCCATGATGGAACAGCTTCTCGGAGTTTCCCTGCCTGTCTTCCTCGGTCTCACCGTCGTCCTGTTCGGCGGGGCCGCCTTCATGACGGGGCAGGGAATGGCGTCCAAATGGCGTCCCATGCGGACCGCCTTCCTCTACACGGCGCTGCTCGGCCTGGGTGACCGATTCCTGATCTACGCGCTGTTCGGCGGCCAGCTGCTCAGCCTGACCGGCTATATCATCCACACCGCGATCCTGACGGTGATATGTCTCGCGGCGTACCGGATGACCCAGGCGCGCAAGATGGTGAAACAGTACCCGTGGCTTTATGAACGAAGCGGTCTGTTCAGTTGGCGGGAAAGAAGTTCCGCTGCCTGATAAGCGAAAGATACTCCGGTTTCTGTCGCACTCCGCTACAGGTCAGATATATTATAAATACAACGCGGAACACCGCCCGCTACCCGGCACCGGTAGCGGGCGATAATCCGCGCGGACTTTTCGATACGGCATGTTTCGATAGGTTATGTAACGACCAGCTCATGAACAGGGAGCATCGTGGTTATGAAGTTCAAGAAGACTCTCCTCGCGGCGACGGCGGCTCTCACTCTCGCCTCGACTGCGGCCTATGCCGATATCGTCGTCGCGGTTGCCGGTCCCATGACGGGACAGTACGCGGCATTCGGTGAGCAGATGAACAAGGGCGCCCAGCTCGCGGTTGCCGATCTGAATGCGGCCGGCGGCATCCTGGGCGAGAAGATCAAGCTGGAAGTGGGCGACGACGCCTGCGATCCGAAGCAGGCGGTGGCCGTGGCCAACCAGCTCGCCGGTGCCGGCGCCATCTTCGTGGCGGGCCATTTCTGCTCCAGCTCCTCGATTCCTGCCAGCCAGGTCTACAGCGAAGAGGGAATGCTCCAGATCTCTCCGGCCTCGACCAATCCCAAGCTGACGGACGAGGCCAAGGGCAACAACGTCTTCCGCGTTTGCGGCCGTGACGACCAGCAGGGTCTGGTCGCCGGCGAGTACATCGCCAAGACCTACAAGGGCAAGAACGTCGCGGTCATCCACGACAAGACAGCCTATGGCAAGGGTCTCGCCGACGAAACCCAGAAGTCCCTGAACGCCGCCGGCCTCAAGGAAAAGCTTTACGAAGCCTATACCCCCGGCGAACGCGACTACTCGGCCCTGGTCAGCAAGCTGAAGCAGTCCGCCATCGATGTCCTTTATGTCGGCGGCTATCACACCGAAGCCGGCCTGATCGCCCGCCAGATGAAGGATCAGGGCATGTCCGTCCAGATCATCTCGGGCGACGCGCTGGTCACCGAGGAGTTCTGGACCATCACCGGTCCGGCCGGTCAGGGCACCCTGATGACCTTCGGTCCCGACCCCCGCAACAAGCCGAACGCCAAGCCGGTGGTCGAGAAGTTTCGCGCGCAGGGCTATGAGCCGGAAGGCTACACGCTCTACACCTATGCGGCGCTACAGATCTTCAAGCAGGCGGCCGAAAAGGCCGGCTCCACCGATCTGGACAAGGTCACGGCGGCTCTGCGCAGCACCGAGTTCGACACCGTGATCGGCAAGATCGCCTTCGACCAGAAGGGCGACGTGACGACCCCGGCTTACGTCTTCTACAAGTGGAACGACGGCAAGTACGCCGAAGTCACCACGAACTGATCCGAAGGGCGGCCGCTGTGCCGAACAGCGGCCGCTTCCGGCAAAGATATCGGGCTGAAGAGGCCCCACCTACAAAAAGCACGCTGGCGTAGGTCGGGCCTCTTCAGCCCGACATCTAACGCTCCGGACCGGTCAAACTATCCGGCCCCTGGTATTACGATGACGGTTGAAATACCGGGAGCTTAAACATGCCACCCGGACGGCAGAAGGCCCGGCGCTCGGCACCGGGCCTTTTCTCTATCCGCACAGGCGCGTCGAAGCGCCCGGCTAATGCGCCGCGAACTTCGCCGTATCGGCGGCGTCGGCCCTCGGCGGAGCTATACTCGTGGGCGACGGAGCCGCGGCACCGGTATGCTCCTCGCAAAGCCGCATGACCTCGCGCCAGAACGCGGCGGCGCGCAGGTTGTTGGCGGCAATCAGCTCGACCAGCTTAACCTTGGCCAAGCGCACGGCGTCGTCGCCTAGTTCTTCCACCAGACGGGTCGCCACCATTACGATATCGAGATCGGTTTTCATGACCCACTAACATTCCGGAACAGGCATCTGTTCCTTTGGCGGTGCAGCATCTTCCGGCATACGACGTTAGGCATGAACCCTCTCCTGTTGCCTTTCAGCCACGCCTTTCGCATGCTCGCGGGAGGACTGACGGAAACGCTCGCAAGGGTACTGCCGATTGTTTCATCATGATGCGATGCCGGCTTGGTAGAAAATGGTTACTGGTTCTGGAGAACGCCAATGCGGCGAAGAAAGCGTGAGATTGCGGAAGGACAGCGTTACCGGAGACTGGGACCCGGTGGCAGCGTGTGGGAAATCGTGGCGATCCGCAAGGACGGGATGGGCGCGATGCACGCCCAGATGAAGCGGGCGGACGACCCTAAGACATTGAAGACGCTGGCTGTGGCGGCGCTGCTGGACCCGACTCAGTTCGAACCGCTAGGCGAGGATATCTGAACTGGATTGGAATAGACAAAGATCCGTTCCATAAAGACTCCGATCAGGCCCGACTCGTTCCATGTAAGTGAACGCGCCCGCGAGGGCGCGTCCTTTGTCTATCGAGCCTTTGCCGAAACAGCGGCAAGTTCCGTCGGATCGGAGGCCTGGATCGTCGCCAATACATCACGCAGGCGCACAAGCTTGTTTCCCAGGATGTGAATACGATCCTCTGGCACGCCGGCGCTTTGAAGTGCCGGAGTCTTCTCCGCCGAAGCCACCCAGACGTCCAGGTGCGGGTGACGGTCGATCACCTCGGCCACCATCGACAGGCCGGTCGCGTCCATCGCCGAGACCCTGGTAAGATCGAGCGCCTGGACCGGCTTCGCCTCATTGTCGAGCGCCGCGTCGATCTGCGGCCGGATACGCGGACTTGTCAGGAACGTGAGTTGGGTGCCGGGATCGGCGACCTGGACGCCGTGGCGTTCGCGCACCGCGATCGAGCCATGGGCCAGCATCCGGCGAAGCACCAGCAGCAGGGTCAGGGCCAGCCCGACCGGAACGGATACCGTCAGATCGACCAGGACGGTCAGGACCGCCGTCAGGATGGCAAGGCGGCCTTCCGTCGCCCCCATCAGGTGGATCTTCCGGATCTCGCCCACTTCGATCAGGCGCATCGCGGTCATGAACAGCACTGCCGCCAGCGCCGCCATAGGCAGACGGGCGACCACCGAAGCCAGGGCGGCGACGAAGATGCCGAGGAAGATGGCATGCATCAGCGCAGCCGACTTGTTCGTGGCGCCGCTCATGACATTAGTGCTGCCGCGCACGATCACGCCCGATACCGGCAAGCCGCCCAGGAACGGGACGGCCGTGTTGGCCAGTCCGAGGCCGAACAACTCGCGATTCGGGTCATGGCTGCTGTCGGTCAGGGAGTCCAGCGCCTTGGCCGCCAGCAGCGATTCGACCGCGATCAGCAGTCCAAGCGTCAAGGCCGAAAGGAGGACCGCGCTGGGGTTCGACAGGATAGTCTGAAGGAAATTCGCGGAAAAACCCAGTCCGTCGATCGAGACGTTGTAGGCGGCCCCTACCGTTGCGACCGGCAATCCCTGCCAGACCGCCAGTTCCGCCGTGCCCAGGCCGACGCCCAGGGCCACCAGGGGGGCGGGGACCCACTTGTTGAAGCGAGTGCGGCTCCAAGCCAGCGCCGACGCGAAGCTCAAGCCGACGATGACGACTTCCTGGATGCTGACGGTGTGGATGTCGCGAACCGTATCGATCAGCTTCGCGATGGCGTCGTCGCCCTCTGCGGCGACGCCCAGCGCCACCGGAATCTGGCCGATCAGGATCAGCAGGCCGATGCCGGTGGTGAAGCCGACGATGATCGGATGGGGCATGAACTCCATCAGCCGACCGAGCTTCAGCACGCTGATGCCGATGACGATGAACCCGGCGCAGAACGTGGCTGCCATCAGCACGGGCAGGCCATGGCTGGCGATGATGCCGGCGATCACGGTGATGAAGGCGGCGGCCGGACCGGAAACCTGGAACCGCGAACTGCCGAAGATCGCCGCGATGGCGCCGCCAACGACGCCGGACACGAGGCCGGCCATCGGGCTGGCGCCGGAGGCGATCGCGAAGGCGATGCAGAGCGGCAGCGCCACGACGGCGACGATCAGGCCGGCCAGCACGTTGTTCATGCCGATCCTGGAAAGCGAACCTGTCACGCTTTGACTGGTCAAAAGGGAAGCTCCTCGTACTGAATGAAGGATAATCGGGAGCAGGCCTTACCAGGCCAGGGACGACAGCGAACCGAACGTGCGGCTGAGGAGTTTCGGCGCCTCCGCCTTGACCGGATGGAACGCGAGCTGATCGCGGTCATATTGTTCGACGATGCCGCTATCGATGCTGTAGTGCCATCCCAGAAGCGTCAGGCGGCCGTCCGCCGTACGTTCCTGGACCTCGGGATAAGTCATCAGGTTGCGAAGCTGGTGGACGACCATCGCCCGCTCAAGGGCGCCCTCGAGCTGGCTGCGGGTCTCCTGATCCTCGAGCGCCTCCTGAAGGTCCAGTTCGCCGCCCTCGACCGAGGACAGGACCAGTTCCCTGACATCGCGGCCCTGCTCGATCCAGCTTTTCGTCTGCTCCAGGGCATCGGGTGCCTTGCCGGACAGCAGTGCGGCACAGGCGCCGCAATGAGAGTGGCCGCACACGATGATCCGGCTGACGTTCAGCACATGAAGCGAGTATTCCAGCGCCGAACCTGTGGCGTCGCAGTTGCTGCCATGGGCCGGAACCATGTTGCCGACATTGCGAAGCTCGAACAAATCGCCCGGCATCGACGACGTGATGACATGGGGAAGCACGCGGCTGTCAGCGCAGGCGATGAACAGCGTATCCGGCCGTTGGCCATGGCGTGCCAGGGTCCTGTACGTCTGGCGGTGGCGACGATAGTAGCCCCGCTGAAAACGCGAAACGCCGGTGGTCAGGTCGGAATCCATGGTTTCTCCAAACTTTCATGTCTCGGTGCGCGCAACGAATGTTCAGCCCAATAGAACCGATCGATCATCAAGCGCGAGGTTGAGGGATTACCTTTAAAAAGGCTGGATAGTTTTTAGTATTCGGCAATTTGAAAATAAATAACTTGTACCTAGTCAACTCGTTGAAGCATTTGTATTAGAAACGTTGAAAATAGCATCACGTCATCATTTCGCCGTTTTCTCAATATGGAGGCGTGGTAGCATAAAATTGGTTTGATCTTGGATGCATTGACGTCCACCGGCGCTATGTTGGTCGGTTGGCTTCGATGTTACTTCTGGTCCTGCTGTGATGGAGGAGTTCATTTTGATGTTGCACCGCAGTATGTCAACCGATGAGTTGTGAAAAAAGTGTGACGTAATAATTTGGTAGTATTTTCCTCAATCGCCTTTATGAAATCGCTGTTTGTCTTCGATAGAGACAATACGACAGGTTGAGAGCCTGGTTTCGTTACAGGCAGATGCTGGACGCACAATCTGCGACATGCCGGCAATAGGATTGAAATCCAAGAAGATGGCGTGCTATTGTTCTGGCTTATAGCAATGCCCTCCAAGCCCAGGACGGTCGGCCTAAAAGCGCAACCGATGGTTTTCCGTCATGACAAATGATGACATTCAGCTACGGATAGGGGTTGTCATCACGGATCGGCCGGGACAAACAGGGGTCGGAGATCCGGGGATATCCGGAAATATAAAGGGAGGAAAAAAACATTGAGAGAGAATAGCCTGCGTACCCTATGGCGGGATGGCGGCAGCGCCTTGAACGGCTGGCTGTCCATACCCGATGCCTTCTCCGCCGAGACGATGGCCCATCAGGGGTGGGACACGCTGACGGTGGACATGCAGCACGGCGTCACGGATTACGCCTCGGCGGTCGCCATGCTGACGGCGATCTCCACCACTTCGGTCGTCCCGATGGTTCGCGTGCCCTGGCTCGAGCCGGGGATCGTCATGAAGGTCCTGGATGCCGGAGCCCAGGGGGTCATCTGCCCGATGATCAACGACCGGGCGGAAGCGGAGCGTCTGGTCGGCGCCTGCCGGTATCCGCCGTCCGGCTACCGCAGCTTCGGGCCCAACCGCGCCTTGCTGCACTACGGCGCCGATTATCCCGAGCGCGCCAACGAAAGCGTGATCGTGATGGCGATGATCGAAACGGCCCAGGCGCTCGACAATCTCGACGATATCCTGAGCGTCGAGGGACTGGACGGCATCTATATCGGGCCGGCCGATCTCTGCTATTCGATGACCGGCAAGTTCGGCTTCGACCATACCGAACCGCCGCTGTACGATGCGATTACCCACATCCTGGCGCGTGCCAAGGCCCACGGCGTGATACCGGGCATCCATTGCGGAGCGGCCTCATACGCCAAGCGCATGATCGATCTCGGCTATCGGTTCGTCACCGGCGGCTCCGACTATCACCTGATGGCGGCGGGCGCCCGGGCAGTCGTCCTGGAGGCGAAGGGGCAGGGCGCGGCCTCGGCGTCCGACGGATCGAAGCCGGTCGGT
>NZ_AVFK01000263.1 GCF_000936425.1 Skermanella aerolata KACC 11604 | reverse complement strand
CTGCACGCGTTCGATCCGGGGCAGGCGCGCGTGGTCGGGCTGCCCGTCCGCGGCTTGCACTACGGCCTGTTGATCCTGCTTTCACTGACCGTCGTGGGCGCGCTCAAGGCGGTCGGCATCATCCTGGTGATCGGGCTGCTGATCGGCCCGGGCGCGATCGCCTTCCTGCTCACGCGGCGTTTCAGCGCCATGCTGTGGGTCGCGGTCGCCGTGTCGCTCGCGGCCTGCCTGGCCGGG
>NZ_AVFK01000199.1 GCF_000936425.1 Skermanella aerolata KACC 11604 | reverse complement strand
CTCGCGGGCGCGCTGTTGCGAGGTGCGCCATTGGGCGCGGATGCCGTCCAGGGCGCGCACCACGCCCTCCAGATCGAAGGCCGCCATGTCAGTCCTGCACCCAGGGCAGGCCGCGATGGCGCCAGCCGTCGCTCAGGCCGCGATGCTGGTTGGCGTCGAGCTCGCCTTCAAAACCCTCGAAGACATTGAAGACCGCCGAGAACCCCGCCTTGGCGGCCGCCTCCGCCGCCAGCGCCGAACGCTTGCCGCTGCGGCACAGCAGCAGCACCACGGCGTCCTTGCCGCCGGCGCTGGCCACCTTGGCCTCCAGTTCGCGCACGAAGCGCGGGTTGCGGGTCAGGCTGGTGCCGGTGGCCCAGGGCACGTGCACCGTGCCGGGGATGTGGCCGACGAATTTGCGCTCTTCCGCCGAGCGCACGTCCACCAGCACCGCGTCGCCGTTCTGCGCCAGCGTCCAGGCGTCCACGGGCGAGACGCCGCCGGCATAGGGAAGGTGCTGGCCCAGCGCCGCGGCGCGCGCCTGCTCCAGGGTGGCAGGCAGGATCCGTTCGGTGACGGCGGCTTCGGG
>NZ_AVFK01000198.1 GCF_000936425.1 Skermanella aerolata KACC 11604 | reverse complement strand
CCGATACAGAGCGTGATCGCCATGAATACACGAGCAACATACCAGATGAAGAAACACGCCCCTATAGCCGCCAAGTCGAGAACGGCAAAACCCCAGACGACGAGGCGAAGAATGGGACCGCTCATCCCCATCGACTGGCCGTTGATGAATGCCACGGCATGCGCAACGGCCTCCCTCAGCGCGTCGAACTGCTGAGAGGAATCAACCGTCACCCGAGGACCGTTCATCGCCGCTGCAATGGCGTTGGGCAGGTCGGTGAAGAACAGATCCCGGACATAGTAGTTGTAGTTCGACGCCTTCAGGATGGCGACGACCGCCATAGCCCTGACGACAGCGTTGAGGAAGCCGCCGCTGTCCATCTTGCCGTACATCATCATCAGCGCATTGCCGATGACGTAGAGGGCGAGGGCGACGCGAAGCTGCGGCGCCGCCCAGGCAAGTCCCGAATTGATGGCATCGTTCATCCCGCCGACCAGCACCGCATCCATGCCGGTTGCAAAGTTGAAGAAAATCGGGTCAAGAGCCACGTTCTTTTCCTTTCGGCAACGGAGGCTGCTTGGTGGACGGGATCTTCCCAAAGTCCTTCCC
>NZ_AVFK01000234.1 GCF_000936425.1 Skermanella aerolata KACC 11604 | reverse complement strand
CTCACCCCTTCGGGGCCAACGCTCCGCGTTGTTCAAAATCGTTCCCGACGATTTTGTCTCTCTAAAAACACCTTCGGTGTTGTAAGGTTAAGCCTCACGGATCATTAGTACTGGTTAGCTCAATGCATCGCTGCACTTACACACCCAGCCTATCAACGTCTTAGTCTTAAACGTTCCTTCAGGGGCCTTAAAGGCCCAGGGAAGACTCATCTTGAGGCAAGTTTCGCGCTTAGATGCTTTCAGCGCTTATCTTTTCCGCACTTAGCTACCGGGCAATGCCATTGGCATGACAACCCGAACACCAGTGGTGCGTTCACTCCGGTCCTCTCGTACTAGGAGCAACCCCTCTCAATCTTCCAACG
>NZ_AVFK01000268.1 GCF_000936425.1 Skermanella aerolata KACC 11604 | reverse complement strand
TAGGGACCGAACTGTCTCACGACGTTCTGAACCCAGCTCGCGTACCACTTTAAATGGCGAACAGCCATACCCTTGGGACCTACTTCAGCCCCAGGATGTGATGAGCCGACATCGAGGTGCCAAACACCGCCGTCGATATGAACTCTTGGGCGGTATCAGCCTGTTATCCCCGGAGTACCTTTTATCCGTTGAGCGATGGCCCTTCCATTCAGAACCACCGGATCACTA
>NZ_AVFK01000197.1 GCF_000936425.1 Skermanella aerolata KACC 11604 | reverse complement strand
ACCGGCGCTCGTCCGCATCCAGCTTGTCCGGTTCGCTCATCAGCATCCGCGCGGCTTTGCGCGTCGTGGGCGGCGGTGCGGGTTTCACCGAGGACTTGGCGGGAGAAGTCCGTTCGATCAGCCGGTCCTCCCTGCGGCGTCGGGCGGCCCATTGTTTGACGACACTGTCCTGGCCGGCGAAGCCCCGATCGCGGATCTCCCGCCACAGCCCGGTGCCGTTGCGATATCCAGCGGTCCAGCGCGCCTCCAGGTAATCCCGAAACGGGTCGAGAATGCTCCGGCCCCGGTCGGCATGAAGCCAGGTCGGAACCCGCCCGGCGCGCAGCCAGCGCCGGACGGTTTTGCGCTCGATGCCGAGCGTCCTGGCGATCGCCTTGATCGGCATTCCCTGCGCGCGCAGACGCACCACTTCGTCGAAGCGGGCCTGCCGACGGTCGCGCGCCTCCTGTGACCGGCGCTCCACTTTGTTGGGAGCCGGCAAGCCGGGTCCGTCCGCGACATCGGCGGTATTGTCGTTGGTTTCCTGCTCGGCCAGGGCCGAAGCTGCCGCGCTGCGGGCGGCTTCGGCCAGATGACGGTAATGGTGTTCGAGAACGCCGCGCAGGGCATCAC
>NZ_AVFK01000196.1 GCF_000936425.1 Skermanella aerolata KACC 11604 | reverse complement strand
GAATGATGAATGAGACCGCTGCCTTTGGCAGGTCGGCGGTCGTGGAGCGCCTGCTCCAGGGCATCCAGCACGAAGCCGGCGTGGGCGGTGCCGGAGACCCGCCAGCCGACGATCCGCCGGGCAAAGGCGTCGATGACGAAGGCCACGTAGACGAAGCCCTGCCAAGTCGCCACATACGTGAAATCCGCCAGCCACAGGGTGTTCGGGCGGGGCGCCCGGAACTGACGGTTCACCCGGTCGAGCGGACACGGCGCCGACCGGTCGCTTATCGTCGTCCGTACCGTCTTGCCGCGTGTCACCCCCTTCAGCCCCATACGCCGCATCAGGCGGGCTACCGTGCAACGCGCCACGGCAAGGCCTTCCCGCCGCAACTGCCGCCAGACCTTCCGGACCCCGTAGACCTGGAAATTCTCATCCCAGATCCGCCGGATAACCACGCTTACCTCGGCATCGCTTCGCCAGCGGGCCGGCGCCTTTGACGGGTCAGTCCGCCGGGTGGCATGGGCGCGGTAGGTCGACGGGGCGATCGGCAGCACCTTGCAGATCGGCTCGACCCCGTGGACGGCGCGCTGCTCGTCGATGAAGGCGATCATTTCCGGAACGGGCGGTCGAGCT
>NZ_AVFK01000195.1 GCF_000936425.1 Skermanella aerolata KACC 11604 | reverse complement strand
GAAACGCTGTACCGCACGCTGGTGCTCAGCAGCCGCGAGGTCGTCTTCCAGGTCGATCCGGCCGGCCGCTGGACCTTCCTCAATCCCGCCTGGGAGAACCTGACCGGCTACCCGGTCGAGGACAGCCTGGGAACCCCGTTCCTGGACTATGTCCATCTCGACGACCGGCCGCGGTGCGCCGAGCAGCTCGCCAGGCTGTCCGGCGGGCAGCTGACCGAGTGCCGGGTGGAGATCCGGTACCTGACGAGCAGCGGCGACTGCCGCTGGGTCGAGGCATCCGTTCGGGCGGTCCCGGGAGCGGACGGCCGGATCACGGTCCTGACCGGCCTGCTGGTCGACATCGACGCTCACAAGGCGACCCAGGCCGCGCTGCAGGCGGCGCGCGGGGAGGCCGAGCGGGTCAGCCGGGCCAAGTCCTCGTTCCTGGCCAACATGAGCCACGAGCTGCGCACGCCGATGAACGGCGTTCTCGGCTTTGCCGGGCTGCTGCTCGGCACCTCCCTGGACCCGGAGCAGCGGCGCTACGCCCAGCATGTCCACGACGCCGGAGCAACGCTGCTGGCCCTGCTCAACGACATCCTCGACCTGACCCGGATCGAGGCCGAGCGGCTGGAGCTGAGC
>NZ_AVFK01000194.1 GCF_000936425.1 Skermanella aerolata KACC 11604 | reverse complement strand
GTACAGTGGCTGGTTTCAGAAGATCATGGCATCAGGCCTTTGTGCAAGAGCTCTGCCCGCTCTGACGCTGTCATCAGGCGCAACTGCCTTGATGCTGCCCTGCACTGCCCGCGCATCGCCCTCAGCGTGCTCTCAGCCGCGCAACGACCGGCACGGCCACGGTGTGAACCAGGGGGATCAGCAGCGCGCCGACGACGAGCCCGAACAACCCCGACGCCACGGCCCCACCAAGCCATTCGAGCGCTCCCGCGACAGCTGGGATGGTCTCGCCGGCAGTTTCGGCGATGTCGTGCACCACGTGACCGACACCGGACAGGCCGAATTCCTCCAGGCCGTGGATGATGATGCCGCCGCCGACCCAGAGCATCGCGGCGGTGCCGAGCGTGCTCAGCGCCTTGAGGAAGTAGGGCATGCCGATCACCAGGCCGCGGCCGAGCCTCCGGGTCAAGCCACTCACGGCCCGGTCAGCAGTGCCTGGCACGCCGCCGCCGCCCGGCAGCAGGCCGAGCAGGCTGGAAATCGGGCGATCGTTGTGTGCCAGGGCCAGACCGGCGTCGTCCGTTTTGACGATCAGGGCCACCGCACCGTAAACCACCACGGTGACGCCGATTGCCACGATGG
>NZ_AVFK01000193.1 GCF_000936425.1 Skermanella aerolata KACC 11604 | reverse complement strand
TGTTTAAGTACTTCGAAGTACGGTGTTCGAGGTCATCGCAGAAGACTTCATCGAGAGCCGGCGGGTAGCTGGCGTGCTTGTCAGTTGTGACCTTATCCGGCGTCGTTCCGGTCACTGCCACGGCCGAGCGGAAGAGCGCTTCGGCGGCTTCCTGATCGCGGGTCTCGCTCAGGTAGATGTCGACCAGGTTGCCGTCGCGGTCGATCGCGCGGTACAGGTATTGCCATTGGCCGGCCACCTTGATGTACGTCTCATCGACATACCAGCTGCGGCCAGCCTTGCCTTTTCGCCGCTGGCGCAGGGCATCGGTGAGCAGTAGCGCCAACTTGGCTTCCCAGTCGCGGATCGCTTCATGGCTGAATACCAGGCCGCGCAGCAGCAGGATCTCCGCCAGGTCCCGCAAGCTGAGTTTCATCCGCAACCGCCACAGCACGATCAGAAAAACGACATCGGTTGGCAGTTGGAACCGGTTCAGCACCGAGCCAGTCCGCTCATTGAAGCCCCGCCCGCAGCCCTGGCACCGGAAGCGCCGATAGCCATGGGCTGTCCGGTCCGAACGCTCCGTCGTCCTGGTCGAACAGCAATGCGGGCACGGCATTCTTCATCTCCCTTCATCAGAAGGGCTCG
>NZ_AVFK01000052.1 GCF_000936425.1 Skermanella aerolata KACC 11604 | reverse complement strand
CCGGCCCTTGTCGGCCGGCGGCGCCCTCCCGAAACGGTAGTGCCTTCAGGCGTTACCGGTTTCCGGTCTTTTCCTCGGCGCGGTTCTTGACCTGCTCCGGGGTGAGACCCTGGTTTTCGGCTTCGCTCTGGCCGGCGTCCTTGGCTGCTTCGACGCCGGCTTCGGCGGCGGTGCGGGCCACGGTCGCGGCGCGGTCAATCGCCTCGCTGCCGTATTCACGGGCGCGGTTGTAGAAATCGTCGCTGTAGTCGCCCAGCAACTCGTTCTCGTACCGGCTCGACGGGATGCTGGCTCCAAGCACGGCGCCTACCGCCACGCCCATGATGCCGGCCAGCAGCGGGTGCTCGTCGACGAGGCTGACGACGCTGCTGTAGCCCTGGCGTGCGCGGCGCGATGCCTGATCGCCGTAGTCGCGGGCACGGTCGCCATAGCTGCTCTGGCTGCCCTGATAGCTGCCGAAGTCCTGGCGTTGGCCGCCGGTCTGGCTCTGGACCCGGTCGCGCACCGACTGGGTGGCGCTGCTGGCCCGGTCGCGCCATTCGCTCGCCCGGCTGCTCGCCTCGTCGCCCAGTTCCGACGCCCGGTTCGTCACTTGGTCGCGCAGTTCCGACGCGCGGTTGAGCGCCTGGTCGCGGAACTCTTCCGCCCGGTTCATGGCGCGGTCGCCGTACTGGCGGGCGCGGCGGCTGGCGTCGCGCAGGCGCGCATCGACGGCCGGGTGGCTGGTGTTGCTCCAGACCAGCCAGCCCACGCCGAGTCCGATCAGGGCGAGCGGTACGGGGTTGCTCAGGACCGAGCGGTCTTCGTCCCGCGCATCGTAGTTGCGGTAGGCGTCGGTGTGTTCATAATAGTTTCTGCTCATGTGCTTCCGCCTGATGAGTTATGGGCCGCAATGCGCGCCGGCCGGCCGGTAAGCCATGCCGGCGCACTCGCGCCGCTATTGTTGAAAACGTCGTTTTACCGGTTCAGGTCAGCATGCCTGCGCTCAGCGTCCCAACTGTTCCTTGGCCCAGCGCTTGTCGTCCTGGAGACTGGCGATGGTCCGGTTCGGCTGGAGATTGCGTGCCGACAGCTTGCTCTTGCCCATCACGACCAGGACGATACCGATCAGCGTGACGGCTCCACCGACGATCAGCGCAGCCAGCCACGGCTCCATCATGGTCGCCAGATAGTAGGTCAGCGCCAGAAGCAGGAAGATGAGACCGGCGAAGGCCACCATGCCGCCGGCAGCCAGCGAAACGGCTCCCGATGTTGCCTGGCTGACCTTCTCCGACACTTCCGCCTTCGCCAGTTCGACCTCTTTCCGCACCAGGGTCGTGGTTTCCTGGGCGAGTTCGGTCAGCAACCCCGTCAGCGGCCGGTCGGCACCGCCCCGAGGAACGTCGCCGAACCCCCGGAGGTTATCGTCCGGCCTGCCGGTCATGGATTGGTACCCCGAGGCGGGGTCGAACCGAAGCCCTTGTCGTCCGGCTTGATCGTCGTCGCCGTGCTGCCGCTCGTCGGCGTGGCCGACATGCTACCTACGGTCGAACCAAGAGTGGTGCTGGACTTCTCGTTCTTCTCCGAGGTGCCGACGACGCCGGTGTTCCGCTCCACGTTGCTGGAGCCAAAGCCGGTGCCGGCAGTTCCGGTCGTCGAACTTGCCAGGGCGGCGCTGCCGCTGGCGGCTCCGGTGCCCGAAACGCCGCTCGTCCCGGCGGGATAGGCCGACGACGACGCGCTGCCGGTATAACCCCGGTTGGCATTGCCGTATCCGGTGCCCTGCTGCGAGTAGCGGTTCTGGCCACTGTAGCTGCCGTAGCTGCGCTCGCCGTAGGTGCTGGCGGAACCGCTGCCGTAGCTCAGGTTGCTGCGCCGCTGCGAGGCGCGGCTGCCCGACGTACGCAGGAAGCGGGCGATCAGGAAGCCGGTCGCGACGGCGGCGCCCAGGAAGACCTCGGGCTGGCGGCGAGCGAAGTGCTCGGCTTGTCCGACCAGATCGTCAAGGTTGCGGTTGCGCAGGGTGTCGGCAAACTGCTCGATTCGCTGAGCCGCCGTATCGGTGTAACGGGCAACGACGTCCTCGTTCTGCTCATTCAGCTTGTCGGCCGCCTGATGCAATGCCTCGGCGACGCTGCCGATGCTGTCGGCGACGCGGTTCTGCTGATGCTCGAAGGCGGAACGGGCGCGGGTACGGGCAGCACCCATCAACCGGTTGCCTTCCGATTCCGCTTGCTGCTTAGCTTGATCCACGGTGTTGGAAATGGTGTCGCGGGCCGATCCGGTGCTCGAACCGCCAAGGTTCGAGCTACCGGAACCCGGATTGCCAACGGTGGGGCCAGCTACGGGAGTGGTCGAGCCGGTGCGGGAGGCGCCCAACCCGGACCCGGTGGAATCGCCCACGGTGCCGGTAGTGTCGCGCGTAGCCATGTTCAGGACCTCCTCATGACGCTGTTCTCTGCTGCGCTCATTCACGCATTCGAATGAAATGTCCCAGAGCAACAGTGTTCGGTGAGTTGAGTTCCACAGCGAGGGCAAACACTTATGGCGCAAAGCACGGTTTGGCTACCACCCGGCCACAAATGCCGCCGCTGGTTCGGCGGATGATTCGGCGATGATGGTGCCGCCTTCGATCGGGGTAGGGCTGCGCCTAATGCGTAAGCCTTTGGCGTTCCACCGCTCTTGACCTTCCTTGTCACTATCGACAGTATGGCGGGCATCGGGGAACCGGCTCAGTGATAGGGTCACCAGCCGTATCGTTGGAGCCATTGACCTGATGAACCCGGCTAAGCTTAGCGCCTGACCGGGAACGCGGCTGGAATTCATGACGGCGAAGCTATCGCCCTGACGTGGCGAAAAAAACATGCTTCTGCCCATCCGGCCAAGACGCGGCGGGACCGGGTTACTCCCTGGCCCCGCCGCCTGAAACATGTCGTGCAGCCGCTACCGCGCTTGCCGTTTTTCCCCAGCGCAATGGTGGTAGGGGTGCCGTAATGGAAAAAACATTAAGCTTCTGTTCACCAGTTTGCCCTTCATTGGTCATACGATGTATACAGCATGGATGGCGTGCGTGACGCCGGACAAGGCGCTGTATAACTTTGGGCGACAAAATGAACATCGGCACAACCTGTCATTCGGCAAGAAGATTTGTCGTCCTGGTGTGCGACATGCCTTGCTCCTTCGGAGCTGGTGGTTACGCCCGTGGAGGCATTCGTTGCGCGACTTGACTTTCGTTGCCTTGACGGCGGCAGTTTTATTGGCCGGGTGTATCGATCCGGGTAATCCGGCGCCTGTTCAGGCTGCCTTGGCCGAACAGTCGTCCGTCAGTACCGAAGTTGCCCAAGCTCCTGTTCCGAAGTTGAAACCCAAGCCTCCGGCACCTGCGGCCACCGCTTCCGCCGCTTCAGGTGCGGGGAAGAAACCCGCGGCGCCGCCGCCCAATTCCTCCGCATCGCCGCAGAGCGAAGCACCGGCGGAGGAGAACGGGCAGGCGGACGGATCAAAGGCGGGGTCGGTCGTTATGGTGCCGCCCTCAGCACCGCTGCCGGAGCCCCTGCCGGCACCTGCCGAAGCGTTGCCGCCGGCTCTGCCGCCGTCGCTTCCGCTGGCATCGTCACCGCATGCGATACCCGAGCACCCAGGCCCCAAGGCGTTGGTCGGTCTGGACGAGCAGGCGACGGTCCGCCTTCTGGGCGAGCCGTCCTGGACCGAGGATGTTCCGCCCGCGAAATACTGGCAGTACGCCACCCCTTCCTGCGTCTTGCGGGTCTTCTTCTTCATGGAGATGACGACGCAGAACTTCCGTGCCCTTTCCTATGAACTGACGAGTAGCGACGATGCCCCCAATGTCCATGAACGGTGCTTCGCACAACTCCTCGCCCAGGCTTCAGGCCGTCAGACGGCCCATGGCAACCGCATCAACTAACCCGGTAACCGGCGCCGTGCCGTCCAAGGTCGCCTTGGTCGACGACGACGACTTGTTCCGGGAATCGTTGGGCATGAACCTGGCCGACGAGGGATACGACGTGATCCCCTTCGATCGAGGCGCCCCGGCGCTGGATTACTTCCTGCGCGGCGGCAATGCCGATGTGGTCCTGCTGGACTGGCGAATGCCCAAGATGGACGGCATCGACGTGCTGCGCCAGCTTCGCGCCAGCGGCATCGAAGTGCCGGTGATCTTCCTCACCGTCCTGTCCGACCAGATCTACGAGGAAGCGGCCCTGGCCGGCGGCGCCGTGGATTTCGTCGAGAAGTCGCGCTCCCTGCCGATCCTGCTAAAGCGGATGCAGCTCATCCTAGGCGGCCGCAAGACCGGTCCCGACGAAGGCGGCGACCTTCCGGCGATCCCCGGATCGCAGCCCGGCGCCGCGGCGGGTGCCGCCAATGCCGGTGGCGCCAATGCCAACCTGTTCAACCGGGGCGACCTGGAACTGCGGCTGGACGGCAGCCGGGCCTTCTGGCGCGGCACCCGGGTCGATCTGACGCTGACGGAGTTCAACATCGTCCGCCTGATGGCGACCCGGCCGGGCGAGGACATCTCCTACCGGGAAATCTACGATCTGGTCCACGGCAAGGGCTTCGTCGCCGGCTACGGTCCGGCCGGCTACCGCGCCAATGTCCGCGCCTTCATCAAGCGCATCCGCCAGAAGTTCCGCATGGTCGACGGCGAGTTCGACCTGATCGACAACTATCCCGGCTTCGGCTACCGCTGGAGCGACGATCCGGTCGGCGGCGACATGGACGGTGGTGACGACGACCTGAGGGCCGGGGGCCTGAGCTGATGAAGGCGGGGGAGGCCGGTTCCTGATGGCTCAGCCGCGGGCAAGGACCGGCGGACGCTGGATTCTGCGCTCGCTCGCCAGCCGCCTCGTGCTTGTGTCCGTCGTCTTCATCGCCGTGCCGATCCTGATCTACCAGCAGTTCCGGGCCGCCGACGAGGACAAGCAGACATTGCTGCTCCAAAGCGCTCAGCAGCAGGGCCAGCTGATCGCCCGTGCGCTGGAGCCGCTGCTCGCCAAGGCCGATGCCAGCCTGCTGCCCCGGCTGGGTGAGGAACTCGCGCGGTTCGCCGACGAAAACACGAGGCTGAAGCTCCTGCTGCGACCTAAGAGCGTTCCCGGAGCGCAGGGCTTCTACTATGTCGGCGCCGCACCGCTGGCCCCGAACGCCAACCTCGATCTGGAACGCCAGCGCCTGCTGGAGCAAGGAATCCTGGCGCGCCTTGCCGACACGTGCAGCGGCAACCAGCCGTTGGCGATCCGCTTGCAGACGGCAACGGGCGCCCTGGAGGTGCTGACGTCGATCACGCCGATCAACAGCCCGTTCGGGTGCTGGGCCGTCGTGACGTCGCATTCCACGCCGACATATCTGGGCTCCTCGATCGGCCAGCCCTATTGGCAGACGCCCGAGGTCCAGGCAGCGGCGCTGATCTACCTTGCCATGGCGGCACTGGTGCTGCTTCTGTTCCTGGGCGTCTGGAGCAATCTCAGGCGTTTCGGCTCGCTCGCGCGCCAGATCGGCAATCACGACAGCGGGCGATCATCCTTCGCCGATCAGAACACCGTTCCGGAACTGCGTAGCGTCGCCGAGGACTTCGACCGGCTGGTCGATACGCTCCGAAGCTCCGCCGACAATCTCCGCCGTGCGGCGGAGGACAACGCCCATGCCTTCAAGACCCCGATCGCGGTGATCCGCCAGTCGCTCGAACCGCTGAAGCGGATCATCCCCGGCAGCGACGGTCGGGGGCCGCGCGCCATCGACATGATCGACCGCTCGCTCGACCGCCTGGATGGCTTGGTCTCGTTCGCGAGGCGGATGGACGAGGCGGCGGCCGACCTGCTGGAACCGCCGCGCCGTCGGGTGGACATGTCCGAGTTGCTGGAGGACATGCTGAGCGGCTATGCCAACCTGCTGGCCGAGCGGCACCTTCACCTGCGGCTGCTGATCGCTCCGCATGTCGTCGTACGCGCCGGTGAGGATCTGCTGGAGACGGTCGTCGAGAACGTCGTGGAGAATGCGATCAGCTTCTCGCCGATCGACGGAAATATCCAGGTCAGGCTTGCCCGATCCGGCAGAATGGCGGTCTTCACGGTCGAGGACGACGGCCCCGGCGTCGATCCCGTCAACATCGAGCGGATCTTCGAGCGCTACTTCTCCCAGCGCGACACCGTGGAGTCGTCGGAGCACCGTACGCTGGATGCTACCGGTACGGATGGCGTCATGAGGACCGTCGTACCCTTCGACCAGCCGGTTCAGCCGGCGGGTACAGGCGATTCCCTGCATTTCGGCATTGGACTTTGGATCGTGCGAAGGAACGTGGAAGCCGTCGGCGGCAAGGTGACCGCCAGGAACCGCGAAAGCGGCGGCCTCCTGATGAGGATCGAACTGCCGATCGCTCATTGACCGGCGAAGGCAATGGGTGCCAGCGACCCAGCGGTAGCGGCTTCGTCATATCCTATTTTTGGCACATACACTGGAAGGCCGAAGTTCTCTATCTTGAGGGGTATCGTATGCCGCACGGATGAACAGACATGTCTTTATTTGAGGAAGATATGAATACGGTTCCGAAGTCGCCGGTGTACCAGTACACCTTCACGAGGGGTGGAGCCGGATCCAAGGATCATTCCGATATTCCTGCCGCGGCAGCGGAGGAATTCGCCCATTCCCTCGAGCTCTTGAGCAACACCAGCCTGCATCTGTCGCTTTTCAAGATCATCCTGCCCGACCTCAAGCCCGACGCCGCCGGCAAGGTCATGCAGCGCGCCTTCGGCAACCGGGGAATGATCAGCCTGCTCGCGTCGGGTGGTTTCGCCGTCCTGCTGATCGGCACGGAAACCAGAGAATCGATCACGAACGCGATGACGGTTGAGTTCCTCCACGTCGCGCAGAGCGACCTGGGCTTGCGATCGCGGCTGGAGATCGCCGCCATCCATCGTCCTGCCCCCGAGATCGGCGACCCCGAGGACATCATCGCCCAGCTTTCGGGCTTGCCGACAGAGCGCTACCCCGTCGGACGCGCCGCCTGAGGCTTGCGGTTGACGAGAGCCACACCAAGCGCCGTGACCGCCATGCCGGCCAGGGCCAGCATCCCGAGCCGTTCGTCGAACATCAGGTAGGCGATGACCGCTGTCGCGGGTGGGACCAGATAGAACAGGCTTGCGACCTGTGCCGCCGCTCCCCGCCGGATCAGCACGTAAAGCAGGAACACCGCTCCTACCGAGAGCACCAAGCCTAACCAGACAAGCGCGAACAGGAACTCTCCGGTCCATTTTACCTGCATGGTTTCCAACTGCCAGGCGAAGACGACAAGGCCAACACTGGTCGCGGCATACTGGATGGCCGTTCCGCTTCTCAGATCCATGCCACCGCAGAAACGTTTCTGATAGAGCGTGCCGGCCGTGATGCCGACCAGTGCTGCGATACACAGGGCGATGCCCGTCAAGTAACCGGCCTTGAGTGACAGGTTTTCCCAAACGACGAGAAGAACGCCGCACAAGCCAAGCGTCAGGCCCAGCCATTGACGGCCGCTTACCCGCTCGCCGAATACACGCCCGGACGCGGCCGCCGTCAGGAGCGGCTGGAGACCGACGATCAGAGCGGCGATCCCTGCCGGAAGCCCATGGGCGATGCCGGTGAAGACGCCTCCCAGGTAGACGCCGTGAACCAGCAGGCCGGCGATCGTGATGTGTCCGACATCGGTCCAACGCCGGGGCCACGGAGCTCGCATCACCAAGGCCGCCACGGCCAGGATGAGGGCTACGAGCGACAGCCGGATCGTCAGGAAGGTCAGCGGCTCGGCATAGGGCAGCCCAAATTTGGCGCCGATGAAACCTGTGCTCCAAAGCAGGACGAAGACACCCGGCGTCAGCCGGAGCCAGTCCGGTCCGCCGGTCGAGGTGGGGAGTTGCTGTGTCATTGCCCGATCTGCTTCGTCGTTGGCACAGGTCATAGCGGTGCACGGCAACGGCTAACGTTGGAAAGAGCATTTTGCAACGTCTGGATTGTATCCATACAGTCCGCCTGGATGCAGGCGTTAGCGGGCCTTTAACCGTCGCCCGCTACGCTTCGCGGATGATTTGGGGACGCATCATCGCCATCGCACTCGGTATCGCGGGATTCAACACCAGTGCTCCGTCCCATGCCGCCCGCATCGCCGAAACCGAAGTCCAAGGGGCTGGCAGCGCCATGGAAGGCGATGTCGTGAGCGTCAAGGGAACGATGGTCCGGCTTCGCGGCATCGATGCGCCGGATCCGGGCCAGATCTGCCGGACGCTGCGGGGAGTGGAATACGACTGCTTCACCGCTGCTCGCGCACAACTCCAGCAGATGCTCGACCTCGGTGAGGTGACCTGCGTCGCCAAGGAGCAGGATCGCAATCAGCAACATATCGGGGTCTGCCACGTCCTGGGCAAAGACCTTTCGGCGGCGATGCTCGTCCGCGGCTGGGCCTTCGCCTACCGCAGTCTGAGTACGGCCTACGGCGGGCTCGAGGCTCGAGCCCAGGCGCGCAAAGCCGGCATGTGGGCCGGGCGCGTCGAAGCGCCCTGGCTGTGGCGGACAAGAAAGTTGAACGAGTGAAACAGTCTTTTTCAGAGTTCCGCCTTCACCGACTGAACGAATAGGATTGTCGCGGAAGATTAACCAAACTTCACTTGTCGACAAGCGTTCAATCGATGCCTAATGTTCCCAGCGCAACCGTGTGCTTCGGCGGAGCGGCAATGCTGCCGAATACGTTCGGCATCTGGAATGAAGGCTGGAATGATGCGGATCTATGCACGGGAATTGAACGAGCACCTGCCGAGTTTGCGCCGTTACGCCCGCGCGTTGACGGGGTCGGTCGACCAAGGCGACGATCTCGTGACCCGGTGCGTCGAAGCGGCTGTCATGGCGCCGCAGAGCTTCGGAATTCCGATGAAGACACCGGCGCCTCTCTATGCCCTTCTCCATGCATTGTTCGACAAGGAGGGCGAGGGGAAGCCTTTGAAGACCCAGCACCCGATAGAACGCGTCCTGGCCCGCCGGCCGGAAACCGACAGGAGGCTCTACCTGCTCGTAGCGCTTGAAGAGCTGACGGTCGACGAAGCGGCCAAGGTCGTGAATCTAGGAACCCGGGAAGCCTTGTCGAGGCTGGTCAAGATCAGGGAATTCCTGCGGCAGGCAATGACGGCACGGGTCATGGTCGTCGAGGATAACGCCATCGCAGCGGTCGATCTGAGCGAAATGATCAGCGACATGGGCCATGTCGTCTGCGGTACCGCAGCGACCGAGCCGGAGGCCCTTGCCCTCGCCAATGCCGGAAGCCCCACGCTGGCCCTGCTAGATGTGCGCTTGGCGCAGGGTGGGAGCGGTATTGCGGTCGCGCGGACCCTTCGCGACCGCTTCGCCGTGCCCGTGATCTTCGTTACCGCCTATTCGGGCGATCTCCGTCTGCTGGACGATGAAGGATTGGGTCCCGTGATACGGAAGCCTTACACGAGCGATGCGGTCCGCGACGCGATTACCCAGGCGGTTTTCGCGCCGCTTCCCGAAGTGCTGCTTCACTGAGCCTCAAGGCTCAGGCCGTACTTGCTCTTAAGGTTCAGACCGTACGCGAGCGGCCGGCGATCAGACGGTAGATCAGCAGAATGATGATCGCGCCGACGACGGCACCGATGAAGCCCGCACCTTCGCCTGCCCGGTACCAGCCGACGGCTTGGCCGAGATAGGTGGCGACGAAGGCGCCGGCGATGCCGAGCAGGATCGTGATGATGAAACCGCCGGGATCACGGCCCGGCATCAGGAATTTCGCGACGATACCAGCCAGTAGGCCGATGATGATTGTGCCGATGATGCCCATTGCAGATGTCCTTGTTCATGCCCCATGGATGTTCCGTTAACGGCTGAACCTTGTCGCAAGTTCAAAGGCTTGATCGCCCCGGTGGGAGCCAGTTCGGGTTACCCACGATCGAAGGGACCAGCAGGCGGCGATCCGCTTTCCGGCGATGCGCGCCGCCGCTGCCGCCTGCACGCATCGGAGCAGTATTTTACGTCTTCCCAATTTTCGGCCCACTTCTTCCGCCACGCGAATGGTCGGCCGCAGACGGCGCAAGGCTTCGACGGCAAGTCACCTTTGCGTCTCATGCGGCCGCTCATCGGTCAGGCGGCCAGAAGCTGGGAAAGCAAGTCAACGCCGCTCCGGCGGAAGGACGATGGGGTGCGCCAGCTCATAGGCCCTTGCGGCACGCAGGACCAGATCGTCCCTATGCATGGGGCCGACGATCTGAAGGCCGACCGGCAGTCCCGAAGACGTCAGCCCGCAGGGCATCGAGGCCGCCGGTTGCTGTGTCAGGTTGAAAGGGTAGCTGAAGGGCGTCCAGTCGATCCATCCGCCTTCTTCCGGCTGGCTCGGCTCGTTCAGTCCGGCGCGGAAAGCCGGGATTGGCATCGAAGGCGTCAGGAGGAGGTCGTAGCGCTGGTGGAAGAGGTTCATCTGAACGCCGAGTTTGCCGCGGGCCAGCGCCGCCTGCTGGTAATCCAGCAGAGACAAAGCGGCTCCGGCCGCCTCGAAGCCGCGCAGGTGCGGGTCCATCATTGCCTTCTGCTGGTCCGTGAACCCGGACATTACGGTTGCGGCGCCGGCTGCCCAGTGGGTGTAGAAGATGCGCCCGGCGTCGGGCATGTCGAGCGTCACCTCCTCGACCTCCGCCCCGAATGCGCTGAACTCGTCGGCGGCACGTCGGACAAGGGCCGCCACCTCGGCATCGACTTCTGCGCCGTTGAGGGTCGGAGCGAAAGCCACCCTCATTCCCGCTATGCCATCGTCCAGCCCGGCCGTGAAGTCCTTATCCCCATAGGGGAAGGCAAACCAGTCGCGCGGGTCCGGATAGGCCATCACCCGTAGCATCAAAGCTGCGTCGGCTACCGTCCGCGTCATCGGCCCGACATGGGAAACCGTTCCGAAGGGGCTGAGTGGGTATGCCGGAACCCGGCCGAAGCTCGGCTTGATGCCGAAGATGCCGGTGAACGACGCCGGAATACGGATGGAGCCGCCGCCATCGGTTCCGACATGGAGCGCGCCCATGCCCGTCGCGGCGGCGACGGCCGCTCCGCCACTGGATCCGCCCGGAGTCATATCGGGATTCCAGGGATTGCGCGTGACTCCCGTGAGAGGACTGTCGGTGACGCCCTTGTGGCCCAGCTCGGGCGTGGTCGTCTTGCCCAGCAGAACGGCTCCGTGCTCCCGCAGCCGAGCGGTGGCGGGAGCGTCCTCTTCCCAGGGTTGATCGGGGGATACCGCCTTGCTGCCCCGGAGCGTCGGCCATCCCTTAGTCAGGATGAGGTCCTTGATCGTGGCCGGTACGCCGTCCACCAAGCCTTGGGGCTGGCCCTTGATCCAGCGTTCCTCGCTGGCGCGCGCCGCCTCGATTGCGGCATCGCCATCGACGAGCGTGAAGGCGTTGAGTTCGCTATCCAGGGCCGCGATGCGGTCGAGACAAGCCTGCGTCACTTCCACGGGGGAAAGGTTGCGGCTACGGTAACGGCCGAGGAGTTCGGTGGCGGAGAGGAGGGCGATGTCTGTCGTCATGTCAAGATGCGCCGTTGTTTCGGAAGCGGGCGGATATGATCTTCAACCTTCCATTAGACTTGAGTAACCCACTTAGGGAAGGCTTGATGCCGGTAGTACATGCATCATGTCACTCATCCGTGCGCATGGCAAAGCCGGCCGGGCTGCCGATGACGGAAGGCTGCCGCGATACCGACAGCTGATACTGCTGAATGCTGATGCTATTGTCCGGTAGCTCCATTCCGGGGCGAGGGGATCTTCATGAGCGATACCAAGCGTCTTGGCCACATCCTCGATTTCCTGCTGCTGACCGACCGATTCAAGACGATCGAGCGCAAGGGCTACATCGCAGATGGTTCGCGGCGGGAAACCGATGCCGAACACACGTGGCACATGGGCCTGTTCGCACTCCTGCTTCACAAGGAGTTGAGCTTCGACGTCGATATCGGGCATGTACTGACCTTGGTTCTGATCCACGACCTCGTCGAGATCCACGCGGGCGACACCTATGCATACGACGATGCCGGGTGCGCCGGGCAGGCGGAGCGAGAAGCGCTTGCTGCTGAAAAGCTCTTTGCCGAACTGCCTGCCGATCTGGGCGCCAGCCTTCATGACTGGTGGCGTGAGTTCGAGGATGGCGAAACTCCTGAAGCACGGTTCGCCAAGGCGATCGACCGGGTCCAGGGTTTCTCCCAGAACTACAATTCAGGGGGCAGGGCATGGCGGGAAAACGGCATTTCCCGCGAACGCACCTATCAGAGAACGGCGCTGCCGATCTCGGTCGATCCTGCCCTTAAGGCTATCATAGAGGAGCTTTACAGCCGGGCGGATGTAGAAAAGCTCTGGCCCGCGAAGTCGTGAAACAAACCCTGTGGACGTGAGGGACGGTTAGAGCCGAGCGGCGTCGATCAGTAATACGCGACCCTCTGCCGGGTTCCTTCGGCATGCTCCCAGGCCCACTCCACCAGGACTGACATGAAACGTTCGAGAACCGGACGGACTTGGCCGGCAAGATCGTTCCGGTATCTGTAGGGTGCCTCTTCGTCCATGTAGGTCGACTGGCTCAGTTCCAGTTGAACGACATGGATATTGTCTTCCGGCCTGCCGTAATGCCGTGTGATGTAACCGCCCTTGAAGCGCTGGTCGAGCGCCGTGGAAAAACGGTCCGATGACGACAGGACGTTCATCAGCCGGCCGGACAGATGCGGACTGGCGCTGGTGCCGTCGGCGGTCCCAAGGTTGAAGTCGTCGAGCTGTCCCTGAAACAGACGCGGCACGGTGGATTTGATCGAGTGAGCATCGAACAGGATCGCAAGGCCGAACCGCTCCTTCAATACGGCCAGTTCGGCTTCGAGCTGGCGATGGTAAGGATGCCAGTACGTGTTCAGCCTGCGGCGGACTTCGACCGAGTCCGGTTCGCATCCATCGCGGTAAAGCGGGGAATAGTTGAAGGCCGTCGTCGGACAGAGCTCGGTATTGTCGCCACCGCGATACAGCGCATGCCCTTTGGGATCGCGGTTGAGGTCGATGACGTAGCGCGACTGCGTAGCGGCGAGAAAGCCAACACCCAAGGCCGGCGCGAAGTTGTACAGTCTGTCCAGATGCCAGTCCGTATCGCCGACCTCATGAGCTGCGTCGGTCATCGATGCCGCTATGTCCAGCGGAATGTCGGTGCCGACATGGGGGAGGCTGATTAGGACCGGCGTTTCGCCGGGTTGGAAGCGGAATGTCTCCATCTGATCCTCATGCCTTCATAGGCCGCATCGCGTGCAGCCGAGGTACTGGGTGCGTGATCGCAGCTCAGCGATCACGATCGGCACTATAACCATCGAACTATCACCGAAGATCGTTCGGGCGTCAAACGATATGTCGCTTTTATGACGCGGTTGAGTGCCGCACCGCACCCAGGACACTGAGGAACGGAAGTAGCGAGACCATGATGGCAAACAATTATTTGATAACCAATGGTCTTCTTCAAGCTTCCAGGTCGGGTACACTTTCGGCTACGTGATCGACCATGTCGGATAGGACGCGCCGTATGTGCTCGTCGGTGATCAGATAGAAGACGCGGTTACCGCGCCTTTCCGCCTGGAGCAGTCGTCCGGCCCTAAGAAGCCGCAGATGATGGCTGACCAGCGAAGCCGACAGGCCAAGCTGGTTCGCCATGTCGCCGACCGAAACAGGTGTATCCAAGCATGCGAGAATGATCCTGAGCCGGCTTGGGTCGCTCATCAGCCGGAACATGTCCGCCAGTTCGGTGGTCTGGTCCTCCGATAGGCGCATATGGGCCGGCAGTTCCTTGGCGGAGGTATGCTTCAACATGCTCTGGTCCGATTCGGGGCAGTTAAACCACAAAGATCAGTTGATGGTGACCGACTATCAAGCCCTGCTCAAGGGCCATCGTCAATCCACCAGCAGCGACCACTTGCGGCCGCTCAGCGGTTCGGCGCCGGCAATCGCCGCCACCGACTCTCCGGCGACCGCCATTTTCGTCTGGTTACGCGACCACAGGATACCGGAAGTTCGGGTCGTCAGCGGCGTACGGGCCGTCCTAGGGTCTTCCGCCGTCGGGTCCACGATGTCGGCGATCACCTCTCCGGCCTGCACCAAGTCGCCGATCTGCCGGCGATAGGCAAGGATGCCCGGTACCGGCGTGATCAGCCGATCCACTCCGGACAAGGGCGTGGCGGCACATCTGAGGGGAGGAACCGGACCGGGATGCCCGGCAACGAGACCGCGGCGCTGGAGAAAACGGAACAGGTTGTCGGCGTCGGAAGCAGCGCTGCCGTCTTCGACGTCGGATTTCCCCCGCAGCTCGATCGTCGCGGACAGGCACGCATTGGGGATCGGGAACCGGTCGCCGAAATGGTTCCTCAGCTTCCACCATGCCATCGAGCAGGCCTCGTCGAAGGGGTCGCCGCCGCTGTCTCCGGCCAGCATCACGACCCTGCACCCCAGTTGCGATGCCAGATCTGCCGCCTCCGGCCACAACTCGTCCGACGTGTACATGTGCATCAGCGATTCGAGATCGCAATGCAGGTCGAGCACGAAGTCGGCATCGATCGCCATGGTCAGCAGCGTGCGCCGCAGTTCATGGAGATCGTTGGATGGGTGCAGATCGGCGAGGCCATCGAGCAGTGCAGAGCGGATCGCCGCGACATTGCCGGCCGCATCGGAACCGAGACGCTCTTCCAGCCTGGGAACGATCGAGTTCACGAGATCGGCGAAGCCGCGGTTGAAGTTCTGTCCGTGCTCGAGGGAGCTTCGCCCATACAGGCGGCCGGCGACATACTGGTCGAGGCCGATCGGATTGGCGACGGGTACGACGACGATAGCGCCCTTGATGGCGCCCTGCCGGTCGGCTTCGTCCAAACGGGCGATCAGGTGGTGCGCGGTGAGCATTCCCGGAATTTCGTCGGCATGGAGTCCTGCCTGGATATAAGCCTTCGGCCGTCCGGCGGGATTGCCGTAGCGGTGGACGGTGATGGTGCGCGCAGTCCCCAGATGCTGCGAGGGGAGCGGCAGTGCGACGACGGTCTTGGCCATAGAGTGTCCGTTTCCGGGTTCGTTAACCCGCATCTAAACGGCCAAAGCCATTCTCGCACAAGGAAGAAATGGCAGTAAGGACGACGCCGGAGCCACTGGTCAGACGGCGATGCTGTCTCTCTCCCTCGGCATCCTGTCCAGGAAGGTGAACAACTGCCGCTTCGACGCCTGGGCTACGGCTTCGATGGTCGAGAACTTCTCATTCCAATCCGCCGGGCCTCCGGGATCCTGGCCATTCTCGTCCTCGCCCAGCCGGAGCGATGCCGCCTGATCCGCCAGCACCGCGAGGCCGAGGTTGGAAGCAGCCCCCTTGAGCGAATGGGCCAAGCGGCTGACCTGTTTGAAGTCGCCGGCGGCGGCTGCACTGCGGAACCCGCCGGCCGTGGCGCCATGGCTGTCGAAGAACTGAGTGCTCAGGTCGCGGAACGCCTCCAGGCCAAGGACATCGACCATCTCCGTGATGCCGTCGGGATCGAGAAGATCCACGTCCGTTTCAGCCGCTGCGATGGCCGGGACCGATGGGGGATGCGATCCCGCATAGCCTATCGCTCCCCATTTCTCGATCAGGTCCACCAGGATACGCTGGTGGACGGGCTTGGCGATGTAGTCGTCCATGCCGGCGGCCAGACACCGTTCGCAGTCCGACGGCAGGGCATTCGCCGTCATCGCGATGATCGGGATGCGTCGTTTCTCGCCCGGGAGGGCGCGGATGGCGGCTGTCGCTTCGAAGCCGTCCATCTCCGGCATTTGGACGTCCATCAGGATCAGGTCGTAGTTTTTCCCGCTTAACGCTTTGACGGCTTCGGCGCCGTTGTTGGCGATGTCGACGGTATGTCCGAGTTTCTGCAGGCGCCGCGCCGCCACCTGCTGATTGATCAGATTGTCTTCTGCGAGAAGGATGGTGAGAAGGCGCGCCGGGGCGGCCTTCGCCGATGCTTCGGACGTTGCCGGCGCGTTCGCGGGCAGTTCCGGCAGGTCGGTCGAGCGGCGAAGATGCTCCAGCAGATAATGGCACCGGATAGGCTTCATGACGGTCGCCGTGATGCCGACCTTCTGAGCCTCGCGCCGCAGTTCCTCAGACCCGTCGCTCGATGCCAGGATGATCGGAATAGTCGCGGACCAGGGCTTGGCCCTCATCGCACGCGCCACCTCCAGACCGGCCATCCCAGGCATCATCTGGTCCAGGATCACCGTATCGTATGTGCGGCCAGAGCCTGCCGAGGCATCCAGCATGGCAAGTGCGGCAGGTCCGTCGGCAGCGGTATCGACCGTCATGCCCCAGGCTTCCAACTGGCACTTGAGCAGTTCCCGGTTGATGGGCAGGTCGTCGACCACAAGCGCCCGCTTGCTGGTCACTTCCATCGTGCTGCGCTTCGCGTTGCGGCCGGAGTGGTCGGGCGCCAGCTTCAGGGGCAGGTCGATGGTGAAGGTACTGCCCTTGCCATACGTGCTCCGCACGCCGATGGTGCCGCCGAGCAGATCGATCAGGCGTTTCGATATCGCCAGTCCCAGCCCGGTACCGCCGAACTTGCGTGTTGCCGACGAGTCTACCTGTGTGAACATGGTGAACAGGCGAGGCAGGGATTCCGCGGGAATTCCGATGCCGGTATCCGTCACCTCGAAGCGGATCGTCGCCGTGCCCTTGTCTTCGGCGACCTTGCTGGCCACCAGCGACACCCAGCCGACTTCGGTGAACTTGATCGCGTTGCCCGCAAGGTTGAGCAGGATCTGCCTGATGCGTCCGGGATCGCCCCGGAAGACGCCGTGCAGTTCCGGCGGGACGAGATAGGCCATCTCGATCTTCCGGGCATGTGCGCGCGGAGCCAGGATCTCCAGTACGCTTTCGACCAGCGGCAGCAGCTCGAAGTCGATGTCGTCGAGTGTAAGCCGGTTGGCCTCCATCTTGGAGAAGTCCAGGATGTCGTTGATTATGGTAAGGAGGGCTTCACCGGACTCCTGAATGATCTCCGCGAAACGCCGCTGCTCTTCCTCCAGCTTGGTGTCCAGCAACAGGCCGGTCATGCCGATGACGCCGTTCATCGGCGTCCGGATTTCGTGGCTCATCGTAGCCAAGAATTCCGATTTGGCGCGATTGGCGATCTCGGCCGCCTCTTTCGCCTTCTGCAACTCCGCTTCGCCGCGCTTTCGCTCGGTGATGTCCCGGATCTCGGTGACACAGGCGTCGATGCCCCGGAAGGGGATGGTTCGGGACCGAAGCTCCACCGGATAGCCCGATCCGTCCCGGCGGTGGCCCGTGGCGTCGCAAGGATCGCTCGATCCGTCGAGCACGGCGCCCGAGACGCGTGCCCTGTCGGCCTGATCGATCAGGGTCAGTACGCTGCGCCCGACGAGATCGTCGTAGTTGAAGCCGGTCGTAACGCACAGGGCCTGATTGACCTCGAGAATGATGCCGCCTTGATGGATCGCGATGCCGGTGAAGTAGGCCTCGTGGAGAATCCTGAAGCGCTGCTCGCTTTCCCGAAGGGCCGCTTCCGACTGGCGCCGCGCTTCATGTCCCTCCATGAAGGCGTTGAACCAGCGTGTCAGGTCGGCGACCTCGCCGCTGCCCATCACCGGCAGCCGGTCCGCATGCTGGGCGGTGCCGTCCTGAAGGCTCTGGAAACGGGACGTGATCCGCCGAATCGGGGCTACGATGCTGCGCGACCAGGACATGGCCGCCAGCAGCGCAATGACAAGGCAGACGACCATCACCGCGGCCGTCGCCCTGGAGATCGTGCCGACATGCCGGTTCAGGGATTCGAGCTCGACCACTTCGGCAACCAGCCACTGGCTTCGGTCCGAGCGCAGGTATGTGACGACCACGGGCTGGCCGTCGAGCGGATGCGTGAAGCTGCCGGATCGGCCGGAGAAACCTGCGGCGAAAGAGGCGCTGAGGCGTTCCCCGATCAGTTGCCTGTCTGGATGATAGATGATCCGGTTCGCGGCATCGACCACCAAGAGGTGCGAAGCGTCCTCCGTCGTGCTGCCATGGAAGTGCTGGTACAGCAGGTCGACGCTGTAGTTGACGATCAGGAGGGCAACCGGGACTTCGGTCAGCGTCTGCCGGTCGAACCCGCGTATGACCTTGGCGGCCGCGATGACCTTTCGGTGGCTGGAGCTTGCGTTGACGTTGTCTTCGATACCCGCCCAGTGGACGATGCTCGAACTGGCGAGTGCACCGTCATAGATCCGCTGCCGGACATCCTGTCGCAGATGCCCGACATCCAGAGTGTCGCCGACGTGATAGTGGTTTCCTTCGGATGTGAATATCTCGATCGACACCAGCCCCTTGATGTTGAGGTAGCTGTTGAGGATGTATCCGATCCTGGCCTGGGTCGCGAGATTTGTGAAGCTGTCGCGCGGCTGCCCCGTCTGGCTCAGCGCTTCGGCTATGGCGTCGACGTTGGATATGTTGGCGATCAGGCTTTCGACCTGATCCATCTGGACGTGCAGATAATCCTGCTGGTTGCCAACCTGCTGGGCGGCGTGCCGGCTTGCCTCCGTCTTCAGGATGGAACGCGAAACTTCGATCGCGGTCATCCCGATCGCCAGGATCGGCAGAAAGCTCAGGATTGCCAGATAGGCGATAAACCTGAGAGTGATATTGAACTTCAGCCGGGGCACTCGCATCGCACCGTTACGGCTTGGCCGGCTGCGTGGTCAGAATGCGGACGTCCACCATGGTTTCGGGCGGCATCGTTTCGCCAGAGATCATGCGGTTGGCGTAGACCACGCCGAGATATCCCTGCCGGCCGGCCTGCTGGTCGACGGTCGCGGTCAGCGTGCCCCGCTTGACGGCCTCCACCGCGTCGGCAAGGGCGTCGAAGCCCGCGATCCTGACATTGCTCAAGCCGGCTTCCTGTATGTATCGGGCGGCTCCCAGGGCCATCATGTCGTTTGCGCAGAACAGAAGGGTGATGCCGGGTTCTCGGGTAAACAGACCCTTGGCGACATCGTACGCCTCGTCGATTTTCCAGTTCGCGGACTCCTGCGCCACCACGGTGACGGCGGGGTTGCCGGAAAACGCCCGCAAGGCTCCGGCCTTGCGGGATTCGGCGTTGGAGGCGCTGCGGATACCTTCGATCACGGCCGCTTTCGCCGGTTCCGTCACGCCGCTGGTCAGCGCACTGGCCACCAGAAAGGCGCCCTGTTCATTGTCGACGCTGATGAACGGCACCGTGCGCAGGCCCAGGGTACGGGAGAAATCGCCGTCCAGGCGGTTGTCGATGTTGACGACTGCCAGACCGGCATCCTGGGCGCGTTTCAGCGCGGGGATCAGTTTGACGCTGTCGCCGGGCGCTATGACGATGGCATCGACCTTTTGCCGGACCAATTCCTCGACGATGGCCACCTGCTGCTCGATCGAGGTTTCCTGCGCGGCGGTCTTGACCAGAAGCTCGATACCCAGTTCCGTTTCCGCCTTGCGGGCGCCTCGCTCCATTTCGACGAAGAAGGGGTTCGTCAGCGTCTTCATGACGAGCGCGATCTGCCTGCGCTTCGGCGCCGGGACGGCGGCAGGTTCGGATTTCGCCGCGCCTTCGACCATCGCGGTGCCCTTCTGGACCGGCTTAGGGTCGTCGCAGGCGACCAGCCAGACGCTTGCCAGGATACCGAGCAAAAGGTTGACGCATGCCCTTCCGAAACCAGAACCGGCCGGCCGGAGCGTCGGATGGCCCTGCGGGAGGAGGAGGGCTGAGGCGGACATCGTCGAAACTCCGTTGCGATGGCTTTCCGTCCGGCGGTCGCTTGGCCTTTTGCCGCGGCGCTGATGGGGAACGGAGCGGTAGAGCGTCATGATCGACCAGAGAGGTTAATAATAAGCCTATGATGTTTCGGTTAGGCGCTCGGCGCAGGCCGAAGCGGGACCCGGCAGGTTCGGCGGTGTCCGCCGGATCTGCGAAGCGACGGACATTATGCGGTCGCGCAGCAGTGCCGGCCGGATCGGCTTGGTCAGAAAGGCTGACACGCCGGCGGCGCGGGCCTGCTCGACCAGCTTCGCCTTCGCATGGGCGGTCAGGAAGATCACCGGTGTCTGCGAGGGCGGCGCACGCGGCGGCACAACTCCGGCAGGGCGGGTGCCGGACCGAAGATGCCTCAGGAAGTCCAGGCCGTTGACCGGCTCCATCTCGATGTCGCTGAGGATGACGTCGATCTCCGTGGTGCCGAGCAGTTCGAGCGCCGGACCGGCTCCCGGCGCCTCGAACACCGCCCTGACCCCGAGCCCGCGCAGGATGGAGAGGATCAGCGATCGGGTGAAGCCGTCGTCTTCGACGACCAGCACGGTGAGATCTTCGAGCTTTGATCCAGCGGACATGGGAGAGCACTTTACGAGCGGTTGGATGGTAGCTGCGAGCTGGATCCCCAGGTTTCCCATCCTGGTGTCATTCCGGAGATATGGCCGAACGAAGCAGCGCCTTTGTCGCAAAATACCCTACGTTTTCCAAATTTGTCTTAATGCGCTTTCTGCATGCCTGAGACAGGACGCCGCTGGTCCATGCGACGGCTTGATGCCGCGATCCGGTCGCGCCCATTGTGCCGGCGAAACGGTCGTACGAAATCAGGACCCGCGATTTGGACCCGAAAGTTATCCGGATACTCATGAGTTCCATCAGGACGGGCGGGCTGATGCTGGCCCTAGCGTTCTATGGCCTGTTTGGAATACCGGCACCCGGCCGCCTGGGCTGGCGGGAGGCCGCGGTCGGCTGCGGGCTCGTTCTTGCCACCGGGGTTGGTCGCCCGCTGCTTGTCGGTACCGGCGGCCTGTTGCGCGATCCGGGCGCGCGCCTGCATGACTTGGCAGGCACGGTGGCCTTCAATTATCTGCTTTGGTTTCCGCTGCTGCGCGGAGTGTTGTCGGGAGCGAGCGGCGAGGATGTCTACAGGGATGTCGTACCGCTCGTGTTTCTGTTCATTCCCGTCCTGCTGGTGCCCGGCCCTGCATTCGGCCGGCGGATGCTGCCGCTGGGATTGGCGGCGGTCGGCGTTCTGTTCAGCCTGCGCTGGTGGTGGCCCGGATTGGCGTTCCGTCAGGTCGGCCGTTTCGCCATGGCCGAGGGCGACGGCTATCTGCTGAACAGTCCTGCCGTCCTGTTCGCGGCGGTCTGGCTTCCTTTGCTGGCATTGGAGAGGCTGGAACGGAAATCCGGCCTGCCGACGGTAGTTCTTGCTTCGCTTTTGTGCGGCGGGGCCGTCGTCGCGGGAGCTGCCCTGGCCGGCGCGGTCCATCGGGCGGCATTGATCATGGCGATTGCCGTCATCGTCGGCTTCGCAGCCTGGCACGTCCGGCGCAAGCCGCTCCTGGCGATGCTTGTCGTCGCCATGCTGGCGGTGACCGCTCTTGGCAGTGATCAACTCGGCGGTACGATCCAGCAGATCGCATGGAAGACGGAGACCTACGGACTGAACGAACGCTCGGCGGAGGCTGCCGCCGTACTCGATCAGGTCGGAGCGTCGTGGTTCGATCTATTGTTCGGGCAGGGTTGGGGCACTCTTGTTCAAAGTCCCGCCGTCGGCGGCATGTGGGTGTCGTACACGCATTCGTTAGTGACCTATATGCTCCTGAAGACCGGTTTGATCGGATGTCTTGTCACGCTGGCATATCTGATGTCGATTCTGCCATCGCTGTTCTGCCTGATGCGGATCGACCCGCCCCTTGCGGTTGCCTTGATACCGCCGCTCGGCTTGGGCCTGTTTGCCCACACCAGTTTCAAATACCTGTGTTTTGGGTTGCTTCTGGCGGTTCTAACTAATGAAAAAATTGTATTCAGAGATTCTGGACCACGCGAAACTTGAATTTTTGGCGGTGGCATGCTCTGGTGTGTAGTCTGCTTAAGCCATTTGGTTCCTCAAGCGTGCATCAGCCATCCATCCTCTTCATCAACCGGGTGTTTCCACCGGACCGTGGGGCAACCGGCCGGTGCCTCGCCGACCTTGCCGGCCGGTTTGCGGCGGCGGGATGGAGCGTTACCGTCCTGGCTTGCGGCAAAGCGGAGATACCTGATGACCGGCCGCAGTACAGGGTCGTCCGCACGGGATATTCCGGTGGTATCTCCGCCAGCCGGAGCATCGATTACCTCAAATCGCTGGTAAGGCTCTTGGCCGCGGCTTGGAAACTGCCGCGGCATGACGTCGTCGTTACGATGACCGATCCGCCGCTTCTCGCCGTGATCGGTCCGCTGATCCGGCTTCGCTGGTCGTGCGGCCTGATCCATTGGTCGCAGGATGTCTACCCAGATCTGTTTCCGGTAATCGGTGTCAGATTTCCGTGGGCGCTCGGGTTTGCGCTCGACCAGATAAGCGCTGCCTCCCTGCGGTGCTACGACACGGTCGTCGTCATAGGTGCCTGCATGGCACGGCGCATCATGGGCAAAGGAGTGGCACCGGACCGCGTGGCGGTCGTTCCCAATTGGGCGGATCCAGTGATCCGGCCAGTCCCCCGCGCGACCAATCCGATGCGCCGGGAACTTGGCCTCGGCGATCGGTTCACGGTCGCCTACTCCGGTAACTTCGGCCTTGCGCATCCGATCGGCGCGGTGATCGATGCCGTCGCGATCCTGGCCCGCGAGGCACCGGAGATCGCCGTTCTGCTGATCGGGGAGGGTAGGGGCTTGAGCCGCGTCCGGCAGCGGATCGAGGAAAGTGCCCTGCCAAACCTTCGCCTTCTTCCGTGGCAGCCGACCCATCGGCTCGCCGAAAGCCTCGGCGCGGCCGATCTCCATCTGGCATCCATGGACGAGCGAGCCGAGGGGATGATGGTCCCGAGCAAGGTGGCCGGCGCCCTGGCCGCCGGGCGGCCCTGCATCCTTCTCGGTTCCGCGGGCGGTGCGGCAGCCCGCCAGATCGCCGATTCCGGCTGTGGTTCGATCCTGTCGTCCGGCGATGGCAAAGGACTGGCCAGGGTGATCATGATGCATGCCGCGGATACGCGGATGCATGCCGAAGTCTGCGCGTGCGCCTCCGTGGCGGCATCGGCGTGGTCGGCGGATCTGGCTGCCGCCGCCTTCCTCGCCAAGGCGCATGACGCCGTCAGGAGGCCGGCGAGTTCCGTGTGGGGTAAGTTGGCGGCCGGGAACGATTGAGATGGCGATGGACTCCGATGCCCGTCCTGGCGCTTCAGCTTTCGAGATTCAAAAGCTGCTGCGGGATGCGATCGCGATCGCCGTCGAGGGACGCCGTCTTATCGTGGGGACGGCAACTTTGACGGCCGTCATCGCCCTGCTGGCGCTGCGCATGATCGAACCGAGCTATACCGCGACCCTGATCGTCGGGCCGACGGTGGCCGACGGCCTGCTCGGACGCGGCACTCCGCTTCCCGATCTGCCGGCAGGCTCGATACTCGATGGCGCTGCCCACGGCGCCGGTGAAAAGATGTCCTATTACGAGCGGTTTCTCTACGAGATGACGTCGCTGAACGTGGCCAATGAACTTGCCTCCTCGCCCGAAATCATGCGACGGGTGTTCGAAGCGATGTGGGACGCAAAGAACGAGAGTTGGAATCCCGATCCCGGACTTTTCCCGAGGATGCGCCGGATGCTTTCCGATCTTGCCGGACGCAAGTCCTGGGCGGCGCCGGATGGCCGCGACCTCGCACGCTTTCTTCGTTCCAGAGTGCAGGTGCAGCAAATAGGCAATACACCGTTGCGGCGCATCGTTTATCGCCACGCCGATCCAGAGTTCGCCCGGTTGCTGCTGAACCGGCTCTACGCCACCACCGAACGCCAGCTTCGTAGCATAGCGGTCAAGGGCAATGCGCTCATGATCGAAGAATATCAGAAGATGGCTCGCACCACGTCCGACCTGGAACACAAGCGTGCGCTCTGGGCGACGCTGATCGGGCACGAGCAGTTCTCCATGATGATGAACGTCGATCTTCCGCTGGCGGCGGATTTGATGGAAGCCGCCTCCTGTGACGTGCTGCCCGATACGCCCGATCCGGCGATCGTGATGCCGATCGCCTTCGCCGCCGGCTTGGTCCTTGGGCTGGTCCTCGTCTTCATCCGGGTAACGACGGAAACGCTCCCTCGTTTCGCAACTCATCCATGATCCCCGTATCGGCGATCGTCATGACCCGGAACGAGGCGGCGAACATCGCTTGCTGTCTTCAGACACTCCAGCGTTTCGATCAGGTGTTCGTCGTCGATTCAGCGAGCACCGATGGGACAAGGGAGATTGCCGCCAAGTTCGGGGCGACGGTGGTGCCTTTCCAATGGAACGGGTGCTATCCCAAGAAGAAGCAATGGTGCCTGGATAACCTGCCGCTTCGCCATCCCTGGGTCCTGTACTGCGATGCCGACGAGCGGATCACTTCCGAACTCGCCGACGAGATCGCCTTGGCGATATCAGGCGAGCCTGTCGTTGCCGGATACTTCATCCGTGGGCAGCCGGTTTTCGGCGGCGTTCGCCACCGCCATGGAGCGTGGAACCGCAAGTTGGCGCTCATCGACCGGCGGCGCGCCTCATTTCCTTCATACCCGGATCTGGATATCGATACGATGTGGGAGGTGGAGGGGCATTACCAGCCGGTGCTTCAGGGCCAAGCCGGATTGCTCCGGCACGCCATGATCCACGACGAGGCAGTGTCGCTTCATAGCTGGTTCGATCGCCACAACCGCTATTCCGACTGGGAGGCCGCCCTGCTGGCGGATGGCCGTCACGAGCAGCTAAGTCGCCGGGAAACAGGCATGCGCCGCCTGCTGAAAGCTATTTTCGCCAAGCTGCCCGGGCGTCCTATCGCGGCGTTCCTGCACAGTTATCTGCTGCGGCTGGGGCTTCTGGACGGAGTGCCGGGGTTTGACCGTGCCGTCGCACGCGCTTTCTATTACTGGCAGATCGACGTTAAGCTGAGGGTCCACAGACGCGGACCCTCACGCTGAGGTCTTGATGCTGAGGACGTAGTGCCGTGGGCGTGACTCAGGCGTTCACCGGATCGGCGTCGCGGATCTCGCCGCCAAGAGCCTTGATCAACTCGAAGGCGCGGCGCCGGACATTGGGATCGCCGATGCGATAATAGGCACGGACAAGTTCAAGCGTTTCCCGCTTGGCCATCGACTCGAATTCGTCGGTTTCCGTCGGCTCCTGGACGACATCGGCACCCTCCGGAAGGGGTTGGCCGGTCGGCATGTCTTCGAAGAAAAAGCCGACAGGTACATCGAGAACCAAAGCCAAATGATACAAACGGCTGGCACTGATGCGGTTGGCACCCCGTTCATACTTCTGAAGCTGCTGAAAAGTGATGCCGACAGCTTCGCCAAGCTTCTCCTGGCTAAGCCCGAGCAAGGTTCGGCGAAGACGTAGTCTTGCCCCAACATGAATGTCGATTGGATGGGGCCCTTCACCGCGACGCGAGATGGTGTTCGCAGTTGCGGGTTGGGACTTTTTCGATTTCATCATCTACCCCTGAGTACTTGCCCGGCGATTAAGGTGTAACGTACAAATTTAGATTTCAAAAGGACTTAATTGGCTCAAATGTCAAGACCTTTCGCGTGCATGTTGACGAGTGTGGCGCAACCTGACGAGCGTACTCAGATCTGGCTATCCGGACGGAATAGGCGTAGTACAGGTTTCGCACATATTACACGTGTGAGTGGTGCCTTGGCTACTCGTACATCCGGCGGCATCGCCATGTTTCGAAAACCGAAGGCCATGCCCAACGTATCGATATCGCAGCATATTGCGCGATCATTATTAAAAAGCAGGAAACATTGGACATATGGAGCCGGTTTCGGCGTATTCGCGCCTGCTCCCGTCTGCCCAAGGCTGTGTGCGCTTGCGATATGCCGCCGCCTTCGAATAGTACCAGCGGGGTTTGTATACGCGCGACTCGAGCGCATTTGGATAGGGTGTCTAGCGTAAAAGCATAGTCTGCTGCGACTTTGAATGTAAGGTCGTACCGTTGACCTTCAACCAAGGCGCGGCGGTAGACCATCGCCTGATGGTGAGTGAACATTCCGTACCACTTAAGGCAATGCGATCGTGCTCGCTTCAGGAGCATCCGGTTGCCGATCCCCCTTTCCAAGGCATCGCCGTAGATGAAATCCGGCGGTACGTCCCGACGGACGTGTTGGGCAACGGCCTGGAGAGTTCCGGGAGCGGCCAGTGTGTCTCCCGCGTTCAGGAAGATCAGGTACTCGCCGGCGGCCGCCGAGAGGCCGATGTTCATGGCATCGTACAAGCCCAGGTCGGGTGCCGACCGCCACCAGGCCAGTTCGCTTGCATGTGCCGCCAGGAAAGCCGGCGTGCCGTCCTGGGAGCCGCCGTCCACGACGATCCAGTCGAAGTCGCTGCAGGTTTGCAAGACAAGGCTCCGATATGTCCGCGCAAGCCCTTCGCAGTCGTTCAGGCAGACGGTGATGATGGTGAACATCCGCGACCGCTCGGCTTCGCCTGCTGCGGTTATCGGGAACCCGGTCAATTACGGCCTCCCCAGTCGCCGCTGAGGACCTTGACCGCAGCGGCGCTTACGGAAAGTTGGGTCAGCAGGCTTCCAATGTTCTGGGCGAACTTGAAGAATTCGAAGGGCTCAGGATCGCGCGGCACGATGATCGTCGATCCGGGAGCGATGAAGGTGGCGCTGTGGTTCCACGACGAAATCCGCAGAGGCCGAGCGCTGCCGTCGGGCTGAAGGACGAATATCCGCGACGAGTCCGCGTATTGCGTCAGGCCGCCGGCCTCACTCAGGTACTGGCTCACCGTCTTGTCCGACTTGAACTGAAGGCTCGCCGGGGCGAGGACTTCGCCGGCAACGGTGACGGTCAGGGACCGTTTGGGAAAATAGATCCTGTCGCCTGCCTCCAGGACCACGTCGAGTTCGGGATGGACGGCCAGCATGGCCGGGTCCGCCTCGACCGTGATCCGGCCCGCCGGCTGTGCCTTGCGCAGTTCATCCGAAAGTTGACGCGCCTGCGACATCTGCGCTGCCGGCGGCGGATCGGGTTTCATTAAGATCATGGCGAGTTCACGGTCCAGGTTGCGGGCGGCGCTGGTAAAGGCTTCCGCTTGCTGGCGACGGGCACTTTCCCGGGTGAAGATGGCGGCGGCCGGATAGGCTTCCTGGGTTAATCCGCCCGCTCGGACGAGCAACGAGGACAAACGCTCGCCCCGAACGACCTCGAAACTCCCGGGCCGCCTGACTTCGCCTTGGGCCAGCACTGCGTAGGCTTCCCTGTCGTTGAAGATCTGATTGACGCGGAGGACGTCTCCCGAACCTATTTCGGTGGTCATTCCGTTGGCGGCCTGAAGAGAGACGACGCGCCTCTCGCTCGTGGCCGTCCCCGGAGCGGGCGAAGCATCGGGTGACATCACTTCTATGGCGTCGACATCGGCCTGCGCCGTCATCCCGCCCGCAGCGGTCAGCAGCAATTCCAGCCTCACCCGTCCTTCGACCGGATAGTTGCCGGGCTGTCTGACGGCACCATGGATGATGACTGCCTGTTCGGCCATGAGGCTGCGGAGCCCGAGGTCCGCGACTGCCGAACCGGCCTCTTCATGAGCCGATGCACGACCGACGGGCGATGTCACGGCCAGGCCCGCCGTGGTCTCGCTTGCGTTTTTCTCCAGTTCGGTCCTTTCCCGTTCCGACCGGCGTTCGGCTTTCATGATCGTGCGGATATCGTCCATGGCGAACAGCCTGATCCGGTCGCCTTCAGCAAGCGGACGGTCCGACACGCCGGAAATGACTTCGTGGGGTGAAAACGCGATCAGGCGTCTGGTCATCCGGCTGTTGTCCTGCCGTTCGATGACGCCGAAAAACGGATAGAGGCCGGCGAGATTCTGGGTGCCGTCGCCCAATGCCTGACGCAGCGTTCCGGCTCCCGCAAGCGGGCGCATTCCGGGAAAACGGACATGGCCTCCAAGTTCGAACAGGGGAGTGTTCGCATCGACGATGTCGCCGCGTTTGACTCCTTGGCGGTCGGTCTTCCGTTTGGGCGCTCCGGCGCTGTCGACCACCGACAGCCGTTCTCCGCTGCCGCCGGCACTGCGCGCCAGGTCCGCGATGTCGGCCTGTCCGGCGACGGGATACAAGCCCGGGCGGGCGATACCGCTGCGCAGAAGGACCGAGTGCTTGAGTGCGAAGGTCAGCAGGTCCGGGTGCTCGTCGAAGACGCGGGGGCAGGGCGCCGGCAGGGCGAGCAGTTCGGAAGCCGCCCTTGCCAGTGGGCTTCCCGCCAAGACTCCCGCCCGGTCGGCGGCGATCCCGCGAGCCAGCACCGCAACCCCCGCGCAGTTGCTTTGCGACCCTGCCGATCCTTTGCCCCGTTCACGCAGAAGCCCGACGACCGCCGTGGAAGACAGGAATGCGACGTCCCTTGAACTGAGCACTATAAGAGTGTCGTCGTCGTTCAGCATCGGGTCGGTGCGGCCATCGATCACCGCCTGGAGATCGACCGGGACCATCACTCGCGCCAGTGTCGCCGGGTCGGTCGTCCCGAGGATCGCGAAAGGCAGGTATGGCTCCGGCAGCAGGTCGGCCCCCTCCAGCAGGCCTGCCAAGGTTTCTACCTCGGACAGGGCGCGAGGACCCGGGTGTCGGATATGGCCTGCGATGGCGACACTGCCGACGCGGATTTCGTGAGCCGGTGATACGAGCAACAGGTCGCCGTCCGCGAGACCCCGGTCGCCGGCTGTCGTCGCGCCGTCTCCGGCCTCGGACTCGACCGGCTTTTCGGCTCCTTCATCGGAGATCTCGAACAGGACTATCCTGGCCGGCCCGGGCAGTACCGATCCACCCGCCAAAGCCAAGGCACTTTCCCGCCGGAACGGCTGTCCGTCGGCCGGCAGTTCGAAAATCCCCGAGCGCTTCACCTGACCCGCGACTGCCACGGTCGGCCCGATCGGCGGAACGACGATCCGGTCCCCGTCCCGCAGTGCCGGGTCCGCGCCGTCGCCACCTTGGAGCAGACCGTAGAAATCGATGGAACTCGCTGAACCGGAGCGGACAAGCCTGATGTCGCGCAGGCTGCCGAGCTTGTCGACGCCACCCGCGGCCACCAGTGCATCGAACACCGTCGCGGATCCGGCAACCTCGTGGCGGCCGGGACGGGCGACGGCGCCCGTCACGAGTATGCCCATCCGCCGCATCCCATCCAGCGACACGAAAGCTTCGTGTCCCGACAGGGTGATCTCGACCTCCCGCTCGATCTGCCGGCGCAAGTCTCCGAGCGTGAGGCCCGCCGCCGTCAGCGGGCGCAACTGGTCGACGATGACGTCGCCGTTGCTGTTCACCGTATAGCGGCGGTTGCTGTCGTACTTGCCGCCATGGATCGTAACCCTGAGCTCGTCGCCCGGCCCGAGCAGGTAGTCGCTCTGCGCTGTACCGAACGCAGGAGGTGTCGCATGCGTTGCGGCGGCGAAGGCATCGTAGCCGTACAGCCTCAGGGATTGTCCGGCGCGCCGGCTGAAGGCGATTTCAAGCGCGTTGCCTTGCCTGGAGTGATCGCTACCTACGATCGCGTCCCCAGGCTTTCCGCTTCCAGGCAGGCCAAGGGCCTGCCGGCTGTCGTCAGGCAGCATCTTTTCGGGCGTATGGCGACGTTTGTCGGCTCCTTCCGCGATGCCGACAAGGCATAGCAAGGCAAGCGCCTGGATCGTCATCCGGACGGTAATTCTGCGCATGGCAGCGAACATAGTCTTTCAGTCGTTCGTTCGGGTGCAAAGGAAAAAGTTATTCAACTATCCGAACGGAAGCAGGATTACATGCATCGGAATGCAAAAACAACCACTATCGATTTGGATGCGCGGTTGATGAGTTGGTGAACTGTTCAGGAATCTCGTGGCTGGCGCGCGAGGCTGGCCTGCGACATTTTCTCCCGATTGCCCGATTATGCAGCCGTGGACATTTCCATCTGTGGATGGTTTATCTGTCAGCCTATTTGAAACCTTGAGGTTGCAGCCAGAAGCAATGGTCCTGCCAAGCTTGATCGACTGAGGTGAGCAGAACGTTTCAGGACCTTGATAAGTGCATTTTGCTTTCTTAGAATGATATTCAGTTATGTAAGTAGTAATCACTATAATTGTATCTCAGATGCTTTTGATCTGTTAGATTGAAAAGCATTTGACCGTTGGATGTCCTGCGGCTGATCAATAATCGATAGCTGAGTTTTTCCCTCGCAGGGTGACTTTTGCTGCGACCTGATGGGGGCATGCTGATTTCCGTCCACGTCATGTGATCGGCAGAGTCGTTCATTCCGCTCCAGGCGAACGTTTCCGAATGCGTGCGGCAGCTATGCTCCATGCAGCTAAATGCCTGCTTTGTTTCCTGCGATTAATAGAGAGTTTACAGTCTCGGTCTAGGGTCCTTTGCGGTGCCGCAATAAACAGAAGTGGTGCTGCCGCTATATCCGAAATGGTCAATTGGTTTGATATCTAATTATTTACCCGCCAAGTATCGCATGACAGGCCTTCGAGACTACAGAGAAGAAAAATTTGTTCCAGGGCCGATGATCCTTCTAAACTGTACCGAAGCGTTGCATAATAAGAACCATTGATATCGTCCTTGAAAGAAAAATTAAAAGGGGCGGGGAGTACTAGGCGTGTGACAATCACACCAGAGACAAAAGTTAACCGCGCCGCGACAGGTACGCCGCCACAGACTAGAGAGAATGACTAAATGCCAGAAAGGTTAGCAAATATTGGACGCAAGGTTTTCTTCGCGTCCGAAAGGTCACTTGGCCAAGCCATTCCCCCATCCGACGACAGCGTTGGATATGTGGTTCGCGATGTCCATCGCGCGTTCTCGCGCTCTCTCCAGGCAAAGATCGCCGCCCATGGTGTAAGCATGGGACAGTGGTTTTTCCTTCGCGCATTGTGGGACGAAGACGGTCTGACTCAACGCGAACTCAGTCAGCGTGTCGGCATGATGGAGCCGACGACTGTTACGGCCTTGAACAGTATGGAGCGTCGCGGTCTCGTCGAACGCGTGCGCAATCCGCATGATCGCCGCAAGGTAAACATCTACCTGACTCCCAAGGGACGCAGCCTCCGGGAAGTGCTGCTTCCCTGCGCCGCCGAGGTGAGCGATCTCGCGACACGCGGCATCGAGCCCGCCGATCTGGCTTTGGCGATTGATCTTCTTCATCGCATGATCATCAATCTGGGCGACAGCAGCGACTCACTTTAAATCCCGTTCATTCTTAGCGGGCAAAGTTCGACATCAGGCGTACATCGACGCGACGGGTCAAATCCCTGGCAATGCAGGGACTGACTTCGTCGACACCGGATCTGTCGCGTCCCGATTTGCCCTTTTCTTCAATCGTCGTCATCCACCCGCGCCGGCAAGACGGCACCTTCCAGTTTGGCACCTTCCATATTGACGCCCTTGATATTGGCATCGATCAGGATGGCGTCCGTTAGATCGGCGTAGCTGAGGTCGGCTTCCGACAGATTCGCGCCTCGGAGATTGGTCCGCACCAGGCTGGCGCCGATCAGCTTGGTCCCGCTGAGATTGGCGGGCCACATCCTTCCGGTCGCTTTGCCGGTCGGTCCCTTGATATCGACCGAGCCCAGTTCCGCACCATCGAGCCGTGCTCCGCTGAGATCGCTGCCACGAAAATTCGTGCCATCCAGGGTTGAGTTACTTAAATTGCACTCTCGCAGATCCGACAGTGACAGATCGGACATGACCATAAGCGATTCCGAAACATTGGCCCCCACCAGTTTGATGCCCTTCAGGTTGGCACCCGACAGGTTGACGCCGCTGAGATCGATATGGGCGAGATCCTCTCCTTGAAGGTCGGCGCGCTGGCCTGTCGATCCGTTGCTGTTGATCCAGTTGAAGTGGCTCTCGAGGCTGCGCTGGATCTTCAGCGAGAAATTCTCCGCCGATCGGGCGATGTTCGCCCCGGTGCAGTCGGCTCCGGACAGATCGACGCCGTCGAGCTTGGCCCCCAGCAGATCGGCGTTCTTCAGGATGGCGCCCGCCAGTATCGCTCCGGCAAGGTTGCAGTCCCGAAGGATGGCCCCAGAGAGGTTGGCACCCGACAGGTTCACGCCTTTCAGATCGGCCTTGGAAAGGTTGGCGTTCTTGATGTTGGAGCCGCTCAGGTTGACACCCGTCATGATGGCGCCCTGGCAATCAGCTCCCGACATGCTCACTTCCGACATGTCGGCGCCCGACAGGTTGGCGCGGGCGAGCAATGCGTCGTCGAAATTGGCTCCGGTCAAGTCGGACTTCAGGACGCTTGTGCCGGAGGAACGGCGGTCGAGCAGCGCGCCGCCGCGCAGGTCCGCTTCCCGCAGGATCGCACCTTTCAGGCGGGCGCCCCGCATATGGGCGCCGCGCAGGTCGGCCCGGTACAGGTTGCAGCCCGACATGTCGGCCTTCGTCATATGGGCGGCGAACAGATCCGAATAGCTGAGGTTTGCGTTGGTCATGTCGCAGCCGGTCAGGATGGCGCCCGACAGCTTACAGGATTCCAGGGTGGAGCCGGCCAGATGCATTCCCTGCAAGTCGACCATCGCCAGGTTGGCGCGAATGCCGCCGGGCTTCTTGGCGAGCCAGCGCTCATGCTTGTCGAGGATGGCAACCAGCTCGTGCGGCGTCATGAAGGGCCCTGTCCAGAATTCGAGAAGTGCGTAATATGCGGTTTCACTGCGTGGGGCCGTGCAGGTAGATATCTACGTTAAGCGCTTGCCAGTATAGAAACTGACGCATAGCGGTTAATATCGTGTTGCCGGCTGGTTGGCCCGGCACCCGGAAAAGGGATCGGCGTCGCTGAATTTCCGCCGGGATTGAATTTGCTTATGAGGAAGCGGAACATGCCGTCAGGACACACGGTGGTCGCGTTCGATGCCGAGCTCGCCACGCTCCACAGAAAGATCGCCGAGATGGGCGGTCTGGCCGAAGAGCAGCTGATTCGCGCCATGGAGGCTCTGGTAGCCCGCGACGAGAACCTTGCCACCAGCATCATCGCTCGTGACGTCGATCTGGACAGGAACGAAGCGGAAATCGAGGCGCTGGTCGTTCGTGTCCTGGCACTCCGTCAGCCCATGGCCAAGGACCTTCGGGAAGTCATCTCGGCGCTCAAGATCAGCACCAACCTGGAACGCGTCGGCGATTTTTCGAGCAACTGCGCCAAGCGCGTCATGGCCCTGACTCAGGTTCCACCCACCGGGCCGATGAAGTCGCTGAACCGGATGGGGAAGACGGCGGCCACTATGGTCCATGACGTGGTCAAGGCCTATGTCGACGAGGATTACGATCTTGCGATGGCCGTGCGGGCACGCGATGCGGAGGTGGACGCCGTCTATACCAGCCTCTTTCGCGAGTTGCTGACCTACATGATGGAATCACCGCAGCAGATCACCGCCTGCACCCACCTGATGTTCATCGCGAAGAACATCGAGAGGATCGGCGACCATGCGACAAACATCGCCGAAACCGTCTGTTTCCTAGTCAAAGGCCAGATTCCGGATGTCGAGCGGCTGAAGGAGGATATGAGCAGCTTCACGGTGGTCTCGCCGCGAGACCAGTGACCGCCGGGTAGCGCGCCCATGCCGACACGCGCGAGCGTTCAACCGGATATGCGGGATATCCTTTCACCATGCCGCCTGCCGCGTTATCATGCCGCGACAAGAGTTTGGCAGGGATGACACAGGATGACCTTTACTGACGTTTCGCGCCTTTGACGATGGCGCCGGATATCCCGCTGTCCTTCGCCGGCACCGCTTCACCCGATACCGCTTCACTGAAAAATACCCCCTCCGGGACCTCCCCCCGTCTTACCATCCACGGCAACGCCGAGATCGCCTTCGAACGCCGTGACGGCGCCACCCGGCTCGTCCGCCTGTTCCATCACGATCCGCTGCGGGTCCTGTTTCCCAACCCGCGCACCGGCGACGTCGCACTGGCAACCCTGGTAACGACGTCGGGCGGTCTGGTCGGCGGCGACCGGCTCGACATAGCGGCGTCCGTCGGCCCTGGCGCCTGGGCCATGGTCACCACCCAGGCGGCCGAAAAGGTCTACCGGTCCAACGGTCCGGATGTCGTCGTTGCCACCGATCTCAAGGCCGGCGACGGCGCCTGGATGGAATGGCTGCCGCAGGAAGCCATCCTGTTCGACGGCGCGCGTCTGCGCCGGACGACGTCGCTCGACATCGCGGGCGAGGGGCGGGCATTGGCCGGCGAACTGCTCGTGTTCGGCCGGACCGCGCATGGCGAGCGGTTCACCTACGGGCTGGCGCGGGATGCCTGGGAAGTCCGGCGCGACGGGCGGCTGATCTGGGCGGACGCGCTGCATCTGGACGGCGATGTCGCCGCGATCCTCGATCATCCCGCCTGTTTCGGCGGAGCGGTCGCCTATGGCACGATCCTGTATGCAGCTCCCGACGCGGACCGGCACCTGGATGCCGCGCGCTCCCTGCTGGAAGCGGCGTCACCCGGCATCAGGGCGGCGGCGACCTGTTTCGACGGACTTCTCGTGATCAGGTGGATCGGCGCTCCCGCCCATCATCTCCGGCGCGACTATGCGCGTTTCTGGTCGGCGTTCCGCTCCCATGCCGCCGGACTGCCGGCTCGGCTGCCCCGGCTTTGGGACGTATGACATCGCAGCCATCGGGCATATGATAGTGTTTGCTTGCATCCAACGAATATCTGACGCAGGGACGGAACCATGAACCTTTCACCGCGCGAAAAGGACAAGCTGCTGGTCGCGATGGCGGCGATGGTCGCGCGGCGCCGGCTGGAGCGCGGCGTCAAGCTCAACTATCCGGAAGCCATCGCGCTCATCACCGACTTCGTGGTCGAGGGTGCGCGGGACGGCCGGAGCGTCGCCGAACTGATGCGCGACGGGGCCGAGGTCATCACCCGTGACCAGGTCATGCCGGGCATCCCGGAGATGATCCACGAGATCCAGGTCGAGGCGACCTTCCCCGACGGAACCAAGCTGGTCACCGTCCACCTGCCGATTCGCTGAAGGAGGGTTCCGCCATGATCCCAGGTGAGCTGTTCATCAAGCCCGGTGAAATCGTCCTGAACGACGGACGGGAAGCCATTACCCTGGACGTCGCCAACACCGGCGACCGGCCGATCCAGGTCGGTTCGCACTATCACTTCTTCGAGACCAACGGCGCGCTGTCCTTCGACCGGGAAAAGGCGCGGGGCTTCCGGCTCGACATCCCCGCCGGCACGGCGGTCCGTTTCGAACCGGGCCAGACCCGCTCCGTCAATCTGGTGGCCTATGCCGGCACCCGCGAAGTCCATGGCTTCACCGGCAAGATCAACGGCAAGCTCTGAAATCACGGGAGGCGTCCGCCATGGCTTATCGTATCGATCGCGGCGACTATGCCGCCATGTTCGGCCCTACCACCGGCGACCGCATCCGCCTTGCCGATACCGAGCTGATCGTGGAGGTCGAGGCCGACCACACGATCTTCGGCGAGGAAGTCAAGTTCGGCGGCGGCAAGGTCATCCGCGACGGCATGGGCCAGTCGCAGGTGACCCGCGCCAACGGCGCCGTCGATACCGTCATCACCAACGCCCTGATCATCGACCACTGGGGCATCGTCAAGGCCGATATCGGCATCCGGGACGGCCGGATCGCCGCCATCGGCAAGGCCGGCAACCCGGATGTCCAGCCCGGCGTCACGATCGTCGTCGGCCCCGGGACCGAGGTCATCGCCGGTGAAGGCAAGATCGTCACCGCCGGCGGCCTCGACGTCCATATCCACGCGATCTGTCCGCAGCAGGCGGAAGAGGCGCTGTACAGCGGCGTCACCACGCTGATGGGCGGCGGGACGGGACCGGCGGCCGGCACATCGGCCACCACCTGTACACCGGGCCCCTGGCACATCGACCGCATGCTCCAGGCGATCGAGGCGCTGCCGGTCAATTTCGGTCTGTTCGGCAAGGGCAACGCCAGCCAGCCGGCGGCATTGGTCGAGCAGGTCAATGCCGGCGTCGTGGCGCTCAAACTGCACGAGGACTGGGGCACGACGCCGCAGGCGATCGACACCTGCCTGACGGTCGCCGAGGACATGGACATCGCGGTCGCGATCCATACCGACACGCTCAACGAGTCGGGCTTCGTCGAGGACACCATCGCCGCCTTCAAGGGGCGCAACATCCATGCCTTCCATACCGAAGGCGCCGGCGGCGGCCATGCCCCCGACATCATCAAGGTCTGCGGCCTCGACAACGTGCTGCCCAGCTCGACCAATCCTACGCGTCCGTTCACGATCAATACGGTGGACGAGCACCTGGACATGCTGATGGTCTGCCATCACCTGGACCCGCGCATCCCGGAAGACGTCGCCTTCGCCGAAAGCCGGATCAGGCGGGAAACCATCGCGGCCGAGGACATCCTGCACGATATCGGCGCCTTCTCGATGATTTCCTCCGACAGCCAGGCCATGGGCCGGGTCGGCGAGGTGATCATCCGGACATGGCAGACGGCGGACAAGATGAAGCGGCAGCGCGGTGCGCTGGGGGAAGAGCAGGGCGACAACGACAACTTTCGGGTCAAGCGCTACATCGCCAAATACACGATCAACCCGGCGCTGACCCACGGCGTCGCCGATCAGATCGGCTCCATCGCGGTCGGCAAGCTCGCCGATCTGGTGGTCTGGACGCCGGCCTTCTTCGGGGTGAAGCCCGACATGATCCTGAAATGCGGGACGATCGCCGGCGCCCTGATGGGCGATCCCAACGCCTCGATCCCGACGCCGCAGCCTGTCCATTACCGCCCGATGTTCGGCGCGATGGGGCGGGCGCTGACGGCCAGTTCGGTGACCTTCGTCAGTCAGGCAGGGTTGGAAAGCGATCTGGCTTCAAGGCTCGGCCTCAACCGGCCGCTGGTCGCCGTCAGGGGCATCCGGAACATCGGCAAGAAGCAGATGATCCACAACGACCTGACGCCGCATATCGAGGTCGATCCGGAGACCTACGAGGTCCGCGCCGACGGCCAGCTCCTCACCTGCGAGCCGGCCGAGGTCCTACCGCTCGCCCAGCGTTACTTCTTGTTCTGAGGCATCCCCCATGCTCCGCCGAGCCACCCGTGTCCATCCAGCAGGCCATTGGCCGCAAGCCGATGCCGCCGGAAGCGTCACGCTCGCTTTCGACGACCGGTTCCGCCGCCGCATCCAGCTCAACGACGACTCGGGCGACCCCTTCCTGCTCGATCTGGCACGGGCCATCGTGCTGAACGACGGCGACGCGCTAGAACTTGACGACGGCTCGCTGCTGACCGTGCGCGCCGCCGAGGAGGACCTTGCCGAGGTTCGCTGCCCGACGCCCGAAACGCTGGCCCGCATCGCATGGCACCTCGGCAATCGCCACCTTCCGGTCCAGATCGCCGGCGACGCCGTGCGGCTGCGCTGGGACCATGTCATCGCCGACATGCTGACCGGGCTGGGAGCGGAGGTCGTGCGGCTGCGCGCCGGCTTCACACCTGAATCGGGCGCCTATGCTCACCACGACCACTGAGCACCTGACGCGGCTGATGGCGTGGCTGTCGCCCACATTTCCGATCGGCGGCTACACCTACAGCCACGGGATCGAGTACGCGGTCGAGTCAGGTCACGTTCTCAACAAGGCGGACCTCGTTCGCTGGGTCGAGGCGATCCTGAAGCATGGAGCCGGCCGGACCGACGCCGTCCTGTTCGCGGCGGCGTACCGCGCCGTGAAGGCCGGCGACGAGGCGGCTTTGATCTGGGCGGCGGAGCGCGCGGACGTCCTGCGCGGCAGCAGCGAGCTGGCTCTGGAAAGCACGGCGCAAGGGACGGCTTTCCTCTCGACCGTGACCAATACGTGGCCGCCCGACGGTCTCCCACGCTGGACCGCCGTGCTTGCCACGACCGGGCGTTCTCCCGCCCACGCCGTTGCGGTGGCCCTTGTCACGGCCTGCGCCGGGATGCCCCTGGAAATGGCCCTCGCAGGTTTCATGCATTCGTTCGCCGCCAATCTCGTGTCGGCGGGAGTGCGGCTCGTTCCCCTGGGACAAACCGACGGACAACGCGCAATAGCCGAACTCGACCCCATCGTCCATCAGGCGGCGGCCCGCGCGCTCGATGCCCGGATCGAGGATCTCGGCGGGCGTGCCCCGATGATCGATTGGGCCGCCATGTCACACGAAACGCAATATACGAGGCTCTTCCGCTCATGACCCAGGCCATCGAAAACCCAGCTTCCGGCGCTGTCCCGATCGTCAGGTCCCATACCGGACCGCTCCGCGTCGGGATCGGCGGACCGGTCGGTTCCGGCAAGACGGCACTGGTCGATTCGCTGTGCAAGCGCATGCGCGACGCCTGGGACGTCGCCGCGATCACCAACGACATCTATACGCGGGAGGATGCCGAGTTCCTGACCCGCAGCGGCGCGCTCGACCCATCGCGCATCCTCGGCGTCGAGACGGGTGGCTGCCCGCATACGGCGATCCGGGAGGATGCGTCGATAAACCTCGCCGCCGTGGACCAGATGAACAAGCGGTTCCCCGACCTCGACCTGATCTTCGTCGAGTCGGGCGGCGACAACCTAGCGGCGACCTTCTCACCGGAGCTGGCCGACCTGACGATCTACGTCATCGACGTCTCGGCAGGCGACAAGATCCCGCGCAAAGGCGGACCCGGCATCACCCGCTCGGACCTTCTTGTCATCAACAAGATCGATCTGGCTCCCCATGTCGGTGCGAGCCTGGACGTGATGGACCGCGACGCCCGCAAGATGCGCGGTGATCGGCCTTTCCTGTTCAGCAACCTTAAGACGGGCCAGGGGCTGCACGAGATCGTATCGTTCATCGTCCAGGCCGGCGGCTTGCCTGCGCCTGGCTGATCGGCATCCCATCGCTCCGACCACGGAACAGGAATGCCTCTCAAATCGTTTCTTGTTCGCTCAACAGGATTTTCTATTGGAGAGGCAAGCGTGAACAAGGTCATCAACGACATATACGAACAGGTGGCCGGCGGGGAAGAGAACCTTTCCCAGGTCGAACGCTGGACCTCGATGCTCGGCGGCGTCGTGCTGGCCGCGGCCGGCCTGCGTCGCGGCGGTGTCCAGGGGGCGGTGATGGGTGTCGCAGGCGGGCTGCTGGCCGCACGCGGCCTCAGTGGACACTGCGCGGTCAAGGCGATGATCAACGAGCGGCCGGGTGGATACCTGGATCGTGCGGCAGACTACCTGAACCCGGAGCGCCGCTCCTCCGACGACAGGGCGGACCGTCCATGGAACCGGATCGATGAGGCCTCCGACCAGTCCTTCCCGGCAAGCGACCCGCCGTCCTTCACTCCCGGCCGTGCCTGATCAGGTTCGCGCCGACCTAACGCCGACTTGCTAAAATGCGCCGGCCCTCCTCGGGGGGCCGGCGCATTTTGTTTCTCAACCGGTATGACCACATACCGGTACCGAGGTTGTCCTTATATTTCAAAGCTTTCCATTATCGAGAAAAATCACCAAACACTATGAAATTGCCATACAACCGTGCTAAGTTGCAGTTGCTTGGTAATGATCCGGTGTCGCGATAATCAGAGGCACCGATGCAAGCGAAAGAACGATAACGCAGCTCTGAACAGAGCTATGCACGGCGTGGCTGTGCAACCGGGGGAAGCGCATGCAGGGTGAGCACATACTTGAAACCCGGAATCTCACGAAAGAATTCAAAGGCTTCGTTGCGGTCAAGGACGTCAATCTCCAGGTCCGTCGCGGCAGCATCCATGCTCTGATCGGTCCCAACGGCGCCGGCAAGACGACGGTCTTCAACCTTCTCACCAAGTTCCTGATCCCGAGCAGCGGCCAGATCCTGTTCAACGGCACCGACATCACCAAGGTCAAGCCGGCGGACATCGCGCGGCAAGGGCTGGTGCGCTCGTTCCAGATCAGCGCCGTGTTCCCGCACCTGACCTGCCTGGAGAACGTACGGGTGGCGCTCCAGAAGCGGCTGCGCGGCGACAGCTTCGACTTCTGGCGCTCCGAGAAGACGCTCCGCAGCCTGGACGGCGAAGCCGACAGGCTGCTCGAGTCGGTCAATCTCGCGGCCTACCGCGACACGGCGGCGGTGGAGCTTCCCTACGGCCGCAAGCGGGCGCTGGAGATCGCGACCACGCTGGCGCTCGAACCCGAA
>NZ_AVFK01000192.1 GCF_000936425.1 Skermanella aerolata KACC 11604 | reverse complement strand
CGATCCGGCCCAGGCGCAGCCAGGTTTCCAGCGCCGCCACCGGGCAGGTTGCCTCGGCCGAGCCGCGGCCGACCTCGACCTCGCGCCAGCCGGTCTTACCCCGGACATGGAGCAGCAGGCCGGCGTCGAGCGGTTCGATCCAGCCCGACGCTTCCGGCGTCTCGTCAGCACCGTGGTCGAGTCCGACGATCTCGCTGCGGCGCAGGCCGCCGGCGAACCCGACCAGCAGGAGGGCGCGGTCGCGCAAGCTCCGCAGGTCGTGGCCGAGCAGTGCCGCCATGGCGGCGACATCGGCACCGAGCAACGCCTCCTTGGTCTCGGGCGGCCGGCCGTGAGCGCGGCGGATGCCGGCCAGCACCTCGCGGATGTGGCGGTCGGCGCGGTCGAGCGTGAAGCCGCGCTGGCGGAAGTTCCAGCCCAGGCCGGCGAGGCGGCGGTCGACGGTGGCGGCCGCCCGGCCCCGCTTCGCCCCGGCCGGAATCTCGGAGGCGAGGTCGGCGAGGTAGAGGCCGATCGTCTGCGGCTCGGGCGGCAGCGGTGCCAGGCCGCGCCGGGCGCACCACGCCTCGTAGTGGCGCCAGTCGGCGGCGTAGGCGCGCCGGGTGTTGTCGGCGCGGGCGCCGCGGGCGTAG
>NZ_AVFK01000191.1 GCF_000936425.1 Skermanella aerolata KACC 11604 | reverse complement strand
CCGTTCGCCCGCGAGGTGCTGGAGCGGGCAGCTGCTGGCGGCGAACCGCTGAACCTGATCCTGGACCAGTCCCAGATGTCGGAGCGCCACCAGGTGCTGATGCTGGCGCTACGCTGGGGCGAGCGTGCCCTGCCGCTGGCCTGGCGGGTCGAGCGGACCGACGGCGCGATTGGGTTCGAGATCCAGAGATCGCTGCTCGAGGCGGTCGCCCCCTGGCTGCCGGAACAGGCCAAGGTGCGGCTGCTGGGCGACCGCTTCTATGGCACCGCCGACTTGATCGGCTGGTGCCAGGAGCGCGGCTGGGATTATCGCCTGCGCCTGAAGGGCAATCTGGTCGTGTTCGACGGCGCTGGCCGGACGACGACCGGGCAGTGCGCCAAGGACCGGGTCTACTATTTGGAAGACGTCGAGCTGACCGGGCGGCGGGCGCGAACCCATATCGGCATCATCCACGATCCGGGGCACGCGGAGCCCTGGATCATCGCGATGTCTGAAAAGCCTGGATACTTGCGCACGCTTGAGTATTCAGCTCGCTGGGGTATCGAGCCGATGTTCTCGGACTTCAAGTCGCGCGGCTTCGGCATTGAAGACACCCAGCTCCGCTACGCCGACCGCCTCGACCGCCTGATCCTGGTCATGGCTCTGGCGCTTTACGTCGCGGTGTCC
>NZ_AVFK01000211.1 GCF_000936425.1 Skermanella aerolata KACC 11604 | reverse complement strand
CCCATGGTGTGACGGGCGGTGTGTACAAGGCCCGGGAACGTATTCACCGTAGCATTCTGATCTACGATTACTAGCGATTCCGACTTCATGGAGTCGAGTTGCAGACTCCAATCCGGACTACGACGTACTTTATGAGGTCCGCTTGCTCTCGCGAGGTCGCTTCTCTTTGTATACGCCATTGTAGCACGTGTGTAGCCCTACTCGTAAGGGCCATGATGACTTGACGTCATCCCCACCTTCCTCCAGTTTATCACTGGCAGTCTCCTTTGAGTTCCCGGCCGAACCGCTGGCAACAAAGGATAAGGGTTGCGCTCGTTGCGGGACTTAACCCAACATTTCACAACACGAGCTGACGACAGCCATGCAGCACCTGTCTCAGAGTTCCCGAAGGCACCAATCCATCTCTGGAAAGTTCTCTGGATGTCAAGAGTAGGTAAGGTTCTTCGCGTTGCATCGAATTA
>NZ_AVFK01000273.1 GCF_000936425.1 Skermanella aerolata KACC 11604 | reverse complement strand
GGGCCCCCGTCAATTCATTTGAGTTTTAACCTTGCGGCCGTACTCCCCAGGCGGTCGATTTAACGCGTTAGCTCCGGAAGCCACGCCTCAAGGGCACAACCTCCAAATCGACATCGTTTACAGCGTGGACTACCAGGGTATCTAATCCTGTTTGCTCCCCACGCTTTCGCACCTGAGCGTCAGTCTTCGTCCAGGGGGCCGCCTTCG
>NZ_AVFK01000190.1 GCF_000936425.1 Skermanella aerolata KACC 11604 | reverse complement strand
GCACAGCAGGGTCAGACGATGATCGGCACTGTGCCGGTCGGTCAGAACCCTGAAGCCGTGCAGGTTCGCCATCGCATCATGGACGTCGTTCGCGGACAGGGGACAAAGGGTGTCTCGGACAGCGTGAACCAGCAGAAAGTCGCCGGCTGGGGTGAGCAGCCCTTGGATCAGGCGTCCAGCCCGGTCCAGGTCTGTCGGTGAAAGATAACAGCCGACTTCCGACAGCACGATCAGATCGAACGGTCCGTCCGCTGTTTTCCCTGGAAGCTCCAACTCGTCGATTGTCGCCCGGGCAGGGTCGGTGCTGCGCACTCTCGCTGATAAGGGAGGCAGAGGAGAGATCGCCACCGACAGCAGCCCATCGCACCGGCTGGCGAGTTGATGGCTCAGGACGCTGGTTGGAGCGCCGATGTCGAGGGCGCAGACATAGCGATCACGGGGCAGAGCAGCCAGGATCGCAGCACATCCGTCAGCATCGCTGGGGCTGGGGGCAAGCCGCCGGGAATTCGATTCTCCGCAGCGCATCCGGTTGGAGGAGTCGGGTGGGATAGGCTTCACGTCTCTTCCTCCAGGAAGGTTTATCATGCACCCAGGCCGCGCCGGAATGGTGGCGGGAGCTGATCCCAGCAGGTGGAGCAGCCCGGCAAACCGGATGCCGGCGCCAGCGCAGCTGCTGTCGCATC
>NZ_AVFK01000189.1 GCF_000936425.1 Skermanella aerolata KACC 11604 | reverse complement strand
CTCCGACATCCCGAAAGGCCAGAAAGAGGCGAAAGGGCCGAAGCTAAATCCGAAACAGGCAAACGCGCTGGGAGCGTTGCGATCCTGGCTGATTGACCGCAAGGCCGACCACATGCCGGATGATAACTGGCGCGCACTGATGCTTGAGTTCGGTGTGGTCACGGAAGAGGACCGCCGCGCGCTAGCCTACGATCTCCGGGACCAGTTGGACTCGAAGAACCTGATAAGGGTTGAAAAGGGCAAGGTATCGCTAGCGCGCAAGTAGATCATTTTCCATAATCTGTCCGCTTTTCTGAGGCGGACACGTGAACGCTAGAAAATCATCGTGTTCGTTTCAACTGTCCGCCTGGAAAGCCTTACGCCGCGCGGCTTTCCGCCTTGTCCGTTTTGTGTCCGTCCGCCTGCTGTCCGCCTGTCCGTCCGCCTCCCTCCCTGTAAGGGGGGAGCGGACAAGCGGACACGGACGAACAAGCGGACACGGACAGACGCTAGAAGGCAGGAAGGAAGGGAAGGGAAGAAGCTCGCCGCAGGGCATTCCCTCCGTTCCATTCTGGAACAGGAGGGAAAGCACAAGGATGTATTGTGGTTTTGGGCATCAAGAGGCATCCACCCAGTTTCGCCCGGTTCGACTCACTGCCCATAGGAAACCCTCTGACCGGGCTGCAACCGGGTCCCTGCGATGCCTCTTGACGTTCG
>NZ_AVFK01000188.1 GCF_000936425.1 Skermanella aerolata KACC 11604 | reverse complement strand
GGATCTTCCCAAAGTCCTTCCCAAAGTTGCGAGGCAGCGGTCGGCCGATGCGGCGGGCACCGGCGCGTTCCGCATTCTCACATTCGAGCGTCATCGCCAGACGTTCGTCGTTATGACAGCGGCGCAGCATCTCTTCGTGGACCTGCGGGTTGGCGAGAAAGTACGGGATGTCGAAATCGGCTACAGGCAAGGCCGCACTGCCGAGACCGAGAGCCAGCAGGAGAGACGCCGCGCCGCCGATCATCGCAGGTCGCCCATCGGTGAGGTCGCCATGAACAGCAGGTCGGCGCTTTCCCGCTGGATCTGCTCCTCGCGCTGGCGGGTAACCCGTTCGTCGGTTTCCAGAAGCAGGGCGACGTTTTGCACCTGCATCTGATGGGCGGCCATGTTCTGCTGCTCCAGCGCGATCAGCCCATTGACCGCCGAAACCTCGGTGACATCGACCGCCGCCTCAAGTCGTGCCCGCAGCAGGTCCAGCTTGGTGACGTGATCCTCGGCATTGTAAGTCGCCGCCTCGGCCATCGCCTTGGCGTTGCTGGTGACCGCCATGCGGCGCTCCATCTCGTCGGTCCAGCGATCTCCCCATTTGTTGAGAACATTGCTGGCGTAATACATGTCGTTGTAGTTGTAGTAGCCCGCGTTTCCCCACAGGTTGCTGGCGTCGCGCATCAGTTCGGGGATAGCATTGGCTTCCGGCATGAAGTTGCGCGTCA
>NZ_AVFK01000187.1 GCF_000936425.1 Skermanella aerolata KACC 11604 | reverse complement strand
AGGTCGTACCGGGGAACTCGTGGACGAGCCGCATGAAGGTGCCGATGACGCGTTCCATCGCGCCGTGCAGGTGAGGGGCGCCCGGCGGACGTTCGCGCATCTCGATGCCGTACTGCTGCAGTCCGCGCAGGAAGCCCTTTCCGTCGTACTCGCCGCCCCGGTCGAAGCCCAGGCGCCTGGGAATACCCCAGATCGGCCAGTCGAGGTCCAGGCCCCGCTGGGCAAGCCACTCGGCCTTGTCCTGCGCCGCGTGGGCCAGGCACAGGGCCGACGTCAGCGTCGAGGGTGGCTCCAGCGTCAGGGCGAAGCCGGGGATGACCCGGCTGAAGAGATCCAGGGCGAAGGTCCCGGTCGGCCGACCGATCGGCTTGCGGTGCGTCTCGTCGACGATCATCAGGTCCACGGGTGTTGAGTCTGATCGGTGCGCTTGAAAATGAACAGGACGGCCGGGCGAAAGTGAACAGCTTATTCGGCAGCCTGAACAGCTGAAGGGGTTGAGAAACCCGGAGGCTGCTCGCGCCTTCATCGCATCAATTCCGGCAAGTACTGTCCACCGTCGTTGAAGACGGGGAGACAGATGCCGAGAGAGAGGGTTGCGATGAGGAAGGTGAAGGAAGTGCTGCGGCTACGCTACGAACTTGGAATGAGCTACAGCCAGATCCGTCAGAGCTGTGGGGTCAGCCTGGGTACGCTGAACAACCTGCTGGTGCGGGCGGAACAGGCAGGGCTGACGA
>NZ_AVFK01000186.1 GCF_000936425.1 Skermanella aerolata KACC 11604 | reverse complement strand
TCTGCTGGACCATCAGGGACAGGCCGTCGAACCCTTTCCTCATGTCGCAGGGTTCCAGCGCCAGATAGATGCGCACTCCGGCCGGCACCGAGATCATCGGCCTTCCTCCAGTACGCCGAGCACCCGGCGCAGCGCTTCGGCATCGACGTGCCGGTCCACCCGCACGACACGACCGCCGCCCAGCCTGATCTCGATGATGCCGCCGTGCCAGGGCTCCGGCTCGGATGCCGGCGGCGATGCAAGGGAGTCGGACAGGAGTTGCACGGGGGCGAAGACCGGCGTCTGCTCCGGTATTCCAGCCTCGCCGGCAAACTGGCGGCGCCAGCGGAACAGCTGACTGGCGCTGACGCCCCGGCGTCGGGCAACCAGCGAGACGGACATGCCGGGTTTCATCGTATCCGCCACCACCCGGAGCTTCTCTTCCTCCGACCAGCGCCGCCTGCGGGACGCCTCGTCGAGGATCTCCATCACCAGCGGAGCACTTTGCGTCATAGGCTTATCCCTAGGACGATCACTATGACCGGAGGCGCTCGACCCATCCGAAGTCAACCGCCGGATCCACCGCCCCAGCGTCCAGCGGTCAATCCCCTGTCCAGCGGCGAATGCCGCTCGGCTTTGTCCGCTCTGCTTCCAGGCCTCGACACGTTCGCGCCAGACCGCTGTCCGTTCCTTGCCGTCCACGCACAGTCCTCCGCCGATCCAAATCAGCAGAATATTCCACAGGCGATCAGCGCCCGGAATGTGCGGTCAGAACCCGCTTAC
>NZ_AVFK01000185.1 GCF_000936425.1 Skermanella aerolata KACC 11604 | reverse complement strand
GGCTCAGCGCCAGGCCCTGCAGGCCATGGCCGAGCGGGTCGAAAGCGAGGCCGGCGTCGCGGTTGCCCAGGTCTCGCGCCGAACCGAGGCGATGAGCCGGGAAGCGGAAGTGATGGCGCTGTCGGCGACCGGCATGACCGGCAACGCCCAGGCGGTTGCCGCCGCGGCCGGACAGGCCCTGGCCAATGCCCAGACGGTGTCGGCCGCCACCGAGCAGCTGACCGCCTCGATCCAGGAGATCACCAGCCGGCTCGGCGAGGCCGCCGCCATCACCAGCGAGGCGGTGGCGGCAGGCGACCGGACCGAGCAGGCGATCGGCTCGGTCGCGACCACGGTCGACCGGGTCGACGCGGTCGCCGCCCTGATCGCCGGCATCGCGGGGCAGACCAACCTGCTGGCGCTCAACGCCACGATCGAGGCGGCCCGGGCCGGCGAGGCCGGCAAGGGCTTCGCCGTGGTCGCCAACGAGGTCAAGACCCTGGCCGGCCAGACGGCCAGTGCGACCGAGGAGATCGGCCGGCAGCTGGCGGCGATCAAGAGCGTCACCGGCGAGGCGGTCGCCTCGGTCGCCGGCATGCGCCGTCACATCGACGCGGTGTCGGAGATCTCCTCGACGATTGCCGCCGGAATGGAGGAACAGAGCGCCGCGACGCGCGAGATCGCCCGCAGCGTGACGCAGACCGCCACGGCGGCGCACGATGTTTCCGAGCGCATCGCCACCGTGTCGCAGGAGGCACTGGCGACCGGCGCCACAGCGGGGCGGG
>NZ_AVFK01000182.1 GCF_000936425.1 Skermanella aerolata KACC 11604 | reverse complement strand
GCCCTGATGGCGCCGGCGGCCGAGCAGAAGTCCCTGCAGCTCCGCATCGACCTTGATCCCCGGCTGCCCTGCTGGCTGATGGGCGACAGCCTGCGGCTGCGCCAGGTCATCCTCAACCTGCTGGGCAACGCGGTGAAGTTCACCGAGCGCGGCTCGGTGACGGTGACCGCCCGTCCCCGGGAGTGTCGGGAAGGTGGCCGGGTGCTGGTGCTCGAGGTCGCCGACAGCGGCATCGGGATCACGGCCGAGGCCCAGGCGGCGCTGTTCGAGCGCTTCGTCCAGGCCGACGGCGCCACCGCCCGGCGCTACGGCGGCGCCGGCCTCGGCCTGGCGATCAGCCGCGAGCTGGCCGGGCTGATGGGAGGCGATCTGGTGCTCTCCAGCCAACTCGGCCTGGGCACCACGGTCACCCTGACGCTGCTGCTCGATCAAGTCGACCCACCGGCCCGGTCGTTACCCGCGGCCGCTCCGGCGGGTGCGGCTGCCGGGCCTGCACCGGCGCATATTCTGCTGGTCGAGGACGTGCCGCTGAACCGGGAGCTGGCGGTGGCGATCCTGACCGGAGCGGGCCACCGGGTCGATGTCGCCGGCAACGGCCAGGAGGCGGTCGAGGCGGCGCGGAGCCGGCGCTACGACCTTGTGCTGATGGACGTCCAGATGCCGGTGATGGACGGTCTGGCGGCGACCCGGGCGATCCGCCGGGATGAGGAGAGCCGGGGACACAGCGCCGTGCCGATCCTGGCATTGACCGCCGGCGTCTTCCCGGCCCAGATCGAAGCGTGCCGGGATGCCGGCATGAACGGCCACCTGGCCAAACC
>NZ_AVFK01000222.1 GCF_000936425.1 Skermanella aerolata KACC 11604 | reverse complement strand
CCGGTCATCCTCAAGCGCCTCGGCACCGAAGCCGGACTCGACCCGGAAGCCGTGGCCGGGCTGTCCGGCCACTCGACCCGGGTCGGCGCCGCCCAGGACCTGCGCCGCAGCGGCGCCAGCGTGCTCGACCTCCAGGCCGAGGGCGGCTGGCGCGACCCGCGCATGCCCGGCCGCTACACCGCCCGGATCGACGCCGCCCACGGTGCCATGGCCCGGCTCGCCCGCATCCAGGAAGGCGAGGATGACGGACAGGGCGACACCTGAGCCGGCACTGCCGGCAGGGTACGGCACCGACCGGATCTTTGCTTCGGATAAACCTGTCCGGCAGATAGGACAATCTGGCCAAGTACCTGAAACGACGAGCCTTTCAGGCGGCGCCAAGGTGCTGGAGAATCCCGTCGGACACTT
>NZ_AVFK01000215.1 GCF_000936425.1 Skermanella aerolata KACC 11604 | reverse complement strand
ACGAGGCCGATCAGCGCCAGGCCGGCGCCGGCTTGGAAGCTCGCGCTCGCGGGGTCGTCCGGCCCGCTGGCGCTCCGGCCGGGGCGGGCCCAGAGGGGGAAGGGAAGAGGGGTCTGGCTCAAGAACAGGATTCCGGGCATCCGAGGGGCGGCGCTTTGGAGGCACCATATCCCCTTAAACCGCCGAGGTCTACCCTACTCAGTCATGTCCGATAAGCTTAACTTATCGGACATATGTCGGTGGCGCCGCAACCGCCGCCGTGGTACAAGGCGGAACCTCCAGAAACTGCCGGGCCGCCACCATGGACGAGGACCTACTTCCCGGGATTGCCGCCGACACCGGCCTCGCCCATCTCCACGGGCTGGCCGACAAGGCGCGCGACTACGCCCGCGGCGCCCGCGCCGACAACACCCGGCGCGCCTACGCCGCC
>NZ_AVFK01000179.1 GCF_000936425.1 Skermanella aerolata KACC 11604 | reverse complement strand
TTGAGGTTGATCGATTGTTGATCTGGTAGGGGTGCAGCGGGATCCAGGAGGCCGCGCGATGGCAGACAAACCCTACCCAACGGACCTGACGGATCAGCAATGGGAACTGATCAGACCGTTGCTTGAGCACAACCATGGACAGCGTGGTCAGCAGCACTACAGTTTACGGCGGATCGTTGATGGCTGCTTCTATGTTCTGCGGGGCGGTATTCCGTGGCGCATGATGCCTCACGATCTGCCACCCTGGGACGATGTTTACTATCATCTGCGCACCTGGCGCCGGAAGGGAACCTGGGAGCGGATCAACCAGGTCCTGCGAGAGCGCCATCGTGTCGCAAAGGGGCGCAAGCCGCAGCCCACCGCGGCGGTGATCGACAGCCAATCGGTCAAGACCACGGAGGCCGGTGGTCCACGCGGCTACGACGGCGGCAAGAAGGTGACCGGCCGAAAGCGCCAGGTTCTGGTCGATACCGAGGGCACTCTGCTGAAGACCAAGGTCCATCCGGCCGACATCCATGACAAGCCGGGCGGCATGCTGCTGCTCACTTCCCTTCACATCCTGTTCCCTTCCATCGTGCTGGTCTGGGCCGACAGCAGCTATCAAGGTCTGAAGAACTGGATGAAAGAAAACCTTGGATGGACTTTGACGATCGCTAAGCACTGGTGGACCGGCGTCCAGGGGTTCTGGTGTGCTCCCGGTCAGCAGCCACCAGTCATTCCTTCCGGCTTCCACGTTTTACCACGCCGGTGGGTAGTTGAAAGAACACTCGCATGGTTCACCCGAAATCGACGTCTGGCCAAAGACTATGAACGCTTGCCTGAAACTGGCGAGACCTTCATCTACATGGCCATGAGCCGAATCCTCATTAAACGGCTGGCAAACAGCCCCGAAGCGGAAACCTGACATTAACGATTAATTTTACCAACTTTCAACTCAACATCCTCT
>NZ_AVFK01000178.1 GCF_000936425.1 Skermanella aerolata KACC 11604 | reverse complement strand
CCTGGGCAAGGACCCGTTCTCGGGCCACCTGTTCCTGTTCCGCGGCAAGAGATCCGACAGGTTGAAAATCCTCTACGCCGATGCCAATGGCATGGCGCTGTTCTCCAAGCGACTGGAGAAGGGCCGCTTCGTCTGGCCTTCGACCCGCACGCCGGGCGGTGCCGTGGTGCTCAAGCCGGCCGAGCTGTCGTTGCTGCTGGAAGGCTTGGAATGGCGCCACACCGAGCCGACCTGGAGGCCGACGGCGGCAGGATAGCGGGGAAGAAAATCCAGGTAATCCGCGGGTTTGGCTGGTCCCTGGCAGTGATCCGGGTTAGACTCTGCCATGCGCTTCGACCTCGACAATCTGCCCACCGATGCCGCCCTGCTCCAGCAGCTGGTGCGCGATCTGGCCGAGGTCGTGGAGCGCCAGAAAGCAGATCTCGCGGAACTGGAAGCCCTGCGCCAGCAACTCCGGCAGATGCAACGCACCGTCTTCGGCCGGCGCTCCGAGCGGCTCGATCCCGATCAGCTCGACCTGGGGCTGGAGGAGCTGGAGGCGGACATTGCCCGGGTCGAGGCCAAGCTCGCCGCCGCTGAACCGGAACCCCCAGCCCCTCCGGAACCGACCGGCCGCGGTCGCGACTTGCCCGATCACCTGCCGCACCACGACATCACGCTGGAGCCGCCGGAGCTGGAGCCCGGCACCGGCGTCTGCCCCTGCTGCGGCGGGGTTCTGCATGCCGCGGGCGAAACGGTTGCCCGGATGATCGACTACGTTCCGGCCCAGGTGCGGGTCCTGCGCATCCGCCGGCCCAAGTACGGCTGCCGCGGCTGCGGCACACTCCATCAGGCCCCGGCTCTGGACAAGCCGATCGCCAAGGGACTGGCGACGCCGGCGATGCTGGCGCACATCGTCACCAGCCGCTACTGCGATCATCTGCCGTTCTACCGGCAGGCGCAGATCCTGGCCCGCAA
>NZ_AVFK01000176.1 GCF_000936425.1 Skermanella aerolata KACC 11604 | reverse complement strand
GGGTCGCCTGGGGCGAAGCCGAGAACGTCTGGCATCGGCGGCACGGCGCTGAACCCAGCCTCGACCGCTGCGCCGGCTGCGACGCCTTCATGCTCGATGGTCCCGGCATGTCCCTGCTGGACGGCGCCGTGGTCCATGTCGGTCAGGATTACGGGTTGGAGTGCCTGACCGCCTACGGCGAGAAGTGGCGCGGTGCCGCCTATGTCGGCCTGGGGGCGATGGGGCTGGAACCGCTGGGGTGGAGATCGTGATCGGCGGCATGGCCCGCGCGCCGCCGGCCGTGGCCGGGCTGATTCACCCCCCCTGCTGCCGGCAGAATAACACTGCAATCTTGCAATTCGACATTCAGAAACAAGGAAACTACAAATGGTTTTCGTAAAAGGAATGAGCGGAAATCCCGGCGGCCGGCCGAAGCTGAAGGTGAACCTTCGGGAACTGGCGCAAGAAAACACCATGGAGGCGCTGGAGACCCTGGTGCAGGTGATGCGAACGGGGAAGCCGGGAGAGCGGCTGGTTGCGGCAAACGCGATCCTAGACCGCGCTTACGGTCGGCCGACCCAATCCGTCGAGATGTCGGGTGATCGCTCGACCCTCGTCGATCTGCTGGTCAGCCTGAACAAAAGCCATCCCGTCGATGGCGAACAGGAAGCCGACAGGGCCGATGGCGACGACAAAGACGTCGATCTGCATCGCGTGGCCGATCCGGTTCACTAGATCCTCCGTTATGGAACCAGGGGCAGAGCGCGAATGTGTTCTGCCTCCCTTCCCTCGCAGAAGTTATCTAATCAAGCACAGACTGATAGTTCCTCTCCCGCCGGCCATTAAATTGAATGCCGAACATATTCTTCGGTGAGGGGGTTGAAAGAAACGAAGCCGAGATCGGTCAGTTCGTTTTCCCTCGCAAAATTCTCAATCACGCTTTGGTCTTGGCCGCATCGGACAAGCGCTCCTGTATCGTCAAACACGCCATAGCAGTGAAAAT
>NZ_AVFK01000175.1 GCF_000936425.1 Skermanella aerolata KACC 11604 | reverse complement strand
ATCTGGCGCAGGAACCGGATGCGCCCCGCGACGTCCGGTCCTACGCCCGCGATGCGCCGGCGCAGCAGCTCGTCCAGATTGCGGTCGCGGCCCGACAGCAGCACCACCAGCCCCAGGGGGTCGCGCCGCAGCAGCTCGACCAGCGCCCGGTCGAAGTCGGGGTGGATCTTGAACAGGCTCTGCGGGCAGACATAGACATGCGCCTCCTCGGGCAGGCCGAAGGCCGAACGCGGCTTGAGCCGGGCCGGCAGGGAGGGTCTCGCGTAGTGGATGGTCGGGCCGGGCAGGCGGACCAGGGTCTCGGAGTAGTGGCGCTCGGCGCCGTCCGGCTCCATCGCGCCGCAGCTCAGGAAGCGGTCGAGGTTGCCGATGCCGGTGGTGTCGGGATGGCCCCAGGTCAGGCATTGCAGCGGGGCGAGCCGGGCATGGGCCAGGAAGTAGGTCAGGGCCGACATGCCGATGTCGGCGTAGTACAGCACGTCGAGGCGCTCGGCGGCGATCAGGCGGCGGGCGGCGGCGAGATCGACCGGCAGCTCGACGGTGCGGTCGGCACAAGCCACCAGGACCTTCCGCATGGCGTCGCCGGCATGGGGGGTGGTGAACAGGGTGACGTGGAAGCGGTTGCGGTCGAGGGTGCGGATCAGGCCGAGGTTGAGCTTGGCGATGGTGTGCTGGTGCCAGTACTGGGACACGAAGCCGACATGGACGCGGCCGTCGGGTCGCGGTGCCGGATCGGCGAGGTCCTGCGTCAGCTCCGGACAGGCCGTTTCGAACAGGCGCGCCACCGCCTGCTGGAGCGGGCGGTCGTCGGCGGCGTGGTAGGCGAGATAGAAGCAGGTCTGGCCGACCTGGGCCAGCGGGTCGTCCAGGCGGATGCCGCGCTCGGTCAGGGCGGTGACCTGCTCCATCATCCGCGCCCGCGTCTCGGCGATGTGCTCGATGGAACGCGGGATGATCGGCAGCGCCAGCGCCATCTTGACCTCGAGCCCCGGATCGCCGCCCAGCCGGAATGCCTGACGGAACGACGCCGTGGC
>NZ_AVFK01000174.1 GCF_000936425.1 Skermanella aerolata KACC 11604 | reverse complement strand
ATGGCGAAGGCTAAATTTGAGCGGAACAAGCCGCACTGCAACATCGGCACGATCGGTCACGTTGACCATGGCAAGACGTCGCTGACGGCGGCGATCACCAAGATCCTGGCCGAATCCGGCGGTGCGACGTTCACCGCGTACGACCAGATCGACAAGGCGCCGGAAGAGAAGGCCCGCGGCATCACGATCTCGACGGCGCACGTCGAGTACGAGACCGCGAACCGCCACTACGCGCACGTCGATTGCCCCGGCCACGCCGACTACGTGAAGAACATGATCACGGGCGCCGCGCAGATGGACGGCGCGATCCTGGTCGTGTCCGCCGCCGACGGCCCGATGCCCCAGACCCGCGAGCACATCCTGCTGGCCCGTCAGGTCGGCGTCCCGGCAATCGTCGTGTTCCTGAACAAGGTCGACATGGTCGACGATCCGGAGCTGCTGGAACTGGTCGAGCTGGAAGTGCGCGAGCTGCTCAGCAGCTACAACTTCCCCGGCGACGACATTCCGATCATCTCCGGCTCGGCGCTGATGGCGCTGGAAGACAAGAGCCCGGAGATCGGCCACGACGCCATCCTGAAGCTGATGGCCGCCGTCGACGAGTACATCCCGCAGCCGGAGCGTCCGGTCGACCGTCCGTTCCTGATGCCGATCGAGGACGTGTTCTCGATCTCGGGCCGTGGTACCGTGGTGACCGGCCGCGTCGAGCGCGGCATCGTCAAGGTCGGCGAGGAAATCGAGATCGTCGGCCTGAAGAACACCGTCAAGACCACCGTGACGGGCGTCGAGATGTTCCGCAAGCTGCTCGACCAGGGGCAGGCCGGCGACAACATCGGAGCGCTGCTGCGCGGCACCAAGCGCGAGGACGTCGAGCGCGGCCAGGTTCTGGCCAAGCCCGGCTCGATCACGCCGCACACCACCTTCAAGGCCGAGGCCTACATCCTGACCAAGGAAGAGGGTGGCCGTCACACGCCGTTCTTCACCAACTACCGTCCGCAGTTCTACTTCCGGACCACGGACGTGACCGGCATGGTGGCGCT
>NZ_AVFK01000173.1 GCF_000936425.1 Skermanella aerolata KACC 11604 | reverse complement strand
AGAAGAGCGTACCGGGGGCCATATGGGGAATGTCGGCGAGACGCCGGCCGGTATAGTCGCGGGCCGAGCGCGCGGCGACGTCCGTTCCCACCAGCCTGAACCGGAAGTCCAGCCCGGCCGACGAGCCCTGGTCCTGCTCCTTGGCCGGTTGGTGAATGACATCCAGCAGAACCACATTGGGCAGCAGCGCTCCGATGTCGAGCGGATCGACGTCGCGGCGGGCCGGCATCAGTCTTCCCCGCCTGAGACCCTGCCAGTAGGAGAAGCCTTGCCGTATTCTCAGCGGCATGGACAGCAGGGCGTCGGGCGACAGACCAAGCTCCGACATCAGAAGCTCATCGCTTGGATTTGAGGAAACAATCGTCATAGCTTCAGCATAGTTGAAGAGGTTGAACGGCAGGTGAAGCGACACCTTTTTATCATACCGAAGCCAAGCAGGTCCAAAACGGTGCCTCAGAATCTCGAAGGGCGGCGTGTATTCACTGCGGCGAAGAAACGCCCCCCAGCCATTCTCCGGCACTGGGTCCGGCGGTATTCCTCCGCTGTCGCCCGCGGTTCCTACAAGATCGCAATCCGTACCAGGAACGCAACCATCTCTTCTGCTTCCACTGCCACCGAAGCCTACCGGCCGTCGTTAGAGGGTAATAAAACTCACGAATACAAAGATGAAAAACCCTCGCCGGGTGGCAGGTCTCCGGTGATCTGAAGAAGATCACCGGAGACCATGCCGACAGGTTAGTGGGCTTGTGGGGGTCAACGGCCATCCGTCCCATTCTCGCCCAGCTCAGCGGTGACGCAACCGGGACCATAATGACCGGGCTGCGAACGGGCACCCTCGGGAAAGCCGTTGACCTCGACCGTGACGATCCGGTCGGCGCCTCGTTGGGCGCCTCGGATACTGAACGCGACGCTCAGCTGTTCGGCAACCCGGCCGCTTTCATCAACCGTTCCGTCCCGACGGCTGTGGTGGGTGCTACCCGAACAGCACCAATTCTCGCAGCAGGCGGACCGGATCGTGGCCATCGATCACGTGCCGGGCGACCTCGACACTGTCCAG
>NZ_AVFK01000018.1 GCF_000936425.1 Skermanella aerolata KACC 11604 | reverse complement strand
CCAGAGGAATCCTCAATCGACGAGTCAATCTTCAATGCCGTTGGTATTATGGCAATGAATTCAGCTCTTCCGACAACAGCGGCACCTTGAGCCGACAGGAGCTTTCCAGCTCCCTCCAGGAGATCAGCCGTGAACTGGAAGGCCTGCGCAGCGAGATCGAGAAGGTGGGGACCGTTGCCCAGCAGATCGATGCGATCGCCAAGCAGACCAACCTGCTCGCCCTGAACGCCACGATCGAGGCTGCGCGCGCCGGTGAGGCGGGCAAGGGCTTCGCGGTCGTCGCCGGTGAAGTGAAGAACCTGTCCGGCCAGACCGCCGCCGCCACGGCGGAAATCTCCTCGGTCCTGCAAAGCCTGACCAAGCGCACCCAGCACCTGGGGCAGCTGGTCGAGAAGGCGATCAGTTCGGTCTGACATCGGCCGGCCGGCGGGTCGCCGGCTCGCCATTCCGTCGGTTCGATGCGAGGCGGCAGGCTTGTCGGCCCGGCCCGCCGCTTCGCTTCGGACCGGCCTCCAGGAATTACCGACTACGCAAACAGGCTGTAGACCCCATAGCCGACCAGCCCCACGACCGCCCATGACGCCAGGGCGGCGCTGATCAGGAAAGCGAAGCGGCGCCGAAGCGACCAGTCGCCTTCATTGGAAGTCCCGATCCGGTCCGAATAGTCGAACTCCGAACAGGGGCGGATCTCAGGTTCAGTCTTGCGGTAGAGGGCAGCCTGCTTCACGGTAAAATCCTCGCCAGACCCTGCGTTGTTCCCGGCATTAGGCGACCGCAATGCCTAATGTATCGTAAATGGTAATGAGCCCTCTTTTGTTCCAGAAGTAATAGCTCAAACTACTTACGTCTTCCAGGAAACGGCGGTCCGACTACCGCACGGCTTCGGCCGCACCCAGGATGGCGCTGGCTACCTCTTTGTAGTCGCCGTCGAAGTGATGCCCGCCGTTCATCCGCAGCTTGGATGCCCGGTCCAGCTCCGGCGCGGTGCAGCCGGTATCCTCTTCCTCGCTGCCATAGACGCATTGCAACGGGATCGCCGGGAGCTTGGCGATTTCGGCCAGCGTGTCTTCCGAATCGCTGGAGTCGACACCAAGCCAGCCGGCGATGCCGACCTCGAAATCCGCCTTCCTGGCGAAGCCCAGCAGCGATACCAGCCCGATCTGGGCGCGGCTTCGCTCGGGCATCCGGTTGATAGCGAACGGCAGCATGTCGGCACCGAACGAATAGCCGATCAGCAGCACCTTCGACTTGCCCCACTTCGCGGTGTAGTGCGAGATCATCCGGTCCAAGTCGTGGGCGATCGCCTCGGGACGCTGCTCGCGCCAGAAGTACCGGAGGGAGTCGACTCCGACCACGGGCATGCCCGACCGGGCCAGTTCCTGGCCGATCTGGCGGTCGATGTCGCGCCAGCCGCCGTCGCCCGACCAGAAGATCGCAAGCGTGTCTCCTCCTCCGCCCTTTGGGCTTTCGGCCGGAATCTCAACCAGCGGTATGTCTCCGACGCCGGTGGCCTGATCGTCCTCGGCCAGCCTGTCCAGCGACTCCATTACCGCTTCGCCCCAGCGGGCCGGCCTTGCGTCCAGCCGAACCGCCGACGGGGTCCGATCCATCACCGAATCCGTCGACTCCGCCGGGCATCCGGCCTTCGGCGTCGCCATCCAGGGGACTTGCGACTGTTCGGCAGCATGGAACCGGTAGCGCCCGCCGCCCTCGTCCGTCGTGGTCGTCGGCGCATCGGGGCAGAACGGGCGCGGCGCCAGATAGACCGGGCAGAAATCCAGCCCGATCCCGGCCGCGAAGGTGCCGGGCAGCGCTTCGGTGATCGCGGCATAGGCGAGCGCCGCGCCGGCGCCGATCCCGGCGACCGCCGGCGGGCGGTACTGGGTATAGGGAAGGTCCTTCTGCACCTGCTGGCTGACGGCCTCCAGATCGTTGACCGGGAACGAACAAGTATCGTCCGTCCTGTCCATGCCGGCCTGAAAGGCCTTGAGGTCGATGCCCAGGACGGTACGGCCCGACGCTGCTGCCTCCGCCGCCACGTCCTCCGCCCTGCTGTCCCAGCCGTCCTCGTCGGACACCAGAAGCAGGACATCCCTGGAGGTTCCCTCCGCCTCATAGCGCCTGACGGCGCCAAGCCTTCCGGAATCGGGCATCATGGTCGCACCGGATGCTTCGGCGGAGCCGCCCCCGTCGGGAGCGGCCGCCATGACCTCCGGCGCCAGCGCCAGCGCCGATGCCAGAAGAGCTGCCCCCAGCAGCGTCCCGGTGTTCTTCCTCACGCTCATTTGGCGATGGCTCCCCGGACGCCTCCGGATATCAGAGCCGTGGCATCCGTCAGGACCCGGGCGGTACCAAGACCGCCTGGGCAAGCCAGATACCGTGGCTCCCAGTTGGGTGAAAATTTCTGCTTGTACTGCCGTAAACCACGGAAATTGTAGAAACTCTCGCCACGCCGGAACACCATTGCGCCGATTCTGTTCCAAAACGGCGCCAGCGCCCGGGCATCAAGCCCCGACAGCGGGGCGACTCCGAGGCTGAACGCCTCGTAGCCACGCTCCTTGGCCCAAAGCAGGAGCTTGGTGAACAGGTAGTCCATCGTGAAGGGCGAAGCGTCGGGCAGGTAGCGCATCAGGTCGATGCTGGCCGTGCCGCCCTCCGCACCCTGCCACAGGTTGGCGAAGGCGACGACCCGGCCCTTCAGCCGGACCACGGCAAGATCGAACTCCGCCAGATAGGCCGGATCGAAGAACCCGACGGAGAACCGCTTCTCCCCGACATTCTTCAGGTTCAGCCACGCGTTGGAGATGGCCGCCAACTCGTCGATCATGCCGGGGACCGACTCCCTGGGGATTACCTCGAAGCTCAGGCCGTCGCGTTCCGCCCGCCGGACGATATAGCGCAAATCCTTGTTCGTCGGCCCTTCCAGGCTGAATCCGGCCAGATCGACCTGCGCCTCCTCGCCCAGCTTCAGCAGCGACATGCCGACGTCCAGGTAGCAGGGCAGGGCCTCCGCCGTCACCTGATAGAAGGCAGGACGGCCGCCTTGCCGGTCCACCATCTCGCGGAAGCGCCAGATCAGCTCCGCCTGCTGCGCCGCAGTCCCGACCGGATCGCCCAGCGCGATCCAGGTATGCCCCCGCACCCCGTACATCAGGAACGCCGTGCCGCTGTCGTCGAACAGGAACGCCTTGTCCCCCAGCAGCGCTATCGCGGCGTCCGACCGCGGCTGGTCCTTCAGGATGGCGCGCACCCGCTCCAGTTCCTCCTGCGTCGCAAGATGCGGCCGGGCCGGTGCCGCGCGCAGCAGATGCCCCAGACTGAGCGCCACGATGCCGAGCACCACGATGAACCCGGCCCGCAGGCTGCGCGGCGCATCGTCGGTCACGGCGAACTGCCACCACAGGCTGTTGGCATAGTCGACATAGCGGAACGAGAACAGCGTTAGCCAGATCGAGCCGGCGACCACGCCGGTAACCGCCAGCAGCCAGCCGGGCGTGAAGCTGAAGTCAGTCAGCGCCGCTTTACGATAGAATTCCCGCCGGCACGGCAGCAGCACCGCCAGGAAGACGCCCAGCAGAACGGCTTCCTCGTAGTCGAACCCCTTGGCCAGCGAAGCGGCGATCCCGGCTCCCAGCAGCACGACCGACAGCAGCCACGCCGCATCCAGCCGGCGCAGCAGCCCGCGCGCCAGGATCAGCAGGCCGAGCCCGGCCATGCTGCCCAGGATATGCGACGCCTCCACCACCGGCAGCGGCATCAGGTCCGTCACCATCAGCAGCCGGTCCTGAACGGCAGGCGTGGCGCCCGAGACCAGCAGCACCGCACCGCCCGCGAATACCATCGCGGCTCCTACCGGCGGCACCAGCCGGGGTGTCCAGCTCCCGACCCGGCGCAGCGTCCGCACCGCGGCATCGCGGTGCTCCGCCACCTCGCGCCCCGCCAGGACGACGCCCGCGACGGTCAGCGGCAGCAGGTAATAGATGACCCGGAAGACCAGCAGGGCACCCAGCACGCCGCCGGCTGCGGTGTGTGACCCGGCATCCGACAAACCCAGCAGGATCAGCGTCTCGAACACGCCGATTCCGCCCGGCACGTGGCTGACCAGCCCGACGACCAGCGCCGCGCTGTAGATGCTCAGGAACACGGGAAAGGAGACGCCGGCATCGGCGGGCAGCAGGACGTAAAGGGCGGCACCCGCCAGCGCCACGTCCGATGTCGCGATCAGGATCTGCGCCAGCATCATGCTGACCGACGGGAGCGCCAGGGAATAGCGACCGATCCTCAGCGGCTGGGGCAGCAGCGCCGCCGCTGCCAAGCAAAGCGGCAGCGGCAGGATCAGCGCTATTGCGGCGGCCCGGACTACGCCCGCCGGAACCCCGACCATCGCGGCCGCCGTTCCCGGCGCCGCCAGCAGGCCGAAGGCTCCAACCGCGGTCAGCCCGAAGCCAAAGGTCAGCCCGCAGAAGGCGACCACCTTCGCCACCTTCCCAGCGCTCATTCCGGCAGCAGAATAGATCCGGTAGCGTATCGATCCGCCGCTGAGCATGGCGAAGCCGACGCTGTTACTGACCGCATAGCCGGTGAAAGCCGCCAGCGCCGTCGTCCGCCACGGCAGCTCGGCCCCGGCATAGCGGATCGCCAGATAATCGTAGCCGGTCAGCGCGAAAAAGCTGAGCGCCGTCAACAGGAGCGACGCGGCCAGGACGGTGCCGGACAAGGCACCGACATGGGCTGCCACGTCGTCGTAATCGAAGTCGTAGGCAAGGTGGTAAAGGGCGAACAGCGCCAGGGCGAACATGACGGTGCCGGCCAGAAGTCCGGCATTGTCCCGGACCCGCTCAAGAAGCGCCGGAAGCGCTTTCCTGTGCTGTTCCAGGTCAAACCCGTCATGGTCCAGCCCGTCATTCGGACTGGGAGCGAAAGAGGCGGTCATTGCGGTACCGGATCAAATTACGTCAACGGTACCTTTCATAGCCTGATCAACCTTGCTGTCGGGTTGAACGGGCATGAACACCCTGTAATGTTGGGTAAATCCGACCGCCTCCGCCGCCAGAAAGCCGGTCAGCGCGGCTTTTCGCCGCTTATCCCCCGGATCTCCGCTTCCGGCTTGCTCGGCTCATGCATCACATCGGCCGCCTCCTTCAGCCCGCGCTCGATGGCGGACGGAGGGTTGCGCAGACCCGAGTCCGGTCCCGGGATGAAGTCTTCAGAACCGCCGCCCGGCGCATCCGCCGGGGACGGGGACTTGTCGTTTTCTGTCGCCATGATGCTCCACCTCCCTGTAGCCGGTTCGATGCACCGGCTACAGGGAAACAGGGCAGGAGCGATTAAGCTCCGGTCTTCGCTCCGGCGGCAGGATTGCCGGTCTCTCCGGCACCCTGCTCGGCCGGCGCATTGCGGCGCAGGCGATGCTCGCCCAGGTACAGCAGGATCGGAGCGGCGATGAAGATCGACGAGGACGTCGCCAGCACCACGCCGAACAGCAGGACGATGGCGAACTCCTGAAGCGCCTCGCCGCCGAACAGGGCCAGCGGCAGCGTCGCCAGGAAGATCGCGACCGACGTGCCGATCGTCCGGCTCAGCGTCTCGTTGATGCTCCGGTCGATCAGCTCGCCCAGCGGCATCTTGCGGTACAGCCGCAGGTTCTCGCGGACACGGTCATAGACGACGACCTTGTCGTTGATCGAGTAGCCCATGATCGTCAGGATCGCCGCGATCGCCGTCAGGTTGAACTGCATCCCCGTCAGCGCGAAGAAGCCGATCGTCTTGGTCACGTCCAGCAGCATGGTCACGACGGCGCCGACGCCGAACTGCCACTCGAATCGGAACCAGATATAGATCAGCATCGCGATGGCGGCGAGGCCGAGCGCCAGCATGCCCTGCTGGAACAGTTCGCCGCTGACCGAGGCGCCGACCGATTCGACACGCCGGATCTGGGTACCGGCGAACTCCGCCGCCAGCTTGTCCTGAACCGCCTTGACCGCGGCCTGCTGGTTCGCCTCGTCGCCGGGCTGGCGCTCGAAGCGGATCAGCACGTCGGTCGGCTGACCGAACTCCTGCAACTGTACGGGGCCGAGGTTGAGCTGGGACAGGCTCTCGCGCAGTTCGGAGAAATCGGCAGGCTCGGGCGTCCGGATCTCCATCACGATGCCGCCGGCGAAGTCGACGCCATAGTTCAGGCCCGGCTTGAAGAACAGGCCGATCGACGCGATGCTGAGCAGGACCGAGAAGATCAGGCCCAGGCGTTTGCCGCGCATGAAGCGGATCTTGGTATCGTCGGGCGCCAGCCGGAATCCTGTGGTGACCGACAGCACCTTGGGCCGGTTCTTCTTCAGCCACGTGACCATCAGCAGCCGGGTCACGACCGTCGCGGTGAACATCGACGTGATGATGCCGAGGCTGATGGTAACCGCGAAGCCGCGCACGGCGCCCGTGCCGACTGCGTACAGCAGCAGCATCTTGATCAGCGTGGTCAGGTTGGCGTCGACGATGGTGGCGAAGGCGCGGGTGAAGCCCGCCTCCATCGCGGCGAAGGCCGAGCGACCCTTCCGCGACTCCTCACGTATGCGCTCGTTGATCAGGATGTTGGCGTCGACCGACATGCCAAGCGTCAGCAGCAGGCCGGCGATGCCGGGCAGCGTCAGCGTCGCGTTCAGCAGCGACAGGCCCGCCACGGTCAGGAACAGGTTGAAGATCAGCGCGATATTGGCATACAGGCCGAACAGGCCGTACGACATGATCATGTAGCCGACCACCAGCACGAAGCCGACGAGGCAGGCGATGATGCCGGCCCTGATCGAATCGGCGCCCAGGTCGGGACCGATGGTCCGTTCCTCGACGATGGTCAGCGGGGCCGGCAGCGCGCCGGCGCGCAGCAGCACCGCCAGGTCGTTGGCCGACTGGGTCGTGAAGTTGCCGCTGATCTGGCCCCGGCCGCCGGTGATCGGCTCCCGGATGACCGGCGCGCTGATCACCTTGCCGTCGAGCACGATGGCGAAGGGCCGCCCGACATTCGCCCTGGTGATGTCCGCGAAGCGGCGGGCACCCGCGCTGTCGAACTCGAAGTTGACGACCCAGGTCCCCGACTGCTGGTCGGAGCCCGGCCGGGCGTCCAGCAGGGTGGCGCCGTCAACCTCGATCTTCTTGCGGACCAGATACTGCTGCCCGCGAGAGGCCGGGTCGATGGACGGAAGCCATTCGGTGCCGGGAGGGGCGGCGGTGCCGCGAGCCGCCGTCTCGTCGCCCAGCAGGTGGAACGTCATCTTGGCCGTCTGGCCCAGCAGCCGCTTGACCCGGTCCGGATCGGTGACGCCCGGCAGCTGCACCAGGATGCGGTTGCTGCCCTGGCGCGCGATCACCGGTTCGTTGACGCCTGTTTCGTCGATACGGCGGCGGACGATCTCGATCGACTGCTCGACGGCACGCGCCTGACGGTCGGAGATCCCGGCATCCGTCAGTGCCACCTGGACGCGCGGCCCGTCGTTGCTGAAGCTGAAGTCGCGCTGGGTCTGGCTGATCCCGCTGTTCAGCAGGTCGCCCAGCGCCGCGCGCGCGGCTTCGGCCTGCGATGCGTCGTTGAGGTTGAAGGTCACCGCGCGGTCGCGCACGGCCAGATCGGTGTAGCGGATATTGCCGTTCCGCAGCGCCGTCCGGGTCGTGTCCAGGGCGCCTTCCAGCCGCTCCCGGATGACGGTGTTCATATCGACTTCGAGCAGCAGATACGAACCACCCTGGAGGTCGAGACCCAGGCTGACGCGGTTCTGCGGCACCCAGGAAGGCAGGGTGCCCGGACTGATGAAGTTCGGCAGTGTGAACAGCACGCCGAGCGCGCAGACCACTGCGATCATCCAGATCTTGGCTTTCGAGAAGTGAAGCATGGTTGAGAGGTCCTTCAGACCAGCTTGATCATCAGAACGCCGCCGACAACCAGAACCAGGAACAGAAAGCTGACCAGCTTGAGCCGCGTTTCGATGAATTCCTGGATCGGTGCGCCGTAACGATACAGCAGTCCGGCCACGATGAAGAAGCGGCCGGCGCGGGAAATGATGGAAGCGACGATGAAGATGAAGAAGTCGAGCTTCGCCACGCCGGCTGTGATGGTCAGGAGTTTATAGGGGATGGGCGTCAGCCCCTTCGCCAGCAGGATCCAGGCCCCGTATTCGCGGAAACCATCCTGGAAAGCATGGAACTCCCTCTCCAGGTGGTAGAAGTCGACGATCGCCTGACCGATCGTCTCGTACAGGAAGAAGCCGATCGCATAGCCCAGTATGCCGCCAATGACCGACGACAGGGTGCAGAGCAGGGCGAGGCGGAACCATTGGTCGCGCCGCGCCAGCACCATCGGCACCAGCAGCACGTCGGGCGGCAGCGGAAAGACTGAGCTTTCCGCAAAGGAGATCAGGCAAAGCCAGAAGGTTCCGGCAGGGCTGCCGGCTTTAGCCAAGGCCCAGCGATAGGTTTTTTCAAGCACGTCGAACTCGCGGGGCAGGGCGCCGGGATCGTATCCGGGCACCTGGGTTCCAGGGAAATGGCGATGGGGCTATAATGGTGGCCGGCTGGTAACGGCGGCCCTTCATGGCCGCTACGGTTCAGGCCGAAGCGGGAGGACCCGTCGGTATGCGCGGGGTAGCCCTGCCGACATCTTCGGCAGGCACCTTGATATGCACCGTCCCGGAGGGAGCCAGCCGTTTCCACTCGACGGTGAATGCGGGCGGAACCGGAACCAGCGGAGCCGGCTGGGGCACCTGCGGATCGCGCAGCGCCGGACGCGACACCTCGATGAAGGTCTGGCGGGGCAGATAGAACTTGCCGGGCGGCGGATTGCCGTCCCGGCTGTCGCTGCCGGCCCCGGCCGGCGCCTTTGCCGCGGGATCGGTCGCGGCGGAAACTATTCCGTCCCCATGCCCCAAGGAATCGGCTGCCGACCACCCGACGGCGCACAGCAGGCAAAGGACGACCATGAGAGCGACGGCTCTCACACCCTTCCTCGTGCTGGCGCTTATTCGGACTGGTCCCGGCATCGTTCTCTCTAGCGGAGCAAACCAGCCGGGACCCTACACGCCGTTCCTTTATGAAACCAGAATATTCAACCGTCCGGCCGGGGCCGACCCTATTCCTCCACCTGCCCGAACAGGTAGTCGATATCCGTCGTGCCCAATGCCCCGAACAGCCCGGTCCCCTCGATCGTCGCGGCGGCAAGGTTGCCCTTGCGCAGTTGCAGCTCGAGGATGCGCTCCTCGACCGTGTTGGCCGCGATCAGCTTGTAGACGAAGACCGGCTTGTCCTGCCCGATCCGGTGCGCCCGGTCGGTCGCCTGGTTTTCCGCCGCCGGGTTCCACCACGGGTCATAGTGGATCACGGTGTCGGCGGCGGTCAGGTTCAGCCCTCGCCCGCCCGCCTTCAGGCTGATCAGGAACACCGGCACCTCGCCGCGCTGGAAGCGCTCGACCGGCTCGGTCCGGTCGCGGGTCGATCCGGTAAGCTCGACGAAGGGGATGCCCGCCTTCTTCAGCTCCGGCTTGATCAGTTCCAGCATCGACGTGAACTGCGAGAAGATCAGGATGCGCCGGCCCTCCGGCACCATCTCGCTGACCATCTCGATCAGGCCGTCCAGCTTTGCGCTCTCGGCCACGGCGGCAGCCGCCGCGATCTTGACCAGGCGGGGGTCGCAGCAGACCTGCCGAAGCTTCAGCAGGGCGTCGATCACCGTGATGGCGTTCCGCGACAGCCCGCTGTCGGCGATGGCGGCGCGGACCTTCTCGTGGACCGACAGCCGGATCGTCTCGTACAGGTCGCGCTGCTCCTGGCCCAGGTCGATGTGGCGGATGACCTCGGTCTTCGGCGGCAGCTCCTTGGCTACCTCCGCCTTGGTCCGGCGCAGCAGGAAGGGGCGGGTGCGGCGGACCAGATGGGATGCCCGAGTGGCGTCGCCGCGCTTCTCGATCGGCGTCCGGAAGCGCTTCTGGAAGTCCTTGCGGTCGCCCAGCAGCCCCGGCATCAGGAACGCGAACTGAGCCCACAGCTCGCCCAGGTTGTTCTCGACCGGCGTGCCCGACAGGCACAGGCGATGGCGGGCGCTCAGGCCGCAGACCGCGCGGGTGGCCCGGCTGTCCGGATTCTTGATCGCCTGCGCTTCGTCCAGCACCACCAGATGCCACATGAAGTCGCGCATCAGGTCGATGTCGCGCGCGACCACGCCATAGGTGGTCACCACGATCTGCGCCGAGTCGACCTCGTTCCGCTTCTCGTGCCGGTCCAGTCCGTGCAGCACCAGCGTCCGCAGGTGCGGGACGAACCGCTTCGCCTCGCTGGTCCAGTTGTGGACCAGACTGGTCGGCACCACGACGAGGCACGGATCGGTCATCCGGCCCTGCTCGTGCTCCAGCGCTATATGCGCCAGCGTCTGCGCCGTCTTGCCCAACCCCATGTCGTCGGCCAGGATGCCGGCGACGTCGTTGGCGGCGAGGCTCTGGAGCCACGCCAGGCCGGTCCGCTGATAGTCGCGCAGTTCGCCCTGGAAGCTGACCGGCGGCTGGACCTCCGGCAGGACATCGTCGTCGCGCAGCTTGCGGAGGAAGCTTTCGATCTGCTTCGTCTCGTCGGGCCGCCTGGACACCAGATCGTCGATGTCGATCAGCAGGTCGGCTTCCGCCAGCGGCACCTGGATCTTTTCGTCCAACCGGCGCCCGCTGTCCAGCATCGCCTCCAGCACGCTGAACAGCCGCTCCACCCGTTCGGCCGGCAGCGCCAGCACGCTCCCGTCATCGAGCACGATCTGCGCCTTGCCGTCGATCACCTTGGTCGCGGCCATGCCGCCCCGATCGATCAGTCGGGCCAGGATCGGCAGCAGCGGCCGGCGCAGGCCATCGACCTCGACGCCGATATCCATGTCGAACCAGCCTTCGCCGGCATCGCGCACCACGACGCCGACATCGCCGGTCGGCTCGATCATCCGGGTCCCGAAATCGGAGCCGATGTCGATCTTCCAGCCTTCCTTTTCCAGATCAGGGACATGGGTCGTGAAGAACGAGCGCCACGCGCCGTCGACATCCTTGCCGGCCATCCGGTGAACGCGCGTCCCGCGGTCGTTCAGCGTGCCCTTCGGCGGCTCGATCCTGAGCTGGGCGAATCCGATCTGCGCAAGCCGCACCATGGCGGCCTGCTCGGCCACCTTGTCGCGACGGGCGAACAGGGGCGGGCCGTCACCCTCCTCGATCTTGGCGAACTGCCTCTGGTCGTCCGGCTCGATCTCGGCGGGCCGGTCCTTCTCACCGTAGTCGAACGACAGCCGAAGGATGTCGATCAGGCCTTCGCCGGGCGATGTCACGCGGCTCAGCCGCGCCGTGACGACCGGGCTGCGCTCGATGATGACGGCGGCCTCGGACTTCGGCATGCGAGGCGGCGGGTCGGCGGCGACCATTCGCGGCGCCGCCTTCTTCATCGCCTTGCGGGTCGTGATCACCGGCTTCTGCGGGATGGGCACAGCGCCGGCCGATTTCGGCGCCATGACGATCTGAAGCTCAACCGGGAAGATTTGGCCGGCTCCCGGATCGACGCACCAGTAGCCCAGCCCCTTGATCAGCGCGCCGCCTTCGGGCAACCCCGTCGGCAGCAGCTTGTTCGTCCTGGGGTCGCGAAAGGCGCGGACCGTCCGCTTCGGCTCGCCTGTCGTGACGACGCCGCTCAGCACGGCGCCGGTATGCCAGCGCAGGCGTTCCGTCGCCAGCAGGCAGCGCAGCATCTTGTCGACGCCGTCAGCCTTGCCCTTCGGGACCGCCGTGCGGATCATCCCGCCGGAGCCGAGCAATCGCGCGACCGTCCGGTCGGTCCCCGCCTGCTCGATCCCGGCAACCTTCTCGATGATCTCGCGCGGGGTGGCGGGCATCTCAACGCCGTTGCCGGTATCCAGGGTCGCGGTGACGAACAGGGCGACGTCGCCCTGTCCCGGCTCGATGGTCCAGAACGCCTTGGGGATCGCCCGCGTCTGGACAGGCGCCGCCGCCGGCTTCGGTGCCGCGGATTTCATGACTTCACCAGGTTTCGTCTTGAGCAAATCGATCATCGATGTTTGAACGGGCCGCCGCCACTGCGGCCTTGTATCCAGCGCCAGCAGCGCCGCCGCCGCCATATGGGCACAGGCGGGCCTGGCGCAAGTGCAGGTGCGGTCCAGGGCCACCCTTTGGGCGCGGTGGACCGGCGACACAGTCACCTCGTGCGTCCGCCCCAGGTCCGAAACCGTGGCCCTTATGCGATCTTCCGCCGGACCCAGGCGCACCTCTCCCAGCAGGACCAGACTGCGGCCACGCTGGAGGGTTTTCTGGTCGAAGACCCTCGACAGGTCCTCTTCGGCAAAGGGAACGGGGGCGACGGCGGGGGACGAGGCCCGCGCAGTGTGGTTGGCCGTTGACATGTATTTTGAAGACTGAATGTTACGAAGGCTCAAGCGGCGGGAAAAAACGGCGAAGGGGGAGAATACCGATTCCATCCCCTCAACGCCACATAACTATGAACCGTTGCGGATCCGAATAATGGGCGAGGACCTCGGCGACAGGCTGTTGCGAACGGTATAGCTTTGCCCGACTTGCATGACAGGGGACGAAATTATGGCCGCCGGCGCGAAATTCACGACGGGGTCGCCGCTGCGCCACGTCGCCGTCATGACGACGACAGGCTCGATCGGACTGATGGCGGTGTTCGCGGTCGATCTCGCCAACCTGTTCTATATCTCCATCCTGGGCGTCAAGGAACTGGCGGCGGCCGTGGGGTTCGCCGGCGCCGTCCTGTTCTTCCAGATATCGCTCTGCATCGGCCTGACCATCGGGGCAGGGGCCATAGTCGCCCGTGCTATCGGCGCCGGCGACCGGGAACAGGCGCGGCGGCTGGCAGGGTCCAGCCTCGTCTGGATGGGCTTGGTCACCACCGCCATCGGCCTGCTGACCATTCCCTTCCTCGACCCGATCCTGTCGGCGCTCGGGGCCCATGACGAAACCAAGCTGTTCGCCGTCAGCTACCTTCGGATCGTGTCGCCGACCCTGCCGCTCCTCGGCATCGGCATGTGCCTGTCGGCCCTGCTGCGGGCCGTCGGCGATGCCCGGCGGGCGATGAACGTCACGCTGTTCGCCGGCCTCGCCACGGCGGTGCTCGACCCGATCCTGATCTTCGGCTTCGACCTGGACCTCGTCGGCGCCGCCATCGCGGCACTCCTGTCGCGCGGCGTCCTGTTCTATATCGGCTGGCACGGAGCGGTGCGGGTCCATGATCTGGTGGCATGGCCAAAGGCGTCGTCCCTGATCCCCGACGGCAAGGCGCTGTTCAGCGTCGCCGGTCCCGCTACCCTCACGAACATCGCGACTCCGGTCGCTTCCGCCTACGTCACCTACAGCATGGCCAAATTCGGCGACGCGGCTGTCGCTGGGCTGGCCATCGCCGATCGGATCGTGCCGGTGGCGTTCGGCGTCATCTTCGCCTTGACCGGAGCGGTCGGCCCGATCTTCGCCCAGAATCTCGGTGCCCATCGCTACGACCGGATCGCGGAAACACTCCGGGCTGCCCTGTTCGTAATGCTGGGCTATGTGCTCAGCGTCTGGCTGCTGCTGTTCCTGGGGCAGGACATCGTCGTCCGCATCTTCTCGGCTACCGGGATCACGGCCGATCTCGTCCGGCTGTTCTGCAACGTGGCGGCCGGCGGCTTCCTGTTCGTCGGCTGCCTGTTCGTCGCCAACTCCGCCTTCAACAACCTTGGATTCCCGCTGCTCTCGACCGTGTTCAACTGGGGTCGGGCGACGCTCGGAACGATCCCTTTCGTGACGCTGGGCGCCTGGATGTGGCAGGCCGAGGGTGTCCTCTACGGCCAGATGGCCGGCGCCCTGATCTTCGGACTGGCGGCCTTGCTGACCGCATTCCGCGTCGTCGGCCGGCTCGGACGCGACCTCGACCGCCGAGATCAGCCGGACTGGAGCGCTCCCGCCCCCGTCCCAGCCACCGGCAAGGCCGCCCTCGCGACGCTTACGGCTTCCGCGTCGCGAACTCCGAAAGGGTAGAATCGAATAAAGAAACCTACACTGAGAGATGCCAAGATCAAGTCTTGGCATGACGAGTTTGCAGGTAATGTGTCTTAATCCGTCATGCCAAGACTTGATCTTGGCATCTCCCGTCATCAGGTCTGCTTACCGACCCAACGCCAAAAACCCCTTCTACTGCGGCACCTTCTCGCGCAGCCCATCCGCCTTCGGGATAAGCCTGATCTCCAGCGCCGCCCGGCGCCCCCTGACCGGCACGAACTGAAGCGGATGGTCGCCAAGGTCGATGCCCGCATGGGCCTCGACCTCGCGGCTAACCACCAGCTCGACATTGTTGTCCTTCGCGATCTGCTCCAGCCGGGCCGTCGTGTTGACCGGGTCGCCGATGGCGGTGAAGGACCGCGCGGTGCCATAACCCATTTCTCCCAGGATCACGGTCCCGGAATGGACGCCGATCGCGACCCGCAGCGGCGTCGGCAGGTCGTGCTCCAGCTCGACGTTCAGGCGCGCGATCCGCGTCGCGATGGCGCCCGCAGCCGCCAGCGCGTCGGCGGCGGCCCGTGCCGGATCGTCCTCGGTGCCGAACAGCGCCATCACGCCGTCGCCGATGAACTTGTCGATATGTCCGTTGTTGCCCTCGACCGCCTGTCCGACCGCCTCGAAATAGCGGTTCAGGATGAAGACCACGTCATAGGGCAGGCGCGATTCGGCAAGCGTCGTGAATCCGCGAAGATCGGCGAACAGGATCACGACTTCCCTTTCCTGTCCCTCCAGATGCGTCGACGGCTGGAGAGCCAGTTCCGGGGTGGACGCGGGGGGCATCAGCGTCCGCACCACCAGGCTGTGCCGGGGTCTGACCTGACAGGCGAGCCGGACATCGTCCGCGGCGCCGATCCGGGTCAGGACCTTCCGCTCGGTAGACGAAGGCGGTGGCAGATGCTCCCGGCCCGCGCCGACGCTGACCCGGCAGGTCGAACACCGCCCCCGCCCGCCGCAGACCGAGGCATGGGGAACGGCGTAGGCGCGGCTCATCTCCAGGATGCTGGCGCCCGGCAGCAGCGTCACGACGGGACCGTCCGCATAGGTCAGGGTGAAGGTGCCGAACCGGGACGAAAAGAGATTGCGGACGATGCGGGCGACCAGCGTCAGGACGATCAGCGCCGCGAAGCCGTAGCGGAACATCAGTCCCGTTTCCGAAACGAAGGCGGCGGTCTGCGGCCCCGGGACGCGCGCGTTGGCGATGATCAGCGAAATGACCGCGCTATCCTCGGTTTCGACCAGGAGCGCCCGTCCAGAGACGACGAAGCCGAGCAGCGCCAGCGTCGGCACCAGCACGGCCAGGGTGAACAGTCCCGGCGCCACCGCCCTGTACCAGGGCCGCAGCCTCAGCCAGAAATGCAGTCCCATGCAGCCATGGACCCACGACACGATCATGACGACGCTTTGAAGCACACCCAGATGCGGGGCCAGCCGCCAGTAGGTCAGCTGCACCAGGGCATAGTTCGGGTTGACGCCGTAGAGTTCGGAAACTGCGCGCGTGCCCAGGACATGCTCCACCAGCAGGAATGGGATCGACAGCCCGAGCAGCAGCTGCATGACCTGCCACGACGGCATCCGCATCACCCGCCGGTCGTACAGCGACCATAGCGCATGGGCCGAATGCGTCAGGGCGGCGGCCAGGACGACCATCCAGCCGCCGGGAAACTGCCAGGAAAGGATCCAGCGCCACTCGTCCATCGCCTGGAGCGATGCCAGTCCCAAGGAGTGGTTCAGCATGTGCGTCAGCACATAGGCAAACAGAACCACTCCAGAAATCGTGCGTAACTGGAGAAAGCGCCGGCTCGCGGACAAAGTGGGCATATCAACTCGTGCTGATGGTCAAGCCTTTGGTCAAGGCGGCATGAGACTAGCTCACCTGGGTTTGAAACACGCTTTGACCAGAGGTGGCATCAACTTCATCGAACGGACATGCGGCGTCGACGGCGGATCCCAGGGTCGGATCCGCCGGCTGATCGACGCCCGGAACTGACGGAGATCAGGCCTTGCGCGAGCGATCGTAGATGTCCTTGTAGGACTCCCGCAGAAGGTTCTTCTGCACCTTGCCCATGGTATTGCGTGGAAGCTCATCGACGAACAGCACGCGTTTAGGCTGCTTGTACTTCGCCAGCCTGCCGTCCAGGGCCGCCAGCACGCCGCGCTCGTCCAGGTCGGCTCCCTTCTTCGGCACGACGACGGCCGTGACGCCCTCGCCGAAGTCCGCGTGCGGCACGCCAATCACGGCGCTTTCGAATACGCCGGGCAGGGCGTCGATCTCGACCTCGATCTCCTTGGGATAGACGTTGTAGCCGCCGGTGATGACAAGGTCCTTGCCGCGGCCGACGATGTGGACATAGCCGCGCTCGTCGATCTTGCCGAGATCGCCGGTGATGAAGAAGCCGTCGGTCCGAAATTCCGACGCCGTCTTCTCCGGCATACGCCAATATCCCTTGAAGACGTTCGGCCCCTTGACTTCGATCATCCCGATCTCGCCCTGTGCCAGCGGCGTGCCGTTCTCCGGATCGACGACCCGGACCTCGACCCCCGGCAGCGGCATCCCGACCGTACCGGCGACGCGGTCGCCGTCATACGGGTTGGACGTGTTCATGTTGGTCTCGGTCATGCCGTAGCGTTCCAGGATGCGGTGTCCGGTCCGCTCGGCCCAGGCCTCGTGCGTTTCCGTCAGCAGTGGCGCCGACCCGGACACGAACAGCCGCATATGTGCCGTCGCCTCGCGGGTCAGCCCCGGATGCTGGAGCAGACGCACGTAGAAGGTCGGGACGCCCATCATGACTGTGGCCCTGGACATCAGCCTCAGCATCTCGTCCGGGTCGAAGCGCGACGCGAAGATCATCGACGACCCGGCCATCAGCGTGACGTTGGTCGCGACGAACAGGCCGTGGGTATGGAAGATCGGCAACGCGTGAAGTAGGACGTCGTCGCCCGTGAAGCGCCAGACCTCGGCCAGCGTCCGCGCATTGGACGCCAGGTTGTCGTGGCTCAGCATGGCGCCCTTGGACCGCCCCGTCGTGCCCGAGGTGTAGAGGAAAGCCGCCAGATCGTCCGGCCCCCGGTCGATATCGGCGAACTCGGCCGGCATGCCCGCCGCCGCTTCCAGCAGGGAACCGGCTCCACCCGTGCCCAGGGTCTCGACCGCCGCGACGCCCTTGGACCGCGCCAGCGGTTCCAGTCCCACCTTGCCCTCCGGCGAGCAGACGACCACCTTGGGTTCGGCGTCGCCGATGAAATAATCCAGTTCCGTCAGGGTATAAGCGGTGTTGAGCGGCAGATAGACGGCGCCGGCCCGGATGCAGGCCAGATAGAGCACGATCGCCTCGGCGCTCTTTTCCGTCTGGACCGCCACGCGGTCGCCGGGCTCCACTCCGCGCCGGACCAGCAGGTTGGCGATCCTGCCGGATAGATTGACCGCACCGCCATAGGTAACGACGCCGCTGGGCTGCTCGATGAAAGTCCGGTCTGCGGCCGGCATGTGGCTGCGCATCAGCGCGAAGAGATGGTTGCTCATTCCGTTATTCCTGCTCTTTGGCCCGAACTTCACCTTGGGATGCGGCCTGGACTTTGTCCTGGCTCCCGGACGCCTTGCCTTTCTGGCTTTCCTGCTTCGGAGCGGCTGCCTTGGACAGCAGTTTCCGGACGGCGGGAGCCGCCACAACCTCGCCCTTGGTGGCGAAAAGCTCGTGGTTGGTCTCGATGTCGTCCAGCTTATAAAGATAATTGACCATCAGGCCATGCGCCTGCTTCATTCCGCGCGGCGACAGGTCGCCCAGGAAGTTCATCCGCTCCAGCCGGGCGCCGTTGCCCAGGTGGAAGCGCGCGACCGGATCGACCGGCTTGCCCGAGGCCGACCGGGCCTTCAGCATATAGGCGGCGGCGACGGGGATCAGGGCTGCCTTGACGGCTTCCCGCTTGCCGGCATCCTCGGTCCAGTCCGGCCGGTCGAGCAGGGCCAACGCCGCCCTGTCCTGGGCCGATACCATGGCGGACTCCTCGTCGGCCCGCTGGGAGGCCAGCCAGCCGGCGAATCCGGGTACCGGCGACAGCGTCACGAAGGTATTCAAGTCCGGCAACTCGCGCTTCAGGTCCTCGACCACCTGCTTGATCAGGAAATTGCCGAACGAAACGCCCCGCAGCCCTTCCTGGCAGTTGGAGATCGAGTAGAAGACGGCGGTGGTCGCCTCATCGGCGGCGATCGGCTCGCGGTCCTCCGCCAGCAGCGTGCCGATGGCGGCCGGGATCTCCTTCGACAGCGCCACCTGGACGAAAATCAGCGGCTCGTCCAGCAGCTGCGGGTGGAAGAAGGCGAAGCAGCGCCGGTCCGAAGGCTCCAGCCGCCGGCGCAGGTCGTTCCAGTCCCGGATGGTGTGGACCGCCTCGTAGCGGATGATCTTCTCCAGGATGTTCGCCGGCGTCGTCCAGTCGATCCGGCGCAGCACCAGGAAACCCCGGTTGAACCAGGACGAGAATAGATGCGCGAAATCGGCGTCCAGCGCTTCCAGGTCCGGATGCGTCTTGAGATGCCGGGCCAGCTCCTCGCGGATGCGGACCAGCGCCTCGGTGCCGTGGGGCGCCAGGTTGAGGCGGCGGATCACCTCCTGCCGGCGCGGCTCGGCCGCCTTGTGGAGGGTCATGATCGTCTTGGCGTTGGGCTCCGCGCGGTAGATCTCGATCGCGCGGTCCAGCTTCGCCCGGTCGGGACCGAAGCGCTCGGCCAGGGTCGTCAGGAAGGCCCGCCGGCCATCGGTGTCCAGCTTCTGCCAGACGCTCAGGATTTCAGCGGCGAGTGCCACGCCCGACGCCTCGCCACGGCCGCTCAGCAGCGCCTCGAACAGCGCCGCCACGTCGGTCCGGCCGGCGGAGTCGCCGTGACCGCCCTGCATTCCAAGCAGCGAGCGCCCCCGGTCCGCGATGGAAACCATCAGGTCGCCCAGAAACGAAGTGCTCGTCGTCATTCCGCAGGCCTCGCCACCGTTACTGGATTTCGCATCGGTCTTCCTCCACACTGGGTCTTGTATGCGATAAGCGCCGTTGTGCATCATGAAGCCGCCTTTTGCGCACAATGTCAACCGTTCTTGTATACAAGAAATGGAGCCATGTGGACATGACCCTGTCAGCGCCGGAAGATGCGCCTCTCAAGCTGCGTGACCGGATAGAGAACGAGATACTGACCGGCGACATGCCGCCGGGCTTCCGCCTGGACGAGGTGACGCTCGCTACCCGCTTCGGTGTCTCAAGAACGCCGATACGGGAAGCGCTGTTCCAGCTGGCCTCGGCGGGACTGATCGAGATCCGGCCCCGGCGCGGCGCCGTGGTCGCCGAAGTGGGACCGGAGCGCCTGGTCCAGATGTTCGAGGTGATGGCAGGGCTGGAAGGCATGGCCGGGCGTCTCGCCGCGCGCCGGCACACCGATGCCGACCGCCGGAGCCTGACCGACGCGCACGAAGCCTGCCGCCGCGCCGCGGAGACGGGCGACGCCGATGCCTATTATTACGAGAACGAACGCTTCCACCACGCGATCTACGCCGCCAGCCGCAATGCGTTCCTGATCGACCAGTGCGCGGCGCTGCACCGCCGCCTCAAACCCTACCGGCGCATCCAGCTCCAGGTTAAGAATCGCGTCGCGAACTCCCTGGCCGAGCACGAGGCGATCGTCGCCGCGATCCTGAACCTGGACGGCGATGCAGCCGAACGGCTGCTCCGCGACCACATCGTCATCCAGGGCGACCGCTTCTCGGACCTTATGGCCTCCATGTCGGAGCGGGCGGGCAGTACGGCGGCCAAGGGACGCTAAGCTTCGGTGTTAAGCTGTCCTCAGCTCGGTATGCGGGCGATGACTTTGATCTCGAAATCGAAGCCTGCCAGCCAGTTCACTCCCACCGCCGTCCAGTTCGGATAAGGCGGTTCGCCAATGACGCTATCGCGCACCGCCATGATGGTGTCGAGCTGATTGGCCGGGTCGGTATGGAAGGTGGTTACGTCAACGACGTCGTCGAGGGTGCAGCCGGCGGTCTTGAGCACGTTCACGAGATTCTGGAAAGCCAATCGTACCTGTTGCTCGAAATCGGGCTCCGGCGATCCGTCCGTGCGGCTGCCGACCTGTCCCGAGACGAACAGCAGATCGCCGGAGCGAATCGCCGCCGAGTAGCGGTACTTCTCGTTGAGCGCGCGCCGGTCGGCCGGAGTTATGGCTTCGCGTTTGGTCATTGTCCTATTCCTCATTACAAAAGGGCGATCCGTCGAGCTTCGAGCTTCGAGCTTCGAGCTTCACAACCGGGATGTAAGTTGATATACGTCCCGTATGTGAAAGTTAATTCACCTACGCGCCGTATGTCAAGACGCATACGTCACGTATGTGAATGAGAGGATAGGGCCATGGCCGCGAAACGGCGTTCTGAAATGATGGAGGAGACCCGCGCCAAGCTCATCAAGTCGGCGCGCAAGGCCTTTGCGGAGAAGGGTTATGCCGCCGCTTCGATGGATGAACTGACGGCCGAGGCCGGGCTGACGCGCGGGGCGCTCTATCACAACTTCGGTGACAAGCGGGGCCTCCTGCAAGCGGTTGTCAACCAGATCGATGCGGAGATGGCGGCACGCGCTTACGCTGTCGGCACCCAGGCCCAGAACGACTGGGCGGGACTGCTGGCGGAAGGCGTCGCTTACATCGAGATGGCGCTGGAGCCGGAGGTCCAGCGGATCGTGCTGCTCGACGGGCCAGCGTTCCTGGGCGATCCGTCGCAGTGGCCAAGCCAGAACAACTGCCTCCAGACGACGTTGCGGAAGGTGGAGCAGTTGATCGCGGAAGGGATCGTCAAGCCCATGGATGCCGAAGCGGCTGCCCGGCTGCTGAACGGGGCAGCGCTGAACGCTGCCCTCTGGGTCGCAGCCAGCGACCATCCACAAGATGTCCTCGCCAAGGCCGTCGAAGCGTTCCGGTTCCTCGCGGGAGGCCTGTTGGCGACCCCGGATCGATAAGAAATCGACCTGTATGGACAGCGTTTGTTGGGCCACGGCCCAACCTACAAGCTTCTGCTTCGTAGGTTGGGCCGTGGCCCAACATTTGCCTACCCCCGGTTAAACTCTTCGGCCGCTAGTATCACACGACCCGGAAGTTCTTGAACTGCCAGGGGTCCGACGTATCCACGTCTTCCGGGAACAGCACGCCCCGGCCTTCCAGCGGCGTCCAGTCGCTGTAGGACCCGACCAGCTTGCCCAGATACTGGCCGGCGATCTCCAGCACCCGCTGATGGTTGAGTTCCTCGGGCTCGACGATACCGGCCCTCGGGTTCTCGATCGCCCAGATGACGCCGGCCAGTGCCGAGGCCGTCACCTGGAGGCTGGTGGCGTTGTTGTGCGGAGCCAGCTCGCGCGCCTGATGGATCGATAGCTGCGAGCCGAACCAGTAGGCGCCCTTCTTGTGGCCCATCAGCAGCACGCCCAGCTCGTCAATTCCCTCGACGATCTCTTCCATCATCAGCCGCTTTTCCGGCTGCATCGTCCAGGTCTTGCCGGCGAACTCGTGCAGCGACAGGATCGCGTCGTCGCACGGATGATAGGCGTAGTGGACGGTCGGGCGGTAGCGGACCGAGGTCCGGTCCCAGACCGTCAGGTAATCGGCGATCGAGATCGCCTCGCTGTGCGTGATCAGGAAGCCATGGAGCGGGCCTTCCTTCGGCGTCCAGGTCCGGACGCGGGTGCCGGCGCCCGGCCGCATCAGGTAGATCGCCGCATCGCAGCCGAAGTCGTGGCGGCGGCCGTCGGGCGGCAGGCCGCGCTCGTGGGTTCCCCAGCCAAGCTCGGCCGGCTGGCAGCCCTCGCCGACGAAGCCGTCGATCGACCACGTATTGACGAACTCGCCGCGCTTCTTCGGGACGTTGGAAACCTGGGTATCGCGTTCCGCCACGTGGATCGCCTTGATCCCCAGCGTCTGTGCCAGCGCTGCCCAGCCGTTCCGATTGCGCGGCGCCTGGACCTCGACGCCCGTGTCGCGGGCGATGTCGAGCAGCGCCTGCTTGACGAAATGGGATACCAGACCCGGATTGGCGCCGTGGGTGATGACGGCGGTCGGTCCGTTGGCGAAACCGCCCTTGTGCTGCATCACCGCTTCGCGCAGCGCGTAGTTGGAACGCAGCGACGGCGACAGGCTGGTGTCGGTATAGCCGCCGGCCCAAGGCTCGATGCAGGTGTCCAGGTAGAGAGCGCCACGGGTATGGCAGAACTTTATCAGGGCCAGGCTGGACACATCCACCGACAGGTTCAGGATAAAGTCGCCTTCGCCGACCATCGGGTCGAGTACGGACCGGAAGTTTTCCCGCGTCAGGGCGATGCGGTGGAACTTGATGCCGTATTCTTCCGCCTCAGAATGGCCGCGTTCCTCGGCAGTCACGATCGAGATCTGCTCGGGCTTCATGTCGATGTGGCGCAGCAGGAGAGGCAAGATGCCCTGGCCGATGCTTCCGAAACCGACGATGACGATACGGCCGGCAAATTTCACGATGGGAGAGGTCAAGGTCATGGCATCTTCCGAACAGGCTGTTGGTGGCTGACGAATGTCGGGGCCCCGCTGGGTGGATGGTTGGATGGAGAGAGTAGAGGAAGGGCTGCGATCAGGCAGCCCGCTCCGTGATGTACCCGACCGATTGAGCCTCTTCGGCGCACCGTTCGGGGTGGTCTTCGGCTTCCAGGTAACCCGGAGTTTCGAGCAGCGGGCGGTCGGTCACGTCGATCAGGCGCGCATTGTCGAAGCCGTTGAAGGCGGTCCGCAGGCAGGAGCCATAGGCGCCGAGCTGGCCAAGTTCGATCCAGTCGCCGGCCCGGATGTCGGCCGGCAGCATGAACGGTCCCGCCATGTGGTCGGCGCTGTCGCAGGTCGGGCCGTAGAAGGCGAAGCCCTGTTCCGGCGCTTCCGACGCAGCCGCCTGGGTCGGGCGGATCATTCGGGCCGGGAACCGGAAGGCCGGTACGCCGGCATCCGACAGGCTGCCGTAGACGCCGTCGTTGATGAACAGCTCATGGCCCCGGCGCTTGATCACCTGCACCACCAGCGACACGCCCGGCGCCACCAGCGCGCGGCCCGGCTCGCACCACAGGCGGGTACGGGCGGGCAGCGCCAGCTTGGCGAAACCACGCGCGATGGCGGCCATGAAGTCGTCGAGCGGCGGCGGCGTCACGCCGGGATAGCTAACGGGAAAGCCGCCGCCGACGTCCAGCACGTCGATCTCGACTCCGGCCTGCGCGATCACGGCGCCGGCAAGGTCCATCGCACGCTCGTAGGCGGACGGGTCCAGGCACTGCGATCCGACATGGAAGCAGATGCCGATCTTCGGCGACACGGCGCGGGCGGCGCGCAGCAGGTCGGCGGCATCGGTGACGGCGGCGCCGAACTTGCCGGACAGGTCGTAGACGGCCGGACCCTTGGGCAAGGCGAGGCGGATGAACAGGCCGAGGTCGCCGGCGTTCTCCGTCTGCTCCAGCAGCTTCTCCAGCTCCTCGGCGCTGTCGAGCGAGAAGTCGCGGACGCCGTAGTCGAAATACGCCTGATGGATCGCACCGGGCGACTTGACCGGGTGCATGTAATGGATCTCGGCGTTCGGGAACATCTGGCGGACCAGACGCACTTCGGCGGGCGAGGCCGCGTCGAAGTGGCGGATGCCGCCTTCGTACAGGGCGCGCATCACGGCTGGTTCCGGATTGCACTTGACCGCGTACAGCACGTCGCCGGGGAAGGACGCGACGAACCGGGCCGCCGTCGCCGACAGGACGGCGGGGCGCAGGCAATGCACCGGGTCAGCCGGACGCATCGTCTCGATCAGGTTGTCGACGCAGGTGATCTGCTTGCGGACGGCGGGCGCGTTGCGGCGGAAACCGGTGGTGCCGCGACGGAGCGGGGAAACTGCGGAACGGAAACGAATCTGGGCCATGACGCATCCTCTCGAAGGCCGCGGCAGCGCCGGCAGGCCCAAGAAGTCAAAACGAGCCCCTACAGCCAGACGGCTGCGGGAAAGGACGAATTGTGGGGATGTGTGGCAAATCGGGCGACGCGCCGGCACCGCGAAAACAAGCGGTGTGCGGGATCTGATTAGCGTCGGCGGATTTGCCCGACAGCTACCGTTCTAAAGCCCTTTGGCCGATAGCAAACATACTTACCTCCCTCTCGGGACCGGCCCACTGTTGACCGGTTCTGCCAAAAAGGACGCGGTACGTCGTTACATAACCTCAAAGGGCCAGCGGCACGTGCGGGTGCGTCAACGACCGTTGAAATACTCTCTTTACGCGGAAATGCAAGGGTAATTTTGTTTCTAGCGGAAATTTTCTGACCGAAAGGTCAGGGAGCGGTCTCAGAGCAGGGCAAGCGCCAGATAGTCGCTGAGATAGCGCCAGATGCAGCCGACCTCGCGGAACCCGACCTGCCGCAGGGCGGCCAGATGGAATTCCATCGTCATCTCCTGCTTGGGAGGAAGGTTCGAGAATCGCCGGTGCCGCTCCGCGACGGCGGCGGCCAGTTCGGGCACCTCCGCGATGCCGTTCCACCAGCCGACCCAGTCGTGGGCGCCCTCGGTCTGCGCGGCCGCGCGGTTGGCCTTGATCGAGGCCGCCGCCATCCGCCGCAGCGTCGGCTGGGTCTGGTCGTAGGAGCAGATGTCGCCGTTGACGAAGACGCCGCCAGGCGCCAGCACCCTTGTAAGGTCCTGATAGACGCGCATCAGGTTGGGAGCGCCCAGCCAGTGCAGGGCCGTCGTGCTGACCACGGCGTCGAACTGCCGGCCCTCCAGATATTCGACCCAGTCGTGCCGGCGCATGTCCAGCTCGATCCAACTCCGGTCGGGATTGTCGGCATGGAGAACCCGCGCCAGCGTCAGCAGCACGGGATCGTAGTCGAGCCCGACGATCTCGGCGCCGGGCAGGCGGGCCGACAGGCGGTCGCCCAGGCTGCCCGGACCGCAGCCGAGATCGAGGATGACCGGAGCCACCAGACCGGAGGCGGTCAGCGCGTCGGCTATAATCTCGAACCGGCAGTCGCGGAAGCGGACATAGCCTTCCTGCTGACGGTTCCACTCGTCCAGCCACCGGCGCGCGGTCTCAGGCTTCAGGTCTCGAACTCGGGTCGCTGTCAAAGCCTGATCCATCCACGGCATCCTGCATGCGTCTTGTCGAGGGCTAAGCTACAGCCGATACAATACCGACGATAAAACCCTTCGTGTAGCCAAGTCTTCACAATTGCCCGGGCAAAGCTTGGGCAATTGGGTATGTCTCGAATGGTGCGCCGCAGCAATACTTTTGTGAAACTAAGGAGGATTATTGATGTATATCAATGTATTGAACGACATACCGGACAAACTGGACGAAGAAAACTTCCAGAGCATCCTGAGCGCTCGCTCGGTGAGGGTTGAGCGCATCGTCTCCCACGGCCACGCCTCTCCGCCGTCTTTCTGGTACGATCAGGACGAGGCGGAGTGGGTTCTGCTCCTCAAGGGAGCCGCCGTCCTCGAGTTCGAAGGCGAAGCCGAAGCCCTGAGGCTCGCCCCTGGCGACCACGTCGACATTCCGGCCCACCGCCGTCACCGGGTGGCATCGACCGCCCCCGACGAACCCACCGTCTGGCTAGCCGTCTTCTACGACGGCAAGCAGCCTCTTGCTTAAGCTTTCCGCCCCTTGGCGGGCGCCGCAACGCCGCCGAGTTCGCTTTCGAGGTCCGAGATGCGCTTGGCCATCGCCGCGCGGATGCCCGGAGCCACGGTCGGCTTCAACGCGCCGAACTGCTCACGGAGCTGGCGGAGCAGAAGGATCTTCTGGTCGCGGCTCCGCTTGATGGCGACGTTGTCGGAATGCTGGCCTTCGAAAGCGCGCATCGATGTTCTGCCCTATGGGAAATGGGAAACGCTGGATCGGGCCGGACCATAGGCTAAGAATCGCTGTTTATCAAGTCGTTACGATCGGATGCTGAGGCGCCGCATCAACTGGGATCACGCCGGTCACCCGGGGATCGTCGGTGATTCGCGTGACTTGCCTGACCGGGACGAATCCCATGCGCTGATACAGCCCGAGCGCCTTGGGATGATCCAGCGTACAGGTGTTGACCGTCAGCTTCTTCGCTCCGCCGCTCCACGCCGCATCGATGGCGCAGTTGAGCAGGAACGGCCCCAGCTTCATGCCGATGAAGTCCGGGATCATTCCGAAATAGCTCAGGTCGACCGCGTCGGCCTTGCGCCGGCTCAACTCCGCGTAGCCGGCCGGGACGCCGCCGACATAGAGGACCATGACCTCGACCCTGGGATCGTGGATGATGTGCGCCAATGCTTCGTCGCTCATGACCCGGCGCTCCGACCACAGCCACGGCTCGCCCACCGTGTCGTAGAGGTAACGGTAGAACGAGACCGTCGGACGCTCCGCCCGGAGCAGCGCCAGCTTTTCGACCGGCGGACGCTGCTTCGGGGCGGTCGGCTGCGTCGTCATCTCCAGATAGGTGACGACCACGCGGAGCTTGCCCGGCGGCAGCCCCGGAACGATGCGCAGATCGGGCGGTGTCGTCATCGGGCTGCCTTCACCAGCGATTCCAGTCCTGTTTCCGGCCCCAGCTCAGGCATCCGTCTTCGCCGCTCCCGTTTCGACCGGCAGGTCGTCACGCTGGCCCCACTCGGCCCAGGACCCGTCATAGACGGCCACGTCTTCCTTGCCCAGCAGGTACAGCCCCAGGACCGCGACGCAGGCGGTGACGCCGCTGCCGCAACTGGTCACGATCGGCCGCTTCATGTCGATGCCGGCCCGCTCGACCAGCGCCTGGAGCTCCTCGCCCGACTTGAACGTCCGGTCGGCCGGGTTCAGCATATCGTTGAAGGGAAGGTTGAGGCTGCCGGGAATGTGCCCGGCACGGCGGCCCGGCCAGAAATCCGCTTCGGCGCCGGTGAAGCGGCCCGATGCGCGGGCATCGACGACCTGTTCCCGTCCGCTCTCCAGGTTCGCCTTGATCTGATCCGCTTCGCGGACCAGGAAGCTGTTGAGCCGGGGGGTGAAGTGACGCTCGCGCGGCATCGGCGGCAGGTCTTCCAGCTCCCGGCCCTCGGCGATCCACTTGGGCAGGCCGCCGTCCAGCACCGCCACGTCTCGGTGACCGAACACCCGGAACATCCACCAGACCCTGGCGGCGCTCATCAGTCCATGGGTATCGTACACGACGATGCGGACGCCGTCGCCCAGGCCCAGCTTGCGCACGCGCGCTGTGAACTTCTCGGGCGCCGGCAGCATGTGCGGCAGGCTGCTGGAGGTGTCCGAAATCTCGTCGATATCGAAGAACACGGCACCGGGGATGTGACGCTCATTGTACTCGGCGCGGGCGTCGCGGTCGGAGCCGGGCAGGAAGTATGTGGCATCGACCACCCGGACGTCGGGTGCGCTCAGGTGCTGCGCCAGCCACTCGGTGCTGACCAGAGCGTCGGGTTTGGAGTATGGCATCGTTTCCCCTCGATTGATCGGCGTGTCCGGACCCGGCCCCTCAGGGCGCCAGCGCCACGACCACGCGCCTGTTCTGTTTACCCTTGTTCTCGATCTTCACGACCTCGACGCGGCCGATCTCGCCCGTACGCGCGACATGGGTCCCGCCGCAGGGCTGGAGGTCGACGTCCCCGATCTCGACCAGCCTGACCTGTCCCGACCCGGTCGGCGGCTTGACGGACATGGTGCGCACCAAGTCGGGCTTCGCTTCAAGCTCGGCGTCGTCGATCCAGCGATAGGACACGGGATGGTCGCCCTCGATCAGCCGGTTCAGCGCGGCGGTCAGCTCTTCCTTGTCCAGGCTGGCGGACGGCACGTTGAAGTCCAGCCGGCTCTTGTCCGCGCCGATCTGCCCGCCGGTCACGGCTCCTGGCACCACGGCGCACAGCAGGTGAAGGCAGGTATGCATCCGCATATGGGCGAACCGGCGGTCCCAGTCGATCTCGACCTCCACCGACGAACCGACGGCGGGAAGCGCCGAGCCCGGCTCCGGCACGTGGATCACGGAGTCCGGTCCGTCGCCCTTGACGGCCTCGGCCAGCCTGACTTCGCCCCCATCGTGGCGCAGCACCCCGGTGTCGCCCGGCTGCCCGCCGCCTGCCGCGTAGAAGACGGTCCGGTCCAGCGTGATGCCGCGCTCCTCCACCGCGGTCACGGTGGCTCCGGTGCGGGCGGCATAGGCATCGCGGCGGAAGATCAGTTCCATAAAGGACCCCAATGGTTTGCCCAGCGGTTTGCCCAGCGGTTTGCTCAGTCGGCCAGCCAGGACGGGACCGGCAGGTTCTTCTCGCGCAGGAAGCCCGGATTGAACAGCTTCGACTGGTAGCGCGTCCCGAAGTCGCACAGGATGGTCACGACGGTATGGCCTGGACCGAGGTCCTGCGCCACCTTCACCGCCGCCATCACGTTGATGGCGCTCGACCCGCCCAGGCACAGGCCCTCGTTCTTCAGCAGGTCGAACACCAGCGGCAGCGCTTCCTCGTCGGTCACCCGGAGCGCGTCGTCGATCGGAGCGCCTTCCAGGTTCTTCGTGATCCGGCCCTGGCCGATGCCTTCCGTGATCGAGTTGCCCTCGGCCTTCAACTCGCCATGGGCGTAGTAGTTATATAGGGCGGAACCGAGCGGATCGGCCAGCGTGATCCGGATGTCCGGCTTCTTCTCCTTCAGCGCCATCGCGACGCCGGCCAGAGTGCCGCCGGTGCCGACGGCGCAGGTGAAGGCGTCGATCCGGCCGCCGGTCTGCCGCCAGATCTCCTGGCCGGTCGTCGCGGCGTGGCCCTCGCGGTTGGCGACGTTGTCGAACTGGTTCGCCCAGATGGCGCCGTTCGGCTCCGTCTCCGCCAGTTCCTTGGCCAGCGTCTCGGAATAGCGGACGTAGTTGCCGGGATTGGCGTAGGGCAGGGCCGGGACCAGCCGGAGATCGGTCCCGATCAGCCGCAGCATGTCCTTCTTTTCCTGGCTCTGCGTCTCGGGCATGACGATGACCGTGCGGTAACCCAGCGCGTTGCCGACCAGCCCCAGCCCGATGCCGGTATTGCCGGCCGTCCCCTCGACGATGACGCCGCCGGGCTTCAGCAGCCCGCGCCGCTCGGCGTCGCGTACGATCGCGATGGCGGCGCGGTCCTTGACCGATCCGCCGGGGTTGAGGAATTCGGCCTTGCCGAGGATGTTACAGCCGGTCGCTTTTGATGGCCCTTCAAGGCGGATCAGTGGCGTATTGCCGATGCTGCCGATGAAACCGTCGCGTACGTCCACAGAAACCCGCTCTTCTTCAGTCTGCCAGGATGGGTGACAGACTAACCGGCGGTCAGGTCCGGATCAAGCGGACGTACCCTTCAGGCTCGCCTGATGGCGCGCCAGCCAGTTGAGCGCGATCACGCTCGCCGCATTCTCGATCTCGCCCTCGTCGGCCATCCGGATCGCCTCGGCCGCCGGCACGACATGGACCCGGATGTCCTCGTGCTCGTCCGCGACTCCATGGATGCCGGTAGCCTTCCGCGAATCGACGATGCCCAGGAACACCGTGACGATCTCGGTGCTGCCGCCGATGCTCGCCATGAACTGCGAGATCTGCCTGACCTCGCCGGCGATTTCGCAGCCCGTTTCCTCCATCGCCTCGCGCCGGGCCACGCCGGCCAGTTCCTCGCCCGGCTTGACGACTCCGGCAGGCGTCTCGATGCACCAGGCCGACCGGCCCGCAAGGTAGGCCGGCAGCCGGAACTGCTCGACCATCACGACAGTATCCAGATCCGGATCGTAGAGCAGGATGGCGACCGCATTGCCGCGCTCGAAGATCTCGCGTGAGACCTCCGGCGTCCAGGAGCCGTCGAACTTGCGGTGCCGAAGCCGATAGCGCTCCATGCGGAAGAAACCGGCGAAGACGGTTTCCTTCTCCCGGATGTCGATATCCTGCTCGTCGTTCATGGTGTCACTCCGCCAACATGCCAGGCCGCCCGCTCAACACGGAAGGCGCCATCGCTTATTAGCGTATGGCGTCACCCGGCGCGAGCATCCTGCCGATGGACCGGCGGACGCCGAATGGCTAGACCTCTTCGGACAAGGCTTCGGTTTCCCCGGTGCCGCTTTCGGGCTCCCCGGAAGGGTCGTCCTCCTTCGCCGGGACCCGCTCCAGACTGATGCTTTCGCTGACGGTCCGCAGGAAGTCCAGGGTCCGGCGGCGGACGTCCATGTCGCCGATGGCGTAATAGGCCCTGACCAGCTCGGCGGTTTCCTTGCTCAGGAGCACGTCGGCGTCCAGGGACGGCTCGCGGGACGCCGACAATCGCCCCGGCAGCCTGCCGGGCATGACGGCGGCGGTTTCATCCGGCATATCGGCGAAGAAATACGAAACCGGCACATCGAGAACCCTGGACAGGTCATACAGGCGGCTGGCGCCGCGCTCGTATTTCTGGATCTGCTGGAAGGTCAGGCCCAGGGCGGCTCCCAGCTTTTCCTGGCTTATCCCCAACAGCAGGCGACGCAGGCGCAGTCTGCTGCCCACATGGGCATCGATCTCGTTGGCGACATTCTTAGGCTTGCGTATCATTTCCCACACCCGTCCCCGAATCCCGATACCGTCGGTGCAGGAACCTCGTTCCCGGACCCGGGCGGCATGCTATACGGGGATAGGGCTAAATACCACTAAAAGTCGATATATTATTTCGTATACCGCCGCCTATAGGCGAAGGTATAGCGCAAAAAGTCAGAATGTTGGATTGAGGCGCAGATGCCGGTATCTATCCATCGACATCACGGTGATCGTTTCTACCCGATCGCCACGCCGGATGTCGAGCGGTACCCGTATTCCGGCTTCGCCTAAAGCCCAGATCTTCCGATAAAGATCCGCAAGGCGGCTCACCGGTTGTCCGCCGACGCCGACTATGGCGTCATTTGACCGCAGGCCCGCCGTTTCGGCGGGGCTGCCCGGCGTCACTTTACGGATGACCAGCCTGTCGCCCTCCTCGTTGGTGGTCAGCCCAAGCCAGGGGCGCGGCGGCGTCGCATTGCGGCCAAGCGCAATCAGGTCGCCCAGGATCGGGCGCAGCACGTCGACCGGGATGAACATGTTGCCGGGCATCGACAAGGGCGGCGCCGCGTCGTGGACGAACAGGGAACCGACGCCGATCAGTTCGCCCTTCGGCGATACCAGGGCGGCCCCGCCGAACTCCATGACCGGCGGCGACGTGAACAGCGCGTCGTCCAGCAGATACTCCCAGTAACCGGCGAACTCGCGCCGCGAAACGAGCTGAGTGGCGCGCACGCCCTCGGCGCCGCCATGGATCAGCGCCAGCATCGGATCGCCGACCTTGACGTCCGCCGAGCGTCCCAGCCGCATGGGCTTGGCCTTGAAGCCGTAGCCGCCCCGCAGGAGCCCGAAGCCGCTGGCCTGGTCGTAGGCGACGATTTCCGCCGGATAGGTCTTGCCGTCCGCGTTCCGGACCTCGACCGAGCTTGCCTCCATCACCAGGTAGCCGATGGTGACGATCAGGCCGGTGCTGTCGATCACGACGCCGCTGCCGCTGCGTTCGGTCCCCAGCGACTCGGCGGAGCGCGCGTTGGACGGGACCATGGCCCTGACGCCCACGACGGACTGGACCATCGCCGCCAGATCGGGCGATTCCACCCGCTGGGCCGTCGCTGGTGCCGGCGTCCAGCACGCGGCGATCGCAGCCAGGACGAAGACGAGAAGAGGGAAAACCCTTGGTGCGGGCCGGCAGCGCCGGTTCGACGAAACGCCAGGTGCCGGGACCATGTCACGCCTCCATCGTCACGCCCACGGCGTTGTCCGCGGGATCATCAATGACATGTGCGGCGGATGGCCGGGCATCAAGCGCGAAACGGAAAAGCAGGTGCCGGCAAGTGGAAAAAACCGGGGCGGGCCAGCGCGAGAAAGCCCGCCCCCGGACAAGTTGCGCTTACACAAGGAGTCGTCGAAGTATTGACGCCGAAAGCCTGGTGGGAGTGGCCTAGCGCGGCAGCGGGATCAGGATCATCGGCCGCGTATTCTCCGGCAGCGAATTTCCGGGAACACCCAGTCCGTCGCCCAATCCGTCGCTCAAGCCGCCGCCGGTCGCCAGAAGCATGCCGGCGGCGATGGAAACCATCAGAACCAGGGCCACTGTCGCCGTAACGCGATGGCTGCGGGTAAGTGTGACATTGTGTCCAGCCGCGATCTGCATGGTCCGCTCCCTCACTCGATACATATGGGGACCGAAACCGCTTTTCAGCCGACCGGCCCACCCGCTTTCAAATAGATGATGCACCACTCCATGGGCTCTCGGTGATTATTTTAATGCCCGCTTGCTGAATAGTCAGGACAGTGTAGTAAAATTGCGTCAGCAATAACGACCTATCCACGGCAGGCATAGAGGAAGACTATTACCGTACTAGTTCTTCTTCTTGCATCAATTTAGAAAAAATCGATTGGAGTATGTATGAAAACAGTGGGGGAGGGGAGGGCAGGGGAGGGAAGAGGAGTTCACCCTGCCCTCGCAATCGACAATTGGACATCACGCGCGCGACGCCGGCGGCACGCACCGTTTCTGCCCATTACTACAACGATTTCAGGAAGTTGGAGGCACGGGTGGGAATCGAACCCACATATACGGATTTGCAGTCCGCTGCATCACCACTCTGCCACCGCGCCACGGTGCCGGCTACCGGCTGAAACTCGCCGGCCCGGAAGGTGACCTGATATAGCGGGCCGGATTGTCCCGGTCAAGCACTGCTCCGCGCACATCTCGCGGCTGTTCGACACTCCCGTCCACGAAACCCGCCTTGCCCGGAACCCCGCCGCGAGAACCCCGGTCCCAAGGCTGTCCGTTGTGTTTCAACGGATTGGCGGATATAAGGCCATTCAGCGCCGCTCCGCCGCGGATCACAGGCGCGTCCAGGCGAAACAAGATCAGAAAACGGTTGCCATGCCCGATTATTCAGCCGCTCGCTATAATATGGTCGAAGGGCAGGTTCGCCCCAACAAAGTGACCGACCACGCCCTGGTCGACGCGATGTCGCGTATCCCCCGGGAACTGTTCGTGCCCAAGGCGTCGCGCGGGATCGCCTATGTCGACGAGGACATTCCCGTCGCCAAGGGACGCTATCTGATCGAGCCGATGGTGATCGCCCGCCTCCTCCAGGAAGCCTACGTCAAGCCGACCGACATCGTCCTCGACGTCGGCGCCTGCACCGGCTACGCCAGCGCGCTGCTGTCCCGCATGGCCGCGACGGTCGTGGCGCTCGAGTCCGATGCGGAACTGGCCTCGCGCGCCGAAGCGACGCTGCGCGAACTCGGCGTCGACAACGTGGTGGTGGTGCAGGGCCCGCTGGAGCAGGGATATGCAAAACAAGCGCCCTACGATGTGATACTTTTGCACGGGGCCGTGGCGGAAGTACCTCCGGAGATCTTGGAGCAGTTGGCCGAAGGCGGCAGGTTGGTTACAGTCGTATCGCCCGACGGGCGGATGGGACAGGCCCGTCTGTTCCAGCGCACGGGCAAGGTTGAAACGGGCCGCATCCTGTTCGACGCCGCGACGCCGCTGCTGCCCGGATTCGAACCGAAGCCGGTTTTCGAGTTCTGAGCGGACCGGGCAGGGCTGTCCGGACTTGGTTTCCCGGGCAGGGCCTGCCGACCGGGGCTTCATGACCGGGGCGGTCCGCCCCCGATGAACGACTTAAGGAGTCTGTGATGTCCGATAAGGTGCCGTTGCAGATCGACGTCGATACTCTCAAGTCCATGCAACAGTCCGGCGCCGAGTTAGCCTTGCTGGATGTGCGGGAGCCGTGGGAGTTCGATCTGTGCGCCATTGAAGGGAGCAGCAGCATTCCTCTGGCAACGCTGCCCCAGCGGGCGGCGGAGCTGCCGAAGGACCGCCAGATCGTCGTGATCTGCCATCATGGCGGACGGAGCGCGCAGGCGACCGCGTGGCTCCGCCACAACGGCTACGACAAGGCGACCAACCTGATGGGCGGTGTCGATGCCTGGGCTCGACGTATCGATCCGACGATGAAGGTGTATTGATGGCACGTAAATCACGGCTGTCCGGCCGGGCATGGAGCGCGTCGCTCGGCGGTGTCCTCCTGCTCGCCCTGTCAGGCCAGCCGGCCGGGGCGCAAAGCCTGGAAGAGGCCCTGGCGAACGCTTACGTCAGCAACCCCACGATCGAGTCGCAGCGCGCGCAGTTGCGCGCGACCGACGAACTGGTGCCGCAGGCGCTCTCCGGCTACCGGCCGACGGTGGAGGCCGGCGCCGATGCCGGCTACTCCCGTTCCCGCACCCGGGCGGGGTCGCGGGACGTGAACTCCAATCTCGCGCAGCGCGGCGTCGATCTCAGCGTCGTCCAGCCGCTCTACTCCGGCGGTCGCACCCAGGCGGGAACCAAGCGCGCTGAAGCCCTGGTCGAGGCACAGCGCGCCGATCTGCTCTCGACCGAACAGTCGGTCCTGCTCGACGGCGCCACGGCCTATCTGGACGTCGTCCGCGATCAGGCCGTCGTCGACCTGAACGTCAACAACGAACAGGTCCTGCGCCGCCAGCTCGACGCCTCGCGCGACCGATTCAACGTCGGCGAGATCACCCGCACCGACGTCAGCCAGGCGGAATCGCGCCTTGCCCGCGCCCTGTCGGACCGCATCCAGGCGGAAGGCCAGCTCAGCAGCAGCCGGGCGATTTACGCCCGCGTGATCGGAGCACCTCCCGGCCGCCTGTCGGCGCCGCGCCTCGTTTTCGACCTGCCGTCCTCGCGGGAAGAAACCGTCGCCCTGGCGGAAAGCAACAACCCGACCGTCATCGCGGCCGAGTATTCGGAATCCGCGGCGCGCAACGCCGTCGACGCCGTCCGGGGCGAGATGCTGCCGTCAGCCAACCTGCGCGGCACGCTGTCGCGTGTCTATGAACCAAGCTCCCAGGCCGACCGGCAGGACGGCGCCTCGGTAACGGCCTCGGTGACGATCCCGCTGTATCAAGCCGGTTCCGTCGAGTCGCGCGTCCGTGAAGCCCGCCAGACCGCCGGCCAGCGGCGTATCCAGATCGAGGAATCGCGCCGGCAGGTGGTCGAGAACGCGATTCGCGCCTGGGAAGGCCTGACGACCGCCCGCGCCACCATCGAATCGCGGCAGTCGCAGGTCCGCGCTTCCGAAATCGCCCTCGAGGGCGTGCGCCAGGAAGCGCTGGTTGGGTCGCGGACCACGCTGGACACCCTGGACAGCGAGCAGGAACTGCTGGACGCCCGCGTCCAGCTCGTCCAGGCACAGCGCAACGAAATGGTCGCCGCCTTCTCGGTTCTCTCGGCGACCGGCCAGCTTTCGGCCCGGCAACTCGGCCTGAAGGTACCGTTCTACGACCACACGAAGCATTACAACCAGGTGCGCGGCAAGTGGTGGGGCACCGACATCAATGAATGACAATACGGCTCCGGGTCGGCCGGCTCAACGACTTGGTAGTAATTTAACCTGTGGTGCCATAGGCTCCGGGTTCCCGATCAGGCCCCTGGGGTTGCGCTGATGAGTGATACGAAGTCCCAGCAAGAACCGTCGATGGAGGAAATCCTTGCCTCCATCCGGCGGATCATATCCGAAGACACCGAGCCTGCCGAGCCGAGCAAGCCTGAACCCGCACCGGCGCCCGCGGCGCCGCCGCCTGTTTCAGCCTTCGCACCGCCGCCGCCGGCTCCGGAGCCGATGGATGAGGACGTGCTGGAACTCACCCAGATGGTCCAGGACGACGGGTCGGTCATCGATGTGGAGGACCCGCCGGAAGACGATCCCTGGACGCGCGCCATGGACCCCGATCCCGAGCCGGAGGATGAGCCCGAGCCTCCGCTGTCGCTGGAAACCCTGGACGACCTGTTCGACAAGCCGGTGTCCCGGCCGCAGCCGATGCCGTTCAACCGGTACGACGACGACGACCTCGTGTCGGCGCCGACCGCCGCCGCAACCAGCGCCGCTTTCGCGCAGCTTGCCAGCACCATGGGCGGCAACCGCCTTTCCGGCGGCATGCATGCCTATGGCGGCGGACCGACGGTCGAGGACATCCTGAAGGACCTGCTTCGCCCCTTGCTGCGGGATTGGCTCGACCAGAACCTGCCGCCGATGGTGGAGCGCATGGTCCAGCGCGAAATCGAGAAGATGGTACGCCGCGCCCAGGGCGGCTGACGGACGTTCCAGCCACCGGCCCCGGGCGCGGGTATGAGTTGATCGGGGCGGGCCATGCTGAATGCAAGGCCCGCCATATCGTCGTTTATTCCGGCATTTTACGAAATCCGGACCAGTGAGAGGTTCAGCGATGCTGGACAAGACCTACAGCCCGGCGCAAGTCGAAGCGAAGCACTACGAAGCGTGGGAAAAATCCGGCGCCTTCGCCGCCGATGCGGACAGCAACGCGCAGCCCTACACCATCATGATGCCGCCGCCCAACGTCACGGGCAGCCTGCACATGGGCCACGCGCTGACTTTCACGCTTCAGGACATCCTGATCCGCTACCACCGGATGCGCGGAGACGACGCGCTCTGGCAGCCCGGTACCGACCATGCCGGCATCGCGACCCAGATGGTGGTGGAGCGGCAGCTGGCCGCCGACGGCAAGACCCGCCACGACCTGGGCCGTGCCGGCTTCATCGATCGCGTCTGGCAGTGGAAGGCCGAATCGGGCGGCACGATCACCCGCCAGCTCCGCCGGCTCGGCGCCTCGCCGGACTGGGACCGCGAGCGCTTCACGATGGACGAGGGACTGTCCAAGGCGGTCGCCAAGGTCTTCGTGACGCTGCACAAGCAGAACCTGATCTACCGCGACAAGCGGCTGGTCAACTGGGACCCCAAGCTCCACACCGCCATTTCCGACCTTGAGGTCGAATCGCGGGAGGTCAAGGGGCATCTCTGGCACTTCAAGTACCCGCTGGAGAACCGGCCGGACCAGTTCATCACGGTGGCGACGACGCGGCCCGAAACGATGCTCGGCGACACCGCCATCGCCGTCCATCCGGAAGACGAGCGCTACAAGGACCTGATTGGCAGCTTCGCCGTCCTGCCCCTGGTCGGCCGCCGCATCCCGATCGTCGGCGACGAGTACGCCGACCCGGAAACCGGCAGCGGCGCCGTCAAGATCACCCCGGCCCATGACTTCAACGACTTCGAGGTCGGCCGGCGCAACAAGCTGGAGATGATCAACGTCCTCGACCGGGACGCCAAGATCATCGACGACGCGATGATCCCGGAAGCCTATCGCGGCCTGGACCGTTACGAGGCGCGCAAGCGCATCGTAGCCGACCTGGAAGAGCAGGGGCTGGTCGAGAAGATCGAGCCGCATACCCACATGCTGCCGCACGGCGACCGGTCCGGCATGGTGATCGAGCCCTGGCTGACCGACCAGTGGTATTGCGATGCCGTGTCGCTCGCCCAGCCCGCCATCAAGGCGGTCGAGGAGGGCAGGACCGTCTTCGTGCCGAAGCAGTGGGAAAACACCTATTTCGAATGGATGCGCAACATCCAGCCCTGGTGCATCAGCCGCCAGATCTGGTGGGGCCATCAGATTCCCGCATGGTACGGCCCCGATGGCGCCGTCTTCGTGGAAGAGACTGAAGATGAAGCCAAGGCGGCGGCGGAAGCCCACTACGGCGCACCGACCGACCTCACCCGCGATTCGGACGTGCTCGACACCTGGTTCTCGTCGGCGCTCTGGCCGTTTTCGACGCTCGGCTGGCCCGACCGGACCAAGGAACTTGAGCGCTACTATCCCGGCGACGTGCTGGTCACCGGCTTCGACATCATCTTCTTCTGGGTCGCCCGGATGATGATGATGGGCTTGCACTTCATGGGCGACGTGCCGTTCCGCCACGTCTACATCCATGCCCTCGTCCGCGACGAACGCGGCCAGAAGATGTCGAAGTCCAAGGGCAACGTCATCGATCCGCTCGAACTGATCGACGAATACGGCTGCGACGCGCTTCGCTTCACCCTCGCGGCCATGGCCGCCCAGGGCCGCGACATCAAGCTGGCCGTCGGCCGGGTCGAAGGCAACAGGAACTTCGCGACCAAGCTTTGGAACGCCGCGCGCTATTGTCAGATGAACGAATGCGCGGCGCAGCCGGGCTTCGACCCGGCATCGGTCAAGCTGACGGTCAACCGCTGGATCGTCGGCGAGGTCGCCAAGACGGCCGCTCGTGCGGCGGAAGCCATCGAGGCGTACCGCTTCAACGACGCGGCCAATGCCCTGTACCAGTTCACCTGGAACACCTTCTGCGACTGGTATCTGGAATTCACCAAGCCGATCCTCAACGGTGACGACGCCGAAGCCAAGGCGGAGACACGCGCCACCACCGGCTGGGTCCTCGACGAGATCCTTCAGCTCTTGCATCCCTTCATGCCCTTCATCACCGAAGAGCTTTGGGAAGAGCTCGGCACCGGCCGGGAACACGGCCTGATCCGCGCTTCATGGCCGCAGTTCGGCTCCGACATCGCCGACGCTTCGGCGGAGGCCGAAATGGACTGGGTGGTCCGCCTGATCTCCACGGTGCGCGGAGTCCGCTCCGAAATGAACGTCCCGGCAGGCGCCCAGATCCCGCTGCTGCTGAAGGATGCTTCGCCCGGAACGGTGCAACGGCTCGATACCTACCGCGACATCATCCTACGGATGGCCCGCCTGTCCTCCGCCGACACGACTTCCGATGCGGCTCCCAAGGGCTCCATCCAGGCTGTGCTGGACGAAGCGACCGTCGTGCTTCCCTTGGCCGGCGTCATCGACGTCGATCAGGAGAAGGCCCGCCTATCGAAGGAGATCGACAAGCACACCGCCGAGATCGCCAAGATCGACCAGAAGCTCGGCAACGCCAACTTCGTCTCCCGCGCACCCGCGGAAGTGATCGAGGAACAGCGCGACCGCCGCGCCACCGCCGAAGCCGCCAAGCAGAAGCTGGCCGAAGCCCTGGCACGGCTGAGCGCCGCCTGACCCTCTTCCGCATCCGCGATTCTGATCTGTGTGGACGGTGTTTGTTAGGCCACGGCCCAACCTACGGGCTTCTGCTTCGTAGGTTGGGCCGTGGCCGAACACGTGCCGACCGCCGGTCAAGCTTTTCAGCTCCTAGCCTCAATAAAAACGGTGACACTTTCATCCAGCATCAGTATTTTCGGTGACAGTGTGCATTAAAAATCACGAATCCAATTGGCTTGACCTGCGATCGGCCGTCGAGTGTCAGCAGTGATGTCGGGCTGAAGAGGCCCGACCTACAAAGGCACATATTCCCTTCCATGGACAATGGACACTCCGGCCATTGTCCATCGTCCATGAGCACGCTCGCGTAGGTCGGGCCTCTGCAGCCGGACATCTAACGTTCCAGTCCAATCGACACCCTCTTCAGGATTGACCCAGCAGCCGAAAAAGGATAATAATCCTTTCATCAACGTCCCGGAAAGCGCCGCCATGCCCCAGTCTGCTGAAGCTTCAGCCGAATCCCCTTGTCACGTCCACCTCCCGCGCCGGCAAGAAGCTTTTGCAAGGCACGTGGCCGCCGGCCGCAGCCTGACCGAAGCGGCGCGGCTGGCGGGCTATGCCTGGGACAGCGCGCGCCAGACAGGATCGCGCCTGATGAAGGAGCCGCACATCGCGGCACGGGCGGCCCATCTTGCCCTTGCCCGCGAAGATCAGCGGCAAGACGAACTGGACGAACTGGTGGCGGTCCTCAAGCGCGTCATGATCGACAGCATGGGACGGCAGAACGACTTCGCCGCCCTTCGCGCCATCGCCATGATCGCCCGCCTGCGCGGCCTTGTGCCGACTGCTGCCAAGCGATCCAGCGGCCTCGAAACGGCAATGGAGGAAATGCGGCTGCAAGAGCCCAGGGCCGGCGAAGCGGAAGAGGAAGCCGGGCAGGCGGCCGAACAAGGCGAAGGCGTCACCGCGCAGGCTCCTGTCCCGGACGCCGAATCGGATACGGTTTTCGAACCGCCGATGCCTCCGGAAGCGCCATCGCCAGTCGATGCCTCGCCAGCGCCCGAACTGACGCATCCCCGCTCCACGGACCGGTCCGTTCAGCGTGCCGCCGCCCTTGAAGCCAACCGCGCCGCCGTCAGGCGGCGGATCTTCTGTTGCGAACACCTGTTGACCCTTCACCCGGAGCTATCCGGCCGAATAGATGACCCGAGCGACGCTCTGGCCTATTTCGACGAGAACGACCGGTTGCTGCCAAAGGACCTCTGGCCGTCAGCCAGAGTTCCACCCTCCCTCCAGGCCGGCGGCGAGGGGCCGGCCCGCAGTGATGACGTTTGATGACATCCGCGTCCTGTTACAGGGGGTGCTGCGCCCCGGGATCCATGCGGCAGCCGCTTCCCTCCCATCCGGACCGCAAACCGGACTGGGCTTTGCCGGAACACGGCGCTATGTTTCGACGCAAGAAATGCAGCCCCACGGGGACCTGAAAGCAACAAGAGGGAGTCGGCCATGCCCTACGGCGACAAGAAAACAACCACCTGGGACAAGTCCAATCTGCCGAGCCGGCATGTCTCCGTTGGACCGGAGCGGGCACCGCACCGCTCCTATTACTACGCCATGGGAATGACCGAGGAGGAGATCGCGCAGCCGTTCATCGGTGTCGCGACCTGCTGGAACGAGGCGGCCCCCTGCAACATCTCGCTCAACCGCCAGGCCCAGGCCGTCAAGATCGGCGTCAAGGCGGAGGCCGGCACCCCGCGCGAGTTCACCACCATCACCGTCACCGACGGCATCGCCATGGGCCATGCCGGCATGAAGTCGTCTCTGGTCAGCCGTGAGATCATCGCGGATTCGGTCGAAGTGACGATGCGCGGACACTGCTACGACGGTCTGGTCGGGCTGGCCGGCTGCGACAAGTCGCTGCCCGGCATGATGATGGCGATGGTCCGGCTCAACGTCCCCAGCGTCTTCATGTATGGCGGTTCGATCCTGCCGGGCCGCTACAAGGGCAAGGACGTCACGGTCCAGGACGTGTTCGAGGCGGTCGGTGCCCACAGCGCCGGCAAGATGAGCAACGAGGACCTGCACGAACTGGAATGCGTCGCCTGTCCGTCCGCCGGCTCCTGCGGCGGCCAGTTCACCGCCAACACGATGGCCTGCGTCTCCGAAGCGATGGGTCTGGCTCTCCCCGGCTCCGCCGGCGCTCCGGCTCCCTATGAGAGCCGCGATGCCTATGCCGAGGCGTCAGGCCGCGCCGTCATGGAGCTGATCCGGCGCAACATCCGCCCTCGCGACATCGTAACCCGCAAGGCGCTGGAAAACGCCTGCGTCGTCGTGGCTGCCTCCGGCGGTTCGACCAACGCCGGCCTGCACCTGCCCGCCATCGCGCATGAATGCGGGATCGAATTCGACCTGCACGATGTCGCCGAAGTGTTCAAGCGCACTCCCTATATCGCCGACCTCAAGCCGGGCGGACGCTACGTCGCCAAGGACCTGTTCGAGATCGGCGGCGTCCCGGTCCTGATGAAAGCCCTGCTCGACGGCGGCTACCTCCACGGCGACTGCATGACGGTCACCGGCAAGACGATCGCCGAGAACCTCGCCGACGTCGTGTTCCCGACCGACCAGGACGTGATCCGCCCGACCAGCGACCCGATCACCCCGACCGGCGGCGTTGTCGGACTGCGCGGCAACCTCGCTCCGGGCGGCGCCATCGTCAAGGTGGCCGGCATGAAGAAGCTCCAGTTCTCCGGTCCGGCCCGCGTGTTCGACTGCGAGGAGGACGCCTTCGCCGCCGTCGAGCGCCGCGACTACAAGGAAGGCGAAGTGATCGTCATCCGCTACGAAGGACCGCGCGGCGGTCCCGGCATGCGCGAGATGCTGTCCACCACCTCGGCCATCTACGGCCAGGGCATGGGCGACAAGGTGGCATTGATCACCGACGGCCGGTTCTCCGGTGCCACTCGCGGTTTCTGCATCGGCCATGTCGGTCCGGAAGCGGCGGTCGGGGGTCCGATCGGCCTGCTGAAGGACGGCGACATCATCACGATCGATGCCGACGCCGGCACCATCTCGGTCGGACTGTCGGACGACGAACTGGCCGAACGCCGCAAGGCCTGGACCGCCCGCCGTCACGACTTCCAGTCCGGCGCTCTCTGGAAATACGCCCAGACCGTCGGCGATGCGGAGAGGGGGGCGGTTACCCATCCCGGCGGGGCGGCGGAAACCCACTGCTACGCCGACATCTGATCGTATCGGTGCGCCCGCCCCACTCCAGCTTGAACAGGTCAGGCGCCCCGCATCATGATCTTCGTCCTGTCGAAGCTGGGGTGGGCGCTCGTCCGCCCCGGCAACCTGCTTGCCCTGATGCTGATCCTGGGGCTGATGTTCCAGGCCACGCGCCGCCCGCCTTTCCAGCGCCTGGGAAAAAAGCTGGTCATGGCTTCCGTGCTGCTAGTGGCGGCCCTGACCCTGCTACCGGTCGGACAGATGACGCTCCGCCCCCTGGAGGACCGTTTTCCCCAGCCTGAACTGCCCGGCCGGATCGACGGCATCGTCCTGCTCGGCGGCTCCGTCAATACCGAGATGTCGGCGGACCGGGGACAGCCCGTCCTCAACAGCGCTGGCGAAAGGATCACGGAGTTCGTCGCTCTGGCGCGCCGCTATCCGGAAGCCAAGCTGATCTTCACCGGCGGATCCGGCTACGTCTTCGCCGGCGACCTGCGCGAGGCGGACGTGATCCGGACCGTACTGGATGGCTTGGGGTTCGACACGTCGCGCATCGTCTTCGAGCGCGAGTCGCGCAATACCTATGAGAACGCGCTCTTCAGCCGCCCGCTGGCCGACCCGGCCCCGGGTGAGACCTGGCTTCTGATCACGTCGGCCGCCCATATGCCGCGTTCGGTCGGCATCTTCCGCCACGCCGAATGGCCCGTCACCGCCTATCCTGTGGATTACCGGACGGCGGGTTCGCTGACCTGGAGTCCCGATCTGCTCTACGGTCTGGATGCCCTCAACGAAAGCCTGCGGGAATGGGTCGGGTTGGCGGCCTACCGGCTGATGGACCGCACGGACTCATGGTTTCCCGGACCTGTACGAAACGATTAACCATTTTTGTTGGAGGTTATGAGTATATGAGGTAGTTTCGCTCCGCCTTTAGAGGGAAGTCAGGATGGCCGGTAAAGCTATGGCCAAGGATTCAGTCGCCGGCCGGTCGGGTGCGGGCAGGATGGCAAGGGGTCTGCTGATCGCCGTGGCCCTTCTGGCGCTCTCCGGGTGTGCTGAAACCAAGCAAGGGCAGAAGTCGGCCGTCCAGGGTCAGGCGCGTGCAGTCGGCGGCTTTAAGATCGGGGAACCGTATCAGGTCAAGGGCGTCTGGTACTATCCCAAGGAAGACTTCGGCTATGACGAGACTGGTCTTGCCTCCTGGTACGGTCCGGGCTTCCATGCCGAAACCACGGCCAACGGCGAGACCTTCGACCAGAACGAGCTGACCGGCGCCCACAAGACCCTGCCGTTGCCCAGCCTCGTCCGGGTGACCAACCTGGAGAACGGCCGCTCGATCATCGTCCGGATCAACGACCGCGGTCCCTTCGTTCCGGGCCGGATCGTCGATCTGTCCCGCCGAAGCGCGCAGTTGCTGGGTTTCGAAGGGCAGGGCAGCGCCAAGGTGAGGGTCGCGATCCTGCCGGAGGAAAGCCGCGCCATAGCCGCGGCGGCCCGTGCCGGTCAGGCGGGCGTCAGCGTCGCCGACATTTCGCCCGACGGCGCGCCCAAGCCGGTTGCGGCGCCCCGCGCCGCGGTCCAGATCGAGGGTGCGTCGCCGGTGGCGCGGCAGGTCGCGGAGCGGCCGGCGTTCGATCCGTCGCAGACCGTGGCGGGCGCCACCGTCGACGGAAGGTTCCTGCCGGCCGCCGTCGTCGCCGACACTCCGGTCAGGTCGAACGGCAGGTTGTACGTGCAGGCCGGGGCCTTCACGGTGTATGACAATGCCAACAGGCTGCGTGCCCGCTTGTCGGACCTCGGCACTACCCGGATCGATCCGACCATAGTCGGCAATACACAGTATTTCCGGGTTCGAATCGGTCCGCTTTCGAGCGTCGAGGCTGCCGACTCGATCCTCAATCAGGTCATCGAAGCCGGCAACAACGGTGCCCGCGTCATCGTGGACTGAACCGGATCCGCGTCAGAATCAGGAAACAGAGGGTAGCAAAAACAGATGTCCGTCGCCCATCCGCGCAAATCGATCGCCTGGATCGCCGGGATCATGATCTCCTGCATCGCGTCCGCCACGTCGGCCGCGTCGCTCGACACCATCGCGAAACAGGCTGTTCTGATCGATATGTCGACCGGCACCACCCTGTTCGAGAAGAACGCCCATCAACGCATGGCGACATCGTCGATGAGCAAGATCATGACGATGTACATGGTCTTCGAGCGGATCAAGGCGGGCCGGCTGTCGCTGGACGACACCATGCCGGTCAGCGAGCGTGCCTGGCGTATGCAGGGCTCCAAGATGTTCACGGAGCTCAACGCGCAGATCAAGGTGGAAGACCTGATCAAGGGCGTGATCATCCAGTCCGGCAACGACGCCTCGGTCGTCCTCGCCGAGGGGCTGTCGGGCTCGGAGGAGCGGTTCGCGGAGGAAATGACCAAGCGTGCCCGCGAGCTTGGCATGGCGGACAGCAACTTCAAGAACGCGACCGGCTGGCCGGACGACAACCACTACTCGACCTGCTACGATCTGGCTTTGCTGGCGGAGCACCTGATCAAGGAATATCCCGAGTTCTACCACTACTACTCCCAGACCGAGTTCACCTATCACGGCATCAAGCAGGGCAACCGCAACCCACTGCTCTACCGCAACATGAACGTCGACGGGATGAAGACCGGCCATACCGAAACCGCCGGCTATGGCCTCACGGCTTCGGCCGAGCGCAACGGCCGCCGCCTGATCCTGGTGGTCAACGGCCTGCCGAGCATGCAGGCCCGCGCAGACGAGTCCGCCCGCATCATCGAGTGGGGCTTCCGCGAGTTCGAATCCTACGCACTCTTCAAAAAAGGTGAGCCGGTCGAGCAGGCCGCCGTCTGGATGGGCGCCGCCGGCACGGTCCCGCTGGTGGTCGAGGACGACCTTCGCGTCACGATGAACCGAGACGAACGCAAGAACCTCAAGGTTTCGGTCGTGCTGGAGGAGCCGGTGCCGGCGCCTGTCGCCAAGGGCACCAGGCTCGGCAAGGTCGTCATGGAAGCGCCGGGCTTCAGCAAGCGCGAAGTGCCGCTGGTCGCGGGGCAGGACGTCGAGCGGCTCGGCTTCATCGGCCGCATCGGCGCCGCCGCCATGCATCTCGTTTCAGGCTCGGGTAGCTGACCGGTGACGCGCGGACGCTTCATAACCTTCGAAGGCGGCGAAGGCGCCGGCAAGAGTACCCAGGTACGCTTGCTGGCCGCAGCCTTGGCCGGGCAGGGGCGGGACGTGCTCGCCACCCGCGAGCCGGGGGGCGCCACAGGTGCCGAGGAGATCCGCAAGCTTCTGGTTTCCGGCGATCCCGGCCGCTGGGATGGGGTAACCGAAGCGCTGCTCCACTTCGCGGCCCGGCGCGACCATCTGGCGCGGACGGTCTGGCCGGCGCTGGACGCCGGCCGCTGGGTCGTATCCGACCGCTTCGCCGACAGCACTATGGCCTATCAGGGCTACGGCCACGGCCTCGGCCGCGAACCGATCGAACGCCTCTACGAAGTCGCCGTCGGCGGTTTCGCTCCGGACCTGACCCTGATCCTCGACATCCCGCCGGAAGCCGGCGTCACCCGTGCCCATGCCCGGCACGACGGCGAGGACCGCTACGAACGGATGGACCTGTCTTTCCATCGACGCCTGCGCGACGGCTTCCTGGAGATAGCCGGTCGTGAGCCGCAGCGCTGCGTCGTCATCGATGCGTCCGGCAGCGTCGACGAGGTCCATGCCACCATCCTGAAAGCCGTCGCCGACCGCCTGCTCGCATGAATGCTGAATTCCCCGATCCGCGCCATAACCCGGACCTGCTCGCCCATCACGCCGCCGAACAGGTGCTGCTGGACGCCTGGAACTCCGGCCGATTGCCGCATGCCTGGCTGATCGGCGGCATTCCCGGCATCGGCAAGGCGACCCTTGCCTTCCGCTTCGCCCGCTTCGTCCTGGCCAACGGCATCGAGCAGACCGGCGGCCTGTTCGGCGATCCGCCGCCCGCCGAGAGCCTCTACGTCGCCCCGACGCATCCGGTTTTCACGCGGATAGCATCCAACGGGCATGCCGACCTGCTGACCATCGAACGGCCGTTCGATGACAAGAAAGGCCGGCTGAAGACCGACATTCCGGTCGATCAGGTGCGCCGGATAGCGCCGTTCCTTCACCTGACCGCAGCCGAAGGCGGCTGGCGGGTGGTTATCGTGGACGGCGCCGACCGGCTCAATACCAGCGGTCAGAACGCAATCCTGAAGATCCTGGAAGAACCGCCGGCGCGCACCGTACTTCTCGTCGTGACTGAGAATCCCGGCGGGTTGCTCCCGACGATCCGGTCGCGCTGCCGCAAGCTGCTGCTGCCGCCTCTACCCGAGGATGTCGTAAGCGATCTGCTGGGACGGCATCATCCCGATCTGCCGGACGCCGACCGGGCGGCGCTGGCGCGTCTCGCCGAAGGCAGCATCGGCCGCGCACTAGACCTTGCCTCCGCGGGTGGGCTGACGCTGTACCGCGACCTGATGGGTTTGCTCGGCACCCTGCCCAAGCTCGATCTGGTGGCGGCGCATGGGCTTGGCGACAAGCTGGCGCGCAAGGGTTCCGATACCGCATACTACGCGGTGACGGATCTGCTGGTATGGTGGCTCGCCCGCTTCGCACGCTCGCTCGCTCGCGAAGCGCTGCCGCCCGAAGTGGTACCCGGCGAGGCAGCCCTGATGTCCCGGCTTGCCGGGGATCGCGGCCTTGATCGGTGGGTTGAGGTGTGGGAAAAGGTCAACCGCCTTTTCGCACGGGCCGAAAGCGCCAATCTCGATCGAAAACAGGTCATTCTGAATGCCTTGCAGACGGTGGAGGCTGCCGCCTCCGCCTGATGCGGAGCGGTACTATATATAGCCGTACAATATAAAAGACGACACGCCGCGCAGGAGAGCCGAATGGCCGGGTCAAAGCCCTATTACATCACGACGCCGATTTACTACGTCAACGACGTACCCCATATCGGCCACGCTTACACGACCTTGGCGTGCGATGTCCTGGCCCGCTTCATGCGCCTCGACGGCTACGACGTGAAGTTCCTGACCGGCACCGACGAGCACGGCCAGAAGGTCGAGAAATCGGCCAAGCTGGCCGGCATCGACCCGCAGACCTTCACCGACCGGGTTTCGCAGAACTTCCGCGACCTGGCGGCCGCGATGAACTACTCCAACGACGATTTCATCCGCACGACCGAACCGCGCCATATCGAGGCGTGCCAGGCGCTGTGGCGCAAGCTGGCCGACAAGGGGGAGATCTATCTCGGCTCCTATGCCGGCTGGTACGCCGTCCGCGACGAGGCTTTCTATGGCGAGGACGAGCTGACCACGACTCCGAGCGGTAAGAAGCTGGCGCCAACCGGTGCCGAGTGCGAATGGGTCGAGGAGCCCAGCTACTTCTTCCGCCTCTCGGCGTGGCAGGACCGGCTGATCAAGTTCTACGAGGACAACCCGGATTTCATCCTGCCGCCGGGCAAGCGCAACGAAGTCATGGCCTTCGTCAAGTCGGGCCTGCGCGACCTGTCGGTCAGCCGCACGACCTTCGACTGGGGCGTGCCGGTTCCGGGCGACGAGCAGCACATCATGTATGTCTGGCTCGACGCGCTGACCAACTACATCACCGCCGTCGGATATCCCAACACGGCGCCCGACAGCGACTACGGCAAGTACTGGCCGGCCGACCTGCACATGGTCGGCAAGGACATCCTGCGCTTCCACGCCGTCTACTGGCCGGCCTTCCTGATGGCGGCCGACCTGGAGCCGCCGAAGCGCGTGTTCGCCCATGGCTGGTGGACCATCGAAGGCCAGAAGATGTCGAAGTCGCTGGGCAACGTGGTGGCTCCGGATGCTCTGGTCTCGACCTACGGTCTCGACCCGACCCGCTACTTCCTGCTGCGGGAAGTACCGTTCGGCAACGACGGCGACTTCTCCAGGCGCGCCATGGTCAACCGCCTGAACGGCGACCTTGCCAACGACTACGGGAACCTTGTCCAGCGCGTGCTGTCGATGATCCAGAAGAACTGTGGCGCCAGCGTGCCTCAGCATGGCGAGTTCAGCGATGCCGACGGCAAGCTGCTGGGAGCCTCTGCGGCGCTGCTTGAAACCGTTCGACGGGAGTTGTCGGTGCAGGCTTTCCATAAGGCGATCGAGGCGCTCTGGGCCGTCATCGGCGACGCCAACCGTTACGTCGACGAGCAGGCCCCCTGGGCTCTGCGCAAGACCGATCCGGCCCGCATGGGAACGGTGCTGTATGTGCTGGCCGAGACGATCCGCCGGCTTGCCATCCTGACCCAGCCGCTGATGCCCGATGCGTCGGCCAAGATCCTGGATCAGCTCGCCGTGCCGCAGGACGAACGCGGCTTCGACCGTCTGGCCGAGGGACAGGCGCTCGCGTCCGGCACGCCCCTGCCGCCGCCGCAGGGCGTGTTCCCCCGGTTCGTCGAGGAAGCGGGAAACTGAGTGCGATGCTGATCGACAGTCACTGCCATCTGGATTTTCCGGACTTCGCCGAGGAACGGGACGAGATCGTGGCGCGGGCGAAGCGGGCAGGGGTCGGCCGGATGGTCACGATCTCCACCCGCATCAGCCGGTTCGACCAGATTCGCGAAATCGCCGAAGCCTACGAGGAAGTCTACTGCACCGTCGGCGTCCATCCGCACCAGGCGGCGGAGGAGCAGTCCGTTACCTCGGTCGGAAAGCTTGTCGAACTCTCGACTCATCCGAAGGTTGTGGGCATCGGTGAAACCGGGCTGGACTACTTCTACGACAACAGCCCGCGCGACATCCAGGAAGCGGGTTTTCGAATCCACGCCCAGGCCTGCCGGGAAACCGACCTGCCGATCATCGTCCATACCCGCGACGCGGATTCGGACACCGCCAGAATCCTTAAGGAGGAAGGGGCAGGGCAGGGCTTGCGCGGAGTCCTGCACTGCTTCAGCTCCGGCCGGGAACTGGCGGAGCAGGCCCTGGAGTTCGGCTTCTACATATCCCTGTCCGGCATCGTAACTTTCCGGAAGTCCGAGGAACTGCGCGACATCGTACGTTCGGTTCCACTGGACCGGATCCTGGTCGAAACGGACGCGCCCTTCCTCGCACCGATGCCGAAACGTGGCAAGCGCAACGAACCGGCCTTCGTCGCTCATACGGCCGCCGTGGTCGCGGAGGTCAAGGGCATCCCGGTCGAGGAACTGGCGGCTCGGACGACGGAAAACTTCTTCCGGCTCTTCAACCGGATGCCGGCACCGACGTCATGAGGATCACGGTTCTCGGCTCCGGCGGTTCCGCCGGCGTTCCGCTGATCGGCGGCGACTGGGGAGCCTGCGATCCCGCGAATCCAAAGAACCGGCGCAGACGTCCGTCGATTCTGGTCGAGGATCGCGGCGTCCGAGTCCTGGTGGATAGCGGCCCCGATGTCCGCGAGCAGTTGATCGCGGCAGGAGTCACTTGGCTGAGCGCAGTCGTCTACACCCACTCCCATGCCGACCATACCCATGGAATGGACGACCTGCGCGGCATCAACATTGCCATGGGCAGGCCGCTGGACGCCTATGCCGACCGCGGCACCCTCGACGACCTGATGCATAGGTTCGGCTACTGCTTCACGCCGATCAAGCCGGGCGCATTCTTCTATAAACCGATGCTGACGATCCACGAGATCGACGGTCCGTTCAGCATCGGGGGGATGGAGATCCTGCCGTTCGAACAGGACCACGGCTGGATGAAGTCCCTCGGCTTCCGGTTCGGAGATTTCGCCTATTCGACCGATGTCGTCAGGCTGGACGAAGCCGCATTCGGCGCGCTGGAAGGGGTCGATACCTGGATCGTCGACTGCGCCAGGATCGCGCCGCCGCATCCCGTCCACGCACATCTGGAAACCACTTTAGAATGGATCAAGCGGGTCAGGCCGCGCCGGGCTTACCTGACCCACATGAACCAGACCATGGACTACGACAACGTCATGCGGCTGTTGCCGCCGGGGGTCGAGCCGGCCTATGACGGGCTGGTCATCGAGATGGCTGGAACCGCTGCTCCATAGCTTGGCGAACCCGGACAGCCTCGCTGTCGTTCGGGATCTCGATGTCCGACCACGTCACGGCTTGTCCTGCCGGAACGTCGTTTCGCAACTTTACTTTGTGAGCAAGCCCGATCGGCAGGATGCCCATCTTTAGGCTCTGGTCGGCGGAGACCAGCTTGCCCCAGACCGTATAGCCACCCTCGCCATCCAGCATCTCTCCGGCCTTCAACTGCCGCTTGGCGACGGACGCCACATCGCCCCGGAAGCTGCGCGTTTGACCCGTCGGTTCGTGTCGCAAAGCCGCGGAAAGCACCGAAATACCAAGCTCGAGCCCGATCAGGTGATACGGCTTATACATCGCTGCATAGACGCCGCTATCGTCGGTCTTCAGCCCGTACTGCTTGAAACAAGCCTTGGCATAATCGTTTGGCGCCTTGAGAACGACATAGACGCCCCAGCGGAGGTCTCGAAAAACCGGTCGTCCATCCCGTTCCAGCGACGAGACGACCTCGACCATTCCCTCGCGTTCCAGAACACCGCCCACCGACTTCGGACGCAGGATATGGGGAAGATCATCGACGCCGCAGGGAGGAAACAGCAATCCGTCGGATGGAACGTCCAACTCGCAGGCATTGGCGATAGCCGCCATCTCGATCGCCGACTTGGTGCCGTCAAGGAAGGAGTTGAACATCTGGGCGTTCATTCCGCCCTGTCGAGCTTCCTCGTCGGTCAACCCATAGTGGCCCCAGACGTCGTCGGGAGTGACGGTATGAAAGAGCGGCAGGTACTTGGTGCCTTTGCCGGCAGCGACTACCTGGAAGCCGCACGACCGCGCCCAATCGACCATCTCGGACGTCAAGGCCGGCTGGTCGCCGTATGCCATCGAATAGACGACGCCTTTGGATCGGGCTTCCTCTGCCAGCAGAGGTCCCGCCAATACATCGGCTTCGACATTTACCATGACGATATGCTTGCCGGCGGCGATCGCCGCCTTGGCATGGGCGATACCGGCCGCCGGCGACCCGGTCGATTCTATGACGACCTCGACCTCCGGATGACCGCAGGCTTCGGCACCGGAGGTGACGAACTCAGTCCGCTCGATCCGGCCCTCGTCCCAACCAACCTGTCGGCAGGCATTTCGCGCCCGCTCGGGATCGAGATCGGCGATCACGGCGACTTCCAGGCCGGCAGTCGTCGGAACCTGCGACAGGAACATGGAACCAAACTTGCCGGCGCCGATCAGGGCGACCTTTACCGGTCGCCCCGCAGCCAGACGCTCCTTGAGGAGTTGGTGGAGGTTCATGATCTACTCCGCCGCCAGCCGGTGCGACCGCGCATAGTCGAGCAGCGCATCGTCCGGAACGGTCTGGATCGGCGCGAAGTCCTGATGCGCGATCCATTCTGGTCGTGTTGGCTTGCGGATGTAGTTCGACACCGAGTTGAGCGTCAGATAAACGATCTTGCGAGGGTAGGGGGTTATGTTACCTGCCGAGCCATGGACCAGATTGCCGTGGAACATCAGTACCGAGCCCGGCTTGCCGGTCGGCGCCACGATGCCGCCTTCATCGACCAGACGGCTGACGGTATCATGCTCCAAGGTCCAGAGCGGGTACGACGTCGTCTGCTTATCGTGACCCGCAGCCAGCGTGCCGTGCTTGTGGCTCCTGGGGATCAGCATCAGCGGCCCGTTGATCGGCATGACCTCGTCAATGAACACCGAGATGTTCATGGCCCGGGGGTCCGGCATGCCGTCGTCCCTGGCCCATGTTCCATAATCCTGGTGCCACTGCCAGACCTCGCCGTCGAACGCGGCCTTGGCGTTGATCTTGTACTGATGCATGTAAAGCTGTTCTCCGAAGAACTGCTCTACAGGCTCGATCAGGCGTGGGTGAGCCCCCAGGATCCGGAATGCTTCGTTATAGGTGTGGGCGGCGAAGGCGGTACGAGGCGCACCGCTTTTCTCGCGCCAGACTTCCTTCCGGTCGGAATGATAGATACCCTCGGCTTCGGTCCGAAGAACTTCGACTTCCTCGGGAGAAAAACACTCCGGCAAGAAAATGTAGCCTTCTTCTTCGAACTTCGCGAGCTGTTCTGCTGTCAGTTTCATTGTCGTCCCCTCCGTAAATTGGGTCTATCTTTGGCGACCCTTGTTTTCAGATTCTTGGAGTTCTCAAGCCGCCTCATTGCTGATCAGGGCCGCGAGGCGCTTCGCCGTTTCCGAGCCGGCCCGGCTGGTATGATCATGAGCCGCCAATTCGGCACGCTGCGCATTGCCGGCCAGGATGAAGCGGACGATGGCCGCATGTTCATGCCAGACCAGAAGACGCTCATCCGGGTTGTCGAGAACCACACCCATTGACCGCTTGAGGTGCGGCCACTGGGCCGCAACCGTTTCTTCGATCGCGGAATTTCCCGACAGGCGGTAGATGGTCGTATGGAAGTCGACATCCGCCTGGATGAAAACTGCCGCCGGACGGTCCGGTTTCAGCGACGCTCCGTTTTCCAGCGATTCTTCGAGTTGACGCCGCAGGGACGCATTCGCAGAACCGGCTGCGCAACGTTGCGCTGCGAGACGGGCGGCGAGGGCGTCCAGGGATGTCCGGACCTGATACAGATCCACGATCCTGCCGGCATCCAACGGTGCGACGGTCAGACCGCGTTTGCCGCTTTCGGTCAAGAGGCCCTGATGCTTGAGGAGTTGAAGCGCATGACTTACCGGTTGCCGCGACACGCCCAGCCATTCGGCAAGTTCTTCCTGGCGGATACGGCTGCCGGGAAGCAGGCTTCCGTCGGCAATCGATTCCACAAGCTGCTGGTAGACCTGATCGATGAGAACCGGCTGGGTGGCTATGGGCATCATGACGAAACGTCTCGGTCAAGGTTAGTGAATTCGGAATTCCGAATTCACTAACCCTGAGGCAAAAAGACAGTCCGGTCAAGCCTCATGTCGTTATATCTCACTGATAATTTCCATAATATAAATTATAGCTTTGATATTGTAGCTTGGGGTTTGCAGCCGCTTCCATGTCCGCTAAGGTCGTTGTCTCCCATCCGCTGCGGCAAGATCATCCCCTATGTCCGGAAATATAGATCGACTTATCGAGGTCATGGCCCGCCTTCGCGATCCTGATGGCGGCTGCCCCTGGGACTTGGAGCAGACCTTCCACACGATAGCGCCGCACACGATCGAGGAAGCTTATGAAGTCGCCGATGCGATCGAAAGCGGCGACATGGCCGCCCTTAAGGACGAATTGGGCGATCTGCTGTTCCAGGTCGTCTACTACGCCCAGATGGCACGGGAGTCTGGTGAATTCGACTTCGATGCCATAGCGGGTGCGATCTCCGACAAGATGATCCGGCGACATCCTCATGTCTTCGGCGATGTGAAAGTGGATAGCGCCGACGAGATGGTCCTGCGCTGGGAAGACCAGAAAGCGGTGGAACGCGAGGCCAAGGCAGCCGTCGAAGGCGGAAAGCCTCCAAGCGTTCTTGACGGCATCACCGGCGGCCTCCCTGCCCTCACCCGAGCTATAAAGTTGCAGAAACGTGCTGCTCGGGTCGGCTTCGACTGGGCAGCAACCCCGGACATCCTCGACAAGATCGAGGAGGAAATCGGTGAACTTCGTGCTGAACTTCAGGTTTCCGATAAGGCACGCCTCCAGGATGAATTGGGCGACGTGCTGTTCGCGGTGACCAACCTGGCCCGCCGGCTGGACATCGATCCGGAAACCGCTCTGCGCGGTACGAACGCCAAGTTCGACCGCCGGTTCCGCCGGATCGAAGCGCTGCTGGCGGATGACGGCCGGACGCCCGACCAGTCGAACCTGGATGAGATGGAAACCCTGTGGCAGCGAGCCAAGCGTGAGGAAACCGCGCTCGGCGCGACCGAGACCCGGGTTGAAGAGAAGAAGGAGTGAGACAATGAGCTATTCGAACAACGTGCCGCATAAGCCTGAGCTTGTGATGATCACGGGAGCTACCGGCGGCTTCGGCAGCGCCTTCGCCCGCCGCTTTGCGGCCTTGGGATCGAAGCTGGTACTGGTCGGCCGTCGGACCGAGAAGCTCAACGCCCTGAGGGATGAACTGAAGACCGAGGTCCACACGGTCGAGTTGGATATCCGCGACCGCAAGGCGATCGATCAAGCGTTCGGCAGCCTGCCCACCGAGTTCGCCGCCGTCGAAACCCTGGTCAACAATGCCGGTCTGGCATTGGGCGCCGATCCGGCGCAGAAGTCCGATCCAGACGACTGGGAGACCATGATCGACACCAACGACAAGGGTCTCGTGTTCGCGACCCGCGCTTTGTTGCCGGGAATGATCGAACGTGGACGCGGTCACGTCATCAACATCGGATCGACCGCGGGCAGCTACCCTTATCCGGGCGGGCACGTCTATTGCGCATCGAAGGCGTTCGTCAAACAGTTCTCGCTGGCGCTGCGCGCCGACCTACAGGGAACGGGCGTCCGGGTGACCAATGTCGAGCCGGGCATGTGCGAAACCGACTTCTCCCTGGTTCGCTTCAAGGGCGATACCGAAAAGGCCGGGAAGGTCTATGCCAATACGACCCCCTTGACCGCCGATGACGTTGCCGAGGCGGTTTTCTGGGCCGCCACCCTGCCCCCTCACTTCAACGTCAACCGGGTCGAGATCATGCCGACTACCCAGGCGTTCGGGCCGCTGGCTATCCACCGCTCGCAATAGCCGGAAACCTGATCAACCGGCGGCGGCGAAGAGCAACTCCCGCAACGCCGCCCAGGTTTCGCGATCGGGAGCCAGCAACAGGCCGCCTTCACGGTCGGCCGGGGTGTAGGCGTCGCCGTTCAGCTTGGCATGGTATCCGCCGGCCTCCGCATGCATCAGGGTGCCGGCGGCGTGGTCCCAGGGCATGATACGGCGGTAGAGGGAGAAATGAGCCTCACCGCTGTTCAGGGTCAGGTATTCGTGTGCGGCGCAGCGCAGGGTGAACGTACGGGCGAGTTGCTGCTTGCGCTCGTCCAGACGGTTGCGCGTCTCGCTGTCGAAGTAGCGGGACGATAGCACGCCGGACATATCGGGGAGGCTGACGGCCGGTGCCGTCCGCAGGCGGCCGGAGCCGGACCATGCGCCCTCGCCTTTCATGGCGACCGCCGTTCGCTTGCCGAGCGGATCGTGAATCCAGCCTGCCAAGGTTTCACCGCGCTGAACATAGGCGACGATGATGCCGAAAGCCGGCTTGCCCGCCGCGAAGTTGGACGTTCCATCGACCGGGTCGACGATCCAGACCGGTGCCTCGTCGAAAACCCGGTCAAGTACCTTCTTGTCAGCCGCGACGGCTTCCTCGCCGATCACGACCGAGGTGGGAACCAGCTCCATCAGACGCCGGGTAAGCTGCCGCTCGCTCTCCTCGTCTGCCACGGTGACGAGATCTCCCGGCCCCTTTTCACGGATTTCGTCTGTCGCCAACCGGCGGAAGCGCGGCAGGATCTCGGTTTCGGCGACATCACGGATGATGGCCGAAACGCGGTCTATGTCAGGCAGCATTAGGAGATTTCCAGGTGAGGCTCGGGAAGGCGGTTCAATATTTTAGATAGGATGCGGACAGGCGTTTGCCAAACTTCACGTCCGCTAAATGAAAAAGGGCCGCAACGTGAAGCTGCGGCCCCTTCCCATCGACAGGTAGCTTTCGGCTGGTCGGCCGAACGACAGGGACTTAGAAGCCCATGTCGCCCATGCCGCCCATACCACCCATGCCGCCACCCGGAGGCATGGACGGGCCACCCTTGGGCTCCGGCTTGTCGGCGATCATCGCCTCGGTGGTGATCAGCAGACCGGCGACGGACGCTGCGTCCTGAAGGGCGGTACGCACGACCTTGGTCGGGTCGATGATGCCGGCCTTGAACATGTCCACGAAGGTGCCGTTCTGGGCGTCGTAGCCATAGGACGGATCGGTCGACTCGAGCAGCTTGCCAACCACGACGGCGCCATCGGCACCCGCGTTGTCGGCGATCTGACGGGCCGGAGCCTTCAGGGCACGACGGATGATCTCGACGCCGACGCGCTGGTCGTCGTTGGCGACCTTGACGTCGTCCAGGGACTTCAGCGCGTACAGCAGAGCCGCACCGCCGCCCGAAACGACACCTTCCTCGACCGCGGCGCGGGTCGCATGCATCGCGTCGTCGACGCGATCCTTGCGCTCCTTAACCTCGACCTCGGTGGCGCCGCCGACGCGGATGACGGCAACGCCGCCGGCCAGCTTGGCGAGACGCTCCTGGAGCTTCTCACGGTCGTAGTCGCTGGTGGTCTCTTCCGTCTGACGACGGATCTGCGAGCAGCGAGCCTCGATGTCGGCGGCGGAACCAGCGCCATCGACGATCGTGGTCTCTTCCTTGGTGATCAGCACGCGCTTGGCGGTGCCGAGCATGTCCAGGGTAACGTTCTCGAGCTTGATGCCGAGATCTTCGCTGACGACCTGACCGCCGGTGAGGATGGCCATGTCTTCCAGCATCGCCTTGCGGCGGTCACCGAAGCCCGGAGCCTTGACGGCGGCGACCTTGAGGCCACCACGCAGCTTGTTGACGACCAGGGTCGCCAGGACTTCGCCTTCGACGTCTTCGGCGACGATCAGCAGCGGACGGCCGCTCTGAACGACGGACTCGAGGACCGGCAGCATCGCCTGAAGACCGGAGAGCTTCTTCTCGTGCAGGAGAATGAAGGGGTTCTCCAGCTCGGTGGTCATCTTCTCGGCGTTGGTCACGAAGTACGGGCTGAGATAGCCGCGGTCGAACTGCATGCCTTCGACGACTTCGAGCTCGGTCTCGAGAGACTTGGCTTCCTCGACGGTGATGACACCCTCGTTGCCGACCTTCTCCATGGCGCGGGCGATCATCTCGCCGATGTCGCGCTCGCCGTTGGCGGAGATGGTGCCGACCTGGGCGATCTCGGCATTGGTGCCGATCTTCTTGGACGAAGCCTTGACGGCGGCGACCACGGCTTCGACAGCCAAATCGATGCCGCGCTTCAGGTCCATCGGGTTCATGCCGGCGGCAACCGACTTGACGCCCTCGCGGACGATCGCCTGGGCCAGGACGGTCGCGGTGGTGGTGCCGTCACCGGCAAGATCATTGGTCTTGCTGGCGACCTCGCGCACCATCTGCGCGCCCATGTTCTCGAACTTGTCCGAGAGCTCGATGTCCTTGGCGACGGTGACGCCGTCCTTGGTGATACGCGGTGCGCCGAAGGACTTCTCCAGCACGACGTTCCGGCCCTTGGGGCCGAGGGTCACCTTGACCGCGTCGGCGAGAATGTCCACGCCGCGCAGCATGCGGGTGCGGGCGTCGACCGAAAACTTAACTTCCTTGGCAGCCATGCCTCTGGATCTCCTGTAACGCTGGTGACGCTGGGTTTTTTATTCGAGGACGCCAAGCAGGTCGGACTCGCGCATGATCAGAAGGGTCTCGCCCTCGATCTTGACTTCGGTCCCGCTCCACTTGCCGTACAGCACCTTGTCACCCGCCTTGACGTCGAGAGCGGTGACCTTGCCGTCATCGCCGCGAGCACCGGGGCCGGCGGCGACGATTTCGCCCTGCTGCGGCTTTTCCTTGGCGGTGTCCGGAATGATGATGCCGCCGGCAGTCTTGTTTTCCTGCTCGGTCGGCTTCACGACCACGCGATCGTGCAAAGGCCTGAACTTCATTGGGATCTCTCCGAGATGTCTGTCGCTGGCTTATGGCGCCAGCGGTGATTCTGTTAGCACTCAATGCCAGCGAGTGCCAACCGTATAGCGGCACATTACCGCGCCGTCAAGGTTCACACGGCGGCAGATGGGGTCGTGTGCCAAAATCTCCAGGGAAAATTATGTATTTTCGCTGAGCGCGACCGGGGCCGGCGGTGAGCCGGCCCCGGTCGCGGCCGCCTCACGAAGAGGCGGCGTGATAGTCGTAGCGGCTTTCGAACCGGGCCAGATCGGCCTTGTCCAGGGCGATCCGCAGATGGGCGAACTGCTCGTCGTCCTGCCGTTCCAGGATGTCGCCCCGGTCGTGAAGCCACGCGAGTGCCGCGCCATCGTCGATCCGGACATTCAAATCGACGGTTACCCGGTCGGCCGTCATGTGCCGGTCGAGCAGACCGAACAGCTCGCCCAGCCCGTCACCGGTCAGGGCCGATACCGCCTGCATGTGATCGTTGCGGGCGGCCTGGGCCAGCAGCGCGTTCCGGGCACCGCTGTCGAGCAGGTCGATCTTGTTCAAGACCTCGACGACGCGGTTGTCCTCGCCCTGGTCGATGCCGAGATCGCGCAGCACCGCATCGACGTCGCCCTTCTGGGCTTCCGAATCAGGGTGTGCGATATCCCGCACGTGCAGGATGATGTCGGCGGCCTGGACTTCTTCCAGGGTCGCGCGGAACGCGGCCACCAGATGGGTCGGCAGGTCGGAGATGAAGCCCACGGTGTCGGACAGGATCACCTTGCGGCCGGTCGGCAGCTCGATCGCCCGCATGGTCGGGTCGAGCGTGGCGAACAGCAGGTCCTTGGCGAAGACATCAGCCCCCGCCATCCGGTTGAACAGCGACGACTTGCCAGCATTGGTGTAGCCGACCAGTGCCACGACCGGGTACGGCACCTTGCTCCGCGCCTTTCTGTGCAGGTCGCGAGTCCGGCGGACCTCTTCCAGTTCACGCTTCAGCTTGATGATGCGATCGCCGATCAAGCGGCGGTCGATCTCGAGCTGGCTTTCACCGGGACCGCCGAGGAAGCCGAAACCGCCGCGCTGCCGCTCCAAGTGGGTCCAGGACCGCACGAGCCGGGAGCGCTGGTAGCTGAGAGCAGCCAGCTCGACCTGCAACTGACCTTCGCGCGTCCGGGCACGGGCGCCGAAGATCTCAAGGATCAGGCCGGTGCGGTCGATCACTTTGCATTCAAGCGCGCGTTCGAGGTTGCGCTGCTGGACTGGCGAAAGAGCATGATCCATTACGACGAGATCGATCGGGTGACCGTCCTCCTCGGCCTGATGGATCAGCTCGGCGAAATGGTCCACCGTTCCGGAGCCCAGAAGCGTGCCGGGCTGCGGCCGGTTGACCTTGACCGCTTCGGCATGGACGACATCCAGGTCGATCGCGGCGGCAAGTCCGACAGCTTCCTCAAGACGCGATTCGGGGCTGCGCGCTCCTTCCGTCGGATTGGGATCGCGCAGGATCGGATGGATCACGAGGGCGCGGCCGGCGCCCGTGGCAGACCGGCCATTACCCTGATCGGGTGCGTTAGGTGTTCTCACCTTCCTTAGGCGGCTCGAATAGTTGAATAGGATGGGCAGGCATCACAGTGGAGATTGCGTGCTTGTAGACCAGTTGGCTGTGCGCATCGCGTCGCAGCAAAACAGAGAAGTTGTCGAACCACGTAATGATGCCTTGTAGTTTGACACCGTTCACCAGGAAGACGGTGACCGGGGTCTTGTTCTTGCGGACGTGGTTTAGAAAAACGTCCTGAACATTTTGACTTTTTTCGGACATGTGCAATCGCCCCGTTTGTGATGGTTCTTGGGGCCCCATCCCAGAGCCCAGATAGCTTGCCGTAGCCCTTCAACTGGGCCAGGATCTTCTTTCCGTAGAAGACTCCTGCGATATGGTGCCTCGGAGCCGCTGCACCAAGTCGGATACTATATCGCAAGCGTCGAACCGATGCGCAGGAGGAAAATTCTGGAAATCATCCGGACTATCCCCGATCAACAGTGGAACACATCCTCCCGCATGGGCGCATTGCATATCGACATCGGCATCACCAATGAACCATACATCGGGACCCGCCGCAATCCCGCCCGGCGCAAGCGCCATGTGTATGGGATCAACTTCAGGTTTATCACGCGGTGCGTCACCCGCTCCAACCAGCTTACCGAAGTAATGGTTCCAGCCGAGTGCCTCCGACTCGGCCCGCAGGAACCGGCCGGTCTTGTTACTGACCACGCCAAGGTAGACGCCGCCGTCGGACAGTGCCCGCAGCAGCGATTCAGCACCGGGCAGCGGCTTCAGGTAATCCAGATGATGGCGGCCGAAATGGTCGTAGAAGATATCGCGGGCCTCAGTCCAGCGGTCGCCGAATAGCCGGGGAAAGCTGTCGCGCATGCTCTGGCGGACGCGGACGCGGGTTTCCGCCAGCGTCCAGGGAGGCAGGTCGTGGGCGACCAGCGCCGCGTTGAGGGCGGCATGAATGCAGCCCCAGTTGTCCACCAGAGTGTTGTCCCAGTCGAACAGGGCAGCGCGCGGCAGGCGAAGAGGCTCGCCGGTGGCGGCATCGGGGGGAACGGTCATGAGGCGCCCCGTTCCCGTGCGTAGTCCAGGTAGCCGTGGCGCAGCTTGCCGCTCAGCGCGCCGGGCTTGCCGTCGCCGACGGTCCGGTCGTCGATTCTGGTCACCGGCATGACGAAGGTGCTGGCGCTGGAGACGAAGGCCTCGCGCGCGGCATAGGCTTCCTCGACCGAGAAGGGTCGCTCCTCGAACCTGATGCCGGATTCCTGCGCCAGCTTCAAGATCGACAGGCGGGTGACGCCGTTGAGGATCAGGTTGTTGGCGTAACGAGTGACCAGCGTACCGTCAGATGTCACGATCCAGGCGTTGCTGGAGCAGCCCTCGGTGACATTGCCGTCGGGGTCCACCTGCCAAGCCTCGAACGCGCCGGCCTCCACCGCCTGCTGCTTGCCGAGAACCTGCGGCAGCAGGGAAACCGACTTGATGTCGCGGCGAAGCCAGCGGATGTCGGGAATGGTGATGACCTTGACGCCGTCCTGGAGCTGCGCCGGGGTCGCGAAGGCCCCTGCCCGCTTGGTGATCAGCACCAGCGAGCTTTCCACGTGCTTGGGAAACTTAAAGTCGCGCGGAGCGACGCCGCGGGTGATCTGGAGATAGATCGTGCCCTGGGTCACGCGGTTCAGCCCGATCAACCGGCGCATCAGGATCTTCAGCACCCTGGGCGAAACCGGCCACGCGATCCGCAGCTCGTTCAGGGAGCGCGTCAGGCGGTCCAGGTGCCCCTGCTCGTCCACAAGCCTGCCGCCGACGATCGTGACGACTTCATAGACGCCGTCGGCGAACTGATAGCCACGGTCTTCCACATGCACGACGGCATCGGTATGCGGCACGAAGCGGCCGTTGACATATGCGTATCGAGCCATGTTTCCCGCTTTTAGTTGTGTGGTATCGAGGATTGGACGTTATCGAACGTTGCAGTGGATCAGAAGAATTCAAGACGGACTGCGAACATCTTCTCGACCTTCTTCACCTGACCGACGGCCGCCAGGATGATGACCCGGTCGTGCGGCTTGATGACCGTGGAGGGCCTGGGGATGATCACTTCCTCTCCGCGCACGATGGCGCCGACGATGACGCCGGTCGGCAGCTTGATCTCCCGGAGCGGCGTGTTGATCAGGCTGGAAGTTTCCAGCGCCTCGGCCTCGATCACTTCGGCGAAGCCTTCGCGCAGGCTGTGGACCGACCGGATACGGCCGCGCCGGACATGCTGAAGAATCGTTGAGACGGTGATCGCCTTCGGGCTGACGACCGCGTCGATGCCGAGCGTGGTGACCAGCGGCGAATATGTCGTCTTGTTGATCAGCGTGATGGCGCGCTGGCAGCCGTAACGCTTGGCGAGCAGTGAGGCGAGAATGTTGCCTTCGTCATCGTTCGTCACTGCGACGACGGTTTCCGCCGCCCTGACATTGGCCTCTTCCAGGATCTCCGGATCCAGGCCGTCGCCGTGCAGCACCATGGTCCGGTTGAGCCGCTGGGCGATGTACTGGGCGCGGGCGCGGTCCACCTCGATGATGCGGGCGCTGACCTGCGGATGCTTGGCTTCCAGTTCTTCCGCAAGGCAAAGGCCGATATTGCCGCCGCCCAGGATGATGATGCGGCGCGCTTCCGTTTCCTCGTGGCCGAAGGCGGCCATGGCTCGGGTCAGGTGGCGGGTGTCGGCGACGAAGTAGACCTCGTCTCCGGGCAGCATCTGGTCGTCGCCGCCGGGAATGATCGGCTTGTCGTTGCGGACGATCGCCACGACTTCGAGGTTGAGGTCGGGGAACAGGCCGGTGAGCTGGCGGAGCGGCGTGTGCAGGATCGGGCAGTTGTCGGCGCAGATGACGCCGATAACGCGGACCTTGCCGTCGGCCAGCGGGATCATGTCGAAGGCGCCCGGAACCTGGAGACGCCGGGCGACGGCACGGGCGACCTCGATCTCAGGCGAGATGATAACGTCGATCGGCATGTGCTCGCGGGAGAACAGGTCGGACCAGATCGGGGCCAGATAGCTCTGATTGCGGACGCGGGCGATCTTGGTCGGGACGTTGAACAGCGAGTGGGCGACCTGACAGGCGACCATGTTGACTTCGTCGGCCAGCGTGACCGCGATGATCATGTCGGCCTCGGCGGCGCCCGCCTGTTCCAGCACGTTGGGATGCGAGGCGAACCCGACCATCGCCTGGACGTCCAGGGTGTCGCTGATCTTCTGGATCAGCTCCGGCGACTGGTCGATCACGGTGACGTCGTTGTTCTCGGTCGCGAGGTATCGCGCGATGTTGGAACCAACCTGACCAGCGCCGCAGACGATGACTTTCATGGGATGGTACCTGCCATCGTTCCTACCCAGGCATTATGCAAAGCGGCGATTGTTGGGCCACGGCCCAATCTACAGTTTCTCGTCGTCGTAGGTTGGGCCGTGGCCCAACACCGGTTCGGCTGCCAGCATGTGGAAGACACAGGCATCAATCCGCCGCCAGCTTGTGCGGCGGCTTGTCGTTGCCGTGGACGCCCAGCGACTTCAGCTTGCGGTGAAGGGCAGAGCGCTCCATCCCGACGAAGGCGGCGGTTCGGGAGATGTTGCCGCCGAACCGGGTGACCTGGGCCAGCAGGTACTCGCGCTCGAACACCTCGCGCGCTTCGCGGAGCGGCAGGCCCATGATCTCGCCGCCCTTGTCCCACTTGAGGACGGTCGGCGTGATGGCGCCGATCTCGGGCGGCAGCATGTCGGCGCGGATCGGCTCCTTCGGGTCGCCGGTCGACATGATCAGCAGCCAGTCCACGACGTTGCGCAGCTGGCGGACGTTGCCCGGCCAGTCGTAGGCCTGAAGGGCGGCCATGGCGTCCTCGCCGTATTCGCGGACGGGCAGGCCGGCGGTCTCGGCGGAGCGAATCATGAAGTGGCGGGCCAGCAGCGGGATATCCTCGCGCCGCTCGGTCAGGGGCGGGACCCGGATCGGCACGACGCTGAGACGGTAGAACAAATCCTGGCGGAACCTGCCGGCCTCGATCTCCGACGGCAGGTCGCGGTTGCTCGATGCGATGACCCGGACGTCGACCTCGACCCGAGAGCTGCCCCCTACCCGCTCAAAGGTCTGCTCCTGGAGCACCCGGACGATCTTGCCCTGGGTCTCCAGCGGCATGTCGGCCACTTCGTCCAGCAGCAGCGTGCCGCCATGGGCCTGTTCGAAGGTGCCGACCTTGCGCGGCAGGCCGTCCTGGCCGTGCTCCGTGCCGAACAGTTCCACTTCCAGCCGGTCGGGCCGCATGGTGGCGCAGTTCAGGCCGACGAAGGGGCCGTCGCCGCGCCGGGAGCGGGCATGGATCAGCCGGGCGACCACTTCCTTGCCGGAGCCGGCGGGGCCGGTGATCAGGACGCGGCTACCGGTCGGGGCCACCTTCTCGATCGAGTTGCGGACCTGGTTGATCGTCGAGGATTTGCCGATCAGCTCGGTCTGGCCGCCGGCCCGGAGGCGCAGTTCCTCGTTCTCGCGCCGAAGACGGGCGGCTTCGATGGCGCGCTCGACCAGCACCAGCAGCCGGTCCGCCTTGAACGGCTTCTCGATGAAGTCGTAGGCGCCCTGCTTGATCGCGGAGACGGCGGTTTCGATCGTGCCGTGACCGCTGATCATGATGACCGGCAGGTTGGGATGGTCGCGCTTCAGCTCGGCCAGGATCTGGATGCCGTCGAGACGGCTGCCCTGGAGCCAGATATCCAGGATGACCAGGCTTGGCCTTCGGGCACCGACGGCGGCCAGCGCCTGATCGGCGTCTCCGGCCTGACGGGTCTTCATGCCTTCGTCTTCGAGGATACCCGAAATCAGCATCCGGATATCGGCTTCGTCATCGACGATCAGAATGTCATGCGCCATAGCGACTCTGTTTCTGCTCTAGATCTTCGGCGGCCACGGCCGGCGCGGAAATTTCGGACTTGGGAATCACCAGGCGGACCTGGGCACCGACGCCGGAGGGCCGGTCTTCGAGCACGAGTTCTCCGCCATGATCCTCCATTACCTTTTTGACGATCGCGAGGCCGAGGCCGGTGCCCTTGGCCCGCGTCGTGACATAGGGTTCGGTCAGCCGGTCGCGTTCCTCGTGCGGCAGACCCTTGCCGTTGTCGGCGATGACGATCGCGACGCGATCGTCATGGACTTCAAGGCTCAAGTCGATCTGGCCCGGTGGCAGGACGGTACCCTCCGGCACCGGGCGGCCCTCGATCGAATCGACGGCGTTCTGGAGCAGGTTGGTAAGGGCCTGGGAGATCTGCCGGCCGTCGCACGGCACCGTCAGGGCGCCTTGCGGAAGGTTGGCCGTGAACTTGATGCCAGGATGGGCGCTGGATTGAAGGAACACTGCCTGACGACACAACTCGTTTACGTTCTGTGGCTTCATCACCGGACTGGGCATCCGCGCGAACGCGGAGAACTCGTCGACCATCCGTCCGATATCGTCCACCTGACGCACGATGGTATCGGTACACATCTGGAACGTCTCGGGGTCGCTGGTGATTTCCTTGAGGTATTTTCTGCGCAATCGCTCGGCGGAGAGCTGAATTGGGGTCAGCGGGTTCTTGATCTCGTGCGCGATACGACGCGCCACGTCGGCCCAGGCAGCCTTGCGTTGAGCCGACAATAGTTCAGTAACGTCATCGAAGGTCACTACGAAGCCGCGAATCTCGTTTCCAACCGATTCAGCGGCGACTCGGACCAGAAGGGTCCGTGCGGTCCCTGCCCGCCTCAACTGGACCTGAGCTTCCATCAGTTTCGTCGGACGGCGCCGGATGGTGCCGAGCAGCTCGCCCATTTCCGGCGCCACATCCACCAGCTTGCGCCCGATCAGGATCTCCGGATCGTCGACGCCCAGCAGATGTGCCCCGGACAGGTTCGGCAGGTTGATGCGGCCTTCATGGTCCAGTCCGACGACGCCGGCGGAAACGCCGGCCAGCACCGTTTCGGTGAAACGCCGCCGGAGGTCGAGTTGCCGGTTGGCTTCGATCAGCTCGCGACGCTGGCTTTCCAGCTGGCTGGTCATCCGGTTGAAGGCCCGGCTCAGGGTGCCGAGCTCGTCTTCCGGCAGCAGTTCCGGCACGCGGGCGCCCATGTCCCCCGCCCTCACCCGCTCCGCCGCTCCGATCAGGGAGCCGATGGGGGCCACCAGCGCCGTCGCGAAGTTCAGGCCGATCCAGACGGCGGCCAGGAGCAGCAGCAGGGCTACGACCACGAAGATCAGGGTGAAGGTGATCTGAAGGCTGGAGCGCTTGCCCTCCAGCTCGGCATAGGCGTCGGCGGCGTCCTGTGCGGCCTCCATATGGCTGAGGACGCGCGGCTCGACCAGCCGGCCGACGAACAGGAAGGTATCGACGAAGCGGTCGAGCCGGACAAGCGCCCGGACGCGGTCGTCGGTGTCGGTCACCATCAGGACGACCTCGCCCTGCCGGGCGCGCTCCAGCGAGCTTTCCGGGATCGGCTCGAACTCCAGGGTGAAGGACAGACCGGAGCGCGCCAGCATCCTGCCACTGCCGTCGAACACGATGGCCTCGGTCAGGGCCCGGAGCGCCGCCTGGGTTGCGACCACCTGGGCGAAACGGCCGGGATCGGTCAGCAGGCGGGCGGCTTCGCGGTTGAGGTCGTTCGCCATGGCCAGCGCGTCGGCGCGGATGACCTGCTGGTGTTCGTGCAGGTAGGCCTGGGCGACGGCACGGGATTCGACGATGGCGGTACGGACCCGCTCGCTGAACCAGGACTGGACGCCGACATAGAAGAAGATCGCCGAGAACGCGGCGACGATGATCGCCGGCATCACTGCCAGCAGGCTGAAGGTCGCGACGACGCGGACATGCAGGCGGGACCCGGCAAGGCCGCGCCGCCGCTCGATCCAGAGCGCCACGATGCGGCGGGCGACGATGACGCCCAGCAGCAGCAGCAGCGCCAGATCGAGGGTCAGCAGAAGGCTGACGGTATTGGGGTCGTTGCCGAAGGGGGGAGTGGCGGTCAGCGCGCCATAGGTCGCGAACCCTGCCCCGATGGCGGCCACGGCGAGAGCGACCGCCAGCTTGCCCGCCAGCCCGACGCGGCTGGCCCAGATCAGAAACTGGCTCCAGAAGGATTGCGGAAGTCCCGCAGGTTCACTGGTCATCGTCGCGTTGCACCGGGCTCTCTCATTCTGGCCCATTCTGTGGCGGGGATGCCACGAGACTGGACCAGGGTGTGTTATTTTAGCCCACGTATAACCTGGATATCCAGTTCCCTGATTTTCTTTCTGAGAGTATTGCGGTTGAGACCCAGCATCTGGGCCGCCTTGATCTGATTGCCGCGCGTCGCCGAGAGGCTGAGGGAGATCAGCGGACGCTCGACTTCCCGCAGGACGCGGTCGTAGAGGCCAGCGGCCGGGATGCCGTCCTTATGAGCCGCGAAGTAGTCCTTCAGGTGCCGCTCGACGGCGGAGCTGAGCCCCTCATTCTGATGTTCCTCGACCTGGGGAGAGGCCGGAGCCGAATCCGCCAGTTCGGACTCGATGATGTCGGTGCTGATGACTTCCTGGCTGTAGAGGGCGGCCAGCCGGCGGACGAGATTTTCCAGCTCGCGGACGTTGCCGGGCCAGCGGTAGCGCTTCATCCGCTCCATCGCCTGAGCGTCGATGCTCTTAATCGGCAGGCCCTGCGCCGAGGTCAGCGTCAGGAAGTGGCGGACCAGCGACGGGATGTCCTCCGTCCGTTCGCGGAGCGGCGGCAGGCGGATCGGGACGACGTTGAGGCGGTAGAACAGGTCTTCGCGGAACAGTCCCTGGCGGATCAGGGTTCGCAAGTCGCGGTGGGTCGCGGCGATGATCCGGACATCCGTCTTGATCGGCGTGCGGCCGCCGACGGTCGTGTACTCGCCTTCCTGGAGGACGCGCAGCAGACGGGTCTGAGCTTCCAGCGGCATGTCGCCGATCTCGTCCAGGAACAGCGTGCCGCTTTGCGCCTGCTCGAAACGGCCGGTCGAACGGGTCGTGGCACCGGTGAAAGCGCCCTTCTCGTGTCCGAACAGCTCCGACTCGATCAGCTCGCGCGGGATGGCGGCCATGTTGATCGCGACGAAGGGACCGCTTCGGCGCTTGCCGTATTCGTGCAGCGCGCGGGCCACCAGTTCCTTGCCGGTACCGGACTCGCCGGTGATCATGACGGTCAGGTCGGTGCCCATCAGCCGAGCGAGGACGCGGTAGATTTCCTGCATCGCCGCCGAGCGGCCGATCAGTGGAAGCTGCTCTTCGTTCTCGATGTCCTCGGCGGAGGCATGGCCGTTCAGCGCTATCGGCTGCGGCGCGCTGAGCGCCCGCTCGACCACGTTGACCAGTTCCTTGAGGTCGAACGGCTTGGGCAGGTACTCGAAGGCGCCGCGCTCGGCCGCCTTGACGGCGGTCATCAGGGTGTTCTGCGCACTCATGACGATGACGCGCAGCTCGGGTCGGATCTTCTTGATGCGGGGGATCAGGTCCAGCCCGTTCTCGTCCGGCATGACGACGTCGGTGATGACGAGATCGCCCTGCCCGTCGGCCACCCAGCGCCAGAGGGTGGCGGCATTTCCCGTGGTGCGGACATCATGGCCCAGTCGGATCAGTGCCTGGTTGAGCACCGTCCGGATCGCGCGATCGTCATCGGCGACCAGGATCGTCGATGCCGGCATTACGACTGCTCCAGAGACTGTTCAAAATCGGCATACATCGGTAGCGATACCTTGAATACGGTACGGCGCGGCAGGGTCTCGAAGTCGATGACTCCACCATGGTCGCCAATCAGTTTCGCAACCAATGCAAGACCCAGGCCGGTTCCGTTCCGCTTTGTCGTTACAAAGGGATCGAACAGATGGGTGCGAAGATCCTCCGGTATGCCATTGCCGTTGTCCTGCACGCTGACCAGCAACGGCAGGTGTACACGGCTCTCGATTCCCGGTACGGCCAGACGGACGCCATGCTGGTAGGCGGTGGTCAAGATTATCTCGCCGCTCTGCTCAGGGACCGCTTCTGCCGCATTTTTAATCAGGTTGAGGAAAACCTGGATGAGTTGGTCCCTGTTGCCATAGACGTCCGGCAGCGACGGATCGTACCGCTCGGTGAAGCGGACCGTCCGCGCGAAGCCGCTCTGGGCTACCTTGCGGACATGTTCCAGGACGCTGTGGATGTTGACGGCGGTCCGGTCGGGCGGACGCTTGTCCGAGAACACCTCCATCCGGTCCACAAGGGCGACGATCCGGTCGGATTCGTCGCAGATCAGGCGGGTCAACTCCCGGTCGGGCTCGGACGCGTTCTGTTCCAGCAACTGGGCGGCGCCGCGGATGCCGGAGAGCGGGTTCTTGACCTCATGCGCCAGCATTGCGGCCATGGCTGTGACGGACCGGGCGGCGTTGCGGTGGGTGAGCTGGTTGTCGATCTTGCGGGTGATCGACTTCTCGTGCAGCGACATCACGACACAATCCGCCGGCTCTCCCAGCGGCGCCACGCGCACGGTGACGAGGTGGACGCCGATCTTGGGCGTATCGAGCGTGACGCCGTATTCGGACATGCTGGCGCCGCTGATCCTGGCCTGATCGATCAGGAAGTAGACGGGACTGTCCTCGGGCAGCAGTTCCGTAAGCGGGAGTCCTATCAGCGCCGCGGCGCCGCAGTCGAAGAACTCCTGAGCCTCCAGATTGACGTAGAGGATTTCGTTGCGGCCGCCGATCACCAGCACGGGATCGGGCAGCGCATTGAGGATGCCGGAGGGATCGATTTCCTGCCGCATCGTCTTCCGCCAAGCTGTAGCTGCGCGCGCCATCAAGCCGCCATCCTGTCGATCGCCGGTGAATAGAAGTCCCGGATCATGGTGCGGACCCTGGCGGGGTCCGAAACCCGGTTGACATCGGCACGGAACTCCGCCGAACCGGCGAAGCCCTTGCTGTACCAGGAGACGTGCTTGCGGGCGATCTTGACGCCTGCGTCGATGCCGTAATGTTCCAGAATGGCCTCGTAATGTTCCAACAGCGTGGCTAGCTGCTCGTCTGGGCGCGGATCGGGCAGGTGCCCGCCGGTGCGGAGATAGTGGATCACCTGTCCGATGAACCAGGGACGCCCGTAGGTGCCGCGTCCGATCATCACGCCGTCGGCCCCGCTTTCCTCGAGACAGCGCGTGACGTCCTCGAAGGTATTGAGGTCGCCGTTGGCGATCACGGGAATGGCGACGGCTTCCTTCACGGCACGGATAGCCTTCCAGTCGGCGGTCCCGGTATAGAACTGGCAGCGGGTCCGGCCATGGACGGTAACCATGCGGATGCCGCATTCCTGTGCAATGCGGGCAAGGTTGGGCGCGTTGCGGCTGTCGTCGTCCCAGCCCAGCCGCATCTTCAGCGTGACCGGAAGGTCGACCGCCTTGACGGTAGCCTCCAGAATGCGGGCGGCGTGGACTTCGTCCCGCATGAGTGCCGAGCCGGCCTGTCCATTGACGATCTTCTTCACCGGGCAGCCGAAGTTGATGTCGATGATGGCGGCGCCCCGGTCCTGGTTGAGACGCGCCGCCTCCGCCATCGAGGCCGGATCGCAGCCGGCGAGCTGGACCGCCATGGGGAATTCTTCCGCGCAGTTGGTCGCCATCTTCATGGTCTGGCGCGAGGCGCGGATCATAGCCTGGCTGGCGATCATCTCGGAGACGACGAGCCCGGCGCCGCTGCGCTTGACGAGACGGCGGAACGGCATGTCGCTGACGCCCGACATGGGGGCGAGGATCACTGGATCGTCGATCCTGATGGAGCCGATGTTTATGCCCATGTTTTGGGCACTTCCCTGTAATGCTGTCATTTTGTGCAAGCTATCATGGGACTCGAAAATACCGCAAGCGCGAAGAATGCTGATGAAACTATCAATTCGCGCCCGGCCCCATCCAGATACGCGGATTTTGACTATTTTGAACTAAATACATTCATGAAACTAAAATGTCCGTGACGAATTTTACGCCAGGATAGCCCAAAGTGAGCAAAAGAAAGGCAAGCAGCACAAGCCGGGCTGCCCGTCTTCCCCGCACTCCGGTTGCGGCATGGGCAATCAGCAGTCCACCTATGACCAGGAAGGTGGCGACAGACAGGACTGTCTTGTGGTCGATCCGGAAAAGGATTCCCTGCTCGAAGTAGAGCACGGACATCCCGGTCACGAGCCCCAGGCCGAGAACGATCTCCGACGCGATCAGCAGCCTGCCCTGAAGCTGCTCACTGTCGGCCATGGGCGGCAGCATCCGGGTCAGGGTGGTCGGCCGCTTGGCCTTGAGTGCGCGTTCCTGAAGGAATGCGGCAAGCGCCGAAACCGCCGCCAGCGTCAGCAGCGCATAGGTCGTGACGGAAACCGTGATGTGGGCATCGACCCAGACGGTGGGAGCCGTGGGGCTGAGCGTCGGGTCGCGCGCTTCCGCCGTCGCGGTGGCGAACAGTCCGACCAGCAGCAGATAGGGCAGCAGCAGCGGCATCAGCCGCCATCCGGAACGTGTCGTCAGGCATAGGCCGGTGAACAGGACCATGCACGCCGCGATGCTGACCCAGAGAGTAGTGGAGATCCCCGTACGCCATGTGCCGTCCAGCTGTACCAGAGCCCATGTCAGAGGTCCGGCCGCCGCCACCGCCAAAACGGCCCAGAAGACCATGTCCGGCCCCCTGCCCTGACGGAACCCATCACGGACATAGGCCAGCAGCGTGGCCGGTATGAGAGCCATCAGGGCGGACAAGTTGAAAAGGACGTTTTGCAGCATGCTGTTCCGTTCTTCTTCCGGTACGGATGGCCGCTTGGCGACAGGGCCGCGACAGGCTAGGCTCCACGACCGGACATTCCAAGACTCAATCGCGCCTGGACCCGAGCGGCCAAGGCGTAAACAATCGAGAGTGCGAAACCGACTATGACTTCATGTGTGGCGCTGATCGTCGCCGCCGGCACCGGCGAGCGCTTTGGCGGAGACCGCCCCAAACAGTATCAGGATTTGGGGGGCCGCGCCGTGCTGCACCATACGGTCAGCGCATTTCTTCGCCACGATGCCGTCGATGCCGTACAGGTAGTGATCCAGCCGGCCCACCGTGAGCTTTACGACGCTGCGGTGGAGGGGCTTGGGATGCCGGAACCGGTCGCCGGCGGCGCCACGCGACAGGAATCCGTTCGCCTGGGGCTGGAGCGGCTGGCGGCGCTCGATCCCGTTCCCGATTTCGTCCTGATCCATGACGCCGCCCGGCCGCTGGTCGATGCGGCTACCATCAATGCGGTACGGACGAAGCTGGACGAGGTTCCGGCCGCCATCGCGGCGGTTCCCGTCACGGATACGCTGAAGCGTGGCGACACTAATGGCATGATCACCGGCACGGTCGAGCGGGCAGGCCTGTGGCGGGCGCAAACGCCTCAAGGATTCCGGTTTCCGGAAATTCTGAAGGCGCACCGCGATCTGGCGGGGGCGGAGCTGACCGACGACGCTGCGGTGGCCGAGCGCGCGGGGCTTGGGGTGGCACTGGTTCATGGCAATACGGACAATCTGAAAGTGACCAATCAGGACGATATGGCGAGGGCCGCCTTGACGATGAGCGCTAGCTTACCCGCCCCCTTGCCGGATGTGAGGACTGGGCTTGGCTTCGACGTCCACCGCTTCGCCCCCGGCGACCATGTGGTGCTGTGCGGCGTCAAGGTGCCGTACGAGGCGCGCTTGGACGGCCATTCCGATGCCGATGTCGGGCTGCACGCCCTGACCGACGCCATCTTGGGAGCACTGGCCGCCGGCGACATCGGCAGCCACTTTCCGCCCAGCGATCCGCAATGGCGCGGCGCCGACAGCGCCTTGTTCCTCCGGCACGCGGTCGGCATGGTAGCCGAGCGCGGCGGCGTCATCTCCCATGTCGACGTGACGCTGATCTGCGAAAGGCCGAAGATCGGTCCTCACCGTGAAGCCATGGTCGCCCGCATGGGTGAACTGCTGAATCTCGCATCGGACCGTGTCAGCGTGAAGGCGACGACAACGGAGCGGCTGGGCTTCACCGGACGCGGGGAAGGCATCGCGGCGCAGGCCGTCGCCACGATCCGGCTGCCGACAAGCTAGAAAGCTCCGCTTAGGCCCAAAGCTGAAGGAGGAACCGCCCATGTTCCCAGAAGACGTCCTTGAGCAGGCGCGCGACGTGCTTGCACGATTCTCGGCTGCCGGATGCAAGGTGGCGACCGCGGAATCCTGTACCGGGGGGTTGATAGCGAGCGCCCTGACCGAGATCGCGGGCTCCTCCAGCGTCGTCGAGCGCGGCTTCGTCACGTATTCGAACGAGGCGAAGGTGGAGTTGCTGAGCGTTCCAGGTGAGCTGATCGCGCGCGTCGGCGCCGTCAGCCCCGAGGTTGCCGAGGCCATGTCCGCCGGCGCGATCGCGCACTCACGGGCTGACGTGGCGATCTCCGTCACGGGGATCGCCGGCCCCGGCGGCGAAACGCCGGGCAAGCCCGTCGGACTGGTCTATTTCGGTATCACTCGACGCGGCGGGAGCGTCCGGCACGAGCGGTGCGTGTTTCCAGGCGACCGCTCGGCGGTGAGGATGGCGACGGTCAGGTTCGCGCTCGTACTGCTGGCGGACGTGAACCTGACGAAGTTCTGAGGCTCTCAGGCCGGGTTCGAGGTGGTGTCGGGAGTGGCAACCGGAACGGTGCCGTCGCCGTAGAGCTGGCGGGCGCGGGTTTCGAACGCTGCCACCATACGGCGGACCGCTTCGTTAAACAGCACGCCGATGATCTTCTGGAGCATCTTCGACCTGAACTCGAAATCGACGTAGAAATCGATCAGGCAGCCGCCGGTCTCGGTAGGACTGAAGATCCAGTGATTGTTCAGGTAGCTGAACGGGCCTTCGCTATAGGCGACGTTGATGCGGTCGGGTGGATGCAGTTCGACGCGGGAGGTGAAGCGTTCGCGGATCATCTTGAAGCCGATGATGAGGTCCGCGTAGACGACGTTCCCTTCCCGCTTACGGATACGCGCCGCCAGACACCAGGGCAGGAACTCTGGGTACTTCTCGATATCGGCGACGAGGTCGTACATCTGCTCAGGCGTATAGGGCAGTACCCGCTTTTCGGCGTGTGTCGGCATAGTCAGTCCTGGGAGACGGCGGCACCCGCCAGCTTCGCTTCACGGGCATCGCGCATCCGGCGGAAGTCGTCGCCGGCATGGTAGGACGAGCGGGTCAGCGGCGAACTGGACACCATCAGGAAGCCCTTGCCGCGCGCGATGGCGGCATAGCTGGCGAACTCGTCCGGAGTGACGAAGCGGTCGACCGGCTCGTGTTTCGGCGTTGGCTGGAGATACTGACCGATGGTCAGGAAATCCACGTCGGCGGCCCGAAGGTCGTCCATCACCTGCATTACCTCTTCCTTGGTTTCACCCAGGCCGACCATGATGCCGGACTTGGTGAAGATGCCGGGTTCCTGTTCCTTCACACGGGACAACAGGTTGAGGGAGGTAAAGTAACGGGCGCCGGGACGGATCGTCGGATAAAGCCGGGGAACGGTTTCCAGGTTATGATTGAAGACATCGGGACGCGCTGCCGCGACATGCTCGACGGCGCCCTTCTTCCGCATGAAGTCGGGAGTCAAGATCTCGATCGTGGTCGCCGGCGCGGTTTCGCGGATGCGGCGGATCGTACGGGCGAAGTGGTCGGCGCCGCCGTCTTCCAAGTCGTCGCGGTCGACCGACGTGATGACGACGTGCTGCAGGCCCAGCGTACCGACCGCTTCGGCGACGTTGTCGGGCTCATGCGGGTCGAGCAGGTCGGGACGGCCGGTCGCGACGTTGCAGAAGGCACAAGCGCGGGTGCAGACCGCCCCCAGGATCATGAAGGTCGCGTGCTTCTTCTTCCAGCACTCGCCGATGTTCGGGCAGGCCGCTTCCTCGCAGACGGTATTCAGCTTGAGGCCCCGCATCAGCTTGCGGGTCTCATTGTATTCCGTCGATACCGGGGCCTTTACCCTGATCCAGTCCGGTTTGCGCTGAACCGGGCTGTCGGGCCGCTTGGCCTTTTCCGGATGGCGGACGCGGTCGATCGGGGGGGAAGCGGTCATGATCCATCTAGCTCCATATGCCTGTGCCAGAAGTGTACCGCTTCGGCGAGGACATCAAGGTGCAATTTGAAGCGGGTGCCGCCTTTGCGGGCGGCACCCATCCCATCGATACGGTAGTCGGAAGCGGCTATCAGTAATGGATAGCCCGGCCATAGGCGGCCAGCACCGACTCATGCATCATTTCGGACAAGGTCGGGTGCGGGAAGATGGTGTGCATCAGTTCCGCTTCCGTCGTCTCCATGGTCTTGGCGATGCCGTAACCCTGGATCAGCTCCGTCACTTCGGCCCCGATCATGTGGGCACCGAGCAACTCGCCGGTCTTGGCGTCGAACACCGTCTTGACCATGCCTTCCGGCTCGCCGAGTGCTATGGCCTTGCCGTTCCCGATGAAGGGGAAGCGGCCGACCTTTACCTCGTAGCCGGCGGCCTTCGCCTTAGCCTCGCTCAGACCGACGCTGGCAACCTGCGGGTGCGAGTAGGTGCAACCCGGAATGTTGTTGACGTTGATCGGGTGGGCTTCCTTGATGCCGGCAATGTGCTCGACGCAGATGACGCCTTCGTGGCTCGCCTTGTGGGCCAGCCAGGGAGCGCCGACCACGTCGCCGATCGCGTAGACGCCGGGCTCGTCGGTCTCCAGCCACTCGTTGACCAGGATGTGGGACTTCTCGGTCTTCACCTTGGTGTTCTCGAGGCCGATATGCTCGACGTTGCCGACGATGCCGACGGCCAGGATGACGCGATCGACCGTGATCGTCTCGCTCTTGCCGTTGGCCTCGATCGTCGTCGTGACGTCGTTGGCGCCCTTCTTGAACTCACCGACCTTGGCGCCGGTGTAGATCTTCATGCCCTGCTTCTCGAACGACTTGCGGGCCATGGCGCTGATCTCCTCATCCTCGGCGGGGAGGATGCGGTCGACCATCTCGGCCACGGTGACCTTGGCGCCCATGTTGAGGTAGAAGCTGGCGAACTCGATCCCGATGGCGCCGGATCCGATCACCAGGATCGACTTCGGCATGCTCTCCGGGACCATCGCGTGGCGATAGGTCCAGACCAGCTTGCCGTCGGCCTTCATGTTGGGGAATTCACGGGCGCGCGCGCCGGTCGCGATGATGATGTGCTTCGCCTGGAACTCGCCGACCGTGGTCGTGCCGTCTTTCTCGACCTTGATCCTGCCCTTGCCGAGCAGGGTGGCGTGGCCGTCGATGACGGTGACCTTGTTCTTCTTCAGCAGGTGCTTGACGCCGCCCGAAAGCTGAGAGGCGACGCCGCGCGACCGCTTGACCACCTTCGCCAGATCGAAGCTGACCTCCTTGGCGGAGAAGCCGTAGTCGTCCAGGTGGTGCAGCAGGTGCGAAACCTCGGCCGAGCGCAGCAGCGCCTTGGTCGGGATGCAGCCCCAGTTGAGGCAGATGCCGCCCAGGTTCTCGCGCTCGACGACGGCGGCCTTCATGCCGAGCTGTGCGGCCCGGATGGCGGCCACGTAGCCGCCGGGACCGCCGCCGATGACGATAATGTCGAATTGAGTTTCAGCCACAGGCTTTCTCCCGTTAGAGCAGCATCGACAGCGGATCTTCGATCAGCTTCTTGAAGACGGCGAGGAATTCGGCGCCGACCGCGCCGTCCACCACCCGGTGATCGACCGACAGCGTGCAGCTCATGACCGTGGCGACGGCCAAGGCGCCGTCCTTGACGATCGGGCGCTGCTCGCCGGCACCGACCGCCAGGATGCAGCCCTGCGGCGGGTTGATGATGGCGCCGAAATCACGGACGCCGAACATGCCGAGGTTGGAGATCGAGAAGGTGCCGCCCTGGAACTCCTCCGGCTTCAGCTTGCCGTCGCGGGCGCGCTTGGCCAGATCCTTCATGGCGTTGGAAATTTCGACCAGTCCTTTGGTCTCCGCCGCCTTGATGATCGGTGTGATCAGGCCGGTCGGGGTAGCGACGGCGACCGAGATGTCGGCGTTCTCGTACTGGAGGATCGCGTCGTCGGTCCAGGCGGCGTTGGCGGCCGGCACCTTCTTCAGCGCCAGGGCGGTAGCCCGGATCACGAAGTCGTTGACCGACAGCTTGTACTCGTCCGAACGGCCGTTCAGCTCGGCCCGCGTCTTCAGGAGCTGGTCGATCTGGAGATCGATGGTCAGGTAGAAGTGCGGAACGGTCTGCTTGGCTTCCGTCAGGCGGCGCGCGATGACCTTGCGCATGCCCGAATTCGGGATCTCGCGGAACTTGATGCCCAGCTTGGTCGAGAAATCCTTGGCATCGACGCCCGCCGGCTTCTGGGCGGAAGGCACGGCTGCCGGGGACTGCGCCGCAGCCTGTCCGGCCGCCTGCGAGGGTGCGGGCTTCGGAGCCTCGGTCTTGGCGCCCTCGGCCGCGGCCGGCTTGGCGCCCTTCTTGGCGGTACCGCCGGAGATGGCGGTTTCGACGTCGTGCTTGACGATACGACCGTTGGGGCCGCTGCCCTGGATCTGCGAGAGGTCCAGGCCGGACTGCTCGGCCATCCGCTTGGCGAGCGGGCTCGCGAAGATTCGGTCGCCGGACTGGGCGGGAGACTGGGCCGGAGCCTGGGCGCCGTTGCTCTTGGGAGCCGGAGCCGCTTCGGGAGCGGGAGCCGAGGCGGCGCTCTCCGACTTTGCTTCGGGCTTGCTGGCTTCGGCCTTGGCTTCCGGCTGGGGAGCGGGCTTCGCAGCACCGCCGCCTTCCAGCGCGGAGGCATCCTCGCCCTCTTCCAGGAGGAGGGCGATCACCTGGTTGACGGCGACGCCCTGGGTCCCTTCCTGGACGATGATCTTGCCGAGCGTGCCTTCATCGACCGCTTCGACTTCCATGGTGGCCTTGTCGGTCTCGATCTCGGCGATGACGTCGCCGGACTTGACCTCGTCGCCTTCCTTCTTCAGCCACTTCGCGAGGTTGCCCTCGGTCATTGTCGGCGACAGCGCCGGCATAGTGATTTCAATCGGCATCTGGTGTGTCCCCCCGATGGCGCGCCGGCACTATAAGCGGCGCGCCGCCTTGATTGTCGCGTCAGCTCCGGTAAAGCACGGCCTTGACGGCCTTCTCGATGTCCTCGGGCTGAGGTAGAGCGAGCTTTTCCAGGTTGGCGGCATACGGCATCGGCACGTCGGCGCCATGGACCCGGTAGACCGGTGCGTCCAGATAATCGAACGCCTGTTCCATCATCAGGGCCGACATTTCGGCGCCGATGCCGGCGAAGGGCCAGCCTTCCTCGACCGATACGAGGCGGTTGGTCTTCTTGACGCTGTTGACGATCGTCTCGGTGTCGAGCGGGCGGATGGTGCGGAGGTTGATGACCTCGGCCTCGATCCCCTGCTCGGCCAGCCGCTCGGCGGCGGCCAGGGCCTGGCCGACCATGAACGAGAACGCCGTGATCGTCACGTCCTTGCCGGCGCGCATGATCTTAGCGCGACCGATCGGAACGATGAATTCGGGATCTTCCGGCACGTCGAAGCTGTGACCGTAGAGGATCTCGTGCTCGAGGAACACGACCGGGTTGGGATCGCGGATCGCCGACTTCAGCAGGCCCTTGGCGTCGGACGCGGAATACGGCGCCACGACCTTCAGGCCCGGGACATGAGCGTACCAGCTGGAATATTCCTGCGAGTGCTGGGCGGCGACGCGCGAGGCGGCGCCGTTCGGCCCGCGGAACACGATCGGGCAGCCCATCTGGCCGCCGGACATGTAGAGCGTCTTGGCGGCGGAGTTGATGATGTGATCGATCGCCTGCATGGCGAAGTTGAAGGTCATGAACTCGACGACCGGCTTCAGGCCGTGGAAGGCGGCGCCGACGCCGAGACCCGCGAAGCCGTGCTCGGTGATCGGAGTGTCGATGACGCGGCGCTCGCCGAACTCCTGGAGCAGGCCCTGGGTCACCTTGTAGGCACCCTGGTACTCCGCGACCTCCTCGCCCATGACGAAGACCTTGTCGTCACGGCGCATCTCTTCCGCCATCGCGTCGCGCAGCGCTTCGCGCACGGTCAGCTTGACGGTCTTGTCGAAATACTTGTCCTCGTCGCTGGCGGGCGGCGCCGCCTTGGTGCCTTTCGGCGGCTCGACCGGCAGGGTCGGCTTGGTCTCTTCCTCGCCTTTGACCTTCTGGAGAGCGGCGCTCTGGGTCGTGTTGTCCTGGACTTCGGGCGTTTCCAGCTTGTCGGCGTCTTCGTCCTCACCGACCAGCAAGGCGATCGGCGTATTGACCGCCACGCCCTCGGTGCCTTCGGCAATCAGGATCTTGCCCAGCTTGCCTTCATCGACAGCCTCGACCTCCATGGTCGCCTTGTCGGTCTCGATCTCGGCGAGGATATCGCCAGATTTGACGTCGTCGCCTTCCTGTTTGACCCATTTGGCAAGCTTGCCTTCGGTCATGGTCGGCGACAGCGCCGGCATCAGAATTTCAATCGGCATTCCAGTTCCTCCGGCACCAATCCCCAGTCGCGGCCTTCTGCGGGCCACAGAGGGAGAGGCGGCGCACCAAACATTGCGCGCCGCCCGATGGCCTCAAGCTGATGTTGCGTTAGGCTTCGATCAGGATGTCTGTCCAAAGCTCCGCGGGATCGGGCTCCGGGCTCTGCGTCGCGAAATCCGCGGCCTCGGCCACGATGTTCTTGATGTCCCGGTCGATCGTCTTCAGCGCATCCTCGTCGGCCGAACCGTTTTCCAGGATCAGCTTCTTGAGGTTGTCGATCGGGTCCATTTCCGTCCGCATCTTGGTGACTTCTTCCTTGGTGCGGTACTTGGCCGGATCGGACATGGAATGGCCGCGGTAGCGATAGGTCTTCATCTCGAGGATGACCGGACCGCTGCCTTCGCGGGCATGGGCGACGGCCTTTTCCGAGGCTTCCTTGACGGCCAGCACGCTCATGCCGTCGACGACATGGCCGGGAATGCCATAAGCGCTGCCGCGCTCGCACAGCTCGCCGGCGGAAGCGCGATGCTGCGAGGTGCCCATCGCGTACTTGTTGTTCTCGATCACGTAGACGACCGGGAGCTTCCAGAGAGCCGCCATGTTGAAGCTCTCGTAGACCTGCCCCTGGTTGATGGCGCCGTCGCCGAGATAACAGACGTTGATGTTGCCGTCCTGGGTGTACTTGTGCCCGAAGGCGAGGCCGGTGCCGATCGGCACCTGGGCCGCGACGATGCCGTGGCCGCCGAAGAACTTCTTCTCGCGGCTGAACATGTGCATCGAGCCGCCCTTGCCCTTGGAATAGCCGCCGCTGCGACCCGTCAGCTCCGCCATGACGCCCTTGGGGTCCATGTCGGTGGCCAGCATGTGGCCGTGGTCACGGTAGCTGGTGATGATGCTGTCGCCGGGGATCAGAGCGTTCTGCATGCCCACGACTACCGCTTCCTGGCCGATATACAGGTGGCAGAAGCCGCCGATCAGGCCCATGCCGTACATCTGCCCGGCCTTCTCTTCGAAGCGGCGGATCAGCAGCATTTCGCGGTAGTATTTGAGCAGTTGTTCGGTTGAATACTGAGGGGTTTCGTCTGCCTGTGGCTTGCGACGTCTGGACGTAGCCAAGTGCTCCTCCCGATGTTAGGCGGGATCGGTCATTGCCGTCCCGCCCAGGCTCTTGCTCGGGATAGAACTAACGCCGTAGAGCGCACGACGCAAGATAAATGCTCGCAATTCCTTGTTATCTAAAGCGAATTTCGTCTTAACCGGGATTTAGTTAAGCGCATGGCAACACTTGCGTTTTCGCCGCCCTATCTATTTCGGCTGGCCCGCTATGACCGGCGGCGCAACGCTGCTACGCGGTACGAGAATGATGACGTCGTCGGGATGGCTGTAATTCAGCACCGCGCGAGCCCGCTCATCCAACATGTCGGGATCGAGATGATCACGCTTCAACAGCGAGGCGCGCTGCTCCAGGTCGGTGCGCTCGCCCCTCACCTGGGCAAGGACCGCCTCCGCCTGCTGGATCTCGTTCTGTAGATGGGACAGCGCAATCAGGCCACGATCACCCTGGATCGCGTGATACGCGAAATAGCCGACGATCGCGGCGCCGATGGCGGGGCCGATCGTCTGACGCAGGGCACGGCCGAGTGCGTCTCTTACATGGTCGATTGCAGTCATGACGCGATGGAATCACGAAGAATTCCACCGCGTCAAATGAAAACTATCGATTGGGCAACGAGGGCCGAAAAAGGTTGCAGGATTACCCGCGTATCACGCTCCTACCGGCGAAACGAGCGGCGTTGCCCAACTGCTCCTCAATCCGGATAAGCTGGTTGTACTTGGCCAGCCGGTCCGAACGGGACAGCGATCCTGTCTTGATCTGGCCGCAGTTGGTTGCGACCGCGAGATCGGCGATCGTGGAGTCCTCGGTCTCCCCCGAGCGGTGCGACATGACGGCGGTGTAGGACGCCTTGTGCGCGATCTCGACCGCATGCAGGGTTTCCGACAGGCTGCCGATCTGGTTGACCTTGACCAGGATCGAATTGCCGACGCCCTTCTTGATGCCGTCGGTCAGGCGGACCGGGTTGGTCACGAACAGGTCGTCGCCGACCAGTTGGACTTTCTTGCCGATGGCGGCGGTCAATGCTGCCCAGCCTTCCCAGTCGTCCTCGGACATGCCGTCCTCGATCGAGATGATCGGGTAGCGGGCGACCAGGTCGGACCAGTAGTCCACCATGGCGCCCGGCTCGAGGATCTTGCCTTCGCCGGCGAGGTTGTATTTGCCGTCCTTGAAGAACTCGGTCGAGGCCGCGTCGATCGCCAGATGGATGTCCTCGCCCGGCTTGTAGCCGGCCGCTTCGATCGCCTGCATGACGAAGCCGAGGGCATCGTCGGTCGAAGCGAGGTTGGGGGCGAAGCCGCCCTCGTCGCCGACATTGGTGTTGTGCCCGGCGTCCTTCAGCTTTTTCTTGAGCGACTGGAACACCTCAGAGCCCATGCGGATCGCCTCGGCCACGTTTTCGGCCGACACGGGCATGATCATGAATTCCTGGATGTCGATCGGGTTGTCGGCATGGGCGCCGCCGTTGATGATGTTCATCATCGGGACCGGCAGCATGTTGGCGAAGGCGCCGCCGACATAGCGGTAGAGCGGCAGGTCCGCCTCCTGCGCCGCCGCCTTGGCGACCGCGAGGCTGACGCCGAGGATGGCGTTGGCGCCCAGCCGGGACTTGTTCGGCGTTCCGTCGAGATCGATCAGCAGCGCGTCGACCCCTTCCTGCTCGGCGGCTTCGTTGCCGGACAGCGCGTCGAAGATCTCGCCGTTGACGGCATCGACCGCCTTGAGCACGCCCTTGCCGCCGTAGCGGCCCTTGTCGCCGTCGCGAAGCTCGACCGCTTCGTGGGCGCCGGTAGAGGCGCCCGAAGGAACGGCGGCACGGCCGAAGGCGCCGGATTCGAGGGTCACATCGACCTCGACGGTCGGATTGCCGCGGCTGTCGAGAATTTCGCGCGCGTGGATGTCAGTGATCACAGACATGGAAAACCCCGAGGTGGCTTATTGGCTTTATCGCCGGCAAGTCATAAGCGCCAAATACCGGGTTATCAAGGAAACAGCGTGGGATACGTCCCGGCGGGACTATCACGCCGCACTCGCGAGGATGCCGGGCTGAACGTCGGGTTCCGAGACAAAACCGGTGGCGAGAGCGGGTAGCTCGGACAAGGTGGTCTGAGTCAACAGGCCGAGTTGGGCGACCGCATCGTTGAATGACGGCGATGCCGGATCGGCATAGAAGGCGCCGTCGTCGGCCGACATCGCCTGCGCGCCGACCGGTCCTGAGCCATAGAGCTTGATACCGTCATCGATGTAAGAGGCACGCTTGGTGATGTGTTCATCGGACTCCGAGAAACCTACGACTACACTGGCGCGTGTGCTGCCAGCCCGGAGCGCACCGGTCCAGTTCGCCAACCCGGCACCGTCGGGACCCCTGCCGAGGACATTGTTGTACAGGAGCGTTACGAAGGCCACATCGTTCAGGCTGCCATATTTCTGCTGGAACTCCGCCGATCCGGTAAAGCCGTCGGTGATCTGAAGCAGTGAGGAACCGCTTCTGAGTGCTGCGGTCCAGTTTTCCAGTCCCCCTGCCTCCGGCAGTCTGTTCAACGTCGTATGGTAAAGCCGCGCGACCTTGGCCGCGTTATCGTCGCTCAGCCACAAGCCTTTCTCGACTGTGGCCTTGGATTTTTCCATGTCCTCGACCGATTCCGAGAATCCCAGGACGGCATCGGCACGGCTCATCCCAGCAGCAAGCGCGTTGGTCCAGTTCGTAAGCCCACCGGCATCGGGTGTCCGGCCAAGGACGTTCTTGTACAGGAGAGTGACGAATGTCGTGTTATCCGGGCTGCCGTACCGGTTGAGGAACTCGGTCGAGTTGGTGAACCCCGAGACGGCCTGCTTCAACGTCATGGCGCCGGCCTCGATGGTCGACACCCAATTCTTCAAGCCGCTGTTGTCCGGCGTTCGGCCCAATGCGGCCCCATAAAGACGGTAGACCTGTGCTGCCGTGCCGGTGTTGCTTGCCGTCAGCGTTCCATCGGTGAATTTATAGTACTCGATCGAGTTATCGTAACAGTAATCATAGTCAGAACCATCATAGACATAGTTATTCGTGCCGGACCCTATGCTGATCGTTTTGTAGCTGGTGCGTGGAAGGTGCCATACCGCCGTGTCGATACCGGCGCCACCGTACAGAACATCGCCGCCGGCACCGCCGTCGAGAGTATCGTTCCCGTCTTCCCCGTGTAGATAATCCGCGTCGGCTCCGCCTGATAGAAGATCGTTTCCGAGTCCGCCATGTAGGCGATCGGCTCCAGCATCGCCATTGACGATGTCATCACCATTTGCCCCGCTCAGGGTATCGCCTCCCGATCCGCCCGACAGAGTATTGTTGAGACTGTTGCCCGTTATGGTATCAGAGCCGCTTCCCCCTACGGCATTCTCGATATCGGTACCGTAAGCAATGGACACGTTGTCTGTCGCGGGAGACATTAGAACACGAATATAACCGTTGGACGACGAATACACTCCAATCGAACTAAATGTCCCTTGATTCAAATTAATCTTGACGTTTTGGATTTGTGCAGTTGCGTCGATAGTGTCATTGCCGCCTCCATCCCATATGACTTCAGTGAACGGCGTCGTCATATTAGAGAATAGATATCTATTATCATTCTGTCTGACGCTTGTCCTGGCTCCATACAGATATTGAACAGCTGCTACATCGTAAAGAGCAGGAGCAGACCCATAAACGTTATAATCAGATAGCGACTGCCTATTGTAAGACATGATTGTGTATCGCTTATTGTCTTGATTATAGGATAGGTAAGGGCCTTCCGTTCCTCCACCGCCGGTATTGTAGTTCCCAGGATGCTTCAAACCAATGGCATGTCCGATTTCATGCACCAGAACACTGAATCCCGCATCACCGGGCGACGGAGAGGAGTTAATGTCGGAGTATCTCGAAAGGAAAACATCGCCGCCGATGCCACTGGAAGAAGTTGGGTAATAAGCATACGCAGCACTGTTAGTCTGATAATTGGTACCAAAGCGGATCGATCCTCCGGCATCAGCATCCGAGACTTCAGTAAATGTGATGTTGGCTACATCGGACCAAGTCGCCAAAGCTGCGCGTGCCGCAGATTTCTGTACCTCCGACAGCGGCGCGAACGCATAACTGTCATTCCAGCTTGCATAGTACGGCGCCTGCGTCATGAAGCTGAAGGTGACGTTGACGGCAGTTCCGATGGCTGATGCTGCGTTCCAGCGAGGAGTGCTGGACGGCAGTAGCGCTGACACATAGGAGCGCACCGTGCCGTCGGCACCGGAGCTGGCCAGCCCTTGAGGCATGTATACGCCATGCTCCGTGTGTTCCCCGTCGCAGGACCCGCATGTACATCCAAGCGAGGGATCGATCGTAAAATGGGCTGGATCAGGATCTACAGCCTCGATAGCATCAATCGCATTACAAGCCGAAGTCGACATCGAAGCATCCTAAGATGGACTGAATTTGCTATTAATTCTCTGATAATTCGAGCGATTTATAAGCATATTCGATGAAGAATGCTGCTTTTAAGTAGAACATGCGCTACTATGACGCTCATACCCTTAATGCGGGAATTTTTTAACGTCATACACCAGAGGCCAGACGTTGGTCCTGATTGCCCCGGTCGCTGAAGCTATATCGAAACTGACAAGTTGTTGTCAGGCCACACGCCAAGCGGCCGCTCCCCTTTTATCGGGAGCGGCGCGTAAGCCGATGGGGGAAACGCTTAGGCTCCGAACAGCCAGTCGCCTGGCGCAGTAGCGGATTGCGCCACGCCGGCCGTTTCCACCTGCCCGCCCTGGGCTTGGCCTTCAAGCATGATTCCATCGTCGATATAGGGCGCGCGCTGGCTCTGATGCTCGGCGGACTCCGAGAACCCTATGACGACTTCGGCCCGTGGCCTTCCGGAATCGATCGACTCCGTCCATGCGGCCAGACCGGAACTGTCCGGCTGACGGCCCAGCACGTTGTTGTAGAGAAGCGTCGTGAAGCCGGAGTTATCCAGCGTGCCGTAACGCGCGATGAACTCCGGAGAGCCGGTAAAATCGTCCGAAATTCCCAGAAGCGTGTCGCCGTTGCGCAGGGCATTGGTCCAGGTGACCAGTCCCTCCGCGTCCGGCAGCCGATCCAGGGTCGTATGGTAGAGACGCGCTACCTGGGCCGCCGTATCGTCGCGAAGCCACAAGCCCTGTTCGACGCCCGGGCTCGTCCGGTTGATGTTTTCCGCTGACTCGGAGAAATCGAGCACGACATCGGACCGGCTCTCGCCACCGCCAAGCGCGGTCGTCCAGGTCTGCATTCCGGGCGCATCGGGCTCCCGCCCCAGAACGTTCCGGTACAGCAGGGTAATGAAGCCCGCGTCTTCCGGATTGCCGTAGCGGCCGGTGAACTCCGGTGAACCGGTGAATCCGGCGACTGTTTGGTTGAGCGTCAGCGAGCCGGAGTCGATGGCGCCGACCCACCCCTTCATTCCGCCGGCATCCGGTTCCCGCCCGAGGGTGGCGCCGTACAGCCGATAGACTTGCGCCGCGGTGCTGGCGGTGTCGGTGACGTACTCCCCGTCCACGAAGACGAAATGCTCGACCGAGTTCCCGACGATCCGGTCGGTTCCCGAGGAATCCGCAACGGTGTCGTCGGCATTGGCATTCAGGGAAATGGCATAGGCGTTGCGCGGGCTTGACCAGAGGGCGGTATCCGGCCCCTCCCCGCCGTCGATGACGTCGCTGCCCGGACCGCCGTCGAAGGTGTCCTTGCCGGTGAGGCCGTACAATTTGTCATTGCCGGCCCCGCCGTTGAGGCGGTTGGCAAGGGCATTGCCGGTGATCGTATCGTCGCCGCTGCCGCCGTTGGCGTTGCCGATACTGGCTCCGTAGGCGATCGACACGTTGTTCACGGCGGCGCCACCGGCACCATTGGTTCCGATCGAACTGAACGCCCCTTCCCGCAGGTCGATGGTTGCGCCGCGTGTCTGGGCGCCCACGTCCAGCGTATCGGAGCCGGCGCCGTCCCAGATCACCTTCGTGAAGGCGGTTTCCGTATTCGATAGCTGGTAGACGTCGTCGCCCGGCCGAGTCTTCAGGTTGGCGCCATAGAGATGCTGGATCGCCGCGACGTCATAGAGTGCCGGCGCGGCACCGTAGGTGCCGTAGTTGGTCCACGGCTGAGTGGTATACGACATCGTCGTGAACTGGTGGTTGTCCTCGGCCGTCGGCAGGAAGGGACCTTCTGCTCCGCCGCCATGGGCATCGTAGTCGCCTGGATGCTTCAGCCCGATCGCATGGCCGATTTCGTGGACGAGAGTATGATACCCCCAGTTGCCGGGCTCCGGGTTCTTGTTGGATTCCTGGTCGTTCGCGATGTAGACGTCACCGCCGGCCGGGTCGGAATTGGGGAAGTAGGTGTAGCCGCCGCTGGCGCCGTTCTGGTTGTTGGTCCCGAACCTGATCTCTCCGCCATTGCCCGCGTCCGGCACTTCCTTGAACGTGATGTTGGCAACTTCCGCCCATGTCGCCAGTGCGGCGCGCACGGCAGCCTGCTGGACGCCGGACATCGGAGCGAAGCCGAACGAATCGTCGAACCAGGCATAGTCCGGCGACGCGGTCATGAAACTGTAAGTGACCGTAGCCGGGCTGCCGAGACTGGACTGATCGTTCCAACGGGGAGTTCCCGATGGCAGGAGCGCCGCTATGTAGTAGGGAAGTGCTTCGGCCCCACTGACATCGGCACTTGCCACCGGCACGTGTTCAATGGACTCTGCCGAGTCCTTCTGTGGTGCAGCCATGGGCCACCTTCGGCGCTGTTGGTGATCGCCTTGATTAGCCGGTCGAGACAGGGCATTGCAGTGACAAGTTGATTGCCGGAGCGGTTATTCGGGACATGAACGATGTCCCGAAAGTCGATCAGAACAGCGGATTGGCTTTAGCCAGACGGTCGAACTGAACCAAGGCCTCGAGGATGCCCGGCAGGTTCTTCAGATAGACCATGTTGGGGCCGTCGCTCGGCGCCTTGTCCGGGTCCTGGTGCGTTTCCATGAAGACGGCGGCGACACCGATCGAGATGGCAGCGCGCGCCAGCACGGGTACGAATTCCCGCTGGCCACCCGACGTTTCACCCTGCCCGCCCGGCTGTTGGACCGAGTGCGTGGCGTCGAACACGACGGGATACCCTGTGCGCGCCATGATCGGGATCGACCGCATGTCCGAAACGAGGGTGTTGTAGCCGAAACTGACGCCGCGCTCGCATAGCAGGATCTTCTGATTACCGGTGCTGGCGAGCTTGGACGCGACGTTCTTCATGTCCCAGGGTGCCAGGAACTGGCCTTTCTTGACATTGATCGCCTTGCCGGTTTCGGCGGCGGCCAGCAACAGGTCGGTCTGGCGGGACAGGAAAGCGGGGATCTGGAGCACATCGACCGCTTCCGCGACAGGACCGCATTGCTCCGGCAGATGGATATCGGTCAGGACGGGACAGCCCCAAGTCTCGCGGACTTCCGCCAGGATCGGCAGGCTGGTCTCCAGTCCGATGCCGCGGTTGCTCCCCAGGGAAGTGCGGTTGGCCTTGTCGAAGGACGACTTGTAGATCAGGCCGATGCCGAGCTTGCGCGTCAGCTCGACCAACGCGTGGCTGGTCTCCAGCGCGTGCTCCCGGCTCTCCAGGGCACAGGGGCCGGCAATCAGGACGAAAGGCCGATCGTTGGCGATGGAAAGCGGACCGACCTCTACTGTGCGGTTCAGCGTAGTGGCGTCTATCATAAGTCGACCCTCCCTGCGAGACCGGCCCCTGAAGGACCGGCCGGATTAAACCAGCCGGCTCTGCTCGATGGCGGCGCGAATGAAATCGATGAACAGAGGATGCGGGCTCAGCGGCTTCGACTTCAATTCCGGATGGAACTGGACGCCGACGAACCACGGATGGCCCGGCAGTTCGACGATTTCGGGCAGCGCGCCGTCCGGCGACAGGCCGGAGAACAGAAGCCCCGCAGACTCCAACTGTCCACGCAGGTTGATGTTCACTTCGTAGCGGTGCCGGTGGCGCTCGCTGATCAGCTCCGAATCGTAGATGTCTCGGACCCGGGAGCCTTCGATCAGCCGGCAGGGATAGGCTCCCAGCCGCATCGTGCCGCCGAGATCGTCGTTGGCGCCGCGAATCTCGGTCTGGTTGCCGCGTGCCCATTCCGTCATCAGGCCCACGACCGGGACGACGTCGCGGCCGAATTCGGTGGAGCCTGCGTTGGGAATGTCGGCCAGATGCCGCGCCGCCTCGATCACCGCCATCTGCATGCCGAAGCAGATGCCGAAATACGGGACCTTGTGCTCGCGCGCGAACTGAACCGCCCGGATCTTGCCTTCCGACCCGCGCTCGCCGAAGCCGCCCGGCACCAAGATGCCGTGGACATGCTCCAGATGCTGGACCGCGTCGTCGGATTCGAAGATCTCGGCGTCAATCCAGTCCAGCTTGACCCGGACATTGTTGGCGATGCCGCCGTGGACCAGCGCTTCCGCCAGCGACTTGTAGCTGTCGAGCAGGCTGGTGTACTTGCCGACGACGGCGATGGTCACTTCGCCCTCGGGCTGGCGCACGGTGTGGACGATGCGGCGCCAGCGGCTGAGATCCGGCTCGCCTTCGTGAGGCAATCCGAAGTAGCTGAGCACCTGAACGTCGAAACCCTGCTCGTGATAGCTGACCGGCACCTGATAGATCGTATCGACGTCCAGCGCCGCGATCACCCGCTCCTGGCGGATATTGCAGAACAGGCCGATCTTGCGGCGCTCGCCTTCCGGAATCGGGCGGTCGGAGCGGCACAGCAGGATGGAGGGCTGGATGCCGACGCTGAGCAGTTCCTTGACCGAATGCTGGGTCGGCTTGGTCTTCAACTCGCCGGCGGATGGGATGTAGGGCAGCAGGGTCAGGTGGATGAACAGCGAGTTCTCGTGCCCGACCTCGTTGCCGAACTGGCGGATCGCCTCCAGGAAGGGCGTGCTCTCGATATCGCCGACGGTGCCGCCGATCTCGCACAGGACGAAGTCCTCGTCCGTCACGTCGGCGCGGATGAACTCCTTGATGGCGTCGGTGACGTGCGGGATGACCTGGACGGTGGCGCCCAGATAGTCGCCGCGCCGCTCGCGCTGGATCACGGTGGAGTAGATGCGCCCGGTGGTGACGTTGTCGCTCTTGCGCGCGGCGACGCCGGTAAACCGCTCGTAATGGCCGAGGTCGAGGTCGGTTTCCGCGCCGTCGTCGGTGACGTAGACCTCCCCGTGCTGATACGGGCTCATGGTGCCCGGATCGACGTTGAGGTAAGGGTCGAGCTTACGCAGCCGCACCTTGAACCCACGTGCCTGGAGCAATGCGCCCAGTGCCGCGGAGGCAAGGCCCTTGCCGAGAGAGGAAACGACGCCGCCGGTAATGAATATGTACCGAGTCATGGTGTCTTGCCGATCCCAGTTTTGATCAATCATGCCTGAAATGAGAGAGGCGGCCGAACCGCCGCCTCCCGACTACCCGATCCTGTGCGCAGCGCTACTGAGATACCGGAGCCTGCGGAGCCGCCGGAGCCGCGGGCGGCGGCGCTTCGGACGGCGCCGACTGCTGGGGCGGCATCTGGTCGATGATGGAGCGCGGCCGGTTCTGCCCGCCGGCCATGATCGCCAGGACCAGGCTGGTCAGCATGAAGGCCCCCGCCAGGATCGCGGTGGTCCGGGTCAGCAGGTTGGCCGTGCCGCGCGCCGACATCATGCCGCCACCAGCCCCGCCGCTGCTGCCGATGCCAAGGCCGCCGCCTTCTGATTTCTGTACCAGCACCACACCGATCAGCGAAACTGCGATCAGCAGGTGCACGATCAGAACCACTGCTTCCATGGTCCGGAAACCTTCTCTTCTGAAAACCGATGCTCAAAAACCGATAGGCGCGCCAGCCGCCCCTTTCGGATGGGCATGGCACGCCTTCGACCGATATTTACTAACTCGTCATGAGTTTCGCTAGCGGCAAGTTTCCGCGATGCCCCAAAAATCGTCGGCGGCAAGGCTGGCGCCGCCGACCAGGGCGCCGTCGACATTGTCCACCGACAGCAGTTCCGCCGCATTCGACGGCTTGACCGAACCGCCGTAGAGGATGCGGGCCTGCCCGGGATTCTCGATCCGGCCGTCGATGGCCTTACGGATATGGGCGTGGACCTCGGCGACGTCGGCAGCCGTAGGGGTCTTGCCGGTCCCGATCGCCCAGACCGGCTCATAGGCGATCACGGTGTTGGCGGCGGTGGCGCCGGCCGGTATCGAGCCCGCGACCTGGGTCCCGACCACGTCGAGCGCCTTGCCGGCCTCGCGCTGCTCCAGCGTCTCGCCGACGCAGACGATCGCCACCAGACCGGCCTGATGCGCGGCGGATGCCTTGGCCGAAACCAGCGCGTCGTCCTCCCCGTGGTTCTGGCGGCGCTCGGAATGGCCGACGATGACGTGGGTGCTGCCCGAATCGGCCAGCATCGCGGCGCTGATGTCGCCGGTATGGGCGCCCGACTTCGCGACATGGCAATCCTGGCCGCCGACCGCCAGGGGGGTGCCGGCCACGGCTTCCGCGACCGAGTGGACGAGGGTCGCCGGCGGGCAGACGAGCATGTCGAACTTCACCGAGCCGGCGGCGTCGAGCCGTCCCGCCAGATCCTTCGCCAGTTCCAGCCCGGCGGCGCGGAGGCCGTTCATCTTCCAGTTTCCGGCTATCAGCTTGCGGCGCTCGGGCATGGGCTCCATCTCGATCTTCAATTGCGGTGTATGCGATGGGGACTGTTTAGCAAGTGCGGGCGGTTATTTCCACACTATGGGCGCGTCGCGCGGGTGGTAAATCGTCTGTTGCCGCTGTCCGGGCCGACACCTATGATGCCGCGCCGTCGGGGTTCTTGTCCCCGGCACCGTGATTATTGGCGCCGGATCGCCCGGCCTCCCGCTTTCAAGACGTTGGAACATGCTTCAAGCCCTGCGCAGCACCGTCGGCTCCTGGATCGTGAAGATCCTGTTCGTCCTCCTGATCCTCAGCTTTGGGGTATGGGGCATCGGCGACATTTTCCGTGGCCGGACCGACACGACGGCGGCCGAGGTCGGCGGCGTGAAGATTTCGACGGTCGAGCTGGACAACGCCTTCCGCCAGGAAGTGAACCGCCTGCGCCAGATGCTGGGCGGCCAGATCGATGCGGAACAGGCTCGCGCGCTGGGCCTGGTGAACCAGACGCTGGACCAGCTCATCCAGCGGCATCTGCTGACGCTGGCGGCCGATGACGCCGGGCTGCGGGTCGGCGATCCGCTGGTGCTGGGCCAGCTTCGGGCGGAGCCCGCCTTCCACAATCTGATCGGACAGTTCGATCCCGAACAGTTCCGGCGCGTGCTGGCGGCCAATCAGCTGACCGAGGACGCCTATGTCCAACTGCTCCGCACCGAGATCAAGCGGACCCAGGTCGTCGGCGCCGTCGCTGCCGGCGCTCAGGCGCCCGGCGCGCTGGTCGACGATCTGTTCCGCCGTCAGGCGGAGCGGCGGATCGCCGAAACCGTCCTGGTGCCGAACGCTGCCATGGGCGATGTCGGCACGCCGGACGATGCGGCCCTGACGGCATACCATCAGGAAAAGGCGGTCCGGTTCACGGCACCCGAGTTCCGCAAGCTGACCGTCGGCAAGCTGACCGTCGAGGACATCGCCAAGGACATCACCGTTTCGGACGAAGACCTCCATGCCGCCTACGACGCCCGGGCGGCCGAGTTCCAGACGCCGGAGCGCCGGACCGTCGATCAGGTGCTGGTGGCGGACGAAGCGACCGCCCGCAAGATCGAGTCCTCGGTCGCCCAGGGCCAAAGCCTGGAGGAGGCGGCCACGGCTGCCGGAGCCGAGGTCCTGACGCTGAACAGCCTGGCGCGGGAAGACCTGCTGCCGGAACTGACCGGGCCGGTGTTCGGCTTGCAGCAGGGCGGCCTCACCGCCCCCGTGCAGAGCCCCCTGGGCTGGCACATCGTGCGGGTAAGCGGCATCGAGGCCGGCAGCACGCGCGCCTTCGAGCAGGTACGCGACACAGTGCTGGCCGACGTGAAGCGCGACCGCGCCATGGACACCGTCTTCGAATCGGCCAACAAGGTCGAGGACGCGCTGGCAGGCGGCGCCAGCATCGAGGACGTGGCGCAGCAGTTCGGCCTGCGGCTGATCGAGGTTCCCGCGATCGACGCCAGCGGCCGCAAGCCGGACGGCGGTGCCGTCGCGGAACTGCCGGCGGCGCAACAGGTCGCCCAAGCTGCCTTCGGCGTGCAGCAGGGTTCCGCCACCACCCTGACGGAGACGCCGGACGGCGACTATTTCATCGCACGGGTCGACGCGATCACGCCGGCGACGCTCCGCCCGCTCGATACCATCAAAGCCGAGGTGATCGCCGCCTGGCAGGCCGATCAACGCGCCCAGCTTGCTTCCGGGAAAGCCGGCGAGATCGAGGAACGGCTGAAGGCCGGCAGTACGCCCCAGGACATCGCGGCAAGCGTCCCCGGCACCGTTGCCGGCGTCACCCCAGCCCTGACGCGCGCGGGCCGCGAAAACGGCGGACTACCTCCCGGGCTGGTGCAGCGCCTGTTCGAGATGAAGCAGGGCGAGGTGGCGACGGCGCCGACCCAGGACGGGCAGATCGTCGTCCGCCTGAGGGAAATCCAGGGGGCCGATCCGGCTGCCGCCGATGCACAGGTGGCCCAGGTGCGCCAGGGCGTCCAGCAGGCGATGGCCGGCGACCTTCTCGCCCAGTTCACCGATGCGCTTCGTCAGCGTTACCCGGTGTCGATCCACCAGTCGACCATCGACACAATGTTCCAGCGGAACTGACCCATCATGAAGGCGCTCCCCGCCCGTTCCGGCTTCGGCGAAACCTATGCGGCGGGCAAGCCGCAGGTCGTCTGGACCACCCTCGTCAGCGATCTGGAAACCCCGGTTTCGGCGATGATCAAGCTGGCGGACGGCCAGTCCAACTGCTTCCTGCTGGAGTCGGTGACCGGCGGCGAGGTCCGTGGGCGCTACTCGTTCATAGGCCTGAAGCCGGACCTGATCTGGCGCTGCAACCGCGACAAGGTCGAGATCAACCGGCGCGCCCGCATCGAAGCGGACGCCTTCGAGCCGAGCGACGAGCCGCCGCTCCAGGCATTGCGGTCGCTGCTGGCGGAGAGCCGGATCGACTTGCCGGCGGAATTGCCGCCCATGGCCGCCGGGCTGTTCGGCTATCTCGGCTACGACATGGTACGGCTGATCGAACGCCTGCCGGACGACAATCCGGACATGTTGGGCATCCCGGACGCGATCCTGATGCGCCCGACGATCATTGCGGTGTTCGACGGCATTCAGAACCAGATAACGCTGGTAACGCCGGTCTGGCCGGCCGACGGCATGAACGCCGAACTGGCTTACGACCTTGCGCTGGAAAGGCTCGGCGATGCCATCTCCGACCTGGAGCGCAACCTGCCGTACCGGCGCGAGGCGGCCAACGTGGTGCGTTCGCTGCCGGAGCCCGTGTCCAACACGACGCGGGAGGAATACCATGCGATCGTCGAACGGGCGAAGGAGTACATCCTGGCCGGCGACATCTTCCAGGTCGTCCCGTCGCATCGTCTCAGCGTGCCGTTCGAGCTGCCGCCCTTCAGCCTGTACCGGGCGCTCCGCCGGCTCAACCCGTCGCCGTTCCTTCTGTACCTGGATTTCGGCGACGGCTTGAGCATCGTCGGGTCAAGTCCGGAGATCCTGGTGCGGCTACGCGACGGCAAGGTGACGATCCGTCCGATCGCCGGGACGCGCAAGCGCGGCGCCACGCCCGATGAGGACAAGATCCTGGCCGCCGACCTGCTGTCAGACCCGAAGGAGTTGTCCGAACACCTGATGCTTCTGGATCTCGGGCGCAACGACGTGGGCCGCGTCGCCCAGATCGGCAGCGTGACGGTGACCGAACGGATGGTGATCGAGTACTACTCGCACGTCATGCACATCGTCTCTAACGTCGAGGGGACGATCGATCCGCAGCACGACGCGCTGGACGCCCTGTTCGCCGGGTTCCCCGCGGGCACCGTCTCGGGTGCTCCGAAGGTGCGGGCGATGGAGATCATCGACGAGCTTGAAAAGGCCCGGCGCGGCGTCTATGGCGGCTGCGTCGGCTATTTCGGCGCAAACGGCGCCATGGACACCTGCATAGCGCTCCGCACCGCCGTCCTTAAGGACGGCGTCATGCATGTCCAGGCGGGCGGCGGCGTCGTGGCCGACAGCGACCCGGAGGCCGAATACCAGGAAACGGTCAACAAGTCGCGGGCGCTGATCCGTGCAGCGGAGGAAGCGGTCAGGTTCGCTTCCAGCCGCTGACGCGTATGTTGGGCCGAGCGCCGTTCAGGCGGCGGCCCTGCCGCCGAAATCGAATCCGGCGCCTTCCACCGCATCCTTGACGGTATCCTCCGACAGGTCGCCGTCGACCGTCACCACTCCGGTCGGCAAGTCGACTTCGACCGTCGCGGCCGAGTCGCGTGCGGTGATGGCGTTGGTGACGGAGCGGACACATCCGCCGCAAGTCATCCCCGAAACCTTGTACTTCGCTGACATCGTGGTGCCTCCATTTGGCGTTTTACTGGTTTTACTGCTTGGTCGGTAGCTTTCCAAAGCCCTGGCGGGGCGGCTTCAGCCGCTCGGCTGGCGGTGCTTCAGAATGGCGCTGACGGGAACGAGCGTGAAGCCCTTAGCGGCGACGGACGGCAGCCATTCGACCAGGGCGTCCACGGTCGCGTCGTGGGGATGACCGATAGCGATGGCGTAACCCTGCCGCCGGGCGACGGCCTCCACTTTGGCAAGGCTCGCCCTGACCGCGCTTGGGCTCATGTCGTCGTCCAGGAAGACGTCCCGGCCCAGGGCGGGCAGGTGAATGCCGCGCGCGATGCCGAAGGCGACGCTGTGGCTGGTGGTGCGGCTGTCCAGGAACATCAGGCCGCGTCGCTGTAGCTCTCCCAGGATCACCCTCATGCCGGCAGCATCCTCCGTGAAACGGCTGCCCATGTGGTTGTTGACCCCGATATAGCCGTCGAACGACTTCAAGCCATGGTCCAGGCGGCGCAGCAGTTCGGCATTGCCGACGCCGACCTTCATGGCATCCGGTCCGGGATCGATGTCGCTGGCTCGCGGCTCCATCGGGATATGGACCATCAGCTCATGACCTGCCGTCCGAGCCGTCTTGGTCTGGCGCGGAAGGTCGTTGGCATAGGGCAGCCATGCAAGGGTCAGAGGGGCAGGCAATCCGACGACCCGGGAACTGCGCTTCCGGTCCAGCCCCATGTCGTCGATCACGATGGCGATCATGGGACCGCCGGAGCGCGGGACGAAAGGCACCGCGTTCTTCTGCCACAGCGGCGCGCCGGGAGCGAGCGGAGCCGGTGCGGCACCCGGCGGGAGCGGCGGCGGCATCATCGCCGCCAGGACCGTCGCCGGCGCCGGCTTGGCTAGCGGCGGAGCGATGATGGGGACAGTCGCCGAGGGTGCCTTCGGCGCGGAGGATTCCTCGGCCTGTTCCTGGACACGCGGTTGTTCGACACGGGGTGGTTCGACGCGGGGCATGTCGATCCGGGGAGCGGTCGGGCGCACCGTTTCCGGCCGGGTCGTGACGACCTGGGCAGGCGGCTTGTCCGACTCCCGCTGATAGAGGAAGCCGACCAGAGCGCCCGCGCCGAAGGTCAGGGCAAGGGCTCCCGCTGCCAGCGTGACGGGACGAAAGCGCTTCAGCAAGTCGGGCACCGCAGGCTTTCGCCGGGTGCGCCGGGGTTTCGGCGTCTTGGACGTTTTGGTCGTTGGACTTGGCATAATGTCAGGTGCGATGCTCTGTCGATGATGTAGCCAGCGAGTCGAGAATGGGACAGTCGGGACGGTCGTCGCCGTGGCAGCGCTGGACCAGGTCGACCAGCGTTTCACGGATATTCCGCAGTTCGGCGATCTTGGCGTCGATCTCCGCGATGTGACCGCGCGCCAGCGCCTTGACGTCGGCGCTGGCACGGCTCCGGTCGCGCCAGAGGGTCAACAGGTTGGCGACGTCCTTGACCGCGAAGCCCAGCGAACGCGCATGCGAAACGAAACGCAGGGTTTCGACCTCCTCCGACGTGTAGACCCGGTAACCGTTGGCGCTGCGGCCGGCGGACGCGATCAGGCCGATGCTTTCATAATAGCGAATGGTCTTGGCCGGCACGCCGGAGCGCTTGGCAACTGTCCCGATATTCATGAAACGCTCTCCCGATACGATGGGTTTTCATCGTTAACAGATCGTTACTCACAGCCAGATGGTATTCATATGGGGCTTCCAGTGCCGGGAAGGTCAAGGTACCGGCATGCGTCGCCGCGCTGGAATTTCCGGGTTCCGCCTTGTAGGGTAACCGCTCGCTTGTTTCCCATTTGTTTGCCGCGGGTTGCCGCATGCTGCTGCTGATCGATAACTATGACAGTTTCACCTACAACCTCGTCCATTTCCTCGGTGAACTGGGCGCGGAGATCGTGGTGAAACGTAATGACGCACTGACGGTCGCACAGGCGCTCGATCTGCGGCCCGACGGCATCGTGCTGTCTCCCGGTCCGTGCGATCCCGACCGCGCCGGCATCTGCCTGGACACCATCGCCGCCGCGGCCGAGCGGCGAATCCCGCTGATGGGCGTCTGCCTGGGTCATCAGGCGATAGGACAGGCCTTCGGCGGGCGGGTCATCCGCGCGCCCGCGCCGATGCACGGCAAGATAAGCATGATGAGCCACTCCGGCGAAAGCGTGCTGGCCGGCCTGCCCTCCCCCTTTCCCGCCACCCGCTATCATTCGCTGATCGTCGAGCGGGAAACGCTGCCGGACGTACTGAAGGTCACGGCGGAAAGCGAGGACGGGCTGATCATGGGCCTGATGCACCGCGACTTGCCGATCCATGGCGTGCAGTTCCATCCGGAGAGCATCGCCTCTGAACATGGTCACGAACTGCTGGCCAACTTCGTCCGGCTTACCGGTCCTGGCACCAGCACCCCATCGGAGCGCGCGGCATGACGGCCGATATGTCGGATATGAAGGCTATCCTGGCCGGCGTAGCCGCCGGTCGCCGGTTGAGCGAGGACGAGGCCGAACTCGCCTTCGACATCATCATGTCGGGCAACGCCACCCCGTCGCAGATGGGCGGCTTTCTGATGGCGCTGCGCGTGCGCGGCGAAACGATCGAGGAGATCACGGGGGCTGCCCGGACCATGCGGGCCAAGGCGGTGCCGATCGTGGCGCCTCCCGGCACGATCGATACCTGCGGCACCGGCGGCGATGCGTCCGGTACGTACAACATCTCGACGGCGACGGCTCTCGTGGTCGCGGCCTGCGGCGTACCGGTCGCCAAACACGGCAACCGCGCCGCGTCGAGCAAGTCGGGCGCAGCGGACGTATTGACGGCCCTGGGCGTCAACATCGAGTGCGAGATGACGCTGGTCCAGCGGGCGCTGGACGAGATCGGCATCTGTTTCCTGATGGCGCCGCGGCATCACACCGCCATGCGCAACGTCGCCGGCACGCGGGTCGAACTGGGCACCCGGACGATCTTCAACCTGATGGGGCCGCTGTCGAACCCGGCCGGCGCCAAGCGGCAGCTTCTTGGCGTCTTTTCCGAGGAATGGGTCGAGCCGCTGGCGCAGGTGCTGGCGCGGCTGGGATCGGAGACAGCCTGGGTCGTCCACGGTTCCGACGGGTTGGACGAATTGACGACAACAGGGCTTTCCCATGTGGCGCAGTTGAAGAACGGCCAAGTCACCCGGTTCGACCTCGATCCGGCCGATGCCGGGCTGAAGCCGTCCAATCCCGCCGACCTGAAGGGCGGCGACGCCGCGACCAATGCGGAAGCCTTGAACGCCGTCCTCGCCGGTTCGCTCGGCGCCTACCGGGACATCGTGCTGCTGAACAGCGCCGCCGCCCTACTGGTGGCGGGCAAGGCGGACGATATCAGGGACGCTGCCGATCTGGCACGGACGGCCATCGACGGCCGGGGTGCCAGAGCGGTGCTCGACCGGTTGATTAAGATGACCAACAGCGGAGACCCGGCATGAGCGATGTCCTTGACCGCATCTGCGCCGAGAAGCGAGTCCATGTCGCCGCCCGCCGCGCCGAGCGGAGCTTTGCCGAAGTCGACCGGGCGGCGCTGCGGGCCGATCCACCGCGCGGGTTCATCAAGGCGCTTCGCCGCAAGGTGGAGGCCGGAAGCTATGGCCTGATCGCAGAAATCAAGCGAGCTTCACCCAGCAAGGGATTGATTCGGGAAGATTTTCAGCCTGCCGCATTGGCGCGGGCATATCGGGACGGCGGCGCCGCATGCCTGTCCGTGCTGACTGATATCCCGTACTTCCAAGGGAATGACGCATTCCTGGTAGAGGCTCGCGCCGCCTGCGAATTACCGTGCCTTCGCAAGGACTTCATGCTTGATCCTTATCAAGTGGTCGAAGCGCGGGCGCTTGGCGCCGACTGCATCCTGCTGATCATGGCGGCTCTGGACGACCAGACCGCCAAGGAACTGGCGGAGGTCGCCGACCGCTACGGCATGGATGTCCTGGTGGAAGTCCATAACGGGGAAGAACTCGATCGCGCTCTTCAGCTTCCCTGTGAACTGATCGGTGTAAACAACCGAAATCTAAAGACTTTGGCCGTCGATATCGCCACGACGGAGCAGCTTGCAGCATGGCTTCCCGAAGGACGGATGCTGGTGAGCGAAAGCGGTCTCTATACGCCGGCCGACCTTGCCCGCATGGCGCAGGTCGGCGCCAAGTGCTTCCTGGTCGGTGAAAGCCTGATGCGGCAGCAGGACGTCGCCGAGGCGACCCGGTCTCTCCTGACACCGATGGCGGCCGAATGATGGAGAAGCCGACTGGAGGAGAAGCGGCCGCCGGGTTCACGCATTTCGACGCGGAAGGCCGCGCCGTCATGGTAGATGTCTCGGACAAGGACATCACGGAACGGACGGCGACCGCCCGGGGATCGGTGTTCATGAGGCCGGAAACGCTGGCCCTGATCATGTCCGGCGGCCTCAAGAAGGGAGACGTTCTCTCCGTCGCCCGGCTTGCCGGCATCATGGGGGCCAAGCGTACGCCCGACCTGATCCCACTATGCCATCCGCTGGCGCTTACGTCGGTCAAGGTCGACTTGACCTGCGATCCGGAACGCAACGCCGTCGACATCACGTCCACCTGCAAGCTGAAGGGCAGGACAGGTGTCGAGATGGAGGCGCTTACGGCGGTATCGGTCGCGGCATTAACCGTCTACGATATGTGCAAGGCGGTCGATCGCGGTATGACGATCGGCGATGTTAGTCTGCTCCACAAAGCGGGCGGCAAAAGCGGAGACTACGGGACAGCCCCATGATTCCAGTCGCCGAAGCCCTGAGCCGCGTCCTTTCCGCCTTCTCGCCGCTGCCGGCGGAACTGGTCGCGTTGCCCGACGCGCTGGGCCGGGTGACGGCCGAGGATATCCACGCACGCTTGTCCCAGCCGCCGGCGTCGATGTCGGCGATGGACGGGTATGCCGTCCGTGCCGAGGATGTGGCGCAGGCGCCCGCAATCCTGCGGCAAGTCGGCGAGGTTCAGGCCGGCAGCGCCTTCGACGGGCGGATCGGACCCGGGGAGACGGTGCGCATCTTCACGGGAGCGCCGCTCCCCGACGGTGCCGACAGCGTCGTGATCCAGGAAGACACGGAAGCCGAGGGAAACCGGATAACGGTTCTCCAAGCCGGTGTCCGTCACCGTCACGTCCGGTTCGCCGGCATCGACTTCCAGGCGGGGCAGATTGGCGTTCCGGCCGGGAAGCTTCTGACGGCTCGGGACGTCGGCCTTGCAGCCGCCATGAACGTGCCCTGGATCAGGGTTCATCGCCGGCCCCGCATCGCGATTCTCGCGACCGGCAACGAGGTCGTCCTGCCGGGCGACCCCGTCGGATCGAACCAGATCGTCAGTTCCAACGCGTTCGCGCTGTCGGCCCTGGTGACGGCTTTCGGCGGCGTGCCGTTCAACCTTGGCGTTGCTTTCGATACGCCGGAGTCGCTGGCGGAACTGACCGCCGGCGCTTGGAATGCCGACCTGCTCGTCACGTCGGGCGGCGCTTCGGCAGGCGAATACGATCTGGTCCGCAGCGTCCTGGGCGACCGGGGCATGGATCTGGATTTCTACAAGATCGCGATGCGGCCGGGCAAACCGCTGATGTTCGGCCGCCTGGGCGATGTTCCGGTGCTTGGACTGCCCGGCAATCCCGTTTCCAGCTATGTCTGTTCGGTCCTTTTCCTGCGCCCTGCCCTGCTCCGGATGCAGGGACTCGACCCTACGGAAACTCGCCTGAAGGCGCGCCTGGGGGTACCGGTCAAGCAAAACGACCAGCGCGAAGACTACATGAGGGCTACTCTAAGCCGCTCTCCGGCCGGCGAGTTGATCGCCCAGCCGTTCGAGTCGCAGGATAGTTCGCTGGTTTCGGTGCTTGCCCGGGCCGACTGCCTGATCGTCCGACCGCCTTTTGCGCCCGCGGCTTCCAAGGACGACATCGTGGAAATTCTTCCGCTGACGGGAGGTTCATTTAGTCTGTAGCTGGACCTTCCCCCTTTAAAAGAGTTAAATTTTTGATGGGGAATGCTTGACGCCTTACGTGAACCAAACTAGAACGTATGATAATGTTTGTGTTTTGTTCCGGACCGGGTGGTCACGCGCAGGGGGCGTAGATGCTGACACGTAAACAATACGAACTTCTGCTCTTCATCAACGACCGGCTGGGTGAAGGTGGAGTTTCGCCGTCCTTCGACGAAATGAAGGACGCTCTTGGCCTCAAGTCCAAGTCCGGCATCCACCGGCTGATTACCGGTCTTGAGGAACGCGGCTTCATCCGTCGTCTGCCTCATCGGGCGCGTGCGCTCGAAGTGCTGAAGCTGCCGGAGGGATCGGATGCTGGTAGCGGGCGCCAGCCGCGCGCCGCCGAGCGGGCCAAGTTCCAGCCCAACGTCATCAAGGGCGATTTCTCCGGCACGCTGGCCGGCCGGGAGGTCAACCATCAGGTGGAGGCGATCGAACTGCCGCTCTATGGCAGGATCGCCGCCGGTACGCCGATCGAGGCGCTGCGCGACAACAGCGCCATGATCAACGTCCCGTCCACGATGCTCCCGCCCGGCGATCACTACGCGCTCGAGGTTGCGGGCGACAGCATGGTGGAAGCCGGCATCCTTGACGGCGATACCGTCATCATCAACCGGTGCGAGGTGGCCGACAGCGGGTCGATCGTCGTGGCGCTGATCGATGAGCACGAGGTGACCTTGAAGCGTCTGCGCCGCAAGGGGCAGACGGTAGCGCTGGAGCCGGCGAACCCTGCCTTCGAAACCCGGATCTTCGGGGCCGACCGGGTGCGGGTTCAGGGACGCCTCGTCGGATTGCTGCGGCGTTACTGACGCGTCGGTTCGCAACGGGACCATTTGTCCGGTTTCGTTTACCGATGGCCTCTATAGTTCCCGATGACACCGCACGTCATGATTTGTGGGATTATCGGGGCCATCGATGGAGATCTTCAAGTTCTGGAAGCTCTACAAGAATCAGGTCGAGCCGGAGGTCAAAGGCTGGTTCTACGATCACGATCTGATCATGTTCTGGCTTCTGGACTTCATCCAGAAAGAGGCTGGCTGGCGCGGAGATCTTTGTGAGCTTGGGGTTTACGAGGGACGGTCGGCCATCGGCCTTGGAGCCTTGGCGCGACCGGGCGAATCGCTCTTCTGCTTCGACCTCTTCCATGAAGTCTCTCAGGCTGTCGTCGAAAGCAACATTCGCCGCTTTTGCCCTGATCTTGACGGCAGGCTGGGCTGCATACAGCGTGACCTCCCCTCGATGCGGGCCGTGCCTCCCGAGGTTGCGCCGGGCAGCTTGAGATTTCTCCACATCGACGCCGTTCACGATCATCCCGGCGTCCTCAACGATCTGCGGAACTTCGCTCCGCTGCTGACTCCCGAAGCCGTCATCGTGCTCGACGACTGCTTCGACCCGGATTGGCCAGGCGTCGCGACCGCCATGACGGAGTTCTGCCTGTCGGAGATGGGGCGACACATCCGGCCCTTCTCGGCGTCGAGATCCAAGATGTACCTGTGCGCCCGTCCCCTGGTCGAGGTCTATCAGCGATGCATCGTCGCCAGCCGCCACATCGACAACATGTCCTTCGAACGGGTGCTCGACGGGTCGGTTCTTCGCTGTTTCACCCACTACCCAGTGCTGCACGACGACCTGTTGCGGGTCCTGGATGCCGGCGACGGTGCCCGATAACGGTCACCCGGGCACCGCGACAGCTCCCGTCATCAGGGTACGCGCCGTCCTGAAGACGACGGCGCTGTCGGCGATCCAGCCGCCGTCGTACCGGATCTCCGACCCGACGGAAACGACGCCGGACGGATTGCCGACCCGGATTTCACCATCCGCCGCCGGTGGCGACGCCAGCAAGTTGGGCACCGTCCCCTCTATCCGGCACGCGACGCCGACGCACATGGCTCCGGTCAGGGTCACGGCCCGATGCGCCCGCTCCATCGACAGCATCCTGACTCCGATCTCGTGGGTTGCCGGTTCGAACGCCTCGCCGTCCAGGGTCCTGAACAGCGTCGGCTGAACGACCATCGCGATCTTCGGATTGGACAGGCCGACGGCATCCGGGGTGGCGGCCAGACCCATCATGACCCCAGCCTGCCTGCGGATCCGGTCGAGCTTGGCCATCAATCCCGGAACGGCTTCGATCTCGTCCGGCGATTCCGTGCCTTCGATGCTCAGGTCGGATGCCCGCACATAGACGACCGGGTTGCTGGCGTCGATCAGGGAGACTTCCATCTCGCCGACGCCATCGACCGTGATCCTGTCCACGACATTGCCGGTCGGCAGCAGGCCGGGAGTGACGGTGCCGCCGGGATCCAGGAAGTCCAGCCTGATGCGGGCGGCGGTTCCGGCGACGCCGGCGATGGCGAAGTCCCCCTTGGTCACCGCCTTGCCGTCCTTCACGTCGAAGCGGGCATGGATGATCTTGCGGGTGTTGGTGTTGTGGATGCGAACCAGCACCTCGCCGTCGGCAGCCTCGACCAGTCCGGTATCGACCGCGAAGGGGCCGACCACGGAAGAAAGGTTTCCGCAGTTGGCGCCGTAGTCCACTAGGGGGCGGTCGACGACGACTTGGCCGAATGTGTAATCGACATCGGCGTCGGGGTGGGTGGACGGTCCGATGATCGCCACCTTGGACAGCGAAGAGATGCCGCCGCCCATGCCGTTGAGCTGCCTTCCATACGGGTCCGGCGTGCCGAGCACGTCCAGGAACAGCCGGTCCCGCTCGGCCCGATCGGCCGGCAGGTCCCGTTCGTGGAAGACGACGCCCTTGCTGGAACCGCCGCGCATGAAGACGGCGGGGACGAATTTCTGGCTCATGGTGCTTCCTTGCTGATTTCGGCCACCTGATCGCGCCAGACGAACGGCAGGATGCCGCCATGACGCCACCATGCCAGTTCATCTTCGGTTTCGATGCGCAGCGTCAGGGGGATGGTTGTCCGGTTGCCGTCGGCGCGGTTGATGACGCAGGTGATCGAGGCGCGGACGCCGAGTTCGGTCGCCAGATCCGGCAGATCGAAAGTTTCCGTGCCGTCGATCGCCAGCCCGTCCGCCGTCGTCTCGCTTGGGAAGACGAGCGGCAGGATGCCCATGCCGATCAGGTTGGTGCGGTGGATGCGCTCGAAGCTTTCGGCGATCACGGCGCGGACGCCCAGCAGCGCTACGCCCTTGGCCGCCCAGTCACGTGACGAGCCGCAGCCGTAGTTGCGCCCGGCAACGATGACCAGGGGAACTCCGCGCCGGCCATACTCGAGCGCCGCGTCGAAGATCGGCAGGTCCGTGCCGTCCGGCAGCAGCCTCGTCATAGCTCCTTCCACACCCGGAACGATTTTGTTACGGAGCCGGATGTTTGCGAAGGTCGCCCGCACCGCGACCTCGTGATTGCCGCGCCGCGTCCCGTAAGAGTTGAAGTCGGCCGGCTTGACGCCGCGATCTGTCAGGAACCGCGCGGCCGGGGAGCCGGCGACGATGGCACCCGACGGCGACAGGTGGTCGGTGGTGATGCTGTCGCCCAACACGGCTAGCGGCCGCATTCGGGCTACCGGACCAACCGCCGGGATTTCCCGCGACAATAAGTCGAAATATGGCGGGCAGCGGACATAGGTACTGGCGGGATCCCAGGCGAAGCGGTCGCCCGCTTCACCGCCCAGTTTCTCCCACGTCTCGTCACCGTCGAACAGGTCGGCATATTTGCTGCGGAACAGGTCCGGCCCATAGGCGGAGTCGATGATCGCGACGATCTCCTCGGTATCCGGCCAGATGTCCTTCAGGGTGACCGGAAGCCCGTCATCGCCCATGCCAAGCGGGCCGGTCGAGATATCGGCCGTCATCGCCCCGGCCAGCGCATGGGCGATGACCAGGGCCGGCGAGGCCAGATAGGCAGCCCTGACGTTGGGATGGATGCGGCCTTCGAAATTGCGGTTGCCCGACAGCACGGCGGCCGCCACCAGCTTGCCGGCTTCGATCGCTTCCGCCATGGGCTTCGGGATCGGACCGGACATGCCATTGCACGTGGTGCAGCCGAATCCGACGACATGGAAGCCCAGCGCGTCGAGCGACGTCTGGAGACCCGTCCGCTCGAGTACCGCCGCGACGACCTGACTGCCGGGCGCCAGCGAGGTCTTGACCCACGGCTTGACCGTCAATCCCTTGGCAACGGCGTTGCGGGCCAGCAGTCCGGCCGCGATCATGTTGAAGGGGTTGGACGTGTTCGTGCAACTCGTGATCGCCGCGATCACGATGGCGCCGTCGGTCAACTCGAAGGATGCGCCGTCGACCGGCATTTTCCGGTCGGAAACCGGCCTGCCGCTGAGCTTCTCGTGATGCTCGCAGAAGGCCGTCGCGGCCTTGCCGAGATCGATGCGATCCTCCGGGTTCCACGGCCCCGCGATCGACGGGCGGATGCTTGCCAGATCCAGCGTCACGATCTGGTCGAACTCGGGCGCCGTGGTTGCCTCGTCGCGCCACAATCCCTGCGCCCTGGCATAGGCTTCGACCAGTTGGACCTGCTCCTCCGGGCGGCCGGTGAGCCGGAGGTAATCGCGCGCGCGCCAGTCCAGGGGGAAGAAGACGCAGGTGGCGCCGTATTCGGGCGCCATGTTGGCGATCGTGCCCCGGGTCGCGACCTGAAGCGCATCCAGGCCCGGCCCGAAGAACTCGACGAACTTCCCGACGACGCCGAGCGCGCGGAGCTTCTCCGTTATCGTCAGCACGAGGTCGGTCGGCGTGGTTCCCTCCGGCAGGTTGCCGCTGACCTCGACCCCGACGACTTCCGGGACCGGCAGCGACACCGGCTTGCCCAGCATGACGGCCTCGGCCTCGATCCCGCCGACGCCCCAGCCGAGCACGCTCAAACCGTTTATCATCGTAGAATGGCTGTCTGTGCCGACCAGCGTGTCCGGATATGCCACGATTCCCGCAGGCGTTTCGTCGATCCAGACAACCTTGGCCAGATGTTCGAGGTTGATCTGGTGCATGATGCCCTTGCCCGGCGGCACGACCCGAAGCTGGTCGAAGCTGCGCTGGCACCACCGCAAAAAGCTGAAGCGCTCCGCGTTCCGCTCATATTCGAGTGCGAGATTGGTTTGCCGGGCTTCGGGAGTGGCCGAAACATCGACTCTCAGCGAATGGTCGATCACCAGATCGGCGGGCACCTTGGGATTGACCGAGCGGGGATCGCCCCCGGCGGAGGCGACGGCATCGCGAAGCGCCGCGAGATCGACCAGAACGGGAACGCCGAGAAGATCCTGTAGAAAAACGCGTGCCGGATAGAAGGTCAAGCCGGCGCCGATACGACGCTCCGCGAGCGCTTGCAACTCACCCGGAGACGACCGGCCATCGGCGACTTGGCGCAACAGATTCTCAAGAAGAACGCGGAGGCTGAACGGCAGCCGGGCAAGCCCGTCGAAGCCCTGTACCGGAACATGGAGATAGCTCCTGTCTGCCACCTCCAGTTGCTTGTACTCTCCCATATTTTCCAACTCGAGAGAGTGTGACATCACATTGGACACCTTATGAGTTGCATTATTAGCGATAATGTATTAGATTTGTAAGAAAGACAATATCTAAGGAACCATTTTATGGGACATGCGACAGCGGATCTCGTCGACGCCTATGAGGAAACGCTCCAGGTCTGCGATCTACAGTTCCGAGACCTCGGCGGGCGCACGCGCTTTCATGGAATCATCCGCACGGTCCGCTGCAACCAGGACAACCTGCTGGTCAAGTCCGTGCTGTCGGAGCCGGGACACGGCCATGTCCTCGTGATAGACGGCGGCGGTTCGCTCCATTCGGCCCTTGTCGGCGACGTGGTGGCCGGTCTTGGGGTCAGCAACGGCTGGTCCGGCATCGTCGTGAACGGCGCGATCCGTGACTCCGCGGCCATGTCCGGCCTCGACTTCGGCGTCAAGGCGCTGGGGACCAACCCACGCAAGAGCACGAAGACCGGAGCCGGGGCCGTCGACCAGCCCGTCGGATTCGGTGGGGTCGTCTTCACACCCGGCCATAGTCTCTACGCGGACGAGGACGGCATCGTCGTCCGGGCCGAACCGGTCTGACCCCTGGACCTCGTTCCGAGGTCACGTCACTTACCTTTCGAGGAAACGACCATGAAGCGGTTTGTCGCAGTCCTTTGTGCGATGGCTTTCGTCACGTTCCCTTGGTCGTTGCCGGCGAAAGCCGACACCGCCCGCATAATGGTCCCTGCCTCGGCCGGCGGCGGCTGGGACGGCACGGCGCGGCAGACCATCCTGGCCTTGCAGCAGTCCGGCCTGTTCATGGGTGGAACGCAGTTCACCAACAAGGGCGGCGCCGGCGGAACGATCGGGCTCGCGGAGTTTATCCGGACCGGCAAGCGCGACGACAACGCCTTGATGTTCATGGGCGCCATCATGGTGAGCAGCATCATCACCTCGAAGTCGCCGGTTTCGCTCGATGGCACGACCCCGCTCGCGCGGCTGACCAACGAATACGACGCCGTCGCGGTGCCGACGTCGTCGGAGATCCGGACCCCGGCCGATCTGGTCGAGGCGCTGAGGAAGAGCCCGGGCGCCCTGGCCGTCGGTGGCGGATCGCTGGGTGGCGTCGATCACGTGGCACTGGCGCTGATCGCCCGCGAAGCCGGAGTTGCCGCCGGCAAGCTCAACTACATCCCGTTTCCGGGCGGCGGCGACGTCGTCACCGCCGTTGCCGGCGGCAAGGTGAAGGCGGCGATCTCCGGCGCATCGGAGTTGAAGCCGCTGGCCGACGCCGGCCGCGTGCGCATCATCGCCGTCACGGGGCCGGAGCGGCTCAAGGGCATCGACGCGCCTACACTCAAGGAAGCCGGCATCGACGTCGTGATAGGGAACTGGCGCGGCGTCGTCGGGTCGCCGGGCATGTCCGAGGCTGCCCACGCGGCCTGGCTGGAGCGGTTCGACAAGCTTGCCGCCGGCGAGGTGTGGAAGCAGACGCTGGAGCGGCAGGGCTGGGAAGACGCCTATCTCTCCGGCGACGCCTTCGTGGCTTTCCTGACGGCCGAAAAATCCAGGTGGAAGGCTATCCTGAAGGATGTCGGCCTCGCCTATTGAGCAGCCGGTCGCTTGACGGCTGGTCGAAGCCGGGCAGTGCATCCGCGCCACAGGGAAAGGCAGCATCTATGTCAGGATCGAAGACGCGTCCGTGGTGGCTGGGGCTTGGCACCACGGGTCTTGGAGGGATCTGGCTCAACGGCGCGCTCTCGCTGGACATCGTGGCGAAATATGGCGGCATCGGCCCCGGCCTGTTCGTCGGGCTGGTCGGCGCAGGCCTGGTGCTGCTCGGCATCGTCCTGACCATCAGGATCGGACTGGGGGAACGCTTCGAGCCCCAGGCGACCGAAGACATGACGCCCGACGCGCCGTTCTCGCTGAGCGGCTTCCTCCTGGCGACGACGGCCGCGGCCGTGCCGCTGGCTACCATGCAGCCCATCGGCTTCCCAGTCACGGCGGCGCTGGTCTTCGCCTTGGTCGCGCGCGCCTTCGGCGCCCGCCGCATCCTTCACGATGTGGCCTTCGGCCTGATCCTGGGGAGCGCCTGCTGGTATGGCTTCAGGAGCCTCGGCGTGGGACTTGGCGGCTTTCTTCCCCTGCTGGGCTGGTGAACGGCGCATGGACGCATTGCCATCATTGTTAGCCGGCTTCGCCGTAGCCCTCCAGCCGATCAACCTGATGTGGGCGCTGGTCGGCACCGTCCTCGGCACGGCGATCGGCATCCTGCCCGGCATCGGTCCGGCCCTGACCATAGCGTTGCTGTTGCCGGTAACGGCCCAGGTAGCCCCTGAATCGGCGCTGATCATGTTCGCGGGAATCCTGTACGGTGCGATGTATGGCGGGTCGACCACATCGATCCTGATCAATACGCCCGGCGAGAGCGGATCGATGATGACCGCGCTGGAAGGCAACCAGATGGCGCGCCGGGGCCGGGGCGCCGCCGCCCTCGCGACGGCGGCAATCGGTTCATTCGTGGCCGGAACGATCGGGACCGTCGGCTTGACCTTCCTGGCTCCGACCATCGCCGAACTGGCGTTCGTCTTCGGACCGGAGGATTACTTCGCCCTGATGGTGCTTGCGTTCACGTCCGTGTCCGTCGTCATGGGCACTTCCCGGCTCAGGGGCTTCATCGCGCTGTTCATCGGCCTTGCTCTCGGCGTCGTCGGCATCGACGGACAGACCGCGCAGGCGCGCATGGTGTTCGGCTCGCCGGAGCTGTTCGACGGCATACAGATCACCATCGTCCTGGTCTCGCTGTTCGCCATCGGTGAGACGATCTATGTCGCGAGCCGCTATCAAGCCGAGGCGCCAAGCATCAATCCACTTGCCGGCGGCATCCACATGACGGCGGAAGACTGGCGTCGGTCCTGGAAGCCGTGGCTGCGGGGAACGGCGATCGGCTTTCCCATCGGTGCCCTGCCCGCCGGCGGCGCCGAGATCCCGACCTTCCTGTCCTATACGCTGGAACGCCGGCTCGCCGAAAAGCCGGAGGAGTTCGGCCACGGCGCCATCGAAGGTGTCGCCGGACCCGAGGCCGCCAACAATGCCGCCGCAGCCGGCGTGCTCGTCCCGCTGCTGACGCTGGGGCTGCCGACATCGTCGACGGCCGCGATCCTGCTGGCGGCATTTCAGAACTACGGCCTACAGCCCGGTCCGATGCTGTTCATCAACAATGCGCAGCTGGTCTGGGGCCTGATCGCGTCGCTCTATGTCGGCAACGTCATGCTGCTGGTGCTCAACCTGCCGCTGGTCGGACTTTGGGTGAGGCTGCTGCTGATCCCCCGTCCCTATCTCTATGCCGGTATTATGGTCTTCTCGCTGGTCGGCATCTGGGGACTGGCGACATCGTGGATGGACCTTCTGCTGATGTTCGTGATCGGGCTGGCCGGCTACGTGATGAGAGTCTACGACTTTCCCGTCGCACCCGTCCTGATCGGCCTCATCCTCGGCCCGATGGCGGAAACCCAACTGCGCCGCGCCTTGTCGATCGGCCAGGGAGATCCGGTCACCCTCGTCTCGACGCCGATCTCGGCGACGCTGCTGGCGGTCTCGCTGGTCGTCCTGATCCTGCCGGCCCTGATGCGTCTGTTAGGACCGAAGGTGTCGGCGGCATGACGCTACGGTCGATACGGCCAACGCGATGGATTTTAGAACTTTCCTTGAATCCCCTTGCGTCGGCGTCCGTGCTTGCCGACACAATGACTGGCTTCCAGCAACCCGCCAGCCAAGGGGCCGATTCCTGCGCGATGCCGCTCATCCCCTGCACAGAACCCGCGGATCGATCCGTGCGCGATATCGCTTTCCTGCTGTTCCCCAAGTTCTCGATGATGGCGTTCACCTGTGCCGTGGAGCCTCTTCGGGTCGCCAATCACCTGATGGGGAGACCTTGCTACCGGTGGTCCACCGTCTCGGCCGAGGGCGGAACGGTGGTCGCGAGCAACGGGATGGCGCTGGTGACGGACCGGCGGCTGAGCGATGTGGAAAACGCCGATATGATGATCCTGTGTGCCGGCTTCGATCCGCAGGAGTCGTTCAGCGATGCGATGGCGGTGCCGCTCCGCCGGCTGGACCGGCAGGGCTCTATCCTAGGAGCCATCGACAGCGGCAGCCTGCTGCTCGCCCGCTCTGGTCTGTTGGACGGCCATGCCGCGACGACTCACTGGGAATGCCTTGACAGCTTGGCGGAGCAGTATCCCGAAGTCGACGTCCAGCCTTCGATCTTCGTCATCGACCGGCGCCGGCTGACCTGCGCCGGCGGCACCGCGGCATTGGACATGATGCTTCACCTGATCCGCATCGAATGCGGCCACCGGGTCGCCGTGGCCGTCTCGGAACAGTTCATCCATTCGACCATCCGCGAGGCGCGATCCAGCCAGCGCGCCGACATGCCGCAACGGCTCGGCGTCTGTCATCCCAAGCTGATGCGCGCCGTTCAGTCGATGGAGCAGAACTTGGAGGAACCCCTGACGGTCAATGCCCTGGCCGAGCGAGCCGGGTTGTCGGTCCGCCAGATGGAGCGGCTGTTCCATTCCACGCTCGGCCAGTCGCCGGCAAGCTATTACCTGTGGCTGCGGGTCGAGCGGGCGCGGTCATTGGTGCTCTACTCGGATCATTCCCTGTCGGAGATCGCGGTCGCCTGCGGCTTCGGCAGCTACGAGGGCTTTTCCCGGGCATACCGGCGCCACGCCGGAACCAGTCCCAGCAAGGACAGGACGACGGCGCAACTTCAGCCCACTCCCGGCGCCGCCTCCCTCAGGATGGAGGTTTGAGCAAGGCTGCCCGGAGCGCCCGCGCGCCATCCTCCAGCGCCTCGGCAGCGGTCGGGACCAGCCGGCTCCAATGCAGGAAGCCGTGCAGGACTCCGTCATAGATGCAAAGTTCGGCGCGTCCTCTCGCCCTTGCCACGGCATCGGCCAGCGCCAGACTGTCGTCGAGCAGCGGGTCGAGCGCCGCTGCCCCGATGAAGGCGGGCGGCAGGCCGGCGAGTTCGCACGACAATAGATCCGAGGCAGCCGATTCGGGGTCTGCGCCAACGCCTCGATAGCAGGTATCGTAGAACCGCAGTTCAGCTGGGGTGAGACCGTAGGCGTCATCGGCGAACCTGCGTCGCGACGCGGAATCCCGGAGACCGTAGAGGCCGTAGTACAGCAGCATGAACCTGATAAGACCCGGCCGCCGCTCACGTAGGCGCAGCGTTGCCGCCAGCGCCAGATGGGCGCCTGCGGAATCGCCGCCGATGCTTACGCGCTCGGGGTCGATGCCATAGGCCAGCGGAGCCTCGGCAAGGGCGAGGACCGCCTGCTCGACTGCGACGACCGCTTCGGGGTGCCGGTGCTCGGGGGACAGCGGGTAGTCCACACCTACGACCACCATGCCAGACCGGCGGCAAAGCTGCCGCATGATCCGGTCGTGGCTGTCAAGCGATCCCACGACGAAGCCGCCGCCATGGAGATAGACGAGCGCCGGCAGTGCTGGATCGCTCGACGGCCGGTAGACCCTGACGCCCATGGAACATCGGTCCAGGCGAAGGACATCGTTCGTGACCGAAGCGAGATCGATGACCGGCTCGTTCCACCGTGCCCGCCCGGCTTCATAAGCCGACCGCATCGCCGCAACGTCGTCACTCGCGGCGGGTACCGGCCCGGCGCTTATCGCCAGCGCTTCGGAAACTCCGGATGCCAGCTCATCGTCGGGCAGCGGCGTCACGAAGAGAGGCCGAGCGCCGTCTTGACGGCGGGCAGGCCGGGCTTGCCGTCGAAGGTCGTGACGTCGGCCAGCCAGCCATCCAGCACCTGCGGATTACCGCGCATCCACTGCTCGACCGCCTTCTTCGGGTCCATCTTGTCGTTCAGGATCATGACCATCATCTCGTTCTCCATCGGAATCGAGAACACGAGCTGCTTGAGGAAGTTGCCCAGGTTCGGACAGGTCTGGACCAGCCCCGCTTTGGTCAGGGTACGGACGGTGGCGCTGCCCCGGTTGGGGCCGAAATACTCCTCCCCGCCGTCCAGATAGCCCATCGGCAGCTTCACGTTCATCGGGTGAGGCGCCCATCCCAGGAACACCGCCCATTCCTTGCGCCGCACCGCGCGGTCGACGGAGGCGAGCATCGCGGCCTCGCTGGATTCCATCAGCTTCCAGCCGCCCAGGCCATAGGCGTTATCCGCGATCATCTTCTGGATCTTCGCGTTGGCGGAGGAGCCGGGCTCGATGCTGTTGATGGTGCGGTTGAACTTGTCCGCGTGCTTTTCAAGGTCGGCAAAGGTCTTCACACCCGCGTCGGCGGCCTCCTTGTTGACCGCCAGCGTCGTGGTGGCACCTTCCAGGTTGACCACGGCGATGTCGATCTGGCCGCCGTCGATGTATTTGCGGGTCATCTCTTCCTGTGCCGGCATCCAGTTGCCCAGGAAGGCGTCGATATTCTTCGAGCGCAGTCCCTCGATCGACACGGCGACCGAAAGGTTGACGACATTGGGCTGATATCCCAGCGCCGACAGGATGACGGACGCGGTGGTCGTGGTGGACGTAATGTCGGTCCAGCCCGGATCGGACATCCGGACCGCCTTGCACTCGGCGGGATCGGCAGCCGAAGCCGAGGCGGACCACAGGGAAGCGCTGCACAAGGCGATACCGGCGGCGGCCATCAGGCGGGCGGTTCTCAAAGACATGGTCAATCTCCCTGTTATGGTTGGTTGTGGAGGTTCAAGGGCCGTCCGGCTGCCACCGTTTCGGCATGACGGGACAATCGTTTCCAGTCCTGCCGCAAAGCCGCTTGATCGTGTCGAACACGACCGGATCGAACGCCATGGCGCGCGGCCCCGGCTTGCCGACCGACAGCAGCACCAGTTCCGTCCGGGCAACCGGGCCTTCCGTATCGAGGCGTTCTCGGGTCCAGTACATCGCGTGCTGGACCAGCATGCGCTTACGATCGGCCGCGGCGATCCAGGTGCTGATCTCCACCTCCTCGCCGCAGGCGACCTCGCGCAGATAAAGTATCCGGGCATCCACCGTGTAGACTGACCGGCCGGTCTTTGTGCGGAAGCCTTCGTCCATGCCGATGGCGTCGAGCAGTGCATCCGTCGCGTGGCCGAAGATCAGCACGTAATAGGCTTCGCTGAGATGACCGTTGTAGTCGACCCACTCCGGAGCCACCCGGGCGCGGTAAAGGCGGAGCGGCCCTTCCCCGGTCATGCCGTTACCGGATCGGGGGATTCCGCCCGCCGCTCGTGCCTCATGGGTGCCAGCGCCTCGATCAGGCGGATCAGGCAGTCGTCGCGCCAGCGCTCCAGCTCCTTGATGCTGCGTCCGTCGGCCTGAACAGCGGTTCCCTCGACCATGCGGTCGCGCAGTTCGCGCGTAAGCTCGGGTGCGACAAGCTTGGTCCAGGGCAGTTTCAGCGCCGGGCCGAACTGATCCAGCATATGGGCCATGCCGCCTTCGCCGCCGGCGAGATGAAAGGTCAGACAGGTTCCCATGAAGGCATAGCGCAAGCCGGGACCGTAGACGATGGCGTCGTCGATATCCTCCGTGGTGGCGATGCCCTCGTTGACCAAGTGCAAGGCCTCGCGCCACAGCGCCTCCTGGAGCCGGTCGGACAGATAGCCCTCGATCTCCTTCCGCATCCTCAGCGGACGCATCCCGATCGAGCGATAGAAGGCGGAAGCCCGCTCCACCGCGTCGGCCGCCGTGCGCTCCCCGGGGACGATCTCGACCAGTGGAAGCAGATAGACCGGATTGAAGGGATGGCCGATGACCACCCGCTCCGGATGGCGGCAATCCGCCTGAATCCGAGACGGAAGCAACCCGGAGGAACTTGAGGCGATGATGACTTCGCCACCGCAGTCGGCGTCGATTTCCGCCAGCAAGCGGCGTTTCAGGTCCTCGCGCTCGGGCGCGTTCTCCTGGATGAAGTCGGCGGCCGTAGCGACCTCGGCGACCGACCCCGCGAAGCGGAGGCGTTCCCGGTCCGCTCCCGGACCGAGACCCATCCGTTCGAGCGCCGGCCAGGCATTGTCGACCGCGGTCCGCAACGCCGGCTCACCGTCAGGGGCGGGATCGTACGCGATGATGTCCAGGCCGTGGGCAAGGGCGCGCGCGGCCCATCCGCTGCCGATGACGCCGCCGCCGATCAGGCCCAAGGTGCGGATCGTTGAAGAAGTGGACATTTGCTGGATTTTCCCCAAGGTGCGATTAGCGGCCGGGAGCTTTCAAGCCCAGGATCTCCCGAGCCTCGCCCGGACCGGCCACGCCGGAGCCGAGCGCCTCGACGATTGTGACGGCGCGTTCGACCAGACCGCCGTTGCTGGCTGGAACGCCGCGGTCCAGATACAGGTTGTCCTCGAGCCCGACGCGGACATTGCCGCCGAGCAGGACCGCCTGTGCTACCATCGGCATCTGCATCCTGCCGATGCCGAAACCCGCCCACACGCTGTTCGCCGGCAGCATGTCGCGGAGCGCCAGCATCATGCGCGGCTCCGGCGGCATGCCCCAGGGAATGCCGAGGCAGAACTGGAACAGGGGTGGTGCGTCCAGCAAGCCTTCTTCGATCATCCGCTTGGCGAACCACAGGTTGCCGGTATCGAAGATCTCAAGTTCCGGCTTGACCCCGAGGCGTTGAATGATCGCCGCTTGCCGGCGCAGAATGTCGGGGGTCGAGACATAGACCAGCGACCCGTCGCCGAAGTTCAGCGAACCGCAATCCAGCGTGCAGATCTCGGGCAATAGTTCGGCCACATGGGCCGCACGGGCTTCGGCTCCGACAAGATCGGTATCGGAGCCGAAGCGGGCCGGTTCATGGTCGGGACCGATGAACAGGTCGCCGCCCATGCCGGCGGTCAGGTTGACGATGACGTCGCTCCCGCTCGACCGGATGCGCTCCATCACTTCGCGGTAGAGTGCGACGTCGCGGCAGGGTTTTCCGGTTTCCGGATCGCGGACATGGATATGGGCGACGGCGGCGCCGGCCGATGCCGCTTCCAGCGCCGCTTCGGCGATCTGTTTCGGAGTGACCGGGATGGCGGGATGCTTGCCCACGGTATCGCCGGCGCCCGTGACCGCGCAAGTTATGATGACGCGGCGGTTGATCTCGGTGGAATTGGCCATGGCTGATCCCGCTGCTGAGCTTTGCTGAGTATCCGGACCGGGTTCGAGTCCCGGTTTCGACGATCAGTTTGCTGCAACGGCGGACGGCCACTTGACCGGAACCGTCATTCCCATGACCGGATGCGACATGATGCGAATATGATGGGGCGTATGCCAACGGGATCGGAGCTTGTGCCGCCTCAGCCCTTGCCCGGCTTCTTCCGGGTGCGCCCACGCTGCCCGACGGCTTCACCTTCCTTCCGCTGGACGAACAGCCGTCCCGCCTGCATCGCAGCCGCACGGCTGATGTAGTTCCCGCAGTCGAACCGCTGCCCGTCGAACGTCACTGCCAAAGTGAATTTCTGAGGGCCGGCTTCATCGATCTGGATGGTTGCTGAAGGATTCTTCATGGTGACGTAGCTATACCATCTCGCCCGGGCGTCCGCACCTCGGGAACGGCTCGACAAGGGCATCGCTGCGGCCGGATCGGCTGAACGTACGGCCGCGACGCTATCTCAAGTTCCCCAAAAGTCGTTCCGCGGCCCTTTGGTCGGCTGAGTACGCCCCTTCGGCAAACCACGTGCACATCGGCTCCAAAAGTGCGCGGGCGCTCTCACGGCGCCCGCGACCGTCCAGCAGGGCGGCAAGGTCGATCGCCGCGCGTAGTTCCCATGCCCGCGCGCCCTGACTGCGGCTCAGCTCGAGCGATCGGCTGAAGTGGATCTCTGCCTCGTCGGGATCGGAGAACGGCACCGCAAGCAGGAAATTGCCCTTAACGCGCAGCAGTTCCGGCAAGTAACACGAATTGCCCTTCGTTTCGGCATCCCGGATCGCGTCGTCGAGCAACTCGAGGCAGTCGGCGAAGCGCCACGCCTTCATCAATCCTTCGATAAGCGAAATGGTGAAGTGCGTGGTCAGCATTTCATAAGGCGCCGCGTGGAATACGCGCAGGCAGTCGCCAAGATCCTCGATGCCGCGAACCGCGTCCCCTCCGCGGATCGCCAGTTCCGCTTTGAAGCCATGTCCGACCGCAAGATAAGGTCCCAGTGAATGCGATTCGGCGCGCGCGATCAGTAGGTCGACATGCTCCTCGGCAGCCTTGATTTCGCCGGTCCAGATGAATACCGAGATTGCCCAGATCAACGCAATGGACAGGGTCAGGGAATGGCCCATGTCTGCCGCATCCCTGATCGTCCGCCGCGCCTGCGCCACCGCCTGCTCCGGAAGACCCTGCAGCCACAGCGTCCGCGCCAGGATCGCACCGGCAAGAATTTCGCATTCGAAGCCGATGTATATCGTCGTCGTCCGCCGAGAGCGCCAGGCATGGCGTAGAGCTGCCTCCAACTCCGCGCGGGCGTTGCCGTGGTCGCCCTCGAAATGCAGCGAGATGCCAAGCAACGACCTTGCCAGCGTGCTCGCGACCGGCTCTTCCAGCACGACCGCGGCGGCGGCGCAGCGCCTTGCATAGCTCAGAGCCGTGTTGAAATCTCCGACGCGCAGGTGGAACATCTGTAGCGGCGCCAGCACCTGAAGCTCTTCGAACGTATCGCCGGCCGCTTCGGCCAGCGCATGGCTTCTGTTCAGTGCCGCCCCCGCTGCATCCTTTCCCCCGCGCATGAACATCAGGGACACGCCCAGCGCGGCCTGAAGCTTCATTTCCTCGTGTCCAGCGCGGTCGGAACTCTCCAGCGAGCGGATCGCGCGATCCGACCAGCGATGACATTCGGGAAGCAGAGACAGCACCAGGAAAGCGGGAGCAGCGGCGGCGGCGATCCCGACGCCGGTTTGCGCGTCGCCGCCGGGGCCGAAAGACCAATCGAGAGCAGCGCGAACATTGTTGAGAGCAGCGAAATGGGACATCCGTTCGCTGCCGCTTGGAACAACGCGCCACCCGGCGCCGCTCCTTTCGAGCCATTGCCTGAAGTAGAGCGCATGACGTGCGGCGAGATCGGCACGATTACCCTCGTCGACGCCGATCTGGAGCGCAAAGGCGCGGGTCGTGTCAAGCAGCCGATAGCGCATCATCGCACCCGCAGGACGGACCGCGACCATCGACTTGGCGACCAGGCTGTCGATCGCGCTGAAGACGGACGCTTGGTCGACGGTGGCGTCCGTCACCACCGCCAATGCTGCCTCGATGGTGAAATCGCCGACGAAGACGGAGAGCCTGCGAAGCACCATGCGCTCGCTAGCCGACAGCAGCCCGTAGCTCCACTCCAGCGCCGCGCGCAGGGTCTTATGGCGTGGAGGGGCATTGCGTGATCCTGCCCATAGCAGGGCAAGGCTCTGATCGAGCAGTGCCGCTGTTTGTTCCAGGCCATAAGCCTCGACCCGCCTCGCCACCAGCTCGATTGCCAAGGCAACCCCGTCGAGCCTGCGGCAGATGGCGGCGACGATCGCAGCGCTGCCATCGTCGGCATCCGGTGCGGCACCGCTTGCCGTAGCGCGCTCGATGAAAAGCCGGGTCGCGGGGAACATCCGAGCGACCGCCGCCGTGACTTCGGAGCCTTCCGGCGGAAAGGCCAGCGGTGGCAATCTGTAGATTCGCTCGCCCTCGACCTGAAGAGCCTCTCTGCTGGTCGCGAGAATATGGACGCCCTGCGCCGCATCGAAGACCTGCGATGCCAGTGCAGCCGCCGCATCGATCAGATGCTCGCATGTATCCAGGATCAGGAGGATCCGCTTGTCGCGGAGAAAGGCGATCAAGCCGGGGGTAGGATCGTCGGACTGGACAGAGAGGCCGAGCATCGAGGCGATGGCGGTGGGTACCAGACCGGGATCGCTCAGCACTCCGAGGTCGATGAAGTGCACTGCGCCGGCGAAGGACCCGGCCAGTTCATACCCCGCTTCGATGGCGACCGTGGTCTTGCCGACACCGCCGGTGCCCACGATGGTCACGAACCGATGAGCCATCAGCTGCCCCGACACTGCTGCGACATCGTCGGCGCGGCCGATCATCCGGATGGGGCGGTTCGGCATCTGGGCATGCGCAAAGCTGGAAACATCCGCCGCAGGTCCGTCGTAGTGCTCCTCCGGCCGTGAGACCGGGGCCACGAAGCAATACCCTCGACCGTTCAAGGTGGCGATGTATCGTGCGCCGCCCCGCCCATCGCCAAGCGCCTTGCGCAGACCGGCGATCTGAAACCGCAGACTGCCTTCCTCGACCGTGACATCGGGCCAGACCTGAGCCATCAGGTCTTTCTTGCTGATGATTTCGTTGGGATGGGACGCCAATGCGATCAGGATGTCGATGGCACGCGCCCCCAGTTCCACCGGCGCGGTTCCCCGCATCAGGAGCCGCTCGCCCGGAGCCAGGGTGAAGGGACCGAACGCGATCCGGCTTTGGAACCGTGTCGTCATCGGCTCCATGACGCCCCTTTCCTTCGCGGCAACCCGCCTGGGCACCATCTGGCAGGAGCTAACGGCGCATAACAACACATAACGGGCGCTTCAGGCGGTTTCTGTCAAAGTCTTGGGGCAATTCGCTTTTCCATCAAGGAGAAACACGAACCATGACCCAAGCTGAAAGGCTGCTCTATACCGCAAAGGTCCATACCACGGGTGGGCGGGACGGCGCGTCGCGCAGCAGCGACGGATGCCTCGACGTGAAGCTTTCAACCCCGGGCGTCCCTGGCGCCGGCACCAATCCGGAGCAACTGTTCGCCGCCGGCTGGTCGGCCTGCTTCGAAGGCGCGATGGGCATCGCCGCCCGCCGGATGAAGGTCGTCCTTCCCGCCGATATGGCAATAGACGCCGAGGTGGACCTCAATCTGGCCGGTGACGCCTACTTCCTGCGTGCTCGCCTCGACATCAGCCTGCCGGGCCTGGAGCGCGGCGTCGCAGAAGCGCTGTCACAAGCAGCCCATGAAACCTGCCCCTATTCCAAGGCCGTACGCGGCAATGTCGACGTCACGATCACGGTGGTTTGAGCGGGAACTTGATCTGTACCGCCCTGCCCGCTCTCAACGAATTTCCAACCGCAACGGGAGAGATCGATGCCAGACGAAATCAACCACGGCCGCCGGGAGTTGCTCGGCGCTGCCGCCTTGACGCTGGCCGCCGGCCAATTCGCCACGGTCGGTTCCGCGCATGCGCGATCCGGCGGAACGAAGCCGGACACCATCGTCAAGCCGGGCGCCCATACCTCCTTCCACTCCCTGAAGCAGATCGAAGCAGGTGTCCTGAACGTCGGCTACGCGGAGGACGGTCCCGCCGGTGGCCCTGCCGTCCTCCTTCTGCATGGCTGGCCCTACGATATCCACACCTATGTCGACGTCGCTCCGGTGCTGGCATCGGCGGGGTACCGGGTGATCGTGCCGTATCTGCGCGGCTATGGCACAACCCGCTTCCTGTCGGACGCCACTCCGAGGAACGGCCAGCAGTCGGTGATCGCGGCCGATATCATCGCCCTGATGGATGCCTTGAAGATCGAAACGGCGACCGTCGCCGGGTGCGATTGGGGTGCTCGGACGGCCAACATCCTTGCTGCGCTGTGGCCGGAGCGTTGCAAGTCCCTGGTTTCCGTAAGCGGCTATCTGATCGGCAGCCAGCAGGTCGGCAGCATGCCTCTGCCGCCGAAGGCCGAGTTGCAATGGTGGTATCAATACTATTTCGCAACTGAGCGCGGCCGGGCAGGCTATGGAAAGTATACGCAGGATTTCGCCAGGCTCATCTGGCAGCTTGCATCGCCACGGTGGCGCTTCGACGAAGCGACGTTCCAGCGCAGCGCCGCATCCTTCGACAACCCGGATCACGTGGACGTCGTGATCCATAACTACCGCTGGCGGCTTGGCCTGGCCGAGAGCGAGCCGCAATTCGACGGCTACGAGCAGCGGCTCGCCCAAGCTCCCGCCATTACCGTGCCTACCATCACCCTGGAAGGCGACGCCAACGGCGCTCCTCATCCCGAGCCGGCAGCCTATGCCGGGAAGTTCTCCGGCAAGTACCAGCATCGGTTGATCACGGGCGGTATCGGGCACAACCTGCCTCAGGAAGCGCCGGAGGCATTCGCCCAGGCGGTTCTCGACGTCGACAAGTTCTGAGGACTGTTGCAACGGAGGCTCAGATGAGACCGATCAATATCCTGCTGTGCGCCGGAATGATACTGGCGCCGTTGGCAGCCACCGGACAGTCGGGATCGGCAGAGATGGAGGCTGCCGCCGTCACCTCGCCCCTCTTCGGTGTAGCCATCCCCGAAGGATATCGACGGTGGCAGCTTATCGCACCTGCCCAGGAGGCTGCGCCCCTGGACGAACTCCGGGCTGTTCTCGGCAATGCAGTCGCGATCGAGGCATATGGCAAGGGAGATCTGCCGTTTCCGGACGGGACCGTGCTCGCAAAACTGGCCTGGAAACACGTCCCCTCGCCGGTATTCGAACCCGCTTCCGTTCCCGGTGCGCCGACCACCGTCCAGATCATGGTCAAGGATTCGAAGAGATACGCGGCAACCGGCGGATGGGGGTTCGGCCGCTTCGTCGGCGGCAGGCCGGTGGACGAGGCGCAGCATCGGACCTGCTTCGCATGCCATGAAGCCCTGGTGAAGAACAACGATTTCGTCTTCACGCGCTTCGCGCCATGACGATCGGTCCGCCCCGTCGGCCAGCACGTGATCATTGCAGATCGAGAAGCCGGAGTTTGTGTATCAAGTCAAACGGCGTGGCGGCCTTCAATTTGCGGAAGGCGCTGCCGCGATGGATTTTCACGGTGATCTCGGCAGTCCCGAGTTCGTAGGCGATCTGCTTGTTCAGGAGACCTCGATTGACGCGCTTGAGAACATCGCGCTCCCGTGGCGTCAATCCGCTCGTCAACCGCCGAAGATCATCGAGATCCCTGTCCTTCTCGCGCCGTTCGACATCGCCGCGGATCGCTTCTGCTACGGCATCGAGGAGATCCTGGTCCCGGAACGGCTTCCGCAGAAAATTGACCGCCCCGCACTTCATCGCCCCCACCGACATGGGAACGTCGGCGTGTCCCGTGATGAAGACGATCGGAAGAGGAGCCCCCTGAGCCCACAGCCGCTTCTGCAGATCGAGACCGCTTTCCCCCGGCATGCGGACATCGAGAACGAGGCAGCATGGCCGGTCGGGAATGCCGGCTTCGATCAGGGCGGCGCAGATCATGACGCTGCCGGTTGTGCTTCAAGCTATATCCCGCCGGCTGCTGGGAGCCGGTGCGCATGGTCCGGCACAGCCTAGACGCCTGGGTACCGCCAGCGCATCCATACCGCCGTATAGGGCGATAGCTCAGGGTCGAAATTTGCGGCCGAGCGATACAATCCGCGTTCAACATCAAACGTCGGTATAGTCGACTGATCCTTTAACGAGCGGCCGGTGTACCTGGGTTCAACAGACCTGCCGGCGCGGTCCCGCTATCCTTTCCCCGACGTCTCGAAACGGTCCTCCCGGTGCCGGTATGAGAGCCGTCGGAGTTCACCTGATGAAAGGATCCGCCATGCTGAAAGGCAAGAATGCCCTGGTGACCGGTTCCACCAGCGGAATCGGGCTTGGAATTGCCACGGCCCTCGCCGAGACCGGCTGCGGCATCGTCCTGAACGGCTTCGGAGACCGCGCTGCGATCGACAGGATTGCCGCCGACCTGGAGGCACGCTTCGGCGTCCGGACGCACTACTCCGCCGCCGACATGTCGAAGCCGTCTGAAATCCGCGCGATGCTGACGGAAGCCGAGGCGGTGCTCGGGTCGGTGGACGTGCTGGTCAACAACGCCGGCATCCAGTTCACCTCTCCGATCGACGAATTTCCCGATGACCGCTGGGATGCCGTGATCGCAATCAACCTGTCTTCCGCTTTCCACACGACCAAGGCGGCGCTTCCGAGCATGAAATCGCGCGGCTGGGGCCGTATCGTCAACATCGCCTCCGCCCATGGACTGGTCGGCAGTGCCGACAAGAGCGCCTATGTCGCCGCCAAGCACGGTCTGGTCGGCCTGACCAAGGTTGCGGCGCTCGAGACAGCGAACACAGGCGTCACCGTCAATGCCATCTGCCCGGGCTGGGTGCTGACGCCGCTGGTCGAAAAGCAGATCGCCGACGGCGCACACCGCGACGGCGTCACCGTGGAGCAGGCACGGCATGATCTGCTGGCGGAGAAGCAGCCCCTGCTGCAATTCACTACGCCGGCCCAACTCGGCGCCCTGGCGGTATTCCTGTGCAGCGATTCCGCGGCGACGATGACCGGAGCGGCGCTGCCGATCGATGGCGCCTGGACCGCGCATTGACCCGCAAATCATTGGACATAAGAGGCAAGACTCCCATGTAATTCGCATGACTATACTGATCGTCCATCCCGATCCCACCGGCCCCGGCCAGGAAAGCGTCTGGTCGTATCCGCGCCCGGCAATCGCGGAGCCGTGTTCCCGGCACATCAGGATACTGCACCGAGGCGTCACGATCGCCGATACTTCGGCAAGCGTCCGGACGATCGAGACCAGTCATCCGCCCAGCTACTACATCCCGCCCTCCGACATCCTCCCCGGCCTGCTCCAGCCCTCCGCTCGACGTTCATTCTGTGAGTGGAAGGGCGACGCCGTTTATTTCAACCTTGCGGTCGGCGGCGTGAGGTTGCGGGATGCCGCCTGGAGCTATCCCGCCCCCAGTCCGAAATTCGAGATAATGCGCGACCATGTCGCCTTCTATGCCGGAGCCGTCGACGAATGCTTCGTGGACGGCGAACGCGTCACGCCGCAGCCGGGCGACTTCTACGGCGGCTGGATCACGTCCGACTTGGCCGGGCCGTTCAAGGGTGTGCCCGGCAGCCGCTTCTGGTGAACTTCCGAGCAAGCTGCCTTTGAGACTGTCGCGAAAGCCATTCGACGCGAAGTGTAATCCGGTTCATGTAATCTCCATCAATGCAGATCTAGTCTGCTGCATGAACAAGATCATCCGTGAAACCCTCTTCTTCATCGTCGCGTCGGCAGTTATCCTGCCGACGCCGATTTTGATCCTGGCCTGGATGACAGGCAGGACGTTGAGAGAAGTGCTTTTTCGCTGACCTCCGAAATTACGCCCTTAACGACGTTGTCCGGTCGAATTACGGCATCACTCCGGCAGCCCTGCCCTTCGCAATCCCTCGGCGAAGGTTGCGAGATCGTCCGGTCGGTTCATCGGAAGCCAAAGCGCGAGACTGGAGACGCGAAGCGTTGGGTCGAGTTGGCGCAGGTGGATCATCGCCCGCTCCGCTTCGTCCGTCCGGCCCGCAAGCGCATGGCTCGCGGCAATGATTGCGACGACCATCAGGAAGCTCGGCAAGTCTCTGTATGCCTTCTCCGCCCATGACAAAGCGGCGTCGTAACGTCCGGCGAACAGATGCGCCAACGCCATTCCCGCCTGCATTCGAAACATTTCCGGATCCAGCGGACTGAAACGCATGGCGCGCGTGAAATACTCGATGGCATCGTCCAGATCGCCGCGTTCGGTTCTCAGGAAGCCACCGAGGAACCAGGCGGCCGCCAAATTGGGATCGAGCGCCAGCGCCCGGTCGACCAATGCGATGCTGCCGTCGATGTCGCCTGCGAAATGCGCAAGTGCATGACCACCTCTGGTGAGCGCCACCGCATCGTCCATGCCGAGCTCGACAGCCAGACGGGCCAGTCGGGTACCTTCCGCGATCTCCCTCGGGCGATCGATCATCCAGCCATTGACCTTGCGCCAGAAATGGCACCATCCTGCCATCGCATATGCCGACGCGAAATCCCGGTCCAGCTCGATCGCCTTGTAGAACAAGGGCAATCCTTCCGCGATGGCTTCCCTGGTCCCCCGGTTCAAGGTCGCCCTTCCGCGCAGATAGTAGTCGTAAGCGTCGAGGCTGCCGGTCGGTTTCCGCTTCGCGCGTTCGATCTCGACCCGCTCGAGCTGCCGCGCGATTACGCCGACGATGCTCGCGGAGATCTGATCCTGCAATTCGAAGATGTCGTCGAGGGTGCCTTCGAAGCGCTCCGCCCAAATATGCGCACCCGTCGTCGCATCTATAAGCTGCCCTGTGATCCGAACGCGGTTTGCCGCTTTGCGCATGCTGCCTTCCAGCACATAGCGCACGCCCAGGTTCCGGCCGACCTGCTTGACGTCCACTGCCCGCCCTTTGTACGTGAAGCTTGAATTGCGTGCGATGACGAACAGCCAGCGGATGCGTGACAGGGCGGAGATGATGTCTTCGACCACGCCGTCGATGAAGTAGTCCTGCTCGGGGTCTCCGCTCAGGTTCAGGAATGGCAGGGCGGCAAAGGATGGCTTATCGGGAAGGGTCAGCGCAGGTGCGACCGCTTCATCCACTGTGAGGATCCCTGATGCCGAAAATGTCGTGGCATCAGGAGCCGGCGCCTCCCTGACCTCGCCGACGAACCGAAAGCCTTTGCGTGCAATCGTCCGGATCAGGCGCTGTTCGGCGCCGCTATCGCCGACTGCCCTGCGTACCGCATTGATATGGCTGGCCAAGGTCGATTCCGAGATGATCCGCCCATCCCACACCGCATCGATCAGGTTGTCCCGGCTGACGACCCGTTCGCGGTTCTCCACCAGGTAGACCAGCAGGTCGAAGACTTGCGGGCCGGTCGCGATCACCCCATTCCCGCGGAAGAGCTCCCGTCGGTCAGGGTCGAGCAAACAATCCGCGAACACGAACGGCATTCGGCGCTCCTTCACCGCCGTTTGCAGAGGTCGAGCACGTAGCCGAGCCGGCCGGACGACCGCTGCCGACGCGGACAAGCTACCGATAGCACGGCAGCGCCTTTGGTTCTTGGACAAAAAACCAAGCGAAACCCAAGAGCAATTCAAGGCTGCCGCAAAGTCATCGCGCCGCGTCTCAGGCATCCTCCCGCTCATCGATGGCGAAGGGGCGCCGCCTGTCCAGGGCGGCGGGCCTGGAACCTGATCCTTACCAATTGGAGACTCTGGTGAAAATCACAGTTATCGGAGGCAGCGGCCTCATCGGATCGAAGATCGTTACCCGGCTACGGCAGAAGGGCCACGAAGTGGTTGCGGCGTCGCCCAAGTCCGGCGTCAACACCGTCACCGGAGAAGGACTTGCCGAAGCGGTCAGAGGGACCAGCGTTGTCGTCGATGTCGCGAATTCGCCTTCCTTCGAGGAAGTGGCCGCGATGGACTTCTTCGAAAGATCCGGCCGCAACCTGCTGGCCGCGGAGATGGCCGCCGGGACGGCACATCACGTTGCGCTCTCGGTGGTCGGGACCGAACGTCTTCTGGCGATGGGTTACTTCCGCGCCAAGCTCGCTCAGGAAAACCTCATCAAGGCTTCGGGTATTCCCTACACGATCGTCCGCTCGACGCAGTTCTTCGAATTCATGGCCGGGATCGCCCAAGCGGGTACGGTCGGGGAAATGGCTCACCTGTCGCCAGCCCTGTTCCAGCCCATCGCATCCGATGACGTGGCGGACGCAATGACCGACGTCACGCTCGGGGCTCCCGTAAACGGCACGATCGAGATCGCCGGACCGGAACGGGCGCCGATTGACGAACTCGTCGGACGGTTCCTGGCTGGCACTCGCGATCCCCGCCGGGTGATCGCCGACACCCACGCTGGCTATTTCGGTATCGCGGTGAACGACCAGTCGCTTACCCCCGGCGCAAACCCACGCATCGGCGCAACGCATTTCGAAGACTGGCTGAACCGCACGCTGCCGCAGCGCTAGGCGGCCTGCGCGATATCTGAAGAGCACGGGGCTTATCAGCTACGAGGACAAAACACCATGGACCGAGCGACCTTGCGCGAGAGCGCATTCGCCATGCCGCCAACCAGCCCGGCCTTTCCGCCGGGACCCTATCGCTTCGTCGACCGGCAGTATTTCATCATCCGCTACCGCACCGATCCCGAGGCGCTGCGACGGGTGGTGCCGGAACCGCTCGAAATCGTCGAGCCGGTAGTGAACTACGAATTCATTCGAATGCCGGATTCGACCGGCTTCGGCGACTACACCGAAAGCGGCCAAGTCATTCCGGTGCGCTACCAGGGCCGGACCGGCAGCTATACGCACCAAATGTTCCTGAACGATCATCCCCCGATCGCCGCCGGCCGCGAGATCTGGGGCTTTCCCAAGAAGCTGGCGCAACCGACGCTTACGGTCGAGACCGACACGCTGGTCGGCACGCTGAACTACGGCTCCGTCCGCATCGCCACCGGCACGATGGGCTACAAGCACCGCTCCCTCGACTTGGCGGCGGAGGCCGAGGGCCTGCACTCACCGAACTTCCTGCTCAAGGTCATCCCGCATGTCGATGGCAGCCCGCGCGTCTGCGAACTGGTGCGCTTCCATCTCGAGGACGTGACCGTAAAGGGCGCCTGGACCGGTCCGGCATCCCTGCACCTGTTCTCGCACGCCTTGGCACCCGTCGCCGAACTGCCGGTGCTGGAGGTCCTGTCGGCTAAGCATCTGGTCGCCGACCTGACGCTCGGCCTCGGCACCATCGTGATCGACTACCTGGCGTGACCCGCGCCCCATTCACGGACCGTCAGTCCCGCCCTCCGATCGGTAGAAGCAGAAGATTGAGTCAGATGCACAACTTGAAACGCACGCGCGTCGCTGCGGCTACAGGACAGATCGACGTGCAGCAGATCGACGTGCCGCACTACGATGTCATTGCCCTGGTGCTGCAAGGCGGTGGTGCCCTCGGCGCCTATCAGGCAGGGGTTTATGAGGGGTTGCACGAAGCGGGGATCAGGCCGAACTGGCTGGCCGGCATATCGATCGGAGCACTCAACGCCGCGGTGATCGCCGGTTCCCCCGAAGCCCAGCGCGTGGATCGTCTCCGCGAATTCTGGGAGACGATCTGCACCGTGCCTGTCGATTGGGCCACGAACGAAAGCCTGACCGGAGCCTTGCCCTTCGCGCTCGACCTGCGCTCGGCCCACAACACGACCGCAGCCATGCGGGCCTTGCTCATGGGACAGCGCGGCTTCTTCAAGCCCCGCTTTCCTCCTCCGTTCATGTCGCTGTTTTCCGGTGACTCAGCCACCAGCTTCTACGATACCACGCCGCTGCGAGACACGCTGGAGCGGCTGGTCGATTTCGATCGCCTGAATTCCGGCGATGTCAGGGTCAGCGTTGGCGCGGTCAACGTTCGCAGTGGCAACCTCGTCTATTTCGACACGGCGGAGCGCTGGCTGAGGCCGGAGCATTTCATGGCTTCGGGTGCGCTGCCGCCGGGCTTTCCTGCTATCGAGATCGACGGTGAGTACTACTGGGATGGGGGCATGGTCTCGAACACGCCGCTCTCCCGCGTCCTGTCGAGCGAGCCGCGACGCGATACCCTGACTTTCCAGGTCGACTTGTGGTCGGCAAAGGGCCGGCTGCCTTCAGACCTGCAGGATGTCGCGAGCCGGCAAAAGGACATCCAGTATTCAAGCCGCACCCGCGCCATCACCAACCACATGCTTCAAATGCAGAAGATGCGTCAAGCATTGCTGGACTTGATGGAGCATCTGCCGAAAGAGGTGAAGAACGACGAACATGTCAGGGCCATTGCTGACATGGCTCGCCACCGAGCCCACAACATCGTCCACCTGATCTATCAGTCGAAGACCTTCGAAGGCCACTCGAAGGACTACGAGTTCGGCCCAGCTGCCATGCGCGAACATTGGCAAAGCGGTTTGGACGATATTCGCCGCACCCTGGCCGATCCGCGCCGCCTGAACCGGCCGGCAGCCGAGCTGGGCTTCGTCACCCATGACGTCCACCGCGAATCCCCCGTGTCCTAAGGCTGCCAGCCCAGGCCACACCATCCGGACCATATCACAAGGAAGGACAGATATGCTCATGTTGAAGGGCAAGGTTGCCGTCGTAACTGGATCGACCAGCGGCATCGGTCTCGGCATCGCCAAGGTACTGGCCGCTCAGGGCGCCGACATCGTGCTGAACGGCCTCGGATACGCCAGCGAGATCGAAGCGATCCGCAGCGGCATCGAGCGCGACCACGGCGTTCGGGCTGTTCATGACGGCGCCGATATGTTGAAGGGTGCGGCGGTGCGCGGCTTGGTTGCCGCGGCGGTCGAGAATTTTGGCCGCGTCGATATCCTGGTGAACAATGCCGGCATCCAGTTCACGGCACCCGTAGAGGAGTTCCCTGCCGACAAGTGGGATGCCATTCTGGCAATCAACCTGTCCTCCTCATTCCACGGCATCGCCGCCGCCTTGCCGCAGATGAAAAGACAGGGTTGGGGCCGAATCATCAACGTCGCCTCGGCGCATGGACTGGTCGGCTCGACCCATAAGGCCGCCTATGTCGCGGCCAAGCACGGGCTGGTCGGGCTGACCAAGGTAGTTGGGCTGGAGGCCGCCGGTACCGGCATCACCGTCAACGCCGTCTGTCCCGGCTGGGTGAGGACCCCGCTGGTCGAGAAGCAGATAGCCGACATCGCCGCTCTGAAGAGGATCAGTCAGCAGGATGCGGCGATGGATCTCCTGGGGGAAAAGCAGCCCTCGCGTTCTTTCGTGGCGCCCGAACAGGTGGGCGGCACCGTCGCATTCCTGTGTTCGCCCATGGCCGACCAGATCACCGGAACCGCCATCGCGGTCGACGGCGGATGGACTGCTCAGTAGCGATTTCCGGACGTGCTTGTGCCCACCAAAGAAGTTGACTTGTCATAGACAAGGTGAAAAATCATGAAGACGAAGGAAGAGAACCACGCCGTGCTGATTTCGATAGTCAGCGTGGTTACTTTCAACAGCCTGTTTTTATCCGCGAATGGGATCTTTATGCTCGTCGCTCCGGCCGTCTGGTACGACGCCGTGCCGGGCGTGACCGACACGGGCTTCTTCAATCAGCATTTCATCCGCGATATCGGGATAATCCAGCTATTCCTCGGCATCGCCTTCGGTCTTGGCATGGCCCGGCCGGATCGCCGTGTCGGGCTGTGGAGTGCCGCCACCTTGTGGCTGTGCGCACACGCACTCTTCCATTTCTGGGAAGTCGCAGTCGGCATCTGTTCCCCATCGGCGATCCCTCGTGATTTTCCCGCAGTCACCCTGCCGGCCATCGTCGGTATCACGCTCACGCTCTGGGCCATCCGTCGGGCAAGGTCCGGGAACACCTCGTTCGTACACGGCCGCCGCCACTTGTCCCGGCAAGCGCGAGGAGGAATCTCATGACTGCCATGAACGGCAAGGTCGTTGTCGTCACCGGCGGCAGTTCGGGCATTGGCCGGGCGGCGGCACTAAGCTTTGCCCGGCAAGGCGCCAGGGTGATCATCACCGGACGCCGCGCGGCACCGCTCGACGAGGCCGCCGCCGAACATCCCGGTATCGCAGCCCTGATCGCGGATACGGCCGAACCTGCCGATGCGGTGCGCACCGTAGCGACAGCCGTCGAAATGTGGGGCCGCTTGGATGTACTGGTGAACAATGCCGGCGCGGGAGCCATTCTGCCTGTCGCCGAGGCCACGGCGGATCGTATCCGAGATATCTTCGCCGTGAATGTGCTTGGCCCAAGCCTGCTCGCCGCAGCGGCGTTGCCGTCCCTGACAGCGACGAAGGGAACGATCGTCAATATCTCGAGCACGTTCGGGCATAAGCCCGTTGCTGGACTTTCCCATTACGCAGCGAGCAAGGCAGCGCTGGAACACCTGACACGCTGCTGGGCACTTGAACTCGCACCTCGCGGCATCCGCGTCAACGCGGTCGCAGCAGGACCTATCGAATCGGGCGCGCTGACAGGAATGATGGGGCTCTCAGCGGAACAGGCCGCGGCCATCAAGAACCAGGAACGCGAGCGGATACCGCTTAAAAGGCGCGGCAATCCGGATGACGTGGCGCGGTGGATCGTCTTCCTCGCCGATCCGGCCGCCGAATGGGTGACCGGTCAAGTGATCGCCATCGACGGCGGATTGGGGCTTGCATAACCGTAGCGACCGAACCCGCAAGCAATCATGGCTTCGACAGTGGCATGGCTTCAACGGTGGCTTTGACGCTGCCCGTCCACTGAAATGAAGAAGGCCATGGAAACCGTTGATTTCCATGGCCTTTTTGGTGAGCGCGCTGGGGCTCGAACCCAGGACCTACTGATTAAAAGTCAGTTGCTCTACCAACTGAGCTACACGCTCTCAGGGTCGGGGGGAACATAGGGGCCGGATCACTCCGGGTCAACCGCGATTTCCTGATTATCCCGCGTCTTCAAGGCTCTAAACCGTCGCTAAACCTTCAGCGTCTGGATTCGCTTGGTCGCGTCGTGGCTGTCCTGCTCGAACCGCGTCGCAAGGCGGGTGGCCACGCGGGGGGAAACGAAGCTGGTGATGTCGCCGCCGAGCCGCCCGATCTCCTTCACGAAGCGGGACGAGATGAACTGGTGGCGGTCGGAGGCCATCAGGAACACGGTCTCGACCTTCGGGTTCAGGCGAGCGTTCATGCCGGCCATCTGGAACTCGTACTCAAAGTCGGAGACAGCCCTAAGCCCCCGGATGATGATGGAGGCATTCATATCGACCGCGAAGTGCATCAGCAGGCTGTCGAAGGGCCGCACCTCGATCTTGGTGCCGTTCGGCTTGAGGGCCGCCACGTCCTCCTCGACCATCTGGACCCGCTCCTCGGTCGAGAACAGCGGACCCTTGCCGGCGTTTCGGGCGACGCCGACGATCAGGTGGTCCAGCACGCGGGTCGCGCGCTGGATGATATCCATGTGTCCGTTCGTCACCGGATCGAAGGTTCCCGGATAGACACCGATTCGCTGGCTCATCTCACGCCTCCCACCCTCACGTCAGGCCTTTCATCACACCGCTGCGCCATCGCCGGACTCGGCGGCGCCGCTTTCGGACGCACCGCTCTCCGGAAGTCCGTTGTCGGCTTCGGCTTCCTCGGTCAACCAGGCGACCGAAACCACCCGCTCACCCGGCGCGACCCTGAACAGGGTGACACCCTGGGTCTTGCGACCGGCGATCCGGACGTCGTGGATCGGCATGCGGATCATCTGCCCGCCGTCGGTTACTAACATCACCTGATGGTCATCCGTTACCGGGAACGTCGCGACGACCGGCCCGTTGCGCTCGTTCATCTCGATATTCCAGATACCCTGCCCGCCCCGGCCGGTTACCCGGTACTCGTAAGCGGAGGTCCGCTTGCCGAAGCCGCGCTCGGAGACTGTCAGGATGAACTCCTCCTTGCCGCGCAACTCGTCGTAGCGCTCCGGCGACAGGGGGATGTTGGACGAGACTTCGGCATCGGGATCGGGCGCCTCGTCGCTCGAGGCTTCCTCGCCAGCGGCCCGGCGCTCGGCGTTGGCCTGGCGGAGATAGGCTGCGCGATCATCGGCATCGGCATCGACGTGATGCAGCATCGACATGCCGATTACTTCGTCGCCGTCGGCCAGACGGATGCCGCGCACGCCGGTCGAAGTCCGGCCGCTGAAGATGCGGATGTCATCGACCTGGAAGCGGATACACTTGCCGTTGCGGGTCGCCAGCATGACGTCCTGATCAACGGTGCCGGTGCGGACGGCGATCAGTTGCTCGCCCTCCTCCTCCAGCTTCATGGCGATCAGGCCGTTGGCGCGGATATTGGTGAAGTCGGACAGCTTGTTGCGGCGGACGTTGCCCTTGCTGGTCGCGAAGAAGACGCACAGGTCGCCCCATGTCGTCTCGTCCTCCGGCATCGGCATGACGGTAGAGATCCGTTCGCCGTCTTCCAGCGGCAGCAGGTTGATCAGCGCCTTGCCACGGGCCTGCGGCGTGCCGAGCGGCAGGCGCCAGACCTTCAGCTTGTAGACCATGCCTCGCGACGAGAAGAACAGCATCGGCGTGTGCGTGCTGGCGACGAACAGGTCGTTGACCGTATCCTCCGCCTTCATGCTCATGCCGGAACGGCCCTTGCCGCCGCGCTTCTGGGCGCGGTAGGTCGAAACCGGCACCCGCTTGATGTAGCCGGAGTGGCTGACGGTGACGACCATGTCCTCGCGCTGGATCAGGTCCTCGACGTCGGACTCGAACTCCAGTTCCATCAGCGTGGTGCGGCGCGGGGTGCCGAAGCGTTCCTTCATCTCCAGCAGTTCGGTCCGCAGGATCTCCAGCAGGAGCGTGCGAGACGCCAGCACTTCGAGGTAATAGGCGATGCGGTCGGTGACTTCCCGCAGGTCGGCGCCGATCTTGTCGCGCTCCAGCCCGGTCAGTCGGTGCAGGCGCAGTTCCAGGATCGCGCGCGCCTGGGCGTCCGACAGCCGGTAGGTGCCTTGCGGGCTGACCCCACGGCCGGGCTCGTCGATCAGCTCGATCAGCGGAATCACGTCGCCGGCGGTCCATTCGCGGGCCAGCATTTCCTCGCGCGCGGTGCCGGGATCGGGAGCGCGCCGGATCAGCGCGATCATCTCGTCCAGGTTGGCGACGGCGACGGCCAGACCGACCAAATTGTGGGCGCGCTCGCGCGCCTTGCCCAGTTCGTATTCGGTCCGCCGGGTGATGACCTGTTCGCGGAAGGCGATGAAGGCGACGATGATGTCCTTCAGGGTCATCGTCACCGGACGGCCGCTGTTCAGCGCCAGGGTGTTCACGCCGAAGGAGGTCTGGAGCGGCGTGTAGCGGTAAAGCTGGTTCAGCACCACGTCGGGAACGGCGTCGCGCTTCAGTTCGATCACGACACGCACGCCGTCGCGGTCCGATTCGTCGCGAAGGTCGGAAATGCCCTCCACGATCTTCTCGTGAACCACCTCGGCGATCCGCTCCATCATGCGGGCCTTGTTCACCTGATAGGGCACTTCGTTGACGATGATGGCCCAGCGGTCCTTGCGGATCTCCTCCATCTCCGTCTTGCCGCGCATGATGACGGAGCCGCGGCCGGTATGATAGGCCTGCCGGATGCCGGTGCGGCCCATCACCAGCGCGCCGGTCGGAAAGTCCGGACCCGGTACGTGCTCCATCAGTTCTTCGATGGTGATGTCGTTGTCGTCGATATAGGCGCAGCAGGCGTCGATCACCTCGCCCAGGTTATGGGGCGGGATGTTGGTCGCCATGCCGACGGCGATGCCGCCGGCGCCGTTGACCAGCAGGTTGGGGAACCGGGCCGGCAGGACGTCCGGCTCGACCGACGATTCGTCGTAGTTGGGATGGAAATCGACCGTGTCCTTGTCGATGTCGTCGAGCAGGCTTTCCGCTGCCTTGGCCAGACGCGCTTCGGTGTAGCGCATCGCCGCCGGCGGGTCGCCGTCCATCGAACCGAAATTGCCCTGCCCGTCGATCAGCGGCAGGCGCATGGAGAAGTCCTGCGCCATGCGGACCATGGCGTCGTAGATCGCGCTGTCGCCGTGCGGATGGTATTTACCCATCACGTCACCGACGATACGCGCCGATTTCTTGTAGGCCTTGTTGCTGTCGTATCCGCCTTCCTTCATCGCATAAAGGATGCGGCGATGTACCGGTTTCAGGCCGTCACGGACGTCGGGGAGCGCGCGGCTGACGATCACGCTCATCGCGTAATCGAGATAGCTGCGCCGCATCTCCTCTTCGATGGTGACCGGCGAAATGTCGGATGGCGGTGGTGTCAGGTTGGCGGTCAAAAATCGAACTCGGGTTCAGGTGAAACGATAGCTGCGTTCAACAGACGCGGGCACGGCCGAACGATTTGGACGCCTGTCTTATATAGTGTCGGTGTACCAGTTTTTGCAGAAGCGAACAATCGGTTAGACCCCCTGGGCGCTAGCTTTGCGCACGATATAGGCACCGCGCTGACACGGGCGCGATCCTGTGCGGTGATGGCAAGCGAATGCATACACGGACCTTATGTCCGCGACAACAGGTGGAAGCGAAGCGACAGCACGGAGATCGATACCAGACTGGCGATCAGGATGCCCTCGAACAGACCGACGACGCCGCGTCCGGCGCTGAGCGCCAGCACCGCCCCCAGCGGGATCATGACCCCATAGTAGGAGAAGAAGTGCAGCGCGGTCGGGACCCAGGTGTCCGCCTGTCCGCGCAGCGCATTGGCCATCACCACCTGCCCGCCGTCGGCGATCAGGATGAAGGCGCTGAACGTCACCAGCGGCACGGTGACCGCCAGCAACTGCGGGTCCGTGGTGAACAGCCCGCCGATCTGCTCGGGAAACAGCGCGAACAGGCAGGCGACGACCGCCAAGATGGCACTGGTCACGCCAAGTCCGGTCCACCCCGCCATGACGATGTCGCGACGGTCGCGCCGGCCATACGCGACGCCGACCCTGACGCCGGTGGCGGAGGCCAGTCCGACCGCCGTCATGAACGGCAGGGCGATCAGGTTCAGCGAGATCGTATAGGCGCCCAACGCCAGCGGTCCCACCATGCCGGCGAATAAGCCAAGGATGGAGAAGGCGCTGCTTTCCAGCGCCAGACTGGCTCCTGCCGCATATCCAAGCCGCCGCTGTTGGGCCGCCTCCCGCCACCAGTGCCCGACGGGTTCGCGGATGCGCAGCAGCCTGCGGTCACGCAGGTTCCAGACATAGACCATCAGCGACAGTGCAAGCATCCAGCGTACTGCTGTCGTTGCCCAGGCGGAGCCTTCGGCCCCCATCGCCGGGATGCCCCAGGCGCCCCAGACCAGTATGATATTGAGCGGAACGTTCAGCAGGTTCGCAAGGATCATGACGACCATTCCCGGCAGTGGCCGCTTCAGCCCTTCCAGGAAGAAGGCGGATGCCGTGTAGAGCATCGCCGCCGGAAGTCCGGCTCCCATTACGGCCAAAACACGCGCTCCCCCCTCGGCCACGTCGGGCGCCTGCCCCGTCAGGCGGAAGAACGGTTCGCCAGCCAAGCTCGCCAAGGCTGTCAGAACGCCGAGCAGCAGTGCATAAGGCAGCGATCGGCGCCAGATCGGCCCGCATTCCTCCAGCCGGCCGGCCCCCACGGCATGGGACGTCATGATCATCGTACCGAGAAGCATGCCGATGCCGGCAGTCACCAGCATGCTGGCCGGCAAGGTGCCGAGCCCGAGATAGGCCAGTTCGTCCGAGCTGTAGCGGGCGACGATCAGGATATCGACGGCGGACATGACCATCAGGCCGGCGCGCGCGACGATCACGGGCGCTGCCAGCCTGAGCAGTTCGACGATATGTTGGCGCAGCCTGGCCCGATCCACGCCGCGTTCCTCCGGCACGATTGTTGTTATGATCTTCGTTCCAAAGCTACGTAAAGGGCCGGGAAGGAAACAGTGGGCCGCCCGCAGTGTCAATGCTCTCACTGAGATAGCAGGGTTGCGGCTGCTATACGCGCTTTCCTTGCGTGCGGGAGCGATACGCGACACTCGCCCTCCCCGGTCGGATAACTCGGTCAGATAAACGAAGACGCTGTTGCGCCGGTTGGAACATCAACCGCCGCTCCGCGTTCCTATGTCGAAATCGTTATCAACTTTGGAGAAGACGAACATGAACAAGCTCAACGCGCCGCAGCGTAAGTCCCGGTCCCTGGTGATCGCCGCCGGCGCTCTTGCCGTCGTTACCCTGCTGGGCGCCTGCAACACGTTCGAAGGCATGGGCCGCGACACCGAGCGGGCCGGCGAAGCCATCCAGGACAAGGCCAAGTAATCCATAAAGCTGTTGGCCAATCTGTTGGCGGTCCGGGATTATTCCCGCTCTCGACGGTTGATAAGAACTACCTGGACACAGCAGGAAGATCGAAATGACCCGTTATGAAATGACCGGCCCTCCCGGCACCGCTCCGGAGCCGCCTCCGACGACTCCTCCCGAGGTGCCGCCGGTCGTAGAGCCGCCGCCCGAGGTTCCACCGGATGTCGAGCCTCCGCCCGACGTCCAGCCGCCGACACGGGCTTTTTAGAGAGTTATTGGTTTTAGGTACGGTCCTGGACCGCCGAAGGGGAGATACCGGGTGACGCCCGGTATCTCCCTTTTGCTTTCGGGTTCGCCGGCTGCATATCCCATGATGTCAGCGGCCAACGGCTGGATTGTACAACCTGCCGCACCCCCGCCGCCCCTACCGGACTGCTATTGATTATAATGCTTCGCAATCGGTATTGCTTCGACCTGCGGCTTTGACGACAGGAAGATCGGACCGATGGAAGACTTGGGCGTCTGGGCGCAGCTTGTAACACTCGGGCAGGTCATCGCCATCGATCTCGTGCTTGCCGGCGACAATGCCATCGTCGTCGGAATGGCCGCCGCCGGCGTCCCGAAGGAACAGCGGCGGAAAGTGATCTTGGCCGGTATCGGCGCCGCGATCATGCTGCGCATCTTCTTCGCGCTGATCACGACACAGCTACTCGCCGTGATCGGTCTGACGCTGGCGGGCGGTATCCTGCTGCTGTGGGTCTGCTGGAAGATGTTTCACGAGCTGCGCGAGCAGCCCTCCAACGAAATCACTCCCGACGAAGCGCTGGAAGCCGGCAACCTTCCTGAAAAGGCGAAGCCGATGGGTACCGCCATCTGGCAGATCGTCGTCGCCGACGTGTCGATGTCGCTCGACAACGTTCTGGCGGTCGCCGGCGCCGCCCAGGAGCATCCCTATATCCTGGCGGCCGGCCTGCTGCTCTCGGTCGCCATGATGGGCACCGCCGCCAACCTGATCGCCCATGTGCTTCACCGCCACAGGTGGATCGGATGGATCGGCCTCGTGATCATCACCTATGTCGCGATCAGCATGATCTGGCGCGGCGGCGAGGAAGTAGTCCAGCACACCGCCTTCCTGTTCTGATCCCGTGACGGCAACTTCAGGAGCACCTACCGTCATGCGCGCGACCACCCGGCTCAGGAAGCTGTTCGAGGACGGCCACACGATCGTGGCTCCCGGCATCGCCGACGGGCTTTCCGCCCGGCTGGTCGCTCAGGCGGGTTTCGAGGCGGTCTATGCCAGCGGCGGTGCGATCTCGCGCGGCGCCGGAATACCCGACCTCGGGTTGCTGTCCTCGACGGAGATCGTGTCGCGGCTGGAAGGCATCGTGGACGTGGTGGAGCTTCCGGTCATCGCCGACGCTGATACCGGCTATGGCAACGCGCTGAATGCGCGGCGGGCGGTGCGGGCCTTCGAGCGCGCCGGGGTCGCCGCACTCCACCTGGAGGACCAGACGTTTCCCAAGAAGTGCGGTCACTACGACGACAAGTCTCTGGTACCGGTCGCGGAGATGGTCCAGAAGCTGAGAGCCGCGCGGGATGCCCTGCACGATCCCGACTTCGTGCTGATCGCCCGCACCGACGCGATCGCCGTGGAAGGCTTCGAAGCGGCGATCGACCGCGCCGCCGCCTATGTCGAGGCCGGCGCCGACATGGTCTTCGTGGAAGCGCCGACGACGGAGGAGCAGATCGCCGAGATCGCCCGCCGGGTTCCCGGCTGGAAGCTGATCAACATGTTCCAGGGCGGCAAGACGCCGCTGCTGCCGACCCGCCGCCTGGCCGAACTCGGCTACCAGCTCGTCATCATCCCCAGCGACCTCCAGCGTGCCGCCATCGCGGCGATGAGGCGGGCGCTGCACTGCATCGCCGAGGACGGAAGCACGGCGGCCATGGCCGGGGAGATGGTGACCTTCAAGGAGCGGGAGGCGGTGATCGGCACTGCGGACTATCAGGAATTGGACCGCCGCTTCGGGGCCTGAGCGGTTCCGACAAACGAGAACGGGGTGCCGGGCCACCGGCCCGCCACCCCGCGCTCCTGAAGGACGAAGCCTTCCTTACTCTTCCGGCAGCACCGGCTCGACGTTCCAGATCTCCGATGCGTATTCGGCGATGGTCCGGTCGCTGGAGAACCAGCCCATCGACGCCGTGTTGATAACGGCCTTCCGCGTCCACTGGTCCGGATTGCGGTAGAGGTCGGCCACCGCCTCATGAGCTTCGCGATAGGCCTGGAAGTCGGCCGTCACAAGGAACGAGTCGCCGCCGTCGGTCAGCGCCTGGATCAGCGGCCGGTAGCGGTGCGGGTCGTCGGGCGAGAAGACGCCGCTCGCGATCATGTCCAGCGCCCGCTTGAGGGGCGGGTTGGCCGCGATCACGTCGCGCGGGTTATAGGCATTGCCGTGCCGGAGCGCTCCCGCTTCCTCGGCGGTCAAGCCGAAGATGAAGATGTTCTCCGGCCCGACGGCGTCGCGGATCTCCACGTTGGCGCCGTCCAGCGTGCCGATCGTCAAGGCGCCGTTGAGCGCCAGCTTCATGTTGCCGGTACCCGACGCTTCCATCCCGGCGGTCGAGATCTGCTCCGACAGGTCGGCGGCGGGCATGATGATCTCTGCAAGCGTCACGTTGTAGTTCGGCAGTAGGGCGATCTTCAGCAGCCCACGGACGGAGGGGTCCTGGTTGACCACCTTGGCGACGTCGTTGATCAGCTTCAGCGTCAGCTTCGCCATGTGGTACGACGGGGCGGCCTTGCCGGCGAAGATCTTGGTGACGGGCACCCAGTTGACCGTCTGGCTGTCGCGCATGTCGTTGTACAGCGCGATCGTCTGAAGCACGTTCAGGAGCTGGCGCTTGTATTCGTGGATGCGCTTGACCTGCACGTCGAACATGCTGTCGACCGATACTTCGACGTTCAGTTCACGCCCGATCAGGGCCGCCAGCCGCTTCTTGTTCTGCCGCTTGGCCCGGCGGAACTCCTCGCGGAAGACTTCGTCCTCGGCGCGCGGCTTCAGCGCCTCCAGCTCTTCCAGGTTCCTGATCCAACCGCTGCCGATCCGGCTGGTGATCAGGTCGGACAGCGGCTTGTTGGACTGGTGCAGCCAGCGGCGCGGCGTGATGCCGTTGGTCTTGTTGTTGATTCGCTCCGGGAACTCGGTATGCAGGTCGGCGAAGACCGTCTGCTTCATCAGTTCCGTGTGGAGGCCGGACACGCCGTTGACCTTGTGGCTGCCGATGAAGGCCAAGTTGCCCATGCGGACGCGGCGGTCGCCGTTCTCGTCGATCAGCGACACCTTGGACAGGGTCGCGGCGTCGCTCTTGCGCGCCTGGACCTTCTGAAGGAAGCGGCCGTTGATCTCGTAGATGATCTGCATGTGGCGCGGCAGCACCCGCTCGACCAGCCGCACCGGCCAGGCTTCCAGTGCTTCCGGAAGCAGCGTGTGGTTGGTGTAGGAGAAAGTACGCTGGGTGATGTCCCAGGCATGCTCCCATTGCAGGGCGTGCTTGTCGACCAGCAGGCGCATCAGCTCGGCGATACCGATAGCGGGATGGGTGTCGTTGAGCTGGATCGCTGCCTTTTCCGGCAGCAGGTCGAAGCCGCTGTGATGCTGGCTGTAGCGGCGCAGGATGTCCTGGAGCGACGCGCTGGTGAAGAAGTATTCCTGCTTGAAGCGAAGCTCGCGGCCGGCGTCGGTCGCATCGTTCGGGTACAGGACGCGGCTGAGGTTCTCGGACAGGATCTTCTGCTCGACGGCCTTCATGTAGTCGCCGTCGTTGAAGTGGCCGAAGTGGAAGTCGCTGGTCGCCCGCGCCGACCACAGGCGCAGCGTGTTGATGGTCTTGCCGCCATAGCCGACGACCGGCGTATCGAACGCCATCGCCAGTACGCGCTCGGTATCGATCCATTTGTAGGCGCGCTCGCCCATGCTGTCGCGGGTCTCCTCGACCCGACCGTAGAACTGGACCGGGTACAGGATCTCCGGGCGGGGGAACTCCCACGGATTGCCGAACTGAAGCCAGTGCTCCGGATGCTCGACCTGCCAGCCGTGCTCGAACCGCTGCTCGAACAGGCCGAACTCGTAGCGAATGCCGTAGCCGTATCCCGGCAGGCCCAGCGTCGCCATGCTGTCCAGGAAGCAGGCGGCCAGACGGCCCAGGCCGCCGTTGCCAAGCGCCGCGTCCGGCTCCATGTCGACGATATCGCCCAGCCGCAGGCCAAGCCCGTCCAAAGCGTCGCCGACCGCCTGCATCACGCCCAGGTTGGCGAGGCTGTTGGTCATCAGGCGACCGATCAGGAACTCCAGAGACAGGTAGTAGACCCGCTTGGCGTCGGCCTTGTAGTAGTTCCGCGTGGTCTCCATCCAGCGATCGACAAGCCGGTCCCGTACGCCGAAGGCGGATGTGGTGAACCAGTCGCGACGGGTGGCTGCTCGCGTGTCCTTGCCCACCGTGTAAACCAGACCTTCCAGAAACGACCTTTTAAAGGCTTCCGTGTCCAGGCCCCGGTGTTCCAGGCTTCGCGGATTGTAGCGTGCGTCCATGGATACGAGACTTTCTGCTGCCGACTTCATGATTCGAACCGCGCGCCCTGTTCGTCGCGCGAATGACTACACGTGTACCTGTATTTAGGTTAACACTTCCTGAGCGTTGCTAATCCGGATCTGCATGTCCGGTTGTACCTGACGCGTCTTCCCTGTACCGGTGAAGAGCGTAGGATAATCTCACACTAGCGCGATCCATATCCGTCCCGAAGGGTGAGAACGTGGACCATATTACGGTAATACAACGAATTTCATCGGAAAAGGCAATCAGACGCGCTACCGTTTCGGATATATCCGCTCTATTGGAAGTCGAGAATCGCTCTTTCGAGTCAGATCGCCTTACCCGAAGGAACTTTAATTACCTTCTTAAACGAGGTAACGCCGTCTGTCTGGTCGAAACGGCAGGTTCCGCGGACGGAAGGACGGAGGGGCGGATTGCGGGCTACGTCCTGCTGCTGTTCAACGCCGGGACGTCGCTGGCGAGGCTATATTCCTTTGCGGTAGATCCCGATTTCCGCCGGACCGGCGTGGCGCACCGCCTGCTGGAAGCAGCCGAGCGCGCGGCCAAGGACCATGAATGCGTCTATATCCGGCTGGAGGTCCGGCGCGACAACGAAGCTGCGATCGACCTCTATCACCGGGCCGGCTACCGCGAGTTCGGCATCTACCGGGACTATTACGCCGACCACATGGAAGCGTTGCGGCTGGAAAAGCTGCTGCGACCGGCGACGGGACCCAGCGGAAGGGTGCCGTACTATGAACAAACTCTGGATTTCACCTGTGGGCCTTCCGCCCTCATGATGGCGATGAAGGCGCTCGATCCGGCACTGGAACTCAACCGTATGCTGGAACTCCGGATCTGGCGGGAATCGACTACGATCTTCATGACCTCCGGTCATGGCGGCTGCGGTCCTTACGGTCTGGCCCTGTCGGCGTGGCGCCGGGGTTTCGATGTCGAACTGGTGCTGAACGACGACCGCGCGCTGTTCCTGGACAGCGTGCGCAGCGCGGAGAAGAAGGAGGTGCTTCGTCTCGTCCAGGAAGAGATGCAGGGAGAAATCGCGGAAACCGACATCCGGGTCAGCTATCGCGGCTTCGGGGCCGGTGAGTTGACGGGGCTGGTTGAGGCCGGGGCGATCCCCGTCGTGCTGATCAGTTCCTACCGGATCTACCGCGAGAAGTTTCCGCACTGGGTCGTGGTCGCCGGCAGCGACGAACGGTTCTTCTACGTTCACGATCCCCTGGTCGAAACAGCCAAGCACACCAGCGACACCGATCGCGTCAACATGCCCATCCTCAAGAAGGACTTCGAGCGAATGGCCCGCTACGGCAAGGCCCAGCTCAAGGCCATGGTCGTCCTACGCTCCCGGCAGGATCATCACTGAATGTCGTCTCACCTGATCATCGTCGACAAGTCTTCCTCCTTCAAATTCGACCGCACCGACCTCGAAGTTCTCACGACCAAGGATTACATCGCCCGTCCGGAACTGGTCCGCACGCGCAATCCGAAGATCGTCAACCTCAGCCGGGCCTACAGCTACCTGGGGGCCGGCTACTACTGTTCCCTGCTGGCCGAAGCGCGGTCCCACAAGGTCATCCCGTCGGTCAAGACGATCCTCGACCTCAGCCAGAAGAGCATCTACCGCTACGCGCTGGCGGAATTGGAGGAGCTACTGAAGCGGCGCCTGCACAAGATGGCGCAGCCGCCCGAAGCGTCGTTCACGCTCTACAGCTTCTTCGGCAGCGCCGACGACCGGCGCTTCCAGGACCTGACGCGGCGGACCTTCGACCTGTTCCGCTGTCCGATGCTGAAGATCCAGATCCGGCTGAAGAACGACTGGCACATCCACTCGCTCCAGCCGCTGTCGCTGGACGACCTGCGCGCCGACCAGGAAGATCATTTCCGCGCGGCATTGGACGCCTACACCAAGTCGAGCTGGCGCGAACCGACGGAAAAGCCGGCTCCCCGGTACACTATGGCGATTCTGCACAATCCCAAGGAAGCCCTGCCGCCCAGCAGCCCGAAGGCGCTCCAGAAATTCATCAAGGCCGGTGAAGCTCTCGGCATCACGATCGAGCTGGTTGAAAAAAAGGATTATCTGCGTCTTGCGGAGTATGACGCTTTGTTCATCCGCGAGGACACGTCGCTCGACGACCACACCTATCGCTTCTCGAAGAAGGCCGAGAAAGAGGGGATGGTGGTCATCGACGATCCCAACTCGATCCTGAAATGCACCAACAAGGTCTATCTGGCGGAGCTTCTGAAGGCTCACAATCTGCCGGCGCCTAAGACAGTCATCGTCGACCGCGGAAAGATTCCCTGGCTCGAGCAACAGATCCCCTATCCGATCGTGCTCAAGATCCCCGACGGCTCATTCTCCCGCGGTGTATACAAGGTTCAGAACAGAGGAGAACTGGAAGCCACCGCGGCAACTCTGTTCGAAGAATCGGACGTAATACTGGCTCAGGAATTCATGTACACGGAGTTCGACTGGCGGGTCGCGGTCTTGAACCGGCAGCCGATCTTTGTCTGCCAATACCTGATGGCGAAGAAACATTGGCAAATCGTAAAGCATAGTACTGACGGCCGCTTCGAGCAGGGCTCGTTCAAGACCATGCTTGTGGATGAGGCGCCGAAAGCTGTGGTGGATATTGCCGTCAAGGCTGCCGGCTTGATCGGCAACGGCCTTTATGGAGTTGATCTCAAACAGAATGACCGAGGCATCTTCGTTATCGAGATCAATGACAACCCTAATATTGATACAGGTGTCGAGGATCTGAGGTTAAAGGATGAATTGTATAAAATTATTGTTCGCGAGTTCATAAGACGTTTGGACGGTAGGACAAATGGGGAGGTTGCCCGCAGCTGAGCGATATACCGCTTATTTGTACGCACACAAACAATTTCTTTAGTTGCCACCGGTGGAACATTCGGAAACGGCCCGCGTTGAATTCGCACAACACCGGAGCAACCGGGCCTGAGCCGCCAAGGGCTCAACCAAGGTCGGCTCCTGAAGAGGCAAAGGATCGATCGGGAGAGAAGCAAATACTCGGAAGATAGCGGATATTAGATCCGGGTCCTGGGAGTGCCGGCTGCCACCAGCACTCCAGGGCGGAGCTTGGAACCAAGTCCGCCTTTACAGGATCCGGTGAAGCACTGGCCCATCGGGACCTGCCAGTCCCTTTAGACCGGACCGCACCGCGCCCCGGTGCCGCCCCTCAGCGATCAAGAACGCGCGAACAAGAGACGATTGGAGCGTACATATGGCTTACTCGTTCGACAGTGAACTAGTCAACTGCATTCCGAATTTGCAGCGCTACGCCTGTAAGCTTACCCGCGACGCGTCGAGTGCGGAAGACCTGACCCAGGACTGCCTTGCCCGCGCCCTTTCCCGCTCCCATCGGTTCGAGCCGGGAACCAACATGCAGGCATGGCTGACCACCATGCTGAAGAACCTGCACTTCAACAACCTCCAGCGCGACAAGCATGTGACCAAGGTCGAGCTTTGGGACCACGCCATGTCGGTCGAGCCTTCACAGATTTCCAGCCTCGTGTTCCGCGATGTCGATCGTGCCTTCGACAGTTTGACGCCCTGCCAGCGCAAGGTCGTCCGTCTGGTCGCGATCGAGGGCCGGCCCTATCAGGAAGCGGCCGAAAAGCTCAACGTTTCGATTGGTACGATCCGTTCGCGCCTCTGCCGCGCAAGGGAGCGGTTGAACAACCTTATGGCTGCCTGAGATCCACGGGCGCGGGGATCTATCGAACCGCGCCCCGTCTTACACGTCTTTTCCCCAGCATCCGCCATTTCCGGCGGCATGGAGCAGTCATGTCCCCAGCACTACGGTCTCCACTGCAAAGGAACAAGAAGTGGGGCGGATTTGTTAAGCTCGCGGAATCACTCTCGTCGCCTGAGTGTGCCACTTTTCAATCACGGGGGCAGATTGCGATCCGCAATCAACATTGCGGTTACAAGTCAATTCAGCCTAAATGGCAGAGAAGTGCTCAAAAGGGCTCGAAAGTGCTCATAGTCGATGAGAATACCGCCTGCTTCGGTTTGTTCCCGTTGCGGGGTGAACCGCACCTTGTAGCGCCGGGATGTTTATCAATGAAGCGACTGACGATGAGCGATATCAACGCCTATCTGGATGGCGCGCTTAGCGACGAGGAGAAGCGGGAGGTCGAGTTGGTGATCAGAACCGACATCGAGGCGGCCGCTCTCCTCCAGCAATATCGGCAGCATGTCCAGGAGCTTCATCGCATCTATGACGGCGTCCTGAACGAACCGGTGCCCGAACGTATGCTCGATCTGCTCCGACGGAAAAAGACCGAAGGAGCCTGAAACTGCTGGGCGCCATGAATGCCGCTTCCGATTAAGAAAAAAGAACGCCGCGAGGTCATTGGACCAATTCTTCACTTCAGGGGTGTACAGGGCGAACGCTGGCGCGTTTCCGCCCTTTTCGTCCTGAATGGTGCCGCCGAACCACCCGACATGAAAGCCGACGGCGTCATGCTGCCGATCCCGCCGCGTCACATCGCGACGCTTGGCAAGCGGCACGTATGGCGATGGGAATTCGCGGTTCCCAGAGCTGAGGACGAGACCCGCGTCGGTTATGGTTTCCCTGATGGCAGCCGCTGGTACATGACGGTTCCGGGCCGGGCGGCAATGCCTCGTATTGCCTATACCGCCTGCAACGGAACCGAGGACGAGGACGTCTTCAGCCAGCAGAACCTGCCGCGCAACGCGCGCTGGGGTCATTTGAACGGGTTGCACCGGACGCGGCCGTATCACCTGCTGTTTCACGGGGGCGATCAGCTCTACGCCGATGCATTATGGAAGGACTGCCCCTCGCTCAAGGCTTGGCAGGCCCTGCCCGCCCGCGACGCCGTCGCGGCACCTTTCACGTCCGCCATGGCCGAGGAGGCGGAGGCCTTCTATTTCGACCTGTATTGCCACCAGTGGAGCCAGGCCGAGGCGGCGGCCCTGCTGTGCACCGTTCCCTCCATCATGATGTGGGACGACCACGATATCTTCGACGGATGGGGCTCCCATCCTGACGAGCGTCGTACCTGCCCGGTCTTCCAGGGGATCTTCGAGATCGCGCGCCGCAGCTTTTCGTTGTTCCAGTTGGGCTGCGCTCCGGACGATCCAGCGGATTGTATCTGGGGTGCGTCGGTCGGCACCTTCACGCAGGGGTTCAAGATCGGCGATCTGGGCATCTTCGTCCCCGATCTGCGGACCGAGAGGACCCAGGCGCGCGTGATGAGCGAAGAGACATGGACGGAACTGCCCGGCTGGCTCGAGCGGTTCGACGGTTGCAGGCACGTGCTCCTGATGTCCAGCGTCCCGATGGTCTTCGCCAACCTCCACGCCGTCGAGCGTCTGATCAACTTCTGGCCGGGAACGGCTTCCATGGAAGACGACCTGCGCGACCAGTGGCGCAGCTACGTCCACGAGAAGGAGTATCTGCGGTTCATCCGCCTGCTGGGTGGCATGTCGCGCGACCGGCAGCTTCGGCTGACTGTTCTGTCGGGCGAGATCCACCTTGGCGCCTGCGGCGTCATCCGCGGCGCCGGCTTCGAGATGTGGCAGTTGACGTCCTCGGGGATCGTCCACCCGGCGCCGTCCAAATTCTATGCGGACGTGCTGGAACGGTTGAGCCGGGGCACGGAGACGATCGCCACCGACACCACCCTCGAGATGGTCCCCTTCGAAGAAACCGGACGCCGGTACATACGAGCACGGAACTGGCTTGAACTGACATTCGACGAAGCCGGGCACCTCAATGCCCACTGGCAGGTGGAGGGCGAGAAGGAGCCGCTGATGCGGATCATCTGAATGGATGCCGGTCAGGTCAGTCGGAACGCTTGACCGCAAAGGCCAGTCCTGGGACGGGCTGGCCTTTTTCCCAGCGCGGTACGGCATCCTCCAGCACGGAAAGCTCCAATCCGGACTCCGCGACGACCCTGCGAAGATAGGCGGCACTGTGGGCGTAGCGGCGAGACGGTCCCAAGAGGTAGCCGTCGCCTCCGCAGTGCTCGACGGAAGCGCAGAAGTAGCCGCCGGGACGCAGTCCCAGAGCGGAAGCCCGCATGACGGGCTCCAGATCGCCGACATAGACCAATACGTCGGCCGCGACGATCAGGTCCCAAGCGCCCGGCGTCCCGGCGATCCCGCTGACCAGGTCGGCTACTTCAAGATGATCGTAGACGCCTCGCCGCCGCGCCTTCTCCACCATGCGTGGCGCCAGGTCCGATCCATGAAGCCGGCGCGCCAGCGGACGGAACGCCACCCCGGCAAGGCCGGTACCGCAGCCGACATCCAGGACGTCGAGGTCGCCATCCGCGATACCGGGAAGCCGGTCGGCCAGGGCGCGCAGCGTCTGTGGCGCCTGATACTTCAAGCGGATCGTCAGATCCTCATCGAACCTGTCGGCGTAGCGGTCGAACAACGCCCTGACATAGGCTTGCGACATGGTTTCCGTCGGATCGCCCTCGATGCGGCAGATCAGTGCCTGCACGGCGCAAGGATCGTCCGGGCCGGCGTCCAGGCACCGGTACAGGGCATCGGTAGCCTTCTTCCTCTCGCCCAAATCGAGCCAAGCCCGTCCGAGCGACAGCAGGCCCCTGGGCAGATCCGGAGATCGGCGCAGCAGCGGCTGGAGATTTTCGACCGCCGCCAGCGGATCGCCCGAGGCGATCAATGCTTCGGCCAGCTCCACGGTCGTACCCGCGTCGCCGGGATCGAGAAACAGGGCCTCACGGAACTGCTCCACCGCCTGGGCGGGCTGGCCGGCAGAGACATGGATGCGCGCCAATGCACGGCGAACCATTGCGTTGTCCGGCCGTTGCGCCAGCAGCCCGTTCCAGACTTCGAGGGCGCCAGGATTGTCGCCGATCCGGGCACGGGCTTCGGCCAGACCGTATTGCCAGTCAGCCCGGAACGGTTCCAGGTCGGCGGCAAGTCGATATTCCTCCACTGCTTCGGTCCATCGCCCCTGATCGGCGAGCAGACCCGCCAGCGCGCCCCTTGCTTCGCCGCAGGCCGGAGCCATCCCTATGGCGGTCCGAAAGCTGTCCTCGGCGGCGTCGCCGATGCCCGCATCCCGTAAAGCATAACCCGCGATCAAGGCCGCTTCGGCTATGTCCGGGAAGTTTTCCAGCCCGTGGCTGGAATCGGTATCGATCAAGATCTGAGTTTCCGTGATAGACGGCTGGTGCCTCGACTATCGGATATGCTCTACCCTACCCGTTCGGTCAATTGGGGATTTCTGTCACCACTATTTATGTACCCTTATGAAGTATTTAAATCCTATCGAACTTACCCGCTTAACGGGTCCAGGTTACATACCTGTTGACGTAGAGAGGAATTTCTGAAAAAACCTTTGTAGGTGCCGCGTGTGGCACTTGGAACTCAAGCCAGGAGGCGGTCGCCGTACCGGTATCGGCGATCGGTGAATAAATCCGTGCATGTGTACGGTGCCAGCGCGCAAGCTGGTGAGAGCCAGGGGGAAGAAGATCAATGCAGGCACCTTACGGGCGTCCGCGCATCTGTAAGTCACATCTGTTCATGACCGCGGTAGCGGCAGCGATGTGGTTCATACCCCCGGGCACGGCACAGGCGGCAAGCTGCACCGAGCATGTTCTGGAAGCGGAACGTGAGCTTGATATCCCGCGAGGCCTTCTGCTTTCGATCGCTCTGGTAGAGAGCGGCCAGGACGGATCGCCACAACCTTTCGCGATGAACCTTGACGGCAAGTCCGTCTATTCCGACAGCGCCAGCGAAGCGAAGTCGCACCTCCTCGATAATCAGGGACGGGTGCGGCAGAATGCCACGGTTGGATGCATGCAGCTGTCCGTTCAGCATCACCGGGCGAATTTTCGTCCCGTCGAACGCATCCTGGACCCCTCCGCCAATGTGTGGTACGCCGCTCGCTATCTGAAGCGCCTTCGTGCCGACTCGGGAAGCTGGAGCGCCGCCGTCGCGCGCTACAATGGGGGCGGGCGGTCGCAGCAGCGTGAGTATACCTGCAAGATCTACCAGCACCTGGAAAGCCTGGACAGGAACAGCGCGGCGCTGCTTCAAGGCGCCCGGTGCGCCCAGGGCGACCCGGCTATCGCGCCGGAGACCCGTCGCGCCTTCCGCAGGGCTCAGGTCGCATCGCAGGGCTGATCTCCGGTCCGGAGATCCGGGCTTGAGCATCTCCCGATCGAGGCGAGACTGGTTTACAGGGCGTCGAACCGCTAAATGGTCACGCCATGAATTACCGCCACATCTTCCATGCCGGCAGCTTCACGGATGTGATGAAGCATGCCGTCGTCGCCCTGATCCTCGAGCGTCTTTGCGCCAAGGAAACCCCGTTTGGCGTGCTCGACACCCATGCCGGGATCGGACGCTACGACCTCGAATCGCAGCAGGCAAGCAGGACCGGAGAGTATCTCGGCGGGATCGCGCGGGTCATGGCGGCGGCGGAGCGCCTTCCGCCGGGGTTGGGGCCCTATCTGAACGCCGTAAGGGCGCTGAATACCGAACCGGGCATGCTGCGCTGGTATCCGGGATCGCCACGGCTGGCGCGGCAGCTGATGCGGCCGGGTGACCGGCTGCTGCTGGCTGAACTCCATCCGGAAGACGTGGAGACGCTTCGGCAGGAGTTCGCCCGCGACCGCAACACGAGCGTCCAGCACATGGACGGCTATCGTGCCATCAAGGCGCATTTGCCCCTGAAGGAACGGCGCGGCATGGTCCTTGTCGATCCTCCGTTCGAAGTCACGGACGAGTTCGACCGGATGGTTGCGGCACTGGCGACCGGTCATGCGCGGTGGCCTACCGGCATATACGCCCTCTGGTACCCAATCAAGGAGCGGGCGGCGGTCTGGCGCTTCCACGATGCCCTTGAGCGCACCGGTATTCGCAAGATCCTGATGGCGGAGCTGACGATCCATGAGGAAGACACGCACCAGCGCCTGAACGGCTGCGGCATGATCGTGGTCAATCCGCCTTGGCAACTGGACCGGAACCTGGAACTGGTGCTCCCTGCCCTGCATGAGGCGATGGGAGCGCAGGCCGGCGGCGCGAGGGTCGAGTGGCTGGTGCCGGAATGATGAAGTCATAGGCTCGAAAAACGAACGCCCCGGTCTTTCGGAAAAGACCGGGGCGTCGTTTAGGTCGGATATCGGCTTCGCGCGACCGCTCAGGCGGTCTTGCGTGCCTGCTCCTTGGTCGCGACGGTGATCTTCTGCGCGGCGTCGTTGGCGACGCGGGCTGTCACCTCGGAAACCTTGACGCTGCTGTCCAGCAGGAGCTTGACCTCGGCGTTCAGCAGGTCGCTCTGCGCGGAGAGCAGGTCCTGCATGGTGCGGGCGCGCATGATGGTATTCATGCCATCGATGTTGCGCTGCATGGCGCTCTGAGTGTAGCTCATCCACTCGCGAAGGACGGACTGGAAGCCCTCGGCAAGCAGGGAACTGGTCTGAAGCAGAACGTCGAGGTTCTGCTGGGTGCGGTTCGCGACTTCTTCGGAAGCCTTGGCCTGAAGGTTGAACACGCGGCCGAACTGCTGCGTGGTCTGGTTGGCAACCTGCTTGGTCGCCTCGGCGGCATCCGTGGAAATCTTTGAAGCCGTTTCGGTCGCCTTGTCGGTGGCGGCGCGATAGGTCTGGGCGGTCTTCTCGGCTACGTCGCGCGTGGCTTCAGCGGTACGATCGGCAGTCTTGCTGACTGCTTCGGCGCCCTTTTCCGCGTTCTTTTCCATGGTATCGGCAGCGTCGCGAGTGACCTTCTTACCGGTTTCGGCGGCTTCGGCCGTTGCACCACGGGTCGCCTTGGCGACGTCCTCGCCAGCATCTTTGACAGTGCGGGTAGTGGTGTCTTTATCGGTCGCCATAGTCGACTCCTCAGATATCAAATTCTGTCCGAGCCCAGATCGGGCATGCGGCGTTAACGTTTCGTTAACTCATCTTGTTGCGCCGGTATACCATATCAACGCACATGCAACAAAGTATTTTTGATGAACAATCTCTAACTCTCGAAAGGTCATAATTTATTATTTATCTTAGGTGCACCGCACAACAAAACTACAAGACCACCTTTTGTACAGATGAGGTACACTTTCGTTAGAGGTTGCAAAGCAGCATGGCTTCCTATCCATGAAAAGCGCAGCAGAATCATGCATCTGAGCGCATCGACTTTAAGGAATGATAATTCATCTTCTACCCTGCGCCGAAAAGAAAATGGCGGCTCCGGGACGGAGCCGCCATTTGGCGATGATCCTGCGGCGGAGCGGTTCGGTCAGGTTTTCGCCTTCAGCAGTGCGCCGATCTCCCCGACGATGCCGCGCCGGAACAGCAGGACGCAGACGACGAAGATGACGCCGGTGACCACCGTCA
>NZ_AVFK01000061.1 GCF_000936425.1 Skermanella aerolata KACC 11604 | reverse complement strand
CTGGCTGGCCGGCGCTTCCGGCACGCCATTGCCCGGCGTAGCCGGCGTTTCCATCGCCGAGGGCGGCAGCCCGGAAGTCGCCGGTTCCTCAATCGCTTCGGGCGGCGGCGGAGCTTCGGGGCGGGGCAGCGGGTTCTCCGGCGGCGGCAGGAGACGTTCGACCGCGGCCGTCTCGGTATTGCCGGTCTCCGCCTTAAGCCGGTCGTAGATCAGCTTGTCCTGATGGGGCACGGCCATGCCGCCCGGCTGCTCCGGCCTCATCTTAACGGGCGAGTTGTCGGCCTTGACGACCGGCATCCCACCTTCACCGACCGTAGGCTGGCTGCTGGACCACGCGAACCAGACGATGGCGAAGAAGACCATGAGGCCGACGACCGCCAGGACGGGCGCCAGCAGACGCCGCTGCGTGCGAGGGCGGGCATCCGGGTTGGGCCGCGACGTCCCACGCTGATACTCGCGCGGTTCCACCCGGAGATCGCGCGGCATATATCGCGCGTCCTCGGGATCAGGCTGGCTGCCCTGCTGGTTCCCGGCTTGATTTCCGGGCTCATAGAAGTCTCGGGGATCGTACTGGCTCATCCGCGCAGTTCCTCGACAGGCTCCACTCCCATTACGTCCAGGCCGGACGCGATGACGATAGACACCGCCTTGACCAGCGCCAGCCGGGCGGTCGTCAGTTCCGGATCTTCATCCAGCAGGAAACGCATTGTGGTGTCGTCCTTGCCCTTGTTCCACAGTCCATGGAACGCTCCGGCCAGATCGTACAGGTAAAAGGCGATGCGGTGAGCCTCATGGGCCTGAGCCGCCGACTCCACCACGCGCGGCCAGCTTGCCATCAACTTGATAAGCTCAAGTTCCTCCGGCGAGGACAGACGGGCGAGGACTGCAGTCGCCGCCAGATCTTCCGGCGCCAGGCTGCGCGCGGGATCGGCGTCCTGCGCGTGGCGCAGGACCGAGCAGCAGCGGGCATGGGCGTACTGGACGTAGAAGACCGGGTTGTCCTTGGACTGCTCGGTCACCTTGGCGAAGTCGAACTCCAGCGTCTGGTCGTTGCGCCGGGTCAGCATGATGAAACGGACGACATCGCGGCCGACCTGATCGATCACGTCGCGCAGCGTGACGAAGGTGCCGGCGCGCTTCGACATCTTGACCGGCTCGCCGTTCTGCAACAGGTGGACGAGCTGGCAGATCTTGGCGTCCAGGCTGCCCTGCCCGCCCGTCACCGCCGTCGTCGCCGCCTGCATCCGCTTGACGTAGCCGCCATGGTCGGCGCCCAGCACGTCGATCAGCACGGAACTGCCGCGCCGGTACTTGTCGAGGTGGTAGGCGATGTCGTTGGCGAAATAGGTCCAGCTTCCGTCTGACTTCTTGAGCGGGCGGTCGACGTCGTCGCCGAACTGGGTGGCGCGGAACAGGGTCTGGGGACGCGGCTCCCAGTGGTCGGGCTTCTTGCCCTTCGGCGGCTCGAGCACGCCGGTATAGATCAGATCCTGTTCGACCAGCGATTGATAGGCGTCCTCTACGGCACCGCTGGCGATCAGCGCACGTTCCGACGAGAACACCTGGTTCCTGACGCCGAGATCGGCGAGATCCTGCTTGATGCCGGCAAGGATTTGTTCGATAGCGAAGTCGCGGGTGACCGGCAGCCAATCAGCCTCGGAAGCATCTAGCCACTTCGCGCCATCGCGTTCCGCCAGCGCCGCGCCGACATCCTTAAGGTATTCGCCCGGATACATGCCGGCCGGGATCTCGACGGTCTCGCCCAGGGCTTCCCGGTAGCGCAGATATGTGGAGCGGCCGAGCACCTCGACTTGGGCACCGGCGTCGTTGATGTAGTATTCCCGCGTGACGGTATATCCCGCCTTCTCAAGCAGCGATGCCAGGGCGTCGCCGACGACGGCGCCGCGCGCATGGGCCGCGTGCAGCGGGCCGGTCGGATTGGCGGAGACGTATTCGACGTTGACGGCGATGCCGGCTCCGATGCTGCCGTTGCCATAGGTGACCCCGGCCACCAGGATGTCGCCGACGCGTTCGCGCCACGTATCGTCGGACAGGCGCAGGTTGACAAATCCAGGACCCGCGATCTCGACCGAAGTCACGTCGGGCAATGCTCGCAGGCGCGCGGCCAGCAGTTCCGCGATGTCGCGCGGCTTGCGGCCGGCCTGCTTCGACAGCACCAACGCGGAATTGGTGGAAAGATCGCCGTGCGACGGGTCGCGCGGCGGCTCGACCGTCACCTTGGAAAGATCGAGACCCGCCGGCAGGTCTCCACCGGTGGCAAGGTCATCCAGGATGACGCGCAGGTCTTTGGCGAACTCGTTGAAAAGATTCATCAGGTCTTTGATTCCATGTCGAACATCCGCTCGTACTCCGCCAGTGCGAAGCGATCGGTCATGCCTGCAATATAATCGGCCACCAGCCGCGCGCGTGCTTTTTCCTGCGCGCCGGCGCTCACGCTTTCCTTCAGGACTTCCAGATCTTCCTGCCATTCCGTCGGAAGGCATTCGGGCTCGGCCATGAACAGCGCGAACAGCTCCGACACGACGCGCCGTGTCTTGCTGGTGACGCGGTTGACTTTGTAGTGGCGGTACATGCGCTGTTTCAGGAAAGCGCGCAAGACCCGATCATGGGCGCGCATCTCTTCGCTGAACGCCACCAGCGCACGGGGAGCGTTGCGCACGTCAGCGGCGCATTGCGGCTTGACCTCCGCTATGCGGCGGCGGGTTTCCAGGATCAGGTCGGTGACCATATGGTCGATCATCCGGCGAACCGTTTCGTGGATCAGGCGCTGACGCTCCAGTCCCGGATATCGGTCGTGCAGCCCCCGGATGATGCCACCCAGCAATGGCAGTTCCGCTACCTCGTCCAGGGTGAACAGACCGGCGCGCAGTCCATCGTCGATGTCGTGATTGTTGTAGGCGATGTCGTCGGCAATAGCCGCGACCTGCGCTTCCATGCCCGGATTGGTGCCGAGTTCAAGGTCGAACTCGTCCTGGAACTCCCTGATGGTGGTCGGCAGCGTATGACCCGGCAGTTCGGGAAGCAGCGGACCGTTGTGCTTGACGACGCCTTCCAGGGTTTCCCAGGTCAGGTTAAGCCCGTCGAAGTCGGCGTAGCGACGTTCCAGCCTCGTCAGGATGCGCAACGTATGGTCGTTGTGGCTGAAGCCGCCGAGGTGCAGCATCGACTCGTTCAGCGCCTCTTCTCCGGCATGGCCGAAGCAGGTGTGCCCAAGGTCATGCGCCAGCGCCACCGCCTCCGCGAGATCCTCGTTGAGGCCGAGCGTGCGGCTGACCGATCGGGCGATCTGCGCCACCTCTAGGCTGTGGGTCAGGCGGGTACGGTAGTAATCGCCCTCATGGTAGACGAAGACCTGGGTCTTGTATTTGAGTTTGCGGAAAGCACCGGAATGGATGATGCGGTCGCGATCGCGCTGGAAGACGGAACGCGTCGGGCTCTCCGGTTCCGCCTTGAGCCGGCCGCGGGTATGCTCCGGCATGGTGGCGAACGGAGCCACCTCCTGCCGGCCGAGACCGGAAGACGTATTTGGGAGAAGGTGTTGTTCCGCATTCATGGTCCGGACACTACCGATAGAGCGGCCCTCTTTTCAATGAAGATCGCGACTTATTGACCTGTTCTCCGGCTGGGCCTTTGACGGATCGGTCAGGTCTGCTTACATAGGGACTTCTGATTTCATTTAAGGGTCTGTTTTCCAGGTCCCATCCGATTGGAGCTAAGGAGTTTTCCATGGCTGACACGGCGCTGAACACCACCTCGATCGACCCCGTGGCGCCTGCGAGCCTCGGCGCTCGGGCCGTCACCATCTCCGACAGCGCAGCCAAGCGCGTCCTGGTGCTGCGCGGACTGGAAGGCGACGACAGCCTGATGCTGCGTATCACGGTATCGGGCGGCGGCTGCTCCGGCTTCCAGTACGGGTTCAGCTTCGACAACAAGAAGAACGAGGACGACTATGTCTTCGAGCATCTGGGGATCGGCGTCATCACCGACGATGCGTCGCTGGACCTGCTGAACGGCTCCGTCATCGACTTCGTCGAGGACCTAATGGGGGCGTCGTTCCAGATCAGGAACCCCAATGCCACCGCGTCGTGTGGCTGCGGGTCGTCGTTCGCGGTTTGACCGGGTTTGAATTTTGCCGTTTGATGCCGCCGGGTTAAGGCGGTATCCAGAAAGGCCCGTGCCGGAACCGGTACGGGCCTTTTTCTGTCCGCGTCCGGAAAGTCGCCTGCCCCATGGTCAAGATCGCCACCTGGAACGTCAATTCCGCCAAAGCCCGTCTGCCCAACATATTGGGATGGCTGGACCGCGCCTCGCCTGACGTCGTCCTGCTCCAGGAGATCAAGTGCGAGACCGCTTCGTTCCCGAAAGGCGATTTCGAAGCTATGGGCTACAACTGTGCCGTGGTCGGCCAGAAAAGCTACAATGGCGTGGCGCTCCTGGCGAAGCAGCCGGTCGAGGATATCCTGGACCATCTTCCGGGATCTCCCGACGACGTCCAGGCACGCTACGTCGAAGCGACGGTCGGCGGTATCCGGATCGCGTCGATCTACCTTCCGAACGGCAACCCGGTCGGCACGGAAAAATACCCTTACAAGCTGGCCTGGATGGAACGGCTGCGCCAGCACGCGCAGGGGCTGCTTAAGACCGAGCGGCCCTTCGTGCTTGGCGGCGACTACAACATCATTCCGGCGGCGGAGGACGTCTACGACCCACAGGCCTGGGAAACCGACGCCTTGTTCAGGCCGGAAAGCCGCGCCCAGTTCAGGGCACTGCTGAACCTAGGGTTGACCGAAGCCTTCCGCGCGCTGCACCCGGACGAGCAGCACGCTTATACTTTCTGGGACTATCAGGCCGGCCGCTGGCCGCGCGACCAGGGTATCCGGATCGACCATTTCCTGCTGTCGCCGCAGGCGGCGGACCGGCTTGTCGAGTGCCGGATCGATAAGGGGCCGCGCGCCGAGGAGAAGGCATCCGATCACACCCCCGTCGTGCTCGAACTGGCGGACTGACCAGCCGCCGTTCAATCAGGTACCGGCCGATCAGCCGCACTTCAATCAACCGTTGCCGAAGGTATCGCAGGAGTTCGGCGATCCGCTGTCCAGCCCGCGCCGGAACCATTGCACCCGCTGCGCCGAACTGCCATGGGTGAAGCTGTCGGGCGTCACCCGTCCGGTCGCCTGTTTCTGAAGCCGGTCATCGCCGACGGCGCTCGCGGCGTTGAGGGCTTCTTCGATGTCGCCATCCTCCAGGACGCCTTGCTTCTGCGCCATGCTGTGCGCCCAGATCCCGGCAAAGCAGTCAGCCTGCAATTCCACACGGACAGACAGCGCGTTGGCTTCACTCTGCGACACCTGACGCTGTGCGGCCTGGACATCCCGGCTTACGCCAAGCAGGTTCTGGACGTGGTGCCCAACTTCGTGGGCGACCACATAGGCCTGTGCGAAGTCGCCGGGCGCTCCCATGCGGCTGCGGAGGTCCCGATAGAAGCTCAGGTCGATATAGAGTTTGCGGTCCGCCGGGCAGTAGAAGGGTCCCATGGTCGAGCTAGCCGAGCCGCACCCGGACTGAACAGCATCGCTGAACAGGACTAGGACCGGCTCTTCATAGGTCCGGCCCGACTGGCTGAAGATGTTGCCCCAGACATCCTCGGTTTCCGCCAGCACGACCGACACGAAGTTCGCCAGATCTCCCTCGGCGCCGGACTGGGCGGACGGCATGCTCCGCGGGTTGACCGTGGAGGATCGCGGAGCCGGACCTTCGTCGACATACCCGCCGTTCAGCAGGATACTGGGGTCGAACCCGAAGACCAGCCCGAGCAGCAGGATGATCAGGGTTCCGCCGATGCCGAACCCGCCCACGCGAACCCCTCTGCCGCCGAGCATGCCGCCTCCGCCCATGGGGCTCCTGCCGCGCTGATCCTCGACGTTCTCGCTCTGGCGCCTGCCCTGCCACCGCATCTGTCGCTTCCTCCCGATCCATTGACCGGCCAATTATGCGGCCGGCCAAGGTCAACCCGTATGGGAAGCGGTGAGTTCAGGGTAACCGGATAATAAATTTGGGCTTTTCAAGACATGCCCGCACCAACCCTGTGCTTTATGGCGCTGATTTGCCACGCTTCGCATATGCGAGCAGGACTCCCCGTGGATCAGGCGAAGCTATATACCCAGTTCGATATCAACCGCGGGACGCCCTGAATGAGTTGGCGGAAAAAGGATACTGGGTTGAGCAGGCGTGAAATTGCAACGATGCTCGTAGCACTTGAGAAGCAGGCGCGCGAGGCTGCGCATCTGGCGGAGAAGGCTCATCGGTACGCCAGCCGTGACAGCTATGCCGGCTACTTCCAGTTCAGGGCGAAGGTCGACGAGTTCCAGGCCTTGATCGCCCTCATCGAGGAGCGGCTGACCCGACTGGAAGATGAGCACACGGTCGAACTTACTGCCCGCTTCCGGCAGTTGGACACCGTCATGCTGGTCATGCTGGTCCGTACCAGCACTAGGTTCTACGGGATGCTCAAGGAAAACGTCGCCCTGCCCTTAGGTGCCCGCGAACTCTTCCTGCCGGAACTGCGGACCCTGAGCGATATGCGCGACCGCCTGATGGAAGAACCGGAGCACGCCGAAAAGATGATTCCGGGAGTGACGATCGCACTCGAAAATGCCCTGGTCACCGTCCAAGCCTTGATCGAGCGTGCTCCCAGTTTGCCGGATTTCGGCGATCAGTTCCGCCTTGATTGAAGGTGACGGGTCCTCAAGCGGCGAAGCCCTTCAGGAACTCCAGCAAGCAACGGTCATGCCATGGGTCGGGGCCGTCGGCACCGTGGAACCCGACATGGCCGCCCCGGCGGGGCAGCAGCGGGGTCAAGCGGGGATTGGCGGTCCAGTCGTAGTTCAGATAGGCGTCTCCAGGAATCCAAGGATCGTCCAGCGCATGGATCACCAGCGTTGGCACGCGGATGCCGTTCATATAGCGGACTGCCGAGTTGACTCGATGATATTCGTCGGCGCTCTTCCAGCCGTTCCGTGGAGCCACGAAACGGTCGTCGAATTCGTAGCAGTTCCGAACGCCTTGCACGATAGGGCGAAAGATGTCCGGGATCGGCATTCCCAGGACTTCCTCCTTCATCCGGGCGACGATCCGCCGGTGATAGATGTAGTTCCGGCGGCTCATCATGCGCCGGCTGGTTTCGGCCAGATCGATCGGCGCCGAGATCGCCGCGGCCGCAATTACGTTCTCGGGCGCTCCTTCCCCCAGTAGTTTCAAGACTTGATTGGCGCCCAGCGAATAGCCTACCAGGACGATCCCCGACCTGGTCAGTTTCCCCGGCAATTGCGTCAGCACGGCCAGCAGGTCTTCCGACCGACCCGCATGATACTGCTCGACGCAGAAGGGACGTGACGGCCCTGCGCCCCGCAGGTTGAGGCGCATGACGGTAAAGCCGCGCCGCAGCAGGATAGCGGCGCTGGCGCGCATGTAGTGGCTTTCGGCACACCCTGTCAGCCCGTGGACAAGGACGATCAGCGGCAGGGCGCGCGGCTCGGCCGGCTGGTTCAGGATACCGTGCAGCACGTCCCCGCTAAGATCCGGCATCCGGAAGCGCAGCCGCTTTTCCGGGGAATCTTCCAGCGCAAAGGTCTGGCGCAGCAGGACGCTGCGCACCGTCTGGAGGTCGGCTCCCCACCAGGGCGCGCGTGGCACGAAGGGCGGGAACTCGAACGGTAGCGGCGGCGGTGGAGCAGCGTCAGCGGTCGTCAGGATCGGCGGCATACTGTTCATAGGAACGGTGCAGACTGGCGTAAAACGGGTTGGTGTCGATGAACTTCGTCATGGCCTTCAAGTTGGCCTTGTCGCTCTGTATCCATTGGTCGGCGACCTGCTGGTGCTCAGGATGGATGGAGAGCAGATAGAACGCGGCCTGCTCGACCGAGATGATCTCCTCCTCTCCCAGCTTCTCCAGGATGGCGCCGATATGGAGCGGCAGGACGGCCATGAAAGGCAGGTCGCCTCGGCTGTCCGGGTCCTGACGGTTACGTTCGAACGCCTTGCGCAGGCGCTCAACGATCTGGAAAAAGACCGAGCGGCGCTGCTTCCAGGTCGGCTCGTCGGCCAGGATGCCGGCAAGGGAATCGAACAGATGCGTCTGTTCGTCGTCGAAGCCTTCGCAGGCCGACTGCGCCGGCCTGGAAATCGGAAAGGCGGTCATCTATGGTCCTCGTGCAGGATCAGGCGTCGACGAGGAAGTCGCGAACCGCCGCGATTTGGTCTTCCGCCATCAGCGGCGGAGCATGCCCCACGCCGGGGAATTCCACCAGTTCGGCGCGCGGTCCCCGCGTCGTCATCTCGTGCGCAGTGTCAGGCGTCAACAGGTTGCTGTCGCCGCCGCGCAGCAGCAGGGTTGGACAGGTGATCCTGTCGTAGATCGGCCAGAGATCGACATCCTGGGCGGGAGCTGCCGCCAGTGCGGCGCCGATGGCGGGGTCGTAGCCGAACTTCAGCTTACCGTTCGGCTGAACGCGGGCCTCGTGTTCGGCCAGACGGCGCCACTGCTCGGCCGTGACCGGGGCATAGCCGGTGAGACGCGCGCGCAGTCCGGCTTCCAGAGCCCCAATGTCGTCAAACTCCGGTTCCTCGACCACATAGGAGGCTATCGCCTGAAGCGCCGCCGCTGGCATAAAGGCGCCGACATCGTTCAGGATCAGACGCGCGACGGGCGTGTCGGGCTGAGCCGCCAGCATCATGCCGATCAAACCGCCCATCGACGTTCCGACCCAGTAGACCTGCTCGACATCGAGACGCGCAACAAGCGCTGTCATGTCCGCAAGATACTGGGGGAACGCATAGGACGCGGCGGCGATCAAACGGCCACTCCGGCCCCTCCCTGCAACATCGGGACAAACGACCCGAAACCCCTCGGCAGCCAGCGTCGGCGCAAGCTCATCGAAATCGTGGCTGTTGCGCGTCAGGCCGTGGACGCAGACGACAGTCCTGTCGGCGTCCTCAGGCCCCCATTCTGCATAAGCGATGCGGTGAAAGCCGCCGGCATGCAACCCGCGAAGGGTCTTTTCTCGATAGGAGTTCATGGACGGGAATGTAGCACTTCCGCGCCCGTGTTCCAACGGGACGGCAGCGCCGTTCAGTGCCGATTGTCGCTGGTGAACACGAGTTCCAGGGACGCCACCGTCAGCGCGCGTTTGAACAGATCGTCCAGCAGCTCAGTAGCCGAGCGGCGGACTTGAGCTTCCATGTCGCTGGGAACCGATCCGAAGCGGGTTTCCAGCGTGACCAGGATGGAATCGATCTTGGCTTTGGCGACGCCCCGCTCCTCACCCTTAAGAAAACCAAGTTCCTCGCCCCTCGCGAACCCGGCTTCCTCACCCTGGCGGAGCCATTCCTTTGCTGCGAGTGAAATCAACTCTCCCTCCCGGTGCGGTTTTACCCGGCGTGCGACTCTGGTCAGCAATTCGCTGGTGATGGCCGGAAACAGGCGGATCATATACCGGATCACCTGTTCTTCCAAATGAGTCCCGTCGGTCAGCCGAGGCAATATCGTTTGAAGCAGAATCTCCGGATCGGTGCCGCGATAGACGTGCTTGAGCGGCAGCAAACCGGCGCAGACTTCCGCATCGGAAGCCAGTTCGTTGTCGGGGATGTGGCCCAGGTCGCACAGGACGTAGCCCATGCCGCTCATGAACTCCCGCAGTTCCTGGTCCGCGTCGATGCACTCGGTAATCGACAGCGGCACCTTCCATTCCTGCCTGCCTGCCATGATAGAAGACCAGCGGGATGATCAGCGGCAGGCTGAGCGCCTTGCCGGCGCTCGTTCCGGCGTAGCGCCGCCAGATCTCGCGGCGGTAGCCCAGCAGTTGCAAGACGATGAAAGGGTCCGGAGCGCTCTTGTGCTCGAACAGGATGTAGAGATGCGCCCAGCCGCCATCACGGAGCGTCACGCTGAACAGCCGGTCGCTCTGACTGGCTTTCAGCGCGGGATCGACGAAGGTGCCATCCAGCAGGACCGGCGGTTCGTCGGCCAGACGGCTTGAGATGATCTCAGGCAGGTAATCGCGGATCAGGACGCCCGCCCGGCCCACATCGTCGATCAAGGCCCTGAACAGAGAATCATGAGAAATGGACATGCGGTCCGAACACGATGGAATGAGGCAGTGGCGCCGCACTTGACGCGATACGGCCTCGTTCCACCATGCGGCATGTTGTCGGGGCGAACGCCGCTATTCGGCGGCTTGGCTCAAGCGCTGGCAGGGCTCCATCTCGTCCGACGGCAGGAATGCATCGTCCTCGACCTCGACGAAGCGGTCGGGATAGAAGCCGTTGAAGTCAGTGCGCAACTCGATGGTGTAGGCGCCCGCCTGCCCGATCTCGATGTAGTCGCCTTCCCGGACATCCGCCGCCAGCCGGTAGGGGCCTTCCATGACATCGACCGGATCGCAGGTCGGCCCGAACAGGCTGAAGTCGCCGAAATCGTCCGCCAGTACCTCGACCCGGCTGCCTTCAGGCCGCAGGACGCGCATAGGAAAACGCAGGCCGGCGTATTTCAGGTCGGACAGACTGCCGTAGACACCGTCGTTGATGTAGAGGAAGTTGTCTTTCCGCAACTCGACACGGACGACCAGCGAGGCGCCCGCCGCGACCAGGGCGCGGCCAGGCTCGCACCAAACCTCGTGGTCGCCGGGCAAGTCGATCTGGCTCAACCCCGCCGCGATGGCCTCCAAGTAATCGTCCAGCGGCGGCGGCGTCAGGCCGACATAGGCGACTGGGAAGCCGCCGCCGATATCGACCACACTCAGCGGGACCCTGGCCAATTCAACCACATGGGCCGCCAGCCGCAATGCGGCCGTATATGACCCCGGCGTCATGCATTGCGATCCGACATGGAAGGACAAGCCGACCCTGTAGCCGGCGCCATGGGCGGTTTCCAGCAACTCGGCCGCCTGCCGGGGCGAAGCACCGAACTTGCCGCCGAGATCGTAGACCGCCGCCCCTCGGGCGGTCGCCAGCCGGACAATGATCACGACATCGCGGCTGTACCCCGTCTCAGTCATGATCTTCGCCAGCTCGTCGGGATGATCGACCACGAAGTGCCGCACGCCGTGGTCGTCATAGGCGGCGCGGATGGCGCCGCGCTGCTTGACCGGATGCATGAAGTAGCAGGATGCGTCCGGCAGCCGTTCGGCCACGGCGGAGATTTCCGGCAGGGACGCGGTATCGAAATGGCGGATGCCGCCGGCATGCAGCGCGTCAAGGAACATCGGTTCCGCATTGCACTTCACGGCATAAAGGACTGAGCCTGGAAAAGCATCGACAAAGCGCCGGGCCGTGCCACGCAGTACGTGAGGCCGCACGCAATAGACCGGCTGCTCGGGCATCAATGCCGCTACCATGGCAGCCGCATCGGGATAACTGCCGGTATGGTGAGCTTGGTCGAAAGTGGTATTTTCCAGGGGCATGGATTCGCGTTCCATCATTGAAGATGTACTGGGCCGATGCTGTCTCGGTGACCTCTCCGCTTTATGGATTTTCATGATGAAAACTTCGTTAATAATCGAATTATCAGGGACTTGGCAGGCCGGGCCCTGCGCGCCGTACTTAAGGTTGCGACCGATCCGGCACGTGGGCTAGCTTGGCCCCTTGGGTCAGGAACTAGTAAGGAGCGGTGATGAGTTGGCAGAAGAGAACGGTTCTCGTAGCGCTGACACTCATCATCATCCTACCTGCCGCAGTCATCGGGGGCGGATGGCTGTGGTTGCGCTCCGGCCTTCCTCAGCTTGACGGCGCCGTCACCCTGCCCGGCCTGACCTCCCCGGTGGAGATCGCGACCGACCGCAATGCGGTTCCCCATATCTTCGCCCGTTCCCAGCAGGACGCCTACTTCGCACTGGGATATGTCCATGCGCGCGACCGCATGTGGCAGATGGATCTGAACAGGCGGATCGGCGCCGGCCGGCTGTCGGAACTGATTGGAAGCGCCGGCCTGCGCTACGACCGGCTTATGCGGGTGCTGGGTTTCCAGGCGAGCGCCGAAGCGAGCCTTCAGGCCCTGGCGCCAGAAGTCCGGCAGGCGCTCGACTCCTATTCCGCAGGGGTCAATGCGTGGCTCGGCAGCCATGGCGGTCCGCTCCCGCTCGAGTTCCAGGTGCTGCGCTACCAGCCGGAACCGTGGAAGCCGGCGGACAGCCTGCTCTGGGGCAAGCTGATGGCGCTCCAGTTGAGCGGCAACTACAATGACGAGTTGCTGCGCGCCCGGCTGATGCAGAAGTTCCCCGCCGAGACGATCCGCCAGATGTATCCGGACTACCCGGCCGGCGCCCCGGTGACTCTCGCATCGGATCTGACCGGTCTGGAGTTCGACCGGCTTCATGCGTCCCTGCCGCCGCCGCTCGGCCCCGCGACCGCCTCCAACGAATGGGTCGTTTCGGGAGAACGCAGCGGCACCGGCAAGCCGGTGCTCGCCAATGACCCACATCTGCAATTGGGCGCGCCGACGCTCTGGTATCTGGCGCGGATCGAAGCGCCCGGACTGTCCGTCACCGGCGCTACGGTGCCCGGAGTTCCGTTCACCGTCCTGGGGCGCAACGACAGGATCTCCTGGGGATTCACCACCACCGGAAGCGACGTGCAGGACCTTTACGTCGAGCGGCTGGACCGGTCCGACCCTGGCAAATACCTGACACCCGACGGGCCGCGTCCGTTCGAACTGCGTACCGAAACGATCAAGGTGAAGGACGCGGACGACGAGCAACTCGTCGTCCGCACGACGCGCCACGGCCCTGTCCTGTCCGATATCGAACCGAGGGCCGTCCAGGCAGCACCCGAAGGCCACGTAATCTCCCTGGCCTTTACCGGCCTCAGCGACCGCGACACGACGGCCGAGGCATTGTGGCGGCTGAACCGCGCTCCCGACTGGGAAGGCTTCAAGGCGGCACTCCGGCTGATCCAGGCGCCGCAGCAGAACATCGTCTACGCCGACATCCAGGGCAATATCGGCTTCTATACGCCCGGACTGGTCCCAATCCGCCGGAAGGGCGACGGCAGCGTTCCGGTACCGGGCTGGAACGACGAATATGCCTGGACCGGCGCCATTCCGTTCGAGGAGTTGCCGCAGGACTTCAATCCAGCCGCCGGCAAGATCGTCAATGCCAACAACCGCGTCACCAGCCCGGATTACCGCTGGTTCCTGACCAGCCGCTGGGACGATTGGTACCGCGCTGCCCGGATCGAACAAGTGCTGGAGGCGAACCGCCGCCATGATGTCGATGCGGCGGAAGCGCTAATGAGGGATACCGTCTCGCTGGCGGCGCGCGACCTGCTGCCGCTGATGCTGAAAATCAATCCGGTGTCTCAAAACGCCAAGGCGGCACTCGACATGCTGCGCGGCTGGGATGGGACCATGAGCCGCGACCGGACCGAGCCGCTGATCTACGAATGGTGGGCGCGCGAACTGCATCGGGCTCTCTATGCCGACGAACTCGGCCCCCTGTTCCCGGAAGTCATGAGCGCCAGTCCCCGGCTCGTCCTGCATATCCTTACCAAAGCGCCGCAATGGTGCGACGACGTCACCACCGCCGACGCCAGAGAGACCTGCGAAGACATGCTAGGCCGGTCGCTCGACCGTGCCCTGGTGACGCTCTCGGAGCGTCACGGGTCCGATATGACGAAATGGCGCTGGGGGGCGGAGCACCGCGCGCCGCTCGCCCATCAGGTCCTCAGCCGGGTTCCCGTGCTCAAGGACCTGTTCGACATCGGGATCGAAACCGATGGCGGCAACCATACGGTCAACCGGGGCGGAAGCAGCATCCGGGACGACGGCGCTCCGTTTTCCCATATCCACGGGGCGGGATACCGGGCGATCTACGACATGTCCGATCCGGAGAACTCCCGCTTCATGATCTCCACCGGGCAATCGGGCAATCCGCTGTCGTCCCATTACGGCGATCTGGTGGAACAGTGGCGCGACGGCCGGCATTTCACGATCTCCGGCACGCTGGAGCAGGTGACGTCGGAAAGCCTCGGCCGGCTGACGCTCCGCCCGGAATGAACCAGCCAATCAGCACCAGGAGCCGCATATCATGACCATCGGCCTTGACGACATCCGGTCGGCGGCAGCGGCGCTCGCGGGCGACCTGACGGTCACGCCGACGATCCCATCGCCCCGCCTGTCCGAACAGACCGGCTGCCGCATCCACCTCAAGCTGGAATGCCTGCACCATACCGGTTCGTTCAAGGAGCGAGGCGCGCTCAACAAGCTGAAGAGCCTGACACCCGCCGAAGCAGCACAGGGCATCATCGCAATGTCCGCCGGCAACCATGCCCAGGGCGTCGCCTACCATGCCACCCGGCTCGGCATTCCGGCGACCATCGTCATGCCGGCGCAGACTCCCTTCACCAAGGTGGAGCGGACGGAATCCTACGGCGCCAAGGTCGTGCTGCATGGCGAGACGCTGAGCGATGCCGAAACTTTCGCCCACGGGATCGCCGACCGCGACGGACTGACCTTCGTCCATCCCTACGACGACCCGCTGATCATCGCGGGTCAGGGAACGATAGCACTGGAGATGCTGGACGCCGTGCCGGACTTGGACGTGCTGGTCGTCCCCGTCGGCGGCGGCGGGCTGATCGCCGGGATCGCGACGGCGGCCAAGGCGATCAAGCCGGACATCGAGATCGTCGGGGTGGAAGCGGAACTCTATCCGTCGATGAAGCAGACGCTCGCCGGGACGCCTGTGGCCTGTGCGGGAGCCACCATCGCGGAAGGCATCGCCGTCAAGTCGCCGGGCCATATCACACGGGAGATCATCCGGGTCCATGTGGACGATATCGTCCTGGTCAGCGAGGAATGCCTGGAGCGCGCGATCGACACGCTGATCACCGAGCAGAAGCTGGTGGTCGAGGGAGCGGGTGCGGCGGGGTTCGCGGCCATCCTGGCGGACCAGCCACGCTTCAGGGGACGCAACGTCGGGACCGTGCTGTGCGGCGGCAACATCGATGCCCGTATCCTGGCCTCGATCCTGATGCGGGGGCTGGTGCGGCAGCGCCGGATGGTCCGTCTGAGGATCGCGCTGACCGATGCGCCGGGAGCGCTGGCGAAGGTGGCGCAGTTCCTCGGCGAAGCGGGCGGCAATATCGTAGAGATTTATCACCGACGCCTATTTCACAACGTCCCCGTGAAAATGGCGGATATCGACGTGGTGATGGAGACGCGCGACCACGGCCACGTCGATGCCATCCTGGCCAAGCTGCATGCCGCCGGATACCCGGCTGAGCTGATGGACGACGTTTCCTGAAGCAAGCCTCCTCCGGCACGCGGCGCGGCTTTCTTCCTATTCAAACGCAATCTGCGGGATCATCCTCGGCATACGGCTGTTCTATGCGGTGACCAATCAGCCCAAGCCAGGATGGCCCCTCCCCATGACCACCCGCTATTCCCACTCGATGCCGTTCGGCGCCGAAACGCGCGACGACGGCACCACGCGATTCCGCCTTTGGGCTCCCTCGCAACCGGAAATCCGGCTTGTCCTGGACGGCGGAAAAGACGATGCCCAGCCGATGTCCAAGCAGGCGGACGGCTGGTTCGAGCTGGTGACCGACAAGGCGCCCGCCGGAACCCGCTACCAGTTCCAGCTGCCGGACGGACTTGCCGTGCCCGACCCTGCGTCGCGGTTCCAGCCGGAGGACGTCAACGGGCCGAGCCTCGTGGTCGATCCGAAGAGCTACGAGTGGCGCAACACCGACTGGCGCGGCCGCCCGTGGGAAGAGACCATCCTGTACGAACTCCACGTCGGCTGCTTCACCGACGAAGGCACCTATGACGGCGTCCGCCGCAAGCTGGACCATCTGGCCGACCTGGGAGTGACCGCGATCGAGTTCCTGCCGCTGGCCGATTTCGCTGGCCGCCGGGGCTGGGGCTACGACGGCGTCCTGCCCTATGCTCCCGACGACGCCTACGGCTCCCCGGATGCCCTGAAACGCCTGATCGACGAGGCGCATGGCCGGAACCTGATGGTCTTCCTGGACGTCGTCTACAATCACTTCGGCCCGGAAGGTAACTATCTCAGCGCCTACGCCAAGTCGTTCTTTACCGAGCGGCACCACACCCCCTGGGGTGCGGCGATCAACTTCGACGGCAAGGACGCCCGTCCCGTACGCGACTACTTCATCAATAACTCCTTGTACTGGCTGAACGAGTACCGCTTCGACGGACTGCGCTTCGACGCCGTCCATGCGATCATCGACGACAGCAAGCCGCATGTCCTGACCGAACTGGCGGAAACCGTCCGCCGCAAGGTCGAGGAAGCGACGCCGGGCCGCCATGTCCATCTGGTGCTGGAGAACGAGGCCAATCAGGCGCACCGGCTGGTCCGCGACGACGACCGCCTGCCGCCGCACTACACCGCCCAATGGAACGACGACTTCCACAACACCGCGCATGCGCTGGTGACCGGTGAGCGCGCCGGCTACTACGAAGACTTCTGCGACGAGTCGCACGAGAAGCTGGCGCGGTCGCTGATGGACGGCTTCGTCTACCAGGGCGATCCGTCGCCCCATCAGGACGGCAAGATCCGGGGCGAACCCAGCGCGCACCTGCTGCCGCAGGCCTTCGTCAGCTTCCTCCAGAACCACGATCAGGTCGGCAACCGCGCCATGGGCGAGCGGCTTTCGGCGCTGATCCCTGCCGAACGCCTGAAGGCGATCACGGCCGTCTTCCTGCTGACGCCGCAGATCCCCATGCTCTTCATGGGCGAGGAATGGGCCAGCGACCGCCCCTTCAACTTCTTCACCGACTTCCACGGCGAACTTGCCGACGCGGTTCGCGAAGGAAGACGCAAGGAGTTCGCCAAGTTCGCCGAATTCTCCGACCCCGAAGCTCGGAAGAAGATCCCCGACCCCAACGAGGCATCGACCTTCAACGGGTCCAAGCTGGATTGGGACGCGGTATCCGAGCCCTCGCATGCGGAGTGGCTTTCCTGGTATAAGACACTGATTGTCACTAGGCGCACCAGGATCGTGCCGCTGCTGTCGAAGATCGGCGCGGACAGCACCGCCGAGGTGCGGAACGATACCGTTATCGTGGCGCACTGGCCGCTGGGGGATAGCGGACGGCTGACATTGGTTGCTAATCTCGGGGACGCCCCGGTCGATGGGGTGGACGCTCCCGATGGTGAGCTGATTTTCGAAACCGCGCCGTCCGTGGCTGCGGACCTCAAGGCCGGACGGATCGGCGCGTGGGCCGTTGCCTGCCATGCCAGCGGCACTGGGACGGCTTGAAGGGCCTGAGGAAACAGGCCAGGGGATCAAGAAGGAATTAAGAGCATGACTGATGGCGCCGATCTGGACCGGCTGGCGGAACTCGTGGGAATCGAGCCGTTCTACCATGACATCTGGGGCAACCGGCGGGAGATCGGCCCCGCCACCAAGCGCGACCTCGTCCAAGCCATGGGCTTTCCCGCTGGCACGCCGGAAGAAGCGGCGGACAGCCTGTACCGGCTGAGGGAGCGCGCGTGGCGGCGCATGCTGACGCCGGTCCTGGTGCTGGGCGACGGCGACAGTCCGGAGATCGACTTCACCGTCCCGACCCAGACCGATCCCGCGGGCATCACCTGGACCCTGTCCGAGGAGGAAGGCGACGTCCACTGGGGCGAACAGCCCCTGGCGGAGCTGCCGCCGACCGGCGAGGCCGTGTTCGACGACGTCCGCTACACCCGCCACAAGCTGGCTTTGCCAGCCGGTCTTTCCCACGGCTATCACCGGCTGGCGATCCAGTTGAACGCAGGCGGCGCCGTCGTCCATGAAGGGGCCGCGACGCTGATCCTGGCGCCCAACAGTTGCCTGACGCCGGACGAGATGGTGGAGGGTGGCGGCCAGACCTGGGGCGTCGGCGTCCAACTCTACGCCCTGCGGTCGCCAGGCAACTGGGGCATCGGCGACTACACCGACGCCGGCGCCCTGGCAGAGCAGGCGGCGAAACTGGGAGCCGGCGTGGTCGGGCTGAACCCCCTGCATGCCATGTTCCCGGCGGACCCGAACCATAATAGCCCCTACTCTCCGGGCAACCGGGGCTTCCTCAACACCCTCTACATCGATGTCGGCGGGTTGCCGGAACTGGAGCATTGCGCCGAGGCGCGCACGCTGATCGCCGGCGAGGACTTCCAGCAACGGCTTCGGGCGGTCCGGGAGTCGTCGCTGGTCAACTACCCCGCCGTTTCCGACCTCAAGATGCCGGTGCTGGAACTGCTGTTCCAAAGTGCCCGCACGGTCCAGGGACAGCGCTGGGACGGTTTCCTGCTGTTCCAGCGGGAGATGGACGACGCCCTGGTCCGGCAGGCGACCTTCGACGCCCTGCACGAGCATTTCTTCAAGGGCCAGGGCAAGTGGATGTGGCAGGAATGGCCCGAGGCCTTCCGCGATCCCGAAGGCGAGGCCGTCGCCCGCTTCCGCGAGGACAACGCCGAGCGGATCGAGTTCTTCCAGTGGCTGCAATGGCTGGCCGACGACCAGTTGGGCACCGCCGCCCATCGGGCACGCACCGCCGGCATGCCGATCGGATTCTACCGCGATCTGGCGGTCGCCAACCATCCCGGCGGGGCCGCCGCGTGGTATGCCCAGTCGCTGATCGTCCAAGGGGCGAATGTCGGATCGCCGCCCGACATGTTCAGCCCGGACGGACAGAACTGGGGGTTGGCGCCGCTGTCGCCGATCGGGTTGATCGAGACGGCCTACGAGTCTTTCATCCAGGGGCTGCGCGCCAATATGCGCCATGCCGGAGCGATCCGGATCGACCATGTCATGGCGCTCCAGCACCTGTTCTGGATACCGTCCAGGCCCGGTCACGAGGGCGGCGCCTATGTGACCTACCCGATGCGCGACATGGTGCGGATCATTGCCCTGGAGTCCCGGCGCAACCGCTGCCTCGTCATCGGCGAGGACCTTGGCACCGTGCCGGAAGGCTTCCGCCCCGCCATGCAGGAAGCTGGCATCCTGTCGTACCGGGTGCTCTATTTCGAACGCGGCAAGGACAAGGGCTTCATCGCACCTGAACATTACCCGCGCGACGCCCTGGTTTCGGTCACAACCCATGACCTGCCGACCTTGAAGGGATGGTGGAGCGGCCATGACATCCGGGTCCGCGCCGAGCTGGGCCAGTATGCGGCACCCGGCGCGCTGGATGCCGAACTGGCGGAACGCTGGACCGACAGGGAGCGGCTTTTGTCTTCGATGCGCTGGGCACGGGTCGTCCCGCAGGAAACCGGTTCCGAGCATTTGACGCCCGAACTGGTAGGCGCAATCCACGGCTATCTGGCGAAGAGTCCAGGCCGCATCCTGATGGTCCAGGTCGAGGATATCGTGGGTGAGATCGACCAGCCGAACCTTCCCGGCACCGTCCATCAGCATCCCAACTGGCAGCGCAAATTGCCGGTGACGATCGGCGAACTATCGGACGCGCCGCTCGGCCGTTCGATTGTCGAGGCCATCCGCCGTCAGCAGCAACGGGCTTGACCCAGGAACACGCCGGACCGGCGTTGTTATAAAGGGAAGAAAAACGCCGCTGCGAATGACTTTCAGGTTTTATTCGAAGCCGGTTCGTATATTTAGTGGAATGTGAGATTCTCGCATTCCCACGGGATGCGGCCAAGGGGCTGATCCACAGCGCTTGCATTGGAGAAGAAAAATGAAGGGCGATCCTAAAGTAATCCGTCACCTGAATATCATTCTTACCAATGAACTGACGGCCATCAATCAGTATTTCCTGCATGCGCGCATGTTGAAGAACTGGGGTCTCCTGCGCCTCGCCGATTACGTGTATAAGGAATCGATCGGCGAGATGAAGCACGCCGATTACCTGATCGAGCGTATCCTGTTCCTTGAGGGTCTGCCCAACCTCCAGGACCTTCATAAGCTGAAGATCGGCGAGGACGTTCCCGAGATGTTCACGTCGGATCTTGGGATCGAGAGCCACAACGCGAACTGTCTTCGCGAGGCCATCGCCTATGCCGAGGAAGTCCGCGACTTCCAGTCGCGCGAGATCTTCGTCAAGATCCTGGACGAGACCGAAGAACATATCGACTGGCTCGAAACCCAGCTCGACCTGATCCAGCGCGTCGGCGCGCAGAACTACCAGCAGGAGCAGATGTTCAGCGAAGGCTGAGCACCCGGCGCCGGCAACCGTTCGCTTGCAGCATCCGCGGCGGCCCCGGACTGGGGCCGCCGTTTTGCTATGTGGTCCAGCTTCCTGTCGACGATGGGACGGGTTGTTTCCCATCCCCGCACTGGCTAGCCTTGTCCGATGCCGCAGAACTCCCTCACTCCCCCGACTGTTGCGCCGACGTCCACGGATGACGACCGCTCTATCGCGCATTACGAGGCGCTCGCCCCGTGTGCCAAGATCGTGGCGCATTTGAAGGCGATCGCCGGTCCCTATGTCGAAAAGGACGGTCTGCTCACCGTCGCGACGGTGGCGAAGCTGACGCTGCCGGACGGCACGGCGTTGAATCCGCAGGTGCTCGGCGAGAGCATCGGGCAGCTCAAGCGGAACGGGCTGTGGAACCGCCTCGGCGAGGCGCATTCGCAGGTCCGGCACCATATCAACATCGCCGCACTCGAAGACCCCCGGAGCGACCTGTACCTGAAGGCGAACCAGGCGGCGGAGCGGCGAAGCATCTACCAGTTTTCCAACCATTATGAATCGGCGGGCGCGCGGCAGTTGCGGCTTGCCATCTACCTGAACGATGACGAGTTCATCACCGATTACACGGATAAGGAGCCTGCGGAGACCTGGAACAGGCTGACGCAGTTCTTCGGACTCCTGGTCCTGGAACCGCAGTGGCTGGAAAGCCGAGCGCCGGTCATCCGGGAAGCCATCTTGATGGCGAAACTGCTTTCCTTCCTCTACTACGGCGCTCCGCCAGCCGATTTTCCGGCTTTCCTGGGTCAACTCCGCGACCTGGAGCGGACCACACTGACACCCGCGGCCTTGATCATCCTTGCGAAGTTCGAGACGCTGAGTGGCAGCCCAGCCAGGACGGCGCTGCTGCTTTCGCGTCTGCGCGAGCTTGCCGAAGCGGACGATACGGGCAAAGCTACAGACCACGCCGTGTTGATGGCGAGCGCCATCGAACATATCGCCGCAATGGTCGACTTCCTGAGCGGACGGAACGCGGAAGCGTTGGGACGCTTTCGCGAAGCGCTCAGGCTGTTCCGTAAGGCAACTCACAAGCGCAAGATCTTCCTGCCCGACATCCAGGGCTTGCTGGCATCGTTGTGCCTGCTGCGGGAAGGCGATCCCAGCCTGATGAGGGAACTGGGGAGTTGGCTCAACGACGCCGACCGCGACTCCGGATTCAATCCCAACTACATCGGGTTCTGGGCGATCAGGGTCCTGTCCGCCATCGCCAGGGGCAACGACCGGGAAGCCGAACTCACCCTGGCAGCCATGGCCAAGTCCCTGCACCGGACGCCGCTGTCGCGGATGCTGGAAGATCTGGCCGAATTCATGCTCGACCGCAAGCGGACAGGCAAGCGCGCGGGCGAACTGCACGATCTGTTCGTCCGGTACAAGGGGTCCCTGCCCCTGGTCGCGGAAACCTATGCCGCCATGCTGGAGAAGGTGTCCGACGCACCAGAACCCTACCTGGATTTTCTGGACCGCCGGGACCGGGAGCCGATAATCCTTCTGACCGACGTGATGCAGGTGGACGAGCCGTGGCAGCGGGCGCTGGACCATCTGCAAACGCTGCTGGTCGCCCCTTCCAAGCCCGAGGAGCCAGCCAAGAAGAAGGGCAAACGCCTGATCTGGCTGGTCGATCCGGATATCGGCACGATCGAGCCTGTCGAGCAGACTTCCAAGCGGGACGGCTGGAATACCGGCCGGGCGCTGTCCTTCCGCCGCGTCATCAAGAACGACCCGCCGCTCGAAGTGGACGAGGACGACCGCCGCGTGATCGACAGCCTGCATCACGGATTCGAGCGCAGTATCTACGGCTACAGCGTGAACGAGGTATACGGTCCCGATCCCAACAAGACTCTGCTGGCGCTGGCCGGGCACCCGAGGGTGTTCGACGCCAACGACCGAAACCGCCAGCTGGAACTGGTCCGTTATCCGGTAGAACTGGTCATCTCCGAAGCGCGCGGCGGCTACCGGATCGCGCTGTCGCACTTCGCCGATGCGCCGACCGTCTTCCTGGAGCCGGAAACGCGCGACCGCTACCGGGTGATCGAAGTCCCGCTCGATGTCGTCAGGGTCGGAGCACTGCTGGGTCCCGACGGCATGACCGTACCGCGCGACGGGCGCGAGAAGATCATCGCGATGGTCCGCAAGTCGATGGGCGGGTCTCTGCCGATCCGGTCGGAGATCGACGCCGTGGACGTGCCGGCGATCGAGGGCAGCCCGACGCCGGTGCTTCGTCTGGTCCCGATCGACCGGGGCCTGCGGGTTTCCGCCTTCGTCCGGCCGTTCGGCGAGGACGGGCCGCACTACCTGCCGGGCCATGCCGGCAAGTCGGTGCTGGCGCTGATCGACGGCAAGACCCAGCGGGCCAACCGTGACCTGGAGCGCGAAAAGGCGGAACTGGCGACGCTGGTGGCGTCCTGCCCCAGCTTGGCCGAACGGGCGCTGGGCGACCTCGACTGGGAGCTGCCGGATCTGTTCGACAGCCTGGAGTTCCTGTCCGAGGTCCAGGCCTATGATGGTCCCGTCCAGTTGGAGTGGCCGGAAGAAGGCCGGATTCGGGTGACGGCGATGACCAGCGCCGAGAGCATGTCGGTCAAGCTGCGGGCGGCGCGCGACTGGTTCCAGGTCAGCGGCGAGTTGCGGATCGACGAGAACCTCGTGATGGACCTGCGCGAGCTGCTGGAACGCGCGGGCCGGACGCAGGGCCGTTTCATCCAGCTCGACGACGGCCGCTTCCTGGCGATGACCGAGCAGTTGCGCCGCCAGCTCGACCGGCTCGGCAGCTTGACCGAGGGCGACGGCAAGGGCCGCCGGGTCCACCGGATGGCCGCTTCCGCCGTGGAAGAGGCGCTGGAGGGGGCCGGCAAGCTCGACTCCGACAAGCAGTGGCGCGAGCAGATCGAGAAGATCCGGGCGGCGGGCCGGCACGAGCCGAAGGTGCCGTCCACCCTTCAGGCCGAGCTTCGCGACTATCAGGCGGAAGGCTTCCGCTGGCTGTCCCGGCTGGCGCATTGGGGAGCCGGGGCCTGCCTTGCCGACGACATGGGCCTGGGCAAGACGGTCCAGGCGATCGCGGTGATGCTGGAGCACGCGCCGCGCGGCGCCATCATCGTGGTCGCCCCGACTTCCGTCTGTCACAACTGGGCGGCGGAGATCGAGCGCTTCGCCCCGCCCTTGCGGGTCCACCAGTTCGCCAATGCCGGCGACCGGGCTGTTCTGGTCAAGTCGCTGGGGCCGATGGACGTGCTGGTGACCAGCTACGGCCTGCTCAACCTTGAATCGGCGCTGCTGTCGGAAACGCCGTGGCAGATCGCGGTGCTGGACGAGGCGCAGGCGATCAAGAACGCCGCGACCAAGCGGGCACAGGCCAGCATGATGCTCCAGGCGGAATTCCGTCTGGCGCTGACCGGCACGCCGGTCGAGAACTATCTGGAAGAGCTGTGGAGCCTGTTCCACTTCATCAATCCCGGCCTGCTGGGATCGCTGGAGAGCTTCCGCAAGCGCTTCGCCCTGCCGATCGAGCGCGGAGACCGGGCGGCGCGTCAGTCGCTGAAAGCGCTGGTCGGCCCCTTCATCCTGCGCCGGACCAAGTCCGCCGTGCTGACCGAACTGCCGGAGCGGACCGAACAGACCATCCTGGTCGATCTGGACGACGACGAACGGGCACTGTACGAAGCGTTGCGGCGGCGGGCCATCGAGCGGATCGAGAACCTGCCCGGCGAGGCGGCCGGCCAGCGCAAGATCCACATCCTGGCCGAAATCACCCGCCTGCGCCGCGCCTGCTGCCACCCCTCGCTGGCGGCCCCGGAAGCGAGCGGGATGGAGGGCGCCAAGCTGTCGCTGTTCCTGGAGCTGGTGGACGAGCTGCTGCGCAATCGTCACAAGGCACTGGTTTTCAGCCAGTATGTCGGCTTCCTGGACATCGTCCGGAAGGCGCTGGACGAGCGCGGCATCGCGTACAAGTACCTGGACGGCCAGACCCCGGCGCGCGAGCGCGAGAAGCAGGTCAACGCCTTCCAGGCCGGCGAGGGCGACCTGTTCCTGATCAGCCTGAAGGCGGGCGGCACGGGACTGAACCTGACGGCGGCCGATTATGTCATCCACCTCGACCCCTGGTGGAACCCCGCCGTGGAAGATCAGGCCTCCGGCCGGGCGCACCGGATCGGCCAGCAGCGTCCGGTGACGATCTACCGGCTGGCGGTGGCCGGGACGATCGAGCAGGGAATCCTGGGGCTTCACAAGGACAAGCGCCAGATGGCGGCGGAACTGCTGGACGGCAGCGAGGCGAGCGCCAAGCTGAGCGACGAGGAATTGATCGGGTTGCTGCGGGGGTGAGAGCGGGGCGGCGGGTTGCTTCGTGGGAGGTGGTTGCCGGGGAACGCGCACCCTCCCCCTCCCCCCGCTTCGCGGCGGGTCCCTCCCTCTCCCGCAAGCGGGCGAGGGGCAAGCTGGCGTGCTTGGTTGCTCTTCTGATTGCGAAGTTGGTTGCAGAAATCAGGCAATCTCCTTCGAATAGAATCTTTCCTGGAAAGTAAATTGAGCGTAATGGTAAGGTTAATACCCAGAAAAACAGGGCGTGAGTCTTTCCACAAGCCTCACAGATTTTCTTATGAAATTCATCGAACCTCCGAAAGACAATGTCACCTTTCACACGAGCCACATCAACCCGTCGGAAAACCC
>NZ_AVFK01000183.1 GCF_000936425.1 Skermanella aerolata KACC 11604 | reverse complement strand
CCCTGAACTTCCCTCAGAAGCTGTGCACACAAAAGAACGAAGAACCCAAACTTGGGCCACGAGCTGAGGCGGCTCAAACCATTGATTTTTCAAGGAAAAAGAGCTCTTAAGATGGCCCTCTATCGGCGCCGATAGAGGGCCATCTAATGAAGCGAATTTGCAAGATAATCAACACAGTAGGTGTATTGCGGTCATGGCCCAAGCTTGGGCGCTGATCCACACGACAGATCCACGTCGCGCATTTTTATTCCTCCCCAAACTCTTGAAGTTTCATGCTATTACAATGCTTTTCATCTGTGATCAATAAATAATACCCACATGGCTAATGGCGCAGAAATAAAAAACCTTCCACAGGCATAAAATATCAGGTAAGAGAAATATACTTACCCAAAATAGAAATGTTATGATACTTACTTTAAAATTAATATAGTAAAGTATGTTTCAATGATGGTCCACAGCCAGTTCTTTTATTCAATCTGCGGTGCATGTCGTCTTGAATTTTCGTGAAACCGTTCGTCATGGCGTGGAGCAGCACCGTCGAGGCTGGATGCCGAGGACCAAGCGCTACCAAAGTAGCCATGGCGTCATCAAGGACCGCGCACAACTCGGGAAGGTGGAGTTCGCCTCCCACGGCGGTGTCAGCCAGGCCGCCGACGACCAAACGCTGGTCGTGGAGACGACGGCAGGCGTGGGTCCACTCCGCCTCCAGTCGCCGTGTCCACTCGGTTTCCAGACGTTTCAGAATTCGAGGATGGATTTCCGTCATGGCTCACCCCGCCCGCACGC
>NZ_AVFK01000261.1 GCF_000936425.1 Skermanella aerolata KACC 11604 | reverse complement strand
GGCCGGACAACACCTCCGCTGCCGAAAGCACCTGGCCCGCCGACGCTCCGGCCTCGGACGCCGCCCGGGTCACGCCGGCGATGTTGGAGGAGACTTCCTGCGTCCCAACCGAGGCCTGCTGAACATTGCGGGCGATCTCGGCGGTTGCGGCTCCCTGTTCCTCGACTGCCGCCGCCACCGCCGCTGCGATCTCGTTAACCCGCTCGATCACCGTGGCAATGCCCCGGATGTCCCCCACCGCGTCGTCCGTCGCACCCTGCACTGCCGCCA
>NZ_AVFK01000172.1 GCF_000936425.1 Skermanella aerolata KACC 11604 | reverse complement strand
AGAAGAGCGTACCGGGGGCCATATGGGGAATGTCGGCGAGACGCCGGCCTGTATAGTCGCGGGCCGAGCGCGCGGCGACATCCGTTCCCACCAGCCTGAACCGGAAGTCCAGGCCGGCCGACGAGCCCTGGTCCTGCTCACTGGCCAGTTGGTGAATGACATCCAGCAGAACCACATTGGGCAGCAGCGCTCCGATGTCGAGCGGATCGACGTCGCGGCGGGCCGGCATAAGTCTTCCCCGCCTGAGACCCTGCCAGTAGGAGAAGCCTTGCCGTATTCTCAGCGGCATGAACAGCAGGGCGTCGGGCGACAGACCAAGCTCCGACATCAGAAGCTCATCGGTTGGATCTGAGTAAACGATTGCCATGCTGTCAGCATAATTGGAGAGGTTGAACGATAGGTAAAGCAAAAACCTTCTCCTTCTACCAGAATCGTGTGATGTCTCGAGCGACTGCTCCTGACGAGAGAGGTTGCTAAGCATTCCAAGCCTCGATGCGGCGAGGAAATGCCCTCCAGCTTTTTTGCCACTGAACGGTTCGGTGGCATGCCACCGCTATCGCCTCGACGTCATAACCTGGTTCAGGAATGCAGCTATTTTCAGCGCTTCCACTGCCGCCATTGCCGATCCGCCATCGGTGGCGGAGGGTAATCGAACTCAGAAATGAAAAGTAGAAAAATCCTCGCCGGGTGGCAGGTCTCCGGTGATCTGAAGAAGATCATCGGAGACCATGCCGACAGGTTACTGGGCTTGTGGGGGTCAACGGCCATCCGTCCCATTCTCGCCCGGCTCAGCGGTGACGCAACCGGGACCATGATGGCCGGGCTGCGAACGGGCACCCTCGGGAAAGCCGTTGACCTCGACCGTGACGATCCGGTCGGCGCCTCGTTGGCCGCCTCGGATACTGAACGCGACGCTCAGCTGTTCGGCAACCCGGCCGCTTTCATCAACCGTTCCGTCCCGACGGCTGTGGTGGGTGCTTCTCGAACAGCACCAGTTCCGGCAGCAGGCGGGCCGGATCGTGGCCATCGATCACGTGCCGGGCGACCTCGACACTGTCCAG
>NZ_AVFK01000171.1 GCF_000936425.1 Skermanella aerolata KACC 11604 | reverse complement strand
GGAAGACGACCTCGCGGCTGCTGAGCACCAGCGTGCGGTACAGCGTTTCGCTGATCCCGAGTGCGGCTTCCGTCCTGCGCTGCTGGGCCAGAATGGACGCAACCGGCAGAGAGGTCAGCACAGCGACCGCCAGGAAGCCCTGGAGCAGGAGAACTCGGCCGACCACCGAAGTGTCGGCCAGCATGGCCGGACCGTAACCCTCGATCGTCAGGCCGATGCTGATCACGGCGGTCAGCAGGGTCGCGACCGCCGCACCGGCGAAGCCGAGCCGGAACGCCGTCAGCACCAGCAGCGGCAGAACCACGAACAGGATCGGCAAGCTGCTCTGGGCAAACACCAGTCCGACAACGGCGGTGAGCCCCGCCAGCAGGGCTGCGGTTTCATGCCTCAGCGGCGGGCGGAACAGACCGGCCAGCTCGCGGGTGCGGAGCATCAGCAGCAGCGGCGCCACGACCAGCATGCCGAGGGCGTCGGCCAGGAACCAGGTCTGCCAGACGGCGGCCGGATCGGCACCGGCGGTGAGGGCCAGAAAGCCGGCGGCGGCGGTCGCCGACAGCGCCGGGGCAGCACCGCCGGCGCAGGCGACGAAGCGGACCAGGACCGCACTCCGGCGCAGGTCGAGCGGGGATCCCGCCGGGCGGGCCAGCAACAGAGCGGCGGTGACGATCTCGAGGGTGTTGCAGGCGGACAGCCCGAGTGCCGTAACGGCGGCATCGCCGGTGGTGATGTTGGCCAACGCATTGGCGATGCAGCCGACAGCGAGCACGAGCGGCCAGCGGTGCGCCGATGACCGGAGCAGCACGGCGAGCAGCACCGCGTTGGTGATCCAGATCGGCGCGACGCGATCGGCCTCGTGCGTGATCATGATGCCGGCCCAGGCCCCGGCGAAAACCAGCGCACCGATGAGGAGGAGCTGCCATCCCGAAGTCGGCCGGGCTCCCGATCCCGCCCGGGCTGCTGGCGGCACACGGTATGAACCGGACATCTCTGCGACCCTCCCTGCACGGCACTATGCCTGATCGAATCCGTGGGGTCAGTGAGGTTAACGCCGGGTTAAGATGTCTGA
>NZ_AVFK01000170.1 GCF_000936425.1 Skermanella aerolata KACC 11604 | reverse complement strand
GCGCGGGAGACGACCTGGAGCGACAGGATGCTGTCGCCGCCGAGCGCGAAGAAGTTGTCGTCGCGTCCGACCTTGGGCACACCGAGCACGTCGGACCACACCGCCGCGAGGATCAGTTCAGCCGGTGTGGCCGGCGCTTCGCCCGCTCCGGTGCCAGTCGCTGCTTCGGGAGCGGGCAGGGCCTTGCGGTCGATCTTGCCGTGATGGGTCAGCGGGAAGGCGTCGATCACGACGAAGGCGGACGGCACCATGTAGTCGGGCAGCGTGGCGCCGAGCGAGCGGCGCCATGCCGTCACGTCGCCGGTGCCGTCGCCGGTCGCGACATAGGCGACCAGCCGGAGGTCTCCCGCCGGGCCGGGCAGCGCCAGCACCAAAGCCTCGCGCACGCCGGGCTGGCGCGCCAGCGCCGCCTCGATCTCGCCCGGCTCGATCCGGAAGCCGCGCACCTTGACCTGCTGGTCGGCCCGGCCCAGGTACTCCAGGCTGCCGTCGGCCAGCCGCCGCGCCAGATCGCCCGAGCGGTAGAGCCGCGCGCCGGCGGGACCGAAGGGATCGGGCACGAAGCGCTCCGCCGTCAGGTCGGGACGGTTGCGGTAGCCGCGCGCCACCCCGCCGCCGCCGACGAAGATCTCGCCGACCACGCCGGCCGGCACCGGCTCCAGCCGGCCGTCGAGCAGGTGGACCTGGAGGTCGGCCAGCGGCCGGCCGATCTCGCTGCCGCGTCCGCCGAGGGCGTCGGCTTCGGTCAGGGCGCGGTAGGTGACATGCACCGTCGTTTCGGTGATGCCGTACATGTTGACCAGCACGGCGGCGTCGCCATGCGCCGCGTACCACGGCGCCAGGCTGGCCGGCTCCAGCGCTTCGCCGCCAAATACGACATGGCGCAGCGCCAGCGTCCTCCCCGACGTGAACGGGATCAGCTGGCGGAATGCCGAGGGCGTCTGGTTGAGCACGGTGACGCGCTCCCGCTCCAGCAGCTCGGCGAAGGCCTCGGGCGAGCGGCTGATCCAGTAAGGCACCACGACCAGCCGGCCGCCAAACAGCAAGGCGCCCCAGATCTCCCAGACCGAGAAATCGAAGGCGTAGG
>NZ_AVFK01000169.1 GCF_000936425.1 Skermanella aerolata KACC 11604 | reverse complement strand
ATACCAACGGCATTGAAGATTGACTCGTCGATTGAGGATTCCTCTGGGTGGTGAAATATGATTCGTTCCCTCATCGATTTGGGGGGTCAACGATGGGAAAGAGTGTTGCGATCACGCGCCTGGATCTGAGTGCGGATGATCTGCGTTGTCGCGCACAGCGGGCAGGGAGCATCGAAGCGGCCCGGCGGATGCTGGCATTGGCGCTGGTCCTGGAGGAACGGCCTCGGATAGAGGCGGCTCGGACTTGTGGCATGGACCGTCAAACGCTGCGCGACTGGGTTCACCGCTACAATGCCGAAGGGCTCCGGGGATTGTCGGATCGCAAGCCGCCTGGCGGCATCCCGAAGCTCACGGCTGAGCAGGAGGCGGAAGTGGCGGCCTGGGTTCGTGCCGGCCCCGATCTCGCGGAGGACGGCGTGGTCCGGTGGCGCCGCAAGGATCTCGCGGCGCGCATCGAGCGGCGGTTCGGCATCGTGCTGGCCGAGCGCAGTGTCGGCGCGTTGCTCAAGCGTTTGGCTTTCCGGCACGTCTCGGTCCGACCACAGCATCCGCAACAGGACATACAAGCCCTTGAGGCGCATAAAAAAACTTCGCTGCTCTGGTAGCCGGCGTTGTGCCCGAGGCGGCCAAGGACAGGCCGGTCGAGGTGTGGTGGCAGGATGAGGCCCGCGTCGGTCAGCAAGGCACCATGACCTATGTCTGGGCCGAGCGCGGCAGCCGGCCGCGGGTGCCGCGCGATCTCCGCTATGAATGGACCTACCTGTTCGGGGCTGTCTGCCCTGAGCGTGGCGTCGGCGCCGCCCTGGTCCTGCCCCGGGTCAACATCGACGCCATGAACCTGCATCTGAGCGAAATCAGCCAGCACGTCGCCGACGGTCACCACGCGGTGGTCGTGCTCGATGGCGCCGGCTGGCATCAGCCAGGGGACAAGCTGAAGGTGCCAGACAACATCAGCCTGCTGCATCTGCCACCCTACTGCCCGGAACTCAATCCGGTCGAGAACATCTGGCAGTTCCTGCGCCAGAACTACCTGAGCCATCGCGTGTTCGAGTCATATCAAAGCATCGTCGACGCGTGCTGTGATGCCTGGGTCGCTCTCACCAACGCTCCAGAGCGCATTCGATCCATCGCAACCAGGCCATGGGCAAAGGTCAATGTTTAATGCCGTTGGTAT
>NZ_AVFK01000168.1 GCF_000936425.1 Skermanella aerolata KACC 11604 | reverse complement strand
CACACCCTCCGTCATCAGCGCCATGACGTTCAGGTATTTCACCAAACGGACATTTGCTGACAGCTGCTAATTTGGTAAAATAGCCTGACAGGGGGCTTTTCCTGTTCGAAAAGCTCTGTCGCTGCTGGGTTAATCAGGTGAAAATCGGCATTTCGAGCCTTCGGCATGCTCTCGCGTTCTGTCCTGCTGGGTTAACGATGCGAGAAGTTACGGGTTGATCAGGCGAAGGAAGAAGGAGGGATGTCAACCCAAACCTTGATCCCGGGCGGCTTTCCGGAAATCGGGAACACTCCCAAGGGTGCCCCGGTGCGGGTTTCTGGCACTCCGCACTTTTCACCTGATTAACTCTTCACTTCTAACCAGGATACGTCTGATTCTCGCCTGGTTAACCCTCAGGAACCGGTACTTGGGGCAAAAGTCCGGGGGCTCAGGGGGTCGCTGAGCGGAGCCTGATGAGGTCTGGCAGATAAGGGGCATCGCCGTCGGCGACCCCAAGGCGGTGTCCGAGGAAGTCCCAGAAGGAAACGCCCAGCTTGGCACAGGTCAGCAGCAGACCGAGGAAGGCGTCGCGGCAGTCGCGGCCCTGATCGGAGCGGGTTCCGCCGGAAATCTTGCGCTTGATCACGTGCGGCCGCAGATCGCGCTCGGAGCCGTTGGTGTGCAGCGGCACCTGTGGACGGTCCAGCACCCTCAGCAACTCGTCCTTGTTGGCGTACAGCCGTTCCAGCAGGCGGTCGAGCGTGGCGAACCCGGTGCGGCGGCGGAAGATCCGATCGAAGCGGGCGCGCAGCGCCGCCCGCCGACGGGGGTCAGGATCGCGGCGATAGGCCTTGAGATCGGCGTAGAACCACCAGATCAGGGCGCGCATGCGCTGCTGGGCGGCGTACTGCTTGTCGGTGAAGGTGTCGAGCTTGTGGATCAGGCGCTCGGCATGGACCCAGCACAAGGCGTGGTCCTCGAGCGCGAACTGCCTGGCGTCGTCGGACAGAACCACGGTGTCGGGCAGCAGCCCATGAGCCTTGATCGCGCCCCATAGCGCACCTTCGGTGGCGATGCGGACTGGGTCGGGATTGGTCTCCAAGTCGGTGATGCCGAGCCGCCGGAGATGCTCCAGCCACGCCGCCTCGTCAGCGAAGTGCCGGTCGGGGTGATCGGCCAGGGCCTTGATGACGGGACCGGCCAGAGCGCGCTGGCGCATGTAGGCCAGC
>NZ_AVFK01000180.1 GCF_000936425.1 Skermanella aerolata KACC 11604 | reverse complement strand
CACACCCTCCGTCATCAGCGCCATGACGTTCAGGTATTTCACCAAACGGCCGGTTGCTAACGACTGCCAGTTTGGTAAAATGGCCCGGTACAGGTTTTCTCCAGGGAACATCATGGCGCTGATCGGCTACGCCCGCGTCTCGACCGACGAGCAGACGACCGATCCGCAGATCGACGCCCTGAAGGCGGTCGGCTGTCAGACCATCCTGCGCGAACATGGCTCTGGCGGCGACCGCGCCCGCCCGGAACTGAAGCGCGCCCTCGAGCGGTGCGGCCGGGGCGACGTCCTGGTCGTGGTCCGGATCGACCGGCTGGCCCGCTCCCTCTCGCACCTGCTCGAGATCATCGAGACGCTCGACGCCCGGGGGGCGGGGTTCCGCTCGCTCGGCGACCCGATCGACACCACCAGTCCGCAAGGGCGGTTCACCCTGCAGATCCTCGGCGCTGTCGCCGAGTTCGAGCGCGCCCTGATCCGCGAACGCACCAGGGCGGGTCTGGAGGCCGCCCGGGAGCGGGGACGCATCGGCGGCAATCCGGGTCTCCGGCTCCGCTCCGCGACGGTGATCCGCGCGGTTCAGAATCTGTTCGCAGAAGGGACGTGCCAGCCAGTGCTGACCGGGATGCTACTTTGAAGTGAATAAGGGCTGAGGCGCGGGAGGGCGGTGGGCTATGTCCGCTGCCGTCGTCAACAGCCATCGGACCAGCCGCATATGGGCACCATCTTCACCCCCGCCAAGACGTCTCCAACCTCGTGGGATGCGTTCGGCGATGTCGATGCCTTCGTCGATGCGGTGCTGGCGGAACTGGCGGCGATGGCGTCAGACGGTACTCGATCGACCCGCTCCGGGCCAAAGCCGCCGTTGACCGGAGCGGCGCTGCGCAAGGCTATCCTGGCGATCTGGTGCGTCGCGTTCTGCGGT
>NZ_AVFK01000257.1 GCF_000936425.1 Skermanella aerolata KACC 11604 | reverse complement strand
ATGCAGTGGCGCGCCATCGGCCTGCTGTGCGACATCCCGTTCGGCACGCTCTATACCCTGTTCGCCCGCTGGAGCCGGATCGGCCTGTGGCGCCGGCTGCTCAACCGCCTGATTCTGGGCTGGCGGCAGGCTTGCGGCGACAAAGCCATGCCCAGCGCCGTCATCATCGACAGCCGCTCCTGTCGTTCAGCGCCGACTTGCTTCGGGCGCGGCTTCGATGGCGGCAAGAAGATCAAGGGCATTAAGAATCTGTTCGCAGGCAGAGCGTGCCGCCCTGTGCTGACCGGGAT
>NZ_AVFK01000167.1 GCF_000936425.1 Skermanella aerolata KACC 11604 | reverse complement strand
CGGGCAAGCTCCGCGCCAAGGGGGCCCCGGCGGTGGTCGCGGCGCTGTGCGGAACGGACGCGCTGACACCGGCGCGGCTGCCCGGCGGGTTGTCCGATCGCGCCGGCCGGCGCCTGTTCGAGCGCCTGGTCCGGCTCGGCGCGGTGCGCGAGCTGAGCGGCCGCGACACCTTCCGGATCTACGGGATCTAGCGCGGTGGCAACGCGGCGGACCCGGACCAGGCCGACCCTCGACACCGAGCTTGAAGACTTGCCACCCGAGATGCGCTGGCGCGAGTGGATGCGCCGGGTCGAGGCGGTCGTGTTCGCCGCCGCCCGGCCGGTCGGCCGCGACGCCCTGGCCGCGGTGGTCGGGCGCGGCTGCAACCTCGACCTGCTGCTCGACGACATCCGCGGCGAGCTGCGCACCCGGCCCTATGAGATCGTCTCGGTGGCCGGCGGCTACCAGTTCCGCACCCGCCCCGGCCTGGCCGCCGCCGTCCGCGCCGCCGGGGTGGTCGACGATCCCCGGCCGGACCTGTCGCGCGTCGAACTCGAGGCGCTGCTGGTAATCGCCTACTACCAGCCGATCACCCGCGCCGAACTGGGTGTCATCCTGGGCCGCGAAATCCCCCACGAAACCCTGGCGGAGCTGCGCGATCAGGCCCTGGTCGCCCCCGGCCCGCGCAGCCCGCAGCCGGGCGCGCCCCACACCTTCGTGACGACCCCGGCCTTCCTCGAGCACTGGGGCCTCAACAGCCTGGCCGATCTGCCCGAGCTGGAGCGGCTGCGCGACGATGGTCTGCTGTCCAAGGCCGCCATTCTGGCGCGGCCACCGGACGACGGCCCGGCCTGAGCCGGGACTGCCGCCCCGACCCTGTCAAGCCACACCGCGCGGCACACCCGTGCCGCCTCGGCCATGTTTGGGGGAAGCATCGAAATCCTCCATCAGTTCGCCCATCTCAGGCCCCTTGGGACGGCGCCCAACATCCCGGGTAGCCTTTCTGTTGTATCCGTCGAGGGCCTCCGGCTTGTGGCCACGAAGGATGGCACGGTGCCAACGGTCCTGCGCGCGTGTGCCGGGGCCAACAACGGCCGCAACCAGGCGCTCCGTGTCGAGATCGGCGAAAAGGCGAGCCCGGAGCCCGGCCGACAGGCGGCCCAGATCCCGCACGTGCGCCGAGAAGCGGGTCCGCACCGGCAGCGTCCGAACCCGGCTGACCAATCTCTCCCAATCCTTCCCGGGCGC
>NZ_AVFK01000017.1 GCF_000936425.1 Skermanella aerolata KACC 11604 | reverse complement strand
AGCGGCGTGACTCAACTAAACCGGCCTCCAGGAATCCTGGGGCGGTTCACAGTACTCGTAGGATCACCACCATCTCGGGCGGAACGACGCGATAAACAAGCAGGTGACGCGGCACTCCCACTCCGCTTCCCGCCGTCCGCGCCCGATCACGGCTCAGGCGCAAATGGTGCATTCGATACCCCTGCCCAAAAGCTGGGGGAAGTTCGCGGCTTCCGCGCCGCAGGGGCTCAGTGGCGACATCCCGCAGCGCGGTTTCGATCAGAGCCTCGTAACGCCGTCGGCCGGCATCGCCGAAATGCTCCGCACTCCAGTCGAGAATCGACGCGATATCCCGTTTGGCGGGACCGGTAAGCCGCAGACGCGGCATTCAGTTCGAGGACGTCCGCCGGAGCGCGCTTTCGCCAAGTCCCGCCAGATATTTACCCAAGTCGCCGTCTTCCACATCCTCATAGTCGCCCTGCTCCAGGGCCGCCTCCCCGACCGCGATCGCGTCGCGCAGGCGCTGGAGCCGCAATTCGTCCTCGCGCTGACGCAATTCAAGCAGGCGCAGACCTTCGCGCACCACTTCGCTCGCATTCTGGTACTGGCCGGAATGAACATTGACCTCGACAAAACGGTCGAAGTGATCGGTGAGATTGACATTGCGCGTCGGCATCGCAGGCGCCTCCGGTTGGTTTCCACCAATTATACCGGGACTGGCAAAAATTGGCAACATCACCGCACTCCGCCTACTCCGCCGGCAACTGCCGTCCGACCGTCGGGGGCTTGCCCGCCGCCTTGCCCTTCCGCAGCTCTTCCTCAAGCCACAGGCTATGGTGCTCGCGTGCCCAGTTCACATCGACCTGACCGCTGCCCATCGCGTCGAACGCGCCTTCCATGCCGATCGAGCCGATGTAGATGTGGCTGATGATGCCGGCGATCAACAGGACCGACAGGATGGCGTGGACCAGATGCGCAAGCTGCATGCCGGCGATGTCGGTCACGGCGAAGGGGAACAGCAGCACGTAGCCGCTGGCCGCCACGACGCCGCCGCCCGCGACGACCATCCAGAAGATCAGCTTCTGCCCGGCGTTGAACTTCTTCGCGGGCGGGTGCTTGCCCTTGGAGAACAGACCGCCCGCCGCCTTGATCCAGGCGATGTCGCTGCCGTTCGGGATGTTGTGGCGGACCCAGATCAGCAGCATCAGCACGATGCCGAGCACGAAGGGGAAGCTGAGGAAGTTATGCGCTAGCTTGCCGTAAACCGTCATCGTCGCGAAGGCTTCCGGTCCCAGCAGCGGGATCAGCAGCCAGCGCCCGAACACGAGGTTCAGGCCGGTCACCGCCAGCACCAGGAAGCTCGCCGCCGTGATCCAATGGGCGAACCGCTCCATCCCGTTGAAGCGCTGGATGCGCCGCCGCGACGGCCCGGCATCGATCCGGATCTTGCCCCGGACAACATAGAACACCACCAGCGCCGCGATCATCCCGAGCAGGACCACGGCGGACACCGTCTTCAGCGTGCCGTCGCGCAGCGCCCGCCAGTCCTGCCCCTCCGGCTGGATCAGCATCGCCGATTTCTGGTCCGGGATGCTGACTCGCCCGTGCAGGTTTCCCTGCAACTGCTGGAGCAGCAGTTGATCGTTGCTGACGTCAGGCCCCGTCAGCGTGTTCGGCCCCGGCGGAACCGGGGTCTGGGCGAAAGAAGCCACCGCCGGCATAAGCAGGAATAAGGCCAGGGTCAGCGACAGCAGGCGCACGACGCGCCCAAGATTCATGGACATGATGCTTCCTTCCCCGGCTCTCACGTTGTCGCCTTGTCCTTGTACGCGGTGGACCAGCCCCAGGCGCCGGAGCCATACCCACGCCGAACCGCGCGTTCCTTGTAGATGTCGGCGATGATCTCGCCGTCGCCAGCCAGCAGGGCCTTGGTCGAGCACATCTCCGCGCAGAGCGGCAGCTTGCCCTCCGCCAGACGATTCGCGCCGTATTTGGAATACTCCGCCGGGGTCATGTCATCCTCGGGCCCGCCGGCGCAGAAGGTGCATTTGTCCATCTTGCCCCGGCTGCCGAAGTTGCCGACCTGCGGGTACTGCGGCGCTCCGAACGGACAGGCGTAGAAGCAATAGCCGCAGCCGATGCACAGGTCCTTGCTGTGCAGGACGACGCCCTCATCCGTCTTGTAGAAGCAATCGACCGGGCAGACCGCCATGCACGGCGCGTCGGTGCAGTGCATGCAGGCCATGGAGATCGAGCGCTCACCCGGCTTGCCGTCGTTCAGCGTCACGACGCGGCGGCGGTTGATGCCCCAGGGGACCTCGTGCTCGTTCTTGCAAGCGGTGACGCAGGCGTTGCACTCGATGCAGCGTTCGGCGTCGCACAGGAACTTCATTCTTGCCATGGTTCAGCTCCTCCGCCTCAAGCCGCGACGATTCGGCAAAGGGTGCACTTGGTTTCCTGCATGTAGGTCACCGGGTCGTAGCCGTAGGTCGTCAGCGCGTTGACCGACTCGCCCAGCACGATCGGGTCCGTTCCGGGCGGATAGGCCGAACGCTGGCTCTCCCCTTCCCAGAAACCCGCGAAGTGGAAGGGCATGAACGCCACGCCCGGCCCGACGCGGTCGGTCACCAGCGCCTTCATCCGCGCCCTGCTGTTGCCCTCCGGCCCATGGACCCAGACCTGAGCGCCGTCCTTGACGCCAAGCCGCGCCGCGTCCTGGGTGTTGACCTCGACGAACATCTCCTGCTGAAGCTCCGCCAGCCACTTGTTGGACCGGGTTTCCTCGCCGCCGCCCTCATACTCGACCAGCCGGCCTGACGTCAGGATGATCGGGAAGTCCTTGGTCACGTCCTTCGCCTGGAGGCTCTTGCCGAGATGGGCGACGCGGAAGTCGCGCCGGTCGTCCAGCGTCGGGTACTGCTCCACCAGATCGCGGCGGGAGGTATAGATCGGCTCGCGATGGACCGGTACCGGGTCCGGCAGGTTCCAGGCCACCGCCCGCGCCTTGGCGTTGCCAAACGGTGAGCAGCCGTGCCTCAGCGCCACCCGGATGATGCCGGTGGACAGGTCGGTCGCCCAACTGACGCCGTCCGGGTTCGCGCCGCCGATCTTTTCGATCACCGTCCGCTCCGCCTCGGTCAGGTCGGTGTGCCAGCCCAGCTTCTTGAGCATCCCATAGGTGAATTCGGGATAGCCGTCCTCGATCTCCGATCCCTTCGACCACGATCCTTCGGCCAGCAGGTTCGCGCCGTCCTTCTCGACGCCGAACCGGGCGCGGAAGGTGCCGCCGCCCTCCATCACATGCTTCGAGGTATCGTAGAGGATATGCGTGCCGGGGTGCTTCAGTTCCGCCGTGCCCCAGCACGGCCAGGGTAGGCCGTAGTATTCACCGGCGCACGGCCCTGATGAGGCCTTCAGCGTCGTCCGGTCGAAGTCGGCCTGATGCTCCATGTGGAGCCGCAGCCGCTCCGGCGACTGGCCCGAATACCCGGTCGAGAGCGAGCCGTAGTTGATTTCCCGCAGGATGTCTTCCGGGTCCGGCTGGCCGTTCACCACCTTGATCCGCTTGAACATCTCGGCGCCGAAGCCAAGCCGCATCGCCAGCGCGTACATCACGTCGTAGTCGTTCTTCGACTCGAAGATCGGCTCCACCACCCGGTCGCCCCACTGGATCGAGCGGTTGGACGCGGTGCGCGACCCGTCCGCCTCGAACTGGGTGCAGATCGGCAGCAGGTATGTCCCGTTCTTCCGCCCGCTGACCGACGCGAAGGTCGTCGGGTGCGGATCGGCCACAACCAGCAGGTCCAGCGCCTCCAGGCCCTTCCGCATTTCCGGCATGCGGGTGACCGTGTTGCCGCCGTGGCCGAACACCATCATCGCCTTGACGGGAGACGGCTGCTCGATGTCTTCCGGCTTCGCCAGCACGGCGTCGAACCAGCGGGTCGTCGGGATGCCCTTCGCCTCCATGAACTTTTGGGAAACGAAGCGCCTCTTCATCCACTCGTAATCGACGCCCCAGACCCGGCTCCAGTGCTTCCAGGCGCCCTCGGTCAGCCCGTAGTAAGCCGGCAGCGAAGTTACATCCAAGCCGAAGTCGGTAGCGCCCTGCACGTTGCAGTGCCCGCGGAAGATGTTCGCCCCGCCGCCCGCGACACCGATATTGCCCAGCGCGAGCTGAAGGATGCTCAGCGCCCGCACATTGGCGGTGCCGACCGTGTGCTGGGTGATGCCCATGCACCAGATCAGCGTCGAGGGCCGGTTCTTCGCCATGATCTCCGCGACCTTGCGGACCTGGTCGCCCGGCACGCCGGTCACCCGCTCGACCTCCTGCGGGGTCCACTTCTTGACCTCGGCGCGGATCTTGTCCATGCCGTGAACGCGCTGCTCGATATAGGACTTGTCTTCCCAGCCGTTCTCGAAGATGTGCCAGAGCATCCCCCAGACCAGCGGAATGTCCGTGCCCGGCCGAAGCCGGACATACTCGGTCGCGTGAGCCGCCGTGCGGGTGAAGCGGGGATCGACGACGATCAGGTGCGCCTTGTTGATCTCCTTGCCACGCAGCACGTGCTGCAACGAAACCGGATGGGCCTCGGCGGGATTGCCGCCGATGATCAGGATCGCCTTGGAGTTATGGATGTCGTTGTAGCTGTTGGTCATGGCGCCGTAGCCCCATGTGTTCGCAACGCCCGCGACCGTCGTGGAGTGGCAGATACGCGCCTGATGGTCCACCGTATTGGTGCCCCAGAAGGCCGCCATCTTGCGGAACAGGTAAGCGCCTTCGTTGGAGAACTTGGCCGAACCCAGCCAGAACACCGATTCCGGCGACGACTTCTCGCGGATCTCCAGCAGCTTCGCCCCAATCTCGTCGATCGCCTTTTCCCAGCTCAGCCGCGTCCACTGGCCGTCCACCAGCTTCATCGGATATTTCAGCCGGCGGTCGCCATGGACCAGTTCGCGCACCGCAGCGCCCTTGGCGCAATGCGTGCCGTTGTTGATCGGGCTGTCCCAGCTCGGCTCCTGGCCGACCCAGACGCCGTTCTGAACTTCCGCCGTGACCGTGCAGCCGACCGAGCAGTGGGTGCAGATGCTCTTCTTGCGGGTGATCTCGACCCCCGGCGTCGTCGGCCCGGCCTCCGCCTTGCCGACCATGCTCATGGAGGAAACCGCCCCTGCGGCGGCCAATCCCCCCGCAGCGAGCCCCGAGCGCTTCAGGAAAGCGCGCCGATCCATCGGCGCCGCAGCGGCGACCGAGCCGAACATCCCCGTCCCACGACCCGCTGCCGTAGGCTTCCTCTTGACCAGCATGGCGAATCGCTCCCGTTAGAACCGGTTGGTTGCGTAGTATTTCTTGACGTGGTCGGTTTCCCGGTAACGCTGCTTGACGCGCTGGTCCGCCGTCTCGACCGCTGCGGCTGGCCCCGCCGCCAGCAGGGGAACGGCGGCAGCGGCGCCGGCAGCGCCCGCCCCCATCACGCGCAGGAAATCACGGCGTTCAAGCCCCGCTCTCTTCTTCTCCGCGTCCATCCCCCGTCTCCCTTATTGTTGTTGCTTAAGATTGAAGTCAGGCCGTCATCCCAAAGGCTTCGGCCTCGATGGCAAGAAAGAGCTGGCCGATCTCGCCGACCGGCCGGTAAAGATCCGCTCCTTGCGCCTTTTCCAGGTCCGCGAAGAACTTCCCGGCCCAGGGCGCCAGATGCTTGTCGTAGAACCCGCGCTGCGCCGCCAGATCGGCGGGAGCGCCGAAGCTGCCGGCGATCAGGCCGGCCATCATCTCGCAGATCGACGCGATGTGGTCTTCCGGCTCCTTCACGTCGGTCTTCCGCGCGATGCCCAGCGCCTGCATGTCGGCCCGAAGCTTCGCCAGCGGCTTTTCGTTGAGGAAGCCGGTCAGGTAATACGACGCGTAAGGCACCAGCTCGCCGCGCGCGACGCCGATGAACAGCGCGAAGTATTCGCGCTCAGCCGAAGCCTCGTCGGTCCGCGATGCCGCCGCCGCCAATCGCGACAAGGCCCCACCGAACGGCGTGTCGTCGCCCTTCAGGGCGGCGACGCGGGCCAGCAGGCTCCCGTCCGGCTGCCGGACCAGGAGTTGTGCGAGCAGGCTGTAGCATTGTGCCCGCAGCAGGTCGGCTTCGTCGATATCAGCGGTCAAGTCATCACCAGTAAACAAGTTAACATCTGTCTCAAACTTCAACTATCATGCCGCAATGCAGCACAAACGCGATCCTTCCTGCCGTTGAGGGCAAGAAAAAACCATACCTACTTTTCGCGGGATCAACAAGCCTGCGCAGGCACTCGGCTTCAGGAAAAGCTGGGCACCGCTCCGCCGTGACGGCGCCGGCGCGGCAGTTCGGGCACCACCTCCGCCACAGGCTCCTCGACGGGGGCCGAAAGCCGCTCCGGTTCCGGCTCAGCCTCGACCGCCGCGACTTCGACAACCGAAGCCTCGGCCTCCGGGACCTCCGGCTCGTCAGGCTCCGGCTTCGGCTCTGGCTCCTCCGCCTTGAGCAGCCCGAACACCCGATCCGCCAATTCCTTGACGTTATCGGTCACCCGCAGCGCCCCATAGCCCGGCGCGTTGAAGTCCCAGTCGTAGTCGGCCAGCGTCTTGTACCCTGTTATCGCCGGATCGGTCGCCCAGGCCCGCCGCAACGCCATAGTCCGCAACTCCCGAGGCACCCCCGGCTTCAGGAACGCCGTATAGTCGCTAACGGCATCCAGCGTATCCAACGCAGGCAGCGACGCCGGATCGAACGGCTCCGGCTCGGCCTCCGGCACCTCTGGAATCTCCGCCGCCGGCTCGGAAACCTCCGCCGCCCTGGTCCGCTTCAGCCGAGCCCAGCGCCCTAAAAAGCCCTCGTCCTCAGTCTTCGTCTTCATAATCCGCATCCTCGTAGCCGCGCTGCCCCGGCGTGCGGATCGCCATCGCCTCCGGATCGGCCCGGTCGCGTTTCCGCTTCCATTTCGTCCGCTCGACGTAGTGAACAGCGACGAAGGCCTCCATCCACTCCCGCACCGGCCCCGGCAGAGGCAGCGCCTCGACCAGATCGTCGCCGGTATCGGCATGGGCATGGGACTCACCCGGATCGACCGTGGCCCCCAGCAGCTTGATGCCGCGCGCGTCGTCCGTCTTCCGCAACACGACGTAGATAGCCGGCTCCCGGCTCTGGAGGTTATAGGCGTAAGTCTCGCACTCGCCCGGAAACAGCGACAGCTCCGCCGCCCCCGCCAAGTAACGCACCCAGCCCTCGCCCTGCCCCAGCACCGTCCAGTCCGCCGCCGAAACCTCCCCCGGCAGGACATCGACCGCCTGCCAGCGGTGCGACTGCCACGGATGGTCGATCCGCCGATGCTCCACGACGACCCCGACCATCATCCGCTCACCCTGAACCGAAACCGCCACGATCAACCCTTCCCCGCGATCGGCAGATTGACCAGCAGGTTCTGAGGCTTCAGCCGAAGCTTGCGGTCCGCCGTCATCGCCATCGCCATATAGACAGGACGCCCCGCCACCCGTTCCAGCATCGCCCCAGGATCGTCGAATTCCAGCCTGAACAGCGCCAGTACCCGGCTCAGCCGCTCCGCGTCGACCTCGTCCCCATTATAAAGCGCGTTCATGATCCCGGTCGCCTCGGTATCCAGCCCGACATGCCACGACCAGCGCTCATCGCTGATCTGCTGGACCGGATGAATCCGCACCACCACCCCCAGCAGATGCCGAACCCAGTGCTCCAGCACCCGGCACAGCGCATCCAGCCCCGGCTTGGGAAACCCGACCTCCAGCACCATGTCGAAGGCATCGCTCCGAGCCCAGTACTCACCGGCATTCCCCTCCGTCATGACATCCAGATCGACGCCGCGAACGGCGGTGCCGTTCTCCGCCAGCAGCCGCCCCAGCCCGCCGAACCCGCCGTCGCGCGACCGTTCGTCAACGGTATCCTCGTCGGCCACCAGCACCGCGCCGTCCTGAAGGTTGACCCGCTGCGACCGGAACAGCAGCTCCGCCGCCCGTGCCCGCATCGGCTCCCCAACGCCCTCCAGCATGGTCCGCAGGATCACCTGGACAAGCTGATCCAGGAACAGCGCCGGCACCCGCCCGGCACCTCCCCCCCGAACCAGCGCCAGATACCCCTCCTCCAGCGTGTCCCGGCTCACCAGCACGTCGCGAAAGCCCAGCCAGACCTCATAGTTCTCCCGCGCGTCCGGATCGGCCAAAGCCGCCAGCCGCTCCGCGCCCACCTCAAGCCGAGGGTTCGCCAGCAGCGCCCGGTGAAGCGCCAACTCCGAAGCGCAGGAGTCCTCGACCGGCCCGATCTCCGGCCGGGCCAGATAGGCCCGCAGAAAATCGTCGGTCACCTCCAGCCGCCCTTCGGGCGTCCGATCCAGCAGAAGGTGCCCCGAACTCAACCAGAAATCGCCCGTCAATCCAAATTCCCCTATTTCACAAACCCCAAGAAGGCTCCTGTAACGCCGCCGCCAGCCCGATGCGCCTGACGCCGTCCTCCGTCCCCAGCAGAAGCGCCCCGGCGCCGTCGATCCCGGTGAACATCCCCGTCACCGTTTCCGCCTCCGCCGCCCCGGCCGAGACCGTCAGCGATACCTCGCCGTCATAGTCGGAAGCCCGCGCGATCCACGCAGCGCAGACCTGATCGAACCCATCGTCCTGCCACGTGTTCATCCAGGCAAGGAAGTGCCGGCTGAAGCTTTCCAGCAGGGCCGGCGTTTCCACCTCCCCAAAGCCTTCCTCGTGCAGGGCGGTGCGATCGGCCCGCAGCCCTGGACTGTCGTCATCGGGAAAACCATGAACCTGGACCGATACTCCCAGCACCATCCAGTCCGGAATCGCCTCCGCCACTCCCCGGACATCCGCCGCCGCGACCCTGACTCCCCCGACCACACCGCCATTGACCTCGATCCGGTCCGGCCAGCCGAAGGTGACGGGGATATTCGGCGGTCCCAGTGCTCCCAGCGCATCGCTCAAGCCCAGCAGCGCCACATAGACCACCGGCAAGGAAGCCGCCAGGGGCTGATCCGGTTCCAGCACGACCGCGCAGTCCAGCCGGTCGGCGCGGCGGGTCCAGACCAGCGTTCCCGCCTCCACGTCTCCGCCCGCGACCATGTCCAGCGCATGGGCGAAGGCGCCGCCGCGCGCTATGCTCACGCCCCGATATATGGGCGGAAGCTCCGGTTCGAAATTCTTGGAGTGAATGAACGTCTCGGAAACCAAAGCGGCGCTCTCATATAAGGGCAAATGGACAAGCTTGCGGCCGGACTGTCTGACTGTTGGACTGCCGGACGGCCTATCGCAAATATCGGGGCATTCCCCTAGGATCGCAATGAAGCCTTTTACCCAAGACCGTGTAGTGGAATCGATGGAAGTCAACGGCCGCACCGTCCTCGTCTGCAACTGCGAGGGCACCATGCCCCTGGACGGCGCGAAACTGGCGAAAGCCTGCGGCGCCTCCAACCCCGCGACCCTGGCAACCCAACTGTGCCGGGCCGAGTTGGACCGTTTCGTATCGGCCCTGGAATCCCCCACCGCCGGCTCCCCGACCAAACCCATAACGGTAGCCTGCACCCAGGAAGCCTCCCTGTTCACCGATCAGGCCCAGGACTCGGCGCAGCACTCGCCCCCCGGCGCCCCCCTGACCTTCGTCAACATCCGCGAACGCGCCGGCTGGTCCGTCGAAGCGGACGATGCCCACCCCAAGATCGCCGCCCTGATCGCCGAAGCGACTCTTGCCGTCGCCCCCATCTCCTCGATCGAGCTGAAGTCCGAAGGCGTCGCCCTGATCTACGGCCGCGACGAGCAGGCGATCGAAGCCGCCCGCCAGTTGATGGACAAGCTGGACATCACCGTCCTGCTGACACGGCCCGACGCGGTGATCCCGCCGCGCACGGCGGAGTTCCCGATCCTCAAGGGCACCATCGTCAAGGCGACCGGCCACCTCGGCAAGTTCGAGGTCGAGGTCGACGACTACGCCGCCCCGCTCCCCTCGTCGCGCCAGTCCCTGACCTTCGGCCCATCGCGCCGGGGCGCCAAATCCACCTGCGACATCATCCTGGACCTGACCGGCGGCACGCCGCTGTTCCCGGCCCACGGCAAGCGCGATGGCTATCTCCGCCCCGACCCCGGCAACCCGGCCGAAGTCCAGAAGGCGATCTTCCAGTTCGCCGATCTGGTCGGAGAATTCGACAAGCCCCGCTACGTCGATTACCGCGCCGAGCTGTGCGCCCATTCCCGCAACAAGAAGACCGGCTGCACCCGCTGCCTGGACGTCTGCCCGACCGGAGCGATCACATCAGACCGTGACCACGTCGCGATCGACCCGTTCGTCTGCGCCGGCTGCGGTTCCTGCGCCGCCGTCTGCCCTACGGGAGCCGCCACCTACGCCCTGCCGCGTCCCGAACCCCTGCTCGAACGCCTCCGCACCCTTCTCCTGACCTACCACGAAGCCGGAGGCAGCGACGCCGTCGTCCTGGTCCACGACGCCGAGCACGGCGACCCGCTGATCGACCTGGCCGCCCGCTTCGGCCCCGGATTGCCGGCCCGCGTGATCCCCTTCCAAGTCAACTCCATCACCCAGCTCGGCATCGAAGCCTTGGCTGCTCCCTTCGCCTTCGGCGCGTCGGAACTGCGAATCCTCGCCCCGGCCAAACCGCGCGAAGACCTGACCCCGCTCGCCCGCAACCTGGGCCTTGCCGAAACGATCCTGTCCGGCCTCGGCTTCGGTTCCGGCCGGGCATCCCTGATGGAATCCGACGACCCCGACCGGTTCGCGGCCGACCTCTACGCCATGCCCCGCCGCAAGGGCGCCGACCCCACCAACTTCCTGCCGATGGGCGACAAGAAGGGCCTGTCACGTCTGGTCCTCCGCAAGCTCCAGAGCGTAGCGCCCGAGCCGATCCCCGTCCTGCCGCTGGCCATGGGAGCCCCCTTCGGCACCCTCGACATCGACGCCGAGGGCTGCACCCTCTGCCTCGCCTGCGTTTCTACCTGTCCGACCGGCGCCCTGACCGACAACGCCGACCGCCCGATGCTGAGCTTCACCGAGGACGCCTGCGTCCAGTGCGGCCTGTGCAAGAACACCTGCCCGGAAAACGTGATCAAGCTGCACCCGCAGCTAAACTTCACCGATACGGCGCGCAGCCCCATCCTGGTCAAGCAGGAGGAACCCTGCCACTGCATCCGCTGCAACAAGCCCTTCGGCACCAAGGCGTCGATCGATCGCATCGCCGCCAAGCTGTCGGGCAGCCACTGGATGTTCGACAACAAGGCGATCATCGACCGCATCTACATGTGCGGCGACTGCCGCGTCATCGCCCAGTCCGAGGCCACATTAGACCCCTACGCCGGCCCCGAACGCCCCAAGACCATCACCACCGAAGACTACAAGCACTGACCCCCACACCGTCCCCTGCCGGCGCGACACGCCGCCGGCAGGGGGTAGAAGCGGCTTCCAGCCGCGTTCAGCGCCCGCGACTATTTCGCCACTCCCTACAGAAAACGATCCGCCTGAGACAGGCTATAAAGCGGTAACTCTATTATCCTGCAAATTCTATCCGGTATTGCTCCGTTCAATCTGTGTTTGCATAGTACTGTGACATAAATCGGCATGAAGAAGTGCCATTCCTTCTGTCACAGCAACTAATCGGGCACTCATGCGAAACGAATTTGCCGAAAAGTCGACAGGCGTCCAAAGCATAGACTATTCCGGCAGCGATGTTCTCGAGATCATGGCGGAAGCAATCAAGTACAATGCATTCTTGACACATGAAGTTTTAAGTCACGCCCCAAAATCCGGCCACGTGCTTGATTTCGGCGCCGGCATCGGCACCTTCTCCGCTCCGGTCGCCAAGTTGGGCCTCCAGGTCACCTGTGTCGAGTACGACGACGGCCAAAGGTCCAAGATCAAGGAACTGCACGGCCTCGCCTCGGTAAAGAGGATCGAGGACGTCGCCGACGCTTCGGTCGACTACGTTTTCACCCTCAACGTCCTTGAACACATAGAAGACGACGTCAAGGCTCTGAAGCAACTTTATCGTGTCCTCAAGCCCGGCGGCCGGCTCTACGTCTTCGTTCCGGCCTTTCAGCTACTCTATTCCGAATTCGACCGCCGCATCGGCCACTACCGCCGCTACCACAAGGCCGGTCTGGTGCAAGCCGTCGCCAAGGCGGATTTCCAGGACATCGAAGCCAGATACTACGACAGCCTGGGCTTCGCGGCAGCGCTGGCCTACAAGCTGGTGTCCAAACAGGACGGCAAAGTCTCGCCCTCCACGGTCGGCATCTACGACCGCTATGTCTTCCCCGTGAGCCGCCTGCTAGACATCGCGGCCAAGCCGTTCATTGGGAAGAACGTCGGACTGACTGCTCGCAAGCCGTTGTAACGCGCTGGGCTGGAACTTGGTCTATGCCGGATCATCGGTATTGCAGCGGCATCCGGAATTGACTTGCACGGCAGTTGAACTGCACCGAGACATCGCGCAGCCCAAGGCTACCCTCGACCCCCTATGCCGGCCCCGAACGCCCCGAGACCATCACCACCGAAGACCACAAGCAATAACGGACTGCCGGATGCGGACGGCGATTTCCCAGTCGCTTCTTGCGGAATCCAGCCGGTGTATTACAATGTACACAAATGCGCATAGCGGGGTTTCCATGGCCGACAGCAGCACCGTCACCATCCGGCTTTCCAGCCATGCGAAGGAACAGCTTGCCGAACTGGCGGACCGCACCCGGCGCAGCCGGAGTTTCCTAGCGGCGGAAGCCATCAGCGCCTATGTCGAACGTGAGCTTTCCATTATCGAGAAGGTCGAGCGCGGCCGGGCCGATGTGCGGGCAGGACGGACGACGCCGCATGACGAGGTGATGCGCGAAGCCCGCACCATCATCGAGGCTGCCCGGACGCGCCAGTGAAGCGGCATGTCGTCTGGTCCGACGAGGCCCGCAACGATTATCTCGCCATCATTCGCCACATCGCCGACGAGAACCCCGATGCCGCCGAGCGTGTGGCCGCGCGGATCGACCATGCCGGCGCCGCACTGGCGGATTTCGCGACTGGCCGACCTGGGCGAGTGACAGGCACCTATGAGCGAGTGCTGCACGATCTGCCCTATATCGTCGCCTATGAGATCATAGCTCATCCTGAAGGCGGCGAAACCGTCGCTATTCTTCACGTGATTCACGGCGCACGCGATTGGCCTGCGGAGCAGTGGCCCGCTTCCGGTTAAACACTCCGGCTCCCCCTCCAAATCCCATATCAGCCGCCCTTGCAAAGCCGCCGCCGGTATCTGGGAACCATGCTCCTGAACCGGGCCACAGGCGAACTGGTCATAACCAAGTCCCAGCTCCACGACGGTCAAGAAGTCGAAATCTACTTCCAATCCTCCGCTAACAATAACGACAGAGGCAACCGCGAAAGATATTTCCCAGTCCTGCCGGCCGAACTCCGCATCAACATGGCCGTTCACTGGCTGGTCCGCCGCCCATACCAAGCCATCCCTTCCGGCACCCTGCGCGAGAGCCTATGGCTGAGCGTCGGCCTCCACATCGTCCAGCTTCAGCCGGCCCCCAGCCATGACGCTCAACCCTCCCCACCCTGGCTGCACCGCGACGGCGAAGCGGTCACCTACATCGTCCTGATGAACCGCGAAGGCGTCACCGGCGGCATCAACTACGTCACCACGCCCCGGTGGGTGAACCACCAGCCCGAAGAAGTCCCCCCGCAAGACCTCCTCGCCCAAACCACCCTGACGGCTCCCCTGGACGGCCTCGGCGTAATCGACGAACGCGTCGCCCACCACGTCACGTCGGTACGGCATGCGGAGCGGGGGGGAAGCGTGCCGGAGCGTGTTGCTGATGGATTTTTCGGAGTTGGTTCCGTACCGGGAGTGAAGCGCCTGAGCCGGGAAAGTCATTGCCTAATCTAGGCGGAAATTGATGCTCTAGCACTCTGCAGAGAGCTCTGTTCAGTACTCTATCCCTTGGAGCTATGCGAATATCGTCTCAACAGAATATACTTCTCGCGTTTTGATCCGCAGCCTCCTAGAGGACAGCATTGGGCGGTGGCTTGATGTTTGGCCAGCGCTCGGCAATTGTGGCGCATGCCGCTGCCATGTTCTTAAAACGGCTTAGCGAATCGGAGGGTGCAGGAATAACTGTGCCAGAAAAAGCATCTATGGTGATACACATGGCTTGCTCAACTTCCAATCCATCATCAAGCTTGGTCTCGTTGAGGTAACCAAATAGAAAAGCTGACTGCCATTTTCCAACAGCCTCTTTTAAAGGCTTTCCTTTTGCGTAACGCAACATACCAGCCCCTACTCGCGCCCGATTAGTCTTTGTAATCCTTTGCAATCTAAATTGAATTTGAATTGTGACTTTTACCGAGTTGATTTCAATCGATGAGTCTTTACCAGCATCCAAGAAATCCGCATTTGGGAGCACTATTTGGCTCCAGTTATTTGCAAAACATTCTATGTAATCAGCATTATGGGCAAACATATCTTTGTCAAAAGTATTATCATGTATACGATTCCTGATTATTTTAGCCTTCTGGTTCAAAATTTCGATATCTTTATGGTTCTCTTTACATTTTATGAATTGTGAAATCGCCATTTTTGCTTCGTCATGTTGAACAACACGAGCTATCGCTTGATATTTGCAGCCTCGAACGATTGTGCGCTTGGTGGCTTCTGATGCAGCCATGAAGTCCGCCAAGTACCGAGCCGATATCTGTGGACTCTTTACTTCTCGATGAGTTTTCTGGTGGGGCATGCATCTATCTCCATTGAGAATCTACAAATATCTAGCTTTATACTACTTGCATTTTGCTTTTGATCAGAAAACATTATTCTGTTCAATAGAAAATTTAGCTACAAAGTTTTTCTTGAAGAACCACAAAAATATATTTCCTGGAAAGATTAACGGTCAAAGATCGAAGCAGCACCGTTGAGCACAAAGTTTAAAGTTTTTTAAAGACCTAAATCTCATTGTTCATCGCTTCAGATACCCTACCATGGTTTACACGAAAATGGTTTGCAATGTCTTGCTGGGACATGGTTGGATTTGCTGCAGCAAACTGGCGAATCTCTTCTGCGAGTTCAGGCGTTAAAGAAGGACTAGAGGTTGGAGCCCGACGAACTGGCGGATTTCGGTACATCTCATCCGCCAGCTCACCAAGTTCGGCGATACCATGCTCGTCCGCGATCTCGCGCATTCTTTCCCGAATTTCAGGAATGCTTCGCTTATTAGCAGACATCAACATGCTTCCTTATTGCAGAAAAAAGCTCAATGATTGATAACACACCACCTATGATAATTGTCAATAAAATATTTTCAACTCTCGAATACAGACCTTTCGGTATGTTTGTCAACTTTTTGGTTCTTTGCCTACTGAATTGTGATCTTCTAGATTTGTGTGAAATCTATAGCACTATCAACCACATACGACCAACTATATGAGCAAATTGTCTTTAGAGCGACAGTGTCTAGTTGACAATTTTCCCCTAGCCATCGGAGTTACTGGTTCAAGATAGTCTCCTGCCTTCTCTAGACTTCTACGGCAAGGTGGAATCCATACCAATTTGGGCTCAGAGATTACATTACATTCTCAAACTATCCAGCAATACCCTGTTGCTGTCGAAGCTTTCGCATCAAGTCGCCCCTTAACCATCGGCACTCGCTCAACGAACTGAGCGAACACGGATGGTGGATTATCTTTGAATAGGCGGTTGTAACGTCCAATGCTCTCTATGAAGACTGTTCTGGCTAAAATTGCCACACCCTCCCTCGCAATTTTTAGAGCAGCGATGATGAATTCTTCTCCCAAATTAAAAGGTGGATTTGTAATGACCCAGTCAAACGATTTTGGATCGATGCACCCGTTGACAAAGTCACCAAAATTCCCGTAACCATAATCATATTTATCAGAAGCGTAGACTTTATCGAAATATTCAACTAATACTTTTGCCATGTGTCCAGCACCACAAGCCGGTTCCAAGCAAGTCTTCCCTTTACCACGTCCTGTGATAACGTGTTCCATTAGAGATCGAGTTGCCCATGGCGGAGTAGGAAAATCATCTTTACTATCTTTGGGTTCTGTACGTTGTGCCATCACAGCGTGGGATGTATTTTGCATACTTCTAATTTCTTCCCATGCAAACTTGATTATGCATTAATCGCGAGAGCAAGCTTTGTGAACTATACTATCGCATTTCATATTATATATATTGGACGAATTTTTGTCACCTGGAAAGCAGAAGAGAATTGAATCAATGCATGCGGCTAATTGTCCCGGTAATTGATTTCTGTACTCTTGTTTTCCAGATAAGCCATTAGCGTTGGAATGATGTTGATTACATATATGAATTTTTCTATTTCGGTCAGTGAAAAAGGGATCAGAATGAATTTTTGATCTCAGTCAAATTAAGCTCCAGCTAACTTGATGGAAAGATATCCTGCGCATCGGCTTGTCGTCTTCATGCATCTCCTTCAGAATTGACCTTTAGGACGAATTCTGCCGAAACTTCATCATCCTTAGATAGTCCATAACACGTTTATTCCTCCACCCGACATCAGCATGAAAGCCAGCCCCCCGAGCCTCCCGGCATGCAATCACCGCCTCCCGCCAACCACCATCCCCCGTCTGCGGCCGCAAGTCAGCCGGCACGCCCCCCAAAACCGCAACGGCAATCTCCGGCGGAGACGCAGGCCCATCGCGCAGCCAGTCTTCCGTCTGCCGGAACTCGTCCCGGCACATCAACTCGATCATATAGTTGCAGGCGGACTGCAAACCCGGTTGCAACCGGCCGGGACTCGCCGAGATCATCGGCAGCAGCGGCGCCAGCGAGGGGACCAGATGGTTGGCGTAGATCGTCGCCCTCCAATAGCGTTCAGCCGTCTGGCGAAAGTGGGCGATGTCGCGCACGTGAACAAGGCCGGAGACCTCTATCGGCAGGATTTCCACCTTGGGCTTCGTCACGACGACCGTGTCGTTGGACACGTCCACATACAGGCCGCCCAGTTGGATGGCGTTCTGGAAATACTGCTCCCGCAGAACTCCCCAAACGCTGCGGAACGCTCTGCCCTTTCCGACGAATTCACGGATGACGCGTTCCCACCGCGCAGATCGGGCGTTCAAGACGCTTCATCAAACGCGCATGCAGTTCGCGGGTAATCTCCTCGCACCGCCCATAGGGATATGGCTTGCCGCCGGCGGGCGGCAGTAGCGGAGCGAGAGCCGTGTCCGTTTCCGCCCACAACGCCAGAAAATACTCCATCAACGATTCGGAAATGCGCGTCAGACAAAGCCGGATCAGCATGGCCTGCGCGTCATCCAAGGGAATGATCCACTGGAACAGCAACGGCGCCGGCATCGCGGACAAACCCATCAAATCTGTAAATCGACCAAGGCCGCCGCGTCGTCATCGCACCGAGTCGGTGCCGCAAGATCCGCCGGTACGATCCAAGCGGCACATCACCAAAGCCAGTCCAGCAGCAACGGCTCCAGCCACCAGTAAAGAGCCACCGCCGCAACGATCCACAGCGCTATCATGAACGTCGCCGCGACATAGCTGACTGGCCGATCCGCCCGCCCCTCCGCCGTTGCCCGATGCTCTTCAAGCACATCGGCGGGAATAAGGCGGATGACCAGCAGAATTCCGAGCGGCACGATGAGCAGGTCGTCAAGATAGCCGAGCACCGGAATGAAGTCCGGTATCAGATCGATGGGGCTGAGCGCATAAGCCGCAATCAGGATCGCCACAACACGGGCATGCCAAGGCGTCCTCGGATCGTGAGCGGCGAGGTAGACCGCATGTACATCGCGCTTGAGCCGGCGAGCCCACGCCTTTACCGTCGCAAGCATCTCGTTCCTGCCCTCGTCTGCGGTCTATCTCTCTGGCCCTTTGCTATCCACCGTATAGCCGCGAAGTCAATTGATCCTGTTATACCAACTGCATTGAAGATTGATCGGTCTGGAGCGTTAGATGTCGGGCTGAAGAGGCCCGACCTACGTCAGCGTGCTTTTGCCAGCATGGATTTGTAGGTCGGGCCTCTTCAGCCCGACATCTTTGCCGGAACTCACCGATCAATCTTCAATGCCGTTGGCATCAGCCGGTGTGGGGTCCGGTGATCGCTCAGGCTGCGATCTTCATCTTTCTGATCATGCCCAGTTCGTCATGACGGAGAGTCAGCACCGACACGCCGGAAGCCGTCACGGCGACCGTGTGCTCGAACTGTGCGGAAAGCGACCCATCCCGCGTCACGACGGTCCAACCATCATCCTCGGCTTTCACGTTCCGCCGGCCTCCGTTGAGCATCGGCTCGATCGTGAAAACCATACCCTCACGCATGGCAAGGCCGGTGCCTGGCTTTCCGAAGTGCAGCACCTGCGGCGCTTCATGCATTTCCCGGCCGATGCCATGGCCGCAATATTCACGAACCACGGAATAGCCATTTCGCTTGGCATGTCGTGTTATCGCCCAACCGATGTCTCCGAGCCGCGCACCTGGGCGAACCGCCTGGATGCCCATCCACATAGCTTCGTAGGTGGTCTTGACCAGCCTCTTGGCGAGTGGGTTTACCTCACCGACGAGATAAGTTTTGCTGGAATCTGCAATATAGCCGTTCTTCTCAAGAGTAATGTCGAAGTTGACGATGTCGCCGTCTCGAAGCACGGTGGATTGCGATGGAATGCCGTGACAGACCACATCGTTCACGGAAGAGTTCAACACAAACCCATAGCCATATTGGCCCTTGCTCGCCGGTCGAGCCTGTAGATCGTGAACGATGAATTTTTCGACTATTTCATTGACCTGAAGTGTCGACATGCCGACGAGCGAGGTCCGATCCAGCAGCTCGAACACGGACGCCAGCAGCCGGCCGGATTCGGCCAATAACTCCACCTCCTGAGGCTGCTTCGTCATGCTTCACTCAGGGCCAGCGGTTGAGCCGAAACACCTGCGGAACTAAGCTCACGCTTGATGATGTCGTTGAAACTGAGCGTCGGATTGGTTTCGCATAGCATGCCCACTTTGATCCAGTAGGCGGCCTGCGCGTTGATCGAGCGATAAGATACCTTGCTCGCCCCACGCAGCTGATCGTGCAGATCATCGTCTATATTAACGATACCCATCAGGTCCTCCATATACGGTTCATATATGAAGCATATACGCCGTAAAAGCGAAAGCCAAGGGTAGTATCCCAGGGGCCTCAGCCCAAACGCTCTTGCCCTCCCCGCCCTATTTCCCCTTCACGCCCATCATCCGCAGATAGTCCATGATCCGCTGATTCCGCCACCGCTGGTTTGTCTGAAAGCGGGCGGCGCGGGCCTGCCGGCAGGCGGCCACCGCCTCCTGCCTCCACGTCTCCCCGCCACCGTCCGCCGCCTTGGGCCGCAAGTCCTCCGGCACGCCGGCCAAGACGGCGGCCGCAATCTCCGGCGGAGGCGCCGGCCCGTCGCGCAGCCAGTCCTCCGCCTCGCGGAACTCGTCCCGGCACATCAGCTCGATCATGTAATTGCAGGCGGACTGCAATCCCGGCCGCAACCACCCGGGACTGGCCGAGATCATCGGCAGCAGCGGCGCCAGCGGTGGCGTCAGATGGTTGGCGTAGATCGTAGCACCCCAATAGCGCTCGGCCGTCTGGCGGAAATGGGCGAGATCGCGGACGGACACCAGCCCGGAAGCCTCCATCGGCAGGATCTCGACCTTGGGCTTCGTCACGACCACCGTATCGTTGGATACGTCCACGTACAGGTCGCCCAGTTGGATGGCGTTCTGAAAATACTGCTCCCGCAGCACGCCCCAGACGCTGCGGAACACCCCGCCCTTCCCGATGAACCCTTTAAGGGCAAGCTCGACCGCGCAGGCCGGACGCTCCAGCCGCTTGACCAGACGATTATGCAGGTCGCGGGTGATCTCCTCGCACCGGCCATAGGGATACGGCTTGCCACCCGCCGGCGGCAGGACCAGGGACAGGGCGGCGTCGGTTTCCGCCCGCAGCGCCAGGAAATACGCCGGCAAAGCCTCGGCAAGCACGCCCAGATGGCGCTTGGTCAGCGCCGCTTGCGCCTCGTCGGCGGGAGAGATCTGCTGGAACAGCAGCGGCTTCGGCATCCCAGGCGACCCCATCGAAAAATCCCGAACGACGCTCCACGGACCGCAGCGCTCCACGGCAGCACTCCAGGCGCGGCAACGACTGGAAGCGATACTACCGAACGTGGAGAACCGTCAACTGTCCCGCCTATCGGGCAAAGCTTCTGGGCGAAGCTTCCGGGGAACCCTTCGCACCCGCAACCATTTCCCTTGTGACAGCACCCGAACCCCGCGAAGGCCGAAACCATGGCAGATCCCGCACCGGCCACGTCCGCCACGCATGTCGAAGGCCACCCGCATGTCGTCATCATCGGCGCCGGTTTCGCCGGGCTGGCGGCGGCAAGCGAGCTGGGCGGCACCCCCGTCAACGTTACGCTGATCGACCGGCGCAACTATCACCTGTTCGTCCCGCTGCTCTATCAGGTCGCCAGCGCCGCCCTGTCGCCCGCCGACATCGCGGAGCCGATCCGCCGGATTCTCAGTCGCCACTCCAACATCGAAGTCATGCTGGGGGAGGTCGCCGGGATCGACAAGCAGGCGCGGACCGTCGCCCTCGCGGACGGGACCGCCGTCGCCTATGACCGGCTGATCGTCGCCACCGGCTCGACCCACAGCTATTTCGGCCACGACGAATGGGCACAGCACGCGCCCGGCCTGAAGACGATCGAGGACGCCCGCCAGATCCGCGCCCGCGTCCTGATGGCGTTCGAGCAGGCGGAGATCTGCCGGAACAAGGTCGAGCAGCAGGACCTGATAACCACCGTGGTCGTCGGCGCCGGCCCGACCGGGGTGGAGATGGCCGGCGCCATCGCCGAACTGTCACGCCACACGCTAGCCCGCGACTTCCGCAACATCCGGCCGGAAACCGCCCGCGTCCTGCTGGTCGAAGCCGGTCCCCGCGTGCTGCCCGCCTTTCCGCCGGAACTGTCCGACTACGCCCACAAGGCGCTGGAAAAGCTGGGCGTCACCGTCATGGTCAACACTCCGGTCGAAGACGTCACCGCCGAGGGCGTCACCCTAGGCGGCCGTTTCGTCCGCGCCGGCACCGTCATCTGGGGCGCCGGCGTCCGCGCGTCGCCGGCAGGCTCCTGGCTCGGCGTCGATACCGACAAGGCGGGACGGGTCAAGGTTGGCCCCGATCTGACGGTGCCGGGATATCCGGAAATCTTCGTGCTGGGCGATACCGCCCTGGCGATGCATGACGACGGCTCACCCCTGCCCGGACTGGCGCAGGTCGCCAAGCAGCAGGGCGAGCATGTCGGCAGCCACCTCGCCGGCCATCTGGCCAAGGGGGAAGCGATGCCGCCGTTCCGGTTCAAGAACCGGGGCAATCTGGCGACGATCGGGCGGAACTCGGCCGTCGCGGATTTCGGCAGCCGGAAGATCAAGGGCTTCGTCGCCTGGGTGCTCTGGGGCCTCGTCCACGTCTATCTGCTGATCGGTTTCAGCAACCGGCTGCTGGTCAGCATGCAATGGCTGGTCGCCTACCTGACCTATCATCGCGGCGCCCGCCTGATCACCGGCGAAAGGAAAGCCCCTGTTCAGGAGAACCACGAACGCCGCAGCGCCGCCGAGTAGGGGCGGACCTGTTGGGCCACGGCCCAACCTACAAGTGCCGGAATTCGTAGGTTGGGCCGTGGCCCAACATCGACGCATCGACGGGTCGGAACTTGCCGGCGCTGGTATAAGCCGGGAGCATCAAAGGATTGACGTCCTTTCCGAATTAGGATAAATATCCTTACATCAACTCCCGGAAAGTGCCCGCCATGCCCCAGTCTGCTGAAACTTCAGCCGAATCCCCCAGTCACGTCCACCTCCCGCACCGCCAGGAAGCCTTCGCGCGGCACGTGGCCGCCGGCCGCACCCTGACCGACGCCGCCCGGCTGGCGGGTTACGCCTGGGACAGCGCGCGGCAGACGGGATCGCGGCTGATGAAGGAGCCGCAGATCGCGGCCCGTGTCGCCGGCATCGCCCATGCCAAGGAAGACCAGCGCCAGGGCGAACTTGACGAGTTGGTAGCCGGGCTCAAGCGCGTGATGATCGACGCCATGGAACGGAAGAACGATTTCGCCACCCTCCGCGCCATCGACATGATCGCCCGGCTGCGCGGCTTGACGCCCACGACCGCCAAGCGCTTCGGCGGCGTGGAAGCGGCGCTGGAGGAAATGCACCGGCTCTCGGGGGAGGACGAGGAAACCGCCGGCGAGGAGGCCGGTCTGGAACCCGACCTGCCCGACTCTCCGGAAACCGTGTTCGACCCGCCGATGCCGCCCGAACTGCCGCAGCCCGTGGAACCCGCCCCGGCTCCCGCGCCGGACCGGCTTTCCCCCGCCCAAGCCCGCGCCGCCGCCCGTGCCGCCGCTCAGCAGGCCGCCCGCGCCGAAGCCGAGCGGCGGATCTTCCGCTACGAACACCTGATGGCCCATCACCCCGAGCTGTCTCCCCGGATCGAGGAGCTCAGCGACGCACGTGCCTATTTCGACGACTTCGACACCCTGCTCCCGCCGGAGCTTTGGCCCGAGCAGGCGCAGCCGTCCGACGCGGAATGATGACTCCTGATAACAAAAGCGGCCCGGAAGGGCATGTCGCCATGCCTCCCGAGCCGCCTTCCACCCACTCAACTTCCAACCGGTCCGCCCGCGCGGCAAAAGCACTCTCGCGTAGGTCGGGCCTCTTCAGCCCGACACTAACGCTCCAAGCCGGCCCGCATCTTCCGCCACCGGCATCGGTACCGTCATCGGTACCGCCCCGGTCAACTTCCGGCCGCGTCGGCCAGCACTCCCGGCGACGGCGCAACGACTGCCTGAACCGCTGCCACCGCCTGGGCCGGGGCCGATACCAAGGCCGGCTCCGTCACGGCTTCCGGCGTCTTCTCGCGGACCGGCATCAGGTCGGTCGCGGCCAGCAGGGATGCGGCGATGTTCGGCACCGCCATCACGGCCAGCAGGATCGTCCACAGCGTCAACGAGACCGTACCGGCGTGGTTCAGCACGATCGCGGTGATGCAGGCCACGACCAGCAGGCCGCTCAGGATCGCTTCCGGCATGGCCGGGAACTTGGCGGCCTTTTTGCGCTTGCCCTTCGACGTCACCTTGAACGGCTCGTGCTTGGTGAACAGGCCCTTCAGCACGGCGGCGCCGACGGTGTAGTTCAGGCTCATGCCCAGGATGGAGGTGCCGACCGTCTCGCCCCAGCTATGGCCGGACGCGAACCGGGTCAGCGCCATGCTCGCGGCGGCCCGCAGCATCAAGGCGGCGATCGCGATGGCGGTCACTTCCGGCGGCGGCAGGTGCAGCGGCAGGACGGTCGCCAGCGCGGTCCACGAAATGGCGCCGGCGGCAGCCACCAGACCCAGCGCATCGGACCACCAGCGCGCCCAGCCGGACCAGAAGTGCAGCTTCTGCGCGCCGTTCAGGCCCTTGGCGCCGGGAAGCAGGTGCTTGACGTGCGCCTTCATGATCTGGACCGAGCCATATGCCCAGCGGTGACGTTGCTGGCGGAAGTCCTTGAAGCTGTCCGGCGTGATGCCAGCGCCCAGGCGTTCCGTGGTATAGTGCTGTTTCCAGCCCTGCTCCAGCAGCGTCAGGCCCAGTTCGGTGTCCTCGACGATGCACCATTCCGACCAGCCGCCGAGCCCTTCCAGCGCCGAGCGGCGGACCATGATCATGGTGCCGTGGGCGATCAGGGCGTTGTCCTCGTTCCGCTCGACCATGCCGCTGTCGAAGAAGGCGCGGTACTCGGCCGCCATCAGGCGCTTCAGCAGCGACTGGTCGCCGTCGCGGTGTTCCTGCGGCGCCTGCACCAGACCGACGGCGGGGTCGGAGAAGGCGGGGGCCAGCCGGCTCAGCCAGTGCGGAGACACGGCGTAGTCGGCGTCCAGGACGGCGATGACCTCGGCTTCCGGATCGGTGATCTTCAGCGCGCGGTTCAGCGCGCCCGCCTTGAAGCCGGTGATCGGGTTGAAGTTGGCGAACTTGAAGGCATCGCGGCCCATGCGCTCGTTCAGCTCCCGGCAGTATTCCTCGACCGGGGTGATCAGGCTCATGTCGTTGGTGTTGTTGATCGCGACGACCACTTCGAAGGCCGGGTATTCCTGCGCCGCCAGGCTGTCGAGGGTGGCGTTCAGCATCGCCGGATCCTCGTTGCGGGCGGCGATATGGACGGACACCATCGGCTGGCGGACGGCGACTCCGGCCGACCCAATCAGCGCGCCGGCGCCTTCCCGCGGCAGCAGGCGAGTCGGACGGCGGCCCAGCAGCGTCCGCGTCATCTCGTCGAGGTCGGCCAGCGCCAGCACCAGCAGGATGCCGCCCAGCGCCAGACCGCTGGCCCACATCACCAGCGTACCGGGGGTGGCGTAGATGCCCAATGCGGCAAGCACGGCCCAGGCTGTCATGCCGGCGGAACCATGGGCCGCGATCGACCACAGCAGCGCCTGGAGCACGGTGGCGCGGCGGCGGAACAAGGCGGGGACCGACAGGAACACGCCGATCAGGACCGACACGATGCCGACACCAAGCGCTTCCGGCTTGGGCTCGACGGCGCCGCGCAGCTGCCACTTGGGCTGCCGGTCGGCGTCCAGGACGCCCCAGTGCGGGCCGGGGCTGCCTTCGATCGCGGTCTTCCACGGCTGATCGAACGCTTCGATCACGTTGTACTCGACGCCCATGCGCTTGGCGTCCGTGGCGAATTCCCGGATGATCCGGGCCTGCTCCGGCCGCGAGGCGTGCGCGTTGCCGAAGTTGTCGCCGTCGGACGGCCAGCCGATTTCACCGATCCAGATCGGTTTGCCGGGATAGGCCTGCCGGATGCGCTTGATCTTGTCCATCGCGTAGGGGATGGCGCCCGAGCTTTCCAGCTTTTCCCAGTACGGCAGCGTGTGGATACCGACGAAGTCGGACACGGCGACCGTCTTGGGGGCCTTCAGCAGCTCCGACCACGTATCCGCCGTGCCCACCGGGATGCGGCGCGGCACGCGGGACCGGACCTCCGCCACATAGGCGGCCAGGGTCTCGTCGGTCTGGTCGGCGCGCAGCAGCGACTCGTTGCCGACCACGACGCGCACGATGTTCGGCGTGTTGCGCGCGATGGCGACGGCCTGGTCGATCTCCGCCCGGTTATGCTCCGGGTCGGCGTTCAGCCAGATGCCCAGGTTGACCTTCAGGCCCATGCGGCTGGCGATGCCCGGCGCGCGGTCCTGACCGTCGGAAACGGTATAGGTCCGGATGCCGTCGGCGATCCCGTTGATCGCGGCCATGTCCTTGCGGATCTCGGCCACGGCGACGTGACGGTCGTCCTCCGGGCTGAAATCGCGGCCCGACGGGCTGTACGATACCGATTGCAGACGACTCGGGGAGGCCGCCACATCGACCGGCGCCGTCTGGCCACGCCAGATGCCGAGATGGGTCATAGCCGTAACGGCGAGGACCGCAGCCATAAGGGTGAGGGACAATGGGGTCCGCCGGAGCGGAGTTCGCGTGTTCGCCGCCGGTGAGCCGGTGGGAAGGATCGACATGGCCGTTTTTTCTGGGGGTGAGTGGTTGTTGAAGGGCTACTCAGAGATGGGTGGTACGTCCTCGTTACCAAGGATGCCTTTTGCACCGCACTGTAACGATAAGACACTCTAATGCAGTTTGCGCAGATGGGTATGTGACAGCTATCACTTGGCTACCGTGTCGCAGGGGGTGGTGCCTAGTGTGTTGCATGGGCACAGCACTGCGTGCGGTTTGTTAACCATTTGGTAGCCATGTTCCCCTATGTGTCTCGGGACATTTATAGGCCAGTCGTCATAAAGGGTATGCTATGCGGTTGAAGCTTTTCGGGATTCTCGGTGCCCTGCTCGTGTTGACGGCCTGCGAATCGACGCCGTGGGACGCCGCCAGCAGCAGCGGCATGGGTGCGGTAAGCGGTGCCCAGGGTTATGGAAACGGCGCGGGCGGACCGGGCGGCGTCGGGAGCGGCGCTCTTGGGGCCGGTGGCGCGGGTGGCGTCGGGGGTGCGATGAATGGCCGCACAAACGTTCCGGGCGGTCCGGGCTCGCAGCAGGACCTCGCCGCCAATGTCGGAGATCGCGTCTTCTTCGGCTACGACCAAGTGGACCTGACCGCCGAAGCGCGCGCCACCCTGGACCGACAGGCCCAGTGGCTCAAGCAGTACGGCAACGTCAGCGTCACCATCGAAGGCCACTCCGACGAACGCGGCACGCGGGAATACAACCTCGCCTTGGGTGACCGCCGCGCCTCCGCCGCCAAGAACTACCTCGTCGCCCGCGGCATCTCGCCGAACCGCGTCGCGACCCTCAGCTACGGCAAGGAACGCCCCGCAATCGGCGCTTCCGGCGAACAGGCCTGGTCGCAGAACCGCCGAGCGGTGACGATGGTGAATTAAAAAAATCGGCGTATTGAAGGCCTTCGCCTATGGGCGAAGGCCTGCCGAGGCGGCGCTAAACTACGGATAGACCAAGATGATCCTGCATAGGATCGAAGTCACGATCCGAATGCAGCAACCCATGTCCGCCTTCGATGCAGAAGGTTCCGATGATCATGTCGATCGTTTTGCGGACGGTAATGCCTTTCGCCCGCAGCAGACGGTAGTTGGAAGCAACCTTCGAAGCCAGTTCGCTGGACAGCATCGGTTCGACCCTGTGAACCCTCAACGCTCGCTCCACACGGTTCGCCTGAGCATCGTCACGAAGGCCTTGCAGGATCTCGACCAGTACGATGTCGCCGATCAGGATCAGCTCGCGACCGATCAGGCGGCGGAGTTTCACCGTCTGCTCCGTGTCCTTGGCACGAAAGAAGTCGATCCAGACGGTAGTATCAACGACAATCATGCCGCATCAGCCCGGCCCAGCCGGCTTTGCTCAAGATCGCCTTCCCAGTCCACGGTGCCGTAGAGCGCCAAGGTTTGCTCTTCCTGTTTCTGACGAACAAGACGGCGCAGCGCTTCTTCTACGACCGCCTTCTTGGTCGTCAGGCCGCTCGCAGCCATGGCTTCCGAAATGAGAGCGTCGTCAATGTCGATATTGGTCCGCATGGCGAGCCTATGTGTATCAAGTTGGCATATCATACACATTGCTGACCGAAGCGGCAAATGTCATCGGGCTCCGGGAGGTTCGACCTCCCGGAGCCCTTTTCATTCAAGTCGCTTTCGCGGGCTGCGGATCAGCCGAACTTGTAGCTGATCCCATACCCGCCGCGCGGGTAGTTCCACGAGATGTTGCCGTTGTCCTGGCAGATCACCCGGCAGGTGCCGCATTCCAGGCAGCCGTCGGTCACCAGATTGACCTTGCCGTCCTCTTCCGCCGAATAGCAATTGGCAGGGCAGCAGAAAGTGCAGGGCTGGGTCTTGCACTGGGTGGCGCAGACGTCAGCGTCCTTAATCTGGATATGCGGCCGGTTCTCGTCGACGATGTACCGGTTCTGATAAAGCTTGTCTTCAACCTTGATTATGCTCATCGGAAAGCCCTCGCCAGCTTGAATGCGTCACCCATCAGACCGAAGACCGACCGCCGCTTGACGAACGACTTCAGGATCTTGTTTTCCTTCGTCTTCTTATCGACGCCATCGACCGTGAACAGGTCGTGGGCGGCGCCGTTCAGCAGATCCGGGTAGGCACCGAAGAACTGCGGCGACATGTGCATGATGCCGGGCAGGTTGCGGTACTTCTTCAGGTCCTTCAGGACGAAGCTGTCATCGAGCTTCTTCTTGTAGAGCGCAAGGTTGGACGCCACCGGCGCCTTGCCCAGCTTCTTCAGCTCGATGACCGTTTCGGCAGCGAAACGACCGCTGGTCATGGCAAGGTTGGAGCCTTCGCGATGGGCGGCGTTGTTGAGATGGGCTGCATCACCGACCACCATCCAGCCATCGCCGTAGCACTGCGGAACCGCCTTGTAGCCGCCCTCGGGGATCAGGTGGCCGGCGTATTCCTTGACCTCGCCGCCTTCGATCAGCGGCTTGATCACGGGATGGTTCTTCAAGTCCTCAAGGAGCTTGTAGGGCGTGATTCCCTTTTCCTTGAAGTCAGAGATCAGGCAGCCGATGCCGATCGTCAGCGATTCCTTGTTGGTATACAGGAACGCGGTGCCGACCATGCCGCCGGTGACTTTGCCCATGATCTCGATGACGACGCCTTCGTCGTCCTTGACCTGGAAACGCTGCTCGATCAGGGCAGGATCGATGAAGTGGATTTCCTTGACCGCCAGCGCCACGTTCTCCGGCGGAAGTTCCTTCTGGAAGTCGGCGCGGCGGGCTAGCAGGGCGTTGACGCCGTCGGCCATGATGACCACGTCGGCGTGGACTTCACCGTTCACGCGGTCGGTGCGGACGCCGTAGACCTTGCCGTTGGCGTCGCGCAGCAGTTCGGTGACGGTGGTTTCGCAGATGACGAGGGCGCCGGCTTCCCGGACCTTCTCGTTGAACCAGCGGTCGAACTGGGAACGGATGATCGTGTAGCGGTTCGGCTTCTCGCTGTTGAAGCTGTCGGACCGGTAATTGGTGCCGATATAGCTGTCGTCGCCCAGCAACCAGATCCGCTGTTCGATGACATGCCGCTCCAGCGGCGCATCCTCGCGGAAGTCGGGGATGATCTTTTCCAGGGCATCGGCGTACATGATGGCGCCCTGGACATTCTTGGAACCGGAATATTCGCCGCGCTCGATCTGCAAAACCTTCAGGCCGGCTTTGGCCAGGGTATACGCCGCCGAGTTGCCGGAAGGACCGGCGCCGACGACGATGGCATCGAATTTTTCAACCATGTCAGGCACTCCTCTGGCGGTGGTCAGCTCGCCTTGCGGTTGACCAGACGACGCTGGCGGAACTGTTCCGTCAGAGCCGGGAGAATTTGCAGCGCGTCGCCGACGATGCCGTGATGGGCGAAGTCGAAGATCGGTGCGTTCGGGTCGGAATTGATCGCGAGGATCACGTCGGAGTTCTCGCAGCCGACGCGATGCTGGATCGCACCCGAGATGCCGGCGGCGATGTAGAGCTTGGGGCGGATCGTCTTGCCGGTCTGGCCGATCTGCCGGTCGCCCGACACCCAGCCGGCCTGGACGCACGGCCGGGAAGCCCCGACCTCCGCGCCCAGCACTTCGGCCAGATCCCAGATCAGCTTGAAGTTCTCGGGCTTCTGCAAGCCCTTGCCGCCGCCGATGATGATGTCGGCGAAGGCGAGCTGCGCTTCCTGCTGGTCGCGGTCGGGAATGAAGTCCAGCACCTTGGTGACGAAGACTTCTTCGGCCAAGTTCGGCGTGACTTCGACGATGCGGCCGGTGCGGGTCAGGTCCTTTTCCGGCATCTGCATGACGCGCGGCCGGATCGTCGCCATCTGCGGCCGGTAGGCCAGCGTCTGAATGGTGCAGAGCAGAGTGCCGCCGAAAGTCGGGCGGGTGGCGGCCAGACTGCGGTTCTCGGGACTGATGTCCAGTTCGGTGCAGTCGGCGGTCAGGCCGGTCAGCAGCGTCGTGGCGATGGCGCCGGCCAGATCACGGCCAAGCGTCGAGGCGCCCAGCAGCACGATTTCCGGCTTGAAGGTATTGACCACGTCGGTCATCACCTTGGAATACGGCTCGGTGCGGTATTCCGCCAGAACAGGGTCCAGCACGGTGTAGACCACGTCGGCGCCGTAGGAGATGGCCTCGCCGGAGATCTCGTTGATGAAGGGACCGGGGGCGCCCAGGACCACGGCGCCCACTTCGACGCCCAGCTTGTCGGCCAGCTTGCGCGCTTCGCCGAGCAACTCGTACGAGACGGTGTGGACCTTGCCGCGCTCCTGCTCGACGATGACCCAGACGCCCTTGTAGACCTTCAACTCTTCGGGAAGTTCAAGCTTACGGCCGCCGGCGGCCTTCTTTGCGGAGGGTGGATTGGCAGGCGCTTGGCTCATGTCAGCCTCACAGTCTCAAATCAAGGGGTTCAGCGGACCAAGGAAAACCGGTTCGGGTCGAGGGGTGCCGGCAGCCAGCCAGGCGCCGCCCCACTACCCCGCCAGATCGGTGGCCAACTTGGGATAGGTCGTGAAAAGCATGTCCACCGCGGCGGCGGCGAGTGCGGGAGAACCGCCTTCGGCGGTGACCATCTTCGCCTTCTGGGCGCGCGGCTTGGGCACGAACACCTTGGAAACGACGGTGGGCGAGCCCTTCAGGCCGACCTTGCTCTCGTCATCGACGCAGGTGTCCTTGTTCCAGTTCATCAGCGGCGTCCGGGCGGCGCGGAACATGTCGTCCATGGTGCCGAAGCGCATCGTGTTGGAGCCTTCGAGCATCGTGATCATGGCCGGCAACTGGCTCTTCAGCACCTGCACGCCGCCTTCGGACCGGCGGTGGACCGTGATCTCCCGGCTCTCCAGGTTCACGTCCTCGATCTTGGCGACATAGGTCAACTGCTGCATGTTCATGCGGGTCGCAATGCCGGGACCGACCTGGGCGGTGTCGCCGTCGATCGTCTGCTTGCCGCAGAACACCATGTCGACCGGCTCTTCCTCATGCAGCTTGCGGATCGCCGAGGTCAGGGCATAGGAGGTCGCGAGGGTATCGGAACCGGCGAACTTGCGGTCGGTCAGCAGGACGGCGTGGGTGGCGCCGAAGGACAGGGCCTTCCTGAGCGACGCTTCCGCCATCGGCGGCCCCATGGTCAGGACCGTGACGCGGCCGCCGAACCGGTCCTTCAGCCGCAACGCCTCTTCCAGAGAGAACAGGTCGTACGGATTGATGATCGCCGGCACGCCCTGACGCATGATGGTGTTGGTAACCGGATGGATCCGGATCTGGGCGCTGTCGGGCACCTGCTTGATACAGACGACGATGTGCATCCCGCTATCCTCTCGACTATCGCCCCGGAAGGGGCTTGCTGAATTTCCTGTCAATGCAGGGACCGTGCCAACTCGAAAACCTTCTGGTCCCTGCACCTAAGACACTGATTCAAAAGAGTCTTTTATAACGCTGCCAGGTGTCGGTCGAGGTAACGGAGCTTGTCGCCTATCTGACAGGAATCAGTGGTTGTCGGCTTTGTCACCGGACGCCGGAGAGCGTCAGGCTCTCGAGCGAAACGAAGCTGGCGTTATGGCGGTCGGCCTGCTCCTTGTGGACCTTGAACACCTTCTCCGCGATCGCGTCCGACTTGACGAAGTCGGCATAGGCCAAGGAAATGAGCGCCTTGTAGCGGTCGCGCAGCAGTTCGTCGGACAACGTGTCGAGGTTGGTTTCCTCGGTCAGGTAATCGTGAAACCGCTGGAGGATATGAAGCCGGTTGACATGAACGACACGGGCATCGAACTCGATCCCGAAGAACCGCAGAAAATCCTCGGCGGTTTCGAGATCTTCCAATTCGTCATAAAAGCTGCTCATCCGGGTATTCCTCGTGGTTCTGGAGGTTCAGAGCGAAATCTCAGTGTTTGCAGGAAGGTCCGCCGGGCGTGTTTTCGCATCCCGGCAGGATGCAGCCGGGCTGGTCGCAGCTGTTGCCGCACCGGGCGCAGACGATACCCTCCAGGGCATCGTGCAAGGCACCGGTGACTTCGTCGGCGGTATGCTGATCCAGCCGGCTTTCGATTCTGTTGATATGGTCGATCAGGCAGGCGAGCGCCCGGCCGACCGGGTCGGGCATCAGGTGGTGGTCCAGATCGATGCCATGATCGGTGAAGCGGCGCTCGACCGGCTTGACGATGCGTCCGGGGATGCCGACCACCGTCATTTCCGGCGGGACGTCCTTGGTCACCACCGAATTGGCCCCTACCCTGCCGTTGCGGCCGATCGTGATCGGCCCCAGGATCTTGGCGCCCGCCCCGCACATGACGCCGTCTTCCAGCGTCGGGTGGCGCTTGCCTTTGTTCCAGCTCGTTCCGCCCAGGGTGACACCATGGTAAAGCGTGACATCGTCGCCGACCACCGAGGTCTCACCGATCACGACGCCCGCTCCATGGTCGATAAAGAAGCGGCGTCCGATGGTTGCGCCGGGATGGATATCGATGTTGGTGATCATGCGCCCCATGTAGCTCAAAAAGCGAGCGGGCCAGCGTGCGCCACGGTGCCACAGGGCATTGGCGATCCGGTAAGCGATCAGCGCGTGAATACCGGGATAGCAGGTCAGGACGTCGAAGGTTCCACGGGCAGCGGGATCGCGCTGGGCGACGCACGCCACATCCTCGCACAGCAATCGCCAGATACCGAGTTCGCCCCCAAGGGATGGGGAAGACTGGTCGGGGGTTGCGTCGCTCATTCCGGTCATGCCGGGAACCTCCCGCTTATGTTGTGTCAGGAAACCAAAGCGGCCTCTGGCGAGTTCTCTACCACAATTTCGTAATGAAACCGGACGAGTTCGTCGGAGGTCGGCGGCCGTTTGTGGGAACCTGCCAGACTACGCACACGCGGCAGGATCGCCTGAGCCTCGGTGTCGCTGACCTCGATGCCAAGGCCCGAATAGGCCAGCTTGATCGCGGCGGAGCCGGAATGCTTGCCCAGCACGATGCTGTGCCACCGTCCCAGTTCGGCAGGATCGATACCCTGATACGTCAGCGGATCGCGCATCAGCCCGTCGACATGGATGCCGGACTCGTGGGTGAAGACTGCGCCGCCGACGATGCTCTTGTTGATCGGGACCGGCCGGTTGGATGCAGCCGCCACCAGTTCGGAAATCGCCGCAAGCCGCAGCGAATCGACGCCGCTGTCCAGGCGGTAGAGATGGCGCATCGCCATCACGATCTCTTCCAGCGCGGCGTTGCCGGCCCGCTCGCCCAGCCCGTTGACGGTGGTGTTGATATGGGTCGCCCCGCCGCGCACGGCGGCCAGCGAGTTGGCCGTGGCGAGCCCCAGATCGTCGTGGGCGTGGATCTCGATCTCCAGATCGGTATTGGCGCGCAGACGCTGGATGCAGGCGAATGTTTCGAACGGGTCGAGCACGCCCATCGTATCGGCGAAGCGGAAGCGCTGCCCGCCCGCCGCCTGTACGGTTTCCGCCACCTGGAGCATGAAGTCCATGTCGGCGCGGGAGCTGTCCTCGCCGCCGAAATTCACGTCCATGCCCAGATCCTTCGCCGACCGGATCTGGCGGTCGATCTGCTGGAGCGCCCAGGTACGGTCGCGGCCCAGTTTGCGCTGGATATGGAGGTCGGATACCGGCATCGACATGTTGACGATCGAAACGCCGCAGTCCTTCGCCAGCTTCAAGTCGTCGGCGCGCATGCGGCACCAGACCATTAAGCGGGCACGGACAAGACCGGCGGCCACGACTGCGCGGATGCTCTCGCGCTCTTCCTCGCCCATGGCGGGAATGCCGATTTCGAGTTCGGGCACGCCGGCCGCGTCCAGGGCACGGGCGATGGCGATCTTCTCATCGATCGTGAAGGCGACGCCGGCGGTCTGTTCGCCGTCGCGGAGCGTGGTGTCGTTGATCGTGACGAGGCGCGGTTCGATCATCGCAATAGCCTCAAAAAACGGACACTGGGAAAAGAAAAGGAGGGAGCCGCGGGACAAGCCGCGATCCGCGGCTCCCTTCCTTAGGAAGTCAGTTCGAAGAAATGGATTCGGTCAGGAATAGACCGGCTGGAATGCCGTGCTGGCGCCCTGGTTGGTCCAGTAGGGCGACAGCTTGCGCAGCCGCTCGATGATCCCCGGCATGACCTCGATCACCTTGTCGATCTCCGCCTGCGTGGTGTCGCGCGAGAGGGAGAACCGGGTGGCGCCATGGGCAGCGGTATAGGGAACGCCCATCGCCCGCATGACATGGCTCGGTTCGAGCGAGCCGGAGGTGCAGGCCGAACCGGACGACGCGGCGATGCCGAACTCGTTCATCAGCAGCAGGATCGCCTCGCCCTCGATGAACTCGAACGCGATGTTGGCAGTGTTCGGCAGACGGTTGGCCGGATTGCCGGTGACGAAGCAATTGGGAATCGCCTCGATCAGCGCCGATTCCAGCCGGTCGCGCAATGCTGCGACCTGACCCAACTCTACCGGCAGGGCCTCACGCGCCAGTTGGCAGGCCTTGCCCAAGCCGACGATGGCCGGAGCGTTCTCGGTGCCAGCCCGGCGTCCGCGCTCCTGATGGCCGCCCCGGAACAGCGGGCGGAACCGGATGCCGCGCTTCAGGTACAGTGCGCCGACGCCCTTGGGGGCATGGAGCTTATGTCCGGACAGCGACAGCATGTCGATTTCCGAGTTGGCGAGATCCATCGGGATCTTGCCGACCGCCTGCACCGCGTCGGTGTGGAACAGCGCACCGACCTTCTTCGCCATGACAGCCAGTTGCTCGACCGGGAAGATGGTGCCGGTCTCGTTGTTGGCCCACATGATGGAGACGATGGCGACGTTTTCCGACAGGGCCGCCTCGTAGGCCGCCATATCCAGGTCGCCCTTGCCGTCCACCGGAATGCGGTGGACTTTGTAGCCTTCCTTGCTTTCCAGGTAGTCGCAGAAGCTGAGGACGGCCGGGTGCTCGACGACCGAGGTCACGATTTCGCGGCGCTTGGGATAGGCCTTCAGCGCCGACAGGATCGCGGTATTGTCGGATTCCGTGCCGCCCGAGGTGAACACGATCTCGGTGTCGAAGGCGGCGCCGAGCAGCTTCTGCACTTCGCCGCGTGCCCACTCGATCTTGCCGCCGACGGCGGCGCCGTAGCCGTGCATCGAGGAGGGATTGCCGAAATGCTCGGTGAAGAGAGGTAGCATTTCGGCGACGACCGCGTCATCGACGCGGGTGGTGGCGTTGTTGTCCAGGTAAATGCCCATCTTCGCCTACTCCGCCGCCATCATCGTGTGGGGAATGACGCGGACCAGCTCGCCAAGCTTCTCGACCAGCTTGGTCTGGATGCCCTCGATCGTCACCGACGCCATCTGGCAGCCGGAACAGGCTCCGGACAGGCGGACATAGATGTTCTTGCCGTCGATATCGATCAGCTCGACATCGCCGCCGTCGGCCTTCAGGTAGGGCCGCATCTCGTCGAGCGCCGCGATCACGATCTGCATGCGCTGGACATTGCTCAGCTTCTTCGCCGGAGCGGCGGGTTTGGCGGTAACGGGCGCCGCAAGCGGGGCGATCTGGTCGAGGCCGATGACCGCCGGGGCGGGAGCCGCCGCGCCGGCAGCCGGCTCCAGCTTCTTGCCCTGCTTCGCCAGCACGGCTTCCAGCACGTCCTCGATCGCTTCGTGGCAGGTTTTGCAGGAACCGCCGGCCTTGGTGTAGTTGGTGACCTCTTCCAGCGTGGTCAGGCCGTTGACCTCGACCGCACGCTCGATCATCGGCGCATCGATGCCGAAGCACTTGCAGATCAGCTGGCCTTCGTCATGGTCGTCCACCCACTCCTCGCCCCGGTAATTGGCGATGGCGGCGCGCAGCGCCTCGGCGCCCATGACCGAACAGTGCATCTTCTCCGGCGGCAGGCCTTGGAGATAGTCGGCGATGTCCTTGTTGGTGACCAGCAGCGCTTCGTCGACGGTCTTGCCGATGATCATCTCGGTCAGGGCCGAGGACGACGCGATGGCGGAACCGCAGCCGAATGTCTGGAACCGGGCGTCCTGGATGACCTGGGTTTCCGGCTCGACCTTGAGCATCAGGCGCAGCGCGTCGCCGCAGGAAATCGAACCGACCTCGCCGACGGCATTGGCCTCTTCAAGGACACCGGAATTCTTCGGATTGAAGAAATGCTCCTTGAGCTTGTCAGAGTAGTTCCACATTGGTCTGTTCTCCTGTACCGGCTTTGTAGCCGGAAGCTTGATGTCCGGAGGCGTGATGTCTTCGTCGGCTCAGTGATGGTGATGGCCCGAGCCGCATGAATGGCCGCCCTCGGCGGAGGCGCCTTCGGGCTTGGTGCTGCATGAGGAGGTCGAAAAGGAGGACCCGCAGCCGCAGGTCGATGTCGCGTTGGGGTTGTCGAACTTGAACCCGGCCCCGCCGACGCTCTCGACGTAATCGACGATCACGCCGTTCAGGTGGATCATGCTGCCGGCGTCGATGAAGACTTTGACGTCGCCATATTCCAGTACCGTGTCATCCTCGCCGGCGCCGGCTTCCAGGCCCATCTGGTATTTCAGGCCGGCGCAGCCGCCGTCCGCCACCTGGATGCGCAGTCCCTGAGCGGCCGCCGAATTGGCCAGGACGCGCTGGAGAGTGCTCACAGCCGAATCCGTCAACGTCACCATGAAACCAGTCTCCTTCAGACGGGATTTGTCAGACCTGCAAGCACAGCAATTTTCAGGCCACTCGCAAGTAATTGATTTCATTAGATCTTTATTTTCGGGTCCGCTGGGGCGTGGCGACTTGCCGACAAAGCCGCGTCGAAAACCCGACAAGTTTCTGGAATCGTTGGAAAGAGCTTCATACCCATAGAAAAATTATGGTATTAGCGAATATCCCCCCAGCTGGCCAGGAGGACCGCCATGCGTCCGATCGAATTCAAGATACCCGATGGCCGGATGGCGTTCGGCGACGTCCCCGAACATATCGATGTCCGGCTACAGGAGGCGGTCAAGGCAAGGCTAGCCGGCGATCTTGCCAGAGCCGAGCGGATGCTGTGGGAAGCCCATAACCTAGGGCCACGCATCCTGCCGGTGCTCTATGCGCTCTATAAGTTCTACTTCAACCAGCGCCGGCTGGACGAGGCCGAACGGGTAGCCTTGATCGGACTGGACGCGGCGGCGCGCCAGGGCTGCTTCCCGGCGGACTGGCGCCGGCTGGCGCCGAGCAACGCCGACTGGAGCGCCGTGATCGGCCCCGCGCACTTCTATCTCTTCACGCTGAAGGCGCTGACCTTCATCACGCTCAGGAGCGGGAGGGTCGATGAGGCACTGGAAATGCTGGCGAAGCTGCGCGAGCTGGACCCGGCCGATACGGTGGGCTACGGCGTGATCGCGGCACTGGCGGAGCGCGTGGCGGAGCCGGAGTGAGGGGTGCGGTGGGTCGGCCTAAAGCGGAGCGGCAGCCGACAAGCAGGCGCGTCGGTGTCGGCTGCCGCTCCGCTTTAGGCCAACCTACGAAATTGATGTAGAATATTTACTCTTCCGGACCGAAGCAGACCTTATAATCGGCGCAGACGCCGCAGCTTGGCGCCTTGCAGAGGTTAAGGCCCTCGCGGTCGCAGAGCTGCTTGTAGAAGAACTTCTTCCACTTCATGTAGCCGGTGTTCTTCACGGCGAGCGGCCCGAAATGGCGGGACAGCAGGCCGGAGAGGTCCTTGCGGCTGGTCAGGCCGAGGTCCTGCCAGAGATGGTCGGGAAACAGACAAGCCCGCGCGACGGCGGATGCCATCCACGCGGTTTCGGGCAGGTCGGCGGTGCGGTGGTCGAGCAGGAGGGTGCGGAGGTCGTCCACCTCCTCCGCCAGGACCAAGTCGGAGACGCCCTTGCCGACCCGCCGTCCGTGCCGGGCGGTGATGTAGCGCGCCGTATTCGTATCGGCTTCCAGCCCGGCGAAGTGCCGGGCCAGCAGCAGGTCGAGATCGGCGGGGGAGAGCCCGACCGCGTCGTCCAATGGATCGGCGCAGCCTGTGGCTCGGGCGGAGACGATGCAGGCGAAGACATGGGTGTCGGGATTGGCCGGATCGGTCGCCCCCGCCATCATCGCAGCGTAGAGGGCTGCGGCATCGGCGAGGGCGACCGGCTCCTGCATCTCGACGGTCATGTCACGCGGCCTTGGCGGAGTGGGTGAAACAGCTCTTGCCGCAGACCTTCGAGCAGGACTGGCAGCCGATGCAGTTGTCGCCGTTGGCGATGCTCATCACCTTCTTTTCGGCATCGTCATCCTGGGCATCGACGATGTCGCCGTCCTCGGTGATGCCGATCATGTTCAGCACGCCCTGGGGGCACACCTTGAAGCAGCGGCCGCAGCCGATGCAGGCTTTCTGGTTCAGGTCTTCCACGAACTTGGGAGTCCACGCCCCGCCACCCTTCGTCTTACCTTGGACAAACTCGCTCATCGTGAACTCTCCTCGCGTGTCTTGCCTGAATACGGCTTGCTTGATAGTGATTTTTAAGAAGTCAGAGATTTAAGTTCGGCTCGCTTCTCGGTGAGAAGCTTGTAGGCGTCGTAGGTTTCCTGCGCGACATCAAGGATCGTTTCCCATTTGAGCGGCAGTTCTTCCGACAGATCGTGAAGGTCCATCTTTTTCGCGGTCGCCCGCGCGTTCAGCTTCTTGATCTCTTCCTTGAGGGCATCGGCGTCGCTCATGTCGCTTCCCCTTACAGGTCCGCAACGACGCGGTGCTCTTCGATCAGAGCGACGGCTTCGTTGACGAATTTCGTGCCTTCGGTCGCCAGCGCCTCGACCGAGGGGAAGCCGTAGCGGTGGATGTCGCGCATATGCTTGCTCAGCACCACTAGACGGCCGGTAAGCAGCACGATGCGGCCGAAGCCTTCATGGCTCATCTTCATCAGCGGGGTGGCCATCAGCTTGGTGCGCTTTTCGATCGTCAATCCCACCGCCTTGTAGAACTGCTCCATGCGGGTGATCGTATCGGGATCGGGATCGCCGATGATCGGGATCAGGCGGCGCTCTTCCTTGGTCAGGATGAAGGGCCGCAGGAGGATATCGTCGCTTTTGCCTTCCCAGGCGCCATAAGTGTCCTCGGCGCGGATCAGGGAGACGAGCGTCTTCAGGAATTCCTGGTCGAGCACTGCCTGCTCGGGGGTGGTGGCGATCGTTTCGGACATGCTGCTCACTTATTCCTCGTCGAAATTACGGGCGACTTCGGCGCCCTTGTTCAGGGCCTTCCGGAGCCAGGGTGGCGGCGAGCCGTTCAGCAGGACGACCAGCTTGTCGAGGACATCGGTGATGACCTCCGGCTGCTCGACCTTAACGGGGTGGATCTTCTTGGCGACGATGCGCGCGGCGGCGGAGGCGCCGATCGCGGCCAGATAGACGATGGCGCAATCCTCGATCGCGGCGATCTTGGGGACCAGCTTGTCCTCGTTGCCGTCCTCGAACATCTGTCCGTTGAACTGCACCGCTTCGAGCAGCCGGTAGCCGGTCGTGTCGATCTCGTAGATCGCGATGTTCTTGGCCCAGCCGAAATGGGCGTCGACACGCGCCATGTCCTGGGTACAGAAAGCAATCTTCATCGTTCCCTCTCGCTTGGCCGGCCTGACAAGGCCGTCCGGTGCCGTCCCGGTCCGGGGTGTGTTGGAGACGAGCCTAAGCCTTCGCGTGCGAACCGCCATGGTGCCCCTCCGTCGTGCCTTCCAGACCCCAGTCCTGGATCGAATGCTCATGATCGTTGGCCAGGAAGATGTTGCCGATCTCGAACAGCAGGTCCCGGGTGCCGCGATAGCCCACGACGACGCGATGCCCGGCGCCAAGGCGGTCGAAGGTCGGGAAGCCGGCGCGAACCAGCGGAGCGCCGGACCGGCTGACCGACATCCGGGCATGGCTGTTGGAAACGACGAGATCGGCACCGCGCGACAGCGTCTCGAAATCCTCGTGGTCGCCGACCAGCAGCGACCAGGCGCGGATCTTCTCCAGGATCGCCGACTGCGTCGGGGCGACGGCGGCGGTGACCTCGCAGCCCATCTCCTGAAGGAAGCCGCAATAGGCGTAGAGCAGGTCTGGCTCCAGCGCCACCGCGACGCGCTTGCGGCTGAAGTAGAAATGCCCGTCGAGCATGCCGTCGACCAGATGCTCGCGCTGGCGCCGGACGCGCGCCGGCACCGGCCGGTCGCTGAGGCCGGACAGGGTCGTGATGAAGGCATCGACCGCTTCCAGCCCGACAAGCCGGTCGAACAGCTTGAACGGCACGCCGGTCTTCAGTTCCAGCGCCTCAGCCGGCTTGCGCATGTGCTCGCCGATCGCCAGGGTCAGGACGGCTGCCCCCATGCCCTTGATCTCGGCCGCCGTCACGCCGCCTAATGTGGTCGCCGTGAAATCGTCGGGCTGCCGCCCGCCCAGGGAGGTGGAGAGATCGGGCAGGATCACCGGCGTCAGGCCGAAGCCCTCGATCAGGTCGCGGATTTCCTCGACGTCGCCGGGCGTCAGGTGACTCCCGGCCAGCACGTTGACGCGGTTGCTCACCTTGACGGATGCCGGCTCGACCATGGCGTCGATCACGGCGGTCACCGTGTTCGCGAAACCGTCCTCGATACCGCCCGTGAAGTCCGGCGTGTTGATGAAGACGAGGTTGCACTTTTCGGCCACCTCCGGATGCTTCTTCCGGAAGATGGTGAGCGCGCCCCGCATGTCCTCGCCCTTGGTTTCCGTCAGGCCGGTGCTGCATACGCCGATGACTTCGGGCTTGTTCCGCTCGTACATGGTCAGTACGGCGGCTTCCAGGTTGTCGTAGCCGCCGAGGATGGTCTGCACCTGATCCATCGCCGTGGTCTGGAGCGGGATCGCCTCGCGGAAATGCCGTACCATCAGCACAAGTCCGAAGGCGGTGCAGCCCTGGCTGCCATGAAAGCAGGGCAGGCAGCTGTCGATCCCGAGCAGCGCCAGGGCACCGCCCAACGGCTGGCTCATCTTCAAGGGATTGATCGCCGCGGCCTTGTTGGACTGGTGAGCCTTGAACATCTCGCTTGCCCCCTATTCCGCCGCGGTTTCGCCAAGGGCCGGAGCAGGTGCGTCCCAGGGCGCCGGCAGCCGGACCTGACGCCAGATCGGGTTGCTCAGGGTCTTGTCGATCTCCTCGACCAAGGCCACAATGCCTTCATAGCCGGCGAAGGCGACGTGCCGCTCCTGGTTGACGTCCAGCCACGGAACCTTGGCCTTCAGGGCGATGAACTGGCTGCGCCCGCCCGACAGCATGATGTCAGCCTTGGCATCGCGCAGCATGGCCGCGATATCGCGGGGCTTGAGGTCTTCCCACATGTGGAACTCCTCGCCCTTGATCTTCTTCAGCCGCTCCTTGTCTTCCTTGGTCGATTTCTTGACGCTGGTGCCGATGATCTCCAGCCCGGCGCCTTCCAGCGCCGTGACCATCGACCAGCTCTTGACGCCGCCGGTGAACAGCAGGACGCGCTTGCCGGTCAGCCGGTCCTTGTAGGGAGCCAGCCGGCGCCATGCCCGCGCCTCTTCCTCGGTGATGATGGTCTCGGTGCGAGCGATCAGGTCGTTTGGAGCGCCGCGCCCCACGAGCAGCTTCGCGATATTGCGCAAAGTGTCGCTCATGTCGGACACGCCGTAGAACGAACCCTCGAAATAGGGGATGCCGTAGCGCTCTTCCATCTTGCGCGCGACGTTGACCAGCGCCTGGGAGCAGACCAGCATGTTGACCTTGGCCCGGTGAGCCGAGGCGACTTCGTTATACTTGCCGTCGCCGGAAATCATCGAAAGGATGCGGACGCCCATCTTGTCGAGCAGCGGCTTGACTTGCCAGAACTCGCCGGCAAGGTTGTATTCGCCGATGATGTTGATGTCGTAGGGAGTCGTGTACTCGGGCTCGCGGGTGCCGATCACGTGGTCGAGCAGCGTCTCGCCGCCCAGCTTGTTGCCGAGATTCTTGCTGCCGACGAAGCCGGGCGCATTGACGGGGATGATCGGCTTGCCGAGTTTGTCGGCGGCGAACTTGCAGACCGCTTCGATATCGTCGCCGATCAGGGCCGGGACGCAGGTCTGATAGACGAAGACCGCCGGCGGATCGTATTTCAGGACGATTTCTTTAATGGCCTTGAACAGCTTCTTCTCGGCGCCGTGAATGACGTCCAACTCGCTGAGGTCAGTCGTGAAGCCGGTGCGGTAAAGCTGGGAATGGGAGGACTTGGAGCCGCGGTTGTCCCAGGAATTGCCCTCGCAGGCAATGGGACCGTGGACGAGGTGGGCGGCATCGGCGATCGGCTGCAATGCGATCTTGGCGCCGTCGAAAGCGCAACCCCCGGCGGCGGCGCCGGGCTTCAGGGACTTGGTACAGCCCTTCTTGCGTTCCTTGGCGGACTTGTCCTGGTTCGTGGCACAGCCAGGTTCGTTGAAGACTTCCTGCACCTTGTCGACCAGCATCTCAATCCCCCGTCCGGAAGCGGCGTCGATTGGGACATTCGCAGATGCCCCAGAGGCGCACGGCTGTTAAATGCGACAGTCAGTTCAAATGCTTTAGTCCGGGTAGTGCCCGGCGGTCCCGATAAAGGGACCGCCGGGGTTAAGCGTCGTCAGCGGATCAGGTCGAACGAGTAGTCGGTCTCGCCGGCGATGTTCGTGTGGTTGTCCATGTCGTCGAGGATCTTGTCGAGGATACGGACCAGCACGTTCAGACCGCCCTGATAGCCCCAGGTGGGATAGCGGTGGTGGTGGTGGCGGTCGAAGATCGGATAGGTCAGGCGGATGAGCGGGATCTTGGTGTCACGCTCCAGATACTTGCCGTAGCTGTTGCCGATCATGTAATCGACCGGGTCCGTGAACAGCAGCGAGCGCAGGTGCCACAGGTCCTTGCCGCCGTAGGCCTTGCCCGAAGCGCCGAACGGGCTGCTGTCGAGCAGCTTCTGGACCTGCTTCTCCCACTTCTTGGAACCGGAGGTCGAGAGGATGTGGACGGGCTCGGCGCCCATTTCCAGCAGGAAGCGCGACAGACCATAGGTGGTGTCGGGATCGCCGAAGATGGCGAAGCGCTTGCCGTGGATGTGGGTGTGGCTGTCCGCGATGGCATCGACCAGACGGCCGCGCTCCAGGGTCAGTTCGGCCGGAACCGGCTTGCCGGTCAGCTCGGCCAGCTTCACCAGGAACTCGTCGGTGGCGGCGACGCCGACCGGGTAGTTGAGCTTGGTGACGTCCTGGCCCTTGTCCTTGATGTAGGACAGGGTCTGCGGCGAGCAGTATTCCTGCAACGAGATCGTCGCCTTGGCGTTCTTCGCGGCCTTGACCTGATCGATCGTCGTGCCGCCGTCATACAGGCGGAACTTGCCGTCGGTCGGGGTGTCGAACACGTCGGACACGTCGGAAATGATCGTGGCGTTGATGCCGAACAGGCCGAAGATGCGCTTCAGTTCACGGTTGTTGCCGACCGCGTAGCCGTCGAAGCCCGGAATGATGTTGATGCCGTCGTCTTCGACGCGGGCAGCAGCGTCCGGAGCATCCCAGAAGTAGTTCAGGATGCCCTTGACCATGTTGTCGTAGCCGGTGACGTGGCTGCCGACGAAGGCCGGGGTGTGGGCATGCGGAGCCGGGAAGTCCTGGGGGATGCTGTCCTTGTTCTTCGCGTTGACGATGAAGCCCTGCAAATCGTCGCCGATGACTTCGGCCATGCAGGTCGTCAGGACGGCGATCATCTTCGGCTGGTACAGGCTGTAGGTGTTGGCCAGACCGTCGATCATGTTGTTCAGGCCGCCGAAAACCGCCGCGTCTTCGGTCATCGACGAGGAGACCGCGGAATTCGGCTCCTTGAAGTGACGGGTCAGGTGCGAGCGGTAGTAGGCGACGCAGCCCTGCGAACCGTGGACGAACGGCAGGGTGCCTTCGAAGCCCTGGGCCGCGAACACGGCGCCGAGCGGCTGGCAGGCCTTGGTCGGGTTGATCGTCAGCGCTTCGCGGGAGAAGTTCTTCTCCTTGTATTCCTCGGACTTGGTCCACTCGGCGACGCGGGCGACCTCTTCGTCAGGATGGCCGAACTCGAAATTGGCACGCTTGCTGGCGAAGATTTCCTTGTATTCCGGCTCGCGGAACAACTGAAGGTGATCAATAACTTTTTCGGGATTCTGAGGCATGTTGGTCTCCAGAAAATTCCAGGCCGGGATTACCGGACGGCGACGGCGGCGGCGGGGTCCTTGAGGAACGGCGCCGCGATGGCGCCGCCGTCTTCATTGATGTCAGGCCCAGGGAGCCTTGGTCAGGTTCCACACGGGGTTGTTGATCGCCATGTCCATGTCGCGGGCGAAGATGGCGAACCCGTCGTAACCGTGGTACGGGCCGGAGTAGTCCCAGGAGTGCATCTGGCGGAAGGGCTTGCCCATCTTCTGGAAGACGTACTTTTCCTTGATGCCCGAGGCGACCAGATCGGGGTCCAGCTTCTCGACGAACTTCTCGAACTCGTAAGCCGTGACGTCGTCGTAGATCAGCGTGCCTTCCTTGGTGTAGTGGGTGGTGCGCTGATAATCGTCGTTGTGGGCGAATTCGTAGCCGGTGCCGGTCACTTCCATGCCCAGGTCATGGTAGGCGTCGACCACGTGCCGGGGGCGCAGGCCGCCGACATACAGCATGACCTTCTTGCCGTTCAGCCGGGGCTTGTACTTGGCGATGATGCCGTCGATCAGCGGCTGGTACTTGGCGATCACGGCTTCGGCATTGGCCTGGATCTTGTCGTCGAACAGCGCCGCGATCTTGCGGAGGCTCTCGGCGATCTGCGACGGGCCGAAGAAGTTGTATTCCATCCAAGGAATGTTGAACTTCTCTTCCATGTGGCGGGCGATGTAGTTCATCGACCGGTAGCAGTGGATCAGGTTGACCTTGGCCTTGGGAGTGTTCTCCAGCTCGGCCAGCGTGCCGTCGCCCGACCACTGGGCGATCACGCGGAGACCGATCTCTTCGAGCAGGATGCGCGAGGACCAGGCGTCGCCGCCGATGTTGTAGTCGCCGATGATCGTGACGTCGTACGGAGTGGTCTCGAGTTCGGCGCGCGGCTCGGACTTCTCGAACACCCAGTCACGGATGGTATCGTTGGCGATGTGGTGGCCCAGCGACTGGGAAACGCCGCGGAAGCCTTCGCAACGGACCGGGATGATCGGCTTGCCGATCTCGGCCGACTTGTTGCGGGCGACGGCCTCGATGTCGTCACCGATCAGGCCGATCGGACATTCCGACTGGATCGAGATGCCGTTGACCAGCGGGAACAGGTCGTTGATCTCGTCGATGACCTTGGCGAGCTTCTTGTCACCGCCGAAAACGATGTCCTTCTCCTGGAAGTCGGACGTGAAATGCATGGTGCCCCAGCTATCCACACCGGTAACGCCGATGTAATAGTTGCGGCGGCCCGACCATGAATAGTAGCCGCAGCCGACCGGGCCGTGGGAGATGTGGATCATGTCCTTGATCGGACCCCACACCACGCCCTTGGAACCGGCATAGGCGCAACCGCGAATGGTCATGACGCCGGGGATCGACTTGACGTTCGACTTGACGTCGCAATCCTTGGCTTCCGCCTTCTGGATGCCGATATGCTTCGCGCGGCGCTTGCGCGACTTCTCGGGATAAGCCTCAAGCACCTCATCGATGAGGGCTTGGGTCGCTTCTTTGGTCTGTTCGTTCGCCAAGCTCATGCCGGCCTCCTGCTGCTCGTCCGTTGCGCGCCGCGCGCGCTTTGCGTGGTCTTCAGCGCGTCAGCCGCGCCGCAGTGAACGATCGCGCTTCGGTCGAAGCGCATCGTGGAATTTTTCGGGGGCCGCAATCCTTGCGGCTACGACCCCCGGGGTCGTCTTAACGGTAGAAAGTCGCTATCAGGCGGACGCGGCGGCAGCGGCGGCTGCTTCCTTGGCCTGAAGCTCGGCCAGAGCCTGCTCTTCGGTCTTCATGATGCCGAAGTCCATCAGCATGTCTTCCAGCTCTTCCATGGTGATCGGGGTCGGGATGACGCCGTTACCGGAATTGTTGTGGATCTTGCTGGCGAGCTGACGGTACTCGTCGGCCTGCGCGCTGTCCGGAGCGTATTCGATCACGGTCTGGCGGCGCAGTTCGGCGTGCTGGACGATGTTGGCGCGCGGGACGAAGTGGATCAGCTTGGAGCCGAGGCGCTTGGCCAGGGCGTCGGCCAGGTCGTACTCGCGGTCGGTCTGGCGCTCGTTGCAGATCAGGCCGCCGAGACGGACGCCGCCGCTGTTGGCGTACTTCAGGATGCCCTTGGAGATGTTGTTGGCGGCATACAGCGCCATCATCTCGCCGGACATGACGACGTAGATTTCCTGAGCCTTGTTCTCACGGATCGGCATAGCGAAGCCGCCGCAGACCACGTCGCCGAGCACGTCGTAGGACACATAGTCCACGTCGTCATAGGCGCCGTTCTCTTCCAGGAAGTTGATGGCGGTGATGACGCCACGGCCGGCGCAGCCAACCCCCGGCTCCGGACCGCCGGACTCGACGCACTTGATGTTCTTGTAGCCGATCTTCAGGACGTCGGCGAGTTCCAGGTCCTCGACCGATCCGGCTTCGGCGGCCAGGTGCAGGACGGTGTCCTGGGCCTTTGCGTGCAGGATCAGACGGGTGCTGTCGGCCTTCGGGTCGCAGCCGACGATCAGGATTTTCTGATCCAGCTCGACCAGAGCTGCGAGGGTGTTCTGGGAAGTGGTGGATTTGCCGATGCCGCCCTTACCGTAGAAAGCAATCTGGCGAAGCTTCTTGGTCATCAGTTTTCGCTCCTTGGCAGGCTGAAGTAGCCGTTTCGTGGTCCAGTCGCGGCGGGTAGAGGGCCGCTGCACAGGACCCTCATTGCACTCGCCATGCCAACTCCCGAATTTTTCTTAAGTCATTGACTATGCTATGGTTTTTCCATGCTTGACGGTTTGTCGCAGGGCCTGACCAAGCTGTGTGATACCTGACAAACCCCTACACATTGTCGTGTCTGACACACCGGAAGGGGCGTTCGGACCGCTGGCCTTCCCCTTTGTCGCGATTGCCGCACCTGCCCCGGCGCCGGGGGTTTCGATGACTGGGAGGTTACAAGGAAGCGGAGACACGCTACTCTATGTCCACAAAAAAGGTGTGCGCATGTCCGACGAAACCGACAACGAGAAGGCGGGTGAACCCGCTCCAGTAGCGCAACGGGTCTACCGAGCCGGCATGGTCAGGGTGTCGCCCGCTTTCCTCGGTTCGACCGCGTTCAACGCGTCGCCCGAGCCGCTCCATATAAGCGGCACGCGGGAACAGCATGCCGCACTGTTCGGGCGGCTGGAGGAGACGCGCTCCGCCGACGACGCGGCGACCCTGTTCCAGGACTACATGGCGGAGACCTTCGGGATCTCGCCCGACTTCCGGGGCGCCCCCGGCGCCGACGGCCGGCAGCGGTTCCGCTCCTCCTACCTGCGTCTGCTCAAGGGGTGGATGTTCTGCAGCAACCGGGCCGAGGGCGCGGTGCTGAAGGGCTGGGCCGAAAGCCGGTTCGGCCTTTTGCCGACATACCACGCCGAACCGCTGAAGCGGCTGGCGTCCGAGGCGTGGACCAACTACGCGGAACAGAAGCTCTCCACCCGTTTTCAAAACAACATGATCCACGAACAGCTCGACCTGCTGTTCGAGTTCTGCCAGTGGTCGCTGGCGCGGCCGGGAGCCGGACTGCCGGATGCCGGTTGCGCCCATTTGACGCTGTACCGGGGCGTCAACGATTTCGAGGAACACCATATCGTCGGCCGGTGCGACAGCCGCGCGGCCGGGCGGCGGACCGTGATCCTGAGGCTCAACAATCTGGTTTCATTCACGAATGACCGGAATATCGCGTGCCAGTTCGGCGACCATATCCTCGAAGCGAGGGTACCGTGCGTGAAGCTGGTGTTCTTCCGCGACCTCCTGCCACGCTATCCATTCCAGGGTGAAGGCGAATACCTTGTCATAGGCGGCGACTATCTGGTCACGTCCTCCATCCTTTAGAATTTCTCATTGGAAAGCAGTCACGGCCGATGATCGATCCGAAGATCAAGGACCGCGCCTTGGGCGCGTACCTGGGCTTGGCCTGCGGCGATGCCCTGGGCGCCACGGTCGAGTTCATGACGAAGAGCGAGATCGCCCGCGAATACGGCATCCACCGGCACATCAAGGGCGGCGGCTGGCTGCGGCTGGCGCCGGGTCAGGTGACCGACGATACCGAGATGTCGGTCTGGCTCGGCCGCGCAATCCTGAAGTCAGGCGGCTGGGACCTGACGCTGGTCGCCAACTGCTACGCGGAATGGCTGCGCGGCGTTCCCGCGGATGTCGGGGATACGACACGGCGCGGCATTCGCAACTACATGATAAAGGGCGAGATCGAAGCGGCCCTGTCGGAGACCAGCGCCGGCAACGGGGCCGCGATGCGCAACCTGCCCGTCGTCCTGTCCACCTTGGGCGACGACGACGCCTTCGTCCGGCGCAGCCTGGAGCAGTCGCATATCACCCACAACAACCCGCTGTCGGATGCGTCGGTCCTGTGCCTGGGCCGGATGGTCAGGCGGCTTATTCTAGGCGGTGGCATCAAGGAATGCCGGGAAGAAGCCAACGACCTCGTGACCCAGCACCGCGTGTTCCGCTTCGCTCCCTATTCCGGACTGTCCACCGCCTATATCGTCGATACGATCCAGACCGTGTTCCACTATTATTTCCGCACCGACAGCGTCGAATCCTGCATCGTCGAAACCGTCAACCAGGGGGGCGACGCCGATACGACGGGCGCCATCATCGGCATGCTGGCCGGCGCCACCTATGGCGCGCAGGACATCCCATCGCGGTGGCTGCGGAAACTGGACAAGGACGTGAAGGAGGAGATCGAGCGTCAGACCGACCTGCTTCTGGCCCTGTCGCCCGCCTTGCGGTCTTCATAAGAAAATCCACTCGACAAGAAAATCCATCCAGGGGAGTTCCAGCACCATGGCAACGGTTATCTTCTATGAAAAGCCCGGCTGCGCCGGCAACGCCCGGCAGAAGCGCCTGCTGACCGATGCCGGGCATGAGGTGGAACCGCGCGACCTGCTGAGCGAGCCGTGGACCGCCCAAAGCCTGCGCCCCTTCTTCGGCGACCGGCCCGTGGCGGACTGGTTCAACAAGGCCGCGCCGTCGGTCAAGTCGGGGGAGATCGATCCCGGCTCCTTCGACGAGGCTTCGGCACTCAGGGCGCTGATCGCCACACCGCTGCTGATCCGCCGGCCGCTGATGCAGGTGGGGGAGCGGCGGGAAACCGGGTTCGAACCGGCGCTGGTGGAGGCCTGGATCGGGCTGGCGGAGCCGGTCGAAGGATCGATCGAAGGATGCCCGCGCCAGTAAGCCCCTCGACAGCACGTCCGGTTTCTCGTAAGGCCTTGGCATGTGCGAGCTTCTGGGCATGAACGCCAACGTTCCGACCGACATCTGCTTCAGCTTCGCCGGCCTGATGCGCCGGGGCGGCCAGACCGGGCCTCATTCCGACGGCTGGGGCATCACCTTCTATGACGGCAAGGGATGCCGCAGCTTCCACGACCCGCGCCCGAGCGCCGAGTCCGAGATCGCGCGGTTCGTCCGCGGCTACTCGATCAAGAGCACCAACGTGATCTGCCACATCCGCCGGGCCAACCGGGGGCGGGTGGCGCTGGAGAACACGCACCCGTTCATCCGGGAGCTTTGGGGCCGCTACTGGACCTTCGCCCACAACGGCCAGCTCAAGGGCGTCAAGAACCTGACGTTGTCGGCCTACCTGCCGGTCGGCACGACAGACAGCGAACACGCTTTCTGCTGGATGCTGGACCGGCTGCGCGAGCGCTGGGACCGTCCGCCCGCCCATAAGTCGCTGTGCCGCGAGATCCGGAGACTGGCGGAGGAGTTGAACGGCAGGGGCGTGTTCAATCTTCTGCTCTGCGACGGACAGTCGCTGTTCTGCTTTTGCAGCACCAACCTCGCCTGGCTGACGCGGCGCTATCCGTTCGGCAACGCGACCTTGCTGGACGAGGATCTGACCGTCGATTTCGCCCAGGAGACCACGGCCCGCGACGTCGTCAGCATGGTGGCGACACGGCCGCTGACACGGGATGAGGACTGGACGATCATGGACAAGGGGTCGTTCGTCGTGTTTCGCGACGGTAGTTGCCTTTGATGCTGAAGCTCCTATGATGCCCCCTGGCGATGGTTGTATGACACCGACGCTGTTCGCGCCCCAGCATCCGCACCGGGCGCCAGATGTGAGGATCGGACCGGCATGACCGAGTTGAATACCGGTCCTGATACCTTGCTGGATGCTGTTTTCGACACGTCCCCCGACGCCATCGCCATTTTCGAGCCGACCGCCCCTCATCCGGTGCGATCGAACCGGGCAGCGGACGGACTGCCGCCGGAGATTTGGTCGATCCTGCGCGACCATTGCCGGCGCGTGGCCCGGACAGGCGTGGCCTGTACGTCGGAAGCGCTTCATAAGGCCGCCGATGGTGAGCGCTGGCTGCGGCTGAACGCCGCTCCGTCCGGTGCGCTGGTCGTCGCCACCGTCAGCGACGTAACCGACCTTCACGAGGCCCGGCAGGCAGTGGCCGAAACATGCCGGGAGGCGGAGCGGCAGCGCACCGAGACGCTGGCTGCCGGAGAGGCCAAGTCGCGCTTCCTCGCGACGATGAGCCACGAGCTGCGGACGCCGATGAACGCCATCCTGGGCTTCGCCGACCTGCTGAAGAGCTATACGCTGGACCAGCAGCAGATCGCCTATGTCGAGATCATCCGGCGGTCGGGCCAGGACCTGCTGCGGGTGCTCAACGACATCCTGGACTTCAGCAAGATCGACGCCGGCTTCCTGACACTGGAACGCACTCCCTACAACCCGGCCTCGCTGGCGCGCGACATCGTCATGCTGTTCGCCAAGACAGCGCGCGACCGGGAAACCTCGCTGTTCGTCAGCAGCGATCCCGACGTGCCGGAATGGATCGAAGGCGACGTAACGCGGATCCGGCAGGTGCTGTCCAACCTGATCGGCAACGCCTGCAAGTTCACCGAGGACGGCCGGATCGACGTCCGGGTATCGCCGGGGCCGGACGGCACGATCGAGTTCGCGGTCATGGATTCCGGCATCGGCATGACGTCGGAACAGCTGCGCCGGATCTTCCAGCCCTTCGTCCAGGCCGACGAGACGACGACGCGGCGCTTCGGCGGCACCGGGCTTGGGCTCGCGATAAGCAAGCGGCTGGTCGAGGCCATGGGCGGAACGGTGCGGGTCACCAGCATGCCGGGCGAAGGCTCCGTGTTCCTGGTCCGCATCCCCGCCAGCATTTGCCAGCCGCCCGCCTATGCCGAAGAGGCGGAGGCGGATGAACCGGCGGTGCGGGAAACCCGGCGTGTCCTGCTCGCCGAAGACAATGCGATCAACCGCATGCTGGTGGAGCGCATCCTGGAGCAGGATGGCCACGAGATCGTCTCGGTTCCGGACGGACGCCTTGCCCTGCTGGAGGTGGCCGAGACGGGCTTGAGGTCCGAGGACAACCCGATGGGCTACGACCTGGTGCTGATGGACATGCACATGCCCGAGATCGACGGACCGGAAGCGACCCGCGCGATCCGGGCGCTTGGCGGTCCCGCCTCGTTGATCCCGATCATCGGGCTCAGCGCCGACGCCATGTCCGAGCAGATGGACCAGCATATGGCGGCCGGCCTGGACGGATACCTGACGAAGCCGCTGGATCAGGCCAAGCTCCGGGCGATGGTCAGCCGGACGCGGGTCCATGCGGCGCCGGCGCCGCACTCCACTGCCGTCCCCTTCCCTGCCTCGCCGTCCGACAGCGGGCTGATCGACGAGAGCCAGATTGGGGAGATACGGGAAGTGGTCGGCGAGGAGATGCTGTCCGAGCTGCTCGTCGCCTTCTGCCGGGACGTACAGGCGGAATTCGTCCGCCTCAGGGAGGCCTGCGCCGGACCCGACAGGGCCGTACTGGCCGGTGCCGCCCACACTCTTCGAGGACTTGCGGGCAACCTGGGAGCCGCCAGGATTTCCGCATTGGCAGCCGTGGTCGAGGAAGCCGCGAAGAGCGAAGACGGTGGGACGATCGACCCGGCGCTGATCGCCGAACTGACCGCCGCGGTCGAACGAACCGTCGAGGAGCTGTCCCGGCGCGCCTGAGCGCGCCGGGTGCGGTTCACGCCGCGGCCAGCGCCGCCACGGCTTCCGCCAGGGTGATGTCGATCGGGGTGATGTTGTAGGTGTCGAGGAACTTCTGCTCGTTCTTCGTCAGCTCGCCGGGAAGCACCGCCCAGTGCCGGTCGGATGAGCGCTTGATGATCTGGCGGGCGAAGGTGCGGCCGATCTCGCCGTCGAAGCGGCAGCCGAGGAACAGGAAGTTGCGGCCGGCCCGCAGGTTCTGGACGACCGCCGGGATCGGCGACTGGATGTCGATCTCGGTCAGGACCTCGACGTAGTCGCTGTCGGAAACCAGATAGTTGCCCGCCGGCGTGACGGCGCCCATCGGCTTGTAGAGCACGGTGTTCCAGCTTTCAGCGGCGACCGCATCGGACGGTTCGTTGTCGGAGCCGAAGTAGCGGACCCATTCCCCCAGCGACTGCGGATGGCTCATGCCCTGGATCTGGCCCCAGGAGCGGCCGGATTCCGCCAGCGCGCGGGCGGTCGTGTCGTCGTACCAGGTATCGACGATCAGCGGCAGTTCGGGGATGCCGGCCAGGTACTTGTGCAGGACAGTCGGCTCGGCGCCAGCCTTGAACAGACCTGTCAGGATAGTTTCCAGCGTCCGACGGTGCTTGTGGCTCTCGATATACTGGGCGGACGCGGTGAGCTGACGCCGGATGCGGCCGGGGACCGCCGCCTTGGCGGTGATAGTCGCGACCAACTCTTCCGGCGAACGCGGGATCGGGCTGGCGCCTTCGATCAGGTCGAGCACGCCGGCGCCCAGGAAGGGGATCACCTGCCGGGCCTTCAGGCCGCCCGCGATTTCGGCCAGCACGGTTTGGGGGTTGGTCATGGTCTTGATCCCTTCAAAAATTCAATAAATCGCAGCGCCGGCGCCCGAATTGATCGTGGCGTCCTTGAGCCGCTGGACGATGAACTCGACCTCGTCCCGGTCGATCGCGTGGTGGAACGGCACGACGATGACGCGGTCGGCCGTCTTCTCCGCGACCGGGCAGTCGCCGCGCCGGCCGCCGCGCTCGGCATAGAATTGCTGGATGTGCAGGGGCACGCCGAACGACGCGGTATCGACGCCCTGCGTCAGCATGTCCTCGATCACTGCATTGCGCAGGCTGACCGAGAAGCGGGTGCCGAGATGGACCGCGTAGGTATGGGACTGGACGACGGTGACGCCCGGCGCGTGGTAGGGCGGCTTGATGCCCTCGAAGCTCTGCATGGCGGCTTCGTAGTAGCCGACCACTGCCCGGCGCTTTTCCAGGATCTCGTCGATCCGCTTGAGCTGAACCAGCCCGAGGGCGGCGTTGAGGTTGCTCAGCTTGCACTGCCACGGGACATTGTGGCTGATGACGACCGATTTCAGATGTTCCGGCTCGCGTTTGCGCAGGTATCGCAGGCGTGATGCCAGATCGTCGTCGTCGGTGACGATCATGCCGCCTTCGCCGCACAGAAGCGGACCCGGTTCGGAAAAGTCGAAGATCGCGCAGTCGCCGAAGCTGCCGACGATGCGGCCGTGGTAAGTCGAGCCGATGGCCTCGGTCGAATCCTCGATCAGGACAAGGCCGCGCTCGTCAGCCAGTGCCCGCAGCTCGTCCCAGGGGGCCGGATGACCGTTGGTGTTGCCGGCGATGATGGCCTTCGTCGCCGATGTGATGCGTTCCGCCGCCTTCACCGGATTGAGCGTATGCGACCAGTAGTCGATGTCGGAAAAGACCGGATTGGCTCCGACCAGCGCCACGGCATGGACGGTCTGGTGCCAGCCATAGGGCGAGCACAGGATGTCGGTGCCGGGTCCGAAACCGTAGGCCCGGAGCGCCAGCACCATCGCCAGGGTACCGCTGGTGACGGCGATGGCATGCCGCCGCCCGACATAGGCCGCGAACGCTTCCTCGAACGCCTCCGTCAGCCGCCCGTCGTTGAGACTGGCGGTATTCAGGATACGCTCGATCACCCGGACTTCGGCATTGCCGATGTCAGGCTGGGTCAGCGCGATGTCCTCTTGCTCGAACTCGCCTTCGGCATCGCCGCCGGCAGCATCCTCGACCTCGTCGGGGGCGGCATGGGTCATGCCGCTTCCTCGCGCTCGGCGATCACGATGCCGGTGGCGTTCGCCGGCTCGCGGGTCATCTTCCAGCAATGGTCCTTGCTGTCGACCAGATAGAGCAGATAGGCCGGCTCTTCGCGGTAAGGCTCGTCGGTCAGGTCGTTCTCGGAGCAGCCGGTGATGGTCAACCCCTGGTACTTCTGCTTGAGCGCCTTGACGACGGCATCCCGCTTGGTCCCCGCCGCATAAAGCTCGGTCGCCTCGGCGGTGATGCTGTCGATGCCGGTGATGGAAAGGGCCATGCCTCAGCCCTCCAGCTTGCGGGCTTCGACGGTCAGCGGCAGCCGGGTGTCTTCCGGCAGGTCCGGCATCTCAAGGACCCAGCCGTTTTCCAGGGTGATCTTGCCACCCCAGCATGCCGGCTTTTCGGAAGACACGACCGTCGTCTCCAGGTCCTTCTTGGCGACGTAGATCATGTACTTACCGTCGGTCTTGCGAAGCATAACTTTCATCGAAACTCTCCAGAGGTCATCAAAGGTCACTAAACGTCACGGTGCCGCGTCACTATCCGGCGGCATTGTCATGCCGCCAGACGTGCCGCGATGCCCGGCAGGGCATCGAGAACGGCATCGATATCGCGGACATCGCTGTAGCGGCTCAGCGAGAAGCGCAGGCTTGCCGCCGCTTGCGCCTCGCTCAGCCCAAGGGCGAGAAGCACATGGCTGGGGTCCATGCCGCCGGCGGCGCAGGCGGCCCCCATGCTGACCTGGATGCCCGCCTGATCCAGCTTCATCAGCAGCGCCTCGCCTTCCATGGGAAAGCCGGCGCGGTCGATGAAGCCGATGTTGGACGTATTCGGGATGCGCGCGGCACCGCCGCCGTTGATGCGGGCGCCCGGCAGCCGGGCCAGGACGCCGGCCTCCAGCCGGTCACGCAGGGCCGCGACGGCGGCGCCGGAGCCGGAGGCCAGCCCATCCCGCGCCAGAACGGCGGCGGCACCGAGCCCGACGATGGCGGGCACGTTTTCGGTACCGCCGCGCATCCGGCGCTCCTGATGGCCGAGGATCATCGGCGTCAGCTCGAAGCCCTTGCGGGCGAACAGTACGCCGATCCCCTTGGGGCCGTGAAGCTTGTGGCCGGAGAAGGTCAGCAGGTCGATGGGAAGGTCGCGCAGGTCGATTTCCAGCCGGCCAACCGCCTGCACGGCGTCGGTATGGAAGGCGGCGCCGCGCGACCGGGCGACTTCCGCCGCCTCCCGGACCGGCATCAGCACCCCGGTCTCGTTGTTGGCCCACATGACGGAAACCAGCGCCGTGTCGCTGGAAACGACCGAGGCCAGTTCGCGGCGCCGGATCCGGCCGTCGGCATCGACCGGCAGGACGGTGACGTGATAGCCCTGGGATGCGAGTTCCCGGAAAAGCGCCAGCGTGGACGGATGTTCGACGGCTGTCGTCACGACATGGCGCCGGTCCGGCCGGGACCGGAGCGTGCCGAGGATGGCAAGGTGGTTTGCCTCAGTGGCGCTGGCGGTGAAGGTGATCTCGGCAGGCTTGGCGCCGATCAAGCCGGCCACGCTGCCGCGCGCCTGGCCGAGCGCCTGCTTGACCGCCATCCCGGCGCCGTGGGCGCTGGACGGATTGGCGTAGAGATCGGCCAGATAGGGGATCATGGCTGCCACGACCTCCGGAGCCGGCCGGGTCGTCGCGTTGTTGTCCAGATAAATCATGGCGCACCTCGCATCAGACGGTCACTACGAACAAGGTCACTACGCACACGGTCATTACGCATACAGGCACTCGTCACCGGCCCCGAACCGCCGGAAGCTTCCGCCTACATGCGGCCGGGAGCGGCGCTGCGGACACCCAGGACCGGGGCGATCTCCTCCTCCAGGCAGCCGACCAGCTTGCCGCCGGGAAACTCGACCAGATAGACCGGCAGGTTGTTGGCTTCCGGGGCGTAGCCGACGCGGACGATCTCGCCGATCGCGTCCTTGAGGATCAGCAGGCTGCCTTCCGGGCTTTCCGGATGGCTGCCGTCGTTCAGCAGGTCGGTCACGGACCTGACCGCGATGCCCCACTCGTATTTCGGCTCACGCGGGGGGATGAAACCGCCGGGCGCGGCCGACCCCGCGACGACGATTTCCGAAGCCTCATCCGGAGCGGGAACACCCGGAACTGAAACGTCCGGAACGACGATGTCTGCGGTCTTCTGATCGGTCATGACTGCGCTCCGCGGGGCTGGGTGGGGGATGAGTTCTGGGGTGCGTTGGCATAGGCATCGACCATCTCCAGCTCCTTCGCGCGCATGCCGATCACCCGGCGCTGCTCGAAGAAATCGACGCTGTAGATGTGATACATCTGAAGGTAGGAGCCGATGCTGATGACGTAGCCGACGGCGCCTTCCGGGATCAGCACCTCGCCGACCGCTGGTCCCGGATATGTCCCGTCGTTGCGGACGTTCTGGATGCTGCGGACCTTCTGCCCGACCTCGTAGACCGGCGGTTCCAGCAGCTCGTTCGAATCATGGGGATTACGGTTGGCCATGGCGCGCGTCTCCGCAAACGGATGAGGGGGAACCGGGGATGGGTGAAGAGGTCGCGTTCACGTCATGTCGTCCTGGACGAGCAGCCCGGCGCGGCGGCCGAGTGCGATCTCGCGCACTTCGTCCACCGGGTCCTCGGTCAGGGGGTCGAGGTATTCCAAGGCGATCCGGCTGGCGACGACGTAGCGGACGCACCAGTCGCCGTCGTTGACCATGGCGATCAGCTTTTCCGGGCACAGCCGCTGCGCGACATGGAGCCGGACCCGCTGGCTGTCGTCCCACGCCATGCTGGCGAGCCAGTCGAGCCCGATCCGGCGCGCCACCTCCAGCCGAACCTCCGGGTCCTCGTCGCGCATCATGGCGGGCAGCATGCCTTCCGGCACGCGGCGGGCGACCCGCAGCCGGACCGAGTAATCGGTATCCCGCATCATGGGAGCGAGGTCGCCGTCTTCCAGGCGGGAGGCGACCGAGATCCGGACTTCCCGGTCATGGTCGCTCCGCATCTTGAGCAGGAGCCGTCGGGGCAGACGGCGGGCGACGCTGCTGCGGACCGTTTCGTCGATGTCGTCCATCAGGCGCGGCAGGTGGAAAAGCGGAGCGTGACGGACCGCGATGGCGCGGACTTCGAAATAGGGGTGTTCGAGGTTTTCGACCGCCAGATCCTCGTTCCACTGAAAGAAACGCTGGATGCGCTTGGCATAGCGGTCGTGGACGCAGGCCTTCAGGGGCTGGCATTTGCCGTCGGCCAGTCGGTCGGCATAGCGGCAGGCCTTGCAGTCGACCAACCGGCCGAGCCAGTCCAGGGCCTCGTCCATGTCAGCATTCGTCATGATTCGTCATCCTCCCCGTCCCGCTCCCGCCGGTCGAGCACCGCCAGCAGGGGCCGGACGCCGATCCTGTCCGCCGTGTCGAGTTCGAGCACCTTTTCAAGGATGACGCGGCCTTCGGCGTGGCGGCCCAGGCGCACATGCAGGTAGCCCAGCGCCTTGACGGTGAAGAGGAAGAAGCGCGGAGCCGGATCGAGCGAGTCGAAATCGGCGTGACCGCGTGTCACCTGCCTCCAATCTGTGTGGTTCAGCCCAAGGCCGGCGGAGGCATGCTCCAGCATCCGGTATGCGCAGACCAGCGCCTGCGGCAGGCGCGCCTTGTAGAGGAAGTATTTGTAGTGGCCGAGATCGACCGCCCGGTGTCCAGGCGCGATCTCGGCCGCTCTCGCCAGATGGGCTTCGGCCAGCGCATCGTCGCAGTAGTGCCGGCCGGCCAGATGAAGCTGCCGTTCGGCTTCGGCAGGCAAGTCGCCGCCGTAGTAGCGCCGGGACAGCCAGGCATCGTCGATATCGGAGTCAAAGTCTGCCGGGGCGAGCCCAGGGGAAGGCGCGCGACCGGACGAAGTCCGTTCAAGCGTCATCTGGTCCGTGGACGTCGTATCGGGCAGCGTCACTCTCGAAGACTCCCGTCCCGCTCTGAAATGCCTGGGATCACCCGGTGTCACCCGCCACGCCCTCATCCGGTCAGGGCATGGCGGCAAATGGTATGCGGTGGATGGTATGGAGGTGAATGGAGACTCCCGCTTCAGCCGGATCAGGCCGCGACGCAGCAGTCAGCAGGGCAAACGGCGGCGCATTGCGGGGCGTCGAACTGACCCTGGCACTCGGTGCACTTGACCGGATCGATGACATAGGTACCCTTCTTGAAGCTGATCGCCTCGTTGGGGCATTCCGCTTCGCAGGCGCCGCAAACGGTGCAGTCGTTCTTGAGGATCTTGAGAGCCATGGCTTTTCTCCTGTTCGTACCGGCCTCGCAGCCGGCTTCGCTTGTTGTGTTGAGGTGACTTTCGCCCCACCGTGGCGTCTCGCCAAGGTGGTGAATTACCGCAGCATATGGTGGTATGGGTTTGTAGGCTGGTGTCAGGCTCGCTTGGAGGTATAGGCACCTTGGCGGATCACCGCGTCGGCGCCGATCTTCTCGACGATCGATCCGGAACTCAGTTGCGCCGAATAGTCCGCGTAATAGGCCAGGGCCGATTCCTCGATGTATTCGAAGGCGAAGCGGTCCACCGGATCGATCCCGGCTTCCTCCAGCGACTTGCTAGGGCAGCCGCCGATCTTGGCGACGAATACGGCGACGCAGTCGTTGATCGCCTGGATGATGGTGCCCAATCCGTCCTCGTCGCCCGAACCGCCTTCGCAGTACAGATCGACGCGCCGGTGACCGACGAACTTGGCGCCCTCGGCGTTGACTTCGTAGATCTGGAATTCCTTGGCGTGGCCGAAGTGTTCGTTGATGCGCTCGCCGCCCTTGGTGGCGACGGCGATCAGGATCGGCTTCTCGCCGGCCATGTGGGCGACCTCGGCGATGGCGGCGGCCTTGGACTCGTGGCGCAGCGCCCGTTCTGCCTCGACATGCTCGCGGTAGGTCTCTCGCTTGGTGAAGCCGCCGCCGTCGAGGTCCACGTCCATCTGCATGACCTTCTCGGCGGTGAACTCGTCCCCCCGGTCCTCGCCCAGCAGGCCCACGGCGTCGGCGCGGCACTGGCGGCAGTGCCGCATCAGCTTCATGTCGCCTTCGCACTTGTCCTGGAGCGCCTTCAACTCCTTCGCGGTCGGTCCGCGCTGGCCGGTCAGGCCGAAATGGGTCCCATGCGCCGCGTCGGAGATCAGCGGCATGATGTTGTGCAGGAACGCGCCGCGCGCCTTGACCTCGCGGTTGACGTCGAGCAGGTGCTCGTCGTTGATGCCGGGGATCATGACCGAGTTGATCTTCGCCAGGATGCCGGCGTCGCGCAGCATTTCCAGGCCAAGCATCTGGCGTTCGTGCAGGATGCGCGACGCCTCGATCCCGGTCCAGCGCTTGTGGTCATGGAAGATCCACGGGTAGATGTGCTGGCCGACTTCCGGATCGACCATGTTGATGGTGATCGTGACGTGGTCGATGTTGAGGCCCTTCAGGCGATCGACGTAATCGGGCAGCGCCAGACCGTTGGTCGAAAGGCAGAGCTTGATGTCGGGAGCCAATTGGGATAGCTGCTCGAAGGTCTGGATCGTCTGCTTGGCGCCGGCAGCCAGACTGTCGCCGGGACCGGCGATGCCGACCACGGAAAGCTGCGGGATCTCGGCGGCGACCGCGAGGACCTTGCGGACGGCCTGTTCGGCGGTCAGCTTCTCGCTGACGACGCCGGGACGGCTTTCGTTGGCGCAGTCGTACTTGCGGTTACAGTAGTTGCACTGGATGTTGCAGGCCGGGGCCACCGCGACATGCATGCGGGCGTAGTAGTGGTGAGCCTCTTCGCTGTAGCAGGGATGGTTCTTGACCTTCTCCCACACCTCGGGAGCCATGTCCGATGGGCCATCGGAAGAGCCGCAACTGGATGTAGTACAACCCGAGGCTTCGGGCGCCGGCTGAGACTTCATTTCTCCCAAGCCGAAGATACTGTCCAGCGAGATTACATTCATGGTCCAATCCTTCCCGTACAGCCAAAGACGTCCCGGAGGCTCTGTGAGAGAAGGTCAGCAAGAATGGGGCCAGTTGGATCGGACTTGAAACTTCTATGATTTTCAAGCGGTTATGCCGAAGTGTGTAACTTCTCGATGTCATGTTGACTACGCGGAGCCTGTGGTCTGTCGGGATCATGTCAGGTATCCGACATGGATGGGCGCCGGGTGAACCGATGAAGCAAGCATTTTACGAGGCGGTGTTATCTTATACCAACCGCATTGAAGATTGACTTGTCTGGAGCGTTAGATGTCGGGCTGAAGAGGCCCGACCTACGCCAGAGTGCTCCTGTAGGTCGGGCCTCTTCCGCCCGACATCTTTGCCGGAACTCACCAGGCAATCTTCGATGCCGTTGGTATGACATACAAAATGATGTGCTTTTGCGCATTTATCGAACGGTCACTTAGAATTTCAGGGCCGGAAAACCTCGACTTGCATCGTTCCGCTTCGGACGCTGAAAACAGTTCGGAGCCGCTTCTACGTTTCTCCTCCCGCTCAGGCGGAGCGGCGGGATTCCCGGCTTTCGGTCACTTTCGCGACATCGTTGTCGCCAAGGGGAGGCGGGGCGAACTGGACGTGGACGCCGTGACGGCTGACGCCGACGACCTGGGCGTGCTGGGGGGTGTCGCGTTCCGGGAGGTTAAGGACCAGACGGTCGCCGGGACCGAGCGGAACGTCGGTCTGGATCAGGGCGCCACCGCGCGAGACGTCCAGCAGTTCCGCGTCCGCCGCGCCGAAGGAACCGGCTACTCCGGTCGAGACGCTGCACCGGTGCCGGGTGTGGGCGCGGCGGTTGGCCTCCTCGGTGGAGGTACGGACGATCTGGGTCAGTGCCTCCGCCAGCGATTCTATGCCGTCGCTCAGGACGGCGGCGGCCGATTTGCTGCTTTCCGCCAGTTCATCGGTGCGGCGGCAATCATTGGTCAGGGCATCGACATGTCCGGCGACCTGCCGGGTGGCACGGGCAGTCTCCTCCATGTTGAGGGCGATCTGCGCGGTGGCGCTGGACTGGTCGGCCATGGCGAGGGCGATGGAGCCGGCGATGCCGTCGACCGCCGCAATGGTCTCGCCCACTTTCTCCACGGCGGCGTCGGCATCGCGGGCCGCCGCCTGGATGCGGCTGATCAGATCGCCGATCAAGTCGGTCGAGCGCTCGGTTTCCCGTGACAGGCTCTTCACTTCGGCCGCGACCACGGCGAAGCCCTTACCGGCGGCTCCGGCGCGCGACGCCTCGATCGTGGCATTGAGCGCCAGAAGGTTGGTCTGCGACGCCACGCTGCGGATCATGCCGACGATGCCGCCGATCTCGGTCGCGACGCCGGCGAGCGTGCGGATCACCTCGGCGGCGTGATGGGTGCTGCCGACCGCCAGGCGCGCGGCGTCGGCGGCATCGGCGACCTGAGCCGTGATCCGGTCGATCGAGCCGGTGAGCTGTCCGGTGGCATCGGCGGCTATCCTGACGGTCTCCAGGGCATAACCCGACGTATCGGCCATCTGCCGGGCGTTGTCTTCCATACTGCCCGCCGCGGAATGCAGGCCGGCCGTAGCCGTCCGCATCTCGCCGGTCTGGCCTGTCACCGTCTCGATCGCCTTGCGGGTCTGGTTTTCCACCTTGTCCGCCATGCCCCGGATCGCGGCGCGAACCTCGCCGCGGTGCACCTCTTCCAGCCGCTCCTCCTCGTCCCGCATGGCGCGGACCTTGAGCGCATGGTCGCGGAAGACCTGGACGCTGGCCGCCATGGCGCCGACCTCGTCACCCCGGTCGAGACCGGGAACATCCTCGTCAAGCTGATCGGCGGCAAACCGCGCCATCACGGCGCTCAGCCGGGTCAGCGGGGCCAGCAGCAGGCGCATGGCGATGAACGACGCGCCGGCCACGATCAAGGCCGCGAGTCCGCCAAGCGCCAGACCGCCCCGGACGAGCACGTCGAGCATGCTGACGAAGCCGGATTTCGGCGCTCCGACATAGATGGCGCCGATGGCGCTGCCGTCGGGTCCGAGGATCGGATCATAGGCCACCAGATGGGTCTGTCCCTGGATATCCATTTCTCCGCGATAGGGCTTGCCCTGCTTCAGCACGGTCTCGACCACGGGACCGGAAGGCAGGCGCGAACCGATCGTCCGCCTGCCGTCGGAGGTCTTGACCGAGCTGGCGACCCGCAACCCGCCGCTGAAGACGGTGGCGCCGGCTCCGGTCAGGTCGGTGATGCGGTCGACCAGATCCGTGTCGCCGTCCAGAACGGTGTTGCCGGCTTTCAGCTTGTCGCCGTCCCTGTGGAGGGGACCGGGGGCGCGAAGCACTTCCCAGGCGACGCGCATGTTGCTTTCCTGACGCTCGACCCCAAGCCGCTCCGCCTCGCTCTTCAGCAGGGTGCGCATCGCGAAGAGGTTCACCATGCCGATCATACCGATCGCCAGCACGCAAAGAAGGGCTATCTTGGTGGATATCGACAAGCGGTTGATCAGGGAAACGACAGCACACCTCGAACGCCGGACATGCTTCGAAGTTACCATCATGGCGGGACGGTGTCAGTGATACCTTTCGACGCTTCGGATGCTATCTTACTTCCATATGTGGCTGATGTTGTCATCGCGGGGCATGATATGCAAAGGAAACGGCGCGGGCCTTGAAGAATGCCCGCGCCGGTAATCCCGCCCGTGTCTTATTGCCTCACCCGGACAAGGTGCCGAATCAGCCTTCCTGTCGCTCCAGATCGTCGATGAAGCCGCGAATCACGCCCAGGCCCCTGTCCCAGAAGGCAGGGTCGGAGGCATCCAGACCAAACGGCGCCAGAAGCTCGCGGTGGCGCAACGTTCCCCCCGCCGACAGCATCTTCAGATACCGTTCGGCGAAGCCGTCGGCCGCGTCCTGATAGACCGCGTACAGCGAGTTGACCAGACAGTCGCCGAAAGCGTAGGCATAGACGTAGAAGGGCGAGTGGATGAAGTGCGGGATATAGGCCCAGTAATTCCGGTAACCCTCGTCGAAGCGGATCGCGGGGCCCAGGCTTTCCGCCTGCACGGCGAACCAGATTTCACCGATCCGCTCCGCCGTCAGTTCGCCCTCGCGCCGTTCGGTATGAAGACGCTGCTCGAAGTCGAAGAAGGCGATCTGACGGACCACGGTGTTCAGCATGTCCTCCACCTTGGCGGCCAGCATGATCTTCCGCCGCCCAGGGTCGGTCTCGCTGTCCAGAAGGGAGCGGAATGTCAGCATCTCGCCGAAGACGGAGGCCGTTTCCGCCAGCGTCAGCGGCGTATCCGCCATCAGGTGGCCCTGCTTGCCGGCAAGCACCTGATGCACGCCGTGGCCAAGCTCGTGGGCCAGCGTCATCACGTCGCGGGTCTTGCCCTGATAATTGACCAGCAGGTACGGATGGACGCTCGGCACCGTCGGATGGGCGAAGGCGCCGGGAGCCTTGCCCGGCCGCGCCGGCGCGTCGATCCAGGCGTTGTCGAAGAACCGGGCGCCGACAGCGGCCAGTTCTGGCGAGAAACGGCCATAGGCGTCCAGTACGATGCCGCGCGCCTGTCCCCACGGGATCAGCCGGTCGTCGTCGTCCGGCAGCGGCGCGTTGCGATCCCAATAGTCGAGGGTATCGCCGCCGAACCACTTGGCCTTCAGCTTGTAGTAGCGGTGCGACAGGTCGGGATAGGAACCCTTGACGGCGGTGACCAGCGCATCGACGACTTCGTCCTCGACGTGGTTGGACTTGTTGCGGGACGAGGTCGGGCGCGGATAGTTGCGCCACTTGTCCTCGATCTCCTTGTCCTTGGCCAGCGTATTGGTGATCAGCGAAAAGGTGCGGACATTGGCGCTCAGGACGCGCCCGATCTCCACCGCGGCTTCCTTCCGCTTGCCGGCGTCGCGGTCGGACAGGCGGTTCAGCGCCTCCGTGCAGGTGACCTCGTGGCCGCCCAGGGTGAAGCGGAGACCCGCTATCGTCTCGTCGAACAGGCGGTTCCAAGCGGCGCGGCCGACGACATATTTCTCGTGCAGCAGGCGCTCCAGCTCGTCCGAAAGCTGGTGCGGGCGGAAGACCCGGATATCGCGCAGCCATGGCGCATAGCGGGCCAGTTCCGGCGTCTTCAGCTTGGCCGCCAGGGCGTCGTCCTCGATCCGGTTCAGTTCCAGAGTGAAGAACAGCAGGTGCGTGGAAATGCCGTTGACCCGTTCCTGGATTCCCTGGAAGAACTTGCCGACCAGGGGGTCGTTCATGTCGCCGGCATAAACGAGATGGGCATAGCTCATGATGCGCGAGAGGGTTTCGTCGATTTCCTCGTACTGCGCGATGGCGCTACCCAGGGAGGCGCCTTCCAGGCTTGCCAGCTTGCCGTTGTAGCTTCGGTAAAAATCCTTCGACGCCTTTTCCATCCGGTCCAGATCGGCCTTCAGCGCGTCGGAGTCCTGGCCCGGATAGAGGTCGTTCAGGTCCCAGACCGGCAGCGCGCCCAAATCGGGCGCCGCCGGATCGGAAGAATCGAGCGGCTCGGCGGTCACGGTCTGACTCATGGATGTCCTCCTGTTGCGCTGGACGGGATATAGGCTGGGTCCTGCGCCCATCCAAGCGGCTCCGCCGTTCCCTATATCACGATACCGGCAATTTACGATCGGCTCACCGGCCATATGGCCCACGCGAGAACGGACCAGAGGCATGAACGCGCAGTCCCCCATGAACCGCCCTACCTTGATGACCGGTTCGATGACCGGCTCACTTTCCGGCTCGCGGCCGGGGGTGCTCGACGAGAACCGCTACGACGAGTGGCGGACGCTGCCCGCCATGTTCTTCGATCAGGCGGAACGCCTGGGCGGACGTTCGCTGCTGATTTCCAAGCAGGACGGCGACTGGAGCGGACGGACATGGGCCGAGGCGGCGGACGCGGTCGCCAGGGCGGCGGGCGGGCTGAGGAGCCTCGGCGTGGGCCATGGCGACCGCGTCGCCATCGTGTCGGAGAACCGCCCGGAATGGCTGATCGCCGATTTCGCGATCATGCTGCTGGGCGCCATCACGGTGCCGGCCTATACCACCAGCACGACGGCCGACCACCTGCATACGCTGCGCGACAGCGGCGCCCGCGTGGTGCTGGTGTCGAGCGCCGCCCTGATGCGGAAGGTGCTTCCCGCGGCGCTCCAGCTTCCCGATATCCGGGCCGTGGTCGGTTTCAACGAGGATGCGGGCGGCGGCTCCCCGCCGGCGGGACCGGAAACGTCAGCGGGACCGGAACATCTTTCCTGGACCGCGCTGCTGGAGCGCGGCGGTCCTGGGCTGCCTGTCGAACCGGCCCTGGAGGCGCTGGAGCGCGACGACGTCGCCTGCCTGATCTACACATCAGGCACGGGCGGGACGCCCAAGGGCGTCATGCTGACCCACGGCAACATCCTGGCGAACTGCAAGGGTGCGCTTGAACTGGTCCTGGATGTCGGGCTGGGGGATGAGACGTTCTTGTCCTTCCTGCCCCTTGCCCATGCCTACGAGCACACCTGCGGCCAGATGTTCGCGCTGAGTCTGGGGGCACGGATCGCCTATGCGGAATCCGTCGAGAAACTCGCGGGCAACCTGGGGGAGGTCAAGCCGACGATCATGACCGCGGTGCCCCGGCTCTACGAGGTGCTGGAGCAGCGTATCCGGCGCGAGGCGGAACGGCCGGGCGGCTGGCGGATGCGGCTGTTCCACAAGACGCTGGAGTTGGGCAAGCGGCGCTACGACCGGAGCGGACGGCTGGGCCTGTGGGAAGGCCTGGAAGACCGGTTGCTGGACCGGCTGGTCCGTGCCCGCATCCGCGAGCGTTTCGGCGGGCGGCTGAAGGCTTTCATTTCCGGGGGCGCCGCCCTGGCGCCGGAAACGGCGCTGTTCTTCCAGTCGCTCGGCATCCGCATCCTCCAGGGTTACGGCCAGACGGAAGCGGCGCCGCTGATCTCCTGCAACCGGCCGAGCAGGGTCAGGCACGATACCGTCGGTCCGCCCGTCCCCGGTGTCGAGATCAGGATCGACCGCGGCGGTGCGGATGGCGAAATTCCGGATGGGGAAATAATGGTGCGCGGACCGTCGGTGATGAAGGGTTACTGGGGCGATGCCGACGCGACGGAGCGAACGGTGGTATCCGGTTGGCTGCATACGGGCGATGTCGGCCATCTGGCGCCCGACGGCGCGCTGGTCCTGACCGACAGGAAGAAGGACCTGATCGTCACCAGCGGCGGCGACAACGTGGCGCCGCAACGGCTGGAAAACCTGCTGGCGCTGGAACCGGTCATCGGGCAGGTCATGGTGGCGGGCGATGGACGCCCCTTCCTGGTGGCGCTGATCGTCCCGGATGCCCAGGCGGCAAGGGATTGGGCGAAGCGTCATGGCAAACCGGCCGACCTTGCCGAACTGACCGGGGACGACGACTTCCGGAAGCATGTCGGGGAGGCTGTGGAGCGGGTGAACCGAAGTATTTCCGGCATCGAACGTATCCGCAAGTTCGCCCTGACGGCGGAACCCTTCGGCATCGAGAACGCTCAGCTTACGCCGACGCTGAAAATTCGCCGGCACGAGATCCGCAAACGGTATGGCGGTCTTCTGGATAGCCTTTATTCGGGCCGGTAGGGATTCGAACCTATGAAATCCGCGTGGTTATCTTCGTTACCAATCGAGCGCTTCGTGTGTTGTCCTTTCCATGACTGATGACACTGACACCTTCGACCGCGAAAGATGGGTCCGCCGGCAGAGCGCGCTGGCCGAATTCGGCCGCCAGGCGCTGATGGTGGACGACCTGGACGCCCTGCTGCACGAAGCCGTCGTGCTGGCGGCCCAGGGTCTGGACATCGACCGGGCCAAGGTGATGGAAGCGCTGCCCGGCGGCGACAAGCTCCTGATGCGGGCGGGTACGGGATGGAAGCCGGGATTGGTCGGCAACCTGGTGGTAGACGCCGGCAGCCGGTCCTCGGGAGGGTTCACGCTTTATACCGGGAAGCCGGTGATCGCCGAGGACATCGAGCACGAAAAGCGGTTCGACGTCCCGGATTTCCTGCGCGAGCACGGCATCAAGAGCCTGATCAACGTGATCATCCAGGGCAAGGGCGAGCCCTTCGGCGTGCTCGAGGTGGACAGCACCAAGCAAAGGAGCTTCAACCAGGAGGATGTCGATTTCCTGCAAAGCTATGCCAATGTGCTGGCGGCGGCGATCGACCGCAACAAGACGAACGACGCCTTGACCAAGCTGGCCGACGAGCGCGCGATCCTGCTTCGGGAACTTCAGCATCGGGTCAAGAACAACCTACAGATCATCACCAGCCTGCTGAACATGCAGATCCGCCGCGTCGGGTCCGGAGAGGTCGAAAGCCAGCTCCGCATCATCGGCAGCCGGGTGGAAACCTTGAGGGTGGTCCACGACAACCTGTTCCAGGCGGAGAACATCGACCAGATACCCCTGCCCCGCTACCTGAGTTCGCTGTGCGAAAGCCTTCTGGCCTTCCACGGCGTCCGGGCCGAGGAAGTGACGCTGAAGTTCAGCGCCGACGACGCCATGGCGGGGGTCGATACCACGGTCCCGCTGGGGCTGCTGATCAACGAATTCTTCGTCAACAGCATCCAGCACGCCTTCCCGAAGGGTCAGGGAGAGATAGACGTGCGGTTGACCCGGGAGGGCGCCGACCGCGCCCGCCTGGTCCTGACCGACGACGGCCCCGGTTTCGACCGCACCGCCGTCAAGGGCAAGGGCACCGGGTTGCAGATCATGGACGTGCTGGCGCTTCAGCTCGGCGGCAAGCTGACTTGGGACGGCGAGCTTTGGAAGAAGAACGAGGGCGCCCAGGTGGTGCTGGAACTGCCGGTGATCTGAGCGGCGTCGCTTTCAGGGATCGGCCTGGACACCGTTCAGAATGCCTTCCCCGGCGACCCAGCGCGCGTCGGCATCCGGTATCCTCAGCACCGCCGAGAGCCCGTCGATCAATTCGTAGGAACTGCCGTCCAGCCCGCGTTCGCCTAGCGCCGCACGCAGGCAGTGGGACAGGAAGCGGCGGCTCCGCATGTTGATCCGCGGCACGGGGATCGGTGCGGCAGCGTCGCGCTCCCGGGTGGATCGCTCGCAGGCGCCGACGTCGAACGAGGCGTAGGCGCGGCATCCGAGCGGCCGGACCGGATAGATGCCGCAGAGACCGTCTTCCAGCATGGGACAAGGATGGCCGAGGCGAACGCGCTCCGCCGGGGACAGGCCGGAAGTGACCTGCGACGCATGGGCGAGGCGGCCGGCCAGTGCGGTGCGGCGTTCTTCCGGCCACGAGGCGACGTGTCCGGCGATGGCCAGCAGTTCAGGCGCCGTGGCGGAGACGTAGAGGTGGCAGCAATGGGCGCAGCCCATGCGGCAAGCGACTTCTTGGCGCGGCGGGTTGGCGGCGATGGTCTGATCGAGCTGTCGGTGGCAGGCGGAAACCAGCGTGCGCAGCCGTTCCCGCGTCGGCTTGGCGATCAGCGCGCGGAACCGCGCCGTCTGGCGCGCGATCTCGTCGGGGGTGGGCGGATCGATAGGGGCAGGTTTGGATGGTTTCATGGGGCTGTTGCCACGGCCTCTAAAACGCCTACAGAATTTTACTGAGATTAAGCCATCAACGTGCTAAAGCCTGCGTTTGAAGACTAAAAATAAACTGGTCAAAAATGTGAACAAGATGATATGGGCCAAATGTACGGTAGCGCATATCATATATTATACTTTCCATAACAGTTCTGCCGTCCAATTCGAATTTTTGACCCAGGTATTTTTGGACAGATGCTGAAAATTTGTCACTCTCATACTTCAAAATCAACAGCTCTTGAGAGGTCGTATCATAAGTGGCAATTTGTCCGTATTGGCAGCATCCCGCCAGATGAGCAAATGCCAGCCTGATAGCGGCCTGTTCATTGATATCAATGATCTCGCTCGTCGGATCGACTGCCATTCCAATCTTTTCCGCCGCTTTCAAATCAGAGACATAGTAAGCTTGGCTGATAGGTTTCAGTTTCCTTATCCAGAAAGCGAGATAGCCTGCATGCTCAACAGGCCGCACATCAACAGTTTTCGACGCCTCAATGTTGATTATATCGTTTTTCCAATGTAGGGCTACATCATACAATAAGGCGGTTGATACATTAGCATCAATAAGCCGATTCTGAGATAAATATCGGCGGATCAAATGATGAAGCCATATAGAAAGACTGGTAATATTCACTGGATCATTGATTTTTGGTGGCACAATACGACCCTGAAAAATTATCTAGGAACGATCCTGGTCAAGATCCCCTAGAAGATCTTGCTCAAATGCAATACGCAGTGCTCTTATCGAGTCTTCTATCGTTATCCCGATCCCTCCGTATTTTTTCGCTACTGGTCTGCGAGCTTCCATGCGGACGGCAAAGTCGAGCCATTCTTCATGACTCATGTGTCCTGCTTCCAATGAGCTTTCGCCTGCTTCAGGCGCAGGATCATCGGTCTTCAAGACTGTCTCAGTCATGCACATTCCCCCTGGTTACCGAAACATTGCCCTGAGCCACCAACGGAACCCGGCGACACTTCCATGCGCCTATCAGCGCATGAATCTCTAATCCTAAATTTCGGCTAGGGCAAGTCGCTGTCGTTGGATTCAGCTGCCGTCAACCGCTGCGACGACCCTCGAACATTTTTCTGCCAGACCGGAAAAATCCGGTTTCGGCGAACCCATATAACTTTTTATCGCCGCGGCATGAAGTCGCGGAGATTCGTTGCGAAGTTATAGCGACGCTCTAGGAGCGATTGCAGGATAGGACAGTAACGGATAACCTTTTTCTCAAGAAGAACAAGAAGACGATTCCAAGGATCGCCCTATCAGGAGGAACGGTAAGATGACGCTCCCGGCTGTCAAACTGGACGACAAGTACACGCTCGAAAGCGGGCGGGTGTTTCTGACCGGAACGCAGGCGCTGGTCCGCTTGCCGATGATGCAGCGGCAGCGGGATGTCGCGGCGGGGCTGAATACCGGCTGTTTCATTTCAGGATATCGCGGATCGCCGCTCGGCGCCTTCGACCAGGCGCTGTGGAAGGCGCGGAAGTTCCTGGCAACCAACCATATCCAGTTTCAGCCGGGCGTGAACGAGGAACTGGGCGCCACCGCCGTCTGGGGCAGCCAGCAGGTCGGCATGTTCCCCGGCGCTCGCTATGACGGCGTCTATTCCATGTGGTACGGCAAGGGTCCGGGTGTGGACCGGTCGGGCGACGTGTTCAAGCACGGCAATGCGGCGGGCACGTCCCGCAACGGCGGCGTCCTGGTGCTGGCCGGCGACGACCATAGCTGCAAGTCTTCCACGTTCCCGCACCAGTCCGAGCATGCCTTCGTGCATGCCATGATCCCGGTGCTGAACCCAGCGAGCGTCCAGGAATTCCTCGATCTCGGCATGATGGGCTGGGCGATGTCGCGCTTTTCCGGCTGCTGGATCGCCTTCAAGACGATCGCCGAGACGGTGGAGAGTTCCGCTTCCGTGTCGATCGACCCGCTGCGCGTCGACTACGTCCTGCCGGAGTTCGACATGCCGGTCGGCGGGCTGAACATCCGCTGGCCCGATCCGCCGCTCGAGCAGGAAGAGCGGCTGATGAAGTACAAGCTCTACGCGGCCCTGGCCTTCGCCCGTGCCAACCGGCTGGACAAGACGGTGATATCGTCACCGCGCCCCCGGCTGGGCGTCGTTACGACCGGCAAGAGCTATCTGGACGTCCGGCAGGCGCTGGACGACCTGGAAATCTCCGAGGAGATGGCATCCGACATCGGGCTGACCGTCTACAAGGTCGCCATGACGTGGCCGCTGGAGCGCGAAGGCATGCGCCGCTTCGCCCAGGGCCTCGAAGAGATCGTCGTGGTCGAGGAAAAGCGCGCGCTGATCGAGAACCAGCTCAAGGAACAGCTCTACAACTGGGACCCGGACGTGCGTCCGCGCGTCGTCGGCAAGTTCGACGAGGACGCGCACGAGATGCTGCCGGCCTATAACGAGCTGTCGCCGGCCCGCATCGCCGTGACGATCGGCCGCCGCCTGCTGAAGTTCTTCGACCACGAGGGCATCCGCCGCCGCGTCGAGTTCCTGGAGCGGCAGGAGAACGCCAAGACGCGGAAGGCGCTGGTCGAGCGTAAGCCGTTCTTCTGTTCCGGCTGCCCGCACAATACGTCTACCGTGGTGCCGGAAGGCAGCCGCGCCGTGGCCGGCATCGGTTGCCACTACATGGCGACGTGGATGGACCGGCGGACAGAAACCTTCACCCAGATGGGCGGCGAGGGCGTGCCGTGGATCGGTCAGGCGCCGTTCACCGACGAGCAGCACATCTTCGCCAATCTCGGCGACGGCACCTACTTCCATTCCGGCCTGCTGGCGGTCCGCGCCGCCATCGCGTCCGGCGTCAACATCACCTACAAGATCCTCTACAACGACGCGGTCGCGATGACCGGCGGACAGGCCCATGACGGCTCGCTGTCGGTGCCGCAGATCAGCCGGCAACTGGCGGCGGAAGGGGCGACGCGGATCGTCGTCGTGACCGACGAGCCGGAGAAGTATGCCGGCACCACTGGGCTTGCCGCCGGCGTGCGCGTCGAGCACCGGGATGAGCTGGACAGCGTCCAGCGCGAGCTGCGCGAGGTCAAGGGCACCAGCATCCTGATCTACGACCAGACCTGCGCCGCCGAGAAGCGCCGCCGCCGGAAGCGCAAGATCATGGTCGATCCGCCCAAGCGGGTCGTGATCAACGAGCAGGTCTGCGAGGGCTGCGGCGACTGTTCCAAGAAGTCCAACTGCCTGTCGGTGGTGCCGGTCGAGACAGAGTTCGGCCGCAAGCGCCAGATCGACCAGTCCACCTGCAACAAGGACTTCTCCTGCGTCAAGGGCTTCTGCCCGAGCTTCGTCACCGTCCATGGCGGCCAGTTGCGGAAGCCCAAGCCGGCGGCGGCTGCGGGCAGCCAGTCCGCCGGGGCGGAGATCGCGTTGCCGGAACCTTCCCGGCCCGGCCTCGACCATCCCTACGGCGTGCTGGTCACCGGCATCGGCGGTACCGGCGTCGTGACCATCGGCGCCATCCTGGGCATGGCGGCTCATATCGAGGGCAAGGGCTGTTCGGTGCTCGACCAAGCCGGTCTGGCGCAGAAGGGCGGAGCGGTCACCAGCCATATCCGCATCGCCGCCAACCCCGAGGAGATCCATGCGGTCCGGGTCGCCGCCGGCGGCGCCCATCTGGTGATCGGCTGCGACGTCGTGGTCACCGCCAGCAGCGACTGCCTGTCCAAGATGGCGCCGGGCCATACCAGCGCCGTCCTCAACGACCATGAAACCATCACCGCCGACTTCACCCGCAACGCCGACTTCCGCATCCCGTCGAAGGACCTGCTGGCGGAAGTCACCAAGGCCTGCGGCGGCGCCGAGGCGGTGACCGCGCTCGACGCCACCGGCATCGCGACGGCATTGCTGGGAGACAGCATCGCGACCAACCTGTTCATGCTGGGTGTGGCGTACCAGAAGGGCCTGGTCCCGGTCTCGGCGGAAGCCATCGAGCAGGCGATCGAGCTGAACGCCGTCGCGGTCAAGATGAACATGGACGCCTTCCGCTGGGGCCGCCGCGCCGTCGTCGACCCTGGCGCCGTCAAGGCGACCGCCGCACCGGCAACGGCCGTGAGCGTCAAGCTGTCGGAGACGCTGGACGAGGTGATCGCCCGCCGCGTCGGCTTCCTGACCGACTACCAGGATGCGGACTACGCGGCCCGCTACAAGCGTCAGATCGACTGGGTGCGTCAGGTCGAGGGCGAGCGCGCCCGTGGCCTCACCGGCCTAACGGAAGCGGTCGCCCGCAACTACTTCAAGCTGCTCGCCTACAAGGACGAATACGAGGTGGCGCGGCTGTATACCGACGGTGCTTTCCTGAAGCGTCTCGGCGAGCAGTTCGAGGGCGACTACAAGCTGGAATTCCATCTGGCGCCGCCCATGCTGTCGGAAACCGACCCGGCGACGGGCGAGCCGAGGAAGAAGGCCTATGGGCCGTGGATGCTGAAGGTCTTCCAGGGCCTTGCCCGGATGAAGCGGCTGCGCGGCACGCGCTTCGATCCGTTCGGCCGGACGCCGGAGCGCAAGATGGAGCGCCAGCTCATCGCCGACTACGAGAAGACGCTCGGCGAGCTTCTGTCCGGCCTGAACCATGAGAACCATGGTCTGGCCGTCCAGATCGCCTCGATCCCGGATGCCATCCGGGGCTTCGGTCCGGTCAAGGACCGCCATCTGGCCGATGCGCGGGCGAAGGAAGCGGCCCTGCTGGAGGCCTTCCGCCAGCCGGCGCCGACTCCCATGGCGGCGGAGTAGCCGGCCGGCTTCAGCTCTCGCGGGTCGCCAGCAAGGCACCGAGCGGCGGCAGGGTGAGGGTGACGCCTCCTCCGTCCGCCGCCATCTCGGCAGTGCCGGCGGGCAGCGGCGTTTCGACCGGCGTGTAGCGTCCCGGCGGCAGCACATAATCCGCCGGAGCATTCGACAGGTTGAAAACCGCGACCAGCCGGCCGCCGCGCGCGAAGGCCAGCACCTCGCCTTCCTCGTCCACTTCCGACAGGCCGCCTTGCCTCAGGTCGGGAAGCTGGCGGCGGAGCGCCAGACAGCGCCGCCAGACGTTGAGCGTCGAACCGAGGTCCATCTCCTGCCGGTCCGCCGCCAGCGCCCGGTGCAGGTCCGGCACGGGCAGCCAGGACTTTTCGGCATCGGTGAAGCCGCCGTGCCGTGCGCCGCCGATCCAGGGCATCGGTGTCCGGCAGCCGTCGCGGCCGGGGAACTCCGGCCAGAACGCCATCCCGAAGGGATCGCGCAGGTCGTCGAGGTCAAGCTCCGCCTGCGGCAGTCCCAGCTCCTCCCCTTGGTACAGGCACAGGGTTCCGGGAAGGCAGCAGAACAGCAGCGCCAGCAGAGCCGCGAACCGCCGGGGATCGGCGCCGAGCGGCTTCCAGCGCGACGCCGCCCGCTCGACATCGTGGTTGCTGAAGCTCCAGCAGGTGGCGGCACCGGTCCCGGCGGCCATCAGCGCACTGTACAGGGTGCGGGCTCCGAACGGCTGCTTGGGCAGGTCGAGCGTATAGGCGGAGTGCAGGCCACCCTGCCCGGTATAGCGGTCGATCCGCCGTCCGGCCCCCGGCTGGCTCGACAGCTCGCCCAGCAGCACCCGGCCGCCGTATTCGTCCGTCACGGCGCGCAGCTTGCCGAGCAGGCCGGCGGTATCGGCATGCGCCATGTCGTGGATATGCTGCTGGAGACCGAACGGCTTGGCCGGAAAGCCGGACGGACCCGGCCCGAGCGGCGGGTTGGCGCGCAGCTGGGGATCGTGCATCAGGAAATCGACGGCATCGAGCCTGAAGCCGTCGACGCCCCGCTCCAGCCAGAAGCGGGCGGTGCCGAGCAGCTCCGCCACGACGGCGGGGTTGCGCAGGTTCAGCGCCGGCTGGGCGGACAGGAAATGGTGCAGGTAGTACTGCCGCCGGCGCGGGTCCCAGGTCCAGGCGGGACCGCCGAACACCGACAGCCAGTTGTTGGGTGCCGTGCCGTCGGATGCCGGATCGGCCCAGACATACCAGTCGGCTCTACCCGCCTGCTTGGAGCGCCGGCTTTCCGCGAACCAGGGATGATTGTCGGAGGTATGTCCGCAGACGAGATCGACGATCAGCTTCAGGCCGCGCCGGTGGATTTCGGCGAGCAGGCGATCGAACGTCTCGAGCGTGCCCATCCGCGAATCGACCGCCCTGTGGTCGCTGACGTCGTACCCGAAGTCCTTCAGCGGGGATGGGTAGAACGGCGAGAGCCAGAGGGCGTCAATTCCGAGTGACGCGATATGATCGAGCCGTTGAAATATTCCTTCCAGGTCACCGTAACCATCGGCATTGCCGTCGGAAAAACTAAGCGGATATAGTTGGTATACTACCGATCCCTTAAGCCAGCTTTCACTCGGGCTCAAAGCCTGCTCCGCAAAAATATGAGGTTGATCGAAAATCAAGTACCAAAAGGCGAGTGCCTTATTCTGTAGGCATATTCGTAACCAAGCTATGAACTACGCCTATGGTCCAACCCACTTTCAAATACTTGACTCATGCCCCGGCAATCGCTTCGATTCGATTCGAAAGCGTCCTCGGCTTGAGGAGGCGGCCGCGTCGGGGCCGCGTTGAAGGATCGGATCAACGGCCATGAACCTGCCATATCCTGTGTCATGGGATTGAACGCCCCGGATCTGGCGGGTGACCGCAACGCCTGCGAGCGTGAGCCGATCCACATTCCCGGCGCGATCCAGCCGCATGGCGTCCTTCTGTCGATCGATCCAGCCGACTGGTCCATAGCGCAGGCCAGCGCGAATTCGGCCGACCTGCTGACGATGGCGCCGGAAGACCTCTGCGGCCGCCCCCTGGCCGACCTGCTCGGCCCCGATGCGGTGGCGGAGCTGGCGTGCCGCGACCTGTCGCCGGTCTTCCCACATCTTCACGACGCTATTCCGGTCGCCGTCGCGACGGCGCCGCAACGTCCGCTGTGCTGCGTAGTGCACCGCCACGACGACCGCGTCATCCTGGAGTTCGAGGACACCGCCGCCGGCACGGCTCACGCGAGTTCGGAAGAGCTGCACCGCAAGTTGTCCTATGGCGTCGGCCGCATCGCGCGTTCCGGCGACGATGTAAGGGACATCTGCGAAACGGCCGTGATCGAGATGCACGGGCTGGCCGGCTTCGACCGCACCATGGTCTACCGGTTCGATACCGACTGGCACGGCGAAGTGGTCGCCGAACAGACCAGCGGCCTGCCGAAGCGGTATCTGGGACACCACTTCCCGGCATCCGACATCCCCGCCCAGGCGCGGGAGCTTTACACCCGCACGTTGCTGCGCGTGATCCCCGACGTGGACGGCCCGGCGATACCGCTGGTCCCGCCCCTGGACCCCGCGCGCGGCCAGCCGCTCGACCTCAGCTACGCGTCGCTTCGCGGCGTCTCGCCGATCCACCTCCAGTACCTGCGCAACATGGATGTCCGGGCGACGATGGCCCTGTCGCTGCTGGTCGGCAACCGGTTCTGGGGCATGATCGTCTGCCACAGCGCCACGCCGCGGACGGTGTCCGCCCCCCTGCGCGGGGTGTGCCAGGAACTGGCCGAGGTGGTCGCGGCGCGCCTGTTCCGACGGGATGCGGAGCACCGCGCGACCGGCTTTCTCCAGGCCCGCAACCGCGCCGACATGCTGGCCGATGCCCTATCGGAATCGCCCGACCTGGTGTCGGGGATCGAGCGGCGGGCGCAGATGCTGCTGTCGTGGTTCGACTGCACGGCGCTGCTGGGCCGGATCCATGGCAAGCCCGTCCGCTGTGGCACCGACGCGACCCCGCCGCCAGCGCTGCCCACGCGGCGGGGGGCCGACCCCGTCCGCCTGGACGACCAGTGGATCGCGGCCGCCGACCCGGTCGGCGTCTATATAACGGGCGCCGCCCGCGCCGATTTCGTCGGCGCCGTCCATCTGCCGCTGTCGCCGGACGGCGGAGACTACCTTGTCCTAGGCCGGAGGGAACGGGTCCGGACCGTCGTCTGGGCCGGTGTCGCCGATGGCCGGGACAAGCACGACCTGAGCCCGCGCGCCTCGTTCGAGGCCTGGAGCGAGATCGTCCGGGGCCGGAGCCTGCCGTTCGACGATGTCAGCCACCAGATGGCGGTCGAGATCCGGCGCCGGCTGATCGACCGCCTGATGCTGGAGGAACGGCGGAGCCGGGCGCTGGAGCTGGAGCGCCGCGTCGCCGAGCGCACGCGCGAACTGGCGCAGGCGCGGGCCGAAGCCGAGCGCGCCAGCAACGCCAAGACCCGTTTCCTGGCCGCCGCCAGCCACGACCTGCGCCAGCCGCTCCAAGCCGGCGTGATCTTCCATTCGGTGCTGAGCCGGCGCAACCAGGACCCTCGGCAGGCCGAAGTGATCGAGCAGCTCGGCCGCAGCCTGGAAGTGCTTCAGGGGTTGCTGGAAGGGATGCTGGACATCTCCCGCATCGACGCCGGCATCGTGGCGCCGGAACGGCAGGTATTCCCGGTGCAGAGCGTCCTGGACCAGTTGCAGGTCGAGTTCGCCCCGGCGGCGGCACGCCGCGACCTGAAGCTGCGGGTCAAGCCCTCCGCCGTCCAGGTCCACAGCGACCGCAACCTGCTGTACCGCATCCTGCACAATCTGGTCGCCAATGCGATCCAGTTCACCGACCACGGCCGGATCGTGCTGGGCTGCCGGATGGGGGGAGCCGGCGGGAACGGCGGCACCATCCGCATCCTGGTCTGCGATACCGGCCGGGGCATCCCGCCCGACATGACCGAGGCGATCTTCGAGGAGTTCATGCAGCTCAGCAACCCGGCCCGCAACCGTCACCTGGGGCTTGGCCTGGGGCTGGCGGTGGTCGAGCGGCTGAGCGCGCTGCTGGGCCACCGGATCGCCGTGAGGTCGGTCCCGGACCGGGGGAGCATCTTCGAAGTGACGATCCCGCGCGTAAAGGCGGAGGTGATGGGCGGAGTGGGCGTCAGGGGGCCGGAGAGCGGGGGGTGAGTTGCTGCCAAAGGTCGCCGAAGGTCACTGTTATACGATCGCGGAGGTAACGATTGTCAACACACTGACACAAGCTGCTTGTAATCAGACACTCTCAGCCCATGTGCACTTGGTGCTAACGCAACTTACAAAATATTCAGCCAACCGTGCTATCGTTATTAGCGTCTATGTCCTCCAGGCTGACTCCAAGAAGGTCGGCTTGCCATCTGTGTGCTTCTTCACTTGGATTCGTTTTGTACTCGCCTTCACCAATGCATTCCCAGTATTTTGGCACGTCCACTTGCTCAAAAAAAACAAGTTCGGCAACTATGTACGACAGAAGCGTAACCGCACGCAAATTGCTATCAATGAAATCGATGTCATCATCTCCTTGATTATAGCATTCAGTGAATCTTAACTCAGCACATTCCGGCCCAATATGCACAAATTGATTACTTAATAGTCCGTACAACGGACCGAGAACACTAAACCTCTTTCTAGCATACGTAATGGATTTTGACGACTGGAGCTTTTCCTTGTGAAATTCCTCAAGGGCATTATCATTTCCAACCAAATGAACAATAACAGCTAGATTTTCTACAATAGAGCGTGCAATATTACCGTATTCGCGCCAGTATCCGTATCTTGCTACTTGTATGCTTGCGGAGATGCTTTGAAACGAATTTATAAATAACCTAGCACAAGTCGACCTTATCCCTATATCGCCTTTCCCAACACCATTAAGGTAGTAAAGTATTATAAACATTATCGAGCCATAGACCGGGCTTATCTTCTCAATTGTACGTCTTGCTACATTGTCGAATGAACGAGCAATAGATGGCGAATTTCTGTAGATCTAGTTAACTAAAATATCATTTGTGAAATAGGCAACCTTACGCGTGTCCTGGATGCGATACATCCCAGACACATTGCTCATGAACGGTATATGGCGATGACAGTTCTTACGCTTTCGACCGCTGCCACACGGGCAAAGAGCAACTCGACTACGCTTCACCATTCGTATCTTCCGATCAAAAGCAATTCGAGTAATGATAGCAGGTGATCGATCGCGTAAGTGGCATCCGACAATCCCGGCGCGGTTCACTTTGCTCTATGCGCCTGATTTTGATGAGGGGAGTCGTTTGGAGCGGGTGAAGGGAATCGAACCCTCGTCGTAAGCTTGGGAAGCTTCTGCTCTACCATTGAGCTACACCCGCGACGCCCCTGTTTATAGGGCATCGGGAAGGGATGATCAAGCCGGCGCGTTGACCAACCAGCGATCCGCGCCGAAGCCGGCGCCTGCCCCGGCGTTCTGCCGGGCGGCAAGCTCGACCTGGACAGTCGGCTTGGGTTCGACGGGCCAGCGGCCGAGCATTCCCGAGACGCCGCTGAGCGAGCCTTCGACCAGTTCCAGTCCCAGGAAACGGTCGAGATCGACCGGGCCAGGGAGGCTCATGTTCAGGGTCAGGTCGCGGGTGAAGCCGAAACGGCTGTAATACGGCGCGTCGCCGACCAGGACGACGCTGCGCCAGCCGGCGGCCGAGGCGCGGTTGAGGCTCTGCCGGATGAGCTGGGCGCCGAGGCCGCCGCTCCGCAGGCTGCTGTCCACGGCGATCGGACCGAGCAGGATCGTCGGCGTGATGCCGCCGATCAGGATCGGCCAGTAGCGGATGGTGCCGACGACGGCATCGTCCTCGACCGCGACGAGCGACAGCTCGGCCACGGGAGCGACGTTTTCGCGCAGGCGGTATACGGTCTTGCCGGCCCGGTTGGGGCCGAAGGAATTGTCGAGCAGGGTGTCGATGGCGGCGGCGTGGTGCGGCTGCTCAATCGTGATGTTCATCGAGGCTTGTTATCCCGGCGGCAAATAGTGTGCAGAAAGGCTGGAGCCGTGCCGCCGATGCCGGGAGGGAGAGGTTCAGGTCAGCCTGTCATCCCATGGGCATCAGCACGCGGCGTGAGGACTTCGACGCTTGCGGAGTGCAAGCGGACTGTCCTTCGTCGTCGTAGGGCGTGCTGGGGCGACATGGGGCGGTTGACCGAACAGTTTCAACGGACGCTGCATATAACACCGCACCCCTTCCGGTAAAAGCGTGTTTTTCGTCAGGGGACCCATGCGTCGAAGCGATCAAACAATCGTGACCGTTGCGCCACATCCCTGACTTCAAGCACCCGGCGGAGTAGGTTGCTGGAAGCAGACGCCTTCCTCTTAGCTGAGAATCCTCAAGAAATCGTGAAACCATGAAGTCGGTCAGCCCTGAAATCGCGAGCGGCGGAGCGGTCGGACGGCAAGTGGCGTCGGCTGCCGGCAGGCGGCGCCGGCGGTGGAGCGCTCTCGGGCTGGTGCCGCCGCTGACGCTGGCGCTGTTCCTGGGACCGATCGCGGGCGGGCTGATCGGCACCTGGGCTCCGGCCTTCGGCATCCTGCCTGCCCTGGGCGGGACGGAACCGTCGCTCGGCCCATGGCGGGCGCTGCTGGAGGCTCCAGGGCTGGCGGCCGCCGTCCTGCTGTCGGCCGGCACCGGCCTGGGCGCTACGCTGCTGTCGGTCGGGATCGCGCTGTGGTTCTGCGCCGCGTGGCATGGCACGCGGGTCTTTTCCGGTTTGCGGCGGCTGCTGGCGCCGCTGCTGGCCCTGCCCCACGCCGCCTTCGCGATCGGTTTCGCTTTCCTGATCGCACCCAGCGGATGGCTGGCGCGGCTGCTGTCGCCCTGGGCGACGGGATGGACCTGGCCGCCCGACCTCGGCACCGTCAACGATCCGATGGGGCTGGCGCTGGTGCTTGGCCTGGTGGTCAAGGAAGTGCCGTTCCTGCTGCTGATGACCTTCGCGGCGCTCAACCAGGTCAGGGCGGACCGGACGCTGACCGTCGCGCGGACCATGGGCTACGGGCCGGTCACGGCGTGGGGAAAGACGGTGCTGCCGCTGGTCTATCCGCAGTTGCGGCTGCCGGTCTACGCGGTGCTCGCGTTTTCGGCCTCGGTCGTGGACATGGCCCTGATCCTGGGGCCGGGCACTCCTCCTACCCTGGCGGTGCTGGTGCTGCGTTGGTTCAGCGATCCCGACCTCGCCATGCGTTATCAAGCGGCGGCGGGCGCCTGCCTGCAACTGGTACTGGCAGGCGCGCTGATAGCGCTGTGGCGGCTGGGAGAGGTGATCGCGGGACGGATCGGCCGGCGCTGGGCAGTGTCGGGCCGGCGCGGCGGGACCGGGGCGGTGGCGAGATCGGTCAGCGCCGTGCTGGCGGCCGGCATCGTGCTGGTGGCGATGGGCGCTTCGGCCGGGCTTGGCTTGTGGTCGGTGGCGGAGCGCTGGCGCTTTCCCGATGCGCTGCCGGCAGCCTGGAGCTGGGAGACCTGGACACGGGCGCTGCCCCACCTGGCGGGTCCCGCCTGGACGACGCTGAGCGCCGGGGTGGCATCGGCGGGCGTGGCGCTGGTCCTTGTGCTGGGATGCCTGGAGAACGAGCAGCGGGCGCGGCTGCGGCCGTCGGCGCGGGGATTGTGGCTGCTCTATCTGCCGTTGCTGGTGCCGCAGATCGGCTTCCTGTTCGGGGCCCAGGTGCTGCTGGTCTCGGCCGGGCTGAATGGGACGTGGATCGCGCTGGTCTGGAGCCATCTGCTGTTCGTGCTGCCCTATGTCTTCCTGGCGCTGGCCGATCCATGGCGGGCGCTGGACGAACGCTATGCGCGGTCGGCGCTGTGCCTGGGCGCTACGCCGTGGCGGGTGTTCTGGCGGGTCAGGCTGCCGCTGCTGCTTCGGCCGGTGCTGGGAGCGGCGGCGATCGGCTTCTCGGTCAGCGTCGCGCAATACCTGCCGACCCAGTTCGCCGGGGCGGGACGGTTGCCGACGCTGACGACGGAGGCTATCGGGCTGGCCGCCGGTTCGGACCGCCGGCTGATCGGGGTCTACGGCTTCGCGCAGGCGGCGCTGCCGCTGATCGTGTTCGCCCTGGCGCTGGCGCTGCCGGCGGCGGTCGACCGGGTCCGCCGGTGGAGGAGATGAGGGTGAGGGCGAAGGCGATGGAGGAAGCGGAAAGCGGGAGGAATAGGGCGCACCGGCTGGAATTGAGCGGCGTCGGGATTTCGCTGCACGGGCGGGTGCTGGTGCCGCCGCTGTCGCTGGCGATCGACGGCGGGCGCGTCGCCGTGCTGATGGGACCGAGCGGGAGCGGCAAGTCTAGCCTGCTGGCCCATCTGTGCGGAACGCTGGATCCGGTGTTCGACGCCGTCGGCCGCGTGACGCTGCGGGGCGTCGACCTGGACGGGCTGCCGCCCGAACAGCGCAGGGTCGGCATCCTGTTCCAGGACGACCTGCTGTTCCCCCACCTGTCGGTGGCGGAGAACCTTGCCTTCGGGCTGCCGGCCGCCTTGCGCGGAGCCGGACGGCGGGAGGCGGTGGAGCGGGCGCTCGACGACGCCGACCTGGGCGGCCTGGGCGGGCGAGATCCTGCGACGCTGTCGGGCGGGCAGCGGGCGCGGGTGGCGCTGATGAGGACCCTGCTGGCGGAGCCGGCGGCGCTGCTGCTGGACGAGCCGTTCTCCAAGCTGGACGTGGCGCTGCGGTCCAGGTTCCGGGCCTGGGTGTTCGACCATGCGCGCAAGCGGCGGCTTCCGACTCTGCTGGTGACCCATGATCCGATGGACGGGGCGGAAGCCGACGGACCGGTCATCGAGCTGGGATAGGGCGGCTGGGATGGGGCGATGCCGCATATGCGGATACGCATTTTAATAAGATAGAAAGGTAATTAGAGGTAGAAACGACCTCAGGCAGGCGCGATGCCCGGACGCCCGTCTGGACAAGGAGGACCGCAAGGAGTAATTTTAATTCCGTTGCCCATTTGAGATAACAGCCGCACGGTATGCGAGCCCGCCATGTACAGCCAGACGACCCGCGCGATCAAGATCTCGGTCAAGCCGACGTTCCTCGAGGATCAGTCGTCGCCGGCTGAGCACCATTTCGTCTGGGCCTACCATGTCCGGATCGAAAACACCGGGCGCGAGACCGTACAGCTCCGCAACCGCCACTGGCGGATCACGGACAGCTTCGGCCGGGTGCAGGAGGTGCAGGGAGCCGGCGTGGTCGGCGAACAGCCCGTGCTGGAACCGGGTGAAAGCTTCGAATACACCAGTGGAACTCCGCTGACGGCGCCTTCCGGCATCATGTCTGGCAGCTATCAGATGGAGAATACGCGCGGCGAGAAATTCGACGTTACGATTCCGGCCTTTTCCTTGGACAGCCCCCACGAGACTGTTCAACTGAACTGACAATCATCGGCTTTTATGTCTAATCCCGTGTCTTGAAGCGCGGGAAGATCATGCCATCTTGCTGCTCAAGCGGAACCGATTCCCGCCGGGATCGAGCTGCGGTCGGGGGACGACAGCGCGACCTGAAGGGAACCGGTGACTAGCCGGCCATCGAAAGGTACCCATCGTGAGTGCATCCAACCCCTTGGCTGCGGACAGACCGGTTCGCGGCCCGACCCATCATCTCCGCAGTGCCCCCGGCATCAAGCGTCCGAGCCGCGCCGAGGCCGAAGAAGCCGTCCGGACCCTGTTGCTGTGGGCGGGCGACGACCCCGACCGCGAAGGCCTGCTGGGCACTCCCGACCGCGTGGTCCGCTCGTACGAGGAATTCTTCGCCGGCTACGGCGTCGATCCGGTCGAGCTGCTCCAGCGGACCTTCGAGGAAACGGACGGCTATGACGAGATGGTCGTCCTGAAGAACATCCGGTTCGAGAGCTACTGCGAGCACCACATGGTGCCGATCATCGGCCGGGCCCATGTGGCCTATCTGCCGAAGAACCGTGTCGTCGGCATCAGCAAGCTCGCCCGCGTCGTGGAAGCCTATGGCAAGCGGCTCCAGATCCAGGAGAAGATGACGTCCCAGATCGCCAACACGATCGAGGAAGTGCTTCAGCCGCTGGGTGTCGCCGTCGTGATCGAGGGCGAACACCAGTGCATGACGACGCGCGGCGTCCACAAGCCGGGCGTCAGCATGGTCACCAGCCGGATGCTGGGTGCGTTCCGCACCGATCCCTCGACCCGCCGGGAGTTCCTGGCGATGATCGGGAATACCGGTGGCGGCAGCGCCGGCTGAACCGGATTCAGCCTGGGACCGGTCGAAGGAAAGGGACGCCGCGGATGCGGCGTCCCTTTTGCTTTCACTGCGAATGATTTACAAGACGGCGGTTCTTGCCAATAGTCGAGGTGCGGGCCGGGAACATGCGGGCCTGCCGCACATTACCGGTTGGATATCGTCGTTGGATTTTCGTCCCGTCTTTTTCGTTCTCGGCATCCTGCTGTCGACCCTGGCCGCCAGCATGGTGATCCCGCTGATGGCCGACCTGTCGGCCGGGCACGAGGACTGGGAGGTCTTCGCGATCTCGGCGGCGTTCACCCTGTTCGTCGGCGTGGCGCTGATGCTGACCAACCGCGTGCCCGACTTCACGCTGTCGATCCGGCAGGCTTTCCTGCTGACGACGCTGTCCTGGATGGTGACCGCCGCCTTCGCCGCGGTGCCCCTGATGCTGGCGGCGATCGACCTCAGCTACACCGACGCCTTCTTCGAGGCGATGTCGGGCATCACGACGACCGGTGCGACCGTGATCGTGGGCCTGGATACCGCTCCGCCCGGCGTCCTGCTGTGGCGGGCGCTGATCCAATGGATGGGCGGCATCGGCATCATCGTGCTGGCGCTGTCGATCCTGCCGATGCTTCAGGTCGGCGGCATGCAGCTTTTCCGGACCGAATCGTCGGAGAAGTCCGACAAGGTGCTGCCGCGCGCGGCCCAGTTGGCGACCTGGATCGGCCTGATCTACCTGTGCTTCACGATGCTGTGCGCGATCGGCTATCACGTGGCGGGGATGGACTGGTTCGATGCCGTCGCACACGCCATGACGACGATCGCGACCGGCGGCTTCTCCACCGCGGACTCGTCCCTGGGTTACTTCGACGATCCGATGGTGGAACTGGTGGCCATCGTCTTCATGCTGATGGGCGCCCTGCCCTTCGTGCTGTATCTGAGGGCCTTGCGCGGCGATCCGAAGCCGTTGAGGAACGACACCCAGGTCCACTGGTTCCTGACCATCGTGGCGGTGGCGGTCTGCCTGATGGCGGCCCATCTATGGTGGGACCAGGGCTATCCGCCGCTGGTGGCGTTGCGGCTGGCCGGGTTCAACGTCGTTTCCGTCATCACGGGCACGGGCTACGCCACGTCGGACTTCGGGACCTGGGGCAGCTTCGCCGGCGGGATGATGTTCTTCCTGATGTTCGTCGGCGGATGTGCCGGCTCGACCACCTGCGGCATCAAGATCTTCCGCTTCCAGGTGCTGTACGCGACGGCGGACGCCCAGATGCGGCGGCTGATCCAGCCTCACGGCGTCTTCATCGCGTATTATAACGGCAAGCCGATTCCGGAATCGGTATCGGTTTCGGTGATGAGCTTCTTTTTCATGTATGTCGTCTGCTTCGCCGTCCTCTCGATAACGCTTCAGTTCCTGGGACTGGACTACCTGACCGCCATGACGGGGGCCGCCACCGCCATCAGCAATGTCGGGCCGGGACTGGGACCGGTGATCGGACCGAGCGGCACCTTCGCGACTTTGCCGGACGCCGCGAAATGGGTGCTGTCCGCCGGGATGCTGCTGGGCCGGCTGGAGCTGTTCACGGTGCTGATCCTGCTGACGCCGGGCTTCTGGCGGAAATAAAGGTTTGAGGCAAATCCAGCGTTATCTTTAGCGGTGTACCGCAACCTTCGAAGTCTTGCCCGGTTGATAGAACAGGATGAACATCGGAGAGTATCGGACATGCGTGTTTTCCAGATCGCACTGTTGAGCCTTGGTATTCCTCTGCTTCTCGCCGCCTGCGGCTCCGACGAGACGGTGACGGAGCGGACGACGACCACGAAATCCCAAAGTCTTCCTTCGGATACCGTTACGACCGAGCGCACGACGACGGTAGACGACTGACCGTTACTTGACTGTGCGGGCGCTGGGGAGACCGGTGGAAATCGCGTGATTTCCCAAGTATCCTGGCGCCCGTACATCGTATCGGCCGTAAACGGCCCTGAATGGTCCTAATGGGGCGGCGGAATGCTGGACTTCGGGCGATCCCTGCGGCGGCTTCGCCGGCTGACCGGCATGAAGCAGAGCCATCTGGCGGAACTGGCCGGCGTCACCCAGGCGACGGTTTCGCGCTGGGAATCCGGAACGCACCAGCCGACGCCGGAGCAGGCCGCGAAGCTGCTCCCCCTGATCGAAGCGCGGCTCGACCCCGCCTCCGACGCCATGCTGAAACGGCTGGTGGAAAGCTCCAGCCTGCGGGTGCATCTGGTCTGCGACGTGACTCACCGGCTGCTGGCCGTATCAAAGGCGCGGCGGGAGGAATGGCGCAACGATGCTTCCGGCCTCTACGGCGAGACGCTGTGGCCCTTCGCATCGCCTTGGATACGCGACGGCGAGGCCCGCTTGCCGGACCTGGGCTGGTACGAGCTCTCGGCGCTGCCAGTCGCCGGCTGGACCGATTTCAACCACCCCGGCACGATCCGCATGGGACCCGGCATGTGGCTGTGGGAGCGGATGCAGATCAGCGACGGACGCTTCGTCCGGCTGGTGACCAGCATGAAACTGGAAGACCTGCGGCGGACGGTCCCGGCCGCCCGCTTCGTCTCGCTGCCGCCGGAGGGTGGGGAGCGCGATTGGAATCCCCTCTGATATTTCGTTGAAGCAAATCCGTCCCGGAACCATTATGCTACGGATATCCGGATCACAACAGGATTTGCTCCGTTATGGCGGTTCGCTACCCCATCGCCCGGTCACTGGGAGCGCACCTCGTCGAGGGCCGCAAAGCCAAGGGCTTCAGCCAGCGTGAAATTGCCAGGATGGTTCAGCGATCACCAACGCGGATCGCTGAACTGGAATCCGACCTGCTGAAGGAGCGCAGCCATCGGGACCGGCTGGCGCTTGTCATTGACCTGTGCGACGCGCTGGACCTGATACCGATGCTCGTGCCTCGTTCCCGCGCGGGCGAGGTGGACAGGCTGCTGGGACGGGGAACAGCCGACGCTCCCGCCGTTCCCGGGGTTGCGCGGTCGGTCTACGATGAGCTCTTCGTGGATCTCGGCGAAGACGATGAGGAAGAGTAAACGATGACGATGAAGGCGGGCATATTGGGCGTTCACCTGATGGGTGCCCAAGGCAACCCTGTCCGTGTCGGCACGCTGTCGCGCAGCGCCAACGGTTCCACCGCTTTCGTAGTCGATGAGACATACCTGCGGACGCCCCCCGGCGTGCGGCCCATATTGAGCATGGCATGGTTCAACCCGGTGGACGATGCCGATACGCAGACCCGATTGGGGATCAGGAGCGACAAGATCGCCTTGCACGGCTTCGTCCCGCCCTGGTTCTCCAACCTGCTGCCCGAGGGAGCGCTGCGGTCGATGGTGGAAGCCGAGATGGGACAAGGCGATCACGATCAGTTCGACGTGCTGGCCCGTCTGGGAGCCGACCTGCCCGGCGCCGTGATGATCGTCCCGGAAACCAGCATCGGACCCGACAGGGATGTAAGGTGGGAAAACCTCCATGGCTTCAGGGTCCCGGTTCCCGAAGGCATCGTCAAATTCTCCCTAGCCGGCGTCCAGTTGAAGTTCACGGCCGAAACCCATGGGGAGCGGTTGTCGGCGCCGGCCCGATCAGGAGCCGGACGCTTCATCCTCAAGGTCCCGTCGGAGAGACATCCGCATCTTCCGGAAGCGGAGTACGCGGCCATGACGCTATGCCGCGCCGTCGGCATCAACACCGCTCACTGCTACTTGAAGCCGACATCGCAGGTCGATGGCGTGCCGGCTGAGTTCCTGCGCCATGGGGATTGCGTCCTCGTCGTGGAGCGGTTCGACAGGGCTTCGGATGGGACGCGCATTCACATGGAAGACATGGCGCAGGTCCTGGGAGCAAGCGAGATCCAGAAATACTCGCGCGGCAACGGCGAAACCATATTGGCATGCATCGCACGGTTCAGTGCCGACTGGCGCACAGACATCCTTGAAGCCATGCGCCGCATAGTCGCGGATGTTCTTATCGGCAATGGCGACAACCACCTCAAGAACTGGTCGTTCTACTTCCCGAGCGGATCGGACCCGCAGCTGTCTCCGGCTTACGACATCGTCCCGACCTGGCTATACGATCATGACGATACGCTGGCTATCAAGTTTGTCGGCGTACGTTCCGCGATCGACCTCGGCTTCTCCAAGTTCCGCCGGGCGGCGACCTACTTGAAACTGGACACCGATGCGACGGAACGAGACTTGCGCCAGTTTACGCAATCGTGCCTGGATATATGGCCGACGCTTATCCGGGATCTCCCCTTGGAAAGAAGCCGGGCCGACCGCCTGATGGCGCGGATGCGTGCCACCCGGCTTGCCCAGGAAGCCGGGTAAACCTTCCAGCGCCTCCCGTATAAAATATTCGTGGGCCATGATGCGGGGCGGCGTTAGGGTTGGTCATCCGGGAGGATGAACCATGCTGAATCGTCTTTGGATCTGGGCCGGGCGGGTGCCGAAGGCCGAGGGGCCGGCGGCTTCCGATCTGGTCAAGGGGCTGATGCTGGTGGACGAGCGGTCGCGGGTCGCCGTGATGGTGCTGGCGCTGGGACCGCGTCTGCGAGAGCGGCTGGATCTGGCGGAATGCCTACGGCTGGCGGTGGTCGGGGATCTGGCGCCGGAGGCGGCGGAGCGGCTGGGGGATGCGCTGTCGGAGTTGGCCGGAGAGCGGGAAGCCCGGCTGGTCGAAACGCTGCGGCGGCTGTCCGGGCAGATGGAGTTGAACCGGGTTTCCGCCTATCGCTGGAGTGCGGAGGACCGCCGGCGGCTGTTCGACGCCGACTATCTGGCCCGTCGCTGCGCCGGCGATCCGCTGCTGGCGCAGCTTCATGATGCCGTCTGGAGCCAGGGCGTCGAGCGCCTCAGACGAGCCGGAGAGAACCCGGCGCGGGTGGCGCTCGACGCGATGGGGTACCGGACGGCCGACGATGCAGAAGCGGCCTGCCGGCCCCGCTAGCGCAGGGTCACGGCGGACAGGTTGCCGTCGATGCCTTCTTCCAGCTTGGCGTTGAGGTCGGCCATCATGCGTTCGACCAGGCTGTGCCACGCGTCCTCTCGGCCTTGGAGGGAGACGTTTTCCGGGACGCTGATGGTGCGGGCGACGGTGGCGCCGGTGTAGCCCTGGAACTGGCGGGACGGCACCTCGACCACGAGATCGACGGACAGGCGACCGTCGTAACGCTCGGACTGGTCGGTCGTGAAGGCGCCTCGGACGCCGGTCGTGGGTGCCAGGGCGGTTTCGGTGATGCTGGCGTCCTTGATGATGACGCGCAGCGTACCGCCGGCACCCATCGCACGCACCCGCTCGTTGGCCCAGCGGCGGATCGCGTCCGACGGCGGAACGGGAGTCAGGTGGTCCACGTTTGGCGGAACCTGGGGCGGCTGGTACTGCTGGACCACCTCGACCCGGGCCACGTCGAACGAGATCGGCGCCAGGTTGGCGAAGCTGATCTGGCGGGCCTGCGGGCGCGGCGGGGCCGAGGTGCAGGCGCCGAGCGCCAGGGTTGCGGCGATGGCGAGGGCGGCCGGACGGAGGAGGCGCGGGATCATGAGGGGCTTCTGTTCAACGGGGATGGCTGGATCTCGCATTGCGATACCACGGGCGGCGCGATCCGGTCATCTGGATTTCCGCTGTTTGACTGCCGCCTTCGCAATTGTCGCGCGAAGATTCTTGGGTGTGACCACCACGCAATAGGCCTTCGCCTGCCGTAACCGCTTGCAGGCCGCCGTGGCCTGCCGCTCGTTCATGTTGAGGATGATCGGGCGGAACTTCCGGCCGCGCTCGATCGTCGTCATCATGCCGCCGCCAAGTACTGCGGCGTGGCTGCGCATCAGCTTGCGGGCGGCATCGACCGCCTTCGCCTTGGTGTTGAAGGTCCCCCCGAACTCGATGCTCCAGGCATCCGCCCGTGAAACGGTGGGAGCGTTCGGCAATCCCGGCACCGAGACGAAGCTGCCGCAGGTGGGGGAGATCACGCCGACGGCCGGCGGGTCGGGATCGCTGGTGCGGGCCGGATCGATGTCTTGGATCGTGACATGAGCCTTCGGGTCCGGCATCGCATAGGCGGTGTCCATCAGGCGCGCGATGGTTTCGGCACGCCCGCCCCGGCTGGTTTCGCCCAGCACGACGGCGACGATCCGCCGTCCGTCGCGCACGGCCGACGCCACGAGGTTGTAGCCCGCCGCACAGGTGAAGCCCGTCTTGATGCCGTCGGCGCCCTTGTAGTTGGCGAGGAAGCCGTTGACGCTGTTGAAGGTGCTGCCCCGGTGGCTGAAGCTGCGGGTGCTGAAATAGCTGTACTGGTCGGGAAAGTTGCGGAGCAGCGCCAGCGCCAGCAGCGCCATGTCGCGGGCCGTCACGACCTGTTCGGGATGGTTCAGGCCGCTGGCATTGCGGAATTCCGACCGGGTCATGCCGAGCGAGCGCGCCTTGCGGCTCATCATCTCGGCAAAGTCGGATTCGGTGCCGCCCAGGCGTTCCGCCAGGACGACGGCGGCGTCGTTGGCCGATTCGATGATCGTGCCGAGGATGGCGTCGCGGGTCTTGATGGTGGCGCCCTGCCGCAGGCGGAGCGACTGGCCGGTCTGGCTGGCTGCCCGGACGGAGATCGGCAGGTCCTCGTCCAGCTTCAGCCTGCCGGACTTCAGCGCCTCGAACGCCAGATAGACCGTCATCATCTTGGTGGTCGATGCCGGAAAGCTGCGGAGGTTGGGCTGATCGGCGTGGAGGATGACGCCGGTTTCCGCATCCAGGACCAGGCTGGCCCTGTATGCGGAAGCGGTATTGGGGATCAGGACCGCCATCGAGGCTGCGAGCACGCCCGCACGGAGAATACGAACGACAACCCGAACCAAGATGAGCCCCTATGGATCAGCTATAGATGTGATCCAATTGTGCATCATCAAAAGTATACGTGGAGTTACAGAACTCGCACGTGACCTCGACATTTCCGTTGACCTTCAGGTCGGCGATCTCATCGCGCGGCAGGGAGGCCAGGACGGTCGCCACCCGCTCGCGCGAGCAGCGGCAGCTTGCGTTCAGGTCTGTAGGAGCCCAGACGCGGACGCCGTCCTCGTTGAACAGGCGGAACAGCAGGTCGTTGGCCGACAGGTTGGGGTCCAGCAATTCCCGGTCGGTGCAGGTGCCCATCAGCACCATGGCGCGCCGCCAGTCGTCGGCCACGTCGCTGCCCAGCGTCTGCTGGATCTGATCTTCCGGCAGGCGCTGGAGCATCAGGGCACCGCCACGCCAGCCGACATCGGTAAAGGCGACCGCGACCTTGATGCCGGTGTCGAGCTGTTCGGACTGGCGGAAGTAATGCTGGATGCTGTCGGACAGGGTCTCGCCGGACAGTTCGACGATGCCCTGGTAGCGTTCCGTATGCTCGCCCTGATCGACGGTGAAGGCGATATAGCCGGTGCCGAGCAAGGTCGGGACCGGAGCGGCGCTGCCGGTATCGGCGGCGCTCAGGCGCTCCGCGTCGAACTGGGCATAGCCGCGCACGTCGCCGGTGCTGGTGACGTCGGCGACCATCAGGGAGATCGGACCGTCGCCCTTGGTCTGGAGGGTGAAGATGCCCTCGTACTTCAGGGCGCCGGCCAGGGTGATGGCGAGCGTGATGGTCTCCCCCAGCAGGCGGGCGACCGGCTCGGGGTAGGCATGCTTCGACAGGATCTCGTCGAGGACGGGTCCGACCCGGACCAGCCGGCCGCGCAGGTCGGAGGCGTCGATCTGGAAGGGTTGTACGATGTCGTCGTTGCGGGGGTTTTCGATCGGGTTTACGGATGAACCGGGGAAACTCATGAATCCAGACACCAGGTTAAAATGCCCTTCTGGGCGTGCAGGCGATTTTCCGCCTCGTCCCACACGACCGAATTGGGGCCGTCGATCACCTCGGCGGTGACCTCGTCTCCGCGATGGGCGGGCAGACAATGCATGAATATGGCGTCTGATTTCGCATTTGCCATAAGGCGCCGATCGACCCTGTAGGGGGCGAGCAGGTTATGGCGGGTTTCCCCGTCCTCCTGGTTCATCGAGACCCAGGTGTCGGTCACGACGCAGTCGGCGCCGGCGACGGCGGCCTGAGGATCGCCGGTCACGCTGACCTTGCCGCCCTGCCCCGCCGCCCAGTCGATCAGGCCGGGCGGCGGCTTCAGCCCTTCCGGGCAGGCCAGCCGGAGTTCGAAGCCGAAGCGGACCGCAGCGTGAATCCAGCTTGCCGCGACGTTGTTGCCGTCGCCGCTCCAGGCGACGACCTTGCCGGCGATCGGTCCCCGGTGTTCCTCGAACGTCAGCACATCGGCCATGATCTGGCAGGGATGCGACCGGTCGGTCAGGCCGTTGATGACCGGGACCGTGGCGTGCTCCGCCAGTTCCAGCAGCTTTTCTTCCGAATCCGTCCGCAGCATGATGACGTCGACGAAGCGCGACAGCACCTTGGCGGTGTCGGCCACCGTCTCACCCCGGCCAAGCTGCATCTCCTTGGAGCTGAGCATGACAACGTCGCCACCGAGCTGGCGCATGCCGACTTCGAAGGAGACGCGGGTCCGGGTGGAGGGCTTCTCGAAGATCATGGCGAGCGTCTTGCCCGCCAGCGGCTTGTCGGCCCTGCCCGCCTTCTTCAGGGCGTTGCCGCGCTCCAGGATGGAGCGCAGCGTCGCGGTGTCGAAATCGTCGAGGTCGAGGAAGTGGCGGGCGCCGGTACCGGAGGTCATGGCGCCAGCTCCGGCAGGACCTTGTCGAGGATGCCGATGGCTTCGTCGATCTCGGCCTCGGTGATGATTAGCGGCGGCAGCAGGCGGACGACGTTGTCGCCGGCCCCGACCGTCAGCATGCCGGCGTCGCGCAGCTTGTCGACGACGGTGCCGTTGACGATTTCCGGCTGGATGCGAAGGCCGAGCAGCAGGCCGGCGCCGCGCACTTCCGCGATCACCTTGGGGTGGCGGGCGGCCAGCTCGTTCAGCCGGCCCCAGAAGACGCGGGCAATGCGGTCGACGCCTTCCAGGAAGCCCGGTTCCAGCATCAGGTCGAGCACGGCATTGCCGACCGCCATGGCGAGCGGGTTGCCGCCATAGGTCGAGCCGTGGGTGCCGGCCGTCATGCCGACCGCCGCCTTTTCGGTGGCGAGGCAGGCGCCCAGCGGGAAGCCGCCGCCGATGCCCTTGGCCGCCGCCATCACATCGGGGGTGACGCCGGCCCACTCATGGGCGAACAGCTTGCCGGTCCGGCCCATGCCGGTCTGGATCTCGTCGAACATCAGCAGCAGGCCGTATTCGTCGCAGACCGCACGCAAGGCGCGCAGGTAGTCGAGCGAACCGGCGCGGATGCCGCCCTCGCCCTGGACCGGCTCGATCGAGATGCCGGCCGTCTCGTTGGTGATGGCGGCGCGCAGCTCGTTCATGTTGCCGAAGGCGACCTGATCGAAGCCGTCGGGCATCGGGCCGAAGCCCTTGACCATCTTCTCCTGCTTGGTCGCGGCGATTGCCGTGGTCGTGCGGCCATGGAAGGCGCCACCGGCGGTGATGATCCGCCAGCGTTCGGGATGCCCCGTCTCGTACTGGTATTTCCGCACGACCTTAACAGCGCATTCCCAGGCTTCGACGCCGGAATTGGTGAAGAACACCGTATCGGCGAAGGTGTTGTCGACCAGTCGTCGCCCCAGACTCTCCTGACCCGCCACTCGGAATAGATTGGACGTATGCCACACCTTATGGGCCTGATCGGTCAGGGCCTTGATCAGGTAGGGATGGGCATGGCCAAAGGCGGTAACGGCGACGCCACTGGCGAAATCCAGGTAGCGCTTGCCGTCGGTATCGAAGAGATAAGGACCTTCGCCCCGTTCGAAAACGACATCCGCACGGGCGTAGGTGGGCATGACAACTGGGATCACGGGTAAGCCCCCAACGGGTTCAGTTCCGGCAGCGATCCACCACTACCGGCTTTCCGAAAGACATAGCCTTCCGGAAAACCGCAGACTATCCAAAGCCGTGGCGGCAATGTCAACGATTGCGGGCCGGAATCGACGCAACGTCCTGAACTTACGGCCGCATTACGGCTTCAGCTTGTATCCGCGGTGGATCACCACACCATTGCATGCCAGCAGGAAGACGACGGTCCCCGCGACGACGGCCAGCGAAGCCAGGGGATCGGCACCGGTCCCGGAGCCGAGGAAGCCGTAGCGGAAGCCTTCTATCGCGTGGAAGATCGGGTTGAACCGGACGGCGAAGGCAGCGGCGGCGGGGAGCGTGTCGACCGGCGCGAAGACGCCGGACAGGAACGTCAGCGGCGTCAGGACGAAGACGAAGGCCGCCGCCATATGGTCCCACTTCTCGCAGAACAGCCCGATCAGCATGCCGGCCAGCGACATCATCAGGGCGGAGAGGGCGGCGAAGACCGGCAGCGCCCAGAAATGAGTGGGTGGCAGCGGCCACACCAGCATGGCGCCGGCCAGCACGACGACCCCGGTCGCCAGCCCGCTGACCGCTCCGGCCAGGGCATAGGCGACGGTCATCTCGGCGGCGCCCAGCGGGGCCATCAGGACATCGCTGATGATGCCTTCCATCCGGTCCAGCAGCAGGCTGAACGCGGTCGTCTCGGCCGAGCGGAACAGGACGGCCATCAGGATCAGGCCGGGAACGGCGTGGGAGAGCAGCGCTTCGCCCTCATCCGTGCCGCGCTCAGGGCCGAGGGCGAAGACCAGGATGACGAAATAGACCAGCGCCTGGAAGGCGGGGGCAAGGACGGTTTCCAGCGCTTCCTTGGAGTAGCGCCGGAGTTCGCGGAGGAACAGCGTCCACGCGCCCAGCCACAGGACGCGCCCGACCGCGCGCGGCGTCATGGTTGGCCTCAAGCCTTCAGCTTGTAGCCCGAGGACAGCATACGGAGCAGCAGGACGCCCAGCGCCGCATTGATCCCCAGCATGACCGCGACGCCGATCGCCAGCGTGCCGTCGGACTGGCCGATGAAGCCGTAGCGAAAGCCGTCGATCATGTAGAAGAACGGGTTGAAGTGCGCCAGCCACCAGAAGGTCGGCGGCAGCCGGTCCACCGAATAGAAGGTGCCGGACAGGAAGGTCAGCGGCGTCACGACGAAGTTGGTGAAGGCCGCGATATGGTCGAACTTCTCCGACCAGATGCCGCCGATCATGCCGAGCTGCGCCAGCATCATCGACGCCATCAGGCCGTGGAACAGGATATAAGCGGGCGAATGGATGCCGAGCGGTACGAAGGCCCAGATCGCGATGCCGGTCACGACGCCGACGAACATCCCGCGCGTCACCCCGCCGCCGACATAGGCGACCGCCATCTCCAGCGGAGAAAGCGGCGGCATCAGCACGTCCACGATATTGCCCTGGACCTTGGCGATGACGACGGAGGACGACGTATTGGCAAACGCGTTCTGCGCCATCGCCATGACGATCAGGCCCGGCCCGAGGAACACCAGGAACGGCACGCTCCCCGCCATCCGCACGACCCCGCCCAGCGCCAGCGCGAAGACGGCATAGAACAGCAGCGTGGTGACGACCGGGGCGGCGATGGTCTGGGTATAGACCTTCAGGAACCGGTACACCTCACGCTGGTACAGCGTCCACAGGCCGATCCAGTTGACGGTGCCGATATCGCGCGGCAAAGGCGGGAGATGTGTGCTCATGGTGCCCTTCAGCTAAGTGGTCGCACACTAATACCAAGGAGCGCATGGCACAATTGCGGCTGGGGAATGGCTGGGGAGCGGGGGGATTTAGGATGCGGCGAGGGCGGGTTTGCGACGGCGTTTTGGAGGAGGTGGAAGCGGGAATTCGGCGTCGAGTTCATTGACGAGATCGGGACGGCCGATCGACATCCACGCTTTACGCGCTGTTTCTACGTGGCTGCGGGATTCATTATCGTTTCTGGCGATACGCGCCAATCTTCGATGAGCTGCGCCGATCGAATAAGGCTCCCGGATGCGTTCATAGAGCTTTAGCGCCGTTTCGAATTGGCCTCGCGCCGCGTCATGATCCGATCGCCTCAACGCGATGTCGCCCAGGCTCTGGATGCAGTTCGCCTCGCCGAGCACGTCGCCGACTAAGCGGAAGAGCGGCGTCGCTTCCTCGTACAGCAAACGCGCTGCGTCATGATCCGATCGATGCAACTCGATGTCGCCCAGTCCATGCATGCAGTTCGCCTCGCCGAGCAAACCGCCGACTAGGCGGAAGAGCGGCATCGCTTCCTCGTACAGCAAACGCGCTGCGTCATGATCCGACCGCTCCAGCGCGATGTAGCCCATACCACAGATGCAGTTCGCCTCGCCGAGTAAGTTGTCGATCAGGCGGTAGAGCGGCAGCGCTTCCTCGTACAGCGCAAGCGCCGCGTCATAATCCAATCGTCGCCATGCGATGTCGCCCAAGCCTTTGATGCAGTTCGCTTCGCCGAGCGCATTGTCAACCTGGCGGTAGAGCGGCAGCGCCTCCTCGTACCGTGAGCGTGCCGCGTCATGTTCCGACCGTTGCAGCGCAATGTCGCCCAGGCTCCGGATGCAATGGGCACGAAGCTGCAAGTTGTCCTGATTTCTTGCGTACTTACTTGCGTCATGGAGAATACTCTCCGTCCCAAAACCGGAAAATCTTACGAAATCCGTGAGATCAATTGCCGCTTCGATGGCGAAAGAAGGATCGGTCGCCGCCAAGCCAAGACGGATCATCGCCTCGATACTGGCGAGATCGGCTGCCAATCGTATGGTCGCCTCCGCTCCACCTTCCGCACCGACCACAGGCCCCAGCGTGCTGGCAAGCCTGATGTAATGCTCCACTGCCCGCTCCCGATCCGCCTCTTCCGGCAGATAGGTCGCGGCGACGTATTCGCGGACGGGCGCCAGCAGACGCAGGCGTCCGTGCTCGTCATAGGCAAGACGGACTGCCCGCAGGACCCGCGCCGCTTCCATTGCTTCGTCGGGTAGGAGGGTGTCCAGGTCGGCATGGAGGATGCCGTCCGGCAGCAGGGCCGCGATCGACAGCAAACGCCGGGCCATGGGCGTCATGCGCTGGCCGCCGATGGACAATTCGAACGAGACGGCGATGTCGCCCAGGCGCGTCTCGATACCGGGACGGCGCAGCAATTCGGTATGCTTCCGCTCCCACAGATGCCAGAGGCCGGCGAGATCGGGTTCGGAACTCGCCAAGTGGGCCATCAGCGTTATCGCCAGGGGTAAACCACCGAGCGCCCCGACCAGAGTGTCGAGCAGCTTATCGGCTGAATGCTTGGCACCGGCGATGGCGAGGAAAGCCAGCTTCGCATCGACGAGCTTCAGCGGATCGACCATGACGGTTTCCCGCCATGCCGGGCCGAGCGGCGGCTGGCCGCTCCGGATACTGGCGAGCAGGGCAACACCGGGAATGCAAGACAGGCCGGTAAGCAGGTGCTCGGTCGCTTCGGTATCGGCCTCCCACGGGGTTTCGGCATTGTCGAGCATCAAGACCGCAGGCACTTCAGTCAGCCAAGCGAATACGCGGGCTTCCAGATTAGGTACGAGTTCGACACTGATGGTCCGCGCGATCTCGCCGGTCAGCGCTTCGGCTGTCGTCGCCGGGTCGCAGCGGACGAAGTAGCGGCGGGCGCCAAACATGTTGGCGACGCGCGGATCATGGAATGCGGCAAGACTGACCGTCGTCTTGCCGATGCCGGGATCGCCCAGGATCGGGATAGGCGCCGGCGGGTCAGCAAGCAGGCTCTTTACGATATCCTCGACCATAGCATCGCGGCCGAACAGGCGCGGTGCGGGAGGTAACCGGGGCACAGATAAAAGCCTCTCCGGCGGTGTGCCGGATGATTGCGGAGAGGCTATCAAGGGCTGCATAAGGTCTCGATTTGCTCGGCAAGTCGGTTCAAGAGTGTTTCCTGATCGGGGCCGTCCATCTTGTCTAAAGGGCGATCGGGCGAGTTGACCGCCTGAAAGCAGCACAACTCCGGTTCCCGCGTGAACCGGGACACGGTGACGATGAGCGGCAGTATGACGACGCCTTGTTCCCTGGCAGCGGCCAGAAGCGGCGGCAACTCGTTCGTGGCGATGAAATCCGAGTCGAAGAAGTCAACGCTGATAAGGAGCACTGCAACGCGGGCAGCATCGAGGGCGTCGCGGATTTCCTGCTTCCATTGTTGGCCCGGCCGTATACGGGTATCGTCCCAGGCGTCGAGGTTTCCATTGCGGATCGACGGCTTCAGGTGACGCTTCAGCCTGTCCAGCCAAACTTGGTCCTGGTGGCTGTAGCTGATGAAGAGCTTGGTGCGGTGCGGCGGGACGAGCGTCATGGATTCCTCGGGCGGAAGTCGGTCTTGCAACCGCGCCCGGAGGATATGGCACCGTATTGGCTAACTCAAAGGTATTATTCGCCACACAGAGGCCGGATTGGATGCTCCATGTCACATGGGCGCTTCTTTATGCCAAGCAGAGCACCGGCATTGTGGCGAAGGGTCCCGTGGACCAGCGCTTACAAGGTGCGCTTCAACGGACTTTCGATCGTGTCTCCAGCTTCGCCCGTCTGCTTGACGGCATCGGCGGCATTCTTGATGCGATCCTTACGACGCGCAATCTCGCCTGCGTCCAGAGTGCGCTTTCCATCGTACACTCTCTCGCTCAAGTACCCGGTCGTGTCGATATTGCCAGTCACTTTCCTTGCGGCAAACATGGCTGCCCCCTTTTCACCGAACCTATGATCACCGTGCGCTTCGCCCTGGTCAAGCCGTCTTTCTGCTCATCAGCCAGAACAGTCGCTTCGCCCGATCCATTCCTTGCTGCTCCACCATATACCCGCAGGCCTCACAGGCTTCGGTCAACAGATGATGCTTGGCAAGCGCTTTCGCCGTCAACCAGCGCCCCTTCGTCACCCGATAGACCATGGCTGGCTTTTGATGATCGAGCAGCAGCACGCAGGATCGACGCACAATTTCCAATACCGAACTTCTTGCTGCTTCCGGTAAATAGCGTTTCACGATGTCTCGATCTTGAGTTTCGAATGACTCTTCGGAACCGTTGTTCGATGCAACGAGTATGGCGAAGGAAAACTCCCACATATCGGAAGATCGATTCATCATAGGCTGTAGATACGATACTACCGAGATTTCCCGATCCGTTTCGGAACATCGAGCAACCGGGACGTTTACCAACCATCCCAATCCAGTTTCATCATCAATGATGAAAAAGCCAAAATCATTTTCCTTTAAAGGTAGAAACATAATTATCCCGAAGTGCGGTTTTTCTACCTTTTGCCACTCGATAGAACCTGTTCCGACAGCATTAAACAATGACCGGTCAGGAGCGCTAGATGTCGGGCTGAAGCGGCCCGACCTCCGCCAGCGTGCTTTTGCCAGCGTAGTTTTGTAGGTCGGGCCGCTTCAGCCCGCCATCTTTTCCGGAACTTACCATTTAATCTTCAATGCCATTGTTATCAGGTCGTGATGCTTGAGAAAATTGTACAGTAAGAGGTCTGCGTCTCCTCGAACACCGACTTCCCCGCCCCTAGCCAACGACGCCCGCCACCCCCGGCCCGTCCGCGTCGTAGGCGGCGATCATCGCCTTGAATATCGCGCGGACCTGCGTCTCGGTGCCGCCCGACGCTTCCATGCCGGCGGCGACCATTTCGTCGGTCGGCTCCCTTGGCGCGGTCGTCAGGCCTGACTTTCCCATGTACTCGACCATGTCGAGCGCACGCACTCCCAGCGGCGACATGGCTGGTTTGCGCTTGAACTTATCAAGCCGAACTATCTTGTCTGGCATCTCAATAGGAACCCCCGCAAGCGGCGGTTCCCGCTGCCGCAGCGGTCGAAACCACTGCGGCAGCGGACAACAAAGGACGGCGCGAAAACACGCCGGTTGTGGTAAGCCTCGTCTCAGCCATTGAGATTTTCCTTTAACGCGGAATCAATGGTTAGGTCGGGTTGGGGAGTTTGCCGCTCCCCGGCCTGACCGCCCTGCGGGTTGCAAAGGCATGCCGAGACTGCTCCGAATGCGTCGGCGTGTCAACTTTTATGAAACTGCGATCGTTCCCTGAGCAAAGCTCATGCCCGCAGATGCGCCACGAAGCGCCGGACCTGCCCGTCCAGTCCTTCGACCTCGGTCATCAGGGCTGCCGAGAAAGTGCGGACCTGCTCGGCGCCATCGCCCGTACGGTCCGCCGCGCGGCCGACGCCCTGGATGCCCTGGGCGGTCGCCGCCACGGCGCAGGCGACCTGCTGGGCGGTCTGAGCGATTTCGCGGGTGGCGGCGCTCTGCTGCTCGACGGCGGAGGCGATGGTCGAGGTCACTTCGTCAATCGAGGTGACGGCTCCGGTGATGCGGGAGATCGCGGCGACGGCCTCGTGGGTGGCGGACTGGATATCGGCGATGCGGGACGAGATTTCCTCGGTCGCCTTCTCGGTCTGGCCGGCGAGGCTCTTGACCTCCGATGCCACGACCGCGAAGCCCTTGCCGGCTTCTCCGGCGCGGGCGGCCTCGATCGTCGCGTTCAGCGCCAGCAGGTTGGTCTGCGACGCGATGGCCTGGATCAGCTGGACGACATGGCCGACCTGCTCGGCGCCCCGGGCCAGCGCATCGACGGAGCCGGCGACCGCGCGCGCCTGATCGTTGGCGTCCGCCGTCATGCGGGCAGCCTGGCTGAGCTGGCGGCCGATCTCGCCGGCCGAGGCGGTCAGTTCGTCGCTGGCGGTGGCGACGTTCTGGACGCCGTTGGCGACCTCTTCGGCGGAGGACGCCGAAACGCCGGCGTCGGCGCGGGTGGCATCCGCCGTGGTCGCCAGATCGTCGGCCTGCCGCAGGACCTGGGTCGAGACGGTGCGGAGGCTGGCGGAGATGCGGCCGATCCCTTCCTCGAACGCGGCGGCAAGGGTCAGCATGTCGTTCTGGCGGCTGAGGGCGGCGGCCTGACGCTCTTCTTCGCGCTCACGAGCCAGACGGGCGGTTTCGGTCTGGGCCAGGGTCACGTCGTCCAGCGCCTTTTCGGAACGCATCAGCGCGGTACCGAGTTGGGTCACCATCCAGAGCAGGACGCCGGTTTCCAGGATGACGATCGCGGCATGCAGGAGGACGCGGGTAAAATCGGCGCCGCCCGGAAAGACGGCGGCAGGCAGGGCGAAGTTGAGGATCAGGTGGTGCAGCGCCGTGGCGCCGGCGCCGAACAGGATGGTCACCGGACAGGCGAAGCCGGTCAGCATCGCCAGGGCGGCGAAGTAGTACATGTGGACGTCGACCTGCCATGGCGAGCCGCGCAGCTCGAAGACCAGGGCGGAGACGACCATGACGAAGGCGATTGCTACCATGGTCCGGGCCGCGAGGCTGGTCGGATCGCGCCAGACGGCGAGACTGGCGGACGATGCCGCGACCACGGTCAGGGCCAAGGAGGCCATGAGATCACCACCGGGAACGACGACGCTGACCAGAACAGCCAGCGGCACGTGGAGCCAGAGCAGGACGATCGAGAACAGCGACATGCGGCGGCGCATGGACAACAACGCACTCATCGAGCAGTACTTTCGGCAGGCAGGCACCCGAACATGGCGCTTGCGTTCAGGAGAAGATAAGCGTCGGCTGGGCGGCGGGACTGGCCGGCTTCGTCGGGACGCGCGAGAACCAGGAAGGAATAGGGGGACGCCACCGGCAGCCATCCAGCCTCCGCGACACGGGCGAAGGCTTCCGCACCGGGAGTGGAAGGCGAAAAGACGACCAAGGCCGGTTCGCCGGGATGAGGGGACAGTGTCAGGACGGCGCTGAGAACGAGGCCGCCGAAAAGCAAGGAAATGGCCGGAATGAAATCCGGCATCCGGGCAATCATCTTTTGTGCATTCGTCGGTAAGAGGCAAACGCCTAAAACGTCATCAAATGATCTTAAGCCACCTACCCGAAGTTTCTATTGTATTTTAGGCATAGGGCAGGAGCCGTTTGGCCGATCATTGGAAAGACAATGACTAGGCAAGCCGAAATAAGACTGAATACGATCCGACACTTTAATTTCCGATGAGAAGAAATGAACGATCAAAGAACGCCTAACAATCGAACGAAGACGCAGAAGCCCGTCACTGCCCAGTATCTGGAGAACGCGGCGCTGTATTATCTCCAGCGCTTCGCCAGCTCGTCCGCCAATCTGCGCCGGGTCCTGATGGGCAAGGTCGAGCGGTCGGCACGCGCCCATGGCACGGACCGGGAAGAAGGGGCAGCCCTGGTGGAAGCGCTGATCGAGCGCTACCTGCGGAGCGGCCTGCTGGACGACAAGGCCTATGCGGAAGCGAAGGCGGCCAGCCTGCACCGGCGCGGCACCTCGACGCGGGGTATCCGGGGCAAGCTGGCGCTGAAGGGGCTGGAAACCGACCATATCGACGCGGCGCTGGAAACCGTCGATGAGGAAACCCCCGGCGATACGGAACTGGCCGCAGCCGTGGCTCTCGCGCGCCGGCGCAGGCTTGGACCGTTCCGGACATCCGGGCGGGCGGAGCATCGCGACAAGGATCTGGCGGCGCTGGGGCGGGTCGGCTTCAGCTACCAGATGGCGAAACGGGTGGTGGACGCCGAAGATCCGGATAATATCGAGAGCGAGGATTAGCAATAATATATGTTTCCGGCAAAATTTTCGTGTTGCGCTGCAACTCATACTAGCTATCGTACGGTTACGGCCCTGTAAATGAGGGGTGGCGTGCCTGTCGATGGCTCGTCCGGGTCGTCCCCACGCATCGGTGACGGGCTAAAACATGCTCATGCCCCGAGACGGCGCCGTATCCATCGACATCCCGGACGATGTCCGGGTCGTGGTTGCGGAAGATGACCGCGGCACCCGCTTGGTGCTGCGCGGTTTGCTGCGCTCGCTCGGCATCAGCGAAATCATCGAGTGCGCCAATGGCGCCGAAGCTTTCGTCCAAGTCCAGCGGTCGGCCCCGGACCTGCTGATTTCCGACTGGGAAATGCCGGAGGTTTCGGGTTTGGCGCTGACGCGGCTGATCCGGAACCACCCCGACAGTCCCAACCCGCTGATGCCCGTCATCATGCTGACCAGCCACAGCAACCAGAGCCTCGTGGCGCGGGCGCGCGATGCCGGCGTGACGGCGTTCCTGGCGAAGCCCGTCTCCCGCAAGGCGCTGGCGGCGCGGCTGGAAGCGTCGATCCAGCGGACGCGGTGCTACGTGCTGACGCGGCGTTTCTTCGGGCCGGACCGGCGCAGGGCACAGCAAGGCAAGGGTGTCTCGATGGCCGGGGTGCCGCAGGGATATGTGCCGAAGGAAGCGGAGGCGCGGGGCGCCGTCCCGACCGAGGATCTGGATGCCGTCGCCGACGCCTTCATGATCGATCCGGCACCGCTGGCGGCGGCTTCGGGAATGCCGCCGGGGCTGGTCCGTCCGTCGCACGCGTCGAAAAGGCTGTTCTCGCGCGTCCGGCTGAAACGGGTCGAACTGGTTTCGGCCGACCGGGCGCGGCTGGAGATGGCGCGGGAAGGCCTGCTGATCTCGTCGAACCCGGAACGGCTGGCCACCTTGCTGATCGACACGATGGACGGCATCCGGCAGAGCGTGGGATTGAGCCAGCCGCTGATCCAGCGGACATGGGCGTCGCTGGCGTCGATCCGCGACCGCATGAACGGAACCGACACCCGGTCGATCGACATCCTGCACCTGCATGCCCGGACGATCGAACGGCTGCTGGACCTGAGCGGCGAGCATGACCGGCGAATTGCGGAAACGACGGTCGCCGAGCTGGAAGCGGCCGTCGCCAAGGTGTTTCCGGATGTCAGGCGGGGGTAAGCGGCAAGCCTCAGAGCCGCTTGCGGCGGTCGATGCCGCCGGGATGGCGGGCTTGGAAGCCCTGGTAGGTTTCCATCGCGCGACCGCAGCGCTCGACCTGCGACGTCCGCACCGCGGCGGTCAAGTTGTCGCGAAGGATCTGGCGGATCGCCGGAGGCCCCCAAGGCTGGTTCAGCAGGTTGTGGCCTTTGGCCATCGCTGGAACGAAACCAAGACGTTCGTGGCGGGAAATCTCCTCGATTTCTTCGGGGAGCAGGTCACTGAGTGCGATACAGTCGTTGAGCGTCAACACCGATGCCTCCCATAATCTGGGCGGGATTGATGATTGGACGGCGAACCGGTCGTGTCTTGAAGATCGGGTGCTTAGGATCGGTGGGCCGAGAACAGTCCCGCGTTTGCGGATGCCGGTCTGGTTTGGTCGGGTCTGATGTAGTCAGTTCGACTGGTCATCCTGAACGAAAGTAGGCACCCAAATGGGGTACGGTTCCATCCCGGAGTCAGATACGCGGCGGTTTGTCGCGGATGAGTAGAGATCGGCCGGGCGGCGAGCGCTTCGTCGTGCAGAAGGCTTCCGGCAAGAAGTGGGAGACGCTGACCGTCCACGATGCCCAGGCCGACGGCGCAGCCGCCTTCGCGGCGGCGGTGCGTGGAACGCCGCGCGCCTTCCTGCGGCTGATCCGGCTTCAGGCCGATCCGGATGCGCGGGGCGAGGTCTATGACTGGACGCTGGTCAGTCTGCACGACCCCCGGCGCAATCCGGTGCCCCCGGCGGCTCCGTCCGGCGCACCCGCGCGCAGGAAGTCCGCAGACAAATCCACGGGCAAGCGGCAGATGGCGGAGGAGCGCGTGAGGGTCCCGGTCCGTCTTTATATAGGACTGTTCCTGTCCGGGGCCGCCCTGGTCATGCTGTGGCTGCTGGCCGGACGGCTCCGGTAGGGACGGGCGTTCCTTATTTCTTGACGAGCGGGCACGGGCTGCGGTCGAGCGGCAGGTAGGCCTCATCGCCGGGGATGGTGCGGACGATCTCGTAATAATCCCACGGCTTCTTGGACTGCGCCGGGGTCTTCACGCGGGCGAGATACATGTCGTGGACCATCCGGCCGTCCTCACGGACCTTGCCGTTGCGGGCGAACATGTCCTTGATCGGCAGTTCCTTCATCTTTGCGGCGACGACCTTGCCTTCATCGCTGCCCGCTTCCTGGACCGCCTTGAGGTAATGCATGACGGAGGAGTAGACGCCCGCCTGGACCATGTTGGGCATCCGCTGCATGCGCTCGTAGTAGCGCTGCGACCATGCGCGCGACTCGTCGTCCAGGTCCCAGTAGAAGCCGGTCGTCAGGACGAGGCCCTGCGCCGTCTCCAGCCCGAGAGCGTGGATGTCGCTGAGCACCAGCAGCAGGCCCGCGAGGTGCTGGCCGCCGGCGACGATGCCGAACTCCGCCGCCTGCTTGATCGAGGTGGTCGTGTCGCCGCCGGCATTGGCTAGACCGATCACTTCAGCGCCGGAACCCTGCGCCTGGAGCAGGAAGGAGGAGAAGTCCGAAGTATTGAGCGGATGCCGGACCGATCCGACGACTTCGCCGCCCGAGGCCTTGACGACTTCGCTGACGTCCTTCTCCAGCGCGTAGCCGAAGGCATAGTCGGCCGTCAGGAAGAACCACTTCTTCAAGCCTTCCGCGACCACGGACTTGCCGGTGCCGTTGGCGAGCGCCACGGTGTCGTAGGCCCAGTGGAAGCCGGTCGGCGAGCAGGCGTCTCCCGTCAGGCGGGAGGTCGCGGCCCCCGAGGTCATCGTGACCTTGCCGGTCTGCTTGCCGATCTCCTGGACCGCCAGCGCCACGGAGGAGGTGGTCAGGTCGGCGATGGCATCGACGCCGTCCTGGTCGAACCACTGGCGCGCGATGTTGGAGCCGACGTCCGGCTTGTTCTGGTGATCGGCCGAAAGGACCTGGATCGGCTTGCCAAGCACCTTGCCGCCGAAGTCCTCCACCGCCATCTGCGCCGCGATGACCGAACCGCGTCCGCCGAAATCGGCGTAGAGGCCGGACTGGTCGTTGAGCACGCCGATCTTGACCGCATCGCCGGAGACCTGGGCGCTGGCGCCGGACGACAGCGTGGTGGCGAGGGCGAGCGTGCAGGTGGCGGCCAGGAGCGCCTTTGTCGTTGGTTTCATTGGTCGTTTCTCCCTGTCTTAGTGTTTGATACCCATGAATGACAGGGGAGGAAAACTGTCAACGCTTATATCAACGGAAACCATTTTGCGGAAATTCGCATACTCCGATATTGGTCAGGGTTCCGCATAGCCCAAGGCGCGGACCTTCAGGCCGCCGGCCCTGGGATCGTGGGAGAATAACAGGCCGCCTTGCCGGTCCGACCGGGAAGGCAGGTAATCGAGCAGGAATTCGGCGGATTCCACCGTCCCGTCGGGAGCCGTGAATTCACCGCCGACCGTGACTTCCGAGGCGGCGCTGCCGCCTTCGTTGAAGGCGCTGACCTGGACCAGCCAGCCGTTCCGCTGTTCGACTACGCGGACGACCTCGACCTTGATATCGGGAGGAGAATCGCCGTTGACCGCGCCGGTCCATGCCAGGAAACCGATGGCGCCGGCCACCATCAACGCCCCGACGCTGCCAAGCAGCCATTCCAGGGCGGGGATTTCCGCACGCCCGGCATCGTTGCTCCTGTTGGTGGACCCGTTCATGGACCGGTTCACAGGATCAGGCGGGCGGCCGCGGCGCCCAATGCCGCGGGGAAACCGAGCACCAGCGTCACCTTGACCAGTTCAAGCAGCCCAAGGCCGTCGGTGCGGCCGAAGGTCCACAGCACATAAAGGCTGATCAGCAGGGACAGGGCGTAGGCGACGATTGTCAGGCGCAGGAATTCGCTGGTGAAGGGAACGCCCTCCCGCCGCCGCGTCGTGCCCCTGAACTCGACGGCATAGACGAAGGCGTGCATCAGCAGGAGGGAGCCGGCGACAAGGGCGATCGCATGCCATTCCGTCATCATCAAGCCGATCAGGACCATCTCGTCGGTCGGGGCGACGTTGAAGGCCATGAACATGGCGCCGATGCCGGCCAGGAACAGTTCGCCGGCATAGGTGTCTCGCCGCGCCTCCTCGACCTCCTCGTCCGCATCGCCGTCCGCGGAGTCCTCATCGTCGCCGCGCGCTCCCAGCTGGCTGCGCGCCAGCATGGCGCCGATGGCCCCGGGTATGGCCTGGAGCACGACCTTTCCGATCAGTTCGTCGGGCGAGTTGCCAGCCTGAAGGACGTGAAGCAGGACCAGGATGAAGGCGGAGGCGATGAAGCCCACGGCCAGTGCCGCAAAGGCATCGAGAGTGAGGTCCAGCGGGCCGTCGGCGCGCTCGAACCCGGCGTAGTGGGATAGCACGGCCAGGACAGGGATGGTCAGAACCAGGAACAGGACAAGCCGGAAGCGGTCCATATAGAAGCCCAGCCACCACATCTCCATCGTCATCATCAGCGGCAGCGAGAAGATGATGGCCCCGCCGAACGCCCGCGCGCTGGCGACCGCGAAATCCCTGTTGGCCTTCCGATCCCATATCATGCCGGCAGATGGCAAAGTTCCCCGCTCCCCATGCAGACGCGTCCATCGATGGAAAGCGCGCTTCGGCGGCCGGGTTCCCGGTACCCGTATTGAGTAGTCCAGATTTTCTAGACGGGTTCCAGCAAACTCGACTATGTGGCGGCGCGAAATATCGGGATTCGGGGTGGCTCGCCTAGGGAAACGCTGGGGTCGAGCAGATTTTTCTACCACTCTCGAAAGTGGCACGGAGCTTGCTGATATAGGATACATCGGCGGAACGAGACGGACTGCCGACCAGCTTCAAACAAACCCTTGATCAGCGGAGAGCATCATGACCAACAACATCGGCGTCGAGCAGAGCGGCAAGTCGGGTGGTGACGCGTTCGGCCACTCCACCTCGGGCTCCTCGGCTCTCGGCGGCGCCGGCCTCGGCAGCGCGTCGGCCTTCGGCGGCTACGGCGGCGGTTCGGCCGAAGCCGGCGCTTCGGGCTTCGGTGGCGACGCCGGCTCCAACTCGGGCGCCCAGGGCGCGCTGGGCGGCGACGTCAGCGACAACACCTCGATCGGCTCGATCACGATCAACTCCTGATCACGATCGGGTTCGGGCCTGGCCCGGATCATGAAGAAGGCGCGGCACCCGATCGGGGGCCGCGCCTTCTTCCGTTCCGCCGCGTCCCGCAGTTACGGGCTGTGGCTGTGGGCCGCCGTGTCCTCCGGACCGCGCGGATGCGCTCCCGCCTTATCGAAGCCGCGCCGGATCGAGTAGAAGATGAACGCCACCGCAAGCGCGAAAACGATCAGCCCAAGGGAATAGAAAGTGCTGTCGGTCGCCCGCGATGCTACGAACAGCCCCAGGATGCCGATCACACCGACTATGCCGTTCGCGATCCATGTTCCGATTTGATCCATCATCCGCTCCTTGTGGTCTTTTCCGCTGGTCTGCCGATATGGGCAAGGCCGCATGACGCCGCCCGCCAAGTCGATCTTCTAACAAGTCGATCTTCTAATAGGGAAATCCGGCGCGCCGTGCAATCACCCGCCCGATATCCCGGATACAGACAGGACGGCCGGTAGTTCCATGACGAAGGACGTGCCCCGGCCGCTGGTTTCCGCCAGACGGATGTCGCCGCCATGGGTGCGGGCGACTTCCCGCGCGATGGCGAGACCGAGCCCGGTGCCTCCGGCACGGGCGGAACCGGCGAAGGGCAGGAACAGGTTCTCCCGCGCACGGGGCGGCAATCCGGGGCCGTTGTCGGCGACGGTGAGTTCCAGCCGGTCGCCCTCCCCGCTGCCGGCGGAGACGGTGATTTCGGTGGCGCCGGCCTCCAGCGCGTTGCGGCCCAGGTTGACCAGGGCGCGGGACAGTTGCTCGCGGTCGGCTTCCACGATAACGCCGTCGCCGACGCGGTTGACCCAGGAGACGCCGGCATCGCCGGCACGCGGCGTCAGTTCGGTCCCGACCTCGTCCACCAGTTCGGCCAGCGGAATCCGGGAGCGGCGGAGCGGCAGCACGCCGTCGCGGGAATAGGCCAGCGTCTGGCTGCACAGTTCGACCGCGCGGTCGATCGACTGCATCAGGCGGGGGGTCACGCGGCGAACCTCCGGGTCGTCGCTGGAGGCGAGGCGTTCGGACACCAGCGCCGCGGTCGACAGGATGTTGCGGAGGTCGTGGTTGATCTTGGTGACCGCCGTGCCGAGCGCGGCCAGCCGCTCCTTCTGGCGGAGCGCCGCGCGCAAGCTGGCCTGCATGTCGATCAGCTCGCGCTGGGCCATGCCGATCTCGTCGGCGCGGGACGTGTGCGGCAGGGTCGCGGCAGGGTCCTCGGGGTCGCGGCGGAAAGCCATCATGCTGGCAGTGATCCGCCGCATCGGACGGACCATCAGGGCGTTGAGGCTGAGGAAGACGAGGCCGGCGGTGATCAGCGATATCATCACCGACAGCAGCAGGATACGGCTGGCGAAGTCGATCATGTCGGCGCGGAGCGGCGCCTCGTCGAGCACCAGCTCGACGGTGGCGCGGGCGTCCTTGGGGGAGGCTCCGACGATCTTGATCACGCGATCGTCATGCCGGACCAGCACGCGGAGCGCGTCGCCGACCAAGTCGAACCACATGGATCGACGCAGGTCGTAGCTCTGCGCGGCCGGCGGCACGGCCGAAACGCCGAGCATGTAGATGCGCTCGTCCGACATCGCCAGATCGACGGCGTAGGCGCCGACATGGGTCAGCAGTTTCTGTTCAAGCTCACGCGTCACCATCTGGTCGGGCGCCGCCTCGATCGTCAGGGCCGCCAGATGACCGGCGGCCATGCGGCCTTCCAGCCAAGACTCGCGGAAACGGGCGACGGAGGGCGCGAAGATCAGCACTTCGGCCACCATGACGAACAGGATCGTCATCACCAGCAGCTTGGCCGAGAGGCTGCCGCGAAGGCTGCGCGATTTCATGGGTTTGGCCGGCGATCCGCTCCGTTGGACAGACCGACAGCTTATACCGGTATATCGCGCAAAATGAACCGAGTTAAGGACCGGGTCGGGACCAGGTTGTCGCGGTGTCAGCCGAACCAGGACAGGAAACGGACGAGGCCCCGGGTCCGGCCGCTGAACAGCTTGGGCGTATAGAAGGATCCGGCGGCCCGCTTGCCGGCCTCCCCCAGCGTCGGATACGGCGCTATCATCGAGGCGATGGCGCCGATCTTCAGCTTCTGCGAGATCGCGAGGCACCAGACCTGGATCAGTTCCCCGGCATGGGGGCCGACGATGGAGGCGCCGAGGATGCGGCCATTGGGCAGGGTCAGCACCTTGACCCTGCCCTCGGTCTCCCGCTCCGCCTGGGCGCGATCGTTCTCCTCGAAGTCCCAGGTGAGGACGCGGATGTCCTTGTGCGATTCACGCGCCTGGGCTTCGGTCAGGCCGACATGGGCCAGTTCCGGATCGGTATAGGTCACCCAGGGCAGCGCCGAGTAATCGACCTTGGCCGGCAGGCGGAACAGCACGTTCCGGATCACGATGCCGGCATGGTAGCCGGCGATGTGGGTGAACTGCGGTCCGCCGGCAACGTCGCCGACCGCGAAGACGCGGCGGTTGGTGGTGCGGAGACGGGCGTCCGTCGTGACACCCTTGGAAGAAAACTCGATCCCGGCGGCTTCGAGGCCGAGACCGTCGACATTGGCCTGGCGGCCGGCTGCCACCAGCAGGTCGGACCCTTCGATCCGGGTGCCGTCGGCAAGAACGGCGGCGATGCCGTTGCCGTGGCGTTCCACCTGGGCGATATCGACCTCCTCGCGCAGAACGACACCGTCGGCGACAAGGCGGCCGCGGACCACGGCGACGAGATCGGGATCGTCCTTGGGTAGAATGCTGCCTTTCTGGAGGACGGTGACGTCGGCGCCGAGGCGGCGGTGCGCCTGCGCCATCTCCACTCCGATGGGGCCGCCGCCGATCACGATCAGGTGCTCCGGCGCTGCTTTCCGCTCGAACACCGTCTCGTTGGTCAGGAAGGGCACGGCATCCAGGCCGGGGATGGGGGGATGGGAGGCGCGTGATCCCGTCGCCAGCACGAAGCGGCGGGCCTTGATCGTGGTGCCGCCGGCTTCCACCGTGTCGGGACCGGTGAAGCGGCCGTCGGCCTGGATGACCCTGACGCCGAGACCTTCGAACCGCTCGACGGAATCGTTGGGCGCTATCGCGGCGATCACGCCGTGGATGTGGTCGTGGACCCGGCCGAAGTCGATCTGCGGCTCATGGCCGTTGACGCCGAAGCGGCCGGCGTGGCGGATGGTATCGGCGGCGCGGCCCGCCGCGATCATGGATTTGGAGGGAACGCAGCCGTAATTCAGGCAATCGCCTCCCATTGCGCCGCGCTCGATCAGAACGGTGGAGGCTCCCATCTGGGCGGCGCCGGCCGCGACCGACAACCCGCCGGAGCCAGCTCCGATGACGCAGATATCCGTGTCGATGGTTGCCATGGTCACGCCTTTCCCTTGAATTTCTTGTAGACCACCGGAATCAGGGCCAGGAGCGACAGGCCGATGATCGGGAGCAGTATTTCCGGCTGGAAGATGATCCGCAGATCCGGGGTGCCGCCGGCGTCGAACACGGCTCCCAGCCCGTTGCCGACCGAGGCGTAGACGAAGCTGCCGGGAATGATGCCGACAAAGGTACCGAGCGCATAGGTCGTCAGCGGCACGCCAAGGAAGGCCGGCACCAGATTGACCAGCCAGAACGGGAACAGCGGGACCAACCGCAGCACCAGCAGGTAGCTGAGGGCGTTCTCGCGGAAGCCCGCCTCCAGCCGGCCGATCCAGGGACCGGCCCGGCGGCGCAGACCTTCGCCGAAGGCGGTGCGGGCGGCGAGGAAAACGCCGACGGCCCCGATCGTCGCTCCGATCACGACAAAGAAGCCGCCGAGCCAGGTTCCGAACAGGAATCCCCCGGCGATCGTCAGGACCAGGGCGCCGGGGATCGAGAAAGCGACGGCCAGCGCGTAGACGGCCATGAAGGCGAGCGGCGCCGTTACCGGATGGGCATCGACGAAGCCCTTCAGGAAATCGCGGTTTTCAGCCAGCGCTCCGAAGCTGAGATAGTGATGGAGGCCCAACGCGAAGAAGACCACGAGTCCGGCGGCCAGGGCAGCCAGTGGCAGGAAGCGCCCGGCGCCTCGCTTCTCGGTAGTTCGTTCGGTGGCGGCCATCAGGCGTCCAATCTGCAATGACGAAAGCGTCCTGCCAGAGGTAGCATCGGGGCAGATCACCGGCCAGTCACCTTGCCGTGAGCTTTCCGTGCGCGTCCGGTTATCCAAGTCAACTGCCAAGTCAACTGGATGAACCGCTATGGAGTTTCGCGATCATGGCTGAGAAAAAGGAGCGGCAGCGGACCGAAGTGGTCGAGCATGGCAATATCTGGTTCATCTATCGGCCCAAAGTCCGGGCGGAGGACGAACCGGAACAGGATGTCGATGGCATCGATGATGTCGAGCGCTTCCATATGGTGCTCCGGCCGGATGCCCGGTCAGGAGGTACTGCCCGCTTCCGCCTGATGACGATCGGCGCCAAGCGGCTGCCCGATACCGGTGAGCACGAACGTAACTGGGGGTTCGTCGATCTGGTGGCAAAATCGGCCGGGCAGGTGACCGAGGCGCTGGGCGAGGATCATTACGATACGAAGACGCGCGGCGAGCGCGTACGTCCTGCCGCGCGCCCAGCCGGCGAAGGCGTGTACGTGCTGGCGCGGACGGGCAGCAAGATGCATCTGGCGTACGCGCTGGAGCTTCCCGACAAACCGGGACCGGTCCAGAAGCAGCTCAACATCGAGCCGGAGGCAAGCTTCGCGCTCTCGATCAAGAACCCGGAGAAAGGATCGCCGCGCAATACCGGCTTGGACAGCGCCGAGAAGGCCGATTACCCGGACAAGCTTCAGGACGAGTTCCGCGACCGCCGCTTCGCGACCGAAGACCCGCGCCTGCTGGACTACGAAGGCGCCCAGTTCATCCTGATCGGGGCGGGCACGGATGTGAAGCGCGACCTTGGCATCGACCTGGAGCCGGAGGACGAGACGGAGGGGACGGCGGATATATTCAAGCAGCTCCGGCTGTCCAAGGGTAAGCACCCGATCGAGCCGCTGCTGAAGGGCGAATGGCGCTGACGGGCTTGCGTGGGGTGGTGATAGGGAAGACCATAAGGCATGGCTAGAGAGATCGTCATGCCAACGGCATCCTTATACGATATTGATTATTATGCATGGACACTGGAGCAGGCTGCCATCTTACGCGAGTTGACGCCCAAGCATCCCGACATGCCCCTCGACCATCTGCGGTTAGCCGATGAAATCGAAGGCTTGGGAAAAAGCTGTCTGCGGGCGGTATTGGAACTTCATCAGCAGATCGTCACCCATTTGCTCAAAATCCAGTTCGCGGCGATCCGGACGCCGGTACGGCACTGGCAGCGCGAGATCATGAACTTCCGGCTTCAATTGGCGGAAGACCTGACGCCGTCGCTGGAGCGGAAGCTGCTGGAGACCCTGCCGACGCGCTATGGGCTCGCCCGCAACCGCGCCATCGACGGGCTGGAATGCGATCAGCCGGATATCGCGGATATCCTGCCCCGCGATCTGCCCTATACCGTGGATCAGGTACTGGGGCGCGGCGCTCATGCCGGCTGGCTGCCGGCCGAACCTGCGGATTTCACGGCTTTCGGCTGAAACTTCCGCTCAACTGCCGTTGACTCTCGGACACCCTGCCCCTATACAGCGTGCTCGTTTTTCCAGTCTTTAGTTTTAACGGAGTGTGTCGTGAAACGCACGTACCAGCCGAGTAAGATCGTGCGCAAGCACCGGCACGGTTTTCGCGCCCGTATGGCTACCGTCGGTGGCCGCCGGGTTCTGTCCGCCCGCCGGGCCAAGGGCCGCAAGCGTCTGAGCGCTTAAGGTCAGATGCCGCCGGAATCGAGTGCGTCCGGCGTCGGGCGCCTCAAGCGGCGGCCGGAATTTCTGGCTGTAGCCGGTGCCCGCCGCAAGTGGGTAGCTCCCGGCCTGATCTTGCAAGCCCGCCGCCATGACGATCGCCAGCATCCCGATGCAGGCGAGGTGTCTTTGCGTGTGGGCTTCACGGCCAGCAAGAAGGTCGGCAACGCTGTAGCCCGCAACCGGGCGAAGCGCAGGCTGCGCGAACTCGCGCGGGAAATTCTTGCTGTCCACGGCTTGCCGGACAACGACTACGTGCTGATCGCGCGCGGCGAAACGCTGGTGCGCCCCTGGCCGGACCTGAAGCAGGATCTTACGACCTGTCTGAAGCGGCTGAAGGTCTGGCGCGCCGTGCCACGGCCGGCGGAGCCTTGACCCGGTGCGGCCTGATATGACCATATCTCCCGTGGCATGGCTGCTGCGCGCGATGGTTACAGCGTATCAGTGGACCTTGGCTCCGATTCTGGGCAACAACTGCCGTTTCGAACCAAGCTGTTCCAACTACGCTCTGGAAGCCCTATCTAAGCACGGCGCGATCCGTGGCGGCCTGCTGGCCGCCTGGCGAATCCTGCGGTGCAATCCGTGGGGCGGAGCGGGCTGGGACCCGGTACCGGATACCGGTCACCACAAGAACGATAACATTCATAACAGATGCGACCACGGCAGGGACTGACCAGGATCCATGACTGACCAGCGCAACCTCCTCGTGGCGATCCTGCTGTCGATCGTCATCCTGCTCGGATTTCAGTACTTCTACGAAATCCCGCGCATGGAACAGCGCAAGGCGGAACTGGCGCAGCAGCGCGCGGAAGAACAAGCCCGCCTGCCCGCTCCGACCACTCCGGACGGTGTCACCGCTCCCGGTTCCCCCGTTCCGATCCCAGGCGCCACGGCGCCGGCCATCGGCGCTCCGCGCGACCGCGCCGAGATCGTCGCCGCCGGCCAGCGCATCAAGATCGACACGCCCCGCCTCCACGGCACCATCTCGACCATCGGCGCCCGCGTCGACGACCTGACGCTGGCCGACTACCATGTGACGCCGGAACCGGGCAGTCCGGAAATCGTCCTGCTGTCGCCTGCCGGGACCAGCCAGCCCTACTACGCCGAGTTCGGCTGGGTGCCGGCCGCCGAAACCAATCAGCCGGTGCCGGGCCAGAACACTCAGTGGTCGGCCCCCGCCGAACCCCTGACGCCCGACCAGCCGGTCACGATGACCTGGGACAATGGCCAGGGCCTGGTGTTCGAGAAGACCTTCACGGTCGATCAGAACTACCTGTTCACGGTAACCCAGCGGGTCCGCAACAACACCGGTGAGCCGGTGACGATGGTTCCCTACGGCTTGGTCTCCCGCCACGGCATCCCGCCGACGCTGGGCTACTATATCCTGCACGAAGGCCCGCTGGGCGTCTTCAACGGCACCCTGCACGAGCACAAGTACGGCGATATCAAGGAAGACGGCAACATCAGCTACCAGAGCACCGGTGGCTGGATGGGCATCACCGACAAGTACTGGCTGGTGTCGCTGGTTCCGGACCAGAACGCACCTGTCGACGCGCGGGTGCGTCATACGACCGCCAACGGCCAGGATCGTTTCCAGGTCGACTACACCGGCCAGGCCATCACCGTGGCTCCCGGCCAGAGCGCCGAGACGACCAACCGCCTGTTCGCCGGCGCCAAGCAGGTCAAGCTGCTGGACGCCTATGCCGAGCAGTACGGCATCAAGAACTTCGACCTCGCGATCGACTTCGGCTGGTTCTACTTCCTGACCAAGCCGTTCTTCTACGCGCTGGATTTCCTCGGCACGCTGTTCGGCAACTTCGGCGTCGCGATCCTGGTGCTGACCGTCTTCGTCAAGGCGGCCTTCTTCCCCCTGGCCAACAAGTCCTACAAGGCCATGAGCAAGATGAAGGCCTTGCAGCCGGAGATGACCAAGATCCGCGAGCGGTTCGGCGACGACCGCCAGCGGATGAGCCAGGAGATGATGGCGCTTTACAAGCGCGAGAAGGCCAACCCTGTCAGCGGCTGCCTGCCGATCGTCATCCAGATCCCGGTGTTCTTCGCGCTCTACAAGGTGCTGTTCGTCACCATCGAGATGCGTCACGCGCCGTTCTTCGGCTGGATCCACGACCTTTCGGCTCCCGATCCGACGACCATTTTCAACCTGTTCGGGCTGATCCCCTGGACGCCGCCGACCATGCTGCAACTCGGCATTTGGCCGATTATCATGGGTATCACCATGTTCCTTCAGCAGAAGTTGAACCCGGCGCCGCCCGATCCGGTGCAGGCGAAGGTCTTCATGGCGCTGCCCTTCGTGTTCACCTTCATGCTGGCCAGCTTCCCGGCCGGTCTGGTGATCTACTGGGCCTGGAACAACTCGCTGTCGATCCTCCAGCAATGGATGATCATGCGGCGAATGGGCGTCAAGGTTTAAGCCGGACCATTTACCGACAGCGCCGCCCCGGGAAACCGCGGCGGCGCTTGTCGTTTTAGATTCAGAGAGAAGTCGAGACCATGAGCGACAGCGTGACCGGCCAGATCATCCCGACACTGATGCCCGAACAGGACGAAGCCGGCATGGAACGGGGCCGACTGCTGTTTGCCCAGGAATGCAACTTCATTTGGGGCGCCGCCGATCAGGCCAACCTGCCCGAAGCGTCCCTGCCGGAGATCGCCTTCGCCGGCCGCTCCAACGTCGGCAAGTCGAGCCTCGTCAACGTGCTGACGGGCCGCAAGACGCTGGCCCGCACGTCCAATACGCCGGGCCGCACCCAGCAGCTCAACTTCTTCGACCTGGGCGGCCGGCTGATCCTGGTCGATCTGCCCGGCTACGGCTATGCCAAGGAGTCGAAGACCAAGGTCAATGCCTGGACGAAGCTGGTGAAGGACTATCTGCGTGGCCGGGTGACGCTGCGCCGGATCTGCCTGCTGATCGACGGCCGCCACGGGCTGAAGCCCAACGACATCGAGATCATGGACATGCTGGACAAGTCGGCCGTGCCGTACCAGATCGTCCTGACCAAGATGGACAAGGTCAAGAAGGCCGATCAGGCCGAAGTGCGGGAAAAAACGGCTGCCGGCCTGAAGAAGCATGCAGCGGCCCATCCGGAGGTCGCCTTCACCAGTGCGGAGGACGGGACAGGCGTCGCGGAACTCCGCGCCAGCCTGGCGACGCTGGCGGATTCCTGAAAACGCCTTTGGCGGAACAGCGGGTTTGGCCGGATCAGGGGTGTTGCGGTTGAATCACTTGCATTGGGAAACGCGTCTGTCGCAAAACCGGGTCTAGCAGGCACCGTCCCTTTGACTTAGAGTCCCGCGCCATGAGCGAACCGAACGACACCCCCGCCACGCCGCAGCTTACCCGCGAGGAATGGCTCGCCAAGGCCCGGACGCTGTCCGAAGCCCTTCCCTATATGCGCCGGTATTCCGGCCGTACATTCGTGATCAAGTACGGCGGTCACGCAATGGGCGACGAGTCGCTGGGCGAGCTGTTCGCACGCGACGTCGTGCTGCTGAAGCAGGTCGGCATCAACCCCGTGGTCGTCCACGGCGGCGGGCCGCAGATCGGCGCGATGCTCAACCGGCTGAAGATCAACAGCTCGTTCGTCGATGGCCTGCGGGTGACCGACAAGGAGACGGTCGACATCGTCGAGATGGTCCTGTCCGGCTCGATCAACAAGCAGATCGTCTCCGCGATCAACAACCAGGGCGGCAAGGCCGTGGGCCTGTCGGGCAAGGACGCCAACCTGATCAGTGCCCGCAAGCTGCGCCGGACCCAGCGCGACACCGACAGCAACATAGAGAACATCCTCGACCTCGGTTTCGTCGGCGAGCCGTATCAGGTCAACCCCCAGATCCTCGAGACCTTCGAGAAGTCCGACATCATTCCGGTGATCGCTCCGATCGGGATGGGACGCAACGGCGAGACTTACAACATCAACGCCGACACCGCCGCCGGCGCCGTGGCGGCCGCCTTGGGCGCCACCCGCCTGTTCCTGCTGACGGACGTCGCCGGCGTGCTGGACAAGCAGAAGAACCTGATCTCCGACATGTCGCTGGAAGACGCGCGCGGCTACATGACCGACGGCACGATCAGCGGCGGCATGATCCCGAAGATCGAGACCTGCATCTCGGCGGTGGAACAGGGCGTGGACGCCGCCGTCATCCTCGACGGCCGCGTCCCCCATGCCCTGCTGCTGGAAATCTTCACCGAAGGCGGCGCCGGCACGCTGATCGGCCGGGAGTAGGCGACACGCCGTCAGGCGCCGCTCAGCGCGGCGCCTGGTTCTGGATGGCGCGGTCGAGAATCTCGCGGACGACCGCGTCCTCGCTCCGCTTGGTCGCCATGGCGGTGCCGCGCACGATGGCGTCGGTCAGGTCCATGGCGCGGGTCAGGTCGACCCGCCAGTCGCCGCCCTCGCGGACGAAGTCCGCCGGGACCATGACGGGGCGCTGGTTCACGACCAGCGTGCCGCTGGCGCGGTCGCCGCGCACCGATACCTTTTCCATACCCGCCTGGGTGATGACATTGGGGCCGAGCCAGTTGTTCTGGAGGCCGAACTCGACGATCTGCGCCGGGGTCATCCGCTTCAGGTCCGCCGGCTTCAGGAAGCGCTGAAGTCCCATGGCGCCGAACTTCTCCGATGGCGGCAATCCCATGATGTCGCCGCTGAGCGCCGCCTTGCGCGTCCGCTCGACGCGGGCAATGCTGTCCCTGGACAGCAGTTCCAGCACGCTCCGGCCATCCTTCGCCAGCAATGCCTGCCGGGCCGCGATGAAGGTTTCGCTTACCGCCGTCACGTCCTGACCAGCCGCAACCTGTGCACTGGCCGGGGCACCGTGGGGAAGCCCGGCGCTCACGCCCGCCCCCACCAGGATCAATACGCCCATTGCCGCGTTGCGCATCGCCGCCACAGTCTTCATTCCGCTCATATCCGTCAAAACCGCCGAAGCGGTGATAAGTTGAATAGCTTGACGATAATACATGATTGCGGCGCCATGGAGGCGCAATGCCCGCTTTCGAAAGCGGTTATGGAGAGACTTGCCGGATTGCCTGCGCCGCGCCATTGTCACCCCATGACCCAGCCCCAGAGCCAAACCGCCGCCCATACCCGCCGGCCCACGCCGCTATCGTCGATCAAGGTGTGGATCTTCGATCTCGACAATACGCTCTACCCGGCGGCCAGCAACCTGTTCAACCAGATCGACCAGCGGATGACGGAGTTCATCGGCGAGCGCTTCGACCTGCCCTGGGACGAGGCGCGGCGGCGGCAGAAGCAGTATTTCCGCGACTACGGCACGACGCTGCGCGGCCTGATGACCGAGCACGACGTCGATCCGATCGCCTTCATGGACTATGTCCACGATATCGACGTGACGCCGGTGAACCCCAGCCCCGAGCTGGACACGGCGCTGGAACGGCTGCCGGGCCGCAAGGTGATCTACACCAACGGGTCGTGCCGGCATGCCGACAACGTGCTGGGCCGGCTGGGCATCGCGCGGCATTTCGACGTGATCTACGACATCGTCGCCGCCGGCTACGTGCCCAAGCCCGACCCGCGTCCTTATGCCCATCTGATCGACCTGCACGGCATCGATCCCCAGGGCGCGTGCATGGTCGAGGACATCGCCCGCAACCTGGTCCCGGCGGCAGCCCTGGGCATGACGACGGTCTGGGTCAGGTCGGAGGTCGATTACGCCCGCCCGGACCGGGGGGGAGTCGGCACCGGCGACCATATCGACCATGCGGTGGACGATCTGACGGTCTGGCTGAGCGACCTGACTTCGGCGGCAAACCCGCCCGGTTGAGCTATATCTCTATCTTGCCGGTCACCAGTGGGCAGTTGACAGTAGGATTGCCGGTGACCCATGTTCCGGTTCCATCGCTCCTGTCACCGCCTTGAAGCCGGACCTGAACCCACCATGACCACCGATCTCCAGAACGCCATCGAAACCGCCTGGGAAAACCGCGACCAGCTCAACACCGGAACCAAGGGCGCCGTCCGCGATGCCGTGGAAACGGCGCTGGCGGGTCTGGACGAGGGCCGCTTCCGCGTGGCGGAGCGCAAAGGCGACGACTGGCAGGTCAACCAGTGGCTCAAGAAGGCCGTGCTGCTGTCGTTCCGCCTGAACGACATGACGACGATCCCCGGCGGCCCGGTCGACCCGGTCCTGGGCCAGTCGGTGTGGTTCGACAAGGTGCCGTCCAAGTTCGCCGGCTGGGACGACGCCCGTTTCCGGGACGCCGGCTTCCGCGCCGTTCCCAACGCAGTGGTCCGCCGCTCCGCCTATATCGCCCCCGGCGTCGTCCTGATGCCGAGCTTCGTCAACATCGGCGCCTACGTCGACAGCGGCACGATGGTCGATACCTGGGCCACGGTCGGGTCGTGCGCCCAGATCGGGAAGAACTGCCATATCTCCGGCGGCGCCGGCATCGGCGGCGTGCTGGAGCCGCTCCAGGCCGGCCCGGTCATCATCGAGGACAACTGCTTCATCGGCGCTCGCGCCGAGGTGGCGGAAGGCGTCCGGGTCGAGACCGGCTCCGTGCTGTCGATGGGCGTCTATCTCGGCGCTTCCACCAAGATCGTGAACCGCGAAACGGGCGAGATCCTGTACGGCCGCGTGCCGCCCTATTCCGTCGTCGTGTCCGGCACGATGCCCGGCAAGGCGCTGCCGGACGGCAGCCCCGGCCCCAGCCTGTACTGCGCCGTGATCGTCAAGCAGGTCGATGAGCGGACCCGGTCCAAGACTTCGATCAACGAACTTCTGCGCGCCTGATGACCTCCGTGCAGGTTGCCGATCCGGTCGAGCTGACCCAGGCGCTGGTCCGCTGCCCGAGCGTCACTCCCGCCGATGCCGGAGCGCTCGACGTCCTGGTCCAGGCGCTGGAGCCGCTGGGCTTCGTCTGCCACCGGCTGACCTTCGAAGCCGAGGGCACGCCGCCGATCGACAACCTGTACGCAAGGCTGGGCACCTCCGGCCCCAACCTCTGCTTTGCCGGCCACACCGATGTCGTGCCGCCGGGCGATCCTTCCGCCTGGGCTGCCGATCCGTTCGGCGGAAAGATCGCCGACGGCAAGCTTTACGGCCGGGGCACATCGGACATGAAGGCGGCCATCGCCGCATTCGTCGCGGCTGCGGGACGGAGAGTGGCGGCCAAGGGCGCCCCGGCGGGGTCGATCAGCCTGCTGATCACCGGCGACGAGGAAGGTCCCGCCATCAACGGTACGGCCAAGGTGCTGGACTGGCTGGCTAAAAACGGCGAGGTGCTGGATGCCTGCATCGTGGGCGAGCCGACCAACCCCAACTACCTTGGAGAGATGATCAAGGTCGGCCGGCGCGGCAGCATTACAGGATATCTGACGGTCCACGGCACCCAGGGCCATGTCGCCTATCCGCATCTGGCCGACAACCCCCTGCCCCGCCTGGTCAGGATGCTGGCCGCCCTGACGGCCGAGCCGCTGGACCGGGGCAACGAGCACTTCCAGCCCTCCACGCTGGCGATCACGACGATCGATGTCGGCAATCCGGCCGACAACGTGATCCCGGCCAGGGGGTCCGCCAGCTTCAATATCCGCTTCAACGACGAGCATACGTCCGATACGCTGAAGGACTGGATACGCCGGACCTGCGACGGCGTCGGGGGTCCTTACGATCTCAGCTTCCGAGTCAGCGGCGAGTCCTTCCTGACTCTTCCAGGGCGCTTGAGCGATCTGGTCGCCAGCGCCATCCAGCGCGTGACGGGACACCGGCCGGAACTCAGCACCACCGGCGGAACGTCCGATGCCCGTTTCATCAAGAACCATTGTCCGGTGGTGGAGTTCGGCATCGTCGGCCAGACCATGCACAAGGTCGACGAGCATGTCGCCGTGGCCGACCTGGAAAAGCTGACCGACGTCTACGAGGCCGTTATCGACGGCTTCTTCGGCCGGGACGGCGCCCCTCACGAGAATGCGAGCCCCAGGGCATGACGTTGACGGCACGGGAAACGGTCTATTCGATCTTCGGCGCATACCGGCTCGCGATGCTGGACAAGACGGGGCTCAGCTATCTCGACCGCTCGCCCGAAGGCGCGATCCGTTCGTTCAGTGCCGCCCTGATCGTCCTGCCGGCCTATGCTGTTCTGGTCGTCCTGCGACTGTGGGACGTCCTGCCGGATGTCTCGCTGCTCCGCTTCGTCACGGTCGAAGGCCTCGCCTATGTCATAAGCTGGACCGCCTTCCCGCTGGTGATGTTCCACATCTCGGGACTGCTCGACCGCTCGGGACGGTATTTCGACTTCCTCAGCGCCTACAACTGGTCGTCCGTCATCCAGATGGGCGTCTACCTGCCCGTGGTCGCGATCGCCGATTCAGGCTTGTTGCCCGAAGGCCTGGGCGAAGGGCTGGTGCTCGCCGTCACGATGCTGGTGCTGATGTACCAGTGGTTCATCGCCCGGACCACGCTGGACATAAACGGCGGCTCCGCTGCCGGCGTCGTCCTGCTCGACATGATCCTCGCGGTCTTCATCACCGGCGTCGCGGACGGGATGCTGAGCTGAGGCTCGGCCCCGTGATGACGATGCTCGCTAGGGTCATGGGGAATCGGATTAAAACATCCTGCATATAAAATATTCCGCGCATTGGAGATACAGTGCAATGCGCTCCATGCCGTCCTATCGGCCGGACTAAGCTGATCGGATGGCTTACAAGCAGTACCGGATCGGGGTAGCTTCGCGGCTGCAACGAGGCCTGTAGATTAAGACCTTCAAGAGATTTCAAAACCCGAGGCATGGCACCGGAATGATAAGAGTTCTGCACATCGACGAGAACAGCGCCGACCGTGCCCGTCTGATCAAGATAGCTCCAACCGATTCATTTACGATCATTGGCTCCCATAGCGGTATCAAGGAAGCGGTCGAGGCTGGAAACAGCGAAATCGCCTGCGCCGATATCGTGATCCTCGGGACCGTGGCCGGAAGCAGCATCGAGGACGGCATCAAGTCCCTGAAAGCGATCGCACCGGTGAAGCCGGTGGTGGTCCTGATCGACCGCTTCTCCCTGGACAGCCTTGGCGCCGCGTTCGAGGCGGGCGCCATGGGATACCTGATCAAGTCGATCTCCCAGGAAGCGCTGTTCGAGTCGATCATGCTGGTGATCCTCGGCGAGAAGGTATTCCCCGCCCAGCTGGCCGATCTGCTGGTCGAGAAGACACCGCATGCCCTCGACCCCGGCCTTGCGGAGCGCCGCCGGGCGCTGACCGCCAAGGAGTTGCAGGTCATGGGCTATGTCAAGCTCGGCTACAGCAACAAGCAGATCGCCCGCGTCCTCGGAATTGCCGACATCACCGTCCGGCTCCACATAAACAATGCATTCCGCAAGATGAACGTGAAGAACCGGATACAGGGCGCCCTATGGATGATCGAGCACGAGTCCGAGCTGGGCGGCGGTTCTGAAAAGCAGCAAATCACTCAGTAAAAGATCACTCGGCAGCAGATCACTCAGTAACAGGCATGGGCGATGAATGCGGACTCGACCGATTTATCGAAACAGATCATAGCACGCGGCATCGCCACGCACCTGTGGATCGCGAGCCCAGAGGGGCGGCTGGAATACTGCAACAGCGGCTGGTGCGACTTCGCCGGACGGTCGAGCGAGGACATGCTGGTCGAGGGCTGGCCGGGACTGATCCATCCCGACGACCTGCGGGACTTCGTCCGGGACTGGCGGGAGGTCCGCGCCGCGCGCCAGGTGTTCGAACACGAGTGCCGGCTGATGGGTGCGGACGGCGCGGCGCGGCGGTTCTTCGTCAGGGCGGAACCGCTGCTGGATGGACACGGGAAGGTCGCCAACTGGCATGGGCTGAACACCGCTCTTCCGGAGCCCCGCGATGCCGGAGACCAGGATTCCGATAGCGCCGCGGAAACCACCGTCGAAGCCGTCGAGACCATCGCGCGGGTTCGATCGCGCATGACGGCCTCCGCCAACCATGACCTCCGCCAGCCGCTGACGGCGCTTTCCTTCCTCGCGGAGTCGCTGGCGAAGCGGCTGCACGACCCGATCTCGCGCGACCTGCTGGCGTCCATGGGACGCGCCATCCAGTCGATGCGGAACGTCGTGGATGGGCAGCTCTATTTCGATCAGGTGGATTCGGGCCGGGTCGAACCGTTGCTGGTCGATCATCACGTCAACGCGTCGCTGATCGGTCTGGCGAGCGAATTCAATACCATGGCGGAGCGCAAGGGACTGGGCTTCGTCCTGCATCCGAGTTCGGCCTGTATCCGCACCGATCCGGCCCTGCTCGACACGATCCTCAAGAACCTGGTGTCCAACGCGCTGCGATACACGGTCGAGGGGCGTGTGGTGGTCGGGTGCCGGCGTCAGGGCGAATGGCTGCGGATCGAGATACACGACACCGGGCGCGGCATCGCGGCCGACGAACTGGGCCTGATCTGGCAGGACTTCTTCCGCAGCTCCCGGAGCGTTCAGGAATATCCCGGCGGGTTCGGGCTCGGTCTTTCCATCGTGAAGCGGCTGGCGGACCAGCTTGGGCACGGTGTCGAGGTCGGCACCAAGCCGGGGCGCGGTTCCTGCTTCTCGATCAAGGTCCCGCTGGCGAACCGCGAGCTTTCCACGCTTCAGGCAGAAAAGGGCGCCGCCGTCGACCGGCCGTTCGAGGGACTGAGGGTGCTGCTGCTCGACAGGGATATGACGACCGCCAATTCCGTCCGGCTGCTGGTGGAAGACTGGGGAGGCTCGGTCCAACTGATGCCGTCGGCGGAGGATGCGGCGGACCTGCTTGGCAAAGCCGGGGCCTTGCCGCATGCCGTTCTGGCCGATCTGCGATTCGGCGGCGCCTCCGGCGGGATCGTCGCGATGCGCCAGTTGCTGGCACGATCGGAACAGCCGATCCGGGGCATCATCCTGGTGGAAGAGAACACCCCTGTCCGCGAACGCGAAATCGCCCTGGCAGGTTACAGGATGGTCGCGAAGCCGATAGCGCCCGATGAGCTGTTCCACGCGCTCCAGTGACCGACGCGTAAAGGAAGCTGACAGACCGGACGCCAACCCGTTGAGATGCTTGAAGGGACGTATCCCAAACGCTCCCTTAAAGCGTCAAACCGGCTGACACATTGGGGTTAGCCGATAGGCTCAGAAGACTGCGGAGCCTGGCGTTGCTACTGTCCGGCGATCAAGCGACGGACAGAGAATGCAGCTCAGCCAGACGTTGATCGGTGCTGCGACCCATGGGCTCGCGGCGCTCACTTATCTGATCCTGACAGCACTGTTGGCCGCCACGTGGCAGCGGAGCCGCCACGGCGCTGCGCTGATCGCGGCGACCCTGCTGACGGCGGCCTGGGCCGGCGCCGAAGCCGCGGGTCTGCGGCCGGAGATCGCGCAAACCCTGCTGCTGCTGCGCTCCGGCGCCTGGGCGCTGTTCCTGCTGGTGGTGCTGCGCCAAGTCACCCATGGCGACGCCAAGGGCTTCTGGCGCAACACGGTCGCAGCCGTGGCCGCCGGCGTGGTGGTGCTGGGCATAACGGACACCTGGATTTCCCTGCCGCTCAACCGGTTCGTCCCGGTTTCACTGGTGGCGGGGCTGGCGCTGGCGGTGCTGGGACTGCTGCTGATCGAGAACCTGTTCTCCTTCACCCGCGACAGCGCGCGGTGGACGTTCAAGCACCTGCTGATCGGGCTGGGCGGGCTGTTCGCCTTCGACCTCTTCCTCTACAGCGGCGCGCTGCTGCTGGCGCGCACCGATCCGATGACGCTCACCGCGCGCCCGCTGGTGCAGATACTCGCGGTGCCTTTCCTGCTGGTTTCCGCCGCCCGCATCCGGACGCTGTCGTTCGACGTGACAATCTCGCGCGAGACGGTTCTGCACACGACCGCACTGGTCGGCAGCGGCGTCTACCTGCTTGGCGTCGCGGCGATCGGCTATCTGCTGCGGGAAACCAGCATGACGCTGGGGCCGCTGGTGCAGATGCTGTTCTTCGTCGGCGCCGTGATGGTGCTGGCGGTGCTGCTTCTGTCGGGCGAGCTGCGTGCCCGCGCCCGCATGCTGATTTCCCGCAACTTCTTCACCTTCACCTACGACTACCGGCGGGAATGGCTGCGGTTCATCCGGACGCTGTCGGACAGCGCGTCCCAGACCAGCCTGCACGAGCGCGCCGTAAGGGCCATGGCCGACGTGTTCGAGTGCAGCAGCGGGGCGCTGTTCCTGCGCGGACGCGGCAATATCTTCGCGATGGCGGGGCGCTACAACTGGTCGGGGGCGGCCGGCATGCTGGCGCTGCCGAATGCGCTGACGGAGCGGCTGAGCGAACGGCGCGTCGTGCTCAATCTGCGCGACGGGCTGGATCTCTCCGGCGATCCATCGGAGCAGGCCGTGCTGGGCTGGCTGCGCCGGCTGAACGCGCCGTGGCTGCTGGTGCCGCTGCGGCTGCGCGACGAGATCGTCGGCGCGATCGTGCTGAGCGAGCCTCGCGTCCCCCGCGCGCTGACTTGGGAGGACGAGGACCTGCTGGAGATCCTGGGCGTCCAGGTCGGCAGCTACATCGCCGAGGCGCAGGCCAGCCGCGCCCTGTTCGAGGCGCAACGGTTCGAGCGCCTGGGCCAGTCGTTCAGCTTCGTCGCCCACGATCTCAAGAACATGGTCAGCCAGCTCTCGCTGATCCTTCAGCATGCCGAGCGCCACGGCGGCAACCCGGAATTCCAGCGCGACACGCTGGAAACCATCGGCGATTCGGTCGAGCGGATGCGGGCGCTGCTGGGCCGGCTGAAGGAGCGGAGCGAGGCCGGCGTGCAGGAACCCGCCGGCGTGGCTGATCTGCACGGCATGCTGGCCGAGGTGGTCGAGCCCAGGCGCGCCGCCCTGCCCGGCCTGGGTTTCGGGCGGATCGATCCCGGCGTCGCTGTTGCGGTCGACCGGCTGGGCTTCACCGCCGCCGTCGAAAACCTGGTGCAGAACGCCGTCGATGCGGCGCGCGGGCGAATCACGGTATCCGGCTTCGCCGAGAACGGCCACGCGGTGGTCGAGGTCACCGACGACGGTCCCGGCATGACCGACGCCTTCGTGCGGGACCACCTGTTCCGGCCCTTCGCCTCGACCAAGAGCACCGGCTACGGCATTGGCATGTACCAGACCCGCGACCTGATCGAGCGTTGGGGCGGGCACCTGGAGATCGAAAGCGAGGTCGGGACCGGCACGACGGCGCGCGTGCTGATGCCGCTTGCCGAAGTCAGATCCGATAAATTGGAAGAGCAGGCTACCCCATGACAGTTGCGCGCACCCTGCTGCTGGTCGATGACGATCCGGCGATCCTGCGCGGCCTGAAATGGTCGTTCGAGGACTGCGAGGTCCATACCGCGTCCGACCGGGAAAGCGCGCTGCGTCAGGTCAAGGCGGTACGGCCTTCGGTCGTGACGCTCGACCTGGGCCTCCCCCCCGCCCCCGATGACGCCGTGGAAGGTTTGCGCACCCTGGCCGAAATCCTGGCCGTGGCGCCGGAAACCAAGGTGATCGTGGTGACCGGCAACGAGGAGCGCGCCCACGCCGTGCGGGCCATAGCGCTGGGCGCCTACGACTTCTACCAGAAGCCGATCGACGGGCAGGTCTTGAGCCTGATCGTCCGCCGGGCCTTCAACGTGTTCGACCTGGAAGCTGAGAACCGGCGGCTTCAGCAGAGCCGGGAGCCGAGCTTCCAGGGCATCGTCACAAGCTCGGATGCGATGCTGTCGCTCTGCCGCACGGTGGAGAAGGTGGCGCCGACCGACATCAGCGTGCTGCTGCTGGGCGAGAGCGGCACCGGCAAGGAGCTGTTTGCCCGCGCTCTGCACAACCTGAGCGCCCGTCGGCGCGGTCCCTTCGTCGCGATCAACTGCGCCGCGATCCCGGAAAACCTGCTTGAAAGCGAACTTTTCGGCCACGAGCGCGGTGCCTTCACCGGGGCGGTGCGGCAGGTCAAGGGCAAGATCGAGTCGGCGCAGAAAGGCACCCTGTTCCTGGACGAGATCGGCGACATGCCGATGAGCCTCCAGGTAAAGCTGCTGCGCTTCATCCAGGAACGGGTGATCGAGCGGGTCGGCGGACGGGAGACGATCCCGGTCGATGTCCGGATCGTCTGCGCCACCCACCAGGACCTGGAAGCCCGCATCCGGACCGGCGGCTTCCGCGAGGACCTGTTCTACCGGATCGGCGAGATGGCGTTGAACATCCCGCCGCTGCGGGACCGCAACGACGACTGCATCGTGCTGGCCCGCCACCTGATCGACAAATTCTCCGCCGATCATGGTCGCCGACGGCTTCAGCTCGCTCCCGATGCGCTGGCGGCGCTTCGAAGCCACCCCTGGGCCGGCAATGTCCGCGAACTGGAGAACCGAATCAAACGCGCCGTCATCCTGACCGAGGGCCAGAGCATCACATCAGCCCATATGGGGCTGGCGGCTCCGCCCGGTTCCGAGGAACCGGAGGCGGCGGCAACCCTTCAGGAGGCGCGCGACGAGGCGGAGCGAAAGGCGCTTTCCAGCGCCTTGGCGCTGTCCGCCGGCAATCTTTCCGCGGCGGCCAAGATCCTGGGGGTCAGCCGTCCGACCGTCTACAGCCTGCTCAAGCAGCACAACGTCAATCCGCCGTCATGAACGGCGCGGCCTGGCTCATCATCCGGCCCGTTCCTCAAGGAGTCCTTCCATGAACCAGCATCGGCCCGCGACATCAAGGTTCCGGCACTTGCTGGCAGCGTCGTCCCTGATCGCCTTGGCCACCTGCTTCACGGTCTTCACGCCGGCCCATGCCGACACCCAGCAGTCGCAGCGCTTCTACGACGAGGGCGTCCAGCAGCTTCAGTCCGGCAACGCCAGCGCCGCGGTGATCCAGCTGCGGAACGCGATCCAGCAGGACCCCGCCAACCTGAAGGCGCGCCAGTTGCTGGGACAGCTTTACCTGCGGACGGGCGACGCGGTTTCCGCCGAGAAGGAGCTTCGGCGGGTGTTCGAGGCGCAGCGCGGCGACGAGGTCGAGTTGCAGCTGGCGCAGGCGCTGATGATGCAGCGGCGCTACGGCGACGTCTTCGCGGTCCTGTCGCCCCAGGGCGCTACGCCCGAACTGACGCAGGCCAAGCTGGTCATGAGCGGTCAGGCCTATATGGGTACCGGCCAGATCGACGATGCCGAGAGCCAGTTCCGCGCGGCGCTGGAAACGGCGCCGAACCTTGCCGAGGCGAAGCTCGGACTTGCCCGGATCGACGCGCTACGCAACCGGACCGACGAGGCGCGGCGGAGCGTCGACGAAGTGCTCGCCACCTCTCCCGACAATCTGGAAGCGCTGCTGCTGTCGGCCGACATCGCCTTCGCCGGCCAGCGGGCGGATGACGCATTGGCAAGTCTAAACCGCGCCGCGGCGCTGTCGCCCGACAATCCGCGCGTGCTGCTGCCCCGCGCGCGGGTGCGGCTTCAGACCGGCTCGATCAACGAGGCGGAGAAGGACGTCAGCCGCGTGCTGGAACGGACGCCGCGCGACGTCATGGCAAGGTACATGAAGGCGTCGATCCAGCTCATCCGGGGTGACGCCAATGCCGCCCGCACGACCTTCCAGCCGATCGAGGGCGCGCTGGCGGACTATCCCCCCGCCTTGCTGCTGGGCGGCCTGATCAAGTTCAACACGGGCCAGTACGCCCAGGCCGAGGCGTCGATCAACCGGTTCCTGGCGTCGGCGCCCGACCATGTGCCGGCGCGACGGACGCTGGCGGCGATCCAGCTGCGCTCCAACAACACCCTAAGCGCCATCGAAGCGCTGAAGCCGCTGGTGGCGGACCATCCGGACGACCTGATCGCCCGGCAGATGCTGGCGGGCGCCTATCTGCGCCAGGGCGACATGGGCAACGCCACGGCGATGTTCGAGGAACTCGCCAAGTCGCCCAACCGGCCGATGGCGGCGCGGGCCAAATCGACGCTGGGCCTGCTTCAGGCGTCGGATGCCGGATCGCGCGACATGCCGCCGGAAACGCGGCGGTCGGTGGCGCTCGTGCTCGACTATATCCGCAACGGGGAGTTCGCCAAGGCGCACGAGACGGTGGACCAGTTGAAGACGGCGGATGCGGACAACCCGCAGCTCATCAGCCTGGAGGCGGCGATCTTCGCGGCAGAGGGCGACATGGGGACCGCGAAGTCGCGCCTTCAGGCCGCCAGCGCGCTCGACCCGTCGATGTCGGAGATCGCCAACAACCTCAACCTCGTCGATGCCCGCATGGGCAACCTGGACGCCGTCGAGAAGCGCCTGCGCGACGCCGTTTCGGCCAATCCCGGCGACGAGCAGGCGGTTCTGCGGCTGGGCCAGTTCCTGGCGCAGAACCAGCGGCTCAACGAAGCGGAAGACACGCTGGAGAGCGCCGCGTCGCGCCATCCCAACTCGATCACGATGCGGCGCATCCTGGGTGAGCTGTATGAGCGGCGCGACGACAAGCCGAAGCTGCTGGAAACCGCCGGCCAGCTCCGGCAGATCGGCAATGCCCAACCCGAAGCATTGAAGTTCGCGGCGGTGATGTACAGGGCCGGCGGCGATCCGGCCAGGGCGGCGGATGCGCTCCGGGTCTATGCCAAGGCCAAGCCGGACGATGCCGAGGCGCAAATAGCTCTGGCCCAGAACCTGATCGCGGCCAACCGGCCGGAGGAGGCGCGTCCCGTGCTGGAAGCGATCAAGGCCAAGGACCCCGCCAGCGCCGTGGCGACGCTGGGACTGGTCGATCTGGCGCTGGCCCGCAACGACGCCGACGGCGCGCTGAAGCTGGCCGACGGCCTGCGTCAGGCCAACCCGATCGCGGCGGCCCAGCTGCGCAGCAGCGTGCTGCTGCGGACCAACCGGGTGGACGAAGCGATCCGCGCCATGGAGCAGGCGCTTCAGGCGACGTCGGACCGGCAGTTGGCGCTTGGCCTTTACGGGCTACGCCGCGACAACGGCAGGATGGATCAGGCGGTATCCGGACTGGAGGACTGGGTCAAGCGCAACCCCGACGACGTGGCGGCCCGGACCGTGCTGGCCGATACCTACTTGACCCGGCAGGACCTGAAGCAGGCGGAGGCGCACTACGACATCCTGGTCCAGGCCCGGCCGGGCGATCCGGCCTTGCTCAACAACGCCGCCTGGATCGCGCATGAGCTTGGCAGCCCGCAAGCCCTGCAATACGCCCGCCGCGCCCACGCCGCCGCCCCGTCGGCTCCCGAGATCGCGGATACGCTGGGATGGATCCTCGTCCAGTCGGGCGAGACGGCGGAAGGAGTGGAACTGCTGCGGAGCGCCGCCGCCGGTGCGCCGTCGAACCAGGACGTCCAGTACCATCTTGCCTATGCGCTTCATGCGACCGGTGCCAAGGACGAGGCGCGCGAGATCCTGGAGAAGCTGGGCACGGACGGCAAGCCGTTCGAGAGCCGCGAGGAAGCGGCCGAGTTGCTGGCGACGATCGGACGGTGAGGGGAGGTTTATACCGGCGGCATTGAGCTTAACCGGATTGGAGCGTTAGATGTCGGGCCTCTTCAACCCGACATCTCAGCCGCAACTCACCGGTCAAGCCTCAATGCCTTGGGTATCAGCTGAGGGTCCATGTCGAAGCGACTCCTACCCTCACTGCGTATACGGCGTCACGAACTGCGCCGGCTCGATCCAGCCGAAGGTCTTGAGCTGGTTGCCGCGAAAGACGCACTCGAATTTGACGGGAACCGGTTCCTTGAACTGATCGGGGTCCGAAACAGTGCCGACGACCTGAATGATGTCCATAGGAAACAGTGCCGGGGTGCCGGCCTGGGGCAGCCGCTCGATCCGCGCGTTGTCGATCGGACGCCAGGGCCAGACGGCCGAAGGCAGCTCGGCACAGGCCTGGGCAGTCGTGGTCGTGGGGAATATCTCACAACCGCCGAGCGCCGTTGCGGCGGTCAGGAGGCAGGCGACGGTGAGGAGGGGGCGCATAGCGGTTTGCTCCGGATGATGAGACTGTTAAGCGTCGGGCGGGATCATAACCCGGTCTAGCCGCTGGATGAACATTGACGAGCCGGGGGGCGCACGCCCCTGGCCCGCGCCGGCTGCTCGTCGCGGGCCAGACCGGCCTGGGTCCGCAGCATCTCGCGCACCGCCAGCGGGTCGCTCGTCGTGCCGCCAAGCTCACCGAAGAACCGGTCGCAGAAGGCTTCCACCCTGTCCATGAACGTCCGCAGATCCTGCTTGGTCCTGACGTAGGGCGTGTTTCCGGGCACCATCGACGGGCTGTGATACGACAGCATGAAGATACGCTGGCCGCGCCGGATCATCGCCCGGACCAGCGCCATGTGCTGGGCCGGCGGGACTCCTTCCGGCGTCAGAATGATCCGGTCGATCAACCCCAGCCGGGAGAGCACGCCGGGCAGCCGGCAGGCCTGCGCCAGCGGAGACTCGAGCGCCCCTTCGAGGCGCGGCCCCGAATCGGAGAGCAATCCTACATAGCCGCGGGTCAGCGGCAGCTCCAGCAGGCGGCCCGCCGGACCGATCCAGTAGGGCTGCGGAGCAACCCGGCGGAAGTCCGGGCCGTGATGGGTCCGAAGGTCCGCTCCCGGCACGGCGCTGATGTCGATCTGGTAGCCAAGCTCCGTCAGCGTGCGGAAGGTCCTGGGACCCAGACCGTAGCGTCCGGCCTTGTAGATGCGCGGCGTCAGGCCCAGTCCGTCCTCGATCGCGCGGGTCAGCACGGACAGCTTGGCGCGTTCCAGATCGGGGGAGAGGTTGCCGGGGAAGGAGTTGCGCTCGCAGATCTCCTCGTCGAAGGGTGGATTGACCCAGGGGTGAAGCTGGGTCCCGATCAGGCAGGCGTCGTCCTTGAGCAGGTCGCGGAGCGGTTCCAGCCCGTCGGGCTGGCTGGCGACCGGATAATCGACGACATAGGTCGGACGGATGCCGTACTTCTCGAAGATGCGGTGCATGGGACCCTGGGCCGCCATGGATCGTACGCTATGGCGGTCCCGCGTGAATGGCCCCGACCAGTCGAACTCCTCCTCCGCGTCCACGACCACCAGCAGTACCGGGGGAAGATCGGGCGGCAGTCTGATTGGATTCCAGTCGTCCTCGAACAGGACCTTTTCTTTTTCCGCCCGCATGTTCCCGATTTCATCGCAAGTTGTACTGTAAGGCGTACCGTTGGTCATCTTCTGGCGAAATGCCGATCCGGTCATGGCTGAAGGCCGATATGGAGCGCCACGGCGGAGCCGATGCTGATGCCGAGCGCCGCCAGCGCCAGCAGGCCGGCGACCCAGGTGGGCACGAGACCGTGGCGCTGCCGAAGCATCAGCGATTCAAGCTCGTCCTGGCGGGCGGCGATGGCGTCCAGACGGTCCAGCACTGTTTTGTCTGCCGGACCGCCCCGCTCCCGGTCGGCTTCCAGACCCCGCAGCAGGCGGTCGACGCGGTCGGTCGTCGCCCGCATGCCCTGGGCGTGGTTGAGCACCAGCGAAGCCATGTCTTCCCGCTGGCGGGCGCTCAATTGCTCCAGGGTGCGGCTGAGTTCCGCCGCCAGCATGTCGCCGACCAGTCGGACCGCCGGCAATCCGGCATCGCCGTTAGTACCGCCAGCCGTCCCGCCGAGCGCACCGCCCGCCGCACCGCCTGTCGCACCGTTGCCGACACCCATGACGCGCGCCGTCACGATCTGCCCGGACAGGCTGCGCAGATCGGATGCCATTTCCTCCAGCGACTTGTCCCTGACCGCCGAGTGTCCTTCTCCGGCCGTATGTGCCACCTCCCGCTCCTCCACGTCCTGGTGCAAGCCGGCATCCAGGTCTTGCCGAAGCCTATTCGCCCGGCTCATTCCGGAAACCGATCCAACCATGAGAACCTGCCCAGTTGCATGACGCGATAGCGGCTTGTCCGCTGTCTTCCGAGGTATCCGAACCGACTCAACAGCATAAGCGGCGGCGCCGCCACACCCAAGTAGTAGCGTTGGCACCGCCCGATGACATTGCGGCTAAGTTTTCTCGAATTCAGTGCCTGTCATGCAACAATCCATATGAAGTATCCACCTCACCATTGGCGTCATTGATGGTGCATTCCGGTTCCAGCACCCTCCTGATGACATCATAAAAGCATAGCATTTATTCTTTTGTTGAACCTAAGACCTGCCCACACGCTTTTACCGGAAGTGCAGAACCGACCACCGTCACGGGGACCAACGGAGGAATACCATGGCAGCGAACCATAGCGGGACCGCCGCACCGCCGCCTGAGAACCGCAAGCGCGTCCATCGGATGATCGAGGCCGCCATTCCGGCTCCCGTACTGCAGGCCGCCAGCCGGCTTCTGCCGCCCGGCGTCAAGCGGGCGGTCAATGCCGCCATCGCCTCCGGCGGGTTCGCGCTGATCGAAGCAGGGCTGGCCCGCCGGTCCGAGCGCCGCCATGCCGCCGGACGTGCCGCGATCGGCCGGCGCGACCTGGAAAACGATCTTGCCCGGGCCGGGCTACCGGACGGCGCCGTCGTGTTCGTCCACAGCTCGCTGTCGAAGCTGGGTTTCGTCGAAGGGGGCGCTGCCACCGTCCTGGCGGCATTGGAGAGCGTCGTGGTGGCGCGCGGCGGCACGCTGGCGATGCCGGCCTTCACGATGACCGGCTCGATGTACGAGACGCTGAAGTCCGGTCCGGACTTCGACGTACGGGAAACTCCGACCGGCATGGGCAAGATCGCCGAGACGCTGCGCCGCGACAAGCGCAGCCGCCGAAGCATCCACCCGACCCACTCCGTCGTAGCGCTGGGCGCCCGCGCCGACTGGCTTGTGGCTGACCATCATCGGTCGCCATTCGCGTTCGACGCCGATTCGCCGCTGGGGCGGGTGCTCGAGGCGGACGGCTACATCATGGGCCTGGGCACCGACCTGGGTCCGGTCACCTTCTACCATGTGCTGGAAGACCTGTGCGGCGACAGCTTCCCCTTCCCCGTCTATACCCCCGACAGCCCTGTCGTGCGCGAGGTGACGGGCTGGGGCGGCGAGCGCCTGAAGGTGGCCGTCATGGCCCATTCGTCCGTCGTGTCCGCCGACCGAATCGACAAGCCGACCGGAACCGGCGTGCGGGATTACGTCACCCGCTATCTCGAGCGTGACGGCGGCCTGCGGTGGATTTCGGTTGGCGAGGGCAAGGCCTGGGTTATCCGGGCGGCGGATATGTTCACCTGCCTGGAATGCCTGATGGTCCAGGGTGTCACGATCTACCGCGACCCTGCCGAGTCGGCCAGCGCCGGTCGCGGATTTTTGGCGAACGAAAAGGATGGTTTCGGTGCCGGTACAAGATCTTCTGCCCAGCATGCTGCCTCGAGCGGTAAAAGACAGGCTGCGTCCGCTTAAGAAGCTGGCCGATTTCCAGCGGCTGCCGGCGGCAGCTAAGGCGGCGGTCCGGCGCGACCGCGACGGCCTGGACGCGGTCGCCGATCCGGGGATCGACGCGACCGTGGCGGCGGCACTCGACTGGCTGGGACAGGCACAGGACAACTCGGCGACGCGGGACGGCGGCGTGGCGCGGCACTACAGCCTCGTCAGCGGCTGGTCCGCCTCGTATCCGGAGACGACGGGCTATATCGTCCCGACGATGATCGAACAGGGCCGGCTGCGTAACGATCCGGCACTGCTGGAACGGGCACGCCGGATGCTTGACTGGCTGGTGTCGATCCAGTTCCCCGACGGTGGTTTCCAGGGCGGAACGATCGGCCAGGAGCCTCGGGTCCCGGTGACGTTCAACACGGGCCAGATCCTGCTCGGGCTGGCCGCCGGCGTGGCGGAGTTCGGCGATGCCTATCGTCCGGCGATGACCAGGGCCGCCGACTGGCTGGCCGGGAGCCAGGACGAGGACGGCTGCTGGCGGCGCTTTCCGACACCCTTCGCCAGCCGGAACGACAAGAGCTACGAGACTCATGTGGCCTGGGGGCTGCTGGAAGCCGCTCGGCTCGACCCGTCGCGTACCTGGGGAGATGCGGCGCTGGCGCAGGTCCGCTGGGCCGTCGGCCGCCAGCAGCCGAACGGCTGGATGGCGGATTGTTGCCTGGAGGAGCCGCACCAGCCGCTGACCCACACGCTGGGCTACGCCCTGCGGGGCATTCTGGAAGCATGGCGGTTCTCGCGCGATCCTGCCTTCCTGGAGGCCGGGACGAAGCTGGCCGAAGGACTGCTCGGGTGCCTTGACGAACGGGGAACCGGACGCCTGCCCGGCAGGCTGAATGCCGGGTGGAAGCCGGCCGTCGACTGGGTCTGCCTGACCGGGTCGGTCCAGATCGCCCATTGCTGGCTGCTGCTGTACCAGGACACCGGCGATGCCCGATGGCTGGAAGCGGCGAAACGGGTCAACGGCTTCGTCCGCAGGACGGTCGCCGTTGAGGGGCCGACCGACACGCGCGGCGGCGTCCAGGGCAGCTTTCCGGTGGATGGCGACTACGGCACCTTCGAGTACCTCAATTGGGCGGCCAAGTTCTTCATCGACTCCAATGAACTGGAGCGAAAGCTGACGGCCCGGTGATTGGACGTCCCAAAGAAAGTGCCATCATGAAAACTTTTTCATGTTAGCATAAATGCGATCTTACTGTGGTGACGCTTGCCGGCGTCCGGTGTTTTCCTGACAGTCTCTTATGGAAGGGAAAATACCGATGAAAACAATTCTGGCAATAGCCGCAACGGCGGCGATCCTTGGCGGCGTCCTGACGATGCCCGATACGGCGGAGGCAAAAGGCTGCCTGAAGGGCGCCGCCGTCGGCGGCGTGGCAGGCCACATGGTCGGTTCGGGACATGGAGTGGCAGGCGCCGCCGCAGGCTGCGCCGTCGGCCACCATGAAGCCAACAAGAAGGCCGACAAGAAAGAGCAGGAGAACCAGCAGCACGCCAATTCACAGAACGGCGCTGCGAGCGACCAGACGAAGCAGTGATCCGGATGGCGGCCTTTTAAGGGCTAATGTTCAAGGGCGGTTGATCGCAGAAACGTCTGCGATCAACCGCCCTTGAACATTCGATCCTTCGAAAATCTGCTATCTTTTCTATCCGGAGGGAGCGGATGAGCGAGGGGATCCTTGCCGGGTTGATCGGCGCGACGGCACTCGGATGTGGAGTCGTCGGCGGCGTGTTCTTCGCATTCTCCTCCTTCGTGATGACCGCGCTCGGGCGATTGCCGGCAGTGGAGGGAATGGCGGCGATGCGGTCGATCAACAGGGTCGCGGTCACGCCATTGTTCATGGGAGCGCTGTTCGGGACGGCGGCGGCATGTCTGGCGCTTGCGCTGACGGCTTTCGGCGGATGGGCCGGGGAGCGTGCCGGATGGCTGCTAGCCGGGAGCGGGACGTATCTGCTGGGAGTGGTCGCGGTGACGGCCGTGTTCAACGTCCCGCGTAACGAGAAGCTGGCCCGCATCGATCCGCACGGTACCGAAGGAGAGCGCCTCTGGCAGCGTTACCTAGTCGAATGGACGGGCTGGAACCATGTGCGGACGGTAGCGGGCGGTGCCGCCGCGGCGCTTCTGATGGCCGCCTTGCGCTGACGGCGGCCCGGAGGGACGCCTTCACTCGGCGGTGTCGAAAGCGACGACGGTGAAGATCATGTTCACCGTCATGCCGTCGTCGGACAGGGGAAGGTGGATGTCGGCGACGCCGCGCACGGCGCGCACCCGGCCGACATAGGGCGGTTCGGATCTGATGGGGAGTCTCGATTCGACGACGGCGGCCCGGTGGGTCCAAAGATAGTTTCCCGGCCCGAACCCGGGCATTTGGGAAAACAGCTTGCCCGTGTGATTGCCCTGAGACCTGTCCACGACACCGGAGCCGACCAGCCTGAACTTGAAGTCCAGCGGGTCCTGGAAGACATCGACCAGTACGATCCATGGGGCAAGGTGCGGAACCTCCAGGAGTGGGTCGAGGTCTCGGCGGGCCGGCATCGGCCGTCCCGCTTTCTTGCTTTCCCAATACGCGCGAGCGTCTTGAAGAAGACTTTCCATGTCCATCACCCGTCGTTCTCAGCGTTCTGTCCGGCCACTCGTACCCTCCGCGGCGAAAAAGCGTCCAATGATCGCATCGACGGCGGCAACGTCCGCCAAGTAGCTGACGGCGATGACGACACACCGAATTTTAACCGCAATCGATGTAATAGACATCGGAGGTCGCGGCAGATATATCTGATTCTATGTCCTTTTTCATAAGAACCTCGACAGAGCGGCAGAAGAAAGCACTACCATGGCCGTCCGGTCCGCCGAACCCACCTTCGCGGAACTTTTCACTCCTAAGCTCGTCACCATCCTGCGCGAAGGCTACGGGCTCCTGGATCTTCGAGCCGACGCCATCGCCGGACTGACCGTCGCCATCGTGGCCCTGCCGCTGTCGATGGCGATCGCGATCGCCTCCGGCGTCACGCCGGACCGCGGGCTTTTTGCCGCCATCGTCGGCGGCTTCCTGGTGTCGCTGCTGGGCGGAAGCCGGTTCCAGATCGGCGGCCCCGCCGGCGCCTTCATCGTGCTGGTGGCGGCCACGGTCGAACGGCATGGGGTGGACGGGCTGCTGCTCGCCACCATGATGTCCGGAGTGTTCCTGATGGCGATCGGCTATCTCCGGCTGGGGACGTATATCAAATACATCCCCTACCCCGTGACGATCGGGTTCACGGCCGGGATCGCCGTCATCATCTTCGCCAGCCAGCTCAAGGAGTTGCTGGGCCTTACCCTCGAGGGCAAAGAGCCGGGCGCCATCGTCCCCAAGGTCCTGGCTCTGGCGGAGGCGCTGCCGACGATCAACGTCGCGGCGGCGGCCGTCACGCTGATCACGGTCGGGCTGATCCTGACGGTCCGGCGCACCCGGCCGCATTGGCCGGCCCTGCTGATCGCGGTCGGGGCCGCGGCGGTGGCAAGCTGGGTCCTGGGCCTGCCGGTCGAGACGATCGGCACCCGGTTCGGCGGCATCCCGAACTCATTGCCGCTGCCGGAACTTCCAACCTTCTCGGCCGACAAGGCGCTTGCCGTCCTGCCGGACGCCGTGGCCTTCGCGCTGCTGGGCGCCATTGAGAGCCTGTTGTCGGCCGTGGTCGCCGACAGCATGAGCGGGCGGCGCCACCGGTCGAACTGCGAACTGGTGGCGCAGGGCGTCGCGAACATAGCCTCCCCGCTGTTCGGCGGGATCTGCGTCACGGGGACCATCGCGCGCACCGCGACCAATGTCCGATCGGCCGCGCGGGGTCCGGTCGCCGGCATGCTGCACGCGGTCTTCCTGCTTCTGTTCATGCTCGTGGCGGCCCCGCTGGCCAGCTTCATCCCGCTGTCGGCGTTGGCCGCCGTGCTGGCCGTGGTGGCCTGGAACATGGCGGAAAAGCACGAGTTCGCAACGCTGCTGCGGGCCTCGCGCGGGGATGCCGTGGTGCTGATGGCGACGTTCCTGCTGGTCGTTTTCCGCGACCTGACGGAAGGCATCGTGGTCGGGTTCGGCATCGGCGCGCTGCTGTTCCTGCACCGCATGGCTCAGGCGGTCGAGATCGAGAGCGGCCGGCCCAGCCAGGAGGAGGATCGGGCCGATGCGGTGGGCGCCGACGCCCGCCTGCCCTACGACGCCGGCATGGCGAGCGACCCCGACGTGATGGTCTACCGGATCTCGGGCGCCTTCTTCTTCGGGGCGGCGGCCACGGTCGGCTCGGTGCTCGACCAGTTGGCGGAACATCCCAAGGCCTATGTGCTCGACGTCTCGGAGGTCCCGATGCTGGACTCTACAGCCGCCATCACGATCGAAGGCTTCGTGCGCAAGGCGCACGGCAAGGGTGCGGCGGTCTATATCGCCGGAGCGCGGAAGCAGGTCCTCCGCGCGCTGCTGACCCACGGCGTGCGGCGACCGCGGGTAAAGTTCCGCACCACGGTAGCCGACGCGATCAGGGATGCTCATGCCAAGCCAGGCGGCCCCCGGATCGCAACAGCCGCGGTCGAGGCTTGAGGTTACCAGCCCCTCAGGTTGGGGCGCCGCAGTTACTGACGCGCCGCGCCGCCACCGGCTCGGTCACCTCGATGCAAAAGTCTAGCAGGCGCTCGAACTGGATATCGCGCGAAAGCCCCTCGCGCGCCGCCGGCGGAAGTCCGGGCAGCCTGCCTCCGGCGGCGTCCTTGGCCGCCAGCCAGCGGCGGAGCTGGCCCGCGATCGCTTCCGGATCGTTGGAGAAGAAGCCAGCTTGCCGTTCGCGGATCAGTCGGGCGGGAACGCCGTCCTCCAGCCCGATGCCGAGGATCGGGCGGAGCACGCCGAAATACTCGAACAGCTTCGCGGGCACGTTGCCCTGCTCGCGCGGGTTGTTCCATTGCAGCAGCAGCAGCACGTCGGACCGGCGCTGGATCTCGAGCGACTGCTTGTAGGGGACGGCGGGGTGGACGGTCACCCGGTCGCCGACGCCGGCCTTCTCGGCCGGCGGCATGACGAGGCCGGGGTCGCTGCCGTAGAACTCGATCCGGATCCGTTGGCGCTCCGGCCCCAGCAGGGCCAGCGCCTCGAACAGCGCGGACGGGTCGCGGCGGCCGGAATAGAGGACGCCGGCATAGGTGATGGTCAGGTCGGGCGACGATCCGGATGACGGCGGCGTAGCAGGCGGCGGATCCGGCTGGAGCGGGAAGTCCTGCGGGTCGTAGCCGTTGTAGATCGTCGCGACCGGCTTGCCGTACTTGGCGCGGTAGAACGCGCTCCAGGGTTCCGACACGGTGACGATGCCGCTGGCGCTGCCGGCGACCCGGCGCTCCATCCGGTCGAGCAGCGCCATGCGCCAGTCCGGCGCTTCGAAATAGGGATCGTCGGCCCAGCGGTCGCGGAACTCGGCGATCCAGGGAACGCCCAGCTTGCGGCTGAGGTGATGGCCGGCAAGGAAGGCGGTGAAGGGCGGGCCGGTGACGTAGATCAGGTCGGGCTTCCAGTCGCGGCAGGTGCGCCTGGCTCCCGCGATAGCCCAAGGCAGCCAGCCGACATAGCGGTCCGGCAGGTTGGACAGGTTGAGGTAGTAATCGCTGACGGTCGAGAGCACCCGGCCCACCAGGGAGCCGCGTCCGCCGCCCGACCCACCGGACGATGCTCCCGGCGCCGCCCCGCCGCCCGGCTTGGGGGCACGGCGCAGCAGGCGGTTGCGCAGGTTGCCGACGATGTCGATCGGGCGGTTGACGTCGACAGCGCGGGTCCAGGTTACCCGGTCCGCCGGGATTTCCAGCGGCAGCGTCTTCGACAGGTCGGGCTCGCGCGCGGTCACGACCCGCACGTCGACATTGCGGCGCATCAGGTACTTGGCGAGCTTGCCGACCCGGATCGCACCGATGGTATTGGACGGCGGGAAATACCAGGACAGGATCAGCACCTTCATGGCCTCGGCGCCCTCCGGCCGCTCGGCGGGAGATCCTGGCCGCGATGCCCTGGCCTGATCGATCGTCGAAGAAGCAAACCCAGTCAACCTTAGTCCTTTCGGCCCCGATTACTTCAGGCCTGATCCCTTGAGAGTCCACAACACCCGCCTGCCAGCCCGGGGCTGGTGACGGGAAGGTCCCAGGATATTGCCATGCGGCATGAAACACACCCCATATATCCCGATGCAAAAAGTCAAATGGGGCCGCCTGGGCGAAATGGGCGTACTTCCAGTTTCGAATTGACCCTTACGGGTCTGAACATCGTAAATGACCGCAGTGTTGCGGCTCAAGTCCGAACATTCGATAATCTTTCCCGCGAATTGTATAGATTATGTTGATTCCGGCAGGCGGGGACTGAATGCGCTCCCTCATTTTGTTCATGGTCTTTCTGGTCCTTGCGGTACTGTCCCTGACGATGCCTTCGATAGGGGTGCTGACATGGGCCTGGATCGCGATCATGAGCCCGCACCGGCTGACCTGGGATTTCACCTACACGCTTCAGCTCAACCTGATCATCGTCGTCATCACCTTCATCGCCTGGGTCGTGTCGCGGGAACCGAAGCGACTGCCGATGAACTCCGCCACCGTCATGATCATGCTGTTCATGGCCTGGATGACGCTGACGACGATGACGTCGCTGGCGCCGGCGAATTCCTGGTTTCACTGGGACCTGCATATCAAGAACCTCGTCTTCGCGTTGGCTGTGATGGCTGTTATGCGCACCCAGGTCCGCATCCAGGCGCTGATCTGGATCACGGTGCTGTCGATCGGCTATTTCGGGGTCAAGGGCGGCGGCTTCACCATCGCCAATGGCGGCGCCTATACCGTGCTGGGTCCGCCGGAATCGATCATCGAGGACCGCAACCATCTGGCGCTGGCCTGCTGCATGATCATCCCGATGATGAACTACCTGCGGGTCACGACCGCCAACCGATTGATCAAGATCGGCCTGATGATGGCGATGGCGCTGACCATCATCTCGGTGATCGGCAGCTATTCGCGCGGCGGCTTCCTGGCGCTGAGCGTGACGGCCCTCGTGTTCTGGCTGCGCTCGTCCGGCAAGCTGATGACCATGGTCCTGCTGCTGGCCTGCTTCGTCCCGGCCGTCTCGCTGATGCCCGCAAGTTGGAAGGACAGGATCGGCACGATCGAGAACTACCAGAAGGACGACTCCGTCCAGGGACGGTTCGACGCCTGGAACTACGCGATGCGGGTCGCGAAGGACCGGCCCCTGCTGGGCGGAGGCCTTGCGACGACCGAGGTCGGCGCCGTCTTCCACAAATACGTTCCGGGCAGGCCGCAGCGGGCGGCGCACAGCATCTATTTCCAGGTGCTGGGCGACCAGGGACCGATCGGGCTGATGATCTTCCTAGGTATCGGCGTGGTCGGATGGCTGAACACCCGGTCGATCATCCGCCTGAGCAAGGGAAAGCCGGAATTCGAGTGGGCGTGGCATCTCGGGCGGATGATGCAGGTCAGCTTCATCAGCTATTTCGTCGCCGGGGCCGCGCTGTCGATGGCCTATTACTCGGTGTTCTTCCTGTCCGTCGTGATCGTGGCGCTGGTACGGGAGATCCTGGTCAAGGCGGAGCGGGCGGCGGTACAGCCGGCGGGCCGGGTCAGGCGCGGGGGCTTCCTGCGGCCGGCGGAGGCGCCTGCCCCGGCGTCCGCCTCGGTCCCGGCAAATTGACGACACTGCGGAACCCCGGCCGAACACAGACATGATCACCGTCACCGAACCGATCATCTGGGGCGACGAGCACGTTCCGGTAAATACCGGCTTGCTCGAAACCGTGGTGCGCGCCTTCCCCGGCGAGCGCGTGCGGTTCTGGGGAGAGGCCGGGCACATCGCGCTGATCCGGGCGCTGATCGATCCGAAGGACGGCGCCCGGGTGGAGTTCCGCGAGACCCGGCTGCCGCCGCGCGATGCCGGCTTCAAGGCGCGGTTGAAACAGGACTCCGGCTTCGTCGGCCGGTTGCTGGAAGAGGCGGCCGGATCGCACCTGATCCTAGCAAGTTCCTGCCCGTCGCTTATCGCCGCGCTGAAGGTTCGCGGCCTTCGGACGAGTGTCCGGAGCGTCCATATCGTGCTTCACGGCAACCTGACCGTGCTGTGGTCCTGGAGGTCCCGCAATCCGCTCACGCGGCTGACCGATCTCCGCACGGCGATGGGCCTGCCGAGCCGGCTGCCGGTCCGCTATTTCGTGATGGAACCGGCGATCCGGGGCGAGTTGCTGGCAACCCTGCCCCGGCTGAACCCGCTCGACGTCCGGCTGCTGCCCCATCCGGTCAGTTCGGTCGAGGCCTCGTTGGAGGGTCGCGGGGACCTGGAAACACCTGTCCGCATCGGCTTCATGGGTGCTGCCTCGGCGGAGAAGGGCTTCGGCTCGTTCCTGGACATCGCGCGCCGCGCGGCGGGACCTAAGACGGAGTTCCACGCGGTCGGCCGGCTGGGAGCGGACATGGCAGGCGAAGACCTGGACGTGCTGGCGACGAAGCCGCTTGCGGCTGGCAAGGTCGGGCGTGCCGATTATGTCGAGCGGCTGGCGGAAATGCACTACGTCTGCATGCCCTACGGGGCCGAACACTACCGCTACTCGCCCAGCGGGGTCCTAGCCGACGCGCTGGCGCTGGCGCGTCCGATCCTGGCCTTCGACCTGCCGATCTTCCGCGACCTGTTCGACCGGTTCGGCGATATCGGCCATCTCTGCCGCAACGCGGAGGAGATGGCCGAGTTGATCCGCAGCGGGTTATGGAACCGGGTCCGCTACAGGGACCAGGTGGAGACGATGCGGGAAGCGCGGGCGCCTCGTCTGGCGGACCGGCTGAAAGACGATCTGAGGATGGCGCTGGGTTCATGATCACGGTTCTGTTTTCCACCTTCAACGGCGCGGATACGCTGCCGGAGATGCTGGATTCGCTCACCAGGCTCGTCCCGCCTCCGGGGGGCTGGAAACTGGTGGCGGTCGACAACGGCAGCACGGACGGCAGCGGCGACCTGCTGCGCTCGGCCGCCGGGCGGTTGCCCCTGACGGTGCTGACGGAGCCGGCCAAGGGCAAGAACCGGGCGCTCAACCGGGGGCTGGAAGCCGTCGAAGGCGACCTGGTGGTGCTGACCGACGACGATATCGTGGCAGCCGGCGACTGGCTGACCGCCTGGGCGGCGGCGGCGGACCGGCTGCCGGAGTTCGACATCTTCGGCGGGCGGATCGTGCCGCGCTGGGGAATGGAGCCGCCGGACTGGCTGCTGGGCGAGGTGCCGCTGGGACCGGTCTACGCCGCGACCGATCCGGCCTGGACGGAAGGACCGATCCGGGCCGGCTGCGTCTGGGGGCCGAACATGGCGGTGCGGCGCCGGGTATTCGATGCGGGTCACAGGTTCGACGAACGGATCGGTCCCGATGGAACCATGGCCTACGCGATGGGCAGCGAGACGGAATTCACCTTGCGGTTGGAGAGCCTGGGCTTCCGCTGTGCCCACAGCCCGGCGCCCGTCGTGGAGCACCAGATCGGTGCCGCGAGCATGACGCAGCAATGGATCCTGCGCCGCGCCTACCGCTATGGGCGGGGTGAGCGCTTGCAGCAACTGGCGGCAGGAGGCAGCCGCGATGCCCGATTGTTCGGCTATCCGCGCTGGATCGTCCGCCAGTGGGGTGAAAAACAAATCGGCCTGATGAGGGCAAGCCTCCGCGGTACCGAGCGGGAGCGGTTCCGGCTGCGCTGGGATGTCAGCCGGCTGCGCGGAGCGCTGGCGGTGAAGCAGGACGAGGCGCCGTCGAGCACCGTTGTGGAACTGCGCCCGCCGCCGCCGGTGACCGGCGAAGCACCCCGGTTCAGCGTCGTGATCCCGACCCATAACCGGGCGGGGCATCTGGCGGAGGCGATACGCTCCGTCCACGACCAGACATATCCGGCGCATGAGATCGTCGTGGTCGACGATGGGTCGACCGACGATACCGCCCAGGTGGTGGAAGAGCTGATCCGGGACGGCATGCCCGTGCGCTACCTGCGTCAGGCTAACCAGGGAGCGGCGGCGGCGCGCAACCGGGGCATTCGGGCAGCGGAGGGCGACTGGGTCGCCTTGCTGGACTCGGACGACACGTGGCTGCCGGGCAAGCTGGAGGCTGCCGCCGCCCTGATCGCGGCGGACGGTGCGGTAGACTTCATCCACTCGCGCTGCGTCCATGATTTCGAACTGGCCGCCGGCGGCGTGCCGGAACCGGTGCTGACGGTCGAGCAGCGCTGCGATCCGGCGGCGCTGATGGGCGGCTGGCACATCAAGACGTCGAGCGTCGCGATCCGCAGCACCCTGCTGGACCGCTTGGACAGCCTGTTCCCGACCGATCTGCGGACCTGCGAGGACTACGAACTGTTCTGGCGGGCGGTCACGGCAGCCCGCCGTATCGGTTTTTCCAGCGAGCCCGACACAGTGATCGCCAATATCCCGACCAGCCTGTCGCGCGAGGACGCGATGGTGCTGCCGCGCATGATGGACAACATCGAGGCGATGAGCCGCGTCATCCGCTGGCTGGACGGCCACCCCCGGCAAGCCCGCCTTCGACCGATCCTGGAAGGCCGCCGCTACTGGGCCGCCCGTATCCTGCTGACCCGCGCGGCACGGGAGCGGCGCCTGCTGGAAATGCTGGGATGGCTGCTGCGCCACGGCCTGTCCCGCTTCGAGATCGGCCGTGCCGTGGTATCGGCCGGACGCGGCGTGGTCAACGGCGAGAACCCATCGGGGCTGTGATCGGCTACTCCTGATCGTAGACGACGTCTCTGCCCCGATAGAACTTCAGCAACTCGCGGTCGGAGATCGGCCGGTCGGCCTTGGTTCCGAAGAAGTAGACACCGCCGGCGGCGTCCAGGGCGCCTTCGCGGCGGGCCAGGATGCGGTCGAAATACTTGATCGGCGCGGTCGCCAGCTTCACTGCGACGCGGACATATTTCCGGGTGGCCGATCTGGAGAAGAAGCTGAGGCAGAAATACTCCAGCGACCATGCCAGCGCTCCCGCCGGCCCCAGCGCCATGCCGGCCTTGACCTGGGTGAAGTGCCGGAACAGGCGGCGGTGGCCCAGGAAGGTGAAGCGAGTGAAATCGTAGCGGCCCATGTGAACCTGCTGCATGAAGGGAGTCACCGAATAGACGTAGCCGCCGGGCCGGAGCACGCGGGCGATTTCGGATGCGCAGCGGAACGGGTCGGCGACATGCTCGAGCACGGCAACCGCGATGACCGCATCGAAGCTTTCATCGGGGAACGGCAGGTCGTGGAGGTCGCAGACATAGTCGGCCCCCTCCCCCAAGATGACGTCGGTATAGGTGTAGCGGACATTGGGGAGATCGGGGTATCGCTTGTCGCCGGCTCCGACCACCAGGATGCGGGCGGCAGGCAGAGCCTCGGCGACATACTCGACCGACTTCTCCGAACTCCAGTCAGACGCATTGACCGAAAAGTAGATCAGGCGCTCGGCGGCCCGGCGGAGCGCCGCGCGCAGACGGTCGGTCGATGCCGGAGCTTCGCCCCTCAGCCTGATGGTATCGACCGAAATGCCGGCGCTCTTGCGCGATTTTGTAAAATCGGCAATTGCGAAGACGCTGTTCTCGTCGTTGATCAGAACGGGCGTGCCGTCAACCACCGGAAACATGCGGCCGCAGGCGGCCCCGGAGCAGACGAGGTGCGAAGCATCGGCCGATACAACCAGAGCGGAGCGGCACCGCGGGCAAACGAGGCCGGTCGCTGACTGTGTCATGTCAGATGGAGCGGAAGGCCGGAGCAGTGATTCGGCAGTCATGACACCTTGGCTGGAAACGGTAGCCTCCCCCTGAAACTACCCGATGGTTGCCGAGGTTGGCGCGTGCTCAGGTGGGGTATGACGTCATCGTTCAGGCACGGTAGCACTAAGGCCGGAACGTCCCGGCCTGCCAGCGCGTCGATGTCGGGCTCTGATACAACTATGCGGGCTGGCAATCTCGCATAAGTTTTATCCAAACACCACAAGCCACCCCAAAACTGTTGTTAAAAAGTCGGCGCAGATGCGTTTTCATTACGGTCAGGTAGAGCTTGGCTCCTGTAGGGGATGCTGGGTCCGCCACGAGTTGAGGCAGGAGCTTCAATAGTGCTACGGTACGTTCGCGTACTTTGGTCGGGTCAAAGCTCCTGACCTCGCGAGCCGGGCGTCCTTGTGCCGCCCGGCTCCCCCTCTCCTCCCCCATTAGATTCCGGCCGGTCAGTTCATGTGGATCATGTCGGCCTTCAGGTCGGACGCATGGACGCCGATCAGGACGATCTCGACCCCGCCGCCCAAGTGCAGGACGGCGTTGCTGTCGGCATCGGTGGTGGCTGTTCCCAGGACCTGCGAGGCGAACTTCAGGCCATTGCCGTTGAGGTCTGATTTGATCTCCAGGAAGTCGGTACCGGGACGGAAGTCGCCGATCCGGTCGCGGCCCCCGGCGTCTGCGCCGAAGACGAAGATGTCGCTGCCGGCGTTGCCCTTCAGGTAGTCGTTGCCGCCGCCGCCGGAGATCCGGTCGTTGCCGTTGCCGCCATAGAGGAAGTCGTCGCCGGGGCCGCCGTTCAGACCGTCGTCGCCGTCGCCGCCGAACAGGATGTCGATGCCCTTGCCGCCACTGATGGTGTCGTTGCCGCTTGATCCGTGGATCAGCTCGTTTATGTCCGACCCGTTCAGCGTCTGGTTGCCGGACGAACTGGTGATGCGGATGCTGTCGAAATTGAGGTGGGTACCGTCGGACAGCTTGGGCGCGATGTTCCAGGTCGGATCGCCGTAGAAGGACACGGCGCCCTTGGCCTGCACGATGGACTTCGCCAGGAAGCCGAAGGCCTCCATCGCGTCGGGCGACTGGGTGGCGCTGAAGATCGAGGCGACCGCCGCCTTGGCGTTGGCGGCGTAGCCGTAGGGGGAAGTCGGCGTGCCCATGATGCCTTCGGCCGGGACCGTCGGCGAGGTGCCGAAGCTGCCTTTGAAGAAGTCGGCCCAGGTCGTGTAGACGGGACCGTTGCCGGTCGAGTTCACCTTCAGCATATAGGCGGCGCCGAAGCGCGGATCGAAGCCGTCGTCGCCGTGGATAAAGCGGCCGGAGGTGAAGTTGTCCATCCACTTCAGCAGTTCGACCGCCTGGGTATTGCCGCGCTCCGCGATCGAACCGAGGACCATCGCCACGAAGTCGCTCTGCCAGACCAGCAGGTCGCCGTCGGGCCACATGTCATGGCGGAAGAAGCCCTCGATCTGGCCGTACTTGTCCATCGCGCCGTTAGTGATGTAGCGCTTCACCAGGGCGTCCATGTTGTTTTCGAGCATGTCGTTGAAATAGGTCTTCAAATCGCTGTCGTCGGGCGCGATGAAGGCGCTGTCGCTCATGTTGCGCCACGTCCAGGCCCGGCCGCGCACTTGGTCGAAATCGATGAAGCCGTCGTCCCAGCCCCGATAGTGGGGGGCGTAGGAGGCGATGCTGTAGGAGCTTTGAGCCATCAGGCCGTCCAGGTAGTACTGCGACCCAGTGACCAGATACGGGAGGTAGTTGAGGGCGGGCTGGTGCGCGGTGTCCATTTCCCAGCCGGCCGCCGTGCCCTTGGCGAAGCCGTTGGTCAGTCCGTCGGCGCCGAACTCCGCCCAGTTGGTGCGGCCGTCCATCCAGAGCTTCGGATGCTGGTCGATCCGCAGGTATTCGCCGGTCGCCTCGTCCCGGTAGTGCCACGGAATGCTGCCGCTGGCGTCGGCATTGGCAAGCATGGTCTTCAGGGCGGTGGCGTCCTGGCTCGCCAGATAGCGGGCATGCCAGGCCGGCATGATGCCGATATCGGAGCGTCCGCCGACATCGGACATCTTCTTGTAGATCAGGGCGTTGCCCATGGGATCGGTATTGGCGCCGGCGGGCATGCCGACGGTGCCGGCGAGCACGCCCATGGAACTGTCGATCGAGGCGACGGCGCCGGTCTGCTCCAGATAGGCCACGTCATAGACGACATGGATGTCGGGCTGCCCGCCGGACCAGACTTCCTTGTGCCAGGTGGTGTTGCGGTAATGCGCGATGTTGGCTTTGGCGTAAGCGATGTTGCCGTGGTCGAGCACCTGGATGTCGTAGTTGTAGAAGCTCTGCATGCCTGGCTTGTAGGAAGATTCGACGCCCATGATGACGTCGGTCCGGACGCTGCCGTCCTTGAAGGCACGGATGTCGAGCGTGACGTTCAGGTGGTCGTTGATCGCCTTCACGACCCGGAACTCGCTGGCGAGCGGACCGCTGATCCAGGTCTTCAGGGTGCCGTTGGCGGCGGCATGGGCCAGTTCGGCGGCGGCGTCGACGGTGAACTTGGTGACGGTGCCGTCGGCATTCTTGAGGGACAGGTTGATATCGACGTCGTAGCCATGGGCTAGGATATCCGCCGCCTTGATGGCGGTCCCCGCCGGCGGATGGTCCACCACCTTCAGCATCAGGTTGACGGTGGCGCCGGCTGCCAGGGACGGTTGCGCGATGGTCAGCAGGGCATGGCGGACCGAGCCGTCCTCGTTGGTCGCCTTGACGTCCAGCTGGACCGGCACTTCGCGCCCGTCGATGATCGCGACCAGATATTTGCCGTGGGCCAGATCGCCCTGCTTGAAGACATGGCCGAAGGTGATTTCGCCGGCGGCCTGGGCCTTGCCCGTGACGTTTTCGAACTGGAGGGCGACGATTTCGCCGGCCTTGACCGCATCCGGCAGGTCGGGGGCCTTCAGCACCGCGCCGGGAGCCTTGACCTCGATCACGGCCGGCACGATGGGAGCGGCAGGGCCGTTGAAGATCAGGTTGCCGGCCCAGTTCATGGCCTGGGTGCCGGTGATGGTCGTCATCCCCGGCCGGACATATGTCGCGGTTTCGGCCTCGATCCGGGTGCCGTTGACTTCGATGTAGTCGACGAACAGGTTGCGGTCGCCGCCCGATGCCTTATCGTTGGTGTAGCGCAGTTCGATCCGGCTGTGCGCCGTGGTGTCGGACGGCGCCTTGAACGTGATGGTCTGCCACTGGCCGGTCGCATGCGACGCCGTGACCGAGACGGTGCCGCCGACCTTCTGCCCGCCGACATAAAGGTCGAACTGGGGCGGGATGCCGCCGGCGATGTCGCCCGACGCCTTGACGGTGATTGTGGACGTGCCGGTACCGCCGCCCGTGCTGCCGCCCGACGAAGGCGGCGGAGCGTCGGTGACTGCGGTGTTGAAGACCAGCTTGCCGGCCCACAGCAGGGCTTCCTGGCCGGTCAGCGTGGACTTGCCGGTGCGCTCGTACTGCCCTGCGCTGGGCTCCAGCCGCTTGCCCCTGACGTCGATGTAATCGATATACAGGTTGCGGTCGCCGCCGCTGTCGCCGCCGTCGTTCTCGTAGCGGATCTCAACCTTTTTCGGATCGACGCCTTTGGCGAGGCTGAAGGCGAAGTCTTGCCACTGGCCGGCCTTGTGGGACGCCTCGACCGAAACGCTCTGGCCGACCTTGACCCCGTCGACCCACAGGCCGAAGACCGCGGCACCCTTGTAGCTGTCGCCCGAGGCGCGGACGACGATGTCCGTGCTCGGCGCTTGGGTAACCTGGACATCGACCGTCTGATGGGTGGAGGCGAGGCTGAAGTTGGAGGTCTCGACCGCCCTGGCTGCCACGGCAAGCGTGAAGTTGTCGGCGAAGGCGGCGGGCAGGATCATCTGGAGGCCGGCCAGATCGGGCGCCTGAAGCACCCAGTTGCCGCTCTCGTCACGCGTCCCCGCCGTGAAGGTCACCCCGGCGGGGACCTCGCTGATCATCACGGACAGGTTCTCGGAACCGTCGAGATCGACGAGGTTGGCGGAAATATCCAAGGCTACCAGTGTCGGCTCCGTTGACTTCGCTTCGACGTGGAGAGTGCCGTCGACGGAAAGCAGGGGTTTGTCCGCCACCGCCGAGACCTCGACGGTCACGGTACCGGTGGTGGTGCCGTTCTTGCCATCGCTCAGGCTGTAGGAGAAACTATCCCGTCCGCTCCAATAATCGTTCGGTCGATAGGTCAGGGTACCGTCGTCATTGATGGTAACCATCCCGTTGGCGGGATTGCCGACACCGGTCAGCAGCACGGTCGCCCCGGCCGGGACGGTGTCGTTCGCCAGCACGTCGACCATGACGTCGGTGCTTTCGCGCGTGGCGACGACATCCGGGCCGGCAACCGGAACCAGTTGCCTGAGGTCGAAGGTACCGTCGGCGAACCGGAGCTTTTCGATGCTGGTCAGCCGGTCGCTGGAGCCGGCGCCCGTGACCAGCAGGCTGCCGTCGGTCTCCGCCATGACGGTATAGGCGGCGCGATTGCCGAGGTAGCCGGCGGTATCGGTGCCGGCGCCGCCGTCGATGGCGTTGCCGCCGACGCCGCCGTAGATCAGGTCGTCGCCGGCGCCGCCGGAGAGGGTATCGTTGCCGCCGCCGGGAAGCCACGCCGGACGCGTGTTTGCCGGAAGGTCGGCCGTGTTGAAGACCAGCGCGCCGCCCCAGACCATGTGGGACTGGCCGGCCTGCGTCTTCGTGCCGCGGTCGTAGATGGACTGGTCTGGCGTCAGGACGGTGCCGTTGACCTCAATCTGGTCGATCCAGAGGTTACGGTCCTTGGCGGCCGAGCCGCCGGAAGCGTCGTTGATGTATTCGATCCGGATCTTTGCGGCGGATGACAGTCCGATCCTGGTAAAGGTGAAGTCCTGCCAATCGCCGGAGGCATGGACGGCCGACACTTCGACTTCACCCAGCAAGGTTTTGTCAGCCCAAACCTTCATCCTGGGCGCGCCCTGCCAGAGATCGGCCGATGCCTTGATGCGGAGGGTGAAGGGATCGGTGACCGTGACCGGAAGCCCGTCGCCCCAGATCACGTCATTGGCGGAACCGCCGGAAAGGGTGTCGTTGCCACCGGTGCCGACGAGGGTCTGGCCGACTGATTGAGCAGTCATGATAGGAAACCTTGCGTGGGATCTTTGCTGCGGTGCAATAAGTACGCTCAAGATTTCACAAGGTTATCTCACATGAATTAATGATGTGTAAAAGACAAGGTATTTTGAAATCAGCTAGAAATACCAGGTAATGCATCCGTAGTTTTACTTATGTCTCACTTATATGCTTATTCAATCCAAAAAATGTCTCATCATAGGCTGGCATTGCTTTTGATTGCCGCTGTATTTCACGATGAATTTGGTGGAAGTAGTAGTTCGATTTTCAAAACAAGATAGGTGGAAAAGGCGACCTTTTTAAATGCGGGCGACGCGCATCCAGCGGGCGATGCCCACACCGGCCACCATGATTTCGCGGCGGATCGGGTGGTCGAGCAGGAAGGCTCCGGCCAGCCAACCGCAGGTGCCGAACAGGCCGGGGAAAAGCAGCGAGCGCCATGGGATCAGGGCGTCGCTCGCGATATCGGCGGAAACCGGATCGAGCAGGACCAGCGGCACCGACGCCGCAGCCACGGTTATCGCCGTCAGGGCGAGGCTGCGCCATGTAAAGCTCACCAGTTCCGCAACGCCGAAGCCGATGAAGCGGCGGGTGTAGACCTGGGTGATGATCAGCGCCACCAGATAGGCCGCGACCTGCGCCGCCGCGACCGCCTCCAGGCTGTAGAGTGCCGCCACCAGCGTCAGGACGGCGCGGGGGACCTGGATCGCGATTTCCCGCCACAGGTTCGCCCTCACCTGCCCGATCGCCGTCAGCAGCGGGCCGCCGAGGATCACCACCGCCATCACGGCGCCGCCGACGCACAGGATCTGGGCGATGACCACCGCCTCGTCCCACTGCCTGCCGTAGAGCAGCCGGATCACCGGCTGGGCCAGCAGGGCCAGCATACCGTAGAACGGCCATGCCAGCCCGGTCATCAGGGCCGCCGCCCTGCCGTAATCGGGTCTCATATCGATCCCGGCGCGGTACTGGTCGGCGAAGGCCGGCAGCGCCACGCTCAGGACGGTCGCCTGGACCGTCATGCGGAAGATGTTCAGCAAGCCCATGGCGCGGCTGTAATAGGCGACGGCGCTGAACCCTAGCATGCGTCCGATGATCAGTTCCGCCATGTTGACGCCGATCGTGCCGACAAGGTTGGCCCCGCTGGAGAAACCGCCGAAAGCGGCGATCCGCCGCCATTCCTTCAGTGACGGCATCATGAAGACGAGGTCGGGCTTCAGCACGGACAGCACGGCGATGCCGGCCAGCCCGCCGACGAGCGAGGCCCAGGCCATGCTGAGATAGCTGAACCCCAGCAACGCCAGCGTGATGCCGGCCGCCACCTGCACCGAGGACGTGACCAGTTGGACGAGGTAGAGCTTGCCGAACTGAAGTTCCCGGATCAGCATCGCCTGCGCCGGCAGTCCCAGCGGCGAGATCAGGAAGGTCAGCGCCAGGATCAGCAGGACGTCGCGGATGCCGTCACGGTCGTAGAAGTCTGCCACCGGACCGCTGGCAACCACGATCAGCAGGGCTATCGTCCAGGCCAGCACAAGGGCGACGCCGAACGCGCTCCTGATCCGGGCGCGGTCGAGTTCCCGTTCCTGCACGACATAGGCGCCCAGCCCGAATTCCCGCAGCGTCTGGGCCAGAGCTATGACGGCGATGCTGATCGAGAAGATGCCGATCTCTTCCGGTGTCAGGAGACGGGCGATCACCATGACCGACACGAACTGGACGATCATGTCGCTGTAGCGCGCGACGGCGGAGAGATAGACCGCCCTTCTCGTCTTCGACAATCCGGCTCTCCGGCAACGGGCAAACCCGGCATTCACCGATGCGGGAAGGGGCGGACCTTAGTGCCGCGCCGGAGCGCACCGCCAGGGTGAATATAGCGGCGCGGACGAGCATTTGGGGGTAATGCTGGGCCGCAAGGCCGCTGCGGCCGGACGCCAAAGTTCAGTCAAGGACGTGTTTCGATGACGATGAGGGATCTGAAGTCTCGCCTGTCGGCGGAAGAACACAAGCTGCTGGTGTCGCTGCGGGAGCGGAAACCGGCGCGGCATCCACCCCCCGAAGGACAGCCGGCCTTCGGCGAGCGACTGGCGGACGCCGTGGCAAGCAATGTCGGGTCCTGGACCTTCATCACGGTCCAGTCCGTGCTGCTTTGCCTGTGGATCGTCGCCAACGGCATGGCGTGGTTCATGTCCTGGGACCCCTATCCCTTCATCCTGCTCAACCTCGTCCTGTCATTCCAGGCGGCCTTCACCGCCCCGATCATCATGATGAGCCAGAACCGCCAGAGCACGATCGACCGGCGCAACGCCCAGCACGACTATGACGTCAATACCAAGGCCGAGCTGGAGATCGAGCTGCTGCACCAGAAGATCGACCTGATGCGGGAACAGGAGCTGACCTTGCTGTTGCAGATGGTGAAGCGGCTGGAGGACAGGCTGCTGCTGGCGGAAGGGGACGAAAAGCCACAAGCAAGGCCAGAGGGACGACCGGAGGAACGGCCAGAGGGACACCCGGAGAACGCCGGAACCTGACGGCGCCTTCTGGCGCCGCGAAACCGTTTGCCGTATTGGCGTGTTGGATGCGGGTGCCGGGCCTTCCTGGCTGGCAAACCGGCTGCGGCCTGACAGGAGTTCTTCACCTTGAGCGTAGGATTGATCGCACTCATCGACGATGTCGTCGGATTGGCGAAGATCGCGGCCGCATCCCTGGACGATGCGGCGGGACAGGCGGCAAGGGCTGGCGCCAAGGCCGCCGGTGTCGTGGTGGACGACGCGGCGGTCACGCCACGCTATGTCGTGGGACTTGCCGCCAACCGGGAACTCCCGATCGTCGGCAAGATCGCGCTCGGCTCCCTCAAGAACAAGCTGCTGTACCTGCTGCCGGCGGCGCTGGCGCTTAGCCTGCTGGCTCCCTGGGCGATCACGCCGCTGCTGATGCTGGGAGGAGCCTTCCTGTGCTACGAGGGCGCGGAAAAGGTCTATGAGGCGATCTGGCCGCATGACGATCACCAGGGCGGGGTGCAGGCGGCGGGAACGCCCGCCGAGCTTGAGGATCGGAGGGTCAAGGGCGCCATTCAGACCGACTTGATCCTGTCGGCCGAGATCATGGCGATCACCCTGTCCACGGTGGCTGAGGAAACGTCCTCGTTCTGGATGCAGGCCTTCATACTGGCCATCGTCGGTATCGGCATCACGGTGGCCGTCTACGGCGCGGTGGCACTGATCGTGAAAGCGGACGACGCCGGGTTGTCCCTGGCCCAGAACGCCAGCCCCGTTTCCAGCCTGCTCGGCATGCGCGACACCGCGGGCGCGCAGCCGGGTGGAGCCGACCGCGCGCTAAGCCCCGTCACCAGGGGATTGGGGCGCGGACTGGTGATCGGGATGCCGTATTTCCTGAAGGTCCTTGCCATGGTCGGGACCGCCGCGATGCTGTGGGTCGGCGGCGGGATCATCATCCATGGGCTGGAGGAATTCGGCCTGTCCGGCATCGGCCACGCGGTCCACGGGATAGCCGAAGCCGCAGCCCATGCGCTGCCGGCCATGGCCGCCGCCGTCGAATGGCTGGTCGCGGCTGCCGCCGCGGGAGTTTTCGGGCTGATCGTCGGAGCGCTGCTGATCCCGCTGGTTCATAACGTGGCGATGCCGGTGGTGGCGAAGTTCCGGGGAGCGAAGAAGGAACATGCCTGAACCCGGTTTTCCCGCCCTTGGCTCGACGCTCCGGGTCCTCCGCCCCGCTCCGGGCATCCTGGCGTTCTACGACGGCCGGATCGAGGGTGCTCGGGCGTGGTCGGCGGGTCCCAACTGGCTGGACGACGGCGCCTATGTCCTGGGCGTCTGCACCTATGCGGTCGTCAGCGGGACGGACGCGCTGGTCTACGACACCCACATCTCGCCGGCGCATGCGCGCATCGTCCGCAAAACGCTCGACCAGCAGGGCGTCACCGGTATCCGCGTGGTGCTGAGCCATTGGCACCGCGACCACGTGGCGGGGAACGAGGTCTTCGCCGATTGCGAGATTATCGCGCATGCGCTGACGCTAAAGGCGCTTCGGGACAACCGCGAGACGATGGAAGCCGGCGACCCGCCGATCAGGCCGCTGGTCATGCCGACGGCGACGTACGAGGGATCGATGCGACTGAAGGTCGGCGAGGTCGAGGTCGAACTCCGCCATGCCGACATCCACAGCCACGATGGGACCATCCTGCTGCTGCCGGAAACCGGGTTGATGCTGGCAGGCGATACGCTGGAAGACCCCATCACCTATGTCGCGGAGCCGCACCGGCTGGAGATTCACCTGGATAGCCTGCGGCGGATGGCGGAGTGGCCGGTCGAGCGGATACTGCCCGATCACGGCGACCCGCAGGGCATCGCCGCCGGCGGCTACGGTCCCGGTTTCATCGACGCGACCGGGCGCTATGTCGCGAAGCTGCTCAACTGCCGGGACGACCCGGCCCTTGCGGCGGCACCGCTCCGCGACTGGATCGCGGAGGATGTCGCGGCGGGATCGGTCAACTGGTTCCCGCCCTATGAAGAGGTCCATCGGCGGAACGTCGAGAACGTCCTGGGCCGGAGTCGTCAGAGCGAATAGTCGTTCCCAGAAGAATGATGCCAGCGGCCTTTAAAGGTTGGGTTCTTCGTTCTTTTGTGTGCACAGCTTCTGAGGGAAGTTCAGGG
>NZ_AVFK01000166.1 GCF_000936425.1 Skermanella aerolata KACC 11604 | reverse complement strand
TCCGGCATCCAGGGGCCGCCGTTGCCGGTGCCGAAATACGCAAGGTTGGTCTTGGGGTCGTAGTTGCCCTGGATCCAGACGGGCGCTCCGCCGGTCTTCCAGGCATCGCCCTTCCAGGTCTCGTGGCCGGGTTCGCCGGGGCCGGGAACCGTGTAGGTCTTCCACGCCTCCTCGCCGGTCTCGGCATCGACCGCCGTGATGAAGCCGCGGATGCCGAACTCGCCGCCGGAGACGCCGACCATCACCTTGCCCTTGGCGATCAGCGGCGACAGCGTCATGTAGTAGCCGTCGCTCCAGTCGGCGATGCACTTCTCCCACAGCTGCTCGCCGGTCTTGGCGCTCAGCGCCACGACGCAGGCGTCGAGTGTCGCGAGATAGAGCTTGTCGCCGTAGAGCCCGACGCCGCGGTTGGTCGGGTGAAGCTGGACCAGCTCTTCCGGCAGCTCGCGCTTATAGGTCCAGAGCATGTTGCCGGACTTGGCGTCGAGTGCTATCACCTGGTTGCCCGGCGTGCTGACGAACATCATGCCGCCGTTGACGATCGGAGGCGCCTGATGGCCTTCCAGCTTGCCGGTGGAATAGCTCCACATCGGCGTCAGGCGGCCGATATTGGCGCTGGTGATCTGGTCGAGCGGGCTGTAGCCCCAGCCCTTGTAGTTGCCCCGGTACTGCAGCCAGTTTTCCGGCTCCGGGTTGGCCAGCCGCTCGTCGGTGACCGGCTTGTATTCCATCGGCTTGGCCGTTTGCGCCGACGCGCCGTGCAGCGACGTCACCGCACCCAGGCACGCCAGCGCCAGCACAGGGAGCAGCCTGTGCCCCGGTTTCCTTGCTTTGGACATCGTTTCTCTCCCAGTTTTTCTTGTTTCTCGTCAGGTCTGGGCGGCAGGTCCTACCTTGGCCGTGAAAGCGTCGGCCACCGTCAGCATGCCGTCGGCATCGACCGCCAGCGGCAGGATCGGCAGGCGCTTTCGCGCGGGTCCCCCCAGTACTTTCCCGCCTTCGCCGACGCTGAACAGCGATCCGTGGCACGGACAGGCCAGCATGGCGTCTTCGGGTATCCAGCCTGTCACCGCACAGGCCTGATGGGTGCAGACGGAGGAAAAGGCGATGACGCCCTCCACCGACTTGGCAAGGGTGGCTTCGTCCAGCTTGCCGGGTTCGACCCGGACGACGACCACCTTGTTGAAACGGGATTTCGACCGCGTGGTCTTGGTTTCGGCATCGACCGGCCA
>NZ_AVFK01000177.1 GCF_000936425.1 Skermanella aerolata KACC 11604 | reverse complement strand
CGTCAGACTCGCCCAACCCTCGGCTCCCGCCCAACAACTTGACGATGCCGGCGCCACCAGCCCAGACGGGCCATCCGATGGGCGGCAGCCAGGAACTGTTCCGCCTGCACGTGGGCCGTCGTGTCCGTGCAGCTGCCGATCAGGCGAACCGCCCGCCCGTCAAGGAACAGCGGGTTGAGGGTGGTTCGCGCCCAGAGGACGCCGGTCGCGAACTCGACGGTCTCGTCATAGGTGATCCGGGTGCCCTGGCCGATGCACCGTCGATAGTTGTCACCGATGCGCTGGAATTCCGCCGGCTGAAGCAGGTCGACAAGTCGACGGCCCGATGCCTGTGCATGGGAGAAGCCGTAGGTCCGTTCATATTCCTCGTTCACGGTGGCGATGCGGAACCCGCCATCCCGATCGACGTCGATGGCGAACATCGGGCAGCCGACCTGGTCCAGGAACGAGCGCAGTTCCTCTATGTCACAGGTCGCTAGGAAATTCGATACCTGTCGAGAGTCCGTCAACATCATGGCCTCTCGATACTCTGAAGAAAGGCACTCTGAAGAAAGGCGCCCATGGCGTTGGGATAATCGGCGCGCCCATCTTTCTTCATGAGTCGGAACCGGCCTGTCTTTCCTATCGCTACGCTCACGTCACCACCACCTGTCGCGCCGGGATGACCAACCTCTCCGGACGAAGGCGATCACCTTTGTGCAATGCGCCGGTAATTTTGAGTTTTCACCTATGAACAAGCCGTTAACTTGGGGAGGGTCCGTTCGTCGGCGGATCCTGAAGTGAACCGTGCCGGGTTCACTGGAGGCGCTTTACCAGCCAAGGCATGTTGGACCGTCACCGTCAGCATGAGGGTCCTGATGCGGCAGGCCGGGAGGCGGACGGATACAGGACCGGGCATGACATCGACCGCTCTCCCCTCCCGCCCGCCGATCGACCGTAGAGCCGGTGACCGGTCCCGTCAGGAGAAGGCT
>NZ_AVFK01000258.1 GCF_000936425.1 Skermanella aerolata KACC 11604 | reverse complement strand
CCGGTCTGGGCACGGCCGAGGATCAGCGCATGGATGTCGTGCGTGCCCTCGTAGGTGTTGACCGCCTCCAGGTTCATCACGTGGCGGATGACGTGGTACTCGTCCGAGATGCCGTTGCCGCCCAGCATGTCGCGGGCCACTCGTGCTACGTCCAGCGACTTGCCGCAGTTGTTGCGCTTCATCAGGCTGATCGCCTCCGGCGCCGCGCGGCCCTCGTCCTTCAGCCGTCCCAGGCGCAAGGCTCCGTGCAGACCCAGCGTGATCTCCGTCTGCATGTCGGCCA
>NZ_AVFK01000165.1 GCF_000936425.1 Skermanella aerolata KACC 11604 | reverse complement strand
CGGCGCTGACCTCGGCGGTGTAGACCGGACCGGTATCGTTCTCGGCGAACACAGCCGAAGGGTCCGAGATGATGACGAGCGATTCGCCGGTGTCCGCCCCCATCCAGGCACCGCCGGCCGGACCCTTGGCCGCAATCGTGTAGGTGCCGGTGGCAACCGGATCATAAGCCGTCAGCACCACGATGTAGTGGGTGAAGGGCTGCAGCTGGATATTCGCGATCGTCGGCTTAAAGTCAGTCTCCGACGTATCGTCGTTGGCGTAGATCAGATTGTTCAGCGGGTCTTCAGGGTCGAAGCTCGCCTCGTACACCGCCATGAAGACATCGCTGAAGTCGAAGGACGCGTCGGGAATATCGGCGGCCGAAACGGAGAAGGTGAACGATCCCGCCAGGATCGGGACAAAGACCGCGGTCGCGTAATTGTAAAGGTCGGGAGCGGACTCACTGATCTCATTGCCGGTATAAACCGTAATGGTGTCCGCAGAACCTCCTTCCAGCACCATCGCAATGTCCGCAGGGGTCCAGGGCCTGTAGTAGGAATTGCCGGTCAGCTGTCCCGATATGAGCGTCGTGGTCGCAGCGGCGCCGTCGAGGATCAGCGTCTGGTCGGCGGTGGCAGTGTTGCCGGCTGCGTCGGTGGCGGTGGCCGAGACTTTGTTGGCACCGCCGAGGTTGAGCGTCAGGGTGCCGGTTTCTGGTACGGCCGCGCCGAGGTCGAGGCTCCAGGCTCCGTCGGTCGCGACCAGGGAATAGGTCGCACTTTCTACTGTGATGGTGACGATGGCACCGGTTTCGGCCGTGCCGGTGATGACCGGTATGCTATCGCTGGTCATCGTTATCGAGGTGATCGCCAGGGATGGGGCGGTGGTGTCGATGGTCAGCTGCTGGGTAACGACCTCGGCCTCTTCCCCGGCGATGCTCACCGAAACGCTGTTGGCGCCGTTTGGATCGAGCGCCAGGGTTCCAGCGCGCGGCACTGCGGCTCCCAGGTCGAGGCTCCAGGTGCCGTCGGTGGCAGTGACGGCGTAGGTCGCCCCCGCGACCGCAATGGTGACGACGGAGCCCGCGGTGGCGGTGCCGGTTATGACCGGCGTGCTGTCACGGGTCAGCTCTCCCGAGGTGATGGTCGGTGCCGAACCCTCGAGCACGTTGGTGACCGTGATGGCGATGTCCTGGGTGTCCTGGCCGCCGGCCCCGGTGGCGGTGACGGTCACGTCGTAAACGTTGTCGCCGCCGCTGTCGGCAGGTTTCTCGTAGTCGGGTGCCGACTTGA
>NZ_AVFK01000161.1 GCF_000936425.1 Skermanella aerolata KACC 11604 | reverse complement strand
CCCGGTGGCGGCCGGGCCGGCCGGCCGGGACGGTGCCGCAGCGCCGACCCGGCCATCCTCGATGTCGAGCGCCAGGCGGACGAGGCCGGCGGCGTGGACTGCCGCGGCGCGCGGACCGGGGGCGACGCATTCCGGTGCCACTGCCGCCAGGGCGATCTCGTCCGCAGTGACCGGCGCGCCGTCGAGTTTCATCATTGCGACGACGGTGCGGCGGACAGCAGGGGGGAGGTTGCGGCGGCGCAGTTCGGGATCGGCCAGGGCGCCGTCGAGCCGGCCCAGCGCCCGTTCGGCCGCCGCTAGAGCGGCCAAGTGCCGGGTTGACGACATGAATGCCCCTCCAAATTACCTCAACCTATTGATTATACACAGAGTGAAGGCTTTTGCCCAGAGACGTCGCTGAGGCCAAGATTTTCGGAAGTCCAACGAGCGACAAGGGCCATTATCGCTTGTTGAACTCTCACGCTCATGATAGGCACAACCCCTGAAACCGCCGCCTCGACCCCGTCCGGAAGCCCCGCCCATGCCGCCTGACCGCCTGCCGGACCTCATCGCCCCCACCACCCCGCCGGCGGCCGACCCGGACGCCGTCGCGCGTAATCTCGCGCGCCACGCCGAGATCAGCGCCGACAGCTACGCCGCCAACACCAAGCGCGCCCTCGAGGGTGACACCCGGCTGTTCCAGGCCTGGTGCGCCGGGCACGGCCGTGTCAGCCTGCCGGCCGAGCCGCGCACGGTCGGCGACTTCGTCGCCGCGATGGCGGCGGGCGAGGTGGTCGAGGTCGAAAGCCGTGACCGCCACGGCCGGCCGCGCGCGGTGACACTCGGCGGCGTCCGCCGGCCGGCGACGATCGGGCGCTATCTCGCCTCGATCGCTCACCTGCATCGCGCCGCCGGCCTGGCCTTCGACCGCGCCCACCCCGAGATCACTCAGCGCCTGCGCGGCGTCCGGCGCCGGCTCGGCGTCCGCCAGCGCCAGGCCCGCGGTCTGTGCTGGGACGAGATCCTCCGGATGCTGCCCGGCGACCCGCCGGACCGGCCCCCTTATGAGCCGCTGTGGGAGCGGCTCCGCTCCGACGAGCGCGGCGCGCTCAAGGCGGCGGCCCGGCTGGCGTGGCTGTCGGACCTGCGCGACCGTGCCCTGCTGTTGGTCGCCTACGAGACGCTGTGCCGGCGCGCCGAGCTGGTGGCACTGCGGGTCGAGCACCTCCACCGCGGCGCCGACGGCGTCACCGTGTTCGTCGAGCGGGCCAAGAACGACCCGGAAGGAGAGGGCCGGCACCGGCCGCTGCGCCGGCGCACCGTCGCCGCACTCGACGCCTGGCTCGCCGCGGTCGACTGGAGCGAGCGCGAGCGGCTGCGCCAGGACGGCCGCAGCCGGGCGACGGTCGCGGCGGCGCCCTCGG
>NZ_AVFK01000160.1 GCF_000936425.1 Skermanella aerolata KACC 11604 | reverse complement strand
TATTGCGAGATCCAGCGCAACCCTTTTTGTCAACCCCGTGAGCAATCACGCTCCAATCTGCCCGCGAAAATTATATGAAATTCGAAAGCAGCTTCTCCAGCGCCGTTTATTTGAAGCCTCAGCCTGCCTCCTGGAAGATCGTAGGCGCCAACACCAAAGGCATCCCGCTGCCGATAGTAGATCGATTGAACTTGGATCTGGTATGGGTCCGTGACATTGGCGGCTGGATGCCGAACACGATGGACGCACGACTAACTGGCGCTCTACTGCAACGATCAGTGAGCGGCTGGGTCCCGGTGAAGCCGGTCGACTTGCCTATTCTAGCCAGCTATTCGCTGCCACAGAGCAACGACAAGTCCGAGGCACCGCTGTCGCGGGAACTAGTCATCGATGGGCATGGAATGCCCGTCCAGCAAAACCACTTAAGCGAACCGGAAGGACAGTTCATGCGGCTTCTCCTCGATCAGGAAAGTGAGGTCATGAGAATTTGGACATCGCTGCCAGCCATGGACGCCGAACGTTGGATAACCCTCGAGGCAAATTTAAGAGTCCCCGGCGGAGGTACTATCCATGCAAACATCCACGACAACATCGACACGGTACGGCATCGCTCAACAGTTATTCAATTCGAAGCACCAGCGGACACATGGATTAAAGTTAGTCTACGACATCTGAAGGATGTAAAAAGCGAATCCGATAATTTTGGCATAGGGCTCGTCAAACCTAGATCTGGTGCAATGTTAGATATAAAAGATATTGTTATATTTGCTGGTATAAATTATTGAACTTTCTTCAATATACCTCAGAATTTTTGTTAATAAAATTCTTTATTGCACAAAAAAACTTTATCAAGAGACGTTATAATTAAGATTTTCTCAATGCTGATTACTGAGTCCAGAAATCAATGCGTATTGTACATCTTGATCTAGGTCTTGTTATGGCTCGGCCGCAGAGTCTATCTAAATGGAATGAATAAGAAAAGTAGACTTGTCGCCCTGGATGACAACCAATGTGGGGTTCTGGGGCCGTTGATCACCGAGTGCCGGCCGCGAGGCAAGACGGAACCGGTTGCCTTGCGCGAGACGATCGAAGCGATTGTCTGGCGGCATCAGAATGGTGCGAAATGGCGTAGCGTGCCGCCCGATCTGGTTCCCTGGTGGCGAGCGGCGCAGACCTTCATCCGCTGGAGCCAACTGGGTGTGTGGGAACGGCTTCTCGAACGGGTCCAGGAGCGCGGTGTTGAATTGGGCATGGCTTTTCTTGACGGAACGTCGATCAGGGCACACCACAAAGCGGCGGGAGCAAGAAAGCGGAGATCTTGAACACTGCGCGACGTGCGTGAAGCGTTTGACCGATCTCGTGGTATGAACCGCCCCAGGATTCCTGGAGGCCGGTTTAGTTGAGTCACGCCGC
>NZ_AVFK01000159.1 GCF_000936425.1 Skermanella aerolata KACC 11604 | reverse complement strand
CCGTGGCGCAACGTGAGGATCGCCGGCGGTTCTGGGAGGCGATCGCGACTGGGCTGTCGAGCGAGGATGCGGCATCCGGTACAGGTGTGTCGCCCGCCGTGGGAACACGTTGGTTCCGGGAGGCGGGCGGCATGCCACCAGCGGGGTTTGCATCATCATCGACACCGCCTTCGGAGCGGTACCTGCTGTTTTCGGATCGGGAGGAGATCGCGCTGCTGCGTGCCCAGGGGCACGGCGTCCGGGAGATCGCCCGCCGCTTGAGGCGGGCTACCTCGACCATCTCCCGGGAACTGCGGCGGAATGCCGCCACTCCCAGCGGTGGCCTGGATTATCGAGCGACGGCCGCACAATGGCATGCCGACCGCTCGGCGCGCCGCCCAAAGCTGACCAAGCTGGTGGTCAACCCGGCGCTGCGGCAGTACGTGCAGGATCGTCTGGCCGGCACGGTCGTCACCCCGGACGGGGTAGCGGTTCACAGACCGATTGTGACGTGGAAGGGCCGCCCTCACGGACCCCGGCAGGACCGACGGTGGGCCAGGGCGTGGAGCCCGGAACAGATCGCCCGCCGCCTGCGGCTCGACTATCCGGAGGACCCGACGATGCGCATCAGCCATGAGGCCATCTACCAGGCGCTGTTCATCCAGGGCCGCGGAGCCTTGCGCCGTGACCTGACCGCCTGCCTGAGGAGCGGGCGGGCTCTGCGCGTCCCGAGGGCCCACACCCGCAGGCGGGGCAAGTCCTTCATCGCTCCGGAGATCATGATCAGCCAGCGCCCGCCTGAGGTGGCTGACCGGGCGGTGCCGGGGCATTGGGAAGGCGACCTCATCATCGGCCTGGGAGGGTCAGCGATCGGCACCCTGGTGGAGCGCACGACGCGGTTCACGCTGCTGCTCCACCTGCCCCCGATGCCGGGTCACGCCAGTGGGCCGCGTGTCAGGAACGGGCCGGCGCTCGCCGGCCATGGCGCCGAAGCGGTCCGCGACGCCATCATGCGCACGATCACCACCTTGCCCGGGCACCTGCGGCAGTCGCTGACCTGGGACCAGGGCGTGGAGATGGCACAGCACGCACATCTGCGGATCGACACCGGGATCCATGTCTACTTCTGCGACCCTCACAGCCCTTGGCAGCGCGGCACGAACGAGAACACCAATGGACTGCTGCGCCAGTACTTTCCGAAGGGTACTGATCTCAGCGTGCATACCGCCGGCGATCTCGCGGCCGTGGTGCTCGCTCTCAACACCAGACCCCAAAAGACGCTTGACTGGAAAACCCCTGCCGAGGCTCTGGACCTGTTCCTCAAATCCATTCATACAGGGAGTGTTGCGACGCCCGCTTGAATCCGCCCAGGCTGCGCTGATCAGTCATCCAGGCTGCCGCCTGCTGCTTCACTCCGGCGGGATTGCGCCGACCA
>NZ_AVFK01000158.1 GCF_000936425.1 Skermanella aerolata KACC 11604 | reverse complement strand
GCTGGGATTGTCGAGTTTTAATCTTACTAGTTGATTAAAGGCAACCAGATTTGGAAAAAACCTGTGAGGGAGCGCTGAGCTGTCCGCACCAAAGCAAAGAAAGACCCATCGGCACGGGGCCGATGGGAAGGCAGAGGCTTGTGCGATGCGCCTATACAACCGGCAGCGCCGCCTGTCGTTCAAGGCGAGGCAAAAGAAACCCCACCGCGCCACGGAAGCCGGTGGGGTGAGGAGAAAACCCTGCTCTTTGCTTGCATTCCCTAAAACAGGAAAGAGGGCGGATCATTTCGGCCGCCGGGTCACAAAATGGATCCGGGCGTGAGCGATCCGAACACGATCGATGCTGCGGCCTCCTCCATTTGGAGCAATAGATCGGAATCTTCAGACATCTTAACCCGGCGTTAACCTCACTGACCCCACGGATTCGATCCGGCATGGTGCCGTGCAGGGAGGGTCGCAGAGATGTCCGGTTCATACCGCGTGCCGCCAGCAGCCCGGGCGGGATCAGGAGCCCGGATGACTTCGCCATGGCAGCTCCTCCTCATCAGTGCGCTGGTTTTCGCCGGGGCCTGGGCCGGCATCATGATCACGCACGAGGCCGATCGCATCGCGCCGATCTGGATCACCAACGCGGTGCTGCTCACCGTGCTGCTCCGGTCACCGCCGCACCGCTGGCCGCTCGTGCTCGCTGTCGGCTGCACCGCCAATGTGGCGGCCAACATCGCCACCGGCGACAGCGCCGTTACGTCACTCGGACTGTCCGCCTGCAACACCCTCGAGATCATGGCCGCCGCTTGGCTGCTGGCCCGCCCGCAGGGATCGCCGCTCGACCTGCGCCGGAGTGCGGCCCTGGTCCGCTTCGTCGCCTGCGCCGGCGGTGCTGCCCCGGCGCTGTCGGCGACCGCCGCGGCCGGCTTTCTGGCCCTCACCGCCGGCGCCGATCCGGCCGCCGTCTGGCAGACCTGGTTCCTGGCCGACGCCCTCGGCATGCTGGTCGTGGCGCCGCTGCTGCTGATGCTCCGCACCCGCGAGCTGGCCGGTCTGTTCCGCCCGCCGCTGAGGCGTGAAACGGCGGCCCTGCTGGCGGGGCTCACCGGCGTCGTTGGACTGGTCTTCATCCAGAGCAGCCTGCCGATCCTGTTCGTGGTTCTGCCGCTGCTGGTGCTGGCGGCATTCCGGCTCGGCTTCGCCGGCGCGGCGGTCGCGATCCTGCTGACCGCCGTGATCAGCATCGGCCTGACGATCGAGGGCTATGGTCCGGCCATGCTGGCCGACACTTCGGTGGTCGGTCGGGTTCTCCTGCTCCAAGGCTTCCTGGCGGTTGCCGTGCTGACCTCGCTGCCGGTTGCGTCGATCCTGGCCCAGCAGCGCAGGACGGAAGCTGCCCTGATGATGAGTGAAACGCTGTACCGCACGCTGGTGCTCAGCAGCCGCGAGGTCGTCTTCC
>NZ_AVFK01000157.1 GCF_000936425.1 Skermanella aerolata KACC 11604 | reverse complement strand
TGTAATTGCTCACGGTATTGGCGGGTTTTGAGCAGTCAGGCGACGGCGAATGATCCGGCGACGAGGTGGCGGATTGCGGTCCAGGCGGATTGGCCTTGGCGGGCGGCCGTTCCGGTGACGGAGCGATAGCCTGCATGGATGGCTGGTCCCCAGTCGGATCGGAAGCCGTTGGTGACCTTGCGGAAGACCACGGACGGGCGGATTTCCTGTTCGCTGCCGTTGTTGGTCGGCGGCACGCGGCGATCGGAGAGAAAGACGAAGAACTTGCAGCGCCACGCCTTGATCTGGCGCTGCAACTCGCGTCCGGCGGGATGGGCGGCGGGCACCCCGAGCAGAGCATCGAGGCCGCGCTCGGCCCTGGCGGCGTAGGTGGCCAGCGTGCTGTCCTTCAGTTCCGGTCTTCGCTTGCCGACACGGATGGCCCAGCGCAGATGATCGCGGATCTTCGGCGCGACCACGCCGTCGCCGCAGTCGATGGCGTACTGCACGTCCCTGAGAACGTGGGCCAGACAGACCTGATGGACCTGCCCCAGTTCCTGCTGCCCGGCGTAGCGGTCGGAGATCCACACCTCGGGCCGATGCCCGCCCAGGATTCCGGCGGCCACCGCCCGGGCTCGGCTGGGGGCGATGGAGTGCAGTACGGCTTGCTCGGAATGGAACACCCACTGCCAATGGGTCACGCCGTCGACCCGGGTCGTGGTCTCGTCCGACGCGATCACCGGGGCGCCCAGGAGTTTGGCCTTGATCGCCGCACAGGCCGTGTCGAACGCCGTGCCCATGCGCCGGAAGGCATTGGCGATGGCGCCCTCGGAGATGCTCAGTCCGAACAACTCCTTCAGCATCCGCGAGAGCCGCTCGAAACCGACATGATGGCTATGGTGAAGATAGGCCAGCAGGGCCCGGATGCCGGGACCGAACGGGGTGCCCGGCGGCATGGCGGCGGGCGGGGCGGCCCGGTAGCGCCGCCCGCAACCGCCGCATCGGCCGCCGAACAGCTCGATCCGTGTCACCACCGGTCGAACCTCGGGCAGATCGATGTGGTCGTAGCGGTGACGACACCGCTGGGCGTTCTCGGGTGCCGCCGTCCGGCAATGCGGGCAGGCTTCCGTCAGACAGCGCTCGGTCCGGTCCGGATCATCGGCCAGGGGGCGTGACACCCCGGGGCGCGAGGGACGCGGTTTGCGCCGACGCTTGGCGTCCGCCTTGCTGGACGCACCACCGGGGCCATCCTTGGACGGCGGAATGTGCGAATTGGCCGACGTCTTGCGCGGCTTCCCGACTAAAGCCTCAAGTTCCGCAACACGCGCCGCCAGACGCTCGATCAGCGCCGCCTGCTCGACCAGCAGGGCGTCCTTCTCAGCCTCACTCAGGCGGTAACGCGGCGGCTTCTCCATCCAGACGTTCACTCATATTGCGAGATCCAGCGCAACCCTTTTTGTCAACCCCGTGAGCAATCAC
>NZ_AVFK01000156.1 GCF_000936425.1 Skermanella aerolata KACC 11604 | reverse complement strand
GAACCGGGACTGCCGAGCGATTGGGGGTCATGCCGCCATGGCCAGCTCTGAGGCGGGATCGACGGCCTGGAACAGCTGGCCGAAGCTGGAATCGAGCTTGCCATTGAAGCCGGCGCACCGGACCTGGAGCAGGAGATCAGCACCGCGGCGGGACCAGCGCATCTGCTGGGATTTGTTCATGCGTCGGTTGACCAGGAAGTTGGCCGTACCTTCGGTGAGCGCTGTGCCGACCCGCAGACCGGCACGATGGCGTTCGGCATAGTTGACCAGCCAAGCGCTCTGGCTGGTCAGATAGCGGTCGATCTCACGCAGCGCGGTCCACAGCCGGCGTGACGACGGGTCCCTTTTCCGATCGCCGTCGCCTCGGAAGACCGGCATGACTTGGCGGATGCGCTCGAGGGTGATCTTGGCATCCTTGGCCTTACCGTTCCAGATCCGCCAGTGCAGGCGGTCGACTTCCGCGATGATCACGGCCCTGGCGTTCTCCCGCTCTGGGGTGTCGGCCGGCAGGGTGCCGGCTGTCTTTTCGGCATGCTGCAGCCGCATGGCGATGTGGAACCAGTCGAGGCCCGGCGGCTTGGCGATGCCGGCATTGACCAGGATCGAGCGCAGCCCGGAACAGCCATCGGTGAACGCCGTCAGCTCGGTGTCGGTGGTCTGGCCAACCTCCTTGAGGCCACGCTGGATCAGCGCTTCGACCGACGTATCGGTCTTTGTGACCGCGGCGAAAACCTGCCGGCCGCCATCCGACGTCTCGACGTTGCCGAGGCGGACTTCGAGATGCCGCTGGCCATCCTCACAGCTCCGAATGAAGGTCGAGTCCAGGGTCAGGGTAATCGACGAGGCTGCGGTCGCCGGGTTGGTCGTAACGATGTCGACCAGGTCCGCGCCGACCTTGAGCGTGCAGGCGCCAGGGTCTCGGGGGCGCTCCCGGCATCGATCGGCAGAAGGAGTTCGAGCACGCCGGCGGCAACCCGGTAGGGCATGAGGGCGGAAAACTGCGCCCGGACCTTGTCGAGTTCGGGCGTCGAGCGGCAATGTGCTGGCCAGCCGTGCCCCGCTTCCGCCCCGCCGCAACCAGCACAGCGGAAGCGGGGTAGCCGCAGCGTGACCTGACCGAACAGGGTGGCGATCTGGTGGGGGCGGTAATCTTTGATCTGGCACGCGGTTCCGCAGGAGCGACACAGCGGCCGCCGAACCGCATGGTCCCGGCTCTGAGCTGTGACGATTTCCCGTTGGGCCAGAGCCACAAGCTGCTTGCCCTGCGCCAGGGTCAAGCCCAGAGCCGCAATGTCGCCCAAATCGCCGAGGCGGTCGATCGTCATCACGTCGACGCTGCGGCTCGCTCCATCGACCCCGGTTTCCACCAGGCGCAAAACCCACCCCATCCTTGATCCTCAGCCAGCCAAAAAACTCGGCTGGTCATACCCTGATCACGACCGCTCCCCCAATCGCTAGACAGTCCCA
>NZ_AVFK01000016.1 GCF_000936425.1 Skermanella aerolata KACC 11604 | reverse complement strand
ACGCGTGAGCGACATGCTCGAGGCGAGGGAGACCGAGGAAACCGCAGGTCCCTTTGATCGTATGGACCAGCCGGAAAATGTTGCTGAGCAGTTCAGGATTATTCGGGTTTTGCTCCAGCCGGACCAGTTCCACGTCGAGAACCGACAGATTCTCCGACGTTTCGGTCAAAAATTCGCTGAGCAGATCATCCATGACGATATTTCCCACGCCGTTTTTGGGCTTGTCGCTTTGCCATCCGAGCCCAAGAATGCACGACGCCATGCCGGCAGGCGTTCACTCCGGGACCCTTTCAGCCTGCCAAACACTGATTAAAACAATCTTACTCCAGCATTTTAGAAAAAGGCCTAAGACGTGAGATATACCCGAGCGCATGACATATGACAATGCGTGTGAAGAAGGCATGAATCGGACGTCGCCGGATCATTCATCCGGAGACTATTTAGAAAACGGAATTTTTTGATTTAATTGCGCAAGCTGAACGCGAAAGAATCGGGGGCTTCCCGAAACGTCGTCAACGTGAGGTTGACGTGCCGGGCAAAGCATCCGGTCACGTAGGCGTGAACCGTACGCGGCGTCAGGTTCTCGACAGCGATCTCGCCGGACAGGGCCTGCATGGTTTCCGCCTTCAGTCCCGCGTTGCGCCCGGCGGCGGTCACGAGCGGGTGACCGTCAGGGTCGGGACCGACCACGATCCTGCCGCCATAGGCCAGTGCTTCCTCCGCCAGGATCGCGAGGTTGAGCAGCACCTTGCCGGTACCCGACAGCAGTTGGCCGCTTTGGTCCAGCCGGCCGGACGGCCACTCCAGCTTGATCTTTCCTCCGGCGAAATAGGCTTCCGCGGCCTGAGCCGCTTCATCGAGGCCGGCCCGGTCGCTGCCGGCCGCCCCATAGGCAAGCCGCAGCAGGCGCAGGCGCCGCGATGCCTGATCGGCGCTGTGGGCGATCAGTCCGATCGCCTCGTCCGCCATTTCGGCGCCCATCTCCTCGATCAGCTCGACGCCATTGTTGATAGCACCCACCGGGCTGACCAGCTCGTGGCACAATCTGGAGCACAGTAACTCGACCACGCGGATATCAAGATCGGTCTTCATGTCGCTTGGTCGATCCCTGCTGTCAAATTCTCGCACAGACTGTTTAACCTATCATGGTACGGATTGGTTCTGCTCGCAAAAGATTATCCTTGCGGCATTCGATCCCTGGAAAAGATACATCGGAAGCTACAACGGCAGGAGGCAGGGTTTGAACGACCCGTTCATCGTTCCGGGCGCGATCGTCCGCCACCCCGGCCAGCCCGACTGGGGCTTCGGCCAAGTCCAGTCGGCCATAGGCACCCGCGTTACCGTCAACTTCGAACATGCCGGCAAGGTCGTGATCAACGCCGCCGTCATCTCTCTGTCCGTGGTCGATCCGGAAACCGATCTGGCCTAAAAGGACTGGGCCTGAAGCCTATCCCAGCAGGCTGACATGGGCGGAGACCACCCGCCACCCGCCGGGCGTCCGCATCCAGGTCTGGCTCTGCCTTCCCGTCTTCGCGCTTCCCTCCCGGCGGAACTCGGTGTTGGCGGTCGCGAAGTCGCGGCCATAGGTGGTGATGACGGTGTTGAAGATCTCCCGCGCCAGCCCGGCCGACGGGCGGGCGGCGCGGAACTCCCGGATCTCCGCGTAGCCGTAGAGGTTCTCCCCGACGCCGAAGCGCAGGGTATGGGGACTGTCCCAGAACAGCTCGTCCAGGACGGGGACATCGTTGGTCACCAGGGCGGTTTCGTACCGGGCGAAGGCGGCGGCGACCTCCGCCAGCGTCTCGGGATCGTTGATTTCCATATCGGTGTTTTCCTTCAGTTCGGGACCGGTGCCGCACAGACGCCCGACAGTTCCAATTGGGCGGCAACCCGCAGGACCAGGTCTTCCCGGCCGGGCGCCGCGATGACCTGGACGCCGATGGGGAGCCCGCCGGGACGCTGGACCGGGACAGCCGCGATGGGCAGGCCGATCAGCGACAAGGGCTGGGTGAAGATGCCGATATTAGGCCGGACCAGCATCTCCACGCCGTCCAGCACCATGGTCTCCTGCCCGATCGGCGGCGCGGTGCAGGGAGTGGCGGGGGCCAGGATGATATCGACGTTCGCGAACAGTTCCATTACCCGGTCATGGTACCAGCGCCGGAAGCGCTGCGCCTGGAGATACCAGGACGACGGCACCATGGCGCCGGCCAGCAGGCGGTCGCGGGTGGCGGGATCGAAGTCCTCCGCGCGCGTCCTCAGCCGCTCCAGATGAAGGTTGCCGCCCTCAGCCGTGGTGATGACATAGGCCGCGGCACGGGCGCGCGCCGCTTCCGGGATCGTCACCGTTTCCGTGGCGCCCAGGCTTGCGGCCACCGTCGCCACCGCCTCGAAGGCTTCCGGCAGAGCGCCCTTGGCGAAGTAGCCGCCCGCGACGGCGATCCGCAAGCCGTCGGCGCCCCGGCCGAGGCCGGGCGTTACCGGCTCGTCCTTGCCGGCGGGGTCCAGCATCGCATCGTAGGCGGCCGCCAAATCGGCGGCGGATCGGGCCAGCGGCCCCAGATGGTCCAGGCTGTAGCAGAAGGGGAAGGTCCCTTCCCGGCTGAGGCGGCCGAAGGTCGGCTTGAGGCCGAACAACCCGCAGAAGGACGACGGCACCCGGATCGACCCGTTGGTATCGGACCCCAGCGTCAGCGGAACGAACCCGGCCGCCGCCGCCGTGCCCGATCCGCCGGACGAGCCGCCCGACATGCGCGAAGGATCGTGCGGGTTGCGGGATGGGCCGTAGTGGCAGTTCTCTCCCGTGAAGTCGTAGGCGTATTCCCCCATGTTGAGCGCGCCGACCAGCACGGCCCCTGCCTGGGTCAGCCGCCGGATCAGTACGGCGTCGGAGGGGGCCGGCGGATGATCGGCGTTGATCTTCGATCCGGCGAGGGTCGGCAGCCCGGCGACGTCGAACAGGTTCTTGACCGCGAAGGGCACGCCGGCCAATGGTCCCGGATCGCCGCCTCCCGCCATCGCCGCATCGACCTTGGCCGCCTGCGCCAGGGCGCGGTCGGACGTTACCTCCGTGAAGGCTCCGAGTCGGGGATCGTCCGCCGCAATCCGGGACAGCGCCGCCTGGGTCACGTCCATGGCGCTGACGGCACCGCTCCGGACCGCCGCCGCCGTCTCCAGCACCGTGCTCGACCGGCCGATCATGCGCCTTCGCTCCCTGAATGAGGCATGGCCGGATGGACCTGGGCCGGATGGAAGGTCGGAGCGATTTCCGTGTCGTCCGACAGGGGAAAATCGGTCACGAGCCGGGCGATTTCCGCTGTGCGGGCCATATTGCCGACGATTCCGGGCATGTAGACCGGATCGACGGCGAGACCAAGGACCGCGGCCATGTGCTCCACATGCTTTACGGCATCGAAAGTGCTATCTGGCATAGTCCCTCCCTGGTGTAGCCGAGTATACCTCAGCAACCGGCATGCCATTGGCATGGATGTAGCTGGAATGCGGCGTGCAAGCGGGTGCGGCGGCCCGGCGGCGCTGGCAAAGCGTTGCATCGATGCCCAAATTGTGGGCGGCCCTTCAAGGACCTGGAGTATGCGTCAGGGTGAGTGAACAGCGGATCGAACTAAGGCGCACGCGGGCGGACGAGATCCGCGAAGCGATTGCGGACGACATCATGAGCGGCCGGGTCTTCCCCGGAGTCCGGCTGGACGAACAGGAGCTGGCCGACCGGTTCGGCGTATCCCGCACGCCTGTCCGCGAAGCATTGAAGCAGCTTTCCTCGACCGGGCTGGTCGTCCTGCGTGCCCACAAGGGCGCCCTGGTGACGCCGATGACCACGACAGGACTGTCGGAACTGTTCGAAGCGCTGGCCGAACTGGAAGCCGCGTGCGGCAGGCTGGCGGCGGAGAAGATGACGGGAACCGAGCGCCGGACCCTGGAAGCGGTCCATCACGATGTCGGCGACCTCGTCCGGCGTGGCGATCCGGACCAGTATCACCTGGCCAATATCCGTTTCCACGACCTGATCTATCAGGGGAGCCACAACAGCTTCCTGGCGGAAACGACCGTGGCCCTGCGCAAGCGCCTGTCGCCGTTCTCCCGCGCCCAGTTCCGCAACCTGGGGCGCATGGCGAAATCCTTCGCCGAGCACGACCAGATCGTCACCGCGATCGTGCGCGGCGACGGCGACAGTGCCTTCAAGGCGATGCGCGCCCATCTGGCGACCGTCGAGCATGCCTTCGGCGACTATCTGGCGGAGGAAGGCCGCGAGGCCAAGGCACTGGCGGGCGGCGGGCGCCGCTGACCGGCGGCGCCCGCGCAGGACGGATTGAATTACGCGCGGATCAGCGCGTCGGCTTACCCTTGGTCCCGGCCGGCACTGCGCTGGCGGGGGGCAGATCCTCGGACAGGATGGTGATGTGGAGGTCGTAAGATACCTCCCCTTCATCCTCGTCACGGTGGACCACTCCGATGAACTCGTCGCCGATCAGCATTTCGATCGGCGCGCCGCGCTTGGGCGGAGGCACGATGGTGATCCGGTCGTTTCCGAAAGTCCGGCGGAGATAATCCTGAACCCTGGCGATTTCGTTGGGGGTCATCACAGTCTCGACATACAGTTGCGGCGGCTCGTACCCGATAATGATGCAGCGCTTCGGCAGGACGGCATCGGGCTGGCCCTCCGTGTTGCTGCACCGGAGGCCGTTGCGCAAGTCCGTAATGCCCTCGACCGCTACTTTGTCGTGGCTTGAAGCCGGTCCGCCGCATAGGCGCGCCATCCGCCATAATGCGAAATATCCTCGGCCCCGGCCGTCCCTCGGCTCTCGCACAGGAAGCCCTTGACGGCTCCCATCCGCTGGATCTGGACGGTGCCGATGCCGAGCGGCGACTGGATCCGGGCCATGAACTCGCCGAAACGCGCCACCGGGATTTCCCAGACCTCCGCCTCGATCGCATGACCATCCCCGTCGGCCACGCGCAGCAGGCCCGGCCTGGGTGGGTTGAAGCCCGGAAGCGCGTACAGGCGATATGCCGGCTCGGTCCGGACGGCGGCCAGCTTGCGGGCGCCAAGCTCCAGAAGCTCGTGGTTGAGGGGCAATCCTTCCATATGGCCGCCGACTACGGCGACGCTGATGCCGGAGGAGGAAACGGACTGCCCCTTGGGCGGCGGGCATTCCGCCCCGGTCGCCCCCAGCGTCAATCCCGTCTCCGCCTGCCAGCGGGCGCCAAGATCAGCCAGGGCCCGGTCATGGCAGGCCGGTGCTATGAACGTGACGCCCAGCGGTAGGCCCAGGGGGCCGAAGCCGTTGGGAACGGCGATGGCCGACAGGTCGAGCAGGTTGGTGAAGTTGGTGTAGGCGCCGAGATTGGAGTTGAGCGCCACCGGATCAGCTTCGAGCTGATCGACGGTGTAGATCGTCCCCGCCGTCGGCACCAGCAGGACATCCATGGTCTTCCACACGGCGGATGCGGCACGGCGCAACTCCTCCAGCCTGTACATCGCACGGAAGGTATCGACAGCGTTGTAGCGGTCGGCGTTGGAGGTGATGGCATAGGTGACGGGATGGATGCTGTCGGGATGGGAACGGAGGAACGGCTCGATCGCCGCCATCCGCTCCGCCACCCAGGGACCGCTGTAGAGCAGTTCTGCCGTTTCGCGGAAAGGTGCGAAATCGATGGCGACGGGGTGTCCGCCCAAGGCGGTCAGCCGCTCGACGGCGGTGGCGAACAGCGCCTCGGATGCCTCGTCGCCGAAGAAATGAAGGTTGGCGGCCTGCGGCACCCCGAAGCGGAAGGACGCCGGCAGCGGCTCGTCCCGAAGCGGGCGGGAATAGGGGTCCTGCGGATCGAAGGCGCAGGCGACGTCGAAGACGGCGGCGGCATCGTCGCTGGTCAATGCGAAGATCGAGACGCAGTCGAGCGAGCGGCAGGCCGGGACGACGCCCGATGTGCTCAGTGCGCCCCTGGTCGGCTTGAGGCCGACGATGTTGTTGAAAGCCGCCGGCACCCGGCCCGATCCCGCCGTATCGGTGCCGAGCGAGAAGCTGACCAGCCCGGACGACACCGCGACAGCCGAGCCGGAACTCGATCCGCCCGGAACGTAGCGCGCGTCGAATGGGTTGCGCGGCACGCCATAGGGCGAGCGGACGCCGACGAGGCCGGTGGCGAACTGGTCCAGGTTGGTCTTGCCTATCAGAACGGCGCCGGCGTCCCGCAGGCGCTGGACCACGGTCGCCGTCCGCTCGGGGGTATAGGCGAAATCGGGACAGGCGGCCGTCGTCGGGATGCCGGCTACGTCGATGTTGTCCTTGACCGCGAAGGGAATGCCGAACAGCGGCAGCGCCGCCGCCTCTTCCCGCGGCATGGCGTCGAGACGCGCTGCCCGGCCCAGCACTTCCTCGGCACAGCACCGCGCGATCCAGACATGATCGTCGCCGGCTGCTTCGATCCGGGCCAGGACGGTTTCCATGACGGCCGTGACGCTCAGCACACCGCTGTCATAGCCATCGGCCAGCGTCGTCAGGTCCAGACTCGTGTCGATCATCGCTCAAGCGCTCCCAAAAATCCTGTATGCGATCATGCATACACTACGCCAATATTTTTATTGTTGTAATTCAATATGATAATGAAGTTGAACATAGGCATCTGCCTATATTGCATAAATTTTAGTCTCTAACACAAGACTTCGCCCAAGGTCTGGGCATGGCGCGAACGGGCCAATACCGCGAATCCCGCTGCAATGCGGCAAAGAGCCGATGGTATGCCTTTTGCAATATTCCTCGCATCAACGAATAATCTGATCAGGATGGAGGGTGCTGATGAAGGGACATCATGGCATTTCACGCCGCACTGCCTTGGGCCTGCTGGCCGGCACCGCAGCCGGTACCGCCCTGCCCGGCGCCCTCTCAGGCGGATCGCCGTTCCCGTCCGCACTGGCCGCGAAGAACCTGACCGTCGGGTTCATCTATGTCGGGCCGCGCGACGACTTCGGCTACAACCAAGCCCATGCCGAAGCGGCTGCCATCCTGCGCAAGATGAGCGGCGTCAAGGTGGTCGAGGAAGAGAAGGTCGCGGAGACCTCCGACGTCCAGAAGACCATGGAAAGCATGATCAGCCTGGACGACGCGACGTTGGTCTTCCCGACATCGTTCGGCTACTTCGACCCGCACATGCTGAAAGTGGCGCAGAAGTACCCGGATATCGAGTTCCGCCACTGCGGCGGCATGTTCAAGGCCGGCGTCCATCCCGCCAACACCGGCAGCTATTTCGGCTATATCGACGAGGGTCAGTATCTCAACGGCATCGCCGCCGGCCATGCCACCAAGTCGAAGAAGCTGGGCTTCGTCGCGGCCAAGCCGATCCCCCAGGTGCTGCGCAACATCAACGCCTTCACGCTGGGCGCCCGCTCGGTCGACCCGACGATCACCACGCAGGTGATCTTCACCGGCGACTGGTCGATGCCGGTCAAGGAGGCGGAGGCGACCAACGGGCTGGTCAATGCCGGCGTCGACGTCATCACCTGCCACGTGGACAGTCCCAAGGTGGTGGTGGAGACATCAGAGCGGCGCGGCATCTACACCTGCGGCTACCATGCCAATCAGGCGCCGCTGGCGCCCAAGGGCTACCTGACCGGCGCCGAGTGGAACTGGATCACCGTGTACAAGGACTTCGTCGAGAAGACCAAGGCGGGCGAGAAGCCGGGACAGTTTGTCCGGGGCGGGATGAAGGACGGCTTCATCAAGACCTCCGCCTATGGTCCCGCCGTCAGTCCCGAGTCGAAGGCGGCGTCCGAAGCGGTCAAGGCGAAAATGATGGCGGGCGACTTCCCGATCTTCGCCGGCCCGATCAGGACCAACGCCGGTAAGGAGATCATCGCCGCCGGGCAATCCTATGGCCAGACCGACATGTGGCTGGAAGGGATGGACTGGCTGACCGAGGGCGTCATCGGCTCGACCTCCTGAGGGCCGGGACGATGGTCGACCAGATCGCCCGCCTGCCCCGGACGGCGTCACCGCTGTTCCCCGGCTTCTCGCTCGACTCGGTGCGTCGGGGCGCCGAGGCCATCCTCATCCCGGTCGGAGCACTGCTGGCGACGGCCATCGTCTTCGGCCTCTTCGTGGCGGCCGCCGGGGCCGACCCGCTGGAAACCTACTCACTGATGTACCGGGGCGCCTTCGGCACCTGGTTCTCCTGGCAAAACACCTTGCAGCGGACAGCCCCGCTGCTGCTGACCGCGCTGTGCGTGGCGCTGCCGGCCAAGCTGGGCCTCGTCATCATCGGCGGCGAGGGAGCACTGGTGATGGGCGGCCTCGTCTCCGCCGCTGTCGGCGCCGCCCTGATCGGCGTTCCACCATGGCTGCTGCTCGGCCTGATGGCCATGGCCGGCATGGCGGCGGGCGGCGCGTGGATAGCACTGGCCGGAGCGCTGCGGCAGTTCAGGGGCGTCAACGAGACGATCTCCAGCCTGCTGCTGGCCTATATCGCGATCGCCTTGATGAACCACATGGTCGAAGGACCGTTGCGCGATCCGGCCAGCCTCAACAAGCCCTCCACCCCGCCGCTGGGCGAGGCCAACATGATCGGCTCCATTCCAGGGCTGGACGTCCACTGGGGGCTGGTGTTCGGGCTGATCGCCTGCCTTGCCGCCTATGTCCTGATGCAAAGGACGACGTTCGGCTTCGGGGCGCGGATGGTCGGCGGCAACGTCCGGGCGGCCCGGATGGCAGGATTGTCGGTCACCACGCTCAGCATGATCACCTGCTTCCTGGCCGGAGCGTCGGCGGGGCTGGCAGGGATGGTCGAGGTGGCGGCGGTGCATGGCAGCGCCAAGGCCTCGCTGGTGGCCGGCTACGGCTATACCGGCATCCTGATCGCCTTCATCGCCCGGCAGAACCCGCTGGCAGTCATCCCGGTAGCCCTGATGTTCGGCGGGATCGCCGCCAGCGGCGGGCTGCTCCAGCGCCGGCTCGATCTGCCCGACGCCACCATCCTGGTGCTCCAGGGCATCGCCTTCGTCATGATCCTGGCCAGCGACACGCTGTATGGCCGGTTCCGCATCTTTCAACCGAGGGGCTAGGCCATGGAAGATCTCGGCTGGTGGGGCGTGGTGCTGGCAGTGTTGGCCGGTGCGATCCGGGTCAGTACCCCCTTCCTGTTCGTCAGCCTGGGCGAGTTGCTGACGGAGAAGAGCGGGCGCATCAACCTGGGGCTCGAAGGCACACTGGTGATGGGCGCCATGAGCGGCTACGCGATCTCGTACCTGACGGGATCGCCCTGGTTGGGCGTGCTGGTCGCCGGTGTGGCGGGGGCGCTGTTTGGCATGCTTCATGCGGCGATTTGCAGCCTACCGCGGGTCAACGACATCGCGGTCGGCATCGCGCTGATGCTGCTGGGGACCGGACTGGCCTTCTTCCTGGGCAAGGCCTTCATCCAGCCGCAGGCGCCGATCCTGCCCGCCATCGATTTCGGCTGGTGGAGCGACGTGCCGCAGGTGCGCGCGGCCCTGCAGATCAACGTGCTGTTCGTCATCGGATTGCTGCTGGCACCCTTCCTGCTCTGGGTGCTGACTAACACGCGCTGGGGGCTGATCGTCCGGACGGTCGGCGACAGCGCCGACGCCGCCCGCGCCATGGGCTATTCGGTCGATCTGGTCCGGTTGGCCGCCACCATGGCCGGCGGTTTCCTGGCGGGGATCGGCGGTTCGTTCCTGTCGCTCTACTATCCGGGAAGCTGGAACGAAGGCCTGTCGAGCGGACAGGGGCTGATGGCGGTGGCGCTGGTGATCTTCGCGCGCTGGCATCCGATCCGGTGCCTGGGCGCCGCATTGCTGTTCGGCGGCGCCGGCGCTCTCGGTCCGGCGCTCCAGTCCGTCGGCGTCAGTCAGGGATACTACCTGTTCAACGCCGCTCCCTATGTGCTGACGCTGGTCATCATGATCGCGACCTGCTCGCCGACCCGTACCCTGGCCGGCGCTCCGGGCGAACTGAGTATCACGAAATGACACATATCGACTCCGATCCCTATCCCTGGCCCTATGACGGCGACTTCCGGCCCGCCAATACCGCCCTGATCGTGATCGACATGCAGACCGATTTCTGCGGCAAGGGCGGCTATGTCGATGCCATGGGCTACGACCTGTCACTGACCCGTGCCCCGATCGAGCCGATAGCGCGGCTGATGGCGGCGATGCGTCAAGGCGGCTTCACGATCTTTCACACGCGGGAGGGCCACCGGCCCGACCTTGCCGACCTGCCGGCCAACAAGCGCTGGCGGTCGCAAAGGATCGGCGCCGGCATCGGCGATCCGGGACCGTGCGGGCGCATCCTGGTCCGGGGCGAGCCGGGTTGGGACATCATCCCGGAACTGGCTCCCCTCCCCGGCGAGCCGGTGATCGACAAGCCGGGCAAAGGCAGCTTCTGCGCCACCGACCTCGACCTGATGCTGCGCCAGCGTGGCATCCGCAATATCGTCCTGACCGGCATCACGACCGATGTCTGCGTCCACACCACGATGCGGGAAGCCAACGACCGCGGCTACGAATGCCTGCTGCTGGAGGACTGCTGCGGCGCCACCGACCGGGGCAACCACGAGGCGGCCGTCAAGATGGTCAAGATGCAGGGCGGGGTCTTCGGCGCCGTCGCCCGTTCCACCGATTTGCTGAGGGTGCTGTCATGAACGCCCCGTTCCTGCGGACCCACGCGAACGGCGCGCTCGGCCTGGAAGCCGTCGGCATGACCAAGCGCTTCGGCGGGCTGACCGCCCTGGACGACGTGACGATGCGGGTCTCCGCCGGCAGCTTCCACGCCTTGCTGGGAGAAAACGGGGCCGGCAAGAGCACGCTGGTCAAGTGCATCATGGGCTACTACCACGCCGACCAGGGACAGGTGGCAGTGGGCGAGCAGGAGCGGGAGATCGCCAACCCGCGCGATGCCCACGCGCTGGGCGTCGGCATGGTCTACCAGCACTTCACGCTGGTCCCCGGCATGACGGTGGCGGAAAACCTCGTGCTGTCGCGGTCGCATGTCCCGGCGGTGGTGAAGTGGGCGGACGAGCGGAGGGCGCTCGACGCCTTCATGGCGGGAATGCCGTTCCGGGTACCGCTCGACGTGCCGGTCTCGGCCCTGGCAGCGGGAGAGAAGCAGAAACTGGAGATCCTGAAGCAGCTCTACCTGAAGAACCGCTTCCTGATCCTGGACGAGCCGACTTCCGTCCTGACACCCGGAGAGGCCGACGAGGTGCTGGGCCTGCTGCGCCGCATGACACGCGAGGGCAAGCTGACGGTGCTGACCATCACTCACAAGTTCCGCGAAGTGATGGCCTATGCCGACGAGGTGACGGTGCTGCGCCGGGGCAAGTTCGCCGGGACCGGCAGGGTCGCGGACCTGTCACGCTCGGATATGGCGGAGATGATGATCGGCGCTCGGGAAATCCCGCATGGAGCGTCGCGACTCGACAATGCCATCGGGGAGCCCCGGCTTCAGATAACCGGGCTGAAGGCGCTCAACGACGGCGGGTTGCCGGCGTTGGAGGACCTGGACCTGACGGTCTGGGCGGGCGAGGTCGTCGGCATCGCCGGGGTTTCCGGCAACGGTCAGCGCGAGCTGGTCGAGGTGCTGGCCGGTCAGCGTCCGTCGGCAGCCGGCGAGGTCCGGATCGGCGGCGAGCTTTACGGCGCCACCCGCGCCGAGATCAAGCGCCACCGGCTCTGCCTCCTGCCGGAAGAGCCGCTGCGTAACGCCTGCGTTGCCCGCATGAGCGTCGCGGAGAACATGTCGTTCCGCAGCTTCGACGACCCGCCCTTCGCGCGCGGCGGCTGGTGGCTGAACGGGAGCGCCATGCGGGGAGCGGCCCGCGACCTGATCTCGCTCTACAAGGTGAAGACCCCCGGCCCGGACGCCCCGATAGGGACGCTGTCGGGCGGGAACGTCCAGCGCGCCGTGCTGGCGCGGGAACTGGCCCATGACGTCCGCGTGCTGATCGTCGCCAACCCCTGCTTCGGCCTGGACTTTGCGGCGGTTTCGGAGATCCGCTCGCAGATCATGCAGGCGCGCAACCGGGGTGCCGCCGTGCTGCTGGTCAGCGAGGACCTGGACGAGCTGTTCGAACTGGCCGACCGCATCCTGGTGATGTTCGACGGCCATCTGGTCTATGAGACGCCCACTCCCGATGCCGACCTGTCGGTGATCGGCCAGCACATGGCCGGGCATTGACCGCCCTTACACTCCTGTCGATCGACGAGGTCCCATGGCGGATTCCCTGACGGCCGTTGCCACGGCGCAGCCCTACCCCTTCGCTTTTCCGCGCGGTCGGACCGCCCTGGTCATCATCGACATGCAGCGCGACTTCGTCGAGGCCGGCGGCTTCGGCGAGGCGCTGGGCAACGACGTGCGGCCGTTGGCCGATCTGGTGCCCAATGTGAAACGGCTGCTGGAGGGTTGCCGTACTGCGGGCATCGCCGTCGTCCACACGCGGGAAGCCCACAAGCCTGATCTGTCCGACTGCCCGCCCGCCAAGCGCCTGCGCGGCAATTCGGACCTGCGGATCGGCGATGAAGGACCGATGGGCCGCATCCTGATCGCAGGCGAACCCGGCAACGCCATCGTGGACGAGCTTGCACCGATAGCTGGGGAGATCGTGATCGACAAACCCGGCAAGGGCGCCTTCTACGCCACCGGCCTGTCGGAGATCCTGGGCCGGCTTGGGACGACGCACCTGCTGTTCGCCGGCGTCACGACGGAAGTGTGCGTCCAGACGACGATGCGCGAAGCCAACGACCGGGGCTTCGAATGCCTGCTGGTCGAGGACGCGACGGAGAGCTACTTCCCGGCGTTCAAGCAGTCGACATTGGACATGATCCGGGCACAGGGCGCCATCGTCGGCTGGACCGCGACGATCGACGAGGTGCTGGCGGCACTCCAAACCGCTTGATCTACCACTTTCGTTAGAGCATACGGAGGCATGACCACTGCCTCCGCCAGCCCGCACGACCAGTTCTTCAAGGAGTTGATGACCCAGCCGGGGGTAGCCTGCGCGTTCCTGCGCGAGCGACTGCCGGAAGCCGTGACCGCGCTGTTCGCGGACACCGAACCCCGGCTGGAGGCTGGGAGCTTCGTCGATCCCGAGTTTCGCAGCCAGCATTCCGACTTGCTGTTCAGCATGGACCTGACAAGCGGCGATCCGGCACTGATCTATATCCTGTTCGAACACAAGAGCTATCCGGACGCGATGGTCGCGTTCCAGCTTCTGCGCTATGTGATCGCGATCTGGTACCGGTATCTCACCGGCGGAGGCGGCAAACCGCTTCCTGTCATCATCCCCATGGTCGTCTATCACGGAGCGGAGCCGTGGAACGTTCCCCTGGGCTTCTCCGCCCTGTTCGATCCGACCCTGTTCGATCCGGAAAGGGCGCTGGCCGGGATCGTGCCGGATTTCCGCTACTTCCTGTCCGACCTCGGCTCGCAGGCGGACCACGAACTCTCCCGATTCGCCTTGCTCCGTTCCGGCCTGATGGCGCTGAAGCATGCGACCCGAGACGCCGATCTCGTCAGCATCGAGGCGATCGTCACGGCTGAGATCTGGCACGATCTTTTCTGCGGCGTCGTGATAAAGTATATCTTCAGGGCGTTTCGGCAGATCGATCGAGACGAAGCCATACGGTTGCTGACCACGATCAAGGAAAAGGCGGGACCTGCCATGGTGTCGAATATCGCTCAGGAATGGATCGACGAAGGCAAGGCGATGGGATTGCTGCAAGGCATTGTTGAGGGAATGGAACAAGGCGTCGCGCAGGGAATGAAGCAAGGTGTCGCGCAGGGAATGGAGCAAGGCATTGCCGAGGGAAGGGAGCAAGGCGTGGCGCAGGGCCAAGCGCGTCTTCTAACCCGGCAATTGGCTCGCCGGTTCGGTCCGCTCCCCGCCGAAGTAACGTCCCGCATCAATGAAGCCGGCACCGAAACCTTGGATACCTGGGGCGAAAGATTGCTCGACGCCCGGACGCTGGACGAGGTTTTCGCTCCCGAGAAGGCCAGCCTCTCATAATCCGTCGATCCATCCCCACATTCAGCGTTCCAACGCTCAACTGACGGAACCCTGATGCTCGGCTGGGAACAACTTCAACTGATCTACGAAGCGGCGGAGGACAGCGTCGCCGCCGGCCGCTACACCAATGCGGCCAAGCTGCTGGCGAGCCTGCTGGTGCAAGACCCCGAGCCGGACCATGCCCGCATCGCCGCCGTGCTCGATGCCCTGATCGAGATGTCGCCGGAGCCGTCCGCCCTGATCAACCGGGCGGCCATGCTGCTCGACCCGGAGATGGGCGATCCCGACCCGGAACGGGCGCTGGCGCTGCTTCAAGATGCCGCCGACCAGACCGAAGATCCCCAGCACCCGGAACACGCGCTGACGGCGCTGGCGCATGGCATGATCGCCGACTGCTACATCCAAGGCGCCGGAGTGTCCGCCGATCCCGATGTCGGCTTCAGCCATTACCTGCTGGCGGCGGAGTACGGCAACACCAAGGCGGCGTTCAATGTCGGACTGGCCTATGACCAGGGGATGTTCGGTCAGGCGGTGGACCGGGACGAGGCCAAGCGGTTCTACCGGATGGCCGCCGATGGCGGCGAGGCCTCGGCGATGACACGGCTAGCAGTGCTCTACATGACCGACCAGGACCCGCCGGACGAGGTCACCATCGTCGATCTGCTGGAAGCCGCCGTCGAACAGGGTGACGAGGACGCCGCCGAGATCCTTCAGAACTTGCAGGACGACATACTGCCCTGATCGTGGCTGAAGCCCTGTCTTACCTAACCCCCTGCGGCCAGATCACGACGCGGACGGTCTGGAGCAGGATGATCAGGTCGAGCATCAGGCTGCAATTCTTGACGTAGTACAGGTCGAACTTGAGCTTCTCGCGCGCGTCGGCAATCGACGCGCCGTAGGGATAGTTGACCTGCGCCCATCCGGTGATGCCCGGCTTGACGATATGCCTGTACGGGTAGCAGGACATGTCCTTGATCAAGTCGTTGACGATGGACGGCCGTTCGGGGCGCGGGCCGACGAAGCTCATCTCGCCGCGCAGCACGTTGAAGATCTGCGGGATCTCGTCGATCCGGATCTTGCGGATGATGCCGCCGATGAAGGTCACGCGGGGATCGTTGACCGAAGCCCAGCGGGCGACCCCGTCCTTTTCCGCATCGACCCGCATGCTGCGAAACTTGATGACCGAGAACTTGCGTCCGTTCAGCCCGACCCGCTCCTGCCGGTAGAAGATCGGTCCGCCGTCCTCCAGCTTGACGGCCACCGCCGTGAAGCAGAGCAGAGGCAGGGCGAATAGCAGGAAGGCCATGCTGACAGCGATGTCGAATGTCCGCTTCGCGGCCGTTTCGAACCGTCCCATCGTGGTGCCGTTGGAGAACAGCAGCCAGTTCGGATAGGGCCGGTCGATTTCCAGCTGGCCGAACTCGCGTTCGAAGAAGGTCGCGGTATCCAGGATGCGGATGCCGCGCAGGCGGAACTGGAGCAGGGTCTCACGCGGCATGCTCAGCTCGGAGTGCTCCAGCGCCACCACGATCTCGTCGGCGCGAAGCTTCTCGGACAATGCCAGCAGGTCGTTGGCCCGCACCACCCGCTCCTCCGCGACGCAGGTGCTGCACGGCTCCACCGGGGCGAAGCCGAGGACGATGAAGTTCGCCGGCCTCAATTCCCGCTCCGCGCGCTCGATCCGCTGGGCCTGCGGCCCGGTGCCGAGCACAAGCACGCGGTTCTTGAGGGAAGAGATGCTGGAGATCCGCGTCAGCACGACCCGATTGCCGAGAAGCCCTAGGGAACTCAGGGCCAGCGCCGGGAACAGGGCGCTCATCCAGATGCGGCTGCCAGGAGCCACGTAAAAGATAGTCATCAGGCAGAGGAACGACAGGCCGAGCCCGATCAGGATGCGGAGGCACAGGACCTTAAGGGTGAGAAGGTATTTCCGCTCGTACAACCCCATCATGAAAAGACAGGGAATGGTGATGATCGTGAAGAGCGCGGTCTGGTGAAGATGGCCTTCCTGATTGGTCAGGACGATGTGAAGTGTTGCATAGCTCATGCTCAGGCACACGACCATCGCACTACCAAGGATCCCGGCGTCCGCTAGAGCCAGGAGAAGGAAAGATGTCGGAACAAACATATTAAATACGCGGATCATACTAATTCATCCCCCACTCGGCTTTTCCATACCTGAAGCCCTTTTGATGGAATTCTATAAATTCTTACGAAAAGGCTTCCAAGTTCCCGAGCCTCGACCATTGTCGTCTTGAATCGGGAGGATATCACCGGTGAGCGGATGCACACTCGTTCTTGTGCATAAAATGGGCAAACCTTTTGTCGTACCGCCTTGTCCGAAAACAAGAAATTATAGACGGGAGGCAACTTTAGCTTATCCACCCACTCAGTCCGGAAGGGCTATGCAGTTATCGGGCATTCCGGCCTTGCCGGGGATCAGCGACAATTACATCCAGGTATACTGATCAGATATTCAGGAGTCTGGCGGGGAGTGAGCCGTGTTGTGCAATGCCGCAAAATTGTTTCATCTGGTTTTCCACAAATGTTACAGATCGTTTTAGGTATCGTTTAGTGACTCGTTAACCCTGAATAGGGTACTTCTGCTTCCCAGATAGCCCCAGGGAATGCACCCGGATTCCAGGTAATTTTGCTGGATTTCCAAAATGCTTTTCCTCTTAACTCATGAAGCAAGACGGGATGACTGAAAAGAAATCGGAAGTGAAGGCGGCTCTGGCCACCTGCCGCAGTGCCTTCTTCATGACCGCGGCGTTCAGTGCGTTCATCAACCTGCTGATGCTCGTATCGCCGCTGTACATGATGCAGGTCTACGACCGCGTGCTGCACAGCAAGAGCGAAGCGACCCTGCTGATGCTGACCCTGATCACGGTCGGCCTGCTGGGCGTGATGGCCATGCTGGAAGTGATCCGCTCCAGGATCCTGGTACGGGTCGGCGGCAGGATGGACCAGCTCCTGAGCGAACGCATATTGTCGGCGCAGTTTCAGGCCAGCCTTCACCGGATCGGAGCCAATCCCGGACAGGCGAGCCGCGATTTCGACACGGTGCGCCAGTTCCTGACGGGCGCCGGCATTTTCGCCTTCTTCGATGCTCCCTGGACGCCGCTGATCCTGGCGGTCATGTTCATGTTCCACCCTGTACTCGGCATGATCGCCCTGGTCGGCGGCATTGCCTTGTTCGGTCTCGCCATCATCAACGAGGCTGTGACCAAGAAGCCGCTGGAAGAGGCCAACAAGAACGCCGTGGTGGCGGCCGGCGCCATCGACAGCAGCATGCGGAATGCCGAAGTGCTAGAAGCGATGGGCATGTTCGGCAACTTCCGCGACCGCTGGGCGGGCCGCCGCGAGGAGATCCTGCGGCTCCAGGCGATCGCCAGCGACCGCGCCGGCGTCATCATGGGCCTGACCAAGTTCATCCGCCTGCTGCTCCAGACCGCCATTCTGGGTGCGGGCGCCTATCTGGCGATCCACGAGCAGATCTCGCCCGGCCTGATCATCGCCGGCTCCATCATGATGGGCCGGGCGCTTGCTCCGGTCGAGCAGGCCATCGGCACCTGGAAGCAGTTCGTCGGCGCTCGTATCGCCCACCGCCGCCTGACCGAGCTGCTGAACCGCGTTCCCAAGTATCAGGAGCGGGTGGCGCTGCCCCGTCCGACCGGCGACCTGAAGGTCGAGACGGTCGTCGTGGTGCCGCCGGGAAGTTCCGCTCCGACCCTGTCGCGGGTCAGCTTCGACCTGCCCGCCGGTCAGGTCCTTGGCGTGATCGGCCCGAGCGGCGCCGGCAAATCGACGCTCGCCCGCCTGCTGGTCGGCGCTTGGCGGCCCTATGCCGGCACCGTCCGGATCGACGGCGCCGACCTGCACAACTGGGACCCGGAAGCGCGCGGCGACTTCATGGGCTACCTGCCGCAGGACGTCGAGCTGTTCGACGGCTCGGTCGCCGAGAACATCGCCCGCTTCGGCGAAATGGACAGCGAGGCCATCGTGACCGCCGCCAAGCGCGCCGGCGTCCATGACATGATCCTGCACCTGCCCCAGGGCTACGACACGCCGATCGGGACTGGCGGCTGCGCCCTGTCGGGCGGCCAGCGCCAGCGGATCGGGCTTGCCCGCGCCGTCTATGGCGGCCCCTGCCTCGTCATCCTGGACGAGCCGAACTCCAACCTGGACGACGAGGGCGAAGCGGCGCTGGTCTTCGCGATCACCGAGCTGAAGCGCACCGGCACCACCGTCGTCATCATCTCGCACCGTCCCAGCATCCTGGGCGTGACCGACCAAATCCTCGTCCTGGCCGAAGGCACCGTCCGGATGTTCGGCAACCGGGCCGAAGTGCTCGCCCGCTTCACCCGCCCCGTCGTAGCGACAGCCCCGGCGGCCCAGCCGGGCATCACCGCCCAGCAGGCTTCCTGACCATGACCAGCGTAATCGATACCAACGCCGCCCTTCTCCCAGGACTTCCGGGGAAGTCGGCCCTCGAAAAGCGGAACGCCAGGACGCTCCACCAGCCGAACTATCCGACGAAGTACGGCCGCACGGTGACGACCGGCTGGCTGGTCATTCTGACCGCCTTCGGCGGGCTCGCCGCATGGTCGACCTTCGCGCCGCTCAGCACCGCGGCGATCGCCAGCGGGACCATCGTGGTCGACAGCTTTCGCAAGTCGGTCCAGCACCTTCAGGGTGGCATAATCCAGGACATCCTGGTCCGCGACGGCCAGCATGTGGAGATCGGCGACGTCCTGCTGCGGCTCGATCCGACCCAGACGCGCTCGCTGGCCCAGATGCTGCGCGCCCAGGTCGACCTGTCGCTGGCCGAGGAAGCGCGGATGCTGGCGGAACGGGACGGACTTGCCACCATCAAGTTCCCGCCCCAGCTGCTGGAGCGGGCAAAGACCGAGCGCGATCTGGCGGAGACGCTGGCCGGCCAGCAACGCCTGTTCGACGCCCGGCGAGACAGCCTGACGGGCCAGACCTCGATCCTGCGCAACCGGATCGCCCAGTCGCTCGAGCAGATCTCGGGCATGGAGCTTCAGGAGAAGGCGAAACTGCGGCAGAGCGCGCTGCTGGACCAGGAACTGGCCGGCCTTCGCGAACTGGCCGAGCGCGGCAACGCCCCGACCAACAAGGTGCTCCAGTACCGGCGTGAAGTGGAAGTGCTGATCGCCGAACGGGGCGAGATCCTGGCCCGTATCGCCGGCGTCCGCCAGTCGATCGGCGAAGCCGAGCTTCAGATCACCCAGGCCCGCAAGACCTTCCTGGAGCAGGTCGAGACCGACCTTCGCACCACCCAGGCCAAGCTGTTCGAATCGTCGGAACGGCTGCATGCCACCACGGCCGAACTGAGCCGCATGGAAGTGCGCGCACCCGAAGCCGGAATCGTCGTGGACATGGCGGTCCATACGGTGGACGGCGTAATCGCTCCGGGCAGCCGCATCCTGGACATCGTGCCGCAGAACGACCATCTGGTCGTCGATGCCCAGATCCAGCCGGCCGATATCGACGGCCTTGAAGTCGGCATGCCGGCCGAGATCCGCTTCCCGGCCTTCAATCAGCGCACCACGCCGATGATCCACGGCCAATTGAAGACGGTTTCCGCCGACCGGCTGATCGACCCCAAGACCAACCAGCCCTACTTCAACGTCCGGGTTCTGGTGGACGACAAGAGCAAGGAAAGCATCGCCAACCTCAACATGATCCCCGGCATGCCTGCAGAGGTCGTGATCAAAAAGGGCGAGCGGACGTTGATGTCGTACCTGCTCCAGCCGATGAGCGAGACCATCGTCCGGGCCATGCGCGAGTAGAAAGCGGAAGTTGGATTGTGGAGTTGTTGGGCCACGGCCCAACCTACGCATCACTCGTAGGTTGGGCCGTGGCCCAACGCGTTTCATCAACTCCCACAGGATTCAAGCGTGGCCGGCTTCGCCGGACAGCATCGACAGGCTGACGCCCAGCTTGGCGATCGCGCGTTCCCACTTCGTGTCGAGATCGCGGTCGTAGAGCAGTGCGTCGTCCGCCGGGGCGTTGAGCCAGCCGTTCGCCTGCATTTCCGCATCGAGCTGACCAGGTCCCCAACCGGCATAGCCAAGCGCCAGCATGGCGTTCTTGGGGCCGCGGCCGTCAGCGATGGCGCGCAGGATATCGACGGTGGCGGTGAGGGCCACATCGTCGTCCACCGTCATGGTGCCTTCGCGCACGAAATCGGTGGAGTGCAGAACGAAGCCACGACCCGACTCGACTGGTCCGCCGAAATGCACCCGCATGTTGGCGGCATGGCCGGGCGTGTCGATTCCAAGTTGTTCCAGCAGATCGGGGAACGTAATGGACCCGAACAGCTTATTGATCACCAAGCCCATGGCGCCATCTGGATTATGGGCGCAAATATAGATGACCGAGCGCTGAAAACGCTGGTCCGGCATGGCCGGCATGGCGATCAGCAATTGGCCGGTCAGATACTGGGGCGTGCGCGTTGCTTCAGTCATTCGTGCCGTTCCGTATTCCTCAAGGCCCGAAATGTGGTGGCTGATCTCACCGTATCAACAGGCCTGACGAAAGTGTGACAGCACCTGCGACGGCTTGCCACCTATAATACCGAGCATGGAAACACAAAATCCGAGCGCCATGATCAGCAAATCCACCTTGCGCAGCGTCGCCACCGGACTTTTCGTGCTCCTGGCGGCGCTGCTCGCCGCCAACCTGCCGGCCCATGGCGCCAGCGGTCCGTGGCAACAGACCGACACGGTCGAGGGCCGGCTGATCGCCGCCGTCGAAGGTACGGGAGAGGGCGCCGGTACGCTCGACCGTGTCCCGCTCGGACTGCATCTCAAGATGAAGCCGGGCTGGAAGACCTACTGGCGCTCCCCCGGCGATGCCGGCCTGCCGCCGCAGGTGTCCTGGGACGGCAGCGGCAACCTCGCCGGCACCGATTTCCGCTGGCCGGCGCCGCACCGCTTCACTTTGTTCGGGATCGAGACCTTCGGATACGACGGCGAAGTCGTCTTTCCGATCACTGCCAGGCCGGCTCAGGCGGGCCAGCCGCTCGATCTGAAGGCCTCCGTCGATCTGCTGGTATGCAGCGACATCTGCGTTCCCCAGCACCTGGACCTGACCCTGCAAGTACCCGCCGGCCCGGCTGCGTCGAGCGGCGCCGACGCCAACCTGATCGCCCGGTTCGCGTCGTACGTGCCGGGAGACGGCACGGCATCCGGGCTTGGGATCGAGAGCGTACGGACCTCCGGCAAGGGCTTGGAGGTCGCCGCCACGGCGCGCGAGCCGTTCGTCGATCCTGACGTGTTCGTCGAAAATGCCGCAGGCGCGGTATTCGGAGCGCCTAGCGTCGCTTTCGCCGACGGCAACCGGCGGATCACCGTCACACTCCCGTCCTCCGGCCAGCCGGTGCCGCTGGACGGGCTGCCGATGACGCTGACGCTGGTGGACGGCGCCCGCAGCCTGGAAACTGTTGCTACCGTCAATGCAGGCGGCGGCGTCAGTCAGGGTTTGGGCGGAGTGCCCGGCCTGATCGCGATACTGGGTTTCGCCCTGATCGGCGGGTTGCTGCTGAACCTGATGCCCTGCGTGCTGCCCGTCCTGTCGCTGAAGCTGCTGTCGGTGGTCGGCCATGGCGGAAGTGCTCCACGGGACATCCGCGCCGGCTTCCTGGCATCCGCTGCCGGCATCCTGTTCTCCTTCATGGTGCTGGCGGGTGCTGCCATCGCGCTGAAGCTGACGGGCTCGGCGGTGGGCTGGGGAATCCAGTTCCAGCAGCCGCTGTTCCTGGTCTTCATGGTGGTGCTGGTCACCGGCTTCGCCGCCAATCTCTGGGGCCTGTTCGAAATTCCGCTGCCCCGCGCCATCGCGGACGCGGCCCTGGGCGGACATCACGGGGGCGGACATCACGGGGGCGGGCAGCACTCCACCAGCCTGGGTGGCCACTTCGCTACCGGGGCGCTGGCGACGCTGCTGGCGACGCCCTGCTCGGCCCCGTTCCTGGGGACCGCCGTCGGCTTCGCGCTCGCGCGCGGTCCGCTGGAGATCCTTGCCGTCTTCGCGGCCCTGGGGCTCGGACTCGCCCTGCCCTACCTGCTGGTGGCCGCCTTCCCGGCGCTGGCCGCGCGGCTGCCGCGCCCCGGCCGCTGGATGCTGGTGCTGCGCCGGATACTGGGCGGCACGCTGGCCCTGACCGGCGTTTGGCTGCTCACCGTCCTGGCAGTCCAGGTCAGCCCCGCGGCGGCCCTGGCGGTCGGCGCGCTGATGGCGACCCTGGTCCTGGTCCTGGCGATCCGCAAGCGCCTGCCCGGCCGTGCCCGAGTCGCGGGCGGGGCGCTGGCGGCCGTGCTTGCGTTGGCCGCTTTCGGCTTGCCGATGGCGCTGGACCGCCATGCATCGCAGGCGGCTGCCGCAATCGACGGACGATGGACGCCGTTCGACAAGGCCGCGATCAGGGAGCAGGTGGCCGCCGGGCGGACGGTGTTCGTCGATGTCACCGCCGACTGGTGCATCACCTGTCAGGCCAACAAGAAGCTCGTGCTGACGCGCGGGACCGTCGCCGAGCGGCTGTTCGGTTCCGGCATCGTACCGATGCGGGCGGACTGGACCCGGCCCGACGATCGGATATCGTCCTACTTGGCCGAGCATGGGCGCTACGGCATCCCGTTCAACATCGTCTACGGTCCGGGCGCCCCCGACGGCGTTGCCCTGCCGGAATTGCTGACGGAGGCGGCCGTGCTGGCGGCACTGGATCGCGCCCGTTGAGTGGAATGCTCCTTGCGACGGAACGCCGCACCGGTCTACATCTCTGATACCAATTACACGAAGGGAGAGCCCCAACCATGACGATTCAGGCCGGCGACAAGTTTCCGTCCGTCACGCTCAAGCACCTGACATCCAACGGCATGCAGGAAGTCAGCACCGACGAGTTGTTCGGCGGCAAGAAGGCCGTCCTGTTCGCGGTGCCCGGCGCCTTCACCCCGACCTGTTCGGCCAAGCACCTGCCGGGCTTCGTCGATCGCATCGACGAGTTCAAGGCCAAGGGCTACGACGTGGTCTGCATGGCGGTGAACGATCCCTTCGTGATGGAAGCCTGGGGCAAGTCCACCAATGTCGGCGACAAGATCACGATGCTGCCTGACGGCAACGGCGAGTTGACCCGGGCGCTGGGCCTGGAGATGGACGGCAGCGGCTACAGCCTGGGCCAGCGCAGCAAGCGCTTCGCCATGGTGATCGAGGACGGCGTGGTGAAGACGCTGAACGTCGAAGCGCCGGGAGCGTTCGAGGTTTCCAGCGCCGACGCCGTCCTGAAGGCGATCTGACCGGGTCGGGATACTGGGCCGGCGTGCTCGGTATCCCGAATGTTGCGGCCTTATGTAATGAACTCGGCTCTGGAACATGGTTAAGGCGCAGCGGCGGACTTGGGTTTGGTGGTTCGATCAGCCGCCGGAACGGCTTTGGCCGCTGCTGGCGGATACGCCGCGCTTCAACGAAGCCATGGGACTGCCGAAGTATCAGGTCGAGGAAATCCCGCGTCCCGACGGCACCGTGCTGCGAATCGGAAGCGGCACGGCCGGGGGTTTCCGGCTGGAATGGGAGGAGGAGCCGTTCCAATGGATTGCTCCCCATGGCTTTACCCAGACGAGGCGGTTCCGCAAAGGGCCGTTCTCGACAGTCAGCCCGACCCTGAAGCTGACGCCGGAGCGCGGCGGCACCGAGGTCTCCTATACGCTTGAAGCGGCCCCTTCCAATCCGCTGGGCTGGCTGCTGCTGCGGCTGGGCTTTCTCGACAAGTTCGGAACCAAGACCGAAAAGCTGGTCCGGGAAGCGGCTGCGCATGCCGCCGACACCAAGCCCCATCCCTTCGACTATGCGGCGCCTCCGGTAGATCCGGCAGTGACGCAGCGGATCGATGGCATGGTGGCGGCGCTGGAGGAAAGCGGCAACGGCCATGGATTGGCCCGGCGGCTGGCCGACCATCTTCTGACGGCGCAGGAGGTCGACCTGCTCCAGATCCGGCCGCTGGCGCTTGCCCGTAGCTGGGACTCGGCCCCGCGCCCGGTGATCGAGCTTTGCCTGGGCGCCGTCAAGACGGGGCTGCTGACGCTGCGCTGGAACCTGCTGTGCCCGCGCTGCCGAGGAGCGAAGGCGACGGCCGCCACGCTGGACCGGCTGCCGAGCGGCGCCCATTGCCCATCTTGCAACATCGACTACGGCCGTGACTTCACCCGCAACGTCGAACTGACCTTCCAGCCCGCCCCGGCACTCCGCCCGTTGACCGAAGGCGAGTATTGCCTTGCCGGGCCGATGACCACGCCGCACGTCCATGTCCAGCAGACGCTGGAGCCGGGCGAGGTCCGCAGCCTGTCGGTCGACCTGCCGGCGGGATGGTGGCGGCTGCGGACCCTGGAGCCCGGCGGGTCCGTCGATCTGGACTGGCGGGAACCCGGCGCCGCCAGCTTTCCGCTGATCGTCGCTGATGGCGACACGGTCCGCGCCGTCCCGCAGGCATCCCCTGGTCCGCTGAGCCTGGAGAACCGAGCGTCCCATCCGCTGACGCTGGTGGTGGAGCGGCGCGACTGGGTCGCGGATGCGCTGACCGCGCATCAGGTGACGGCCTTGCAGGCCTTCCGCGACATGTTCTCGGACGAGGTGCTGCGGCCCGGCGACGAGGTGGCTATCGGTACCGTCACCCTGATGTTCACCGATCTCAAGGGATCGACGGCGCTCTACGACCGGGTCGGCGACGCCCATGCCTTCCATATGGTGCGGGAGCATTTCGCCGTGCTTGCCAAGACGGTGCGGGAGCATGACGGCGCCATCGTCAAGACCATCGGCGACGCCGTCATGGCGGCCTTCGCCGATCCGGCCGATGCGGTCAGGGCGGCGCTGGCGATCCAGTCCGCACCGCCGGAAGGACTGGCGATCAAGATGGGATTGCATTCCGGCGCTTGCGTCGCCGTCACGCTGAATGGACGGCTCGATTATTTCGGCTCCACCGTCAATCTGGCGGCGCGGCTGGAAGGGTTGAGTCAAGGCGGCGATATCGTCCTGTCCGATCGTTTGGCATCCGATCCGGTCGTTTCGGCTGTGATATCACCGTTGCATTCCTTGGTGGAATCGGCGGAATTGAAGGGTTTTGGGGCACCGGTCAGCTTTCGCCGTCTTGTTCCCGACATGGTTAATTCGTATACCGCTCTGTCTTAAGGGGCTGCCGGAAGGGTGGCGCCGAACCCTTTCGGGAGGAGTGGATGTCGGATCTGCGGCAGGTATTCGCCGCCATTCTGCCGTTGCTGATCAGCCTCGGCATTCTGGTCCTGGGTAACGGCCTGTTCTCCACGCTGCTTGCCGTCCGCATGGGGATCGAGGAGTTTCCGGTCGACCGGATCGGCCTGATCATGGCGGCTTACTCGGTCGGTTTCGTCCTTGGAACGTTACGCGGCCCTGTCGTGGTCGAGCGAGTCGGCCATATCCGCGCCTTTGCCGCTTTCGCCGCCATTGCGGCGATCTCGGCGCTGGTCCACGCCATCGTGATCGACCCGATCGTCTGGCTGCTGCTGCGCGTGGTGGCCGGCTTCTGCCTTGCCTGCCTGTTCACGATCACGGAAAGCTGGATCAACGCGTCGTCCTCCAACACGGTGCGCGGGCAGGTGCTGTCGGTCTACATGACGGTCAACTACCTGTCCTACGGCTCATCCCAGTCGCTGCTGACGGTGATCGATCCCGGCGGGTTCCAGATTTTCAGTCTGGTCGCCATCCTGGTGGCGCTTTCGCTGGTGCCGCTGGCCCTGAGCCGGACCCAGACCCCCGGATCGGTCGGCACCAAGCGCCTGCGGATGATCGAGATCGTCCGGATCTCGCCCCTGGGCGTGGCCGGCTGTATCGGAGCCGGATTGATCAACGGCGCCTTCGGCAGCATGGGCCCCGTCTACGTCCAGGCGCGCGGCGGCAGCGTGGAGGATGTGGGATTGTTCATGATGGTCGCGATCTTCAGCGGCTTCGTGATGCAGTTTCCCATGGGTCGCCTGTCGGACCGGTTCGACCGCCGCACGGTCTTCCTGGGCGCCATCGCCGGGGTGTCGGCGGCGGCCCTGTCGCTCGCCTTCGCCGACGACGTCCCTAACCTGATCTTCGCGATCATGCTGGGCCTTTATGGCGGTCTGGCCTACTCGATCTACCCGATAGCACTGGCCCACGCGAACGACTTCATGCGCCTGGAGGAGGTCGTACCGGCCAGCGCCGGCCTGCTGCTGATGTTCGGCGTCGGGTCGGCGGCCGGTCCGATCCTGGCTTCCCACGTGATGGGGCTGGCGGGCTTCAACGGGCTGTTCCTGTACATCGGCGCCATCGCGGGCATGCTGGCGCTGTTCACGCTCTATCGCATGACGGCGCGGCAGGCGAAACCGCTGGAGGAACAGGGCGTCTTCGTGCCCATGCCGCAGACCGCCACCACCCCCATCGCGATGGAGCTGAGCCCGCGCGCGGAAGCCGCCAACGAAGATTCGGCGCAGCTTGCCTTCGACTTCGATGCGGCACCGGAAGCCATTTCCGATGCTACCCCCCGGGCAGAGGCGGCGGAGTGACCATCCAGGGCTTCCGCACGGCGAATTGGGGAAATAATCGAGCGTTCGGCAACGTTATTAATCCTGTAATGCCTTTGCGCCATATTGAGAACACGCCGATAGCATCAAAATTGGTGAAATGACGTTACGCGGAGCCATTCGGCTCCGTACTCAGGACGCCGCACCCCCACTGGAAGGCCGTTTGCCGTGCTTCCCCCCTCACTCGCCGACCGGCTCCGCCGCTTCGTCCCGTTTCCGCATGCCTGGACCGCGCGTGCCTTGCCGGGGCTTCTGACGGCGGCGCTGCTGTTGCTGGGATCGAGCCTGGCCGGTGCGGAAGACATCCGATTCTTCCGGATCGGAACCGGAACGACGGGAGGAACGTATTTCCCGGTCGGCGGGATGCTTGCCAATGCGATCAGCAATCCACCGGGATCTCGCCCCTGCGACCGCGGCGGAAGCTGCGGCGTTGCCGGTTTGATCGCCGTGGCGCAGGCGACCCAGGGATCGGTCGAGAACCTGAAGGAGATGCGGACCGGCACGCTCGAATCGTCGCTGTCGCAGGCCGATATCGCGTTCTGGGCGCATCAGGGGATCGGCCCCTACAAGGGTCAGCCGGCTTTCGAGCAACTGACCTCGATCGCCAACCTCTACACCGAGACGGTGCATGTCGTGGTCCGGGCCGAAAGCGATATTCGGAACATCGGCGACCTGCGCGGCAAGGTGGTATCGGTCGGCGAGGAAGGCTCCGGCACGCTGGTCGAGGCACGCGTCATCCTGGAGGCTTACGGCCTCGGCGAAAAGGACATGGAGGCACGCTACCTGAAGCCCGGTCCGGCCGGCGACCGGCTGGTCGAGCACGATATCGACGCCTTCTTCATCGTAGGCGGCCATCCCGTCGCGGCCGTGGCGGAAGCCGCGGCGCGGACTCCCGTCAGGCTGCTGTCGTTCGACGATCCGCATGGCAAGAGCCTGAAGGAGCACCTGCCCTTCTTCACCGAATCGGTAATCGACGAGGGCGTCTACGAAGGCGTCCTGGCGACCCGGACCCTGGGCGTCGGCGCCCAGTGGCTGGTGCGCGGCGACGTGCCCGAAGAATTGGTCTACGGCATCACCCGCGCGCTGTGGCACCCGAACACGCGCCGGCTGCTAGACAGCGGACATCCCAAGGGGCCGTCGATCCAGCTTGCCAACGCGCTGAACGGATTGGCGGTTCCCCTGCATCCGGGAGCCGCGCGCTACTACCGGGAGGCCGGCGTCCTGAAGCAGGCGGCCGAGCCGGAAGCGCCGCCCCTGGAGAAGGCCCCGGCCCCGGAAGAGCCGGTCACCCGCGACGACGCGCCGGCGCAATAGGCGAGCTCAGAGCAGCGCGCCCCATGGCTCCGCGGCGCCGGCGGCATACCATTCGCGCATGGCGGGCAGGCCTAGCACGGTGGAGACGTACGCCTGCGAAACCTCGTCCAGCTCGACGCAATATGTATCAAGTCGCGTGCAGACCGGCGCGTACATGGCGTCGGCTGCCGAGAACCGGCCAAACAGGAACGGACCGTCGGCGCCGAAACGGGCCCTGGCGTCGCGCCAAACCTGGGTGATGCGGGCGATATCGGCCAGGGATTCGGGCGTACGTCCCTCCTGCGGATGCTTGTCGGTCACGTCCATCGGCATGTTCCGGCGCAGATCGACGAAACCGGAATGCATTTCCGCCGCGATCGAGCGGGCGACGGCGCGGGCTCCCCGATCGTCGGGCCACAGCCCCGCCTCGGGGTAGGTTTCCGCCAGATACTCCAGGATCGCCATCGAATCATAAACGGTCAGGTCGCCGTCGATCAGCACCGGGACCTTGCCGGCCGGCGAATACCGCAGGATTTCGGCCTTGGTTTCCGGCTGGCGCAGGGGAATGGTGATCTCGTCGAACGGCACGCCGATCTGCTTCAGCGCCAGCCAGGGACGCAATGACCACGATGATGAGGCTTTATTGCCGATGACGAGGGTAAGATCGCTCATATTGTCCGCCGGTTTCTTCTGGATTGATGATTTCGCGGGAGATTAGTTGTTACCAGCCCATGCTGAAAGCATCCTGTGGATACTCCATGAAGCCATCCGGCGCTTCAGGCTTTTCAGAGGCAGCCCGGCAGGCCATGTTGGAGAACATTGCATCCTTGGGCCGCATATGTGGCTTCTACCCGTCCTCGCCATGAAGGAACAGTGACTTGCTGACCCACCTGCGCCCCATCGCCGGCGCCGATTCGGTTCCGCTCACCCCCGTAACCAAGGATGGCCTGGAAAGCTGGCTGTCCGGCCAGCCGGCGACGGTCCGCGCCTGGGTCTCCGGCATCGGCTTCAAGGGGGAGCCGGGCAAGACGGCGCTCCTGCCCGGCGCCGATGGCGGCTTCGCCCGCGTGCTGGCCGGCATCGATGCGGCGGACTTCTGGGCTTATGGCGGCCTTCCGGCATCGCTGCCCCCAGGCGATTATCATATCGACGCCGATCTCGACCGTGAAACGGCGACGCGCGCGGCGCTTGGCTGGGCGCTGGGCACCTACGCCTTCACCCGCTACAAGTCCGGCAACGGCAAGACCTTCGCGACGCTGGCATGGCCGGAACGGGCCGACCGCGCCGAAGTCGAGCGGATCGCCACGGCGACGTATCTGGTCCGTGACCTGATCAACACCCCCGCCAGCGACATGGGACCGGAGGAGCTTGCCCAAGCGGCCGAGACGCTGGGCGACGAGTTCAACGCCAAGGTCAAGGTGATCGTCGGTGACGACCTGCTCAAGAAGAACTATCCGGCCATCCACGCCGTCGGCCGGGCCAGCACGCGGGCGCCCCGGCTGATCGACCTGACATGGGGCGACAAGGACGCGCCGGGCGTGACTCTGGTCGGCAAAGGCGTCTGCTTCGATACCGGCGGCCTGGACCTGAAGCCGTCCAGCGGCATGCTGCTGATGAAGAAGGACATGGGCGGGGCAGCCCATGTGCTGGGCGTCGCCCGGATGATCATGATGGCGGAACTGCCGGTCCGGTTGCGTGTGCTGATCCCGGCGGTCGAAAACTCCGTCTCCGGCGACGCCTTCCGTCCGCTCGACGTGCTGGCGACCCGCAAGGGGCTGACCGTCGAGGTCGGCAATACCGACGCCGAGGGCCGCCTGGTCCTGTGCGACGCGCTGGCCAAAGCGGTGAACGACAAGCCAGAGGTGATCATCGACTTCGCCACCCTGACCGGCGCCGCCCGAGTCGCGCTGGGCACGGAGCTTCCGGCGCTGTTCAGCAACGACGATGCCCTGGCTGACGGGCTGCTGAAGGCGGCCGAGTCGCAGTCCGATCCGATGTGGCGCCTGCCCTTGCATCAGCCCTACGCCAAGCTGCTGGACAGCAAGGTGGCCGACCTCAACAACGTCGGAAGTGGACCGTTCGCGGGGGCTATCCTTGCGGCCTTGTTCCTGGAGCGATTCGTCGAGAAGACCACACCCTGGGCGCACCTGGACGTCATGGCATGGAATCCGTCGTCCAAACCGGGACGGCCCGAAGGGGGTGAAGCCTTGGGTATGCGTGCGGTTTACTCTTATTTGGAGAGCCGCTATGCCAAAAGCGCTTAAACTCTTGCTCAAAAGGGATCGTTTCGGCAGATTCCCGGTTGCGACCCGATACGTCCGGGTGGTGTATCGGGAGTCACGAAATGCCTCACAAGCTCCAAGCCCTCGATCTTTGGCGCAATGTTCTCGTTTCGAGTGTGAAACAGGCCGGCCCGGATCTGTCGTCGCGTCAATTAGCCCTGCTCCTGACCGTCTACCTGACGCCGCCGCCCCATACGGTGCGCGGACTCGCCGGCACTCTCAGCATTTCGAAGCCGGCGATCAGCAGGGCGCTCGACCGGCTAGGACGGCTGGGCTTCGTCCGGCGCAAACGCGACGACGCCGACCGGCGGAACGTGCTGGTTCAGCGCACCGTCAAGGGATCGGTGTTCCTGACGGAATTCTCCCAGCTGGTGCTGACGTCGCAGCAGGCCGCGATGGCGGAAGCTACCGTGGAAGCGGGGGCCGGCCCTGTGGATATCCCACCGCAACCTTTGCCGGAGGATGCATCCAATGAGCTTGTCCTTGCCGGATCCCCGGACTAATCCTTACCGCCCCGATCTGGCGGCGGCGCATCTGGAAGGCCTCGTTCAGGCCGAACGATTCATCGAAGGCGTGCCGTGCCAGCTTCGTACCGGCTTCGCAACGGTCAAGGCACAGCCGGACTTCGAGGCCCGCCAGACGACACAGGCGCTGTTCGGCGAAACGGTCACCGTCTACGAGGAGCATGACGGCTGGGTCTGGGGCCAGATCGAGACCGACGGCTATGTCGGCTACCTGCGCCTCGACACGCTGTGGGGCGAAACCCCGGTGCCGACCCATCGGGTCAGCGCCATCCGGACGTTCCTGTTTCCGGAGCCGGATCTCAAAAGCCCGACGCTCGACGTGCTTAGCCTGACCTCCCGCGTCGCGGTGACCGGCGAGACCAACGGCTTCGCCGAGCTTGAACAGGGCGGCTGGGTCTTCATGAAGCATCTGGCCGGGCTGGACGAGGTCGCACCGGACTATGTGGCGACGGCGCGCAAGCTGACCGGCGCGCCTTACCTGTGGGGCGGCAAGACCAGCATGGGATTGGATTGTTCCGGTCTCGTACAGGTAGCGCTGGATGCCGCCGGCCTGACAGTGCCACGCGACAGCGACCAGCAGGCGCAGGCGATCGGCGAGGCGGTGGCAGACGTCAGTGCCCTGCGGCGCGGCGACATCGTCTTCTTCCCCGGCCATGTCGGGATCATGACGGGGCCTGACCTGCTGCTGCACGCCAACGCCTTCCACATGATGGTGACGGAAGAGCCGTTGGCCGAGGTGGTGGCGCGGGGCGCGCAGATTACCGGCGTGCGAAGGATCGCCTGATCAGTAGCCTCGCTTGCGGTCCACCAGGTTTTCCAGCGGTTCTCCGGCTTCGAACCGCCGGATCTGCTCCGCGAGGTGACCGACCGACGTCCTGGCGTGGGTCACGGCGGCGACATGGGGGGTCACGATCACCCGTTCATGGCTCCAGAACGGGTGATCGGGCGACAGCGGTTCCTGGCCGAAGACGTCAAGGCTGGCGCCGGTGATATGGCCGCTGTCGAGAGCGGCCAGCATGTCCGCCTCGTTGACGTGTCCGCCGCGCGCGACATTGACGACGCAGGCGCCCTTCGGCAGGGCGGCCAGCGTTTCCCAGTTGAGGATGCCGGCGGTCTCCTCCGTCAGCGGAAGCAGGCAGACTAGGATCTCGGTTTGGGCCAGGAAGGCGGCCAGACCGGCGGCGCCGTGGAAGCAGGTCATTCCCGGCAGGTCCCGCGCCGACCGGCTCCAGCCGGCCACGTCGAACCGAAGCTCCGTCAGTACCCGCGCCGCATCGGCCCCAAGGACACCGAGGCCGAGGATGCCGACCCGACGCTCCCGCGCCAGCTTCTGCGGCAACTGCCGCCAGACACCGTCGCGCTGCTGTGCCCGGTAGGCTTCCATCTGGCGATGCCAGTGCAGCACCTGGAGCACGACGAACTCGGTCATGCCCTCGGTCAGCCCCGGCTCGACCATGCGGACCAGCGGCAGGTCCGGCAGTTCGGGATCGCTCAGGACGCCGTCCACCCCGGCCCCCAGCGACAGCATGACCTTCAGGTTCGGCAACTGCTTCAGCACGCCGGCCGGAGGGCGCCAGATCATGGCGTAGTCGATGTCGTAGGGATCGCCGATATCGGGCCATACCCGCACCTCGCGGTCGGGAAGCTGGCGATGCAGTTCCGGAAGCCATTCGGCGGAACTATCGGACGGGGACAGGAACAGGATCGCCATCGGCTGCAAACCTTCGGACTCTACGAATCAAGAATCGTAAAGTCCTCTCACAGCTTGCCCGATACGGCAAGCCGATGCTTGCGATGAGGCGTGAGAAGGCGACGGGTGCGTTTTCCGCTTATCCGGTCTTCCTGCTATGTTCCATGAAAGCGCGCAACATCGCGTTCATCCGAGACTGATAGCGGCTGCCGCCGCCCTTGAAGTAATCGACTACATCGGCATCGAGGCGCAACGAAATCAGCTTCTTGGCCGGCATGGTCAGCTTAGCGGACTTGAACCATGCCTCGTCGAGGATCGGGGCGGCGTCGGGATCGTCGGCAACCGCACGTTCTATATCCTCGTCTGTCAGAGCATCGACTTCGGCCCAATCGGTCTTACTCTTCCTGTCCCTCGCCTTCAGGTCGCTCAACGATACTTTGGTGATACGCGCGTCGTTCGGCATGGTTCGTTTTCCTCGCAGAGATGATGCGGCGGCTTCCTCTCCGCTAGGTGTGTCTTGCCGCGTCAATCCTTATACGGCAGCCGGTACCCTTGTCGTCGGCATCTTGGCGCCGCTGGTGTCGCTGCCCTTCATAAGGGCCATGTTGACCTTGGCGCCGGTCATGTCGGCGAAGCGGAGGATGACGCCGTCGGCGGAGCGGCAGCGGAGGTCGGCGTCGTTCAGGCGGGCGTATTGCAGGTTGGTCGGCCACGCCCGGTCCGACGCCGCCACCTGGACGCTCAGCAGGATGCTGTCGAGCAGGGTAGCCCGTGTCAGGTTGACCCGGCGCAGGCTGCATCCGGACAGGTTGGCGCCGCGCAGGTCGGCGCCCGTCAGGTTGCAGTAGCTGAGATCCGCCATCATCAGGTTGGTGCCTGAGAGATTGGCATTGCGGAGGTTGCAGCGCTGGATCTTGGCGGCGGACAGATCGACCTCTCCCAGCGGAGCGCCGCTGAGGTCGGCGAGGTCGAGTTCCAGCCGCTGTCCGGTGCGGCCTTCGCTGTCGAGCCAGTCCTGATGCAGCGACAGCAGTTCGAACAGCCGCTCACCCAGCGGGACGAGGTTGCCTTCCGGGTTGATGCCGTGCCGCGCCATGTCGGCGATGGTCTCTTCATCCAGCAGCGCGCCGCACAGCAGCGCTCCCGCCAGCGTCGTGTTCTTCAGCGTGGCGCCCGAGAGATCGGTCGAGACCAGGATTGCGCCGGTCAGATCGGCGCCGGAAAGATCGGCATCGACCAGTTCGGCGCCGGTCAGGTCGCAGTTCCCCAGGTTCGATCCGACCAGGATCGCGCGGCTGAGATTGGCATCGACCAGTTCGGTGCGCCGGCTCAGGGGCATTGCGGAAAGGGGCTGACGCTTGGTGGAGACTGCTCCCAGCGACCCGGTGCGGAGATCGGCGCCGGCAAGGTTGGCTTCCGCCAGATTGGCGCCGTTGAGGCAGGCGCCGCGCAGGTCGGCGCCCAGCAGGTCGGCCCCGGAAAGATTGGCTCCTTCGAGGTCCGCCATCATCAGGACGGTGGCCTTGAGGTCTGACTTGGACAGGTTGCTGCCGGCGAAACTCGCGCCGACGAGCTTGGCGTTGCGCAAAGCCACGCCGGCAAGCGGAAGCTGCGACATATCGTAGAAGCTGAGATCGGCGTTTATGCCGCCACGCACGCCGTTCACCCATTTTCGGTGAGAGTTCAGGCGCTTCTTCAGCTCGGCGATATAATCGGCACTGTGGCCGGTGACCGGGTTAGACATCGGTGAGCCACGCAATCTGCCCTGGAGAGGAGGCGACACCGGGTAATATCCGGCAAATTACTTAAGCATATAATAACTTGCTGCGGCGCAGCATGATGAAGCCGTTGATAGGGTTTTCGGGAAAGTTCCGACCTGTCGGGCGACTTTCAGCCATGGCGGAGTTGTTGGGCCACGGCCCAACCTACGAAGAAGGAGCCGGTAGGTTGGGCTGTGGCCCAACAACTCCGCGCGGACAAACGATCTGGGCTACCTCACATCCGTACGTCGCCGGTTTTGACCGCCACGAGGTTGAGCGCCGCTGCTATCAGCGCGCGGGTGTATGCCTGCTGGGGCGCCTCGAAGATCTGGCGGGTCGGACCCGACTCGACCACCTTGCCGTCCTTCATCACCAGCACGTCGTTGGACAGCGCCCTGACCACCTTCAGGTCGTGGCTGATGAACAGATAGGCGAGGTTGTGGCGGACCTGGAGGTCGCGCAGCAGATCGACGATCTGGGCCTGGACCGACATGTCGAGCGCCGAGGTCGGCTCGTCCAGCACGACGAAACGGGGTTTCAGCACCATGGCGCGGGCGATGGCGATGCGCTGGCGCTGACCGCCGGAGAACTCGTGCGGGTAGCGGTTGCGGCTGGACGGGTCGAGGCCGACTTCCTCCAGCGACTTCGCGATCATCGCCTCGCGTTCCTTGCCGCTGCCGATGCCATGGATCTTCAGCCCCTCGCCAATGATCTGGGCGACCGACAGGCGGGGGCTGAGGCTGCCGTAGGGGTCCTGGAAGACTACCTGCATCTCGCGGCGGAGCGGCCGCATCTTGGCGGACTGCCAACCCTGGATGTCCTTGCCGTCGAAGCGGATGGCGCCCTGGCTGGCGTGGAGGCGGAGCAGCGCCAGCCCCAGCGTGGTCTTGCCGGACCCGGATTCGCCGACGACTCCGACCGTGTGCCCTTCCCGCACTGTCACGTCGATGCCATCGACCGCGCGGACGTAATCGACGGTCCGGCGCAGCAGGCCCTTCTTGATCGGGAAATGGACCTTGATGTCGCGCGCGGTCATGACATCCGCCGCATTGGCCGGCGGCGGCGCCGGGTTGCCCTTGGGCTCCGCCGCCAGCAGGCGCTGGGTGTAGGGGTGCTTGGGGCCGGCGAACAGGGCGGCGTTGGTGCCCTTCTCGACGATCTCGCCGTGGTTCATGACGCAGACATGGTCGGCCATCTTGCGGACGATGCCGAGATCGTGGGTGATCAGCAGCAGCGCCATGCCGAAGCGGCGTTGCAGGTCCTTCAGCAGTTCCAGGATCTGGGCCTGGATCGTCACGTCGAGGGCGGTGGTCGGTTCGTCCGCGATCAGCAGGTCGGGCTCATTGGCGAGCGCCATTGCGATCATGACGCGCTGGCGCTGGCCGCCGGACAACTCGTGCGGATAGGCGGCCAAGCGCTTTTCCGCTTCCGGCAAACCTACCAGCCGCAGCAGTTCCAGCGTCCGCTTGCGGGCGGCCGAGCGGGTCAGGCCCTTGTGCAGGAACAGGGTCTCGTTGATCTGCTTCTCGATGCTGTGCAGCGGGTTGAGCGAGGTCATCGGCTCCTGGAAGATCATGGAGATCCGGTCACCGCGCACCTCGCGCAGGGTCTTCTCGTCGGCGCCGACCAGTTCGGTCCCCTTGAAGCGGATGCTGCCGCCGGGGTGGTCCGCCACGGGATAGGGCAGAAGCTGGAGGATCGACAGCGCGGTCACCGACTTGCCGGAACCGGATTCGCCAACCAGCGCCATCGTCTCGCCCGGCTTGATGTCGAACGACACGCTTTTGACCGCATGCATCGTGCTGCCGGAAAGCCGGAAATCGACGGACAGGTCGCGGACGGAAAGAAGCTCGCTCATGACCTGCGTTCCTGCTGGCAAGTTATTGGTGTCGTCATTCGGCGGCGGCCTTCTTCGCCACTGGTCTTGCCGACGGCTTCAAGGCGGAGCCGGTGCCCGGCAGCGGCCCTACGGTCTTGCGCGGGTCGAAGGCATCGCGTACCGCTTCCCCGATGAAGATCAGCAGGCTCAGCATGATCGCGAGGGTGAAGAACGCGGTCAGGCCGAGCCAGGGCGCCTGGAGGTTGGCCTTACCCTGCGCCAGCAACTCGCCAAGGGAGGGCGAGCCGGGCGGCAAGCCGAATCCTAAGAAGTCCAACGCAGTCAGGGTCGTGATCGAGCCGTTCAGGATGAACGGCATGAAGGTCAGCGTCGCCACCATGGCGTTGGGCAGGACGTGGCGGAACATGATCAGCGCGTCCCCCGCCCCCAGCGCGCGGGCCGCCCGGACATAGTCGAAGTTGCGGGCACGCAGGAACTCCGCCCGGACGACGCCGACGAGGCTCATCCAGGAGAACAGCAGCAGAAGCCCAAGCAGCCACCAGAAGTTCGGCTCCACGACGCTGGCTAGGATGATCAGCAGGTAGAGCGTCGGCAGACCGGACCAGACTTCGATGAAGCGCTGGAACAGCAGGTCGGTGGTTCCGCCGAAATAGCCCTGCACGGCGCCGGCCGCGATCCCGACGATCGAGGACAGGATGGTCAGCGTCAGCCCGAATAGGATGGAGATCCGGAAGCCGTAGATCAGCCGGGCAACCACGTCGCGGCCCTGATCGTCAGTGCCCAGCCAGTTCTCGGTCGAGGGTGGAGCCGGCGCCGGGACCGACAGGTTGTAGTTGATCGTCCGATACGAGTAGCGGATCGGCGGCCAGACCATCCAGCCCTTCTCGTTTATCAGGTCCTGGACGAAGGGGTCGCGGTAGTCGGCCTGGGTCTCGAACTCCCCGCCGAAGGTGGTTTCCGGATAGACCGTGAAGACGGGCGCGTAGAAATTACCGTCGTAGCGGACCAGCAGGGGCTTGTCGTTGGCGATGAACTCGGCGAACAGGCTGAGCGTGAACAGGATCAGGAAGATCCACAGCGACCAGAAGCCGCGCCGGTTGGCCTTGAAGTTATGAAGCCGCCGCCGGGTGATCGGCGTGATCTTCATGCCAAGGAAACGGTCCTGGGGGAGCGGCGATGCGGTAGCCGACGACGTCGCCATCACGTCTTCCTCGATTCGAAGTCGATGCGCGGATCGACCGCGACATAGGCCAGATCGCCCGCCAGATTCATCAGCAGTCCCAGCAGGGTGAAGAAATAGAGCGTGGCGAACATAACGGGATAGTCACGGTTGATCGCCGCCTCGAATCCCAGCAACCCCAGCCCATCCAGCGAAAAGATCACCTCGATCAGCAGAGACCCGGTGAACAGGATGCTGATGAAGGCGCTGGGAAACCCTGCGATGACGATCAGCATGGCGTTGCGGAAGACGTGGCCGTAGAGCACCTGACGCTCGTTCAGCCCCTTGGCCCGCGCCGTGATGACATACTGCTTGTTGATCTCTTCCATGAAGCTGTTCTTGGTCAGCATGGTCAAGCCGGCGAACCCGCCGATCACCAGGGCCACCACCGGCAGGGTGATGTGCCAGAAATAGTCCAGGACCTGTTGCCACCACGGCATAAAGGCCCAGCCCTCGCTGGTCAGGCCGCGCAGGGGGAACCAATCCAGATAGCGCCCGCCGGAGAACAGTACGATCAGCAGCACGGCGAACAGGAAGCTGGGGATGGCGTAGCCGACGATGACGACGCCGCTGGTCCAGATATCGAACTTCGAGCCGTCCTTCACAGCCTTGCGGATGCCGAGCGGGATCGAGATCAAATAGACGATCAGCGTCGTCCATAAGCCCAGCGAGATCGAGACCGGCATCTTGTCCAGCACCAGATCGACCACGCGCTGGTCGCGGAAGTAGCTGGTGCCGAAGTCGAAGACCAGATAGTCGCCCATCATCTTCAGGAAGCGCTCGTGCATCGGCTTGTCGAAGCCGAACTGCTGTTCCAGCTGCTTGATGAACTCGGGGTCGAGGCCCTGAGCGCCCCGGTACCGGCCTGTGAACTGCTCTCCTCCGCCCGACTGCTGGGCCTGCGGCGGCAGGTCGGAACCGCCCGATGTGCCGCCGATACGCGCGGTGGCGTCCACGCCGGTCCCCTGAAGCTGGGACAGCATCTGTTCGATCGGACCGCCGGGGGCAGACTGCACGATGACGAAATTGATCACCATGATCCCGATCAGCGTCGGGACGATCAGCAGCAGGCGGCGGACGATGTAGGCCAGCATCCTGGGGTTCCTTGATTTACGCCTGTTTCAGGTCCAGCGACGCCTACTGCGATGCCCGCTTGTCGGCGGCCATCCACCACGTTCCCGGAAAGCCTATCGAATACCGCGCCTTCTTCTCCGGGTAGCCGAACTTGTTCCAGTACGCCAGCCAGGACTCGTCGTTGTACCATTGCGGGATCTGGTACCAGCCCCACAGCAGAACCCGGTCGAGCGCCCGGTTGGTCGCGGCCAGGGTTGGCAGGTCCTTGGCTCCGATCAGTTCCTCGATCAGGCCGTCGACGACGGGGTCCTTTATGCCGGGAATATTGGCGGACCCCCGGACATCGGCGGCGGCAGAACCGAAATAGCTGCGCTGCTCGGCGCCCGGCGGCGGGAAGAAGTTCAGCGATACAGCCAGCAGGTCGTAGTCGAAGTCGTCGACGCGCACCTGATACTGGGACGTATCGACCACCCGGATCGACGCGTCGATCCCGGCGCGGCGCGCGTTCTGGACGAAGGGCTCGGTCACCCGCACGAGCGAGGGGCTGACCAGCAGGATTTCCATCCGCATCTGGTCGCCGGCCGCATTGACCAGCCTGTTGTTCTTCAACTCCCAGCCGGCTTCGCGGAATAGCCGCAGCGCGTCGCGCAGGTTGTTGCGGATGTTGCCGGAAGCGTCGGTCACCGGCGGTTCGTAGGCCTTGGTCAGGACCTCCGGGCGGACCTTGTCCTTGTACTTCTCCAGAACAGCCAGTTCCGCCGGGTCCGGGGCGCCGCTGGCGCCGAATTCCGAATTGGGGAACCAGCTCTTCACCCGCTTGTACTCACCGAACAGGAGCGTCCGCTGAACCGACTCGAAGTCGTAGAGCAGGTTGATCGCCTCGCGGACCCTGACATCCTGGAACTGCGAACGGCGCAGGTTGAAGATATAGCCCTGAGTGCCCCTGGGAGTCTCGTCCGGCACCACCCGCTTGATCAGGTTGCCGTCCTTGACGGCGGGCACATCGTAGCTTTGGTTCCACCGCTGCGCACGGTTTTCCTGGCGGTAATCGATCCGCCCGGCCATGAAGGCTTCGAACAGGACGGTGTCGTCCAGGTAATAGTCGTAGCGGATCTGGTCGAAGTTGTTCAGTCCGCGATTGACCGGCAGGTCCGCTGCCCAATAGTCCGTAACCCGCTCGTAGGTGACCGACCGTCCGGGATCGACCGCCTTGATCCTGTAGGCGCCGCTGCCCAGCAGCGGCTCCAGCGTCGTCTTGGTGATATCACGGCCGTTGGCGTTCCACCAGTGACGGGGCAGCGGCGAGGACTGCGCCACCGTCAGCAGCGGCTTCATGCTGTTGCGGGTCTTGAAGGTGAACTTCAGCTTGTGCGGGTCCAGCACCTCGATGCCGCTGACATCCTCGTAGAAGCTCTGGAGGAAGGGGCGTCCGTACTGCTTGATCGTGTCGAACGCGAACTTGAAGTCGTCGGCGGTGATCGGCTGGCCGTCATGCCATCGCGCCTCGGGACGGAGGTTGAAGACGATCCAGCTCTTGTCTTCGGGATACTCGGCGTTCTCCGCGATCAGGCCATAGGCGGACGACAGCTCGTCCCCCGAGCCCGTCATCAGTCCGTCGGAGATCAAGCTGATGCCTGCCGGCCACTGGCCGCGCAGGATATAGGTGTTGAGGCTGTCGAAGCTGCCGAAGGCGCCCAGCACGACCGAACCGCCCTTGGGAGCGTCCGGGTTGGCGTAGGGCCAGTGCGGCATGTCGGGGCCGTAGAGCGGCTCGCCGAACTCCGCCATCGCCCAGGTGCGGGTGACTTTCTGTTCTGCCTCCTGCGCTGCAGCGGGCAGGAGGCCCCCAAGCATCAGGAATCCTGAACAAACGGCGGCGGCTAGCAGTCTCTTCATCCGGCTCTCATCCCTCATGCGGTCTTCCCGATACATGGTGTCGGGAGTTCAGCGTTGGCAGCCGAATCCGTTTAAATCAAGGCCAAAAGACCGATCCGGCTCAACGGCTGGCCGCCTTCTCCTCCTTCGACCACCACGTGGACGGGAAGCCGGTGTCGAAGCGGGGCTTCCGGTCCGGCCAGCCGAACTTGGTCCAGTACGCGATCCAGGTCTGGTCGTTGTACCATTGCGGGATCATGGCGTGCTGCCACAGCAGCACCCGGTCGAGCGCCCGCGAGGTCGCCTGGAGCTTGTCGTAGTCCCTGGCCGCGATGACTTCCTCGATCAGGGCATCGACGACGGGGTCCTTGATACCCGCATAATTGGCCGAACCCTTCACGTCGGCCGCGGCGGAGCCGAAATAGCTGCGCTGCTCGGTGCCGGGCGGCGGGAAGAAGTTGAAGAACACCATCACGGCATCGAAGTCGAAATCGTCGGTGCGCGCCTGATGCTGGGCGCTGTCCACGATCCGGATATTGGCGTCGATGCCGACGCGCTGAAGTCCGGTGACATAGGGCTGCATGACACGGACCATCGACTGGTTGTCGTCCAGGAACTCGATCCGCATCTGCTGCCCGGTCTTCGCGTTCACCAGCTTGTTGTCGCGGGTCTCGTAGCCGGCCTGACGGAACAGCGCCATGGCCTTGCGGACATTGTCGCGGTTGTTGCCGGAACCGTCGGTGCTGGGCGGCTCATAGGCGGTCGTGAAGACTTCGTCCGGCACGCGGCCCCGGTACTTCTCCAGGATCTCCAGTTCCGCCGGGGTCGGCGGGCCGCTGGCCCCGAACTCGCTGTTAGGGAAGTTGCTCTTCACCCGGCGATACTGGCCGTACAGGATGTTCTTCTGGAGCCACTCGAAATCGTACAGATACGCCAGTGCCAGCCGCACCTTGGGATCGCTGAACTGGGGCCGGCGCATGTTGAAGCGGATGCCCTGCGCGCCGAACGGCCGCTCGTTGGCGATCGCCCGCTTCTCGATCCTGCCGTCCTTGATCTGGGGAATGTCGTAGCCCGACGTCCAGCGCTGCGCCCTGTTCTCCTGGCGGAAGTCGTAGGCTCCCCCCTTGAACGCTTCGAACATCACGTCGTCGTCGCGGTAGAAGTCGGTCCGCACGGTGTCGAAGTTGTTCTGGCCGATATTGACGGCCAAGTCCGCCCCCCAGTAGTCGGCCACCCGCTCGTAGGTGATCGAACGGCCGGGATCGACCGCCTTGACCCTGTAGGGACCACTGGTCAGCGGCGGCTCCAGCGTCGTCTTGCCGATGTCCCGGCCGTCGGCGGTCCACCAGTGTTCAGGCTCCGGCGACAAGATGCTGGCGGCCCGGATCAGCGGCTTCATCTCGCCCCTGGTCTTGAAGCTGACCTTCAGGCGGTGCTCTTCCAGCGCCTCGACCTTCTCGACATCCTCAAGGAAGCTCTTGAGGAAGGGACGGCCGTGCTGCTCGATCGCGTTCCAGCCGAACACGAAGTCGGCGGCCGTGACCGGGTGGCCGTCGTGAAACTTCGCTTCGGGACGCAGGTTGAAGACGACCCAGCTCTTGTCCTCGGGGTACTCGGCGGTTTCGGCGATCAGGCCGTAGACCACTTCCAGCTCGTCGCCCGAGGAGACGAACAGCGAGTCGGAGATCAAGCCGATGCTGCGCGGCACCTGCCCGCGCAGGATGATCGAGTTGAGGCTGTCGAAACTGCCCGGCTCCGCCGTGACGACGCCGCCGCCCTTGGGGGCATCGGGGTTCACGTAGTCGAAACGCGGAAAACCCTCGGCGTATTTCGGCGTCGTGAACTCCGCCAGCGCGTGGGTTCGGGTGATACTCTCCTCCGCCCGGGCTACAGGCGCGAGGAGGATGAGGAACGCCGCGATGGCGGAGGCAAATTTCATCAGGACGCTACCGGCTACGGACGGGTTTCAGTCTTCGTCGTCATCGATGTCGTCGTCATCCTCGTCGTAATGCTCGTCCATCATCTCGAGGATGGCTTCATAATCGGGAGTATCGTCGACGAACTTCTGGAAGCGCTTCAGGTTGGTGCCCTGCTGAAGCCACGACTGGGCGGCCTCGGTATGCTCGGGATGGCAGGACAGCAGATAGAAGGCGGCCTGCTCGGGACGTTCCAGCTTCGTCTCCCCCAGTTGCTCCAGGACGGCGCCGACATAGAACGGCAGGACCTCGGCGAAGTCCTCCACGATCTCGACCTCCTCGACCTCGTCGTCGGCGGGAGCAACGACTCCGCCGCCACCGTGCCAGCCATTGACCTTTTCGCCGGAAACAGCGCGCTCCCCGCCTTCTTCGTCGCTCTCGTCGTCGTCGAGATCGTCGTCCTCGTCGCCGACATATTCGTCGTCCTCATCCTCGTCGTCGATGAAGTCGTCGTCCAGATCCTCCTCATCGCCTTCGAACGCCAGTTCGAGAGCATCGATGATTTCAAGGAACTGGGTGCTGCGCTGTTCCCAAGAGGGCGTGGCCTTCAATTCCGCGATCATCCGGTCGAGCATTTCCCGGATGTCAGTATCTGCGTTCTCGTAGGCTGACTTGGCTGGTTTAGGGATCAGCATGGCGAACATTCCCTGGTCTTAAAGCGCGAGTTCGAGGGAGCGGTGCCGCCGCATCGGGCGACTGCACGGAATCGAGTCTTACCAGATGGCGACACGAAAAGGGCAAGGAAAGAGATACGAAAATGAGGCTATCAACCTAATGGAGCCTCACCCAGACGGGCGAGCGCCTCGGCATGGGCGGCGGCGTCACCGGCGGCGACCACCCGCCCGTCGGACCCCCTGCCGAGCGGTGCTCCGCTCCAGTCCGTCATGACGCCACCCGCTCCTTCGACCACCGGGACCAGAGCCGCATAGTCGTAAAGTTTCAGGCCGGCCTCGATCACCAGATCGACGAAGCCCGCCGCCAGCAAACCGTAGGCGTAGCAGTCGCCGCCATACATGGGTAGCTTGACGGCCGTCGCGACTCGACGGAACGCCGTGTAGTCGTCGGGTCCGAACAGATCGGGAGAGGTCGTGTTGAGCGTCGCACGGCCGAGCGACGGGCAGGCCCGGACGCGGGCCGGCTTGCCGTTGAGGGTGGTCGGTTGCCCGACGGCCCCAACCCAGCGGTCGCCGGTGATCGGCTGGTCGATCACGCCGAGTACGGGACGGCCCCGGTACAGCAGGGCCACCAGCGTCCCGAAGGTCGGGCGGCCGGTGATGAAGGACTTGGTGCCGTCGATCGGGTCGATCACCCACAGCCAGTCGGCATCGCCGTTGGTCGTGCCGTGCTCCTCGCCGACGATGCCGTCGCCGGGACGCTCGGCGGCCAGGATGGCGCGGATCGCAGCCTCGGCTTCCCGGTCCGCGATCGTGACCGGCGAGCTGTCGGGCTTGTCGTCCACCGCGAAGGGCGTGCGGTAATAGCGCCGGATCACCGAACCGGCGGCGTCGGCCAACCGCACGGCCAGATCCGCTACGCCATCAGGCAAGACGATAGGGTCCGGCAAGGCCACGGGCGGTTCGGTCGAAGGGCTTGACGCCGTCATTATCGCAAATCCAGGCCGGCAGGAGGGAAAGGCATCCTAGCGGGGCTCTTCCCATCCCGCCAGCCGGATTACAACAGCGGCGTCGTCCGGCAGTTACGGCAGCGGCTGCGGGCTGTCGGACTGCGTGTTCAGCCAGGCGATCAGGTTGGCGCGGTCCTCGTCCTTCTTGATGCCGGCGAAGTTCATCTTGGTGCCGGAGATATAGGACTTCGGGTTCAGCAGGAAGTGGTTGAGCCCTTCGAAATCCCAGTTGCCCGGGGTGTTCTTCATGGCATCGCTGTAGGCGAAGCCTTCCTGGTGACCGTGCGGACCGCCGATGACGCCCCACAGGTTCGGCCCGACCTTGGCGGCGCCGCCCTTCTCGAACGAGTGGCAGGACGCGCAAGCTCTTGACACCCGCTCGCCGGCCGCCGGGTCGGCGCTGGCCAGCAACGGGGCCACCGGCGGAATTTCGGCGGGTTCACCGCCGGCAGGCGACGCCGCCGGCGCTATGGCGCTGGTATCGACCTGATAAGCGTTCTGCTCCAAATGCTTGGGCGAAACCAGTACTTCCGAGATGAAGCCGCTCATCATAGCAACGAGGCCGCCCAGCAGGATGGCCCCTGACAACTTGTTGAATTCCATGCTCGACATGCCGCGAGTCCCCAATTCCCTTGTAATTACCGCACGATAGCGGCCGAACCGCCGGCTGTCACGCGCAACGGCTTATTGTTTCGTTAACCGCAACATAGGCCCCTGTGTCGCAGGGGTCAGCCGCTTTAGCCGCTTGACCCTCAGGGCGAAATGTCGCACGCACACCTATAACCTAAATGTCGCAGATGGCCACCATGCCAAGAAACCCGATAATCGTCATACCTGCGCGTCTCGCTTCGACCCGGCTGCCGGGCAAGCCGCTTGCCGATATTCACGGCGAACCGATGATCGTCCATGTCTGGCGCCGGGGGATCGAGGCGGGGATCGGTCCCGTCGTGGTCGCCTGCGCCGAACCCGAGATCGCCGACGCCGTCACCAAGGCCGGCGGTCAGGCTGTCCTGACGAGACCCGACCACCCCTCCGGCTCCGACCGAATCTACGAGGCGCTTCGGACCGTGGATCCCGAAGGCAAGCACGATGCCGTCGTGAACGTCCAGGGCGACCTTCCCACCATTGCGCCGGAGACGATCCGCGCCGCCTACGAGTTGCTGGAGACCGAGGGGGTCGATATCGGCACCCTGGCGGTCGAGATCACCGATGCCAGCGAGCGCGGCAATCCCAACGTCGTCAAGGCGGTGGTCGAACGGGCGCCGGGTGCCGCAACCGGCCGCGCGCTGTACTTCACCCGTGCGACGGCTCCTACCGGCGAGGCGCCGCTGCTGCACCACATCGGCCTCTACGCCTACCGGACGCCGGCGCTGGCCCGCTTCGTGTCGCTGCCGCCGTCGCATCTGGAGCAGCAGGAGAGACTGGAGCAGCTGCGGGCACTCGCCGCAGGCATGCGAATCGACGTGGCCGTCGTTGACGCGGTTCCGCTGGGTGTCGATACTCCCGCCGATCTGGCCCGCGCCCGAGTCCTGCTCGGCCGCTGAGCCAGTTTTCAGTCCCTTTCAATCGAGCAAACACCCCGGTCATGTCCAAATCCACCGCGATCGCCTTCCAGGGTTCCCTTGGCGCCTATTCCGACCTGTCCTGCCGCAACGTTTTTCCGGAGCGGCAGACCATGCCATGCGCGACCTTCGAGGACGTGTTCGCCGCCGTGCATGAGGGAACAGCCGAGTACGGTATGATCCCGGTGGAAAACTCGGTCGCCGGGCGCGTCGCCGACAACCATTATCTGCTGCCGCAGGGCGGCCTGCACATCATCGGCGAACATTACCAGCGGGTGAACCATCAGTTGCTGGCGCCTCCGGGCGCCACGCTCGATACCATCAAGGTAGTGCGCAGCCATATTCAGGCGCTGTCCCAATGCCGCAAGGTGACGCGCGCACTGGGCCTGCGGGAGATCCCGCATGCCGATACGGCGGGTGCGGCGAAGGAGATCGCCGAGCGCGGCGACATCACCGAAGCGGCGATCGCGTCGGAACTCGCCGGCCGGATCTACGGCCTGGAGACCTTGAAGCCGTCGATCGAGGACGCCCAGCACAACACCACCCGCTTCCTGGTGATGGCGCGGGAGCCGATGCAGCCGGCGCCGCATTCCGGGCCCGTGGTGACCACCTTCGTCTTCCGGGTCCGCAGCGTGCCGGCGGCGCTCTACAAGGCGATGGGCGGCTTCGCCACCAACGGCATCAACCTGACCAAGCTGGAAAGCTACATGGTGGACGGCCGCTTCACGGCGGCGCAGTTCTACGTCGACGTCGAGGGCCACCCGGAAGAGCGGCCCCTGCGGCTGGCGCTGGAGGAACTGGAGTTCTTCGCCCGCGAGGTGAAGATCCTGGGCGTCTATCCGGCCAACCCGTTCCGGCTGGAGCAGCAGAACCAGGCGATCGGCGACGACTGAGACCGGTTCGTAAGCCGTAATTTCGTAGGTCGCGCTGAAGCGAAGCGGCAGCCGACAAGCAGGCGCGTTTATGTCGGCTGCCGCTTCGCTTTAGCGCGACCTACGAACAGCGTGTGCTGCCTCAGCCGTGAAGCCAGTCCTCGATCAGGCGGCGGGAGATCGAGTCGGCTCTCGGCAGGCGGTAGGGTCCGCCCTCCTCCCAGCCCAGGATCTGGGAGCGGGTGAACCATTGGGCGTCTTCCAACTCGTCCTGCTCGGTGCGGATGTCGGTAGTCGTCGCCACGGCGTGGAAGCCCAGCATCAGCGACGACGGGAACGGCCACGGCTGGGAGGAATGGTAGGTCACCTCCCCTACCCGGATGTTGGATTCCTCGAAGACCTCGCGCGCGACGGCGCCTTCCAGGCTTTCGCCCGGTTCGACGAAGCCGGCCAGGGTCGAGTACATCCCCGGCGGAAAGCGCGGCTGACGCCCCAGCAGGCAGCGGTCGCCGTCATGCACCAGCATGATCACGGCGGGGTCGGTGCGGGGGAAATGCGACGTAGCACAGTCCGGATTGGTGCAGCGGCGGACGTGGCCCGCTTCGGCGCTGACGGTCAGGTGGCCGCAGACGCCGCAGAAGCGATGGCGGGAGTGCCACCATGTCAGGCCACGCGCGTAGGCAAGTATGTTGCCCTCGTCGTGCCCCAGCAGCGACCCGAAGCTCCGCAGATCGGCGAAGCTGCCGCGTCCGGCAAAGCTCGGATGGGTGGCGGGGTCTTCCAGGTCGGACAGGTCGACCGCGAAATAGGCGGTCTCGCCGTTGAGGCCGAGCAGGAAATACTCCGCCCCGTCCGGCAGATCGGCTGCCGTGAGCAAGCCGGCCCTGGGTGCTTCCAGGTCCCCGAACATGAAGTTCTGGGCGCGCCATACCGGCACGATCCTGGTCTCGGCCGCCGCCCGCCGGGCGTCGATCCAGCTCTGGTCCTTGCGCAGCGCCGATACCCGATCGAGCATGCCGCCGGCGTAGAAATTGGGTTTGTTTGGCATGGGATTATAGGTGGCACAGGTCGAAGCTTCTGGAAAGTACGATCATCCGGGTTTTTGCGCATGGGCGGCCGACGCGCGTTTCCTCTTGCTCCCCGGTTCGCCGCGCGCCATATAGGCGTTGGGAGGTTGGCGGCGGACGAGTCCCTCGCCAACCCGGTCAGGTCCGGAAGGAAGCAGCCGCAACGAGTTTCGGCTCGGGTCGTTTGTCCAGCCTCCCACCTCAATCTTTCCCCGACAGTTTACGTCCGACATGTCTTTCCGCTTCGACATGCGTTCATCGGGGACTAGACTGGCGGCAACGCCGTTGCCCGACGCCAGAGTTTCGTTTTGACCGATCAGACGCTTCCCCCCCTCGGCGCGCCGCCGCCGGAAACCTCCGCCGCGACCGGTGCCCCCAAGGCCTATCGGGTCCTCGCACGGAAGTACCGCCCCCGCGACTTCTCCGAACTGGTCGGCCAGGAAGCGCTGGTCCGTACCCTGACCAATGCTATCAAGTCCGGCCGTCTGGCGCATGCCTTCATGCTGACCGGCGTGCGCGGCGTCGGCAAGACGACGACCGCCCGGATCATCGCCCGCGCGCTCAACTGCACCGGTCCCGACGGCACCGGCGGACCGACGATCACGCCCTGCGGCGTCTGCGAGAACTGCAAGAGCATCACCGCCGACCGCCACGTCGACGTGATGGAGATGGACGCCGCCAGCCATACCGGCGTGGACGACATCCGCGAGATCATCGACGGCGTGCGCTACGGACCGGTGGCGGCGCGCTACAAGGTCTACGTCATCGACGAAGTCCACATGCTGTCCAAGAACGCCTTCAATGCCCTGTTGAAGACGCTGGAGGAACCGCCGGAGCATGTGAAGTTCATCTTCGCCACGACCGAGATCCGCAAGGTTCCGGTCACCGTCCTGTCGCGCTGCCAGCGTTTCGACCTGCGGCGGATCGATACCCAGACGCTGGTGAAGCACTTCAACCGGGTGGCGGAGGCCGAAGGCGTCACGGTCGATCCCGACGCCATGGCGCTGATCGCCAGGGCCGCCGATGGCTCCGCCCGCGATGGCCTGAGCCTGCTGGATCAGGCTATGGCGCTGGGCGGGGATAAGTTGGACGCGCTTCAGGTCCGCGACATGTTGGGGCTGGCCGACCGGGCGCGCGTGGTCGATCTGTTCGAAGCCGCGATGACGGGCAAGCCGCGCGACGCGCTGGACATTCTGTCCGACCTGCACCGCAGCGGCGCCGATCCGGTCGTGGTGCTTCAGGACCTGCTGGACTTCACCCATTTCCTGACCCGCTTCAAGGTCGTGCCGGAAACGGCGCTGGACCCCGGCACTCCGGAAACGGAGCGGGTGCGCGGCGGCGAGCTGGCGGGCAAGCTGGGCATGCCGGCGCTGACCCGCGCTTGGCAGATCCTGCTGAAGGGATTGGGCGAGGTCCAGAGCGCCCCGGTGCCGTTCGACGCCGCCGAGATGGTGATCGTCCGGCTCGCCTATTCCGCCGACCTGCCGAACCCGGCCGACCTGATCCGCCAGCTTCAGGGCAGCGGCGCTCCCGCCGGCGGCGGGACGCCGGCAGGCCAGAACGGCAATGGCGGCGGATCGCGCGCAATGGCGGGGCCGGCGCTGGCGGTCGCCCATTCGTCGGCGGCGCCCCGGATGGAGCCGGCGCCGCAACCAACCGCAATGGCGGAGCGCGCCTCCGCCGATGCGGACGCCGAGCCGCTGCCCGACCCCAAGACATTCCGCGAAGTCGTGATGCTGTTCGGCGAAATGCGCGAGGGCTCCCTGTACGGGCAGCTCTATAGCAGCGTCCATTGCGTCCGGATCGAGCCCGGCCGGCTGGAGATCAGGCCGAAAGACAAGGCCCAGGCGGAACTGTCCGGCCGTGTCGGCAAGCTGCTGTCGGAATGGACCGGCCGGCGCTGGATGGTGACGGTGTCGGGTGCCCCCGGTGAGCCGACGCTGAGCGAGCAGGACCACAGCGCCAAGGCCCAGGCCTTGGAGGAAGCAGCGCAGCACCCCGTGGTGCGCGCGGTGCTCGACATATTCCCCGATGCCAAGTTAGAGGTGCGGGACGTGGCCGAACCGGAACCGTTATCCGACGGGACGCTTGCGGATGAGGCCAACGACACCGATTTCTACGAGGAACCCCCGTCCGACCTGGACGATATAGGAGAATTCTAAGCCATGAAAAATCTCGGCCAAATGATGAAGCAGGCCCAGGAAATGCAGACGCGCATGCAGCAGATGCAGGATGCGCTGGCCGAGGTCGAAGTCACCGGCCAATCCGGAGCCGGAATGGTCAACGTCACGCTCAACGGCAAGGGCGAGATGAAGCGCCTGAAGCTCGACAAGTCGGTGGTCGATCCCGAGGACGTCGAAGTGATCGAAGACCTGATCATGGCCGCCTTCAACGACGCCAAGCTGAAGGTCGAGCAGCACGTCGCCGACGAGACCCAGAAGCTGATGGGCGGCATGAAGCTGCCGCCGGGCCTCAAGCTGCCGTTCTGAGCATGCTGTCTGCCGGCCGCCGCACCTTGGGATGCGGCGGCCGGACCGTTCTTTCCCATACCGTTCTTTCCGGGCCGTTCTACGTGGAGCGATCTTGAGCAGTTCCGAAATCGACCGCCTGATCCAGCTTCTGTCAAAACTGCCGGGTCTCGGCCCCCGCTCGGCCCGGCGCGCAGCGCTTCACCTGATCAAGCGGCGGGAAAGCCTGCTGACGCCGCTGGCCGACGCGATGCACGAGGCGGCGGTCGCGATCAAGACCTGCTCGGTCTGCGGCAACCTGGACACCAAGGACCCCTGCGCCATCTGCGCCGATCCCCGGCGCGATCAGGCGCTGATCTGCGTGATCGAGGAAGTCGGCGACCTTTGGGCACTGGAACGTACGGGATCGTTCAAGGGCCTGTACCACGTGCTGGGCGGCACCCTGTCCGCCCTTGAAGGCATCGGTCCGGACGACCTGAACGTCGCCGGCCTGATCAACCGGGCGCGCCGCCCGGAAGTGACTGAAGTGATCCTGGCGATGAACGCCACGGTCGAAGGCCAGACGACGGCCCACTACATCACGGACCGGCTGGCGGATTGCGACGTCACGGTATCGAGGCTGGCCCATGGCGTGCCGGTCGGCGGCGAGCTGGACTATCTGGACGACGGGACGCTGACGGCGGCGCTACGGTCCCGCCGGCCGTTCTGAGACAAGCTTTCTAAGCCGGCCTTTCTGATCCGGCCTTTCCGATAGAGCGGTCAGGCCGTGAGGGTGATCGGTTCGACCGTACCGTCCAGGCTCATCAGCAGCAACTCCACGCTCAGATCCGGGTGGCGGGTTGCGATGGCGTTGGCCACCTTGCGAAGGTGTTCGGCATGGAAATGGGTTTCCGTTTCCTTATCCCTGGTGGTTTCCGGGCCGACGAAGACCTTGTAGGCGCCGCAGTCCCGGTGATCGATTATCATCACTTTGTGGATGTGATGAAGCTGCTTCGCTACATCCACATGGTTCCAGAAGGTGGCGCCCCATTCTGGCTTTGCGTCCACGAGCGCACCCAGCGAGGCGCCGGCAAGGATCACGTGGTCATATTTATCGGTCAGACCGCGTCCGTCCATGTAGTGCGCGACTTCGTCCAGCAGACGGTAATCCATGCAGCTCAGCAGCAGCACCTCGGCTTGACCGCCGGCACGCGCCGATGCCATGGGCAGGCCGGCCGACAGCAACGCGGCCCCTGCGCCGAGTGTCGCGATCTTAAGGAAAGTGCGGCGGGGGTGCGCCGCGTGGCCGAAGCAGCCGCAATCAGACACTGTATCGTTCTTATTCATGATGCCTCCTCCTGCATACCGGGATAAGCGCCATGATGTTGGCTTAAACTTTAAATTAGATTTAATTCTAAGTATTCCGCCTCGTTCTTCTCCTGTTCTAATCTGTCTCCCGATCCGCTACCATCCCGCCGAGGTAGTGGAAGGATTGCTGATGCCGTTCGCGCTCGACGTGCTGTCGCTGGTTCTCGGCTTCGTCTTCGGGGCAGGCATCGTGCTGCTGTTGCGCAGCGGGGGCATCGGACAGGCGGAAGCGGGACGCCTGGCGGCGGAAGCCGACTTCGCGCTTCGCCAGAACGACGACCTGCGGGCCGAAGCCATCCAGCGGGAGCGGGAACTGGCGGCGCTGCGCGCCGAACTCGGCGATACGAAGACTGCCAAGGCGCAACTTCAGACGCGGCTGGAGCAGGAACGTCTGCTGTCCGCCGAGAAGATCGCCCTGCTGGAGCGTGCTGAAGCCAAGTTGGGCGACGCCTTCAAAGTGCTGTCGTCGGAGGCGTTGCGCAGCAACAACCAGAGCTTCCTCGATCTTGCCCGCACCACGCTGGAGCGGTTCCAGGAGAACGCGCGCGGCGATCTGCAACAGCGGCAATCGGCGATCTCCGACCTCGTGGACCCCGTCCGCCAGTCGCTCGACCGGATGGACGGCCAGATCCAGGCGCTGGAAAAGGAGCGGGTCGGCGCTTATGAGGGGCTGAAGCAGCAGGTGCTCTCCCTACTCGACAGCCAGCGGGAGCTGCGCAGCGAGACGTCCAATCTGGTCCGTGCCCTGCGGTCGCCGGTGGCGCGGGGCCGCTGGGGCGAGATCCAGTTGAAACGCGTGGTCGAGATGGCCGGCATGGTCGATCACTGCGACTTCTTCGAGCAGCACAGCGTTTCCGACGACCAGGGCAACAAGCTGCGCCCCGACATGGTCGTCAAGCTGCCGGGCGGCAAGACGATCGTGGTCGATGCCAAGGCGCCGGTCGAAGCCTATCTGGACGGCATCGGATCGGCTGACGACGCGGCGCGGCGAACCTCGCTGATCCGCCATGCCCGCCATGTCCGCGACCACATGAAGCAGTTGGGCGGCAAGGCTTATTGGGACCAGTTCAGCGCCTCGCCCGAGTTCGTCGTGCTGTTCCTGCCGGGCGAGAACTTCTTCAGCGCGGCCCTGGAGCAGGACCCCAGCCTGATCGAGGCCGGGATCGACGGCGGCGTGATCCTGGCGACGCCCACGACACTGATAGCGCTGCTGCGCGCCGTCGCCTATGGCTGGCGGCAGGAGCATCTGGCCCGCAATGCGCGGGAAATCAGCGACTTGGGCGCCGAGCTTTACAAGCGGCTGGGCGACCTGGGCGGCCACATGGACCGGCTGGGCGGCCAGCTTGGCAAGGCGGTGGACAGCTACAACAGCGCGGTCGGTACGCTGGAAACCCGCGTGCTGGTCAGCGCCCGCCGGTTCCGTGACCTTCACGTGGCGCCGAACAATGCGGAACTGCCGGAACTTCAACCTCTGGACCATGCGACGCGGGGACTTCAGGCCCAGGAGTGGCGGCTGCCCGCAACGACGCCTTGACGGGCGAAGCCAAAAGCCATATCTGAAAATTCGATCCTGAAAATCTTGAGATTCGTCACAGGGCTCCATGGCCATACGCCCCATTATCATTGCGCCCGACCCCGTCCTGAAAGCCAAGGCCAAGCCTGTGGAGAACATCGACGGAGGCATCGTCCGTCTGATGGACGACATGCTGGAAACTATGTACAAGGCGCCCGGCATCGGGCTGGCCGCGCCCCAGATCGGCATTCTCCAGCGCGTCATCGTGGTCGACGTCGCCGACAAGGACGAGAAGCCGCAGCCCTTCGCGATGGCGAATCCCGAGATCCTGTGGCAGTCGGACGAGACCTCCGTCCATAACGAGGGCTGCCTGTCCCTGCCCGACCACTACGCCGACGTGACAAGGCCCAAGCAGGTCCGGCTGCGCTACATCGACCGCGACGGCGAAGTCCGCGAACTGGATGCCGACAACCTGCTGGCGACCTGCGTCCAGCACGAGATTGACCATTTGAACGGTGTCCTGTTCATCGACCATATCTCCCTGCTGAAGCGCAACATGATCATGCGCAAGCTGCAGAAGGCGAAGAAGTCGCAGGAAACGGTCTGATTTTGGCGATTCCCCCCGAACCTGCCGGTTCCCAGTCGCAGCACGAGCGGATCTACGCCGCCGCCCGCTATTACGACATCGCCTTCGCTTACCGCGATTTTCCCGACGAATGCGAGTTCCTGACCCGCGCTGCGGCACGCCAGATGGGCCGCGATCCGGCAAGCGTGCTGGAACTGGCGGCGGGACCCGCCAACCATGCGATCGAACTGGCGCGCCGCGGCCTTGCCGCCACGGCGCTGGACCGCGAGCCGGCAATGGTGCAGTACGGGACCGAAAAGGCGGCGGCAGCCGGCGTGGCGCTGAACTACGCCCAGGGCGACATGACCGCCTTCACGCTGGAGAGGCCGGTCGATCTGGCGCTGCTGCTGCTGGGTTCGGCCGCCTGCCTGCTGACCAACGATGCCGTGATTTCATGCCTGCGCCGGGTGGCCGATGCGCTCAACCCCGGCGGAGTCCTGATCATCGAGCTGCCGCACCCGCGCGAGCTGTTCAACATCGACGACGCGACCGAGGATGGCTGGGAAGTCACCCAGGACGGAACGCGGGTGAAGGTGCGCTGGGGATCGGACGGCGACTCGATGAACCCGGTCAGCCAGGTGGCGCAGGTGACCACCACATTGACCATCTGGGAAGACAAGCGCAAACAGGTCATCCGCGACCGCGCGTTCCAGCGCCGTTTCACCGTGCAGGAAGTCGACGCGCTGGCCCGCGCCAGCGGCAGCCTGGAAACGGTCGCGTGGTATGGCGGGCTGGACATGGACGTCGCGATCGACGATCCGGAACAGGCGTGGCGCATGGTCGCCGTTCTCCAGAAGCCAATCGGCTGATATTTACCGATACGGTCAAGTAATCCGAGAGTGTCAGGCATGAGCCGTCTCCGCCTCGCCTTCATGGGCACGCCCGATTTCGCGGCATCCAGCCTGCGGGCGCTGATCGACGCCGGCCATGAGGTGGTCTGCGTCTACAGCCAGCCGCCCCGTCCCGCCGGGCGCGGGCATCAGGTGCAGCGCTCGCCAGTCCATGTGCTGGCGGAAGATCGGGGAATCCCCGTCCGTACGCCGAAGTCGCTGCGCAGCGCCGAAGCCCAGGCGGAGTTCGCGGCGCTCGATCTGGATTGCGCCGTCGTGGCCGCCTATGGGCTGATCCTGCCACAGCCGATCTTGGACGCCCCCCGCATGGGCTGCCTGAACATCCATGCCTCCCTGCTACCGCGCTGGCGTGGTGCCGCACCCATCCAGCGCTCGATCCTGGCGGGTGATGCCGAGACGGGCGTCACGATCATGCAGATGGACGCCGGGCTGGATACCGGCGCCATGCTGCTGAAGGGCACCGTGCCGATCACGGCGGAGACGACAGCCGGAAGCCTTCACGACGCGCTGGCGGAACTGGGCGCCGGGTTGATAGTGCAAGCGCTCGACGGTCTGGCCGAAGGCCGGCTGACGGCGGAACCGCAGCCTGCCGAAGGCGTCACCTATGCCGCCAAGCTGAGCCGCGACGACGGACGGCTGGACTGGAGCCAGCCCGCTGATTTCATCGAGCGGCAGGTCCGCGCATTGAACCCGTGGCCGGGCGTCTGGTTCGACTTGGGGCACGAGCGAATCAAGGTGCTTGCGGCGGAATTGGCTAAGGGTACTCCGGACGCCGCCCCCGGCACTCTGCTCGACGCCGACCTTACCGTCGCCTGTGCGGAGGGCGCCGTCCGGCTGACCCGCGTCCAGCGGCCAAGCAAGGCGGCGGTCGAAGGTTCCGCGTTCCTGCGCGGCTTCAACGCGGCTGTCGGAAGCGTGCTGGCGGCGTCATGAACCGGTGGAAACTGACCGTCGAGTATGACGGCAGCGACTTTGTCGGCTGGCAGCGGCAGGACAACGGCCCTTCCGTCCAGCAATCGCTGGAGGAGGCAGTCGAGCGTCTGGCCGGCGAGACCGTCCGCGTCCACGGCGCCGGCCGCACCGATGCGGGTGTCCATGCTCTGGGACAGGTCGCCCATTTCGACGTGGAGAAAGACCTGTCGGAGCGCGCCGTCCGCGACGGGTTGAACCACCACATGCGCCCGGCCCGTATCACCGTGCTGAAGGCGGAAGCGGTATCGCAGGACTTCCACGCCCGGGTTTCCGCTCGCGAGCGCGGCTATATCTATCGCATCGTCAACCGCCGGACGCCGCTGGCGCTGGACCGGGGCCGGGCATGGCAGACCGGCCGCCTGCTGGATGCGGAGGTTATGAACGAAGCGGCCGGCGTGCTGATCGGCCGCCATGACTTTACGACGTTCCGCGCCAGCATGTGTCAGGCGAACTCGCCGGTAAAGACGCTGGACGTGCTGACCGTCGTCCGCACCGGCGACGAAATCCGGATCACGGCGCGGGCACGGTCCTTCCTGCACCACCAGATCCGCAACATCACCGGCACCCTGGTCCAGGTCGGCGAAGGCCGCTGGTCGGTGGAGCAGGTGCGGCAAGCGCTGGAAGCGCGCGACCGGTCGAAGGGCGGCCCGACGGCGCCGCCGGACGGGCTTTACTTCACCGATGTGGTTTACTGAAGGGTCGGCTGGCCAAGCGAAGCTCGACGCAGGAGAATGCGTAATTGGTTGACGGACTCCATGCATAGTGCTATCGCAAATATCGAAATAGGTATGTAAAACACTCGCCTAGGACGACCACGATCAATGAACTTGGACGAAATCGAAAAGAACAAAGCCCAGTTCATCGAGCAATTGAGAGCATCGAGAAGAGCTGCATCTTTCGAAGTTCACATCGGCTCGGGCGTCCGCATAGCAGAAGACATATCGCAAATCGTCAATAATCGTATAACCGAAAAGGCGAATTGGGAGCATCTTTATCTTTGCGCGATGGAGTTCGATTAAAATCCAGGACGCGCCCGTCCTTAGCAGTTATCTCCCTCAGCTCCCCTCCTCCCTGACCTGGGCGTGGGCGAGCAGCGCCACCAGCCCTACCCCGCCGACGACGTTGCCCGCCAGGGTCGGCAGCAGGAAGCCTGTCAGGTATTCGTTCCATGTCACCGCTCCGGCAAAGGCGGCGCAGGCGACCTCAACCGAGCCGGCGATGATGTGGGCGAGTTCGCCGAGGCTGACCAGATAGGTCAGGCCGACGATCACGAAGGGTTTGGCCGCTCCTGCCAACGGCAGCAGCCAGACCAGCAAGGCAATGATCCAGCCGGCGAAGATCGCCTTGGTGAAGGTGACGGTCGCGGCGGGTTCGGCGGCGTGGCGGCCAAGCTCGATGAACTGCTCCTTGGCTTCCGGAGAGAAGACCTGCGTCGCCTCGACGCTCCAGGCGAATAGCAGCGTTCCCAGGATGTTGGCCGAGAAGACGATGGCCCATAGCCGCGCCACGTCGCGCAATCGGACCCAGCTCCGCCCGTGCAGCAAGGGCAGGACGGCGGTCAGGGTGTTTTCCGTAAACAGTTGCTGCCGGCCCAGGATGACGATCAGGAAGCCGAAGCTGTAGCCGAAGCTGCTGATCAGCGGACGCCATGGCTCGTCAGGCAGTCCGGCGCGGAGCAACCCGTCGCCGACCATGGAAAAGCCCATCGACAGTCCAGCCGCCAGCCCCGACCACATCAGGGAAGACGTGGGACGGCTCAGTTCCTCCTCGCCCTCCTTCCGGACTGCCTCGTGAACGATGAGGGTGCGCGGCGCCGTGATGTCGTCGACGTCTTCACGCTCCTGCGAGCCGAGCTGAGCGGACGGGATATGGCGGGTGTCTGTCATGGAAAGTCTGTTCCCGAAGGGTCAAGGCCGGTTGTCGGCTTTGCCGTAACAGACGGAACGGGTAATTGGTGCCGGTGCAAAGGGCTCAGGAAAGCGCCCGAAGATCGGCGCGCAACGTGTCCGGATCGGAGCTGGTGACCAGCCGGTCGATATCCTCGTGCGTCCGCTCCCACACGGGAACGGCCGAGGCAAGCAGCGCGTGGCCGGCAGGGGTCAGCGTCATCAGGCGGTTGCGCCGGTCCTTCTCATCGACCGACACCGTGACGAGGCCACGCCGCTCCAGCGGCTTCAGGTTTGCGGTCAACGTCGTACGGTCCATCGCTAGCAAGGCCGCGACGCTCGCCATGGCGGGAGGCTTGGGCCGGTTGAGCGACATCAGCAGGGAAAACTGGCCGTTGGTCAGGCCCAGCGGGCGGAGGGCGATATCGAAACGGCGCGCCACAGCGCGGGCAGCCCGCTGGACATGCAGGCACAGGCACGTGTCACGAACCTTGATCGTCACCTCGTAGGGGACGGATGTCTCTTCATGCTTTGACATGCCTTAATAATGTTGATATCAACGTAATTGTCCAGTCCTTTGCCGGTGCCGCCGCATTCGTCCCGATCGGGACCGCCAGCGCCTCCGGTCCCACTGTCGAATTCAGGGGAGGCGTCAATGACGAACAAAGTCCTCATACTGGTTGGAACGAAAAAGGGCGCATTCGTCCTGGAAAGCGATGCGGCGCGGCAGTCATGGGAGCTTCGCGGTCCTTACTGCGAGACATGGCCGATGAACCATGTGATCGCCGATCCAGCCACGGGAACGATCCTTGCCGGCGGCGGCAGCGAGTGGTTCGGCCCCGCCGTCTGGAAATCGGGCGACCTTGGAGCGACATGGACGCATTCGAGCGCGGGCTTGGCCTATCCGGAAGGGGAAGCGCCGATCAAGGCGGTCTGGAGCCTGGCGAAAAGCGGAGCGAGCCTTTACGCCGGTGTCGATCCGGCGGGGCTGTTCCGCAGCGACGACGGCGGCGAAACCTGGAGCCATCTTGCCGGGCTGCGGAACCACCCGTCGCGGCCCCACTGGAATCCGGGGGGAGCCGGGCTCATCCTTCACTCGCTGCTGCCGCATCCCGATGACGACAGGCGTCTATGGGTCGGGATCTCCGCCGCCGGCGTGTTCCATACGGCTGACAGCGGCGAGACCTGGGAGACCCGCAACCGGGGAACCAGGGCCGATTTCATGCCGGAGGACCAGAGGTATCCCGAGTTCGGCCAGTGCGTTCACTGCCTTGTCATGGCTGCCGGCATGCCGGACCGGCTGTATCAGCAGAACCACTGCGGCATGTACCGCAGCGACGATGGCGGACGGCATTGGACAAGCATCGAAGCGGGCCTGCCCTCGAGCTTCGGCTTTCCGGCAGCGGCCCATCCGCGCGATCCGTCGACGCTCTACCTGCTGCCGCTCAACGGCGACTCGGCGGGCCGCTATGTCCCCGACGGCAAGGCGGCGGTCTGGAGGACACGGGACGGCGGCGAAACCTGGAAAGACCTACGCACCGGCCTGCCCCAGGGCAACACCTATTTCGGCGTCCTGCGTCAAGCCATGGCGACCGACCGGCTCGAACCCGCCGGGGTCTATTTCGGGACGAGCACAGGTTCGCTATACGCCAGCGCCGACGAGGGCGACAGTTGGACCTGCGTCGCCCAGCATCTGCCGACGGTGCTTTCGGTCGAGACAATGGTGGTCGAGGCCTGAGCGCCATGCAGGAAGACCCAGCATGCCTGCCGGTCATTGTGAAGCTTCCGGCCGCCTTGGTCAGGCTATTCCCGGAAGCATCCCGACAAGTCGAGATCCCGGCTTCGGTCGCCACGGTTGGCGACGCGATCGACGCCCTGGACAGGCGCTGGCCAGGCATGCGCGACCGTATCTGCGACACGACGCCGAGTATCCGGCGCCACATGAACGTCTTCGTGTCGGGCGAGCGGGCGACGCTGGAAACTCGGCTAGCGCCCGGCGCAGAGGTGGTCGTGCTGACCGCGATCAGCGGAGGGTGACATACTTACGGCATTGCTGCTGCCCGATTTCCAGGCATATGCAGCCGCTCCATCGATGATAAGGTCTTTGAGCCTTGCTCAGGACCGGTGACATGCATCCCGATACCCTCTCCCGGCGGACCGTCGCCTTCGTCAACATCGCCCATGCGCTCGATCATTTCGTGCTGCTGATATACCCGACGGCTGTTATCGCGATCGCGGCGGAGCGGGGTCTGGACTACGGCGCGCTGATCGGGCTGGCGACGGGTGCCTTCGTCGCCTTCGGGCTGTTCTCACTGCCGATGGGCTGGCTATCCAAGCGATTGGGCCGGCGCAATCTGCTGGCGGCGTTCTTCGGCGGTTGCGGAGTCGCGTGCCTGGGTATCTCGATGACGGCGACGGAGACCGGCTTCGCGGTCTGGCTTTTCATGCTTGGGGTGTTCTCGGCGATCTACCATCCGATCGGCGGCGCGATGCTGGTAACCCATGCCCGGCAGCTTGGGCGCGACCTCGGCTGGAACGGGGTTTGGGGCAATTTGGGGGCCGCGTCGGCGTCGGGCGTTACCGCCGTCGTTGCGGCGACGCTGGGCTGGCAAGCCGCCTTCGCGGTTCCGGGATTGGTCTGCCTTGCAGTGGGAGCGGCATTCCTAGCGCTGGTTCCGGAGGATGGCGAAGGGAATGCCCAGCGGAAGGGCTCCGCCGGAGTTATCCCGGTGTCGCGGCCGATGGTGCTGATGGGCATCTTCGCTCTCGCGATCATCGCGGGCGGCATGACCTTCAACGTAACGACGATCTCGCTGCCCAAGGTCATCGACGAACGGCTCGGGCTGGCGCTGCCGCTGGCCCTGACGGGATCGCTGGCCACGGTGGTCTTCGTGTTCGGCGCGCTGATGCAGCTTGCCATGGGGCGAATGGTCGATCGCTTCAGCCTGCCGTCGATCTTCGTCGGCATCTCGATCCTTCAGCCGATGGGGCTGGGGTTGGCGGCGATGACGACGGGGGTGCCGATGCTGGCCGGGCTGGTCATGGCGATGGCCGCGATCTACGGGCAGGTGGTGGTCAACGACGCCATGGTGGCCCGGTATGTGCCGGCGGAACACCGGGCGACCGCCTTCAGCGTCCGCTACTTCCTGGGCTTCACCACCAGCGGCTTCGCGGTGCCGCTGATAGCGCTCCTGCATGGGCAGGGCGGCTTCGCGGTGGTGCTGGCCGCGACGGCGGCGTTCGGTGCCGCGATCTTTCTGTGCTCCATCAGTTTCCTGATGGTGGCACAGCCGCGCCTGAACGCCGGCAATGTGGCGGCCGAGTAGAACGAACTTCCCGATACGGTAAAGTGTCTGCGATCTTGTCTTCGAACCGTCGTTTCTTTGATCAGGTCTGGCTGCTGCTGATGCTGCCGCCGCTGTTCTGGGCCAGCAACGCCATCGTCGGACGGACGGTGGCGGGAGCGGTGCCTCCCGTCGGTCTGGCGTTCTGGCGCTGGACCCTGGGCGCGCTGCTGATACTGCCCTTCGCGTGGAAATATCTCAGGGCCGATGCGGACGTGTTGCGACGTAACTGGGCGATCATCGTCGTTCTGGCGATGCTGGGCATCGGCGTGTTCAACACCTTCGTCTATATCGGGTTGAACACGACGTCGGTCCTGAACTCGGTCATGATCCAGTCGGGCATACCGCCGCTGATCGTGCTGATGACGTTCCTGCTGTTCCGCGACAGGATCTCATGGGTGCAGGGCGGCGGAATCGCCCTGTCGCTGGTCGGGGCGATGACGCTGATCTCCAAAGGCGATCCAGGCGCGCTGGCCCGGTTCGAATTCAACCCCGGCGACCTGTGGATCTTCGCCGCGGTCGTCTGCTACGCCGGCTACACGGCGCTGATGCGGCGGCGGCCGTCCGTCCACCCCTTCAGCTTCCTGTTCGTGACCTTCGCGCTCGGCGCGTCGATGATCCTGCCGTTCTATCTGGCCGAGACGTGGAACGGCCACCCGTTCAAGCCAACCGCGATGGCGCTGGGTGCTACGGTCTATGTGGCGCTGTTCCCGTCGATTCTGGCCTATCTGTGCTTCAACCGGCTGGTCGCGGTGGCGGGGCCGAACCGGGCCGGGCTGTGCATCCACCTAGTACCGGTGTTCGGCAGCCTGGCCGCCATCCTGTTTTTGGGAGAAACGCTGCACCTGTTCCATGTCGCCGGCATCGCCCTGATCGCGACGGGGGTCTGGCTGGCGACCCGAACCGCCTCAGCGCGGTGACGGCGCCGGCTTGGCAGGCCGTGCCTTGCCTCCGCGTTTGGAGGGCGGCGGGCCGCGCCGGGCCTGATGGAAGCGGTGGGGCGGACGGCTGGGGTTGGCGCCGTTGGCGCGCTCCTCCTTCCGGACCGTGTGGCACGCGTCGCATATCTTGAAGCGGTGGTTGGCCTTCAATGTGGCGCCGCAGGACGGGCAGGCGCGCGGCAGGCTGCGGGCGGACAGCGTCCGCTCGATGAAGGCGTTCAGCTCCTGCCGGCGCTCCAGGCAGAGGTCCATCTCCGGATAGGCTTCGGGGAAGCGGTAGGCCAGCCACGCATAGGCGGTCAGGTCCTTGACCGCCTTTTCCGAGGCTTCGAGCTCCACGTCGGTACCGGTCTCGTGGGTGAAGCGCCCGGCGGTGCCGGGGCTGGGGTTGGGCAGGCCCTTGCCCTGGTTGACCGCCCACATGCGCAGTAGCCGCAACTGGTTGGGATCGCGGACGTCGATCGGGCAGCGCGAGAGCAGGTCACGGGTCTCCAGCGGCAGCTTGGCGTGATCGACCGCCAGGGCCGCCTGGATGCGGCCTTCCAGATCGGTCATGCGGAAGGTCTGGTGGGCGCGCAGCAGTTCCTGACCCGCCGTCCGCAGGACGCGGGCGAGACTGTTGGTGCCAAGCTCCTGCGCGATGGCCTTGACGTGCGAGGTCGCCGGCGAAATCCACGGACGGGGATCTTCCGGATCGACCGGCTTGGACGTCAGCGCGCGCCGGACGGGGTTGATGTTCTCCCCTTCCAGCACGGCGACCCGGCCTTCCTCGTGCATGCCGAAGCGCCCTGCCCGGCCGCCGATCTGGCGGACTTCCGGCGGCAGAAGCTCACGCTCTTCCCGGCCGTCGAACTTGCGGGTGGTGGACAGGACGATGCGGGCGATCGGCAGGTTGAGGCCCATGCCGATGGCGTCGGTCGCGACCAGCACGTCGGCCTGCCCCTCGCGGAAGCGGCGGGCTTCCGCCCGGCGCACTTCGGGCGACAGGGCGCCGTAGATCACCGCGACCGAGTGGCCCTGCTGGAGAAGCTGGGCGCGAAGCCCCAGCACGTCGCGGCGGGAGAACGCGATCAGCGCGTCGGCCCGGCGGATCTCGCTCATCGCGACGCCGCCCTCCTGGACGCGGAGCGGCGACTTGCGGGTGAACTCGACGATCTCGAGCTCCTCCCCGGTCGCGGCGGCGAGGCGCTGGACATAGGGGATCGCGTCGGCCGAGCCGGTCATGATGATCTCGGACGCGGCCATGCCGGCGACGGCGGCCGTCCAAGCCCAGCCCCGGTCGTGGTCGCCGATCATCTGGATCTCGTCGATTACGCAGGCGTCCATCACGCGGTTGGTGTTCGCCATCTCGATGGTCGAGGAAACGAAGGCGGCGCCCGGCCGCACGTCGCGCTCCTCGCCCGTGATCAGGCTGCACATCTGGCCACGGGTTTCTACCGCTTCCTGGCCTTCCAGCGCCAGCAGCCGCAGCGGGGCCAGATAGGCGCCGCTGCGGCCTTCCGCCAGACGGTCCATCGCGGCGTGGGTCTTGCCCGAATTGGTCGGGCCGACGAACAGCCGCAGCTTGCGGATCATCGCTCGGGCGGCGGCGAAGCTGTCGAGATAGACGCCGAGGCCGGACGCCGTTTCCAGCAGGTTGCGGCGAACGCGGACGCCGATGCGGGCCGCCGCCGTGCGGAACGCTTCCTCGACGGCGTCGAGCAGCGTTTCCAGGCGTGGGGTACGTCCGCCGAAGCCCAGCACGCGGGCGAGGTCGTCCGAGAAGGCCTGGGGACGCCAGCTCTGACCGAAGGCCGCCGCGCGCTCGGCAACCGACTCGACCCAGATGTCGATCCGGTCGATGGCCTCCTGAATCTGGTCTGATCCTTTGACGGCGGCCTTCACCCGCTTGGCGAAAGCCTTGATCTCGTTCCGTCCGATGCCTTCCGGAGTTTCCAGCAGGTCGGCCAGTTCCTGCTCGACATCCTCGACCGGACCGGTCGTGACGCGGAAGCGGGCCTTGAGCCGGCGTTTTGGGTCTGCGCCGGGGATGACGAATTCATGCGCGCCGGCAATCGACCAGCGGGCCGGCACGATGTCGAACTCCACCTCGATCCCATCGCCGCGCAGAGTGGCGGCAATTGCCCGCAGGGCATCACGCCGTTCCAGAGTGTCCGTTACTTCCGCCATCTCGCGACCATGTTTCCTGTAATACGCCCGTAATAATGGGCAACCCGCACGGGGGTTCCCCTCGTATTGTATGCGGCGCACCCGGTATCAACCATCGCGAATGCGCGAAGCGCCGCCGGCGGACCTGTTTATTCCATGCCGCCTGCTGGTAAAGTAGGGATGCAGGATCGCAATTGCACCGCAACACTGCCGGAAACGAAGAAGATGGCGGGATGATGAGACGTTTTGGCCTGGAGCTGGCTGCGGTTGCGGCGATTGCGGCCTGTCTAGCGCTCGCCCTCTTCGCGATCATACCGGACGATCTGCGCGATCCAACCGACGAGGAGATCTGGACCGGCATCCTGGCATCGGTCCGTCCGCTGGCTCCGCCGGAGGAGCTGGAACGCTGGATTTCCGAAAGCCTCGACGCCGACGATCCGGAAGAAGCCGGGGATCTGTTCGAACTGGCTGATCTGCTCGGCATCGCGATCGATCCGGCCCTGCGGCGTCGGTACGACGAAAAGCTGCAATGGCTGCCGACCCTGGTGCGCTCCGCCAGCGCCGGAACGCACGGCTTCGTGACCGGCGAGGGCGAAGGCACGGCGGGAGCGGTCGGTGCCGTGATTTCCGACCTGACGGTGATCGGCGATGTGCGGGACGCCACGGCTCAGGCCGGACACTACCTGAACGACGAACCGGTGGACGAAACCCTACTGACCCTTTCCACGGCCGGCATCGGCCTGAGCGGGGCGGTGCTTGCCACGGGCGGCGGGGCGATCGCGCTGAAAACCGGCGTATCGCTGGCCAAGCTGGCTCATCGGACCGGCAAGATGACCAAGGGATTTTCCCGCTCTCTCGCCGAACTCGTAAGGCTGGGAGATACCGCGAAAATTCAGGATGCCCTGAAGTCGGTCGGCGCCATCGCCAAGGCGGCGTCGCCGCGCGGCGTCCTGACCGTGATGCGGAATTTGGATCACGTGGACGAACTGCCGCGCGCCGAGAAGGTCGCGGCGATGGTGGGAAAGCCGACGGCCGGGTTGTTCAAGGTGGCGGGCCGGCGGGTTTTCGACGGATTCGCCAAGATCGCCGTTCGCTCGGCGGCGGCGGTCTGGGCGCTTGGCGCGATGATCGTTTCAGCGCTGGTTGGATTGCTGGGCCTGCTCCTGTCCGCCATCACCGCTTCGGCAGCGGCGATGGCGGTACTCCGGCGCCTGTTGCCCAGTGGCGCTTCATCCGCCGGGTAAAGGCAGGAACGTTCCGGATGCGTCTGCTTCGTCGTCGGATAGGTGTTGAGGAGGGGTGTAGTGTCAGACCGCTAATCTCATGGCGATCATGAAGGCTCCGGAGAGGGCACCGAGGCCGACGAGGAAGATGGCTGTTCGACGGACTGTCTCAGTCACGGATTCCATGCTTTTGTCTCCCCCAATTACGTTTTTGATGGCGAATTCGATGTGCGCCTGATGCGGACTGTTTAACAGTCTCGTGTGTCAATCGTCGCGGATATTTCCTACTACGTCAATAGGGATAACGTGCCTGCCGCTGTCTGGGCGGTGAGAGCAGCATCGGCGGGAAGTGAGGCCGGGAGCAACGGACAAAGCGGGGACATCGGATAGGAGGCGACGACGCCCCAACCGCATTCTCTGGCTTTAGGTGTAATGCTATCGTATTAGCCTGCAGCAGCACCACGTAAAAATTATAAGTATTTTCTTCAAATGGTAACCGAATTTCCGCCTATTATCCTGGGCGATCTCGCTGTCGATATGATTAATCGCACCATCGGCACCGAGCTTCAGCCTGGACTTGCCCGCCTCAGCAGCAAGGCGCATAGGCACGTTAAACTTGATCATCCTGAAGACTATGCACTTTGCATGCTCTTTATCGACGCCGTGGTAAAGGAACCCAGCTTTATCGGCCAAGCTCCAAAACATGGTCGCAACTTCGAACTTTTGCGACGTATACCGGGACGTAATGGAGACGCAACACCTGTCGCCGTCAAAATGGAGCCAGATGAAAAAGGAGACTACAGCATCGTATCTTTTTACAGGATTACTGCGAGCGAACTGCACTCCAAGCGCACCAGGGGCCACATTCTGCCTACAATAAAACAAAAAACGCCGCGTAAAGCGGCGTCTTTTATGTCTGAGCGGGATGCAATCCCCGATCTCTTGGCCAGAGCGAACCACGTTAGAACGCCATCCACTCCGGTTAGTTGCCTTTGCAGGCGCGTGAGTCAGCCCTTCTCACCTCAGCAGACGCAATAAGTATAAACCTTTGCAGCTTGACGGTCAACGTCTGGACGAAACATTCCACACCAATCAGTTCATGCCTTTTCAAGACGCATCGGCGTGCCCAGGAATTCCTCAGGCGCTCGCTCAGGGAAGTCAGGGAGCGGCGTCGCTTCCGGAAGCTCCTCCTTCTCCTCAATCCTCAAGATGATGGCATCCGCCAGGCAAGCAGCGGCAGCGTCTACCGGGTCTTCCTGATCCAGTAAGCCCTGATGTGTAATCTCCGGGAAATCAGGCAGTTCGATCCAGAACTGACCATCCTCACGATGCACGACTGCGCGATACTGAAGCATCGGATGACTGACCCCTTAAAAATGCCAGCGCGCTCACGCCGCCAAGGCCTACCCCTTCCACCCGCCCTCGGCAGCCACTGCCCTCGCCACCACGATCCACTCCTCGCCTTCCTCGGCATCGGCCAGCGCCAGGATCGGCGGCCAGACCGGCAGGCGGGCGTTTCGGCGGAGCGTCAGGAAGCTGTCGATCTCGTCGGGCGTCGGCAGGCGGTCGCCTTTCAGGATGTTGCAGCGGCGGTGGGACAGGACGATGTTGGCTATGTCGTCGATGCCGCCGTAGCATTGCGGTATGAAGTGGTCGTAGGTCGCTTTCGCGCCGACCGGTTCGCCGCAGTAGAAGCACCGTCCCTGCTGGCTGATCGCCAGCAGTTTCGGATCGCCGGGTTTGAGTTTGCGCTCATCCATGCGGTCAATATTGTTTGTACTTCAGGAATTTGCCACTCATCGTAATCGAGACCCGGTCGCCGTTGGGATCGGGCTTGCGCTGGATGTCCATGTCGAAGTCGATGGCGCTCATGATGCCGTCGCCGAACTCCTCCTCGATCAATGCCTTGAAGGTGGTGCCGTAGACCTGCACCAGCTCGTAGAAGCGGTACATAAGCGGATCGGTAGGGACGGCCTCGCCCAGCGAGCCCCGGTTGGGGATCTGCTGGAGAAGCTTGACCTCGTGGCTGTTGAGATCGAGCGCCGCCCCGACCTTGCGGGCGGACTCGGCGGGCAGCGCCATCTGGCCCAGGACGGCGGCGGTCGTGAATTCCTTGGAAAGTCCGGATTGCTCGGCGATCCACTTCCAGGTCAGGTCGCGGTCGATCCGGATCTGGAGGATCTTCTCGGTCAATTCGGCGCGGGTCATGGCGTGGTTCATGATGGATCGTCTCCTCCAATGGGACATGCTTTCCGGCAAGTCTAACAGGAGTACACGTTTCGGGTAATAGGCCAATCCCTGCCGAACACTCGATCCCTTGCCAGACGGGCGAATTGTTGCGACGCTTTCTTCCCGGCACCCCTGGCGCGAGGAACGACGGCCGGCATGACATTCCATCAGGACATCGGCGGCACCCGCCACACATTCGCGGATCTGAAGACGCTGCTGGCGAAGGCTTCGCCGGAGCGCTCGGGCGACCATCTCGCCGGACTGGCGGCATCCAGCGCCGAGGAACGGGTGGCGGCGCGTCTGGCGCTGGCCGATTTGCCGCTCACGACCTTCCTCCGCGAAGCGGTGGTCCCCTATGAGGAGGACGAGGTCACCCGGCTGATTGCCGATACCCATGACGCTCAAGCCTTCCAGCCCGTGGCCTCGCTGACGGTCGGGGAATTCCGCGATTGGCTGCTATCCGATGCCGCCGACTCCGCAGCACTGAAGAACCTGGCGCCCGGCGTCACGCCGGAGATGGCGGCGGCGGTATCGAAGCTGATGCGCAACCAGGACCTGATCGCGGTCGCGCGCAAGGCGCGGGTGGTCAGCGCGTTCCGGACGACGCTCGGCTTGCCGGGGCGGCTCGGCATCCGAGTCCAGCCGAACCATCCCTACGACGACGCCAAGGGCATCGCGGCGTCGCTGCTGGACGGCCTGCTCTATGGCTGCGGCGACGCGGTGATCGGCATCAATCCCGCCAGCGACAGCATCCCGACGACGATCCGGCTGCTCGACATGCTGGAGGAGTTCCGCACCCGCTACGACATCCCCGTGCAGTCCTGCATCCTGGCCCACGTCACCAACACGATGGAGGCGATCCGGCGCGGCGCTCCGGTCGATCTCACCTTCCAGTCCGTCGCCGGGACCGAGGCCGCCAACCGCAGCTTCGGCATCGACCTGGAGATGCTGGCGGAAGCGCACGCCGCCACGCTGGCGCTGAAGCGCGGTACGGTGGGTGACAACTGCATGTATTTCGAGACCGGCCAGGGGAGCGCGCTGTCGGCGGACGCCCATCACGGCGTCGATCAGCAGACGATCGAGGCGCGCGCCTATGCGGTGGCCCGGCAATTCAAGCCGCTGCTGGTCAATACCGTCGTCGGCTTCATCGGCCCGGAATACCTGTATGACGGCAAGCAGATCCTGCGCGCCGGGCTGGAGGACCATTTCTGCGGCAAGCTGCTGGGCCTGCCGATGGGCGTGGACGTCTGCTACACCAACCATGCCGAAGCCGACCAGGACGACATGGACACCCTGCTGACCCTGCTTGGAGTCGCGGGGGTGAACTTCGTGATGGGGGTGCCCGGCGCCGACGACATCATGCTGAACTACCAGAGCACGTCATACCATGACGCGCTCTATATCCGGAGCGTGCTGGGCCTGCGCCCGGCGCCGGAGTTCGAGCAGTGGCTGCACAAGATGTCGATCCTCGACGAAGCCGGAAGGGTCCGTCCGGCCCTGGAGAATGCCGGAGGGGCCGGCGCCCTCCTCACCTATGCGGAGGGCGCGCATCATGGCTGACGACCTGGAAGCCAAGGCGCCGTCCGGCCCGCCGTCCGATCCGTGGCGGAGCTTGCGCCGCCACACAGCCGCTCGGATAGCGCTGGGCCGAAGCGGCGACGCCCTGCCGACCCGGCACCTGCTGGACTTTCAACTGGCCCACGCGCGGGCGCGCGATGCCGTCCACCTGGACTTCGACTCGGCCGCCATGGCGGCCAGCCTGCCCGGCATGGCTTGCGTGACGGTCCGAAGCGCCGCCTCGGACCGGTCGACCTACTTGCAATATCCCGACCTCGGCCGGCGGCTGAACCCGGACGACCTGCCCCTGCTGCGCAAGGGCGATTACGACGCCGTGTTCGTGCTGGCCGATGGCCTGTCGGCGCGGGCGGTCCACGACCATGCGGCCGCCCTGCTGACCGCCACGGTCGAGTTGCTGCCGGGCTGGAAGATCGCTCCGGTGGTGCTGGCGCATCAGGCGCGGGTGGCGCTGGGGGACGGGATCGCATCGGCGCTGGGGGCCGCCCTGGCCGTCATGCTGATCGGCGAGCGGCCGGGCTTGAGTGCGGCAGACAGCCTGGGCGCGTACCTGACCTTTGGTCCGCGTCCGGGCCTTCAGAACGCCGACCGCAACTGCATCTCGAACATCCGGCCGGACGGGCTGGCGATCCCGCTCGCCGCGCGCAAGCTGGCTTTCCTGATGGCGGAGGCCCGGAGGCTGAAGCTGTCCGGCGTCGGCCTGAAAGACGACGTACCGGCGGAACTGCTGGGGCCGGAGCCGGTGAAAGCTATGCCGGAGAATACCGCCATGCGGAAAGAATCATGATTAACTTGGCGTAAAGCATATTGTCGCTACAGTGGCGGTTCCCGGCCCCACCGCGGCAGATGTAATAAAGCAAGTGCTGGTCAATTCGCCTCCCCTGCATGACATCATGATCGAACTGGCGCAGCATACCGGGCTATTTGCTCTGCTGGTGCTTGCCTTTTCCCATATTATCCATGCTTCCCATCTTTACCGGAGCCGGTGGCGGTCGGTACTTATGGGGACTGTTTTCGGCATCTTCTCGGTCGCCTGCATGATGATCCCCATCACCGTCGGCGGCGGCCTGATCCTTGACGGCCGCAACGTCATGATGGCGCTTTCCGGACTGCTGGGCGGCCCCGTTTCCGCCGCCGTATCGGCCGTTCCGGCACTGGCTTACAGGATCTCGATCGGGGGACCGGCGGTACTGGCGGGCTGCGGATCGATCCTGTTGAGCGCCGTGCTGGGGTCGCTGGTCTGGTGGCAGGCGTCACGATCCGGCCGGCGGTCCTGCTTTCGCGATCTGGTCCTGCTGGGCGCCTTGGCGGGAGGACTTGGCCAGTTGCCTATCTTCCTGCTGCCGACGCGGGAAATAGCCTGGCACTTCGTCACGGTCGCGGCGCTGCCGCTGGCGCTGTCCACGGCGGGCGGGATCATCCTGCTGGGCTCGCTTCTGCTGATCGAGTTGCGGCGGCTGGTCGAGGAAGACAAGCTCCGCCTGCTGGCGGGCCATACGACCGACATCATCGTGCGCTCGACCCTGTCGGGCCGGCAGCTTTACGTATCCCCCGCGTGCCGGGAGATTTTGGGCTTCGACGCGGACGAACTGGTCGGCACGTCGTTGACCGCGGTCATCCACCCGGACGACATGACTACGGTCCAGGACGTCATGCGGTCCCTGACGCCGGAACATCCGCGCCAGATGTTCACCTGCCGGTCCAGGCGGGCCGACGGCAGCTATGTCTGGCTCGAGGTGACGCTGCGGCTGGTGCCGGCGACCTCGTCCAATACCCTTTACAACGGGCCGGCGGAAATCGTCAGCGTCGCCCGCGACATCAGCAAGCGGAAGGCGGTGGAGGCGCAGCTCGCTGCGGCCAAGGCGCAGGCGGAGGCGGCGAGCCGGGCTAAGTCGGGCTTCCTGGCGAACATGAGCCACGAGTTGCGAACCCCGCTGAACGCCATCATCGGCTTCGCCGAGTTGATCCGGACCGAAACCATGGGTCCCGTCGGCAACCGGACATATTGCGACTATGCCAAGGACATCCACGACAGCGGACACCACCTGCTGAGCCTGATCAACGACGTGCTCGACCTTTCCAAGATCGAAGCCGACCGCATGGTATTGGACGAAGAGACGGTCGATCTGAACACCGTGGTCGCCACCTGCATCCGCATGTCGCGGACCCAGGCGACGCGGGGCGGCGTTTCACTGGTTGCGGATATCGATCCCAGCGCCACCCTGGTGCGCGGAGAACAGCGCCGGCTGATGCAGGTGGTCCTTAACCTGATATCAAATGCGGTCAAGTATACCAGGCAGGGCGGATCGGTGACCATCGCGACGCGGATGAACGCCGACGGCGCACTGGAACTGAGCGTCCGCGACACCGGCTGCGGCATCGCCGAACGCGACCTGGCCGTCGTCATGCAGCCGTTCGGGCAGATCGACAACCCCTATAACCGGATCAACCAGGGCACGGGGCTGGGACTGCCCCTGGCCCGCCGGCTGGTCGAGCTGCATGACGGCGTCCTGCTGCTGGAAAGCAAGGTCGGGGTCGGCACCACGGCAACCGTCAAGCTTCCGGCGGATCGGGTGATCGACACGGTCGCCCTGGGTTCGATTGCCTGAGCCTTGGCCGCCTGAGCGGCGGGTCCTAGGGCTCGCCGTTCAGGAAACCCAGCACGATATCGACGAAGCGGTCCGGCTGTTCGGCGTGGAGCCAGTGGCCGGCGCCCGCGATGGTTTCGATCCGCGCGTTCGGGAACAGGCGATGGATCTCGTCGTGATGGCTCGCCCGGACATAGTCCGACCGCTCGCCGGCCACGAACAGCGTCGGCTTGTCGAACCGCCCGGCCGCGAAGTCGGCTGTCGGAAAGCCGGTGATCTCGTCCATCCGGTCCGCCAGCGCCGCCAGATTGATCCGCCAGGAGAAGACGCCGTTCTCGGCGACGAGGTTCTGGAGAAGGAAGCTGCGGATCGGCGCTTCGGGGACGGCAGAGGCCAGTTGGGTATCGACCTCGCCGCGCCGTGTCACGGTGGACAAGTCCACCGAGCGCATCGCGTCGACATAGGAGATCATCGTGTGCCGGTACGCGACCGGTGCGATATCGGCGACGATCAGCTTTTCCACCAGTTCGGGGTGCAGCAGGGCCAGCACCATGGCGGCCTTGCCGCCCATGCTGTGCCCCAGCACGGATGCCTGCCCCAGCCCGTTGTCCTCGATGTAGCTCCTGATGTCGTCGGCCATGCCGGCATAGGACATGTCGTCGGACCAAGGCGAGGCGCCGTGGTTGCGCATGTCCAAGGCGTGGACATGATATTGGGCGCCCAGCCGCTTGGCGACCGTGTTCCAGTTGCGAGCCGATCCGAACAGCCCGTGCAGCACCACCAGATGCTTGCCTTCTCCGGCCTCGAACCCGGTCAGCTTGATACTCATCGATCAAATCCCTTGTTTATGCCGGTGCCTGCCCCCACTAAATTGGCGCGTAGCAGGGAAACCCGAAATGCCAATGATCCGTATAACCAATCGTCTCGCCATCGACGAGCGTGAGATCGAAGAAACGTTCCAGCGCGCCAGCGGTCCAGGCGGGCAGAACGTGAACAAGGTCGAAACCGCCGTCCAGATCCGCTTCGACGCCAGGAACTCTCCCTCGCTGGATGACGAGACGCGAACCCGGCTGACTACCCTTGCCGGCAACCGGATGACGAACGACGGGGTTCTGGTCATAACAGCCCAACGTTTCCGAAGCCAGGAGCGCAACCGCGAAGACGCGCTAGAACGCTTGGTCGAGCTGCTGCGCGAAGCGACGATCCGCCCCCGCACCCGCCGGCCGACCCGCCCGACGCTGGGATCGAAGAAGCGCCGCCTGGATTCGAAGTCCCAGCGCAGCCAGACCAAGCAGATGCGCGGGCGGCCGACATCGGATTGAGGGAAGGCCCGAAGGTGACGATGGGATCTCCCATATCGGTGCACTTGGACGACAGCACTCAGGAGGTGCTTGAGGCCGCTGCCAGGGAGCGGGGCATCGGCCTCTCGGCCTATCTTCGGGAAATGGCCGAGCGAGAAGCCAGGAAGATATCCAAGGAAAAGATCCGGGCCGAAAGCAGGGCGGTGGCGGAGTATGTGGCCACCTTGCCGGAGGCGCAGGCATTCTATGCCGATTGGGGCACGCCGGCGGTCGAGGACGGTAAGCGATGAGCATGACTGCCGGTGACATCGTGATCGTGGACTGGCGCGATGCGCTTCCTAAGGAAGCGAACAAGATGCGGGCCGACGCGGGAAAATAGGTGCTCCAAAGCATCGTGGGCCATTGCCCACCATGTCACCGCAACGTCGAAGCAGCGGATACAGGTTACCGACTCCAGGATTACCGGGGCTAATTGGCCGAGATACGGCGGCGCATCGCTTTGTCGATCGGGATCGATGGCGATTGACGCCAGCGGCATTGAAGCTTGTCCGGTCATGAGCGTCAGGTGTCGGGCTTGATACCACGGGCCGAAGACATTGACCTGTTTGGACAGTGTTTGTTGGGCCACAGCCCAACCTACGGGCTCCTGCTTCGTAGGTTGGGCTGTGGCCCAACACTTGCCGGCCGCCGGTCAAACTCTTCGGATTGACGGCGCATCAGCCACAGCAGCAGGAGCAGGCCCGGCAGCGCCGCCGAGGTCGAGAGCAAGTAGTAGGAAGCCCAGTCCATCCTGTCCGCCAGCCAGCCGCTCGACGCCGCGAGGAAGTCGCGTCCCACGGCGGAGAAGGACGACAGCAGGGCGTATTGGGTAGCGGTATAGGCGACGTTGCACAGGCTGGACAGATAGGCGACGAAGGCCCCCGTCCCCATGCCGCCGGTGACGTTCTCGACCGCGATGACGACCGTCAGCATGCCGATATCGTGGCCGGAGCGAGCCAGCAGGACGAACATCAGGTTCGACACCATCTGGAGCAGGCCGCAGACCAGCAGGCTACGCATCACGCCGAACCGGCTGACAACGACGCCGCCCAGCAGCCCGCCGATTATGGAGGCGCCGAGGCCGAACGCCTTGGTGACGTTGGCGATCTCGATCTTGCTGAAGCCGAGTTCCAGGTAGAACGGCGTCGCCATGGCCCCGGCATAGACGTCGCCCAGCTTGTAGATCGCGATGAACAGCAGGATCGCGACCCAGGCGCGCCGGGTCATGAAATCGGCGAAGGGAGCGACGACGGCGCCGAACAGCCACGCCAGCAGTTCCGCCCGCCAGCCGGCCAGACCGGGCCGACGCTCCAGGAAGGCCGCCACGTCGGCCTCCCGCCGCGCCGATTCGGGCGAGACGCGGATCTCCGGCTCCCGGTTCAGAAGCATGGTGACCAGACCGACGCCGACCAGCGCCGCCATGATCGTGTAGACCAGCGACCACGGCAGGACGCTCGCCAGATACAGCGCCCCGGCCCCCGAGGTCAGCATGCCGATGCGGTAGCCCAGCACGACGGCCGCGGCGCCTGCGCCGTACTGGCGTTCGTCCAGGATCTCGACCCGCCAAGCGTCCAGCACGATGTCCTGGCTGGCCGAGAAGAACGACACGACCAGCGCCAGCAGCGCCATCCGCCACAGATCGACGGCAGGGTCGGTCGAGCCGAGGCCGAGCAGCGCCAGCATCAGGCCCAGTTGGGTCAGAACCGCCCAGCCGCGCCGGCGGCCGAGCAGCCGGGTCAAGACCGGCAGGCGCAGGCGGTCGATCAGGGGCGCCCAGGCGAACTTCAGCGTATAAGGCAGCCCGACCAGGGCGAACATCCCGATCGCGGTCTTGGCGATCCCCCCCTCGACCAGCCAGACGCTGAGCGTGGCGCCGGTCAGCGCCAGCGGCAGGCCGCTGGAGAATCCAAGGAACAGGATCGCTATGATCCGGCGGTCGAGATAGACCGAAGCCGCCTTGGCCCATGAAGACGAAGCCTGGGGGGACGATGACACTGAGCCGGATACTCCGCTGGGAACAGGGACCGCCTTAACGCGGCCTGTATAGTCTAATCATGGTTAACAAGGTCGAAATCGACCTCAGCCGCCTTCCGCCGGCGGCTTGCGGCCGCTCAGATGTTCGGCGAAGGCCCTGATGGTCTCCGCGCCGCCGTCGCGCTCCGGCTGACCGGCCAGCCACTGACGGTAGTCATCGACGGAGGCCGTTACCTGGGACACCGGAATTCCCCGGATACGCGCTTCCTCGATGATTTCGTCCATGACGGCGCGGTGGTGCTGGAAATCCCCTTCGTCCAGCTCTTCGCCAAGGATGCCCTGGAAATCTTCGATCGTCGCGAAGTCCAACAAGGCAAGCTCGGTGATTTCGCCGTTGTTGACCCGGTCGATGAAATCCTCGACCGGATCGTAGGCGGCCTCCTCTTCCCCATCGTCGCCGGCGCTCTTATCCAGCTTGGCATCGATTTCGGCGGCGACGCCTTCCAGCTCCGCCATCAGGTCTTCGGTCATCTCAAGATGGTATTCGACGGCTTCGGCGGCGCCCTCGATCAGGCTGAACAGGACGCGGCCCTGGGCACGCTTCGGCGTCAGCCAGGCCAGTTCGGTCAGGAAACTGTCGTCGGACAGCGTGACCATCGGTTCGCGCCCGTCGCCGGGTGCCGCTACCGCCATGACGAAGGGCGGATCGCCGAGGTGGACGACGGCCAGTTCGTGTTCGACCACGATTTCGTCCGGCTTCAGACCGATCCCGGTCCCAACGACATAGGTGCGGCGTTTCACCGTCATCGTTCGATCCCTTTCCATTTGCCGTCCCTGTTGTTCAGGGTGTTTAGCATGGCGTGAGCCGTTGAAACCATGGAGCCTTCGCCATGACCGAGCAATTTCGACCCGTCATTCTCGCCGTTGCGCCCAACGGCGCCCGGCTGACCAAGGCCGACCACCCGAACCTGCCGATGTCGCCGGCCGAACTGGCCGATACCGCCGCCGAGTGCCTGGAAGCGGGCGCTTCGATGATCCATCTGCATGTGCGCGACGCGGAGGGCCGGCATATACTGGACGCCGACCTGTTCCGGGCCGCGACCGAGGCCGTGCGCCGGGCCGTCGGCGACCGCATGGTGATCCAGGCGACGACCGAGGCGGTCGGGCGCTACACGGCGGCGGAACAGATGGCCCTGGTCCGCGACCTGCGTCCGGAAGCCGCCTCCATGGCGCTCCGCGAACTGGTGCCGGACACGGCGGCCGAACCGGGTGCCGCGTCGTTCTATGCCTGGTGTGCCCGCGAACGGATCATGGTCCAGCATATCCTGTACGACGATGCCGACGCGGTGCGGCTGAAGCACCTGCACGCCACGGGGGTCATCCCGGACGACATGAGGTCGGTGCTGTTCGTGCTGGGGCGATACCGGGCGGACCAGCAGTCCACCCCCGCCGACCTGATCCCCTTCCTGGCCGCGAAGGACCCGGCCTGGGACTGGATGATGTGCGCCTTCGGACGGCAGGAGCACGACTGCGCCGTGGCGGCGGCCCTGCTGGGAGGCGATTCCCGCATCGGATTCGAGAACAACCGCACTGCCCGGAACGGCGGCACCGCCGCCGGAAATGCCGGCCAGATCGCCGAACTGGCCGCCACGCTGCGCGGCTTCGGCAGGAGGACAGCCAAGGTGGAAGACTGGCGGCCGGCGGCCTGAACTCGCCTCCGCGCTTGATCCGTCCCCGCCCGCCCGCCATCATGCCTGACAAAAATGGCCAGTGGAGACGCGCCGCATGAAATTCCTTTCCGTGCTTCTGGCGGCCGGCATCGTGGCGACGGCCATGGCTCCCGGCGAGGCAGCCGCTCAGGACCGAGGCCGCATCGTGATCGGCATGCAACTGGAGCCGCCGCACCTGGATCCGACGGCGGGTGCCGCGGCGGCGATCGACGAGGTGACCTACGCCAACCTGTTCGAAAGCCTGACCCGGATCGACGAGCGCGGCGACGTGGTCCCCGGACTGGCGGAGCGGTGGGAGGTTTCCGGCGACGGCCTGACCTATACGTTCCACCTGCGCGGCGGCGTCAAGTACCACGACGGCACGGCGTTCGATGCCGCCGACGTCAGGTTCGCGCTGGACCGGGCGCGCGGCGATGGGTCGGTCAATGCCCAGAAAGGCTATTTCGCGGCGATCAAGACGGTCGAGACGCCCGATCCGCTGACGGTCAAGGTCACTTTGGCTCGGCCGGACGGCCAGTTCCTGTTCAACATGGGCTCGAACGACGCCGCCATCGTGGCACCGGAGTCGGCGGAGACCAACAAGCAGCGCCCGGTCGGCACCGGGCCGTTCAAGTTCGACCGCTGGGTGTCGGGCGACCGCGTCGTGCTGATGCGCAATCCGGATTTCCGCGATCCGGGCACGCCGAAACTGAAGGAGGTGGTGTTCCGCTTCATCAGCGACCCGGCGGCGCAGCTCAATGCCGTCAGGTCGGGCGACGTGGACGCCTTCCCCAACCTGGGTGCGACCGAATCCCTGCCCATCCTGGAGGCGGACAAGACCTTCGTCGTGAAGGTCGGAACGACCGAGGGCGAGACCGTACTGGCGCTGAACAATGGCCGGAAGCCGTTCAGCGATGTCCGTATCCGCCGGGCGCTGGCCCATGCGGTCAACCGCCAGGACGTCATCGACGGCGCGCTGTTCGGCTACGGCACGCCGATCGGCAGCCATTTCGCGCCGCATCGCGCCGGCTACGTCGATCTGACCGGGCTCTATCCCCATGATCCGGCCAGGGCGAAGGACCTGCTGGCCCAGGCCGGCTACCCCAATGGCTTCGACGCCGTGATCCGGCTGCCGCCGCCGGTCTATGCCCGGCGCGGCGGCGAGATCATCGCCGCCCAGCTTGCCGAAGTCGGTGTTCGCCTGCGGATCGAGCCGATGGAATGGGCGCCGTGGCTAGAGCAGGTGTTCAAGGGCCGCGACTACGACATGACGATCATCTCCCATGTCGAGCCGCTGGACATCGACATCTACAACCGATCCGATTACTACTTCAACTATCACAGCGACCGCTTCGCCGCCGTGATGGACGAGCTGAGCCGCACGGTCGAGCCGGAGCGGCGGGCGGTGCTGTACGGCGATGCGCAGCAGGTGATCGCGGAGGACGGCGTCAACGTCTTCTTGTTCCAACTTCCCAAGGCAGGCGTCTGGCGCGCCGGCCTGACCGGGTTGTGGGAGAACAGCCCCGTCCCCGCAAACGACGTGACGGCGGTTTCGTGGAAGTGAGCCTGCCCATCCCGGCCGGAGCGTCTCCGGGGCCGGCATGACCGCTTTCCTTGGCCGGCGCCTGCTGACCCTGGGGCTGACCTTGTGGCTGGCGTCGGTCGTCGTGTTCGTGGTGCTGGAAGTGCTGCCCGGCGATCCTGCCCTGCTGATGCTGGGGGTCGATGCGCGGCCCGACACGCTGGCGGCGCTGCGTGCCCGGATGGGCCTGGACCAGCCGGCTCCGGTCCGCTACCTCGCCTGGACCGGTGGCCTGCTGACGGGCGATCTCGGCACCAGCCACACCTATGGCGTCCCGGTGGCGGAGCTGATCCGGGACAGGCTGGCGGTGACCGCTCCGCTGACCGGGCTGGCGATGCTGGTTTCCATGGCGACGGCCCTGCCGCTGGGCCTGCTGGCGGCGTCGAGGCGTGGCCGCCCGGCCGATTACGGCGTCATGGCCTTCAGCCAGCTGGGTGTCGCCGTTCCCAATTTCTGGTTCGGCATCCTGCTGGTGCTGTGGTTCTCGATCGGCCTCGGCTGGTTCGACGCGGGGGGCTTCCCCGGCTGGTCGGCCGGGATCGGCCCGGCGCTGAAATCGCTTACCCTACCCGCCCTGACGCTGGGCCTGACCGAAGCCGCCATCCTGGCGCGGGTGACGCGGTCGGCCGTGCTGGACATCCTGGGAGAGGACTATGTGCGCACCGCCCGCGCCAAGGGCCTGAGCCGGAGCGCCGTGATGCGGCGGCACGTGCTGCGCAACGCCCTGATCCCGATCACCACCATCGTCGGCCTTCAGTTCGCCTTCCTGCTGGGCGGGGCCATCGTGGTCGAGAACGTCTTCTTCCTGCCGGGTCTTGGCAAACTGCTGTTCCAGGCGATCAGCCAGCGCGACCTGATCGTGGTGAAGGATGCCGTCATGGCGCTGGCGGCGATGGTCGTGGCGGTGAACCTGATCGTCGATGTCCTCTATGCCCTGATCGACCCCCGGCCGAAGGCGGCGTCCTGATGCGCCGGCCCGGTCGTCGCCCCCTCCCCGTCAACCTGATCGCCGGCGCCGTGCTGACGCTGCTGCTGGCCGGCATGGCGCTGGTCTCACTGGTCTGGACCCCCTACCCGCCCGAGGCGATGCGGATCGCGATCCGGCTTCAGCCGCCGAGCGCCGCGCACTGGCTGGGCACCGACCATTTCGGACGCGACATCCTGTCGATGATCATGACCGGCGCCCGCAACTCGCTGGCCGTGGGAGCGGTCGCCGTGGGAACCGGGATGGCGGTGGGAGTGCCCCTTGGGCTGGCGGCAACATCGTTCGGCGGCTGGACCGACGAGACGGTGGGACGGCTGACCGACCTGACCTTCGCCTTCCCGGCTGTCCTGTCGGCGATCCTGATCACCGCTCTGCTGGGGCCGGGAGCGGTCAACGCCATCCTCGCCATCGGCATCTTCAACGTCGCGGTGTTCGCGAGGGTCACGCGCGGAGCTGCCCGTCAGGTGGCCGCGCGGGAATTCGTCCGCGCTGCGGCGGCGCTGGGGCGTGGGCCGGCAGCCGTGACGCTGGTCCATGTTCTGCCTAACATCTCCGGCACCCTGATCGTCCAGGCCACGATCTCCTTCGCGGTGGCGATCCTGGCGGAGGCGGGATTGAGCTACCTGGGCCTGGGCATCCAGCCGCCGGCGCCCAGCTGGGGCAAGATGCTGAACGAAGCGCAGACCTTCATGCTGCTGCGGCCGACCCTTGCCATCTTCCCCGGCCTGACCATCGCGCTGTCCGTGCTGGGGCTGAACCTGCTGGGCGACGGCCTGCGCGACCTGCTGGACCCAAGGCTGAGGGCTGGTGTCCGTCATCGCTCGTCTTGAAAGCGGCGGCGAGCGAACTCGGCCGCGCCAAAATTTCATATGCAAAAAGGCATAATATCACCACAAATAATAATATCTCATAGGGCTAAAATTCAGCTTTTTACTTTCAGAAGTATTTGAATTCCTTTGTAGTTCCTTAAAGATTTAGCCGAATACTGTCACTTCGCGGGTGCATCGGTTTGTTGTTTGTAAGAACAAAAACCAAGTCCGAACAACTTTTTGTCCGATGCGCCAAGAAAAGCAGGTGAAGGAGGGTGGCCTATGAAGTGGCTTCACAAACTGAAGATCTCGACGAAGATTTATCTGCTGGTAGGCTTCCTCGGGATCATAGCCGGACTGGTCGGAACGGCCGGCATTACCGCCATGCGCACCTACGATACCCATGTCGAAGCCATGACCGCCGCATCCACCCGCGCCTTGCTGGGTGAGAAGATGAACGGGCTCGTCAATGCGATCGTCATGGATTCGCGCGGCGTCTACATGGCCGAAAACAAGGAAAGGGTGGAGCAGTTCGGCAAGCCGCTGCTGGAAAACCTGAAGCGCATGGATGCTCTGCTCGCCCAATGGCGCCCTCTGGTCCTGTCCGGCAACTCGGAACAGTTTCAGCGCCTGGAACAGCGCACGGCGGAGTTCATCGCGTTCCGCACGAAGCTGGTCGAGCTCGGCAAGACGGAAGGAGCGCCGGCAGCCCGCGAATGGGGCGACAACGACGCCAACCGCACCAACCGGCAGGCCTTGAACAAGGAACTGCAGGGTATCTCTGCCCAGAATGCCGACCTGATCACGACGGGCTCGGCGGAGCTTCAGGACTTCTACGGGACGATGCTGACGACGCTCGTGGCGCTGACCGTACTGGGTGTCGGCATCGCCGCCGCCTTTGCCTTCATCATGGTCCGCATGACGGTCACGCGTCCGATCGGCGACATCACCAGCACCATGCTGCGGCTGGCCGAAGGGAATTTCGGCGTTACCGTCAAGGGCCTGGACCGGGGCGACGAGATCGGCGAAATGGCCCGGACCATCGGCGTGTTCCGGGACAACATGGAGCGTGCGGCTTCGCTGGAACAGCAGCGCCGGGCCGACGAGGAGGCGCGGGAAAGGCGGCGGCTGAATCTGGAACGCCTGACCCACGACTTCGGCGTCGGGATCGACAAGGTGGTGGAGGCGGTATCGGCCCAGGCGGTCGAGATGCGGGATTCGTCTTCCTCGATGTCGGCCATCGCGGAGGAAACCTCGCGCCAGTCGGGTGCGGCGGCGGCGGCCTCCGACGAAGCGCGGGTGAACGTGCAGACCGTGGCGTCGGCGGCGGAGGAACTGGCCAGTTCGATCAGCGAGATCGGCCGGCAGGTCGCCGAGTCGTCCCGCGTCGCGACGCTGGCCGTGGCCGAGGTCGAACGGACCAACGAGAGCGTGACCAGCCTTGCGGTGGCGGCGGAGAAGATCGGCGAGGTCGTCAACCTGATCAACGACATCGCCGGGCAGACCAACCTGCTGGCGCTGAACGCCACGATCGAGGCGGCGCGCGCCGGCGAGGCCGGCAAGGGCTTCGCCATCGTGGCGTCGGAGGTCAAGAACCTCGCGAACCAGACGGCCCGCGCCACCGAGGAAATCTCCGGCCAGATCACCGGCATCCAGAACGCCACCACCGGCGCTGTCGGCGCCATCCAGAAGATCGGCGGCACGATCACGCGGATCGACGGCATCGTTTCCGAGATCACCACGTCGGTCGAGCAGCAGGACATGGCGACCCGGGAGATCGCCCGGAGCATCCAGGAAGCGGCGCGCGGTACCGACGAGGTCAGCGCCAATGTCATCGGGGTCAACGGCGCCGCCGGGGAGACGGGCCGCACCGCCGCCCGTGTCCTGGAGTCGGCGGGCGGCCTGACGCGTCAGGCCGAGATGCTGCGGCGCGAGGTCGACGACTTCATCACCAGGATCAAGAGCGCCTGAGTCCCGGCATCGGTCCGAAGCGAAAGGATATCGGCCGGCGGGGTGCTCCCGCCGGCCGATATCCTTTCAGCCGTCATTTGCCGTTGCGCTGCTGGGCGATCGGCTGGGTGAACTGAAGCTCGACGTCCCAGGGGAAGTAGATCCAGGTGTCCTGGCTGACTTCCGTGATGAAGGTATCGACCAGGGGACGCCCGGCGGGCTTGGCGTAGATCGTCGCGAAGTGGGCCTTGGGGATCATCTTCCGCAGGACGGTCGCGGTCTTGCCGGTATCGACGAGATCGTCGATGATCAGCCAGCCCTCGCCGTCGCCGTCGAAGCCCTTGAGGACGCGGGCCTCGCGCTGGTTTTGGTGGTCGTAGCTGGAGATGCAGACCGTGTCGATCAGCCGGATATCCAGTTCGCGCGCGATGATCGCGGCCGGGACGAGGCCGCCCCGGGTGACCGCGACGATGCCCTGCCACGGCCCCTTCTCGGCCATGCGCCAGGCCAGCGCCTTGGCATGACGATGCAACTCTTCCCACGATACTGGGAAATGCTTGGCGTTGTCTTTTTCCGGCACGGCCCTTCTCCACACACGACTGCACACCACAATGGATCGGCGGCTTATAACTTACCAGATGTCGCGCGGCAATCGGGTGCTCGTTTCTCCGTATGCGGCGTTGAAGGATTGCGCGAAAAGCCTTCTCATTCTAAGCGTTACCGTCCCAGGCGTTATCGTCACCTGATGGGGGCTGGCGACAGGGTTCGGCCCCGCAACCGGAACAACTGACATGCTGAATACACCCTCATCCCGCCGTGGCATGGTCGTGGCTCCCCATCACCTCGCGGCGCAGGCCGGTCTGTCGGTCCTGCGGGAAGGCGGCAACGCTGTTGAGGCCATGGTCGCGGCGGCGGCGGCCATCGCGGTGGTCTATCCCCACATGAACGGGATCGGCGGCGACGGCTTCTGGCTGATCGCCGAACCGGGACGGCCGCCGATCGGGATCGACGCCTGCGGAGCCGCGGCGGCGGCCGCCACGTCCGATATGTACAGGACCCAGGGCCATGCGGTCATCCCGAGCCGGGGTCCGCTGGCGGCCAATACAGTGGCGGGGACGGTTTCCGGCTGGGGAGCGGCGCTCGACGCGGCAAAGGGCTGGAGCGGCCGGAAGCTGCCGCTGTCGCGCCTGCTGGAAGACGCGGTCCACTACGCCCGCGACGGCGCATCCGCGACCGGCAGCCAGTCGCGCTTCACGGCGGAGAAGCGGAGCGAGCTGGAAGGCGTCCCGGGCTTCGCCCGGATCTTCCTGCCGGACGGCAAGACGCCCGCCCCCGGCAGCCTGTTCCGCCAGACCGATCTGGCATCGACGCTGGAACGGATCGGGACGGCCGGCACGGAGGACTTCTACCGGGGCGAACTGGCGCGGGCACTGGCGGAGGGTTTGCAGCGGGCGGGCAGCCCCGTGGCGCTCGGCGACCTGGAAGCGCACCACGCCCGACGGGTCGAACCGCTGAGCGTCCGGCTGCGGAACGCCGAGCTCTACAACATGACGCCGCCGACCCAAGGGTTGGCGTCGCTGATGATCCTGGGGTTGTTCGACCGGCTTGCCGACCGGCAGGGCATCACGGAGGCCGACGGTTTCGCCCATATCCACGGGCTGGTCGAAGCGACCAAGCGCGCCTTCCTGGTGCGCGACCGCTACGTCACCGACCCGGCCCGGATGACAGTGGACCCGCGCGGGTTCCTGACCGGCGCGGCCCTGGCCGACCTCGCGGCGAAGATCGATCCTGCCCGCGCCTTGCCCTGGCCGCAGTCCGGTCCGCCGGCGGACACGATCTGGATGGGAGCGATCGACGGCGCCGGCCGCGCGGTCAGCTTCATCCAAAGCGTCTATTGGGAGTTCGGCTCCGGCGTGGTCGCGGGCGATACCGGCGTCCTGTGGCAGAACCGGGGCAGCAGCTTCTCGCTGGACGAGAAAGCCGTCAACGCGCTGGCCCCCGGCATGCGCCCGTTCCACACGCTGAACCCGGCACTGGCCCGGTTCGACGACGGGCGCGTCATGCCCTATGGCACGATGGGCGGCGAAGGCCAGCCGCAGACCCAGGCCGCCGTCTTCAGCCGCTACGGCCTGCTGGGTCAGGAGCTTCAGACGGCGGTGACGGCGCCCCGCTGGCTGCTGGGCCGCACCTGGGGCGCCGGCACCACTAACCTGAAGATCGAAAGCCGCATAGGCGACGACGTGATCGAGGCCCTGCGCGCCGCCGGCCACGATGTCGAGGTGGTCACCCCCTTCAACGACATGATGGGCCATGCCGGCGCCCTGGTGCTGCACCCGGACGGCACGATCCAGGGGGCATCGGACTGCCGCTCCGACGGCGCGGTAGCCGCCTTCTGAAGCTGCTGGAAACGCTTTGCAAAAAAACTTTCAGAATGGGGTTGCGCAGGTCAAACTCATTGGCTAGTTTCCGGCCCACGACGAACCGCACGGTTCAACGCTTCGCAAGAAGCGGTCGAGAAGATGGCAAGCGCCCGTAGCTCAACTGGATAGAGCATCTGACTACGGATCAGAAGGCTAGGAGTTCGAATCTCTTCGGGCGCGCCACTTTCCCCCTGTTGAAATGAGTTGGTACTAAACGATCCCTCCGCTTTCTCAGAAGCGGCATTTCGGTTGCGCACTTTTCACCGCATCATCCCCGAACAACTGCTCAAAATGATGCTGAACAGTGCCGTAGCATTCGCACGCGGTAGCCTCCATGCCTGAACGGTCAAGTATGGCCATCTGGCCGTTCCCGTAGGCGATCAAGCCGGCCTGCTTCAGGGTGCCGGCAGTGACCGTTACGCCGGACCGGCGGACGCCCAGCATCATCGCCATGAACTCGTGGGTCATCGGAAACTGATCGCGTCCGGCGCGGTCGTGCGCCATGAGCATCCAGCGGGCCAGACGCTCCTCGATCGAGTGATGGCCGTTGCACACCGCAGTTTGCGAGACTTGAGTGTAAAGCGCTTGCATGTAGCGCAGCAGCTGGAAGCGCAACGTGTCGCTCTCGCCGAAAACCTGTCTCAGAGCCGCTGGGGCAATCGACAGTGCCGTACCTTGCATCTGGACGATCGCCCCGGCGGGACCACTGTCGACGCCCAGGATCAACGGCATCCCGACCATGCCCTCGGAGCCGATGATGCCGACCTCGATGGCTTCGCCGCCCTTCAGGTAGGCCAGATACGACACCATGCCCGTTTCGACGAAGTAGGCGGTCTCTATCGGCTCATTCGCCTCAAGGAGAACCTGCCTGAGGGACAGGTCGGTTGGTGTCAGGAAAACCGCCAAACGCGCGAATTCGGTGGGTGGAAGAGACGCGAGGAGCCGGTTACGGACGGCGGACTGGTCTATTTGAGACACTTGTGCCCCCTTCGGTTCGGCGGGAGCACTCGTCTCTCTCAGTCACCCACAGCCGGAGTAGTGATGGGCAATGGCGTTCAATTAGGAACTTCTAATCTATGCGCAAGGCGGCAATTTGGCAAACAAACGCCATTCGTCATTCCTCTGTCTTTTACGAAACTTTATCGACATCTTTCATTCCATCATCCGCGACGCATGACAGAAGTTTCGCCTCTGCCTCGGACCTTGTCTTTCTTGCTTCCTCGACCAGACGACGGGACCGTTCGAAAACTTCTTCGGCACGTTCCATCAGTGCTGCAAGCCGGACATTCCGGGCTTCAGGGCCAAGTTCCACCATCAGGCATTCTCCTTATTGATGGCAGGTATCTAGCAACGGTCAGAGCAGACTGGTCTGTACGTTTCCGAACATAATATGCGGATAATCGGACAGCCGGGAATACCCTCGGCATTATCCGTCAATGACGGCTGTTATGGGACGGTTGTCATGGGCAGGCAGTCTCTCGCGAGCTTGCAAGCCGGTGTCGACCTCGGCCAGATGCGCGGGTGCTATGTCATAGGAGTCATAGGAAAACGAAGCGAGGCTGCCACTTTCGTCGGCGGAAACGCCGACCCATGCACAACCGCCGAACTCGATGATTTCCAGGAAGAAATCCTGCGCCGCCTGAGCATCCGGGGGCCGGTGGAACACGACCCACAAAGCGGCGAGGCAGACGGTCCTGACATCCTTGCCGGCGGCAGCCGAACGGAGCAGATCGATCACCGGCATTGCTGCCGTGACGAAGCCTCGCGCTTGGTCGACATGGCGGGCTCCGTTGAGGCCATGTGTCAACCGCCCCATCTCGCTCCTCAACTGGGAAACCGGAAGATCGGCGGCAAACCATCGGCTGCCAAACTTGACACTGACGCGGACATGACCGTCCGGAATCGAGCGCTGCATGAAATCTACACCTGACCGCGGCATGGCCTGACACCGGGTGATCCCGGAAAAGCTTTGGCGAACATCCTTGCAACCATCGTCTATCCGGCAGGCCAGGCGGCGTCATGAAGATCGTTCAAGGAACACCCCGCGTTGCGACGTGGCGGAAAGCTCCGGAAGCTTGGCCTCCCGGAACAGGAAACGTCACCGGGCGACCTCCTCGACCAGCCTCCGGTCGTCCGCGGCAAAAAACTGCGGTACGGGAACGAAGGATTTCCTGGAACTCCAGACCAACTCGGCTTCCGATCCCCTTATCTTCAAGATGACTTCAATCGGTTTTTTCGGCTTGGCCAGCAGTTTGGCCGCTTCGACCGCATCGGCGATGGCGTCGTGCCGGCTTAGATACGGACCATGCGATTCCGTCCCTTCATCGACATACCATTTCTCGACCCGGCAGGTTACGTAGAATTGCCTCAGCACACTGACCCCCTTCCGTCTCAGACGACGATGACACGGCCTGCCGCCAGCCTTCTTCTGGAGGACCTTCGGCGATTCGGCGATTCGGCGAGCGGGCAACCCGTCTCCGCCGGTGAACAGCCGTCCGGACTCCCGCGCTGCCATTCGTCAGATCCATCACACAGGGATCAACAACCCAGCATCGAACCCATCACGTTTCTCTAATGAATTAATTCGGCTCCCATGTCGGTACTCAGCGCCCCCTCCACGGCGCAGTCTCTGGAAAGAGTTGTCGAAAGGACTTGTTCGCCGGCGTTCATATGACCTTCGCCGCGGCACGACCTACACTTTTGCATCTGGTCGATCATCAGTACAGGAGGATGGATCTGCGATCCGGGCTGTTGCAAATGGTAAAGACGGAGTGGGATCTCATGAAGAACCTGACAGCGCTTACCGCCGCCTTTATCATGACAGCGGCTTGTACACAGCAGACTGAAAGCCGGCAGAGCAGCCTTACGGCAGGGGAAGAGCCACCCAGCCGGTTTCAGTCGATCGGCTCCTGCGAGCCGACGGCATGGGTCGGGCTTCAAAATGACGCCGAGCGGTTGCCGCCCAATCAGAAGCTACAGGTGAAGATGATGCTCGACAATGCACAGAGTTTCTATGCAGACGACAACCGCGGTCAATGCATCCTCGTCCTCCAGAATGCCGAGAGGATCGTGCGTCAACACGATCTCCCATCCTGAAAATTCCTGTATCCCGAACAATTCCGTATCCTGATCTTCGCAACGGCGCGCCGACATCTTAGGTTCGATATGGCCAGTAACCAAACTTGTTCCGAGTTCTCAATCCATGGGCAGGAATACGAGCAACTCCAAGCCGCCCTGGAGACTGCCGACGGCGAAATCCAGGCATTGGTCCAGGAGAACCGCCAACTCCAGATGGAGAATTCCAAGGCGCTGGCCGAAAACGCACATCTTCGCCATCTACTGGCCCAATCCCATGCCCGGCTGCTCGAAGCCCAGGTTGCGGCCGCTAAATCTTCGGCCCGTCTGGTCACCGGCCTGGAGGGTGAGCTCAGCATCGTCAACGAGGAACTTCAGGTCTCCCTGGAGGAGTTGCAGATCACTGCGGAAGAGCTTGAGCAAACCAACGCCGCCCTGATCCTGTCGAATACTATGCTTGAACAGCAGGTCGCCGAACGGACGCGGCATCTCGAACAGGCGCTTGCGGAACGGAACGAACTGCTGCGCTGCAAGGAGGATCTGTTCCACGAGATCGGATGTCGGGTACGGGACAGCTTGCAGGTCGTCATGAGTCTTGTCCGCGTCCAGGCCGGGAGGTCCGAAGATCCGCAGGTGCGGCAGGCGCTCCAGTCCATCGTCGCCCGTATCCACGCCGTCGCGCGGGTCCATGACCGGCTGTCTTCGGGCGACGGGTCGGGACGGGTGAGAATGGACCGGTATCTCGGCGAGATCTGCCAGCAGATCGTCGACGCCCATGACGTCGCTCCGCCTCGGCACACGATCGAGGTCGAGGCGGAGTCCATCGAGCTGTCCGCCGACCTAGCCTTTCCCCTGGGCCTAATCGCCACAGAACTCATCGACAACGCCCTGCGCCATGCTTTCGACAGGTCGGGAACAGGGACGGTTTGGGTGCAGTTCGGACATCTGTCCGACGGCCGGATGAAACTCGTGGTCGCGGATGACGGCAGGGGGATCGCGAAGGAGGTCCAGTTCCCCAAGGCCGTGGGGCTGGGCATGCATATCGTGGCGATGATGGTGCAGCGGGTCCGCGCAGGTCTTTCCGTCGCGCATGTCCATGGCACATGCTTCACGCTGACGCTTGCGGACGGCACGTCCCACACTGTCGCCGTCGATCGGAACCGATAGCTGTCGAAACGGCATCCGGCCGGACGCCACTTGCCCGGTCGCCGGCTGCCCGGTGCAGGTGTCTGGTCAGTCCGCCGGATCGGCCTCCACCGGCCCCCCCACGGGGCTGCCCGCCACCATCGAAGGACCGATTGCGGCCCCGCCTTGGTCCCTGCCATAAAGAAGGTGGAGCGTCATCAGGATGCTCCGGACCTCGTCGCCATCCAGCGCATAGAACGTCATCTGCCCATCGCGCCGGAAACGGACCAGTTTGATCTGACGCAACCGCGCAAGATGCTGCGACACCGCTGACTGGCTGAGGCCGACCAGCGCCTCCAGTTCGATGACCGAGCGCTCGTGTTCCGCCAGGAGCAGCAGGATGCGCAGGCGTTGCGGGTTTCCCATCGCGCGGAGCAAAGAGCTTGCCTGCTCGGTATGGAACTGCATGAAGTCCAAGTTCATCTACTGTAGCTAGGGTTGGACAGCCGGACGGCAACACCCGGACCGATAAATGGTTCACGGGACGGCGTCATAGGATCGCTCGCACGCCGTCCCGCAGCCATCCAGGATGCCGTCGGCCCGTTACCTGTTGGGTCCCGCATCCTTGATGGGCGTACCGCCCACATTCCCCTTGCCGCCCGTTTCGGCGGGCATCGGTGTCATGGACCCGTTGGTGCGGTGCTGTGAATCGTCCCCTCCGTGAGGAAGATTGCCTGTGCTCATGTGGCCGGCGGCGCGCGGGGTGCGATCAGCCTCCTCGGAGGCCTTGGAGCCCGTCGCGTCCGGCAATTCCGCAGCGGTCTCGTCCTTCGCCTTGTCGATGATGTCCGCCATGGGCGCGCCATCGCCCTGCTTCCCGCCGGTGGCGCCCGCCGGTTCCGTCGTAGCCTGCTGGGTGACGCCAGCCGCGTTGCCGGGAAAGGCGCTGTTGGGGTCGATTCCGGCACTGTCCTGCCGTCCGCCGCTCGACCGCGAACCCTGGGCCCGGTTGTCGTTCTGGTTCTGATTAGCCATCGGCTTCTCCTTCTTCCGATCGGTCCGCGCACATGTGCGCGGCGGAACCGTGCCTTGTCGCCGGCTTGCAGCGTCAGCGCCGGCTCCTTGGGGCGATAACCGGACAGGGAGAGCAAAGGCCCATGCGATTAAGTGACTGGCCTTCCGACATTGGTTCAAGGCGCCTAGCCCGAACGAGTCGCCTGCGAACTTGGAAAATTTCATCCGAACTTTCCCGGCCCGACTTCCAGTCGCCCGTAAAGGCGCAGGACCGGCGCCGCGCCGGCGAACGATGGAAGGGCAGAAGGCCCGGAGATGTCGGTTTGGGCGGGAACGTTGGGCCAGCGGGCAAGTTGTCGTGGCAAAGCCGGGTCAAGGTCTCGGCAAGCCATCGGGAACCGCTCGTTCAGGAGGCTCGACTTACCATGCACAGCCAACAGCAGGGGTGGGCCGAACAACAGGATGCGCTCGCCGAGTTCGGCCAATTCGCATTGTCGTGCATCGACCTGGATCTCATCCTCCAAAGGGCGTGCGAACTGGTCGCCCGCGGACTTCAGACGCCGATCGCCAAGATCATGCAGACCATCCCCGAAAGCGACGAACTCCTGATCCGGGCGGCTGTCGGGCTGCCGCGCGACATCGCCACAACTGGGGTCACGAAGGTTCCGGGAGGTCATGGGTCCGCTGCCGGTTATACCCTGGTCGAGGGCGAACCCATCGTCTCGCACATACCGACGGAAACGAGGTTCCAGGTATCCGAGGTCGTGCGCCGTGCCGATGTCGTCGTATCGGCCAATGTCGTGATCGGTGCGACCGGCGAGGCGTTCGGAACGCTGGAGGTGGACAGTCTCGCCGAGCGGACCTTCACCCAGGCGGATATCAGTTTCCTCCAGAACTATGCCAACCTGCTGGCCGCGGCCCTGGACCGCCACAAAGCGCATCGCGAACGTGTCGCCAATGCCGAGGAGCGCTCCATCCTGCTGCGTGAATTGCAGCACCGCACCCAGAACGATCTGGCGATCATTACGTCGATGCTCAGGATGGAGGCCAGGAGGGCGAAACGGAGCGAGACGCGCCGCCGCCTCGAGAGCGTCGGCCACAGGGTCGAAGCGCTCTCGCTGGTCTACCGGCGCCTCTACGTGACGGGGGTCACCGATGCCGTGAACCTTTCCGCCTATCTCGACGAACTCGTCAAGCGGCGCTTTCTCATGCACGGCCTGGAACACGACGACGCGGTCAAGCTGGACCTGCACCTTACCCCCGTGGAAGTCGATCACAGCCAAGCCGTCGCGGTCGGACTGATCGTCAACGAACTGGTCACGAACTGCCTGAAATACGCCTTCCCCCTGCGCCAGGGGACGGTGACCGTCACCCTGGAGCGGGTCGAGCCGGGCAAAGCGCGCCTGACGGTCGCCGACGACGGGATCGGCATGCCGGACGATCAAGTCAGAGGGCACGGCATCGGTCTGGAACTGACCCCCGTGCTGGCGAAAATGGCATCCGGCGATTTCACCCTGGAACAGCGGGACGCCGGTACCGCCGGTCACTTGGTCTTTTACATTCCCGACCTTAGGGGCGGTGGCAGCAAGCCGCTTTGAACTGTTGAAGGGAGTAACCGAATGCCTGGAGGTGTAGCCATGCCGAAGCAAAGCGACGACCGTACCGACAAACCGTCCATCGTGGACATCGTCACGCATCCCGAAAAGTTCGACACGTGGCAACGTCAGCGCGAGCGGGAAGAAGGAAAGGACCGGCAGCGGAAGGATTTCCCGGACCGTCCTTCGGAATAGCGCCGCTCCCGTCGGACCGCCGGAACTGGCGGATCGAGCAGTGGAGCGCGCTTAGCCGGTCGTGGAGGCACCCTTGGCCGCTTCTGCCTGTCCGGCGGTTTCCCTCAGCCACGCGACGATCTCTTCCCGTCGCGGCAGCCGGCCGGACATCCTGACCTTCTCCTCGATGACGAGGCCCGGCGTGCTGACGATGGGATAGTCGAGAATCCGGTCGGTATCGGTGACGTGTTCGATCTCGACGGAGACGCCGGCTTCCAGTGCCGCCTCCCGTGTCAGTTCCTCCAGGCGTTTGCAGCGGGCGCAGCCCGGTCCCAGGACTTTGACGTGCATGGTTCGATCCTCCTTCGATAAACGGTTGCCGATGGCAAGCGAGCCGGCTGGTCAGGCCGCCTTCGCCATCGTGCCGGTCCGGCGGTGGATGACGTAAAGGACGGCGGCAAGGACCAGCAGGAACAAGGCGAGTTCTCCGCCAAGCAGCCAAGGGCTGGCTCCATCCTTCCAGGCGCCGAAGGTCAGGCCGGCACCGGTGCTGAACAATGCCACCAGCCCGACATAGGTCCATGCCTTGGGTCGTCCTATGATGCTGGCCGTGATCAGGATGCTTTGCAGGCTCAGTTCGGGGTCCGCCATCAGATAGGCCAGCAGCGGTCCCGGATGCATGCCGAGCGAGAGGAACATCCTGGCTACCGGAACCTCGACCAGGGTCGGGAAGTACATGAACACGCCGAAGACGACGCCGACCAGATTGGCGAGCACCGTGTTGGCGCCCGCCATGGTCTCCACCCACTCCGGCCGGAGGAACACCCGCAACACGCCCACCATGAAGACGCCGACGACCAGCAGCGGAAAGATCTGGCGGACGAAACGCCAGCTTTCCCACAGCCATTGCTGCACCTCGAACCGGTCGATGTGGCGGTGGGCGACCCAGGCGATCGCAGCCATCGCCGCCACGACGCCGAGCATCCTGCCGGTCATGTGCAGCGTGACGCCTCCGCCCTGGGGCTGCATGCCCATCGCCGCAACCGCCAGGGTCAGGACGACCAGCCCCAGCGCCGCCCAGGTCCAGCGGTTGAAGCCCTCGTCCACCCGCCCCAGCCCGCGCGGCGCCACCGCCGCGATAATGCCCAGCAGCAGGACGAGGATCGCACCCTGGGCGCCGATGCCCTCCTCACCCTTCGCGGGATCAAAGGGCAGCAGCCGGTGCAGCGCCGTCTCGACCGCGTCCATGCCGTGGATCGGGACAGTGACGCTGGCATAGCTGTCGAGCAGGAAGCCGACCTTCAGCGTGCCGGCGATGAGCAGCGTCACCATCAGCAGCATCAGGATGACAGCGGCGGGTTGCAGGCGCTCTCCGCCGGTGAAGCCGCCATCGGCCTCCTTGGCGTGGACACGGTCGTCCGCGCTGAAGACCAGCGCCATGATCATCCCGATACCGATGCCGAAAACCAGCGAGAGCACGAACCGCGCTACGGCGAACTCGACGCCCAGGGCGGCGCCGGTATAGGTCAGCGCCAGGATATTGGCCGCCGGCGCGAAGAACAGGAAAGTGATGGCCGGCCCCAGTCCCGCGCCCTTCCGGTAGATACCGGCGAACAGCGGGACGATGGTGCACGAACAAACGGCCAGCAGGCTCCCCGCGGCGGCGGCGGCCGGGTAGGCGACGGCCTTCGGGGCGCTGCGCCCGAGAAAGCGGGTGATCGCCGACTTCGGCAGCAGTGCGGACAGGCCGCCCGCGATGAAGAAGGCAGGGACGAGGCACAGCAGCACATGGGCGGCCAGATAGGACGCAAGGCTGCCGAACCCGCTCCGCAGGATTTCAACGGGAAGGGCGGCTGTTTCCATGGCGCGTACCCCCACTCTGCCCCCCGCTTTGCCGGCGGGGCGCTTGGGAGAAGGATGCCGGGCACTCCGTCGCGGCGCACTGATGCAGGTCAATCGCGGCGCTGAGCCGGGGTGGAAATTCCGGACTATGCCGATCCGCTTCGCTGCGATGCCGCGTGACCGGCCGGTGCTGCGCCGCCGTCGCGCCGATCGTCGCCCGACAGGCTCTCGGCGATGCGGCGAGCCGTCTCGCGGGCGCTGCGGCCGACCCCGATCAGGGTCGCGGAAGCCGGTCCGGTCCAGCCGCCGTAGCCGACGAACCAAAGCCCCGGTTCCCTTATCGACCGGGTGCCGTCGAGTTCGACCGTGCCGTCCGGACCGACGATGCCGAGTTCGGTTACGTGGTCAAGCGCCGGGCGGAAGCCCGTGCACCAGATGACGGCATCCACCCCGGTTTCCGTTCCGTCCCGCCAGACCACCCCGGTCTCGGTAAAGCGGGCGAAGGGGCGGACGGAGCGCAGCACGCCGCGTTCCCGCGCCTCTACCACGGGCGGGACCATGACGATGTCGCCGAGGCCCCCTGCCGGAATGTCCGGTTCGCGTCCTTCCTGGAGCGCCTTGAGCCGGGCGGTGGCCCGATGGAACAGCACGCGGCCATCGACATCGTCCGGCAGGAAGACCGGCGGCTTCTCCGTCACCCATGTCGTCGCGGCTGTCTTGGACACCTCGGCGAGGATCTGGGCGCCGGAGTTGCCGCCGCCGACGATCAGGACGCGCCGGCCGGCGAACGGTTCAGGGGTTTCGTAGGCGGCGGAATGGATCTGGACACCGCCGAAGACATCCCGGCCCGGATAGTCCGGAATGTGGGTCCGCCGCCAAGTCCCCGTTGCGCTGACCACCATGCGGGCTGTCCAGTCGCCCCGATCGGTGACCACCCGCAGATGGCCGTTGCCTGCGTGCTCGACCGAGCGCACCGATACCGGCCTGCGGACCGGCAAATCGTAGCGGGTTTCATAGCGGGCGAGGTAGTCGAGCACTTCGTCCCGGCCGGGATATGTCGTCTCTCCCCCGGCCATCGGCCAGCCGGGCAGCGACGACCAGGGGGCGGGCGAGAACGGGCGCAGCGACTGCCAAGTATGCCGCCAAGCTCCGCCGGGGCTGGTCCCGGCGTCGAGGATGACGAAGCTCAGCCCTGTCCGCCGGAGATGGTAGCCGACGGCCAGCCCCGCCTGCCCGCCGCCGATGACCACGACATCGGCATGTCCGGTCATGGGCGCGTCGCCGTTCCACCTGATGTCGCGGCGGCCAGAACCGCACCGGGCGGGAAGAAGCGCTGGCCCAGCCGCAACGCGACGTGAACCAGCAGGATCAGCACCGGCACCTCCACCAGCGGGCCGATGACGGCGGCGAAGGCGACCGGCGACGCCAGTCCATAGGCGGCGATGGCGACGGCGATAGCCAGTTCGAAGTTGTTGCCGGCCGCCGTGAAAGCGATGGCGGTCGTGCGCGGGTAGTCCGCCTCGATCAGCCGGCCCATCGCGAAGCTGATGACGAACTGGACCAGGAAGTAGATCGAGAGCGGAACCGCGATCAAGAGCGCGTCGAACGGCAGCCGCACGACGTCGGCGCCCTTCAGGCTGAACATGGCGACGATGGTGAACAGGAGAGCAGCCAGCGTTATCGGTCCGATGCGCGGCAGGAACTCGCCCTCGTACCATGCCCGTCCCTTCCTCGCCGTCAGGATTCTGCGGGTCAGGAAGCCCGCGAGGAACGGAATGCCCAGGTAGATCAGCACGGCGTTGGCGATGGTCCAGAAACTGACGTTGACCACGCTGCCTTCCAAGCCGAACAGGGGTGGCAGGACGCTCAGGAAGATCCAGGCGTAGACGCTGAAGAACAGGATCTGGAAGATCGAATTGAACGCGACCAGACCGGCCACGTACTGGTTGTCGCCGCGCGCGAGCTGGTTCCAGACCAAGACCATGGCGATGCAGCGGGCAAGGCCGATCAGGATCAGGCCGGTCATGTATTCCGGATGATCGCGCAGGAAGAGGACCGCCAGCCCGAACATCAGGCAGGGGCCGATCAGCCAGTTCTGCACCAGGGAAAGGACCAGCACCCGCTTGTCGGCGAAGACGCGATGCAGTTCCTCGTACTTCACCTTGGCCAGCGGCGGGTACATCATCAGGATCAGCCCGATGGCGATCGGAATGTTGGTGGTCCCGACCGACAACCTGTCGAGCGCCGCCGGCAGACCTTCGAACACGGTGCCGAGCACGACGCCCAGCGCCATGGCCAGGAAGATCCATAGTGTCAGGTAGCGGTCGAGGAACGACAACCGCGAGGCTGGAGCGGTGGAGGACATGAGGATACTCGTTTCAGCTTCAGGCAAAGCGAAGTCAAGTGACGCGGCGTCAGGCGATGCGGCGGCCCTGCTCGTCGACGACGCGCTCGCCGTCTTCCTTGGCGAAGGCGCCCCGCTGAGGATCGGGGAGGATGTCGAGCACCGCTTCGGACGGACGGCACAGGCGGACGCCGAGCGGCGTCTCGACGATGGGCCGGTTGATCAGGATCGGATGCGCGATCATGGCGTCCAGCAGCCGGTCGTCGGACAGCGACGCGTCATCCAGGCCGAGTTCGGCATAGGGCGTGCCCTTCTCGCGCAGCACGCTACGAACCGGCACGCCCATGCGGCGGATCAGGTCGGCCAGCCGGTCGCGGCTGGGCGGCGTCTTCAGGTACTCGACGATTTCAGGTTCGACGCCGGAGTTGCGGATCAACGCCAGCGTGTTGCGGGAGGTGCCGCAGGCGGGATTGTGATAGATGGTGACGCCGGTCATGACGCCGCTCCCTGCACAGCTTCCGCCCGCATCCTGCCGATGTCGCGTAGCCTGTTCTGGAGCGACAGCTTGTCGAGCCCCTCCAGCCGGAGGCTGGTGAAGACCTTGATGCGAGCTTCCAGTTCCAGATAGACGCGCTTGAAAAGCTTGAGGCCCTGATCGTCCGGTCCGACGAAGGCGGCTGGGTCCTCGACGCCCCAGTGGGCCGTCATCGGCTGGCCCGGCCATGCAGGGCAGGCCTCGCCCGCAGCGTTGTCGCAGACCGTGAACACGAAATCGAGCGGTTCCGCACCCGGCCCGGCGAACTCGTCCCACGACTTCGAGCGGAAGCCCTTGATGTCGTAGTTCAGGTTGCTCAGCAGCTTCAGCGTCAGCGGATGCACCGTGCCCTTGGGTTGGCTGCCCGCGCTGAACCCCCGGAACCTGCCCGCTCCCCACCGGCTGACCGCCGCTTCGGCCAGAATGCTGCGGGCGCTGTTGCCGGTGCAGAGGAACAAGACGTTATAGGTCTTCTTCGATTCCATGGATGCCTCCTGAGGCTATCTGGCCGCGATAGGCGGCGGTCGTACTGGTGTCGGGGACTTTCGGGGACTGGAACGGAGATCAGACGCGGCGGCGCGGCGAACTCGCGGTGGACTCGCCGTTGGCCGCCTCGGGAGCCGTGGCGCAGATGGGACCGCAAGCAGCGGCGTTGGCCGGCAGGCCGCAGCAGTTCTCCATCAGAAAGCCCATCAGGGCGTTCATGTGGCTGTATTCGGCGCTGTAGATCAACGACCGGCTCTCGCGTCGCTGCGCGATCAGCCCCGCATGGTTCAACTGAGCCAGATGGAAAGACAGGGTATTGGGCGCCACGCCGAGAGCCTCCGCGATGGCTCCGGCCGGCAGTCCGTCGGGACCGGCTTGCACCAGCAGCCGGAAAACATCCAGCCGCGTCTCCTGCGACAGCGCCGACAGCGCCGACAGAACCGCCTTCTTATCCATGGGACCCACCAACCTCCGCCTCTTGGCTACGAAGCTTCACTTCCATAATTCAATGTAAGTGGAATTATGCCGTGGATTGCGGCGCGTCAAGTTACAATCACGTGACGGCGCGGAGCGCTGCCGGAGCGCTGACGCTGAGGAACAAGTGCCGTGGAAATAGATTGCGGAAAGGAGCACTGAACTGCCGGTGAGGAAGAGGACTGGCGAAAGCCAGCCTCCAGGGTGCGGGTCACGGAATGAATTAAGGCTCCGGCTTCGCCAGCCGGGGTTCGGAAATCCACTGGCACGTAGGAGCCGGGTTGCGGCAAACAGGCACAGTTTCATCTATTTAGCAGAATTTTTAGATAATGGGCATCTATTCCATTATATCGCGTCAAACGGCCTTGAAGGCATGGTAGCATCGTGCTACCTTTTGCGGAGGTGATGATGAAGCCGACTCACCCCCTGGAAGTGGTGCGGTGCCTTGCTGAGGACGAGGGGACCTGTGAGTTTTTCAAGCCGGTGCTTCAAATGCTCAGGGAAAACAAAATGGACTCTGATGATCTCCGTGAGATCATCATGACTGAACTCGGCGAGCACCACTGTTTCGATACGCAACCAACGAGAAAGTACTATCCGTCTACCGTGTCGGATTACTTCTCGATTTGGGTAGATGATTGTGGCACTCAGATGTTTCTTAAATACCTGATCGCCAATAACCGTTTGGTTGTGACTTCATTCAAGAAGGACGCAAGATATGCCTGAGCGTTGCCTTAAGTGCGGCGAGAATACGATGCATGAGCGCATTGCTCAAATGCAACACGTCCAAGGTAGCCGTACGGTCCTGATTGAGAATGATCGCCATATGTTTTGTGAATCCTGTGGCAACGTGAGCTATTTGGGAGATCAAATCTCCCAAATCGAATTGACGGTTGCACGCAAGATCCGCGAGGAGGACGGCTTGTTGCCTCCACAGGATTTGAAGGCCATTCGTTTGAAGTACAATCTAACGCAGGCAGAGATGGAACAGCTCATTTCTGCGGGGCCGAAGACCTGGGTGCGATGGGAGCGTGGTAAGGTGGTGCAGAGCAAAGTCGCTGATACGCTCATCCGCCAGATCGCGGAGCAGCCTGATCTGGTCCGTAGCCTGTTGAGCCGCTCAGGTGTGGCTAGTGCTGCTGCTCAGCAGGTGCTTGCGGCCATCGATGAAGACGTCGAGAGACAGGTCGCTGAAATGATGCGCCAACGTCTTGGCCCGAACCCTGCGGTTGATATCGAGATGCTGGTGCGAGACACCGCAGAGGCAATCCGCCGCTCCCAGCGCGAAGTCACGGCCCGGATCGTACGGGCGGCATGAGCAGCGATGATAAGATTGTGCATCTCGCAGATCATCGTGAGCAGCCTATCGGCTCGACGACAGAGGAGTTCCAGCGAGTCGTCGAGCGGGGTCTGGCCAAGGCCGTCGGCCTGAGCCTGCGCACGATCCAGCGCGTCTGGGAAGTGCACCGACTCCAACCGCACCGTATCCGCACTTTCAAGCATTCCAACGATCCGGCCTCCGCGGCCAAGATCAGGCGAATTCTCGAAACAGGCACGACTTCGCTAGACGGGCAGGCACTACAAAGCGGAAGTTAGTGGCGTCATTAACGTCAGATAAACAAACCCCACCTATTGGATGAATTGCTGACCGTCGCTTTTTCCTAGGATAGGAATATGACGATGACCCTGCGAGACAGGTTCAATATCTTCGTCCAGGAATCTCTGGATGAATTCCGGGAGGCTGAGCACTCCTTGACGGCTGCCGTCCAGTTAGGTGATGCCCTCGTGCTTGAGGCGGCCAGGAGTAAGGCGCTGAGGTTCGGTATGAATTCCGCCCTCCCGACCTTCCATATGGCGGACTGAGCCTACGCTACACACGCTGAAAGCAATCCGGCAAAGGTTCTCCATTGCACGTTTGAAAGACACGGAGCGACAAATTACACCAATGAACTGATTAAACAAAAATGCCGAGACTTAGGTATTCTTCGGGATGTCGCTAATGGGCACAAGCATCTCATCCTGGACGAACCCAAGAATAAGACCAAAACCAAGCACATTAAGGGAGCCGAGGACATTCGTGTCCGTGGGACGGGATGGGGTGAACTGCCCTATGGTGTAGGAAAGTGGGGCGGGGTAGAGACGGTCTGCGTCGAACTTCAGGCCGGAGGGACCGTACAGCTTTTGACCTTGGTCGGTACTGTCGCTGCGATGTGGGATCAACTGATCCGCGATATGGATCTTTAACGCCTTTATATTTTATTTCATTTAGGCGTGATCCAATTCCTTTACCCTGAGGATACGCTGGTAGTAACGCGGGTGGACCGGCTTGCCCGCTCCATCGTTGACCTCCAGGATATCGTGCGGGAACTGAAGGCCAAGGGCGTGAGCCTAAAGGCGACCGAACAGCCGATTGATACGGGCACGGCGGCGGGCAAGGCGTTCCTCAATATGCTGGGCCTGTTCGCGGAATTCGAGACGAACTTGCGGAAGGAGCGCCGGCTTGAGGGGATTGCCAAGCGCATCGGGATCAGGCGAACCAGCGTGTACCGAGTGCTGGAGAACGCCAACGAACGGCTGGTGGGTTGCAAGTCCAGCAATATCGAAAAATTCATGTACCCCCTGGATTTAGGGCAACTATGGCGGAGGGAGCGGGATTCGAACCCGCGATACCATTTCTGGTATACACACTTTCCAGGCGTGCGCCTTCAACCACTCGGCCACCCCTCCATCAAGGCCGCGGAAAATAGGGGAGAGCGGAGGAGGATTCAAGTGCTTCGTTCACGTCGGCTCCCAGGAAAGTGATAAAGGCGTGCATTGCGCGGATCGGGGGGCCGCAGCATGTTCCTGGAGAGAGCCGATTTCCCGTGAGGTGTTCGTGGTTTTTCTGAGAGTTACCGGCGCTATCCTGCTGTTGGCGGGCATGGCGGCGCTGGGGTTCGACCTGTGGCAATACGTCCAATCCAGCGGTCAGGGAATGGGCCAATCCACCGGCCAGGGCTTCCATCTGGCCGCCGCCGGGGAGCTTTGGTACCGCCTCAGCCCCGGCACGCTCAACCTGACCCAGGCGGTGACGCAGCGCTATGTCCTGCCGGAGCTGTGGGACCCCGTGCTGCTCACCGTCCTGCTGTGGCCTGCCTTCCTGGTGCTGGCGGTGCCAGGGCTGGTTCTCTTCGCGCTGGGATCGCTCAGGCGGCGCTGATATCGGCGGCTCCGGCGCCGTCCAGCAGTTCGCTGACGGTGCGGCAAAGCAGCGCTATGTCCTGCTCGCGTGACAGGCGGTGGTCGCCGTCCTTGACCAGGGTGATCCGCACGTCCTCTCCCGCCAGACGCTCCGCTATGCGCTGGCTGGTCCGCCAGGGCACGTCGGCGTCGCGCATCCCGTGCAGCAGGCGGACCGGGCAGGTCAGCGGGATGGTCTGGCGCAGCAGCAGGTGCTTGCGGCCGTCCTCGATCAGGTGGCGGGTGTAGGGATAGGGCTCGCCGTAGTCGGACGGCTGCATCAGGACGCCGGTTTCCATCAAGGTATTGCGGTCGGCCTCGTCCAGGGTGGACCAGATCAGGTCCTCGGTAAAGTCGGGGGCCGCCGCGATGCCGACCAGTCCCGCCACGCGGCCGGGGCGGGCCAGCGCCGTCAAAAGCATCATCCAGCCGCCCATGGAGGAGCCGACGACGATCTGCGGCCCGGATGTGGTCCGGTCGAAAACCGCCAGCGCGTCCTGCGACCACAGGCCGATGCCGCCATCCTCGAACCGGCCGCTGGACACGCCATGGCCCTGGTAGTCGAAGCGGACGAAGGCAGCACCGCGCGCCCGGCAGAGTTCTTCCAGCGCCACCGCCTTGGTGCCGGTCATATCCGATTTGAACCCACCCATGAAGATGACGCCGGGAGTACTTCCTTCCGTGCGCCGATAGGCTATGGTGGCGCCATCGCGCACCAGGGTATTTTCCTGTGAATTCGTCTGATTGAACATGTCGAAAGATTCCATGAACGGGGCACAGAACACTACCACGGCTGACCACGTCGGCAACCCGCAGGCAGATGGGGAACCGGCAGGCGCCACCGCAACAGGCCGCCCCGTCGTCCTCCAGGTGCTGCCGGCCCTGCTCACCGGCGGCGCGGAGCGCGGCGCCATAGACATGGCCGCAGCATTGCACCAGGCGGGCGGAACGCCCCTGGTGGCATCGGCCGGCGGTCCGATGGCGCGGGAGCTGGAGCGCTGGCGCGTCCCCCACTTCACGCTGCCGCTGGAAAGCAAGAACCCGGCGGTCATGCTCCGCAACGTCGACCGTCTCAGCCGGATCATCCGGGAGCATGACGTCGATATCGTCCATGCCCGCAGCCGGGCGCCGGCCTGGAGCGCCCTCGGCGCCGCCCGCCGCACCGGCGTTCCGTTCATGACCACCTTCCACGCGCCGTATAACTTCGACGGCAAGCTGAAGCGGTTCTACAACTCCGTCATGGCGAAGGGCGACCGGGTGATCGCGATCTCGGAGTTCATCCGCGACCATATCCTCGGCAGCTACGAGATCGACCCGGCGCGCATCCGCGTCATCCATCGCGGCATCGACATCAACAACTTCTCGCCCGACCGGGTCAGCCCGGAACGGGTGATCCAGCTTGCCAAAGCATGGCGGCTGCCCGATGACCACAAAGTCGTCATGCTGCCGGGCCGGCTGACGCGCTGGAAGGGCCAGACCGTGCTGATCGATGCGCTTGCCAAGCTGGGCCGCCGCGACATCCTGTGCCTGATGGTCGGCTCCGACCAGGGCCGCACCGGCTACCGCCAGGAGTTGGAGGAACAGACCAGGCGGCTGGGACTGGAAGGCGTCGTCCGTCTGGTCGACCATTGCAACGACATGCCGGCCGCCTACATGCTGGCCGACGTCGTGGTCTCGGCGTCGAGCGATCCCGAAGCCTTCGGCCGGGTCATCGTCGAGGCTCAGGCCATGGGCCGGCCGGTGATCGTGACCAACCACGGCGCCGTCCGCGAAACGGTGATCGCGGGGGAAACGGCCTGGGCCGTTCCGCCCAACGACGCCGACGCGCTGGCGGAAGCGCTGGCCGACGCGCTGTCGCTGGATGCCGGCCAGCGCGCCGTCCTGGGCGACCGCGCCATGGCTTACGTCAACGCGCGCTTCACCAAGGACCGCATGTGCGCCGATACGCTGGCGGTTTACGACGAGCTGATGGCGGCGAAAAAGCGCACATGAGGGTCGAATCCTGGATAACGCCGGGACACGCCCCTTGCCCTGAGCTTGACTCGACCGGCAATGGGCATAGAGTGCGCCTTCTTCCTTGGGATGATTGCTTTTAGACGATGCAAACGGCTGAACAGATCCAAAAAGTCGCGGTTACGCTGCCGGATGGCAGTGTGCGCGACTACGATGCCCCGGTGACGGGCTTGCAGATTGCCGAGTCGATCGGCAAGCGGCTGGCCAAAGACGCGCTTGCCGTCAAGATCGACGGTACCCTGCGCGACCTCACTACCAGCATCACTACGGATGCAGCCGTCGAGATCGTCACCCGCGACCACGCGGATACGCTCGGCCTGATCCGTCACGATGCGGCGCATGTGATGGCGGAAGCCGTCCAGTCGCTTTATCCCGGCACGCAGGTCACGATCGGCCCGGCGATCGCCAACGGATTCTATTACGACTTCGCGCGGTCCGAGCCGTTCACGCCCGACGACCTGGAAAAGATCGAAGCGAAGATGCGGGAGATCATCTCCCGCGATGCCCGCTTCGAACGCGAGGTCTGGGACCGCGACGAGGCGATCCGCTTCTTCGAGGAGCGGGGCGAGAAGTACAAGGCCGAACTGATCCGCGACCTGCCCGGAACGGAGGACATCTCCGTCTACCGTCAGGGCGAATGGCTCGACCTGTGCCGTGGTCCGCATATGCCGTCCACTGGCAGGATCGGCCAGGGCTTCAAGCTGACGAAGGTCGCCGGCGCCTATTGGCGCGGCGATCACCGAAACGCCATGCTCCAGCGCATCTACGGCACGGCATGGCGCGACGAGAAGGAGCTGAAGGCCTACCTGCACCAATTGGAAGAGGCGGAGAAGCGTGACCACCGGCGGCTTGGCCGGGAGATGGACCTGTTCCATCTTCAGGAAGAGGCTGTCGGCGCCGTGTTCTGGCACGACAAGGGCTATACCCTGTGGCGGACGCTGGAAAATTACATCCGTGCCCGGCTCGAGCGGACCGGCTACCTCGAGGTCAAAACGCCGCAGCTGATCGACCGCGCGCTCTGGGTGGCTTCCGGTCACTGGGAGAAGTTCCGCGAGGCAATGTTCACGACCAATTCCGATGAGGAAAAGGTCCTGGCGCTGAAGCCGATGAACTGCCCGGCCCATGTCCAGATCTACCGTCAGGGCATCAAGAGCTACCGCGACCTGCCGCTCCGCATGGCCGAGTTCGGATCGTGCCACCGCAACGAGCCGTCGGGCAGCCTGCACGGCATCATGCGGGTTCGGGCGTTCACCCAGGACGACGCCCATATCTTCTGCACGCCGGAGCAGATCACGTCGGAGAGCATCGCGTTCTGCGACCTGCTGCTCAGCGTCTACAAGGATCTGGGTTTCATCGACGTCTCGGTGAAGTTCTCGGACCGTCCGGCCACCCGTGCCGGCACCGACGAGGTGTGGGACCGGGCGGAAGGCGCGCTGCGCGAAGCGATCGAGGCTGCCGGCTTGCCCTATACCATGAACCCCGGCGAGGGCGCCTTCTACGGTCCCAAGCTGGAGTTCGTGCTGCGGGACGCCATCGGCCGCGACTGGCAGTGCGGCACCTTGCAGGTCGATTTCGTGCTGCCGGAGCGGCTGGACGCGGAATATGTCGGCGAGGACGGTGCGCGTCACCGGCCGGTGATGCTCCACCGGGCCATCCTGGGCTCGATGGAACGCTTCATCGGCATGCTGATAGAGCACTACGCCGGCAAGTTCCCGCTCTGGCTGGCGCCGCTTCAGGTCGTGGTCGCGACCATCACCAACGATGCCGACGAGTACGGCGCCGAGGTGCTGAAGCAGTTGCGTCAGGCCGGTATCCGGGCGGTGCTTGACACACGGAACGAGAAGATCAACTTCAAGGTCCGCGAACACAGCCTTGCCAAGGTACCCCTGATGGTGGTGGTGGGACGCCGCGAGTCGGACGAGCGGACTGTGGCATTACGTCGTCTGGGCGGCAAGGATCAGGAAGTCCTTGCTCTTGACGCCGCTGTCAATACAATTGTGGCCGAAGCGGGGTCGCCCCTTGGCAATCTCGTGCCGGAATCACCATTCTAACACTGGGCGGCCTGACTCCGGCGCGTTTGGGGTTAGGCCGTTCAAGCCTGGATCGAATACCATTCCGGGCGCCTGGGCACCGGCGGGTTGGAACACCCGGCGGTAAAAAATCAAACGCATCAGGCGCTTGGACCAATTGAGGGAGACTATTCCATAGCCAGACCAAATGCCGACGCCACACCGTCCCGTGATGGGCCGCGGGTCAATCGGGAAATCAATGTCCGTTCCGTCCGCCTGGTGGATGCCGCCGGCGAGATGGTCGGTGTCGTTTCGATTCGCGACGCGCTGATCGCCGCGGAAGAAGCGGGGCTCGACCTTGTCGAGGTTTCCCCGAATGCGGACCCGCCGGTGTGCAAGATCCTCGACTATGGCAAGTTCAAGTACGAGGCGCAGAAACGTGCCAACGAGGCACGCAAGAAGCAAAAGATCATCGAGGTCAAGGAGATCAAGATGAGGCCGAACATCGACGACAACGATTACGACGTCAAGATGCGCAGCGCCCGTCGGTTCCTTGAAGAAGGCGACAAGGTGAAGGTCACCATGCGCTTCCGCGGCCGTGAGATGGCTCACCAGGATCTTGGCATGAACGTGCTGATCAAGGTGCGCGACGATCTCGTGGAACTGGCCAAGGTCGAGCAGATGCCCAAGCTTGAAGGCCGCCAGATGATCATGGTCCTGGCTCCCAAATGACGCGTTGACCGAATCGTTGCCGTGGGCCCTGCTCCCCCACGGCACAACGCAAAAAGCCCGCCGTTCGGCGGGCTTTTCGTGTTTCCAGGGTCCTGAGTTCAGGGTCTTGAGAAACCGCTCAGTTCGCCGGTTTCTTGTCGTCCATCGCGTCGCTCGCTTCGCGGCTCTTCTGCTGGATCGCGTTGCCGACATTCTCCAGCGCCTCGCCGGTCTGCTTGGCGACGTTGCTGGCGGTGTTGTCGATGGCTTCGCCTGCGCGTTCGGCCGGGCCTTCACTGTCGTCACATGCCGCGAGCAGCGGCATGCCGAGCACCAGAACAGCACCAAACACCGCGCGTCTCAGGCCGGAACCGGTCGTGGAAGACATGGAGCAACTCTTCGAATTGTTGAGGTTGCTCCGTCAACACGCGTCAAGTGTGTTTTGTTCCGCAAAAGCGAAAGGGCCGCGCAATGCGGCCCTTCCACCCTGTCGAAAACCCAAGACGCCGAAGCGTCAGGCCGAAGCGTTACGCCGCCGCCTTGATGCCGGCCTCGATCACGCTCGGCTCCACCTGATCGGCAAACTGCTTGAAGTTCGCCTCGAACCGCTTGGCGACCTCCTGGGCGGTCTCGTCGTAGGCGCGCTTGTCGTTCCAGGTGTTCTTCGGCTGAAGGACGTCCGCCGGCACGTCCGGGCAGGCTTCCGGAACGAACAGGCCGAAGTTGGGGTCGGGCTGGTGCGGGGCATCAGCCAGACCGCCTTCAAGCGCCGCGCGGATCAGCGAGCGGGTATGGCCGATCGACATCCGCTTGCCGGTGCCATAGGCGCCGCCGGTCCAGCCGGTGTTGACCAGCCATACGTTGGAGCCATGCTTGGCGATCTTCTCGCCGAGCAGCTTGGCGTAGACCGCCGGGTGGCGCGGCATGAACGGAGCGCCGAAGCAGGTCGAGAACGTCGCCTGCGGCTCGGTGACACCCTTTTCTGTGCCGGCGACGCGCGCGGTGTAGCCGGACAGGAAGTGATACATCGCCTGATCGGGCGTCAGCTTGCTGATCGGGGGCAGCACGCCGAAGGCGTCGGCCGTCAGCATGACGATGTTCTGCGGAATGCCGCCGATGCCGGTCTCGCTGACGTTCGGGATGAAGTCGAGCGGATACGAGGCGCGGGTGTTCTCGGTATAGTGCGCGTCGTCAAGGTCGAGAACGCGGGTATCCGGGTCCATCACGACGTTCTCGAGGATGGTGCCGAAGCGCCGGGTGGTCGCATAGATCTCCGGCTCGGCCTTCTCGCTCAGCTTGATGACCTTGGCGTAGCAGCCGCCCTCGAAGTTGAAGACCGAGGTGTTCGACCAGCCGTGCTCGTCGTCGCCGATAAGGGTGCGGCTGCCATCGGCGGACAGCGTCGTCTTGCCGGTGCCGGACAGGCCGAAGAACACGGCGGTATCGCCGCGCGGCCCGATATTGGCGGAGCAGTGCATCGGCAGCACGCCCTGGGCCGGCAGCAGGTAGTTCATAACGCTGAAGATGCTCTTCTTGATCTCGCCGGCATAGGACGAGCCGCCGATCAGGATCAGGCGCTTCGCGAAGTTGCACAGGACGAAGACGTCGGACCGGGTGCCGTCACGCGCCGGATCGGCCTTGAACTCGGGCACCTGGAGGACGGTGAACTGGGGCTGGAACTCGGCCCGGTCGCGCGCCGCCGGGCGGATGAACATGTTCTGGGCGAACAGGTTGTGCCAGGCGTTATGGGTCACGATACGGACCGGCAGGCGGAATTCCGGGTCGGCGCCGGCATACAGATCCTGGACGAAGACCTCGCGGCCATGGAGATACTCGGCCATCCGGGCGTGCAGTCGGTCGAAGGCCTCTTCGGTGATCGGCTTGTTGACGTTGCCCCACCAGATGTCGCCGCTGGTCGACGCTTCCTGGACGATGAACTTGTCGTTGGGCGAACGGCCCGTGTGCTGACCAGTAATGGCCACCAGCGGCCCGCCGGCTGCGACCGTCGCTTCACCCCGGATCAGCGCCTGCTCATAAAGCGCCGCGGCACTGTAGTTCCAGTGCGCCGCTTTGAGATTGGTCAAACCCAGATAATCGAGGCCGATGCTGCTGATGGTCGGTCCGAATTGCTTCACGGTGTTTCTCTCCAGTTCTTTTATGTCCGGTACGCCGGGTCAGCTTCGGACCCGGCGAAATCAGGCCTTGGTTTCGTTCGAACCGGTCCGCGCCTTGCGGACCAGCCTGACAAGTTCCATCCGCGCCGCTTCCGCATCGGCCACGGGACGCTCGAAATCCAGCCGGGCGGTCCGCCCCCCAAGACGCAGGTCGCATCCTTCTGGGTCGACGCCCGTCAGCTTCCAGCCTCCACCGGGTTGACCGAGCAATACCGTTGCGTACAGCTCGACCGCGTCGGCATGGTCCTCGTTCATATGCTCTACGACATCGGGTTCCCGCAATGCCAGTGTCTCGGTATCTGAGAGTTGGTACAGCAGGTCCCCGGCCGTGATCCAGTGGATGCGGCCGAAGCCGGCCACCAGATGGGCGCGTTCCACGACCATACGCCAGACTGTGAAGTCGGCGAATCCCGCATAGAAGCCTGCGCTCTCATGACGCGCCAGGAAACGCGCGCGATGCCGCGGGTCTTCCGTGACCTCCATCCGCCCCAGCACCGACACGCGCGGGCCAGTCAGCGGCTCCGCGAGTCCGCCAGTCCCGTCGAACAGCAGGCCGGCACGCGGATCGGCCTTGATGTTGGCGGTATGGTCCGCCAGATCTGAGATGAGCAGGAGGGGAGACGCGTCGTGATCGAGGGCCGTCAGCACCAGCGACGGATAAGGCCAGCCGCCCGCGTCGCGCTGGGCCGTCGCCAGCGCGGCACGGTCGGCCTGCCTCATGACACGCCGCGCAATCGCCGCCGGACCTTGGCCAGGCTGGGGGCCGGCCTTAGAACCGGCCGGTGGATCGGCCTCTGGCTTGATGGTAGGATTCATCTGTCGGACCGCCGTTTTCCTGGGCTCAGCATGCCCGATTTTGCGCCGCAATGGTGCCATATTGGCAAACCACAGTGCCGGTGCGGAAGAGGGATTTTCCGCACCCGGACGGATGCTTCATTTCGCGCATCCGAACGGGTGCATCACGTCGAACGTGCATGAAGGAGAGGCGCGTTGCCGCAAACGATCGCGCTGGTTGATGACGACCGCAATATTCTGACGTCGGTATCGATCGCGCTGGAAGCCGAGGGCTTCGAAGTCCGGACATACACCGACGGCGACGAGGCCCTGCGCGGCCTGACGGCCAAGCCGGTCGATCTGGCCGTGCTGGACATCAAGATGCCGCGCATGGACGGCATGGAGCTGCTGTCGCGCCTGCGCCAGACCAGCGGCATGCCCGTGATTTTCCTGACGTCGAAGGACGATGAGGTGGACGAAGTGCTCGGGCTCCGCATGGGGGCCGACGATTACATCAAGAAGCCGTTCAGCCAGCGCCTGCTGATCGAGCGCATCCGGGCGCTGCTGCGGCGCGAGCAGATGCGCCAGGACAAGGGGACCGCCGATCCGGCCAGCGTGATCGTGCGCGGCGACCTGCTGCTCGACCCCGCCCGCCATGCCTGCGCCTGGAAAGGGCAGCCGATCGAGCTGACGGTGACCGAGTTCCTGCTGGTCAAGGCGCTCGCCGTCCGTCCCGGCCACGTCAAGAGCCGCGACCAACTGATGGATGCCGCCTATGGCGAGCACATCTACGTGGACGACAGGACGATCGACAGCCACATCAAGCGCCTGCGCAAGAAGTTCAAGGCGATCGACACCGAGTTCGGCCAGATCGAGACGCTGTACGGCGTCGGCTACCGCTATCGCGATGCTTGAACGGACCCTGGCGCCGACGGCGAGTCCGCCAAGGGCGTCTAAAGGCAAGATGGCGCCGCCGGCGCGAGGAAAGAGGGCCGAATCGGCACCGCCGGAACGGAACCATGACCGGAATTCGGCGTCCCAACGCTACCGCCGCGCTTTCTCGCCGCTGACTCTCCGGATCCTGGCGGTCAACGTCCTGGCCCTGGCGATCCTGGTCGGGGGGCTGCTCTATCTCGGCCGCTACCAGGACCGCTTGATCGAAAGCGAGCTTGAGGCGCTCCTGACGGAAGCCCGCATCTTCGCCGGGGCCATCGGCGAGGCCGCGGTCACCCGCGACGGCGACGAGACCAACGACCTCTCCCATGACCTGGCGCGGCAGATGGTCCGCCGGCTGGTTGAGACGACCGACACCCGGACCCGGCTGTTCGATCCCTTCGGCCGGCTGATAGCCGACAGCCGCGTGCTGATCGGCCCCGGCGGCGTGGTCCAGATCGAGGAACTGCCGCCACCGGTCCAGGGCGGCTGGCCGACCCGCCTCGCCATCGACATCTACGACCGGATCGTCAACGCCCTGCCGTCGCGCGACAAGTTCCCGGTGTTCCGCGAAGGCCCCGATCAGGTCGCCAACCATTACGAGGACGTGGTCCGCGCGCTGACCGGCGACCTGAGCGCCAGCGTCTGGACGACATCCGACCATGGCATGATCCTGACCGTGGCGGTACCGGTCCAGCGCTTCAAGCAGGTGCTGGGCGCGGTCATGCTGTCACGGGGCGGCGCCCAGATCGACGCCGCGATCCGCTCGGTCAGGCTCGACATCCTGAAGGTCTTCGCGGTCGCGCTGGCCGTGACGGTGCTGCTGTCGTTCTATCTGGCCGGCACCATAGCGCGGCCGATCCGCAAGCTGGCGGCGGCGGCGGACCATGTCCGGCGCGGCCATGGCCGGCACCACGAGATCCCCGACTTCAGCCGGCGCGGCGACGAGATCGGCGACCTGTCCGGCGCGCTGCGCGACATGACGGCGGCGCTGTGGCTGCGGATGGACGCGATCGAAAGCTTCGCCGCCGATGTCGCCCACGAGATCAAGAACCCGCTGACCAGCCTGCGCAGTGCCGTGGAAACCGTGGCGCGGGTCCGCGACCCGGACCAGCAGCGCCGGCTGATGTCGATCATCGAGGACGACATCCAGCGGATGGACCGCCTGATCAGCGATATCTCCAACGCGTCGCGCCTGGACGCCGAATTGAGCCGCGCGGAAACGGAGCCGGTCGATATCGGCCGCATGCTCCGCATGCTGACCGACATCCACGAGACCACGGCGGCCGAGCGCGCCGCTCCGCGCGTCCTGCTCGACCTGCCGACCGGGGCCGACCTGACGGTACCGGGCCTGGAAGGACGGCTGGTACAGGTCTTCCAGAACATCATCGCCAATGCGCTGTCGTTCTCGCCGCCGGACGGTACCGTCGCCGTCAGCGCCAGGGCCACGGGCGAATTCGTCGAGGTGACCGTCGCCGACCAAGGGCCGGGCATGCCGGAAGGCAAGCTGGAAGCGATCTTCGACCGCTTCTACACCGAACGGCCGGCGGGCGAGAAGTTCGGCACCCATTCCGGCCTGGGGCTCAGCATCTCCAAGCAGATTGTCGATGCCCATGGCGGCGAGATCTTCGCCCGCAACCGCCACGCGGATAGCGAGCCGGATGCGGCTGAAGTGCGCGGTGCGGTCTTCACGGTACGCCTGCCGCGCCACCGCAACGATTGAACGGCGCCGCCGGTTCGGCATATGATGTGTCCGGGTTGAAGGGGACTCGGAACCATGAGCGACATTCTCGGCATCGCCCTGTCGGGCGCCTCGGCGGCCACCAGGCGGATCGACGCGTCGGCGTCCAACCTCGCCAACCAGCGCACCACCGGCCGGCTACCCGATGCCGGAAGTTCTGCTGCGACCGGCACCGATAGCCGCGCACCCTACACGCCGCTGACGACCACCCAAAGCGACCTGCGTACCGGCAACGGTCAGGGCGCCGGAACCCAAGCCTCACTGAAGCCTCTGTCGCAGCCCATCGTCGCCGAGTACGACCCTTCGTCGCCGGACGCCGACGCGGAAGGCATGGTCGGTGCTCCAAACGTCGATACCGGCGAGGAGATTGGCCAGCAGATCCTGGGCTCCCGCGCCTATTCCGCCAGCCTGTCGATGGCCCGCACCTCCAGCGACATGATGAAGGACCTGCTCGACATGACGGCCTGACCGGATGTCGACTTGGCCGGATGCAGACAGGCCGTTCATTCTGCTTTAGTTCCCGATTCGGACCGCTTGACGGCGACGTTCCGCATTTGATCCCATATTGTACCAGCCCGAGTCGAATTGGCATTGGGTTGCCTGAGTAACAGACTTTGCTATAGTTCGTTACCAGGAGGTGGTTCATGAACGTATCCCTTACTCCCGAACTCGAGCGGCTGATCGAGCAGCGTGTCGCCAGTGGGCATTATACGTCCGCAAGCGAGGTCATGCGCGAAGCACTGCGGCTGTTCTTTCAATTCGACGAGTCACGCGCCCGTGAGATAGACCTGTTCAACCGGAAAATCGCCGACGGGTTGGCCCAGTTGGATCGGGGCGAAGCCATACCCGGCGATGAGGCGCGGCGTTTGACCAAAGAGCGGATCACAGCACGGCGCAACGCAAAGCGAACAGGATAAGCATGAACTACTCGGTCGCGCCGCTCGTCCTTGATGACCTTGACGAGATCTATGCTTACGTCGAGGACATCGAAGACGAAAACGGCGCCGATGTCGTGATTGATGACCTCTATAACGCCTTTGCAAAGATCAGCTCCAGCCCAGGCATGGGGCATAGAAGGCAAGACCTTACGGACCACGACGTCTTTTTCTGGACCGCCCTGAAACGTTACGCCGTGGTTTATCGCAAAACATCTCCGATCGCCATCGTTCGGGTCATCCCGTGGCGGCGGATGGAACCTGTTCTTTTGACTGCCGCCGGCGGCTTCCGGATCTGATAGGCGGGCGTCTTGGCAACGGTGTCCGGCCGCCACATCTTGAAGCCTAGCAATCCAATCTCGAATCCACTTCCGGAGTCCTCCCGTCCATGGCCGCGTCGCCTCTCCCGCTCGTCGGAGTTCCCGCCTGTGCCCGGCAGTTGGGGCATCATCCGTTCCATATCGCGGGCGACAAGTATATCCGCGCGGTATCCGACGGCGCCGGCGCCCTGCCGCTGGTCATCCCAGCGCTGGGCGATACGCTGGACCTTGCCGGGCTGGTCGGGCGGCTTGACGGATTGCTGGTTACCGGCAGCCCTTCCAACGTGGAGCCGGCGCGCTATGGCGGCCCATCCAGCGTTCCGGGCACCCTGCACGATCCCGAACGCGACGCCACCACCCTGCCCCTGATACGGGCGGCGCTGGCGGCCGGGGTGCCGGTCCTCGCGATCTGCCGGGGCATCCAGGAGCTGAACGTGGCGCTTGGCGGGTCGCTCCATCAGCGGGTCCAGGAGCTGCCGGGCAAGTTGGATCACCGGGCCGACGACAACCGCCCGGTGGAGGAGCAGTATGCCAAGGTGCATTCCGTCGGTCTGACGCCCGGCGGTATGCTGGAAAGGATCACCGGCAAGCGGGAAATCCGGGTCAACTCGATCCACGCCCAGGCGATCGACCGGCTGGCCGACGGTCTGACCGCCGAAGCGATGGCTCCCGACGGCCTGATCGAAGCGGTGAGCGTCACCGGCGCGCCCGCCTTCGCGCTGGCGGTGCAGTGGCACCCCGAATGGCGTTTCTGGGAGTGCCCGGACAGCACGGCCCTGTTCAAGGCGTTCGGCCAAGCCTGCGGCGCCCGTGCGGCAACGCGGACGAACCAGGGCGAAACCGTCAGCTAGCGCGGGAGACCCGGTTCAGCAGGTCGATCAGGATCGCTTGCTCCTGCTTGTTCAGGTCCTTCGCCATCGTGCGTTCATGAGCCCGCACGCGCGGGATCAGGTCCTCGACCAGCGCTGTGCCGGCGGGGCTCAGTTCCAGCGCATAGGACCGGCGGTCGTTGGGGGAAGGCGCCCGGACCACCCAACCCCGGCTTTCCAGCCGGTCGATCACCGCGACCATGGTGGACCGGTCGATGCCGACGGCGGACCCCAGTTCCGACTGGCTGAGGCCGACATTCTCGCGGATCAGGATCAGGACGCCGAACTGGCCGGGCGTGATGTCGTGCGGAGCGACGGCGTTCTGAAAGTTCTGAAAAACGGCGATCTGCGCCTTGCGCAGACTATATCCGATCAGATCCGGCAGCAGACCGAGGGCAAGTTTAGGCTGGCGATTATCGCGCGCGCGCGGACGCTTCAGGGTTGTTTCTCTCGCGGTATCAGGCAAGGTTTGTCCCTCGGTAAGGCTGCTGGCGCGATAAGGCAACAGGTCTGGGCAATGGTGTCGGAAAACGGTGCGCCCGATATAACCTACGCCAGTTGGGTGACTTGCCTGAACGGACCGATTTGTCGCACGCCCTTCAGATAGTAGCTTGAAGCTTTTCGTAGCCTGATTACTCAGGGTTTTTCAACCAGCACTATGTCGCAGGGCAAAGCCTCTGCACTTTAAACATGCCTGCCATGCATCTGACGCATTGGTCTGGACTGGTCTGTCCGCCACCTTCCTGATCGAAGCGTCGCCTCTTCCCCTGGAGGCAATCGCCCGGCTACCGGTTACCCCTGCCGCATCCGGGATCCTGAAACGGAGCTTCAACGCCCGGCCTCCCCCTGGCCGGGCGTTTCCGTTGTCCGGGAAGTTTGAAAGCGCGACCGGAACGCCATGATCGGGTATGGTGCCGCCGCCCGGTACCGGCCCTCCGATCTTCCCGTCCATTTCGAGTAAGACCCGTGCGAATCGCCACTTGGAACATCAATTCTGTCCGGCTCAGGCTGGACCTGCTGCTTCGCCTGATCGACGAGCAAAAGCCCGACGTCATCTGCCTTCAGGAAACCAAGACGGTGGACGAGACCTTTCCGCTGGCTCCCCTGGCGGAGCGCGGTTACGTCCACACCCTGATTCACGGCATGAAGGGATACAACGGCGTCGCGATCCTGTCGCTCAAGCCGATCTCGGGCGAGTGCGTCCAGCACTGGTGCGAGAAGCAGGACTGCCGCCACGCCATCGCGCATGTCGGCGGGATCGAGATCCACAGCGTCTATATCCCGTCCGGCGGCGACATCCCCGACCCTGATGTCAACGTCAAGTTCCAGCACAAGCTCCGGTTCCTGGACGAGATGACGGCGTGGTGGTCGGCGGAGCGTGCGGCGGACCGGCCGATGGTCGTGGTCGGCGACTTCAATATCGCACCGCTCGAACACGACGTCTGGTCGCACAAGCAGATGATGGACGTGGTATCGCACACTCCGGTCGAGATCGAGCGGCTCAACGCCATGCAGCGGTCGATCGGCTGGGTCGATGCGGTCCGTCACTTCGTACCGGACGATCAGAAGCTATACACGTGGTGGAGCTACCGGGCGAAGGATTGGACCGCCGCCAACCGGGGCCGGCGGCTGGATCACATCTGGGTGACGCAGCCGCTGGCCGGCAGCCTGCGCGGCCAGCAGGTCCTGCGCGACGCCCGCGGCTGGGAGCCGAAGCCATCGGACCATGTGCCGGTGCTAGTGGACCTCGACGTCTGACGGCGGGCCGGCGGCTTCACCGCTTCCTCACCGTTCCGACAGCGACACCGCCTTGGTGGTCAGGTCAACCTCCGTACCGCGGCCGGGCGACGTGATGGCAACCTCCATCTCGGCGGGCTCCACCTTGCCGAAGAAGGACGAGAAGGACACCTCGGCGGCGTCGCGGCCAAGGCCGATCCGGATCAACCCGTCGAGGGCCGCCTTGCGGGTCGCGTCGAACAAGTACCAGCGGCCGCCCAGATAGGCCTCGAAGACGGCGTGGAAGTCGGGCGGGTCGAGCCGGAAGGCGTAGGAACTGACGTAGCGGGCGGGGATATCCATCGCCCTGCACATCGTGATGCCGAGATGGGCAAAGTCGCGGCAGACGCCGGCATGGTCGATGATCGTATCGACCGCCGACGTGGTGCCGTGGGAGCTGCCGGGCAGGTATTCCAGGGTATCGTGAATCCAGTTGCAGATGGCGGTCACCGATCCATGACCGCGCTCGATCTGCCCGAACTCCCGGTTGGCGAAGGCCTTGAGCCGGTCGGACTGGCAGAACCGGCTGGGGTTCAGGTGCGGCAGCACGTCCAGCGGCAGGTCGATTGGCTCCACCGCCTTGATCGTCGCGGGATCCTCCAGCAGCGGATCCAGGTCGACATCCGCCCGGTACTTGAGCAGGAGCTTGCCGGAAGGCGCCAGCACCTTGAAGATGCGGTTGCCGGATTCGCTCACGGTGAAGCGGTCGATTTCCCGTCCGCCGCTCAAGTCCAGGTTCTCGCCAAGGAGGACCTGACGGTCGAACTGCGAAGGCTGCAAGTTGAACAGGCAGACCGTCTCCTCCGCGACTTCGTAACCAAGCGTGCAGCTTACCGAATACTTCATGGGACGGCCTCCGCGCGATGCGCACCAGTTGGATCGGCATCACAACGCAAAACGGCGATAGCCGTTCCCTGACAAAAGCGACCGGAGCCGAACGCAATATGGTTGGCCGTCAGACTTCCGAGATCATGTAGACGGCGTCGCCGCCATAAGAGGCCAGCTTGGCGGCTAGCATCTCATCGCCCGAATAGTCGGAGAAGCCGCGGCGTCTCCAATAGGGTGTCGAGCGGTTGACCGCTGTCAGCGCCAGCAGCGTGAAGCCGGACCGGGCACCGAGAGCCCGCAGCAGGTCCACCAGCGATTCGCCCAGGCCCAGTCCCCGCGCTTCGGGAAGCAATGCCACGTCGTGCAGATACAGGCAGTCGGCATCGGGAGATATCCGCCCGAGCAGGCTGTCGAGCGCCGGCGGCCGGCCAAGCTGTCCCGGATGGCTGACGGCGTAGCCCAGCACGGCGCCCTGCCCGTTTTCGGCGATCAGGCAGCCCGCGGGAAACAGACTCAGCCGCTCCGCCGGGACCGCGCCCGACTCCGGATAGCCGGGATGGACGACCTCCGCGACCCGCTCCACGATGGGCAGATCCGTGACCGCCATCGGGCGCCACCGACCGGTCATCTACAGAAGCCCGCTGCCGAGAAACAGCGCTGCCCATTCGATGAAAAGGCCAGTGTTAAGGGGCGTTTTGTCTCCATTCTCAAATCATTCTCCGGCATTTTGTGACAAATAGTGAACCGGCTATTCATCACTTGAGCGATCGATAGAGTTAAGCCAAATTCGCGCCACAGACTGGAAACATCAGACAAACGATTCAGCGCGAGGCTGCTCATGGCGACACTTCCCGGTGGTGCATACGACACTCAATACGGCACTGACGATGCCGATTTCCTGAACGGCGGCGGCAGGGCCGACCATATCATCGCGGGCGACGGCGACGATATGCTGTTCGGCAACTGGGGCGAGGACGTGCTCGACGGCGGGGCCGGCGACGATTACCTCGACGGCGGTGCCCGTTCCGACATCCTGTTGGGCGGCAGCGGCGACGACATCCTGATGGGTGGCACGTCCGACGATGTCCTGATCGGCGGCAGCGGCAACGACATCCTCAAGGGCCAGCACGGCCACGACATCCTCCAGGGCGGCAGCGGCAACGACATCCTGGATGGCGGCGACGGCCGCGACATCCTGTACGGCGGTTCCGGCAACGATACGCTGCTGGGCGGCGGCCATGCCGACGTGCTCTACGGCGGGTCGGGCGACGACTACCTCAGGGGCGACAACGGCAACGACATCCTGCACGGCGGTTCCGGCAACGACGTGCTGGCGGGCGGCAACGGCGACGACGTGCTGTTCGGCGGCACGGGCGACGACATCCTGCGCGGCGGCACCGGCAACGACACGCTGACCGGCGGTGCCGGCGCCGATACCTTCGTGTTCCGGGGCGGCGGCGGCCAGGACGTCGTCATGGACTTCAACAAGGGCGAGGACATCCTGCTCGTCTCGCGCAACATCAACGGCCTTCAGGTCACCAGCGCCGACGATCTGGCAAGCCGCGTCGTCGATTCCGGCGGCCATGCTGTGATCGACCTCGGCAACGGCGACACCATCACGCTGATGAACGTCTCCGCCGCGGACATCCAGCAGAACCCGCAGGCCTTCTTCGCCATCGGCTGACAAAGAGCGATAGCGATCGAAAATGAAAAGGGGGCGCCGGCTGAAGCTGGCGCCCTCCTTCATTTTGCAATGGCCGCCGCCTCAGCAGCAGCGGTTCATGCCGCCACCCTTGACGCCGTAGCGGGTGTCCTGCCGGTCGCGGAAGAACTCCTCGTAGGTCATCACCGGCTCGTCCGGATGGTTGGCGAGCCGGTGGGCGACATAGGTGTCGTAGCAGGGAACCCCGACCATCAGCCGGCCGGTCTGCTTCAGCCGGCTGAAGATCGCCTTGAACTCATGCAGGGCGGCCTCATGCATGGCGAGCGCCCCTCGACGCCAAGCGGGCGGCCTGCCGGGCGCCTTCGTCGCCGCCCACTTCGCGGGTGGTGACGTTGGGGTTGGCAAGCGCCTTTCGGATCGCGAGGATGCCGTAGACCACCATCGACAGCACCACGGCAATGAACAGCCCGCACAGAACAGCATCGACGTAGTCGTTGAAGATGATGCGGTTCATCTCCTCCACCGTCTTGGCCGGGGCCAGGATGGTGCCGGCGGCCAGGGCGTCGCTGAACTTGCCGGCATGCGACAGGAAGCCGATGGCGGGGTTGGGGTGGAACAGCTTCTGCCAGCCGGCGGTCAGGGTGCAGATCAGCAGCCACGCCGTCGGCACCATCGTTACCCAGGCGTAGCGCTGCCGCTTCATCTTGAACAGGACGACGGTGCACAGGATCAGCGCGATGGCGGCCAGCATCTGGTTGGAGATGCCGAACAGCGGCCACAGCGTATTGATGCCGCCCAGCGGATCGACGACGCCCTGATACAGGAAGTAGCCCCAAGCAGTGACCGCCAGGGCCGTCGCGACCACGTTCGCCATCCACGAGTCGGTCCGTTTCATGACCGGAACGAAGGTGCCGAGCAGGTCCTGGATCATGAAACGGCAGACGCGCGTCCCGGCATCGACCGTGGTCAGGATGAACAGGGCCTCGAACAGGATGGCGAAGTGGTACCAGAACGCCATCATCGCCTTGCCGCCGATGGCGCCGGACAGGATATGCGCCATGCCGACCGCCAGCGTCGGAGCGCCGCCGGCGCGCGACAGGATCGTGCCCTCGCCGACATCGGCCGCCGTCTGGGTCAGCATGTCGGGCGTGATCACGAAGCCCCAGGAGCTTATGACCTGCGCAGCTTGTTCCGGCGTCGTGCCGATCAGGCTGGCCGGGCTGTTCATGGCGAAGTACAGCCCCGGCTCCAGCACGCAGGCGGCGATCAGCGCCATGATTGCGACGAAGCTTTCCATCAGCATGGAGCCGTAGCCGATCAGCCGGGCCTGGTCCTCGTTCTCGACCATCTTCGGCGTGGTGCCGGACGCTATCAGCGAGTGGAAACCTGAGACGGCGCCGCAGGCGATGGTGATGAACAGGAAGGGGAACAGCGCTCCGGAAAACACCGGGCCGGTGCCGTCGACGAAGCGGCTGACCGCCGGCATCTGAAGGTCGGGCATCACGAACAGGATGCCGAGCGCCAGCCCCAGGATCGTGCCGATCTTGAGGAAAGTAGAGAGATAGTCTCGCGGCGCCAGCAGAAGCCAGACCGGCAGCACCGATGCGACGAACCCGTAGCCGATGATGGTCAGCGCCAGCGTCTCGCCGCTGAAGGTGAACATTTCAGCCGCCGTCGGGTTCTCGCTGACGATCTGTCCGAAATAGATGGCGGCGATCAGGGCGATGAAGCCGATCACCGACATCTCGCCGATCCGGCCGGGCCGCAGGTAGCGGGTATAGACACCCATCAGCATCGCGATGGGGATGGTCGCGAAGACGGTGAAGCTGCCCCAGGGGCTGTGCGCCAGCGCCTTGACGACGACAAGGGCCAGGACCGCCAGCAGGATGATCATGATCAGCAGCACGCCGAACATGGCGATCACGCCGGCTACCTGCCCCATCTCGCTCCGGATCATGTCGCCCAGCGACCGGCCGTCGCGCCGCATGGAGATGAACAGGACGATGAAGTCCTGCACGGCGCCGGCGAACACGACGCCGACCAGGATCCAGAGCGTGCCCGGCAGATAGCCCAGCTGCGCCGCCAGAACCGGCCCCACCAGCGGCCCGGCGCCCGCGATGGCCGCGAAGTGGTGGCCGAACAGCACGTATTTGTTGGTCGGGACATAGTCCAGGCCATCGTTGTACCGGACCGCCGGCGTCGCCCGCCTGGGGTCGAGCTGGAGGACGGTACGGGCGATGAACAGGCTGTAGAACCGATACGCGAGAAGCGCCACGCAAACCGCGGCCACGACGATCCACAGGGCGTTGATCGTCTCCCCCCTGTTAAGCGCGATCCAGCCGAATGCGAACGTCAGCGCCAGCGTGACGGCGATCCAGCCGAGCGTCTGAATGGACCTTGTCATTCACAGAGTGCCTTTCATGGCGATGCGAAAGCATCCGCCGTTCAGCCGGTTTGAAACGGCACGGGACGACGGAAGGAAGGGCCGCAATATCCGCCAATCGGGGACGTGGAACAACTATACGGTTGGGACAGTCTTAACGATTGTTTCTTGTCCGAAATGAGCAGGAGGCGGGGTGTTTTGTTGCGATGCAGCATGGGTGTTTAGGTTGTGGGAAGCTGGCTACGTGGCTTCGTCACAGGGTGTCCCTGGTCTCAGCCCGACTTGTTATGTCCGGCAGAAAGCCGTACATTATCCAGGCAGCAGGAGTGATTGACATGGCCAGGCAGGCATCTACGGAAAAGAGGTCGTCACCGACGCGCAAGGAGCGTCTGGAGGCGCGGATCTCCGCTGAACAGAAGGACTTGTTCGTTCGAGCCGCCGAACTTCAAGGCCGCACGCTGACCGATTTCGTGATCGCCAGCGTCCATGAAGCCGCCGTCCGGACGATCGGGGACATGCAGTCCATCCAGCTTACCGCCCAGGAAAGCCGGGCCTTCGCCGAAGCCGTGCTCAACCCCAGGGAGCCGACCGACCGTTTGCGGTCCGCCGCGCGCCGGTATATCGAAACCCTTGGGAACTGACGCAATCCCTTGCGTATCGACGCCCTGAACGACGGCCATGACCGCACCGCTTTCGAAAGCGGCGTCGAGCCTCTGGATCGCTACATCCGGACCCAGGCGAGCCAGGATATCCGCAAGCGGGTCGCGTCCTGCTTCGTCCTGACCGATGTATCCGCCGCTCCGCTCGGCTACTATACGCTTGCGGCCACATCCATATCGCTGACGGACCTGCCGGCATCGCTGAGCAAAAAACTCCCACGCTACCCCGCCGTACCCGCAACGTTGATGGGGAGACTGGCGGTCGCTTCCCAGCATCGCGGCCGGCGGCTTGGCGAACTGCTCCTGCTCGACGCTTTCAGCCGGGCGCTGCGGGCGGAGATCGCGACCTACGCTTTCGTCGTCGATGCCAAGGACGAAGCCGCAGCCGGTTTTTACCGCGCCTACGATTTTCAGCCGCTCACCGCCGAGGGTCGGCGCATGTTCATCCCCATGGCGGAGATCGCAAAGCTGTTTGCGTGACCTGCTTTCAGATATGTACCGCCATGACACTGGGAGCATGGATACCGCCACGGGCGCGAAGCGCTTCGTAGAGTTCTGCTGGACCCAGCAGGATGTCCCTGAGGCCGCACCGTATTCTGTCGGAGTCCAGCGCCCGTTTGCTCATCGCGCTGTGGGCCGCGAACGCATCCATGATGGCGTCTATGATTCTCTAGTTCGATCTTTGTCCCCATGCTCAATGGAGCCGATGAAATACAATCGCATGTATCTGAAGACACCAGAACCTTGAACGACGTTTATTTTGACAGCTTTTATTGCAGAATCACGCTTTCGTGACGCTTTAACTTACATAAAACACGGGCATATGCCTAGCTGGATTGAATTCGGAGAAAATTCACACCTGTTTCTCTCCGACATCGAAACCTCAAGCAATCGGGCGAAGCGCATCCAGCCGGAACTCGCCGGTGTCCAGGAAGGTTTCGGTCAAGGCGACATACGGAGCTATGTCGATGTCGTTCTGCTTCAGCCAGTCGGGGTTGTAGTAGGTGGAGGTATAGCGGTCGCCGCTGTCGCAGATCAGCGAGACCAGCGAGCCTTCCTCGCCGGCCTTCATCATGTTGGCGGCGATCCAGCACAGGCCGAAGAAGTTGGTGCCGCTGGAGCCTCCGACGCGGCGGAACAGGCGGTCGGACAGGACATGCATCGCGGCGATCGACGCGGCGTCGGGGACCTTGATCATGTGGTCGACGACGCCGGGGATGAAGGACGGCTCGACGCGCGGGCGGCCGATCCCCTCGATGCGCGAGGGATGGGCACAGGTGGCGCCGGGGTTGCCGGTGGTATAGGCCTCGTAGAAGGCGGAGTGCTCGACATCCACGACGCACAGGCGGGTGTCGAAGTCGCGGTAGCGGATATAGCGCCCGATGGTCGCCGAGGTGCCGCCGGTGCCGGCGCTCATGACGACCCAGCGGGGGACGGGATGGGCTTCTCCGCGCATCTGGTCGAAGATGCTTTCGGCGATGTTGTTGTTGCCGCGCCAGTCGGTCGCCCGTTCGGCGAAGGTGAACTGGTCGAGGTAGTAGCCGCCGGTCTCGGCGGCAAGGCGGGCGGCGACCTCGTAGACCTCGCGCGGGCTTTCCACGAAATGGCATCTGCCGCCGAAACGCTCGATCGCCTCGATCTTCTGCCGGCTGGTCGATTTCGGCATCACGGCGATGAAGGGAAGGTCGAGGAGATGCGCGAAATAGGACTCGCTGACGGCGGTGGAGCCGGACGATGCCTCGACCAGCGTCGTGCCTTGCTGGATCCGGCCATTGCAGATGCCGTAGAGGAAGAGCGAGCGGGCGAGGCGGTGCTTGAGGCTTCCCGTGGGATGGGTCGATTCGTCCTTCAGGTAGATCGAGATGCCCTTCAACCCGCGAAACACGGGATTGACGAGATGCGTGTCGGCGGATCGCCGGCCATCGCCCTGAAGGATGCCTATGGCGCGCTTGACCCAAGTATGGTCGGAGCAGGCCTGAAGACCGGTGAGCGGCGGGCATGGGAGTCCGGTATTCGGCGAGGTCATGGCACGGGTCCGGTTTGGCGAAGGCATGGGGTAGTCGAGCCAAGTGTTGGCATGACGGATTGTTTCGGGATAGTGGAATCAGGACTAGCCGATGTTTTTCAACTATGAATAAGTAAACTGCTGATTTAATAAAGTTTTATTTTATTTTGCCCTTAGCTGCTGGACGGTATGCCGTTGTGGCGTGCCGAAATTCCGGAGGCATCGATGCGTTTCATTCTCGTGGCTGCGGCCGCTCTCTTCGCGGTATCGGCGACACCCGCTTTTGCCGAAGGCAAGCAGGACTTCGACCTGGTCAACAAGACCGGCTACACGATCGACAAGGTCTTCGTTTCCCCGTCGAACAGCGATGACTGGGAAGACGACGTGCTCGGCCGCGACGTCCTGGACGACGGCGACAAGGTCCACATCACGTTCCATCGCGCCGCCAAGAGCTGCAAGTGGGACCTGAGGGTCGTCTACTCGGACGCCGAGCAGGCGGAGTGGGACGAGTTCGACCTGTGCGAAGTCTCCAAGATCACGATCCGCTACAACAAGAAGTCCGGCGAGACCTCGGCCGTTACCGAGTGACATGACCGGCGGTTGACCGGAAGTGCCACCCCCTGCCGGCTTCGGCTGGCAGGGAACAGGGGGTTTTTGGGGGGATCGTCCCTGCCGGTCGAATTATCAAGGCTCGACATGGCTTGAGTATCTTGAAAAGATCGATTTCGATAAGTGACTCATTTACCCGTTTGTGCCAAGGGCACTGGAAGCCGCCGTATGAAAGCCGACAGTATGAAAACCAAGAGCATGAACATCAAGAAGCTCGATCTCTCCGTAGAGTGGGATGCGACCAAGCTGCGGAATTTGATGACGAATGCGAAGCGGTTGGGGAGAGAGGACATCTACTTCGATGCGGTTCGTCAGATCGCCCGCATCGAAGGGATGAACATCGACGATCCGCTGGAAGCCGATTTCGCCATCACGATGCGGGCATTGGAAGAAGCCCTGTCCGCGGAGAGCGGGCAGACCAAGCGCCTCAGCCGGACCAAGCAGAAGCTCAAGAGGGCTGGTGTAAAGCAGACGCTTGCCGATCTGGCTGTCTCGCCAACTCCGTCATTGGGCTTCATGAAGCTTGTGGAATTCAAGATGGCCGATATGTCGGCCGAAGCGCTGATCCTGAAATACCAAGCGGAGTTCGACGAGGAAACCGTAGGCGCCGCGCGCAAGCGGCTTGCTGAGCATGGGGTGGAACCGGCCGCCTGATGCCCCACGGATCATGACGCCGGCCGGCGGAGCAGGAGCTTGTTGACGCCGTTCAAGGCGGCGTAGAGGTCCTGGAACTGCGATTGGAAGGCCTGCGGGCTCAGGCTGCGGTCGTTCGCGGCCAGGGACTCGAACAGTTGGCCGATGCTCGTCCGTCCGTCGATCCGGGCAAGGATGGGACCGGCAAGGCGCGGCAGCGCCAGATTGACCGGCAGGCCGCCGAGATCGGCGCGGAGGCCGGCACCCGGCTTCAGGCCGCGCGCGATGGCGGGTCCGTCGAGGTCGCGCAGGACGGGGATGGCGTCGGGAAAGTCCGGTCTGGCGACTGCGCCGGCGGCGTCCTCGGGACGGGTCAGGTAGAAGACGTGCTTCGTCATGCTGCCGGAAAGCTGCTCGGCAAGGGCAGCGCGCCGAAGCATGTCCAGGCCGTCGAGGCGGCGGGACAGGCGCGGGTCGGCGATGTAGCGCGCGGGATCGTAGCGGGCCGGCTCGATGAAGGCGGTGATGACGAGGTCGCAGGCGGCGGCAAGCTTGGCCAGATCCGGAACGGTGTAGGCGCGGTCGCGGCTATGCAGCAGCAGGTCGTAGAGGCCGGCGTCGGATTCCTGATGGTCGTTGATGAAGGGATTGCGCTTCAGCCAGTTGGTCGGCGGCAGGGTCTTCAGCAGGCGCTTCGCCAGATCGACGCGCTCGGCATCGGGGAGGCCGCCGGTCAGGGTGCGGAGCGCATCCTGCAAGGGATAGACGCCCGTGCGGCCGAAGGTGCCGTAGACCATCAGGCCGATGCCGCCGCCGGGCGCCAGGACGGAAACCAGGGACTTCAGGCCGGCGGCCGGGTCTTCCAGGTGATGGAGGACGCCGCAGCAGTCGATGTAGTCGAAGGGGCCGAAGCCGTCCAGTTCCAGCAGGGAACCGCGATGGAAGGCGATGTTGGTCAGCTTGCGGACTTCGGCGCGGCGCTCGGCGATGGCGCGGGACGCGTCGGACAGGTCGACATAGGTGATCTCGGCGGGAATGCCGGCATCGGCGCAGTGCTGCGCCAGCATGATCGTGCCGTCGCCCGTGCCGCCGCCGGCGAACAGGACGCGGAGCGGCCTGGAAAAGTCCAGGCGCCCGCCGAAGACGTAGTGGTTGACCTCGTCCAGGTGTCCGGGGGATCCGGCGATCAGACGGCTGGTCTCGTCGCGCGGGTCGCGGGCCGGATAGGGATAGGCCTCGTACTGGGCGCGCAGCAGGTCGGACGGCATCGGCGTCAGTCCTGGTCCTGCGCGTCCATCGTCAGGACGACCTTGCCGGTCGAGCGGCGCTCGATCAGCAGCTTCATCGCCTTGGCATAGTCGGCGAGCGGGATGCGGTTGGAGATGTGAGGCTGGATGCGGCCTTCCTCGAACCAGCGGAACAGGGTGGCGAAGCTCTCGGCGACGGTGTGCGGCTGGTTCTGGCGGTAGGCGCCCCAGTGGACGCCTATCGTGGCGATGTTCTTGACCAGCAGGATATTGGCCGGGATCTGCGGGATGCGGCCCTCGGCGAAACCGATGATCAGGATGCGGCCGCCCCAGGCGATGCAGCGCAGGCTGGCGTCGAAGGTGTCTCCCCCGACCGGATCATAGATCACGTCGGCCCCGGCGCCGCCGGTCAGTTCCTTGACGCGGGTCCGGATGTCCTCGGTCTTGTAGTTTATCAGGTGGTCGGCGCCACGACTGGCCGCGACTTCCAGCTTTTCGGCGGAACTTGCGGTGGCGATGACGGTGGCGCCCATCGCCTTGCCGACCTCGACGGCGGTCAATCCGACGCCGCCGGCGGCGCCGTGGACGACCAGCGTTTCGCCGGGGCGGAGGCATGCCCGCTCCCACAGGGCTATGTGCGAGGTGCCGTAGACGATGGGGAAGCCGGCCGCCGTCTCGAACTCCATGCCGTCGGGGATGCGGAACACGTCGGACGCACGGGCCACGGCCTGTTCGGCGTAGCCGCCGTGGTCGAGCAGCGCCATCACCCGGTCGCCGGGAGCGACGGTATCGACGTCGGGTGCGGCTTCGATCACCGTGCCGGCCGCTTCCAGTCCAGGGGAGAACGGGAACTCCGGCCTGACCTGGTACTTGCCCTGGATCATCAGCGTATCGGCGAAGTTGATCCCGGCGGCACTGACCGCGATCCGGACCTGGCCGGGAGCCAACAGCTTCGGGTCCGCCACCTGTTCGAACGACAGGCTCTCCGGCCCGCCCCATTCCCGGCACACCACGGCGCGCATCGGCATTCCTCCCGGTTTTTGTCTTCGGACTTCGTATAGCCCAGGCAGGGTTATTCGGGCCAGCCGCTCGCGGGCCGGACCTCGCCGACGGACAGGCCGACGCGGTTGGTGATCGCGGGGTGGGTAAGGTCGGCCAGCTCGTCCCGGCGGGACTCGGTCAGCACCTTGCACTGGCGCAGCAGGGCCGCCATCGCGATGCCGGCGGCGCGGCTGGCGCCGTCCTCGATCTTCAGCGCGATGCCGAGACCGAGTTCCGGCAGGACGGCGCACATGACGCCCTCGGCACCGATCTTGATGAGCGCCTGCCCGTCGATCGCTTCCATCATGCGCGTGTCGAAGGTGCCACGCCCGCCGATCAGGTAGGGATGCTTGCCCCAGGCCCGCCGGATACGGACGATCGCCTCCGCCCTGCGGTCGGGCAGGTCCTGCGGGTCGGCCAGACGGGCCATGGCGAGGGCGAGCGAGCCGAGCGGGATCGCGATGGTCGGGATGCCGCAGCCGTCGACGCCCCAGGGAGCATTGCTCAGGTCCTGGGCTGTCATCTGCTCCAGCACGCCCAGGATGCGCTGCTGGACCGGGTGGTCGAAGCGGATGTAGCCGGCTGTCGGCTCGCCCTTGTGGCGGGCCGTCGCCAGCATGCCGGTGTGCTTGCCGGAGCAGTTGTTGTGGACGGTGCCGGGCGCCTCGCCGGCGCGGATCAGGGCGTGGGCCGTCGCCTCGTCATAGGGTAGGTGTGTGCCGCATTCCAGGTCGGCGGGGGTGCAGCCGATCCGGTCGAGCCAGGAGGAGACGAGCGTGGTGTGGCGGGACTCGCCGTTGTGGGAAGAGCAGGCGAGCGCCAGTTCCTCGTCGCTGACATCAAAGGCGTCGGCGGCGCCGCTCTCGACCAGCGGGATCGCCTGGAGCGACTTGATCGCGGAGCGGGCGAAGACCGGCTTTTCGAAATCGCCCCAATGGGCGACGACATGGCCGTCGGCATCGACAATGGCCGCTATGCCGCGGTGACGCGACTCGACCATGCCGCCGCGCGTGACTTCGACCAGGACGGGCGTTTCGGCGGCGCCCAGTTCGGCATGGCCTTCGGCTGGCGCGTCATGGTCGTGGCCGTGCTGGTGGTCATGACCGCAGCAGGAGTGGCCGTGGTGGTCGTGGTCGGTCATTGGGCCGTCACTGTCTAAGCCGTTTCGGAATGTCTCATGCGCGCCACCTTGCCCCGGCGGACGCTCCGGTGCAAGGTGCCGCTCATGCGTGGATATTTTGCAATCGGGGTAGAGGGCGTCAGCAAAGCGTTCAACGTGGGCAACCTTGTCAGGTCGTCCCATGCGTTCGGCGCCAGCTTCGCCTTCACCATCGACGCCCGGCTGGACAAACGCCAGCTTCGCGTCTCTGACACATCGGATGCCTCGAGCCATCTGCCGGTCTACCACTATCCCGACGTGGCGAGCCTGGAGCTGCCGCAAGGCTGCGCCCTGGTCGGCGTCGAGCTGCTGGACGAGTCCATAGAGCTGCCCAGCTTTCGGCATCCGCTGAGGGCCGCCTATGTGCTGGGACCGGAACGCGGCAGCCTATCGCCGGCGCTGGTGGAGCGCTGCGACTTCGTCGTGAAGATCCCGACCCGCTTCTGCATCAATGTCGGCGTGGCCGGAGCGCTGGTCATGTACGACCGCATGATCAGCCTGGGGCGGTTCGCCGAGCGGCCGGTGCGGGCGGGCGGGCCGGTCGAGGCCAGGAAGGAACATGTCCACGGCGAGCAGCTTTACCGGACGCCGAAATCGTAGCGAGCTAGAACGTTCGTTTGCTACTGAATACTATAGCAACTCACGCGATACTTTTTCTGAAGACATACTCGGAAATGCGTAGCCGGGGCGTAATACTTTCGATATGGTCGCGGTCACATACCCTGGCACCGCATCCTTTCCCGAAAAGGACCGGTGCCGGGCGCTGCACTCGGGATCACAGGAAGACGCGACATGCCACCGAGCTTCTCCGGCAGGACGACACTGGTCAGCGGCAACGTGACGATCGCCGGACGTCGAACCAGTATGCGGCTGGAGCCGGAGATGTGGGCCGCGCTGAAGGCCATCTGCGCCCGTGAGCGCCTGTCGATCCATGCGGTGTGCACCCTGATCGACGAGAGGCGGGGCGAAGGGGGCCTGACCTCGGCGGTCCGGACCTTCATGGTGAAGTATTATGAGGGCGCCGCGACCGAGGAAGGCCACGAGCGCGCCGGGCACGGCAGCGGTGCCCCGTTCGGCTGGGGAGGCGGGGCAGGCAGGGCGACGATCAACCAGGGCGAGCCGGCGGAGACGCTGGAACTCGAGACGGAAGAAGCCTGAGGAAAACCGCGCCGGTCCCTGATTCCGTACGCGCGGCACTCCGGACATCCGTTCCCTGTTGCGCCGGAGGCGTGTGCTTTGCGATAAAGGCGGCTTGCAAAAGGGGTACGTACATACTCCTGAACCTGCCTATCGACACCAGGGAACCGGCATGACGCTCGGTCTGCATGACTACGAACGGCGTCGGCGGCGTCGGTTTTGGGGAAGTACGGTCAAGTTCCTCCTCATCTTGGGCGTACTGCTCGCGATCGGCCTGTTCGCGTACCAGATGGGCGTGGAACAGGTGAAGGGCCGCGAGACCGGGCTGCTGGCGGAGAATGCCCAACTCGGTCAGGCCAATGCCGAACTCAGCCGTTCGGTGGCGGGCCTGCGCGCCGCCGCCCAGAACGCGGAGACGAAGGTGTCGGAGTTGGAGGCCCGGCTGGCGCGGGAACTGCCGACCGGCGACTTGGCCCGGCTGACCGAACTGGCGCGGGAGCGGCTGGCCGCGGGGGTCGAGGCGAAACGGCTGGTCTTCGTGCTCAGCCAGATCAAGACGCCCCGCGCCTGCGAGAAGCCGGAGAACAAGCGGTTCATCCTGCCGACTCCCGTCTACAAGGGGCCGAACTCCACGGTCGGCTTCGCCAGCGGCGCGATCACGGTCAGCGGCGAAGGAACGCCGGCCCGGAGCCCGACCGGCAACGTCGAAGGCTGGTTCGACCCCAAGGGGCTTGTCACGATCCGCTTTACCGAGGCCGGCGGACGCCAGACCGAGGCCAAGGGCACCCTGCCGCTGCACCATACCGTCGTGTCCGCCGGGATCGAGCACCAGTTCACCGTCACGGCGGGTGCCCGGTCCTTCGTGGAAGTGACGGACGAGCGCTGCCCCTTCCCCTGACGGGCTTTCCCGAACTTGGTTTTCGTTAACGGATATACCGGGTTAAGTGGGCCTTAAGGGCTGCCGGCGTACCAGTTGCGGACTGGTGCGCATACGGAGGCGGTGTTGGTAAAGATCCTGGTCCTGGTGCTGGTCGCGCTGATCTTCGGCGGCGGCGGATTCGGCGCGGGCTGGTTCCTGTTCGCCAACCAAGGCGAGCACCACGAGGAAAAGGTCGAGGAGCCGCCCCCTCCCCCGCCGCCGGGACCGCCGGTCTTCGTCAATATCGGACCGCTGACCGTGCCCGTGCTGGGCGCCGAGCGGATCGACCAGTTCGTCACCCTGATGGTGGCGCTGGAACTGACCGACATGGCCACGGCGGAGGCGGTCCGTGCCCAGGCCCCTCGCCTGACCGACGCTTTCCTGACCACGATCTACGGCGCCATCGCATCCGGCAAGGTGATGAGCGGCGGGGTGCTGGACGTGGCGCAGGTAAAGTCGAAGCTGCGGGATGCGGCATCCAAGGTGCTGGGAAAGGACATGGTCCGCGACGCGCTGATCCAGGTCGTCAACCAGCGTCCGATGTAGCGCTTTCTTCCGGACAATTTCTCGAGTCGCTTCACTTAGATTAGTAAGCATTTCGACCATGAAGACATCGGATGGCGGAGTTCCGCCTGTTTAGCGTGATCTTCCGATGCCTCTGGAGCAGCGCAGTTGCTTTGTCCGCGTCCCTCCTGCATGCTTTCCGCAATAACTAATTGCCCGCAACTCCTTTGAAACATTGGGATGATTGCGCGGGACAAAAGTTCTTTGACGGGAATCTGGGGGGATCGATGTCAGTTGCCTTCGTCTTCGTCGTCCTATGCGGCCTAGCCGCCCTTGCCTACGGCGTCTATGCCGGCCGGCAAGTGCTCGCCGCCAGTGCCGGGTCCGCCCGGATGCAGGAAATTTCAGGCGCCATCCAGGAAGGCGCGCAGGCCTATCTCAACCGCCAGTACACGACCATTGCCCTGGTCGGCATCGTGCTGTGTGCGATCCTCGGCTACATCCTGGGCATGCACGTGGCGATCGGCTTCGTGATCGGCTCCGTCCTGTCCGGCATCGCCGGCTATATCGGGATGAACGTGTCGGTGCGCGCCAATGTCCGCACGGCGGAAGCGGCGCGCGGGGGCCTGGCGCCGGCGCTGGACATCGCGTTCAAGTCGGGCGCCATCACCGGCATGCTGGTGGTCGGCCTGGGCATCCTGGGCGTCACGATCTATTACGGCGTGCTGCTGATGTCGGGGGTTCCGATCCGCGGCATCCTGGAAGCGCTGGTGGCGCTCAGCTTCGGGGCTTCGCTGATCTCCATCTTCGCGCGGCTGGGCGGCGGCATCTTCACCAAGGGCGCCGATGTCGGAGCCGACCTCGTCGGCAAGGTCGAGGCGGGCATCCCGGAGGACGATCCCAGGAACCCCGCGGTCATTGCCGACAATGTCGGCGACAATGTCGGCGACTGCGCCGGCATGGCCGCCGACCTCTTCGAGACCTACGCAGTCACCATCGTCGCCACCATGTTGCTGGCGGCGATTTTCTTTGTGGGCGATACCCAGGCCCGGCTGATGATCTATCCGCTGGTGATCGGCGCGGTCTGCATCATCGGCTCGGTCGCCGGCACCTTCTTCGTCAAGCTGGGGCCGTCCAACAACATCATGGGCGCGCTCTACAAGGGGCTGGCGGTCACGGCGGCGATCTCCGCCGTGCTGATCTTCCTGGCAACCGCGATCCTGCTGGGCTTCAACACGCCGCTGGAGCGGGTCGAGGGCGGCGCCGTCACCGGCTTCAAGCTGTTCGGCTGCGCGCTGGTCGGCCTTGGCGTCACCGGACTGCTGGTCTGGATCACGGAATATTACACCTCCACCTCGTTCCGGCCGGTCCGCAGCATCGCCAAGTCGTCGGAGACGGGCCACGGCACCAACGTGATCCAGGGGCTGGCGATCTCGATGGAGGCGACCGCCTTGCCGGCCCTGGTGATCTGCGCCGGCATCATCATCGCCCACACGCTGGCCGGCCTGTTCGGCATCGCCATCGCGGCGACCACGATGCTGGCGCTGGCCGGCATGGTCGTGGCGCTCGACGCCTACGGCCCGGTGACCGACAACGCCGGCGGCATCGCGGAGATGGCCGACCTGCCCAAGGAAACCCGCGTCGTCACCGACGCGCTGGACGCCGTGGGCAATACGACCAAGGCGGTCACCAAGGGCTATGCCATCGGCTCCGCCGGTCTGGCGGCGCTGGTGCTGTTCGCGGCCTATATCGAGGACCTGAAGCACTACTTCCCCAACGTGGAGGTGACGTTCAACCTTCAGGACCCTTATGTCGTTGTGGGATTGCTGATCGGTGGACTGCTGCCCTACCTGTTCGGCGCCATGGGCATGACCGCCGTCGGCCGGGCGGCGGGATCGGTCGTGGTCGAGGTCCGGCGCCAGTTCCGCGAGATCAAGGGCATCATGGAAGGGACGGCCAAGCCCGACTACGGCAAGGCGGTCGACATGCTGACCCGTGCGGCCATCCGCGAGATGATCCTGCCGTCGCTGCTGCCGGTCGCGGCCCCGATCGTGCTGTACTTCGTCATCAACCTGATCGCGGGGCAGGCGGCGGCCTTCACGGCACTCGGCGCCATGCTGCTGGGCACCATCGTCACCGGCATCTTCGTCGCGATCTCGATGACGTCGGGCGGCGGCGCCTGGGACAACGCCAAGAAGTACATCGAGGAAGGCAATTACGGCGGCAAGGGATCGGAAGCCCACAAGGCGGCCGTGACCGGCGACACCGTCGGCGATCCGTACAAGGACACGGCCGGCCCGGCGGTCAACCCGATGATCAAGATCACGAACATCGTCGCGATCCTGCTGCTGGCCATCCTGGCGAAGCTGGCGGGATAACGGGAAGGGACGTGAAAAAGCCCCGGAACCGCGAGGTTCCGGGGCTTTTTCGTTGGGTGAGCGGCCGAGGGTGAACCGCCGGCCGGCGATCTAGCGCCGTGGCACGCCCGGCTGGCGGAAGCCGCCGTTGCCGCCGGAGAAGCGCCCGACGTTGCCGAGCATCTGTTCGATGAAGTTCAGGTCGCGACCGGCGGTCGGGGTCGTGCGTTCGACCAGTTCGACTTCCTGGCCGGCGTTCTGGTCCAGCTGGTGGACGTCGGCGACGGTCCCGGCCTCGTCGAACTTGACGACGACGATCTTGCGCTCGACCGTATCGGGCCGGAAGAACGCTGTTTTCTCCGTCCGGGCGCCGATGTAATACCAGGTGTTGGGATCGAAGGTGCCCATCGTGGACGGCGTTCCCAGCACCGCCGCGACATCGTCGCGGGTGCTGACGCCCGGCTGGATCTGCTGGAGGCGATCCTTGTCGGCCAGATTGCCCCGCGTGTCCACCGAGGGCGAGCAGGCGGCCAGCGCAAGGCCCATGAAGCCGGCAGCGAAGACGTGACGAAGTGTTGGTCTGACCATGATTGCCCGGTATTGTCCATCCGCCGCCGCCCCGGCATTATCCGGCGCCGTCTGCCTGCCTCCCGGCTCTTGTGCGGGACCGGGCGGATTGACGACGACCTGGGCGGCACCCATTTCGGGTAGGACAATTGCACCCGTCGCGCCGTCCTGTCAACTTTCCGGAATCGCTTCCGGCCCAATTCGGGATTCCTTCGGGATCATTCCGGCATCACTTCAGGACCATGGAGATCGAGCTTTGCTGAACCGCCTGTTCCAGCGCAATCGCCACGAGGCTCAGGCTCTGGACCTGTACGAAGCCATCGTGGCCCAGGCGCGCCGTCCCGAATTCTATTCGGACCTGGACGTGCCCGACACGATCGACGGGCGGTTCGAAATGATCGCGATGCACGCTTTTCTAGTGATGCACCGCCTGAAGACGCGAGGGACCGAAGCCGAGGCCGTGTCCCAGCAGCTGTTCGACACCCTGATCGCCGACATGGACCGGAGCCTTCGCGAGATCGGGATCGGCGACCTGAGCGTGCCGAAGCACATCAAGAAGATGGCCAAGGGGCTTTACGGGCGTATCGTGTCGTACGAGAAGGGCCTGAACGATCCCAGCGACGCCGTCATGCATGCGGCACTTGATCGCAACCTTTACGGCACCGTGATGGAAGTGCCCGAGCGCTGTTTCGAAGCCGTAACGGCCTATATGCGGCGCGAGGTCGAATCGCTGGCCGCCCAGCCGCTCGACCGGCTGGTCGCCGGACATGTGCAATTCGGCCCGCCGCCTGCTATAGGCCCCCTGCCATAGGGTGACGCCCCGCCTTTCCGGCATCGGCGCAGCTCGGGGCAGCGGAATTTCAGGAACGCGGAATTCAGGAACAGGGAGACGTCCATGACCGACCACGAGATCGCACCGGAATTCTCCCGGACCATCCTTGCCGACAAGGTCGGGACCGACGAGACGGTGCAGACGATCAAGGCGAAGCCGGAGGAATGCGCCAGGCTGGCCCAGCGTCTGGACTTGCAATCGCTGGAAAACTTCAGCACCGTCATTCACCTGCGCCGCATCCGCGGCGGCAAGATGATCCGCGTTTCCGGCAGGCTGGAGGCCGACGTTGTCCAGACCTGCGTCGTGACGCTGGACCCCGTGCCGGCCCATGTCGCGGAGGAGTTCGAGACGATCTTCGCACCGGCCCACCTGATCCCGGCGGCCGCGCAGGAAGTCGAGATCGACGCGGAGGCGGAGGACCCGCCGGAGCCGCTGGTCGACAACCGGATCGACCTGGGCGAGCTTGCGACCCAGCACCTGTCGCTGGCTCTGGACCCCTATCCGCGCTGCCCCGGCATCGGTTTCGAAGACCATATCGAGGATGACGAGGAGGCTCCGGCCGAACGGCCCAATCCGTTCCTCGCCCTTGCCAAGCTTAAGCGGCCTGATTAAATTCGCGCTTCACTCTTGCCCCGATGGGGCGTTTTCTGTAATGAAGCGGTTCGCATGAGGCGGCTCCTTCGGGCCGCCTTTTATAATAGAGAGTCCTGACAATGGCTGTTCCTAAAAAGAAAACCTCGAAGTCGCGGCGCGACATGCGGCGTTCTCACCATGCCCTGACCGCCTCATCCTATGCCGAATGCCCGAACTGCGGCGAACTGAAGCGCCCGCACCATGTCTGCGGTTCGTGCGGCCAGTACGACGGCCGTGAGGTGGTTGAAACCGTTACCGCGTGACCGATCCGCAGGATTCCAGGTCATTGGGTGACGTTTCATCAGGTGGCGGTTTATCAGGTGATGGGCCACCGGCAAACATGCCGGTTGGCGGCAAGGCGGCAGGCGGCCTACGGAGTTCGGATGCGGTGAGTGCGCGTTTGACGATCGCCCTTGATGCCATGGGCGGAGATCATGCGCCGGAAATGGTTGTCGCGGGTGCCGACATGGCTCGGTTGCGTTGCCCGGAGATCGACTATCTGTTCTTCGGCGACGAACAGCGGATAAGGCCGCTGCTCGCGAACCTGCCCGATCTTGAGCGGATCTCCACGATTCATCATACGCCGGACGCCATCAGCAACGATGCGAAGCCGGCTGTGGCTTTGCGCAGTGGCCGCACTTCCAGCATGCGGCTGGCCATCGATGCGGTGGCGCAGGGCAAGGCTGCCTGTGTGGTATCCGCCGGAAACACCGGCGCCCTGATGGCTATGGCCAAGTTCGTCCTGAAAACGCTGCCGGGCATCGACCGGCCGGCGATAGCGTCGTTTTTCCCGACGATGCGCGGCGAAAGCGTCATGCTGGACCTGGGCGCCAACATCGAGTGCGACAGCAGGAACCTCGTCGAGTTCGCGGTCATGGGGTCGGTCTTCGCGAAGACCGTGCTGGGCCTGATGGAGCCGACGGTCGGTCTGCTGAACATCGGCGCCGAAGAGATCAAGGGGCACGAGTCGATCAAACAGGCGGCGGCCCAGCTCCGGATCACTCCCCTGCCCGGCAAGTTCCACGGCTTCATCGAGGGCAACGACATCCCCGCCGGCGTGGTCGACGTGATCGTCACCGACGGCTTTACCGGCAACGTCGCCCTCAAGACGGCGGAAGGCACCGCTAAGCTCTACGCCGAGCTGCTGCGCCGGACCTTCAGCTCGTCCATCCTCGCCAAGATCGGGTACCTGCTGGCCCGCAACGCCTTCACCAAGCTCCGGAAACGGATGGACCCGCGACGCTACAACGGCGCGATGTTCCTGGGGCTTCAGGGCGTCTGCGTGAAGAGCCACGGCGGCACCGATGCCGACGGCTTCGCCAACGCCGTCTGCGTCGCGGTCGACATGGTCACCCGGGGCTTCAACGAAACGATCAAGGTCGAGGTGGCGCGCATCAACAGCGCGATCGCCGCGGCATCCGCGATCGTGGACTCCTCGTCTCCCGATTCACCCCTCCCAGACCCGAAAGCAGCGGCCGTATAAATGGTTCGACGTTCCAGGATAACAGGCTGCGGATCGTACCTGCCGCAGAACGTTGTAACCAATCAGGACCTCGCCCAGCGGGTCGATACGTCGGATGATTGGATCACGCAGCGTACCGGCATCCGGTCCCGCCACTTGGCGGCGCCGACCGAGAAGACGTCCGATCTGGCGCTGGCCGCCGCGCGGAAGGCGCTGGACCATGCCGGGATCGCGGCGGATCAGGTCGATCTGATCATCCTGGCGACCACGACTCCAGACCATACCTTCCCGGCGACCGCTACCAGGGTGCAGGCCGAACTCGGCATCACCCATGGCGTCGCCTTCGACCTTCAGGCGGTCTGCTCTGGCTTCATCTTCGCGCTGTCGGTGGCCGACAACTTCATCCGGCTGGGTCAGGCCAAGACCGCGCTGGTGATCGGGGCGGAGACCTTCTCCCGCATCCTGGACTGGGAAGACCGGACGACCTGCGTGCTGTTCGGCGACGGCGCCGGCGCCGTGGTCCTCCAGGCGGAAGAGGGCGAAGGAACCAGCGCCGATCATGGCATCCTGTCCACCCACCTGCATTCCGACGGACGGCACTACGAGCTGCTGTGGGTCGACGGCGGGCCGTCGGCGACGCAAAGCACAGGCCATGTCCGGATGGTCGGCCAGGAAGTCTTCCGCCATGCCGTGACCCGGCTGAGCGAAGTGGTGGTCGAGGCGCTGGAGGCCAACAACCTGACGGCCGCCGACATCGACTGGCTGGTGCCCCATCAGGCCAATAAGCGGATCATCGAGGGCACGGCGCGGAAGCTGAAGCTGTCGACCGACAAGGTGGTCATGACGGTGGATCATCACGGCAACACCTCGGCGGCATCGATCCCGCTGGCATTGGCCGAAGCGGTCCATGACGGCCGTATCAAACGGGGTGATCTGGTGCTGCTGGAAGCCATGGGCGGCGGTTTCACCTGGGGTTCGGCACTGGTCCGCATGTAAGGCTGTGGAGGTCTCCCACACGCTCAACGATGTCTGCCAACTCTTTGTAATTGACGCATTTCTTCCGCGGGATTACGGTTTCGGCGGCAGGTCCGGCGCCTTGCGGGCCACTGGCGAAAGGGAATACGCCATGAGTCAGGAGACCGTCACCCGCGCTCAGTTGAGCGAGGCCGTGTACCAGGAAGTCGGCTTGTCGCGCAACGAATCCGCCGACTTGGTGGAAACCGTATTGAATGAAATCTCCGACGCGCTAGCGCGCGGGGAGATGGTGAAGATATCCTCCTTCGGCAGTTTCTCGGTCCGGCAGAAGGGAGAGCGCGTCGGGCGCAATCCCAAGACCGGTGAGGAAGTGCCGATCATGCCGAGGCGGGTGCTGGTGTTCCGGGCGAGCCATGTGCTCAAGGCCCGCATCAACCAGACACTCGCCGAACTCGATCCGCCGCATATTGAAGTTGCCTCGTGACGATGACCGCTCCCACCCCGGACCCGCGGCCCCGCAGCATGGTGAAGTCGGCGACAGCCTTCCGCACGATCAGCGAAGTGTCGGCCGAACTCGACGTGCCGCAGCATGTGCTGCGCTTCTGGGAAACCAAATTCCCGCAGATCCGCCCGCTCAAGCGCGGCGGCGGGCGGCGCTATTACCGTCCCGAGGACGTCGAACTGCTGCGCCGTATCCAGAGCCTGCTGTACAAGGAAGGCTATACGATCAAGGGCGTGCAGCGCCTGCTGCGCGAGGCCCGCGGCGGCACTGCCGGTGGAGCGGACGAAGGTGCGTCCCTGCCGGATGAGTCGGCGTTGCCGGGTCATGGCGAAGCTGAGGGCGATGGCGACGAAGCTCATGATCTGGAGCACGACGACGACCTTGGCGACCACGACGAGCATCACGACGGCATGACCGCGGCCCAGCGCGGCGATATCGAGGCGGTGCTGATGGAGTTGATCGCCTTGCGGGACATGCTGCGGAGCGGACGGCCCTGAGCGGTCCGGGCTGAGTGCTCGGTAAGCGGAAAGAGCAAATAATTTCATCGGGGTGATTGCGGAGGGTCAGTCCCGCCGCTATAGTCCCCGCCACGCCAAAGCCGGTGCGAACCGGCACGGTGGTCTTGCGGGCAGTAGCGCAGCCTGGTAGCGCATCAGTCTGGGGGACTGGGGGTCGTGGGTTCGAATCCCGCCTGCCCGATATTTTCAGGAAACTGAAATTGCAAAAGGCCGGAAACGCCAATGGCGTTTCCGGCCTTTTGCTTTTGCGGGACGGAGAAGTGTACCGCTAGCGAAAGACATCGATTGATGGGGATGTGCTTGTTGGGCCACGGCCCAACCTACGGGTTCCTGCTTCGTAGGTTGGGCCGTGGCCCAACACTTCCGGAGCGCCGGTCAGTGTCTTCGGCTGTTGGTACAAGAAAAAAACGCACTGCAACATGACGAGTCGTAGAAACACGAACGGCCCCTCAAAATGAGGGGCCGTTCGTTGTGACTGGCAACTTCTTGCGGCTCGTTGACCGCGACCATCCTTTTCGGATGTTCCTCCCTAAACCCGGACCCGTCTTAACCGGAAGTCAGTTATGCATTGAATGCCGAGTTATGTCAAGGCTGCGACGTATCGCCACGCTGAGATATTTTTGCGTCTTCAAAGTGCGGTGTCAGGACGGCGCGTCCGGCATCGGTGATGCGGCAGACGACCCAGTCGGGTTTCAGCGGGTTCTTGAACCAGCGCTCGGCCCATCCGGCGGCGATACAGGCCTTGACGATCTCGCGGTCGATCCGCTGCCCCTCCTCGTCGAACAGGGGGAGCTTGCCACCGGGTTGGCTCAGGCCACGGCGCAGCCAGTGCAGGTACCGGTCTTCCGGCACGGCACAGGTTTCAGGAGAGGCGGTCATGGAGAGGTCCGGGCAGAAGGGTGGCAGGTGATTTGACGGTTGCGGCATCTTACGTCAGCGGGCGTGTCAATCCAACAAGTCGCGCATATGTGCCATGCGCCCTCTGCAACTTGCCCGCGCCAACACCCTTGTGCGACGTTTCGCGAGCCTCTTTTGAAAGGTTCCAGTATGTCTCCCGCGTCCACGCGCCTGTCCCTGGGGTTCTCGTGCATCGGCCATGCCTTCATGCATGTGCTGTCGGCCCTGTATCTCACGGTCGTCCTGGGGCTGGAGCGGGACTGGGCGATCGGTTACGACGAGCTGATCCGGCTGTGGACCATCGGGTCCCTGATGATCGGTGTCGGAGCGCCGCTGGCCGGCTGGCTGGGCGACCGCTGGAGCGATGCCAAGATGATGGTCGTGTTCTTCCTGCTGACGGGTACGGGCGCCGTACTGTCGGGGCTGGCCGGCGGAACGACGGGCTTGGCGGTCGGACTGGCCGTGCTGGGTCTGGGTGCATCGATCTACCATCCGGTCGGCATGTCGTGGACGATCAAGAACGCGGTCAATCGGGGACGTGCGCTCGGCGTCATGGGAATCTTCGGCAGCTTAGGGATCGCCAGCGCCGCCTTGATCGCCGGCGGCCTTACCGAACTGGTAAACTGGCGGGCGGCCTTCATCGTTCCGGGAGCGGTTTGTTTCGGTACCGGATTGGTGCTGCTGGGCCTGATCGCCACGGGCGTGGTCACCGACCGGCCGCGTGACCTGAGGCCGCAGGTCGGGACCAACCGGAGCGACGCGATCCGCGCCTTCGTCGTGCTGTCGGTGACGATGGTCTGCGCCGGGCTGATCTTCCAGGCTACCGTGACCGCGATGCCCAAATGGTTCGGCGAGCGGATGACCGGGCTGGTGGGCGACGGCACGCTGGGGGTAGGCGGACTGGTGACGCTGGTATACCTGTTCGCCAGCGGCTCGCAGTTCGTCGGCGGCATGCTGTCGGACCGCTACCCGCTGAAGCGGGTCTATGTCTTCTGCCTGTTGATCCAGATCCCTCTGCTGCTGATCGCATCCAGCTTCTCGGGCTTCCCGCTGCTGGTGGTCGCGGCCCTGATGGTGTTCACGCAGAGCCTTCAGATACCGTCGGAGAACCTGCTGCTGGCCCGCTATACCCCTGCCCGGCACCAGGGGCTGGCGTTCGGCTCCAAGTTCATCCTGTCGTTCGGCGTTGCTCCCCTGGGCGTGCAACTGGTGGCGCTGGCCTATGGCTGGAGCACCGATTTCTATTGGCTGTTCCTGATGCTGGGCGGGTTCGCCGCGACCGCCTTCCTGGCGGCGCTGCTGCTGCCGAAGGAAGAGCCGGCAGCGGTACCGGCGACGCCGGTGATGGCGTCGCCGATGGTAGCCCCCGCTGTCGGGGCCGAGTGACCGAAGCGGCTTTCTACCGGACTGCTTTCTTCAGGGCCTGATCCAGGTCGGCGATGATGTCTTCGGCGCTCTCGATCCCGATCGAGAGGCGGATGACGTCCGGCGTGGCCCCAGACGCCTTCAGCCCTTCCTCGGAAAGCTGGCGGTGGGTGGTCGAGGCCGGGTGGATGATCAGCGAGCGGGTGTCGCCGATATTGGCGAGGTGGCTGAACAGTTCGACGCCTTCGACCATCGCGACGCCGGCGTCGAAGCCGCCCTTGAGGCCGAAGGTGAAGACCGACCCTGCGCCCTTGGGCATGTATTTGCGGGACAGCGCGTTATAGGGGCTATCCGGCAGGCCGGCATAGTTGACCCAGGCGACGGCGGGATGGCCTTGCAGGAATTCCGCGACTTTCAAGGCGTTGGCGCAGTGGCGTTCCATGCGGAGCGCCAGCGTTTCGATGCCGGTGATGGTCAGGAAGGCGTTCATCGGCTGCTGGTTCGGCCCCAGGTCGCGCAGGCCGATGGCGTGGGCATGGATCGTGAAGGCCAGATCGCCGAAAGTCTCGTGGAAGCGGAGGCCGTGGTAGCCAGGCTCCGGATCGCTCAGGGCCGGATACTTGCCGGCTGCGGTCCAGTCGAACTTGCCGCTGTCGACAACGACGCCGCCGACCGAGTTGCCGTGTCCCGACAGGAACTTGGTGGTGGAATGGACGACCAGCGTGGCGCCGTGCTCGATCGGGCGGCACAGGTACGGGGTCGCCATCGTGTTGTCGACGATGAGGGGGATGTTCGCTTCCCGCGCCACTTCCGCTATCGCGGCGATGTCGGAAACGACGCCGCCGGGGTTGGCGAGGCTTTCGATGAAGATCGCCTTGGTCTTGGGCGTCAACGCCCTGCGATAGCTGTCGGCATCCTCGCCATCGACGAAGATCGCCTTCCAGCCGAAGGCGCGGGGGAAGCTGTTGGCGAACTGGTTGAGCGAGCCGCCATAGAGCTTGCGCGACGACAGGAATTCTTCCCCCGGCGACATCAGCGCGAAGAAGGTCAGCATCTGGGCCGCGTGACCGGACGAGGTCGCGGTGGCGCCGCGCCCGCCTTCCAGGCTGGCGATGCGTTCTTCCAGTACCGAAACGGTCGGGTTGGTCAGACGGGAGTAGATGAAGCCCATCTTCTGTAGGTTGAACAGCGCCGCCGCGTCCTCGACGTCGTCGAAAACGTAGCTGGTGGTCTGGTAGATCGGCGTGGCGCGGGCGCCGGTGGCGGGATCGGGTGCGGCGCCGGCATGGACGGCGCGCGTTTCAAACCCAAAGGTCCGCTGTTCATTTGGCTGGTCGGTCATGGCGTTGTGGTCCCCTTACATCAGTTTCTTGACGGCTTTGACCGGCCGCTTGCGGTTGGTGATGACGTTGGAATTGATGCCGTTCCAACCGATCTCACCGTGCAGGCGCATGTATTCGATCTTGGGGCAGCGGTTCATGACGACCTTCAGGCCAGCTGCTTCCGCCCTGGCCGCCGCCTCGTCGTTGCGGACGCCGATCTGCATCCAGACGATGCGGGCGTTGATCGCGATGGCGCTGTCGGTGACCGGGCCGGCGGCCTCCGCGTTGCGGAAGACATCGACCATATCGACGGGGTCGGGGATGTCCTCCAGCCGCGCGTACACGGTTTCGCCTAGCAATTGCTCGCCGGCGACGCCGGGATTGACCGGGATGACGCGGAAGCCCTTGGATTGCAGGTACTTCATGACGAAATAGCTGGGCCGGTTCCAGTTGGTGCTGGCGCCGACCATGGCAATCGTCTTCACGGAGGCGAGGATGTCGGACAGGTAGCTGTCGCCGTAGGTGTCGTGCTGCATGATTTCCGCCTGTTGCCGCCTCAGCGGCCTTCCCATACGGGGTGGCGCTTGCCCAGGAAGGCATCGATGCCTTCCTCCGCGTCGCGGGCCAGCATGTTGCTGGCCATGACGTCGCTGGCATAGGCGTAGGCTTGCTCCAGGGGCATGTCGATCTGCTGATAGAAGGCTTCCTTGCCGATCGCCAGCGTCAGCGGCGACTTAGAGGCGATCTGGGCGGCCAGTTGCTGGACGGTGGCGTCCAGTTCCGCTTCCGGAACGGTCTGGTTGATCAGGCCGAACATGACGGCGTCGCCGCTGCCGATCATGTCGCCGGTCAACAGCATCTCCATCGCGTGCTTGCGGCCGACGGCACGCGTCAGGGCCACCATCGGGGTCGAGCAGAACAGGCCGATATTGACGCCGGGTGTGGCGAAGCGGGTGGTGTCCGCCGCAATGGCGAGGTCGCAGGTGGCGACGAGCTGGCAGCCGGCCGCCGTCGCGATGCCGTGGACCTTGGCGATCACCGGCTGGGGCAGCCTGGTGATCGTCAGCATCAGCTTGGAGCATTGCTGGAACAGCGCCTGATAGATCTCCCTGCCAGGGTTGGCGCGGATCTCCTTGAGATCGTGGCCGGCGCAGAACGCCGGGCCGGATCCTGCCAGCACGACGACGCGGATGCTCCTGTCCTGGCCGATGTCCTCAAGCTCCTCCGTCAGAAGGGTCATCAGCTCCATCGAGAGGGCGTTGCGGGCCGACGGGCGGTTGAGGGTCAGCGTGGCGACGCCGTCGGCGACCTCGCGCAGCAGGATCGGTTCTCCGGCTGGGGTGGCGGTCTGTGCGGTCATGGCGGCGTTCTCCCGGTTTTTATGGTCTTTGCCGATGTGGCGATTTGGGGCATCAGAAACCATGCGCCAATCGGTTTCAATGATGGTTTAAAGTGAAGTCATAAAACATTGGGCCAGAAAACATGGGGCGGAAAGCATGAGCCATAGCGACGATACCTCCGCCATCGCGGCGGCCGAGCTTGAAACGCTGATCCGGGAAGGCGTGCCGCTGGTCGGCAGCTACGGCGTCACAGTGGAAAGCGTCGGAGCCGGAACGATACGCCTGCGCATGCCGTACCGCACGGACTTCGTCCGTCCAGGCGGCACCGTGACCGGCCCTGCCCTGTTCGGGCTGGCCGACGTGGCATTGTACGGCGCGGTGCTGAGCCTGATCGGACGGGTCGAACTGGCGGTGACGACCAGCATGACCATCAACTTCCTGCGCAAGCCCGGCCAGTTCGGCGTGATCGCCGAGGCGCGAATCCTGAAGCTGGGCAAGCGGCTGGCCTATGGCGACGTGCTGCTCTATTCGGAGGGCGAGGACGAGCCGGTGGCCCATGTCACGGGGACTTACAGCATACCGCCGGACCGGCCGCCGGTGACGATGCTGGCGTGAGGATGACACGGTATTTGGGTACCGCTCCGACGCTTCAGAGGAAAAAATCATTCTGGCGCAAGGGGTTAAACGAAGCGGTATTATAATACCGCACACCTAAATCACTGTGCTTCAAGCGCTTTTCCGTTGACTCTCGGGGTGTGCGCACCCTACAACACCGGCCAACTTCGGCAAGGGAGTCCCGCTCTCGTGCCGCATCCGGTATTTCATGAGAGAGTGGCAATGCAGACCCTGTCCCTGAAGCCGTCCGAAGTCGAGAAGAAGTGGTTCATCATCGACGCGGAAGGCCTCGTCCTCGGCCGCATGGCGAGCATCATCGCCAATATCTTGCGCGGCAAGCACAAGCCCTTTTATACGCCGCATGTCGATTGCGGCGACAACATCATCGTGATCAATGCCCAGAAGGTCCGTCTGACGGGCAACAAGCGCAATGACGATATCTTCTACTGGCACACCGGCTATCCCGGCGGCATCAAGGGCCGTTCCAAGGGTCAGATCCTGGATGGCAAGTACCCGGAGCGCGTGGTCATCAAGGCCGTCGAGCGCATGGTTCCTCGTGGTCCGCTCGGCCGCAAGCAGATGGGCAACCTGAAGGTTTACGGCGGTGCCGTCCATCCGCATGAAGCCCAGCAGCCGGAAGTTCTGGACGTCGGCGCCCTGAACCCGAAGAACAAGAGGATCTCGTAAATCATGGCGCAGGTTACCACCACTCTCGCCGATCTTAAGAACCTGACCGGCGGTTCTTCTTCGACCGCCACCGCCGTCGTTTCCGAGCAGGCCGCACCCGAGCCGAAGATCGACGCCCAGGGCCGCGCCTATGCCACCGGCAAGCGGAAGAACGCGGTCGCCCGCGTCTGGATCAAGCCGGGTTCCGGCAAGGTCACCGTCAACGGCCGCGACATCGGCGTCTACTTCGCCCGTCCGGTTCTGCGCATGCTGCTGAACCAGCCGTTCGAGATCGCCGCCCGCATCGACCAGTACGACGTGATGGCGACGGTCGCCGGCGGCGGTCTGTCCGGTCAGGCCGGTGCTGTCCGTCACGGCATCTCCAAGGCCCTGACCTACTACGAGCCGGGCCTGCGTCCGCCGCTGAAGGCAGCCGGCTTCCTGACGCGCGACGCCCGCGTCGTCGAGCGTAAGAAGTACGGCCGTGCGAAGGCCCGTCGCAGCTTCCAGTTCTCGAAGCGCTGATCGGCACCAACACACCGCATTTCTGGTTATACTGCGGCAGGGCGTCCCGATCCGGGGCGCCCTGTTCGTTTTTGCATCCGCAGCTTCAAGCTTCGTCCCCTGCCCTTCGCCTATGGGAGTTAGTCAGATGCCCGAATCGGTCGATCAGATCCGGATCGCCATCCTGGGAGCCAGTGGTTACACCGGCGCCGAACTGGTCCGCATGCTTGCCCGCCACCCGGCCGCCGATGTCCGCGTCCTGACGGCCGAGCGTCAGGCCGGCAAGCCGCTGGCCGAGGTCTTCCCGCATCTGGCATACCTGAACCTGCCCAATCTGGTGAAGATCGAGCAGGTGGACTGGTCGGAAATCGACTTCGTCTTCTGCGGCCTGCCCCACGGCACGACACAGGAAATCATCCGGGCGCTGCCCCACACGGTCAAGATCGTGGACCTGTCCGCCGACTTCCGTCTGTCCGATCCGGCCAGCTATGCCCAGTGGTACGGCCATGAACACGCCGCCGTCGAGCTTCAGCGCGAGGCAGTCTACGGCCTGACGGAGTTCAACCGTCAGGGCGTGCGGAGCGCGCGGCTGGTCGCCAATCCCGGCTGCTACCCGACCGCGACGTTGATTCCGCTGCTGCCGCTGGTCCTGGACGGGCTGATCCAGACCGACGACATCATCGTGGACGCCAAGTCGGGCGTCAGCGGCGCCGGTCGCGACGCCAAGCAGGCGAACCTGTTCTGCGAAGTGTCGGAGGGCATGCACGCCTACGGCGTCGGCCATCACCGCCACATGCCGGAGATGGAGCAGGAGCTGAGCATCGCCGCAGGGGTGCCGGTGACGATGGCGTTCACGCCGCACCTGATCCCGATGAACCGGGGCGAGTTCATCACGACCTACGTCAAACTGGCCGGCAAGAACGGGCCGGACGACCTGCGGGCCGCCCTGGCGGCACGGTTCGAGAACGAACCGTTCGTGCAGGTGCTTCCGGCGGGCGTGGTGCCGCACACCAAGCATGTGCGCGGGTCCAATCAGGTCCACATCTCGGTCTTCAAGGACCGGCTGCCGGGGCGGGCCATCGTGCTGTCGGTGCTGGATAACCTGGTGAAGGGCGCCTCGGGTCAGGCGATCCAGAACTTCAACGTGATGAACGGCCTGATCGAGACGATGGGGCTGGAGCAGGCGCCGATGTTCCCGTAAGGCGGGGCGTGGGTGCTCTGTAACGTGCTTGTTGGGCCACGGCCCAACCTACGAGATCTGCTTCGTAGGTTGGGCCGTGGCCCAACACTTGTTCGGGAGCTTTCAAAAGTGGGTCCAACCTCGGGCGGTCAGGGGCATTGCTGCGCCGGTACCGTCCAGCACCGTGACGGTGCCGGTGGCACCGTCCGGGGACAGGCGGCCGATCTCGGTCACGTCAGCACCGGAGGCGAGCAGTGCTTCGCGGTCTTCGGGCTTTACCGTAAAGACGATCTCGTAGTCGTCGCCGCCGGTCAGGGCGGTGGCGAGCAGGGTCGGGTCTGCGGTGACTGCGGCGCGGGTAGCGGTGGACAGGGGCACGCGGTCGGCGTTGATCGTTGCAGCGTAACCTGAGACTTCGCAGAGATGCGCCAGATCGGCGACCAGACCATCGGAGACGTCGAGGCCAGCCGTCGCGAAGCGGCGCAGCGTCGGCACCAGGGACAGTCTGGGCTGCGGGCGGCGGTAGCGCTCGATCAACGGGTCGGGATCGGCGGCGTTCAGCTTGCCCTGGAGGACGCGGAGGCCGAGGACGGCGTCACCGATGGTGCCGCTGACGAAAACCAAGTCGCCCGCGCCCGCCGTGCCACGGCGGAGCGCCTGCCCCCTGGGCACGAGGCCGAAGGCGGTTACCGACAGGGTCACGGGGCCGGGAGTCGATACCGAGTCGCCGCCCATCAGGTGGATGCCGTAACGCTTCTGGTCCTCCGCCAGACCGGCGGCAAAGGCGGCTAGCCAACCGTCGCCGATGTCGGTCGGCAGGCTGGTGACCAGGGAATAGGCCAGCGGCTCGGCCGCCATGGCGGCGAGGTCGGAAAGGTTGACCCGCAGCAGCTTTGCGGCGATGTCGGCGGGGGGATCGTCGGGGAGGAAGTGGACGCCGGCGACCAGGGCGTCGGTGGTTATCACCAGTTCCCGGTCGGGCGGGATGCCGAACACGGCGGCGTCGTCGGTCAGACCGAGCGCACCGGGAAATCCCGCCGCCAGCGGCTTCAGGTAGCGGTCGATCCGGCCGAATTCGCCGGCGCTGTCAGCGCCCGGCGGCTGGAGCACGCGACGGGTCCGGAGATGCCAGATCTTCAGCGCGGATGGCACGGGCCAGCTTGTCGAGCACGCCGTTGACCATCGCAGGCTCACGGCCGGCGAAGAAGGCGTGGGCCACGTCAACGTATTCGCTGATGACGATGCGGGGATGGGTTTCCACGTTGACCAGAAGCTCGAAGGCTCCCGCCCGCAAGATTGCCCGCGTCAGCCGCTCCAGCCGGTCAACCGGCCAGGTGGCGTCCAGGCAGGAGGTCAGCATGGTGTCCAGCTCAGCCTGACGGGCGCTGGCGCCGCGCAGGATGTCGGAGAAGAGCTGCGGGTCGGCGGCGACATAGGTGTCGCCGTCCACTTCATGACCCAGCCGGTGCTTGATGAACTCGCCCACGACCGTTTCGGTATTGGTGCCGCTGAGATCGACCTGATAGAGAGCTTGCACCGCCGCCAAACGAGCCGCCTTGCGACGTGCCTTGGCCGAGCCCCCGCCGGTACGCCGGGAACCCGACTTGCCGCCAGATCCGCCGCCCGAACCGGTCTGGCCGCGCTTGGGGGAAGCCCCCGAAGCGGCATTGTCACGCGCGTCGTCTGACTGTGCCATGGTGCTTTTCAAAACTGCATATGTCTGATTTCAGGATGTCAGGCCGAAGTGGCGCTTCAACCGGATCATGTCAAGACAGGCCGATGCCACGGCACCGCCCTTGTTCTTTTGATCCACCTTGGCACGCGCCCAGGCCTGATCGTCGTTTTCGACAGTCAGGATGCCGTAGCCGATAGCGGCGTTGTGGCGCAAGGCGATATCCTGCAATCCACGTGCGCTTTCGATGCAGACATAGTCGTAGTGGGTCGTCTCGCCCCGGATGACGCAGCCCAGGGCGACATAGCCGTCGTAGCGGGGGGCGGCGCTTTCGTCGTTGGCGGCGCCGCCGCCTTCCGCCGCCGTGAGGGCGAAGTTGATCGCGGCGGGGATCTCGAAGGCGCCGGGGACGGCGATCCGGTCATAGGTGGCGCCGGCTTTCTCAAGCTCGATGATGGCGCCCCGGACCAGTTCGTCCGCGATGTCCTCGTAGAAGCGGGCTTCGACGATCAGGATATGGGGACCCGTGATGCGAATTACGGCGTCGGTTGCGGTATCGGTGACGGCGGACATGCCTCAGTCGGCTCCGGAAATGGCGGGATTGATGGACCGGGTGCCGACGACGGAAAGACCGTAGCCGTCCAGGCCGATGATGTTCTTCTTGTGGTTGGACAGGAGTATCATCTCGCGCACACCCAGGTCGAACAGGATCTGGGCGCCCACGCCATAATCCCGCAACTCGGCTTGAGGATTGGCGGTCCCTTCGAGCTGAGCCTTGACGCGGCTGGACAGGCTGGTCGGCTGCGGTTCGCGGATCAGGACCACGATGCCCCTGCCCTCCTCGCCGATCTCGCGCATCGCCGCCTGGAGGTCGCCGCCACGGCCGCAGGAGCGGTCGTGCAGGACATCGTCCAGGACGTTGAGCGCGTGCATGCGGACCAGCACCGGCTCCGGCGTCGTGATGTCGCCCTTCACCAGGGCGATGTGCTCGGCGTATTCGACCTTGTTGACGTAGATCATCATGCGGAATTCGCCGCCGTACTGGCTGTCCAGTACGGTTTCCAGCGTGCGCTGGATGATCGTCTCGGTCCGGCGGCGATAGGCGATCAAGTCGGCGATGGTGCCGATCTTGAGGCCGTGGAACTGGGCGAATTTCACCAGATCCGGCAGCCGGGCCATGGTGCCGTCGTCGTTCATGATCTCGCAGATCACGCCGGCCGGGTTCATCCCCGCCATGCGGGCCAGATCGACCGCCGCTTCGGTATGGCCGGCGCGGACCAGGACGCCGCCGTCGCGCGCTACCAGTGGGAAGACGTGGCCGGGGGTCGCGATGTCGTCGGCGCCCATCTCGGGATCGATCGCGACCTGGATGGTGCGGGCGCGGTCGGCGGCGGAGATGCCGGTCGTGACGCCTTCGCGCGCTTCGATCGAGACGGTGAACGCGGTCTGGTGGCGCGATGCGTTCTGCTTGGACATCAGCGGCAGGCGAAGCTGCTCGATCCGCTCGCCAGTCATGGCGAGGCAGATCAGGCCGCGCCCAAAGCGCGCCATGAAGTTGATCGTGTCGGGTGTCGCGCACTGGGCGGGGATGACCAGATCGCCCTCGTTCTCGCGGTCCTCGTCGTCGATCAGGACGAACATGCGGCCCTGGCGGGCCTCCTCGAGAATTTCCTCGATCGTGGAGAGATAGGCCTGATCGGAAGGATCGCTCAAACCGGCGACGAGTTCGGATTTCTTGACCGTCTGCATAATCAGATGCTTTCCGCCAGACGCGCCACGTAGCGGGCCAGCATGTCCACTTCGAAGTTGACCTTATCGTCCGGCTTGAGGGTCCGGAACGTCGTGTGCGTGCGGGTGTGCGGGATGATGTTTACGCCGAAGCGCCGTCCCTCCACCTCGTTCACCGTCAGCGAGACGCCGTCCAATGCGACGGAGCCCTTGGAGGCGACGAACCGCGCCAGAGGGGCCGGGACCTCGAACACGTAGCGCCAGCTGTCGCCTTCCGACGTGACGGAGATGACGTCGGCAACGCCGTCGACATGGCCGGAAACGATGTGGCCGCCCAGTTCGTCGCCCATCTTCAGGGCACGTTCCAGGTTGATCTCGGTATTCTCGCCCCAGGTGCCGAGCGTCGTCTTGGACAGCGTTTCGCCGGAGGCGGAGATCGTGAAGCGGTCGGCTTCCTTCTCGATCACGGTGAGGCAGCAGCCGCTGCACGCGATCGAGGCGCCGATATCCACGGTATCCATATCGAAGGCGGTGGCGATGGTGAACAGGGTATCGCCGCGCCGATCCACGGCGACGACGGTCCCCACATCTGTGATGATTCCGGTGAACATGGGCACAAGCCTAGCAGGTTCGACAGTGTCCGGCCACGCAACGCTTAGCCGCAGGGGCGATCCCCCGTCAGGGAGGCGGCTCCATGGGTTGATGACATGGCACCCGGCGGGACGGCAGTCAATTGCCGATCATGCGGGATATCGTCCCGCTTTCGCCATGACGACCATACGTTCCAAACGCTTTCCTCCCTTCCACAACGGCGCTACCTTGAGTGGCTGCGCCCGCGATCGGATGCAGTCATAAGAAAATTGGGGAGGAAACCGAGGAATGAAGCGGATCACCGCCTCCAGCGTATTCATTATAGCGTTATGCACGGCCACGGCGGCATGGGCACAGGCCCTGCCCCGCGCCGAGCCCGGCAAGGTCGGGTTGTCGGCCGAACGGCTGGAACGGATCGAGCAGGCCTTCAGCCGCGAGATCGACGGCGGCAAGCTGCCCGGCGCCGTCATCATGGTCGCCCGGGACGGCCAGCTCGCCTACACGAAGACCATCGGGTTCCGCGACAAGGATGCCAATGCGCCCCTGGCCGAGGATTCGATCTTCCGCATCTATTCCATGACCAAGCCGCTGGTCTCGGTGGCCGCCATGATCCTGATGGAGGAAGGCCGGCTGCAATTGCCGGATCCGGTTTCCAAATACCTGCCGGAGTTCGCCAAGCTTCAGGTCAGCGTGCCGCAGCTCGATCCCTACGGCAAGGTGACCTACTCGACCGTGCCGGCCGAGCGGCCCGTCACGGTGCAGGACCTGCTGCGGCACACGGCGGGATTGGGATATGGCGAGATCACCCAGAACGTCGTCGTCCGCGACGGCTATGCCAAGGCCGGCCTCTACAAGCCCGGCGAGCGGGACTACGACGCCCGGAACCTGACGCCGGAAGAGGAGGTCAAGGCGATAGCGCAAGTACCGCTGATCCACCAGCCGGGCACCCGCTGGGAATACAGCTTGGCGAGCGACGTGCTGGGCCGGGTCGTGGAAAAGGCGTCGGGGATGCGGCTGGCCGATTTCCTCAAGAAGCGGGTGTTCGATCCGCTGAAGATGAAGGATACCGGCTTCTCGGTGCCTCAGGCGGAACTGGCGCGGCTGGCCGAGCCGCTGGCGAAGGACCCGGCCACCGGGGCCGACAACCGGCTGATCGACGTGTCGCAGGTGCCGGCGAACGATTCTGGCGGGGCCGGAGCGGTTTCTACCGCCGCCGATTACCTGCGCTTCACCCAGATGCTGCTGAACGGCGGCGAGCTGGACGGTGTCCGCATCCTCAGCCCGACGACGGTCAAGCTGATGGCGTCGGATCACCTGGGCACCCGCATCCAACCGGTCGTCAGCCCCGGCGAGCAGTTGCTGGGCACGCCGGGCTACACCTTCGGCCTCGGCTTCATGGTCCGTCCGGAGGCCGGGATCGCGGGCGTTCCCGGATCGAAGGGCGAGTTCATGTGGGCGGGCTACGCCGGGACCTTCTTCTGGATCGACCCGGTGGAGGATATCACCGCCGTCATGATGACACAGGCGCCAGGACCGAGCCGCCCCTATTACCGCAAGCTGATCAAGCAGCTCGTCTATCAGGCGGTCGTGGATTCCAAGACGGCTGACTGAACCTGAGTTATCTGGTGCGGAGCTATCTGATGCGAAGTTGAGGGGCGGGCGATCCAGGTGTCCGCCTCCCCCTTGAACAGAAGCCATGCGCGGCTCAGCTCCGCCAGCCGTTCGGGGTCGGCGGCAAGCCGTTCGACCGCGACCCAGCGGTTCCAGTCGGCGGCGATGCTCCATCCGGCGTCGCCGACATGGGCTTGGGGCAGCCGGTAGTGGAAGACCGCGCGGGCGGAGATCTTCTCGCGCGGCAGAACGCTCCGGACGCGCCGGGCGTCCAGGTGGAGCAGCAGCGGCAGCAGGTCCAGCGCGCGGTCCCGCGACGGATTGGCCGCCAGATAATCGTCGGTGAAGCCGGCTAGGTCCGGGCGATAATCGGGCGACAATACCTTGCGGGTGTAGTCGCTGGAGAAATCGGGCGGGGCCGCCAACCGCTCGCTGCGGGAGGAGAAACTGGCGGCGCGCAGCCAGGGGTCCAGCAGCATGAAGGCGCGGAGATGCGCCAGGATGTTCCCGGCCGACACGTCCTGGACATCGACGTTGAAGTGCAATCCCAGCGAGCCTAGTTGAGACGATCCGGGCCGAACGGAGCCGCGGCCCTCGGCGCCGGCGCGGCGGAGGACGGCGACGACATCGTCCACCTCGCCCAGCCGGTCCAGCGGCAGCGGAGCGGTAATCAGTTCGCGCGGGACTACCCGGCCCAGGGCGAAGCCCAGCAGGGCGGCGCTCCTCCTGCCCAGCCGGACCGGCAGGGTACGGCCGTGGCGTTGCGGATGGGCGTGGCGAAGGTCGAGTTCGATCGTGATATCCCCCAGCCGCGTGCCGCGTACAGTGGCGGCATGGGGGTCTTCCTCGATCACGATGCCGCCGAAACCGGCGGCTAGGGCGCTTGCCGCTTCGCGGACGCCCGGCCCCATGAACTCGATCTCCACCCCGACCCGGCGCGGCAATCCGTCGGCGGTCCGGGTCGAAGGCGGCAGGTCAAACATCAAACAATCCGCGCCGGTAACGGGGTCGGTCAAAGGGTGAGCCGATCAAAAGGTGAGCCGATCAAGGATGAGTCGATCAAAGGGGCGGGCTCAGTCGGTCGCAGCGCACTGACGGCTGGCTTCGGCGTGACAGGAGACGACCTGGGCGCTCAGCTCGGGCTCGGAGATCGGGCACCCAGCTTCCTTGAAGTCAGCACGCAGCTTGCGCAGCACGTCTTCATGCCCCGGCTCGTCCCGGTCGGCGGCGACGATCTCGCGGGCGTAGGTTTCCAGCTCGGTCCCGGAAAGACCCAGGCGGCGACCGGCCCACAGGCCGATCAGCAGGTTCCGGCGGGCGACGACATAGCCTTCGGTCGCTTCGAACGGACAGGCGGCTTCCGGGGCGGGGATGGTGGATCGGTCATAAGAAGCAGGCATCGGGTGGTTTCCTTCCCTGTGTGGTCTCGACTTCAGGCTAATCCTGCGCCGTATCCTTCAGAAGGAGCAATGTCGTGATCCCTCCAAATGCACGGCGTGCAGGTGGAGGGGTCCGACATCGCGGCGCTGGTTGAAAGCGACCACCAGAGGGGCCCGGACCCCCAATATTGAATACCTGGGGAGACTGCCGGGTCTGGTCAATCCCGAAGTTCGGGCAAGCCGGCTTCATTGTACGTCCGCCGCAGGAATATCACGGTCTTGCCACTGTTAACCCTCATGTGCGGCACTGTAGTTGAAGCATTGCGGTCATGACCGGTTGAACGATTTCCGGACGACAGGGTTGTCCGGCATGGCGACGGCTTGCCGTTCTTGGAAATGACAGAGGGTGATTGGGGAATGCCTGTCTTAACCGTCGTTCAGTGGGTCCTGTACCTTCTGCTCTCGGTATCGCTCGTTATGCTCTTCGCCCTCAGTTGCAATCTCCTTGGACTGTCCATCGCCTTCATCCGGTCGCGGCGCAAGCCGGTGCCGCCACAGGCAGCCGTGGAGACAGCGGCGGAGATCGTGGAATATCCCAGGGTTCTGGTGCAGCTTCCGGCCTTCAACGAGGGAATGCTGATCGAGCGCGCGATCCAGGCTGCCGCGATGGATTGGCCGCGCGACCGCCTGACCATTCAGGTGCTCGACGACAGCACCGACGGGTCCGAAGCGCTTTCGCGGCGGTTCGCCGAGGAGTTGCGGCTGACCGGCGTCGATATCGAAGTGATCCACCGCCGCGACCGCACCGGCTTCAAGGCCGGCGCCTTGGCGAACGGGCTGCTGCGGGACGACAGTCCGTATATCGCGGTGTTCGACGCCGACTTCGTGCCGCCGGCCGATTTCCTGAAGCGCACCGTGCCGGTGCTGATGGCCGACAGTGAGCTGGCTTTCGTCCAGGCGCGCTGGGAGCACCTGAACGCCGGCCAGAACATGCTGACGCGCGCCCAGGCGGTCATGCTGGACGCCCATTTCGGCGTCGAGCAGTCGGTCCGCTTCGCGACCGGCATGATCCTGCCGTTCAACGGCACCTGCGGCGTCTGGCGGCGCGACGCAATCGACGACGCCGGGGGCTGGACGGCCGATACGCTGACCGAGGACCTGGACCTTGCGATCCGCGCCCATCTGGCGGGCTGGCGGGCTGCCTACCTGCCGCAGGTGACGGCCGCGGGCGAGCTGCCGACCACGCTGGCCGCGTGGCGCACCCAGCAGCACCGCTGGAACAAGGGTTTCGCCCAGGTCGCGCGCAAGCTGCTGCCGTCGGTCTGGCGCTCCGACTTGCCGCCGCTGTTCAAGCTGGCGCTGACGCTGGAGGTCGGGCAGTCGCTGTTCTGCCCGCTGGCGGCCCTGTGCCTGACGACGTCACTGTCGCTGCTGTGGCTGAACGCCGGACAGCAGCCGCTGGCGCTGTCGCTGCTGGGACTGATCGCGACGGCGATGGGCGTATTCTCGGCCACGACCTTCGTGACGCTGGGTCAGCTGGCGCTGGGACGGTATCCCCGGAGCGCCATTCCGCTGAGCATCCTGGCGGCGATGACGCTGACGTCTGGTTTGATCCTGTCGAACTCCCGCGCGGTGTTCGAAGCGGCGATGGGCAAGCAGTCGCCCTTCGTCCGTACGCCGAAGATGGGCGGCACGGGCATTGCGCCGTCGGTTCGGACGCCGCGCGTCGCATCGACCGGCCCGACCGGCATCCCGGAAATCGTGCTGGGATCGTGCCTGTTCTTCACGATGGTCCTGCGCGAAGGCTGGTACTCCCCCCTGCTCGGCACCACGATCATCGGCTTGGCCGTGGTCGGGATCGCATTGCTGCGGGAGCGCTGGCAGGTGATGCGGACGGAAGCGCCGGTTAACATGTAGATGGGAGAGGCGCCGCAGGGCGCCTTTTTCGTTTCGCGGCAAATCGCTTGAGCTACGCGAAAATTATCACAGGAGAATGGGATCACCCATTCCTCCATCCTCTGGACGCGCGCAAAATGTTCATGATATGTTCTGTTTCTCTCAAAAATCCAGGAGGCGGCGATGAAGCTTTATTGGGCACCGCATACGAGGTCCATGCGCGCATTGTGGATGCTGGAGGAGACGGGGTGCGCTTATGAGCGCGTGCTGGTCGATATCACCACCGGCGCCCAGTCGCACCCGGATTTCCTGAAGATCAACCCGATGGGCAAGGTCCCGGCACTGGTCGATGGCGAAACGATGGTCGCCGAGTCGGGCGCCATATGCGTGTGGCTTGCCGACCGCTTCCCCGAAAGCGGGCTGGCGCCGGCAATCGGCGACCCGGCGCGGGGCCGGTATCTGCAATGGCTGTTCTTTTCCGCCGGGTGCGCGGAGCCGGCCTATACCGAGAAGATGAACGGCTGGACGACCGACAGCTCGGCAGCGGCCTGGGGCGGTTTCGACCGGGTCGTCGCGGTACAGGAGGAAGCGCTGGCTGGAGGGAAATGGCTGCTCGGCGAACGCTTCTCAGCGGCCGACGTGGTGATGGGGATCGATCTTCACTACTGCATGAACATCATGAAGATCGTGCCGCAGAAGCCGGTCTTGCAAGCCTATGTCGCCCGCTGCCTGGAGCGGCCTGCGCTTCAAAGGGCAATTTCCATCGACATGGCGGGAGTTTGACGGCTGGGGAGGAGCCTCCTCCCCCTTAGAACTCCGCGTCGAGTTCCGGCATCTCGTCGGGTTCGTTCCTGGCGGCTTCGATCCACTCGACCATGTCGGGCAACGCCATGATGCGGTCGCGGTAGTCCGCGCAGGTCTTATCGAGCTTCACGTCGTAGGTCAGGAAACGGGTGCAGACCGGCGCGTACATGGCGTCGGCCATGGTCGGGGCGGCGCCGAACAGATAGGGGCCGCCATAGGTCTTGAGGCAGTCGCGCCAGATGTCGGTGATCCGTTCGATGTCGGCCAGCGCCCCGGCCCATATCTTGAAGTTGGGATAGTGGCGCTTGAGGTTCATCGGCAGGGCCGAGCGCAGTCCCGTGAAGCCGGAATGCATTTCGCCGCAGATCGACCGGCTGCGGGCACGGGCGCCGACGTCTTCCGGCAGGATCGGGTGGCCGGCCGGCTTGATCTCGTTCAGGTACTCGCCGATCGCCACGGTATCCCAGATGGTCAAGCCGTTGTGGTTCAGGCACGGCACCAGAATGGACGGCGACAGCAGCAGGATTTCGGCGCGCGCCGCCGAATTGTCGAGAGAAACCGCACGTTCCTCGAACTTCAGGCCCGACATGCGGGCCAGCAGCCATCCCCGAAGAGACCATGACGAATAATTCTTGCTGCTGATGACCAGGGCGGATTCTGCCATGGCTGCAATCCCTTCTTGTACGGGGTCTTCCAGGGCGGGCACCGGCCAGCCGAAGCAAGGATTGCTTCGGCTTCACTTCCATGTCCAGAAGAAACGCTGTCCCTCCTTCACCTTTTTGCCTATCATTTCGACAATGCGCGGAGATGCCCTCGTCTGTTGATTGATTTATCGGCGGAGTGATGAGTTTTTGCGCAACCTTGGTTTTTAAAACAGAGGCGTCGTTTTATTTCGAAGCAACCACACAGCGTATTGGATCGGGTGACCGCGTATGATTTATCAAATGTACCAGAGCCACACCGACCTCATGGATCCACTGCGCTGGATGGCCCGCCACTCCAGTGCGGCATTGAGCCTGCCCTGGGGGCTAGGGCAACCGTGGGGGGGCGATCTGGCGCGGAAGCTGTCGGCCGCCTTCGAGGTGATCTCGTGCATGGGCACGACCCATACGCGGCCGGACTTCGGCATCCGCTCGGTCACCGTTGGCCACCGCGAGGTCGCCGTGACGGAGGAGGTGGTCTACCGGACGCCGTTCTGTTCGCTGGTGCGCTTCAAGAAGGATATCCAGGTCGAGGAGCCGCAGGTCCTGATCGTGGCCCCGATGTCGGGCCACTTCGCGACCTTGCTGCGCGGCACCTGCCAGACGATGCTGGCCGAACACGACGTCTATATCACCGACTGGCATAACGCCCGCGACGTGCCGCTGAAGGAAGGCCGCTTCGACTTCGACAGCTACGTGGACCATCTGATCCGGTTCTTCGAGGTGCTGGGACGCGACTGCCATGTGGTCGCGGTCTGCCAGCCTTCGGTCGCGGTACTGGCCGCCGTGTCGGTCATGGCGGAAAGGGACAACCAGTCCCAGCCGCGCAGCATGACGCTGATTGCGGGACCGATCGATACCCGGATCAATCCGACCAAGGTCAACGAGCTTGCCACGTCCAAGCCGATCGAGTGGTTCGAGCAGAAGCTGATCTCCAGCGTGCCGGTGCGCTATCCGGGCGCCCTGCGGCGGGTCTATCCGGGGTTCGTCCAGCTTGCCTCGTTCATGCAGATGAACATGGAGCGGCACAAGAAAGCCTATCGCGACATGTACGAGCACCTCGCCGCCGGCGAGGTCGAGAAGGCGCAGGCCATCCGGACCTTCTACGACGAATATCTGGCGGTGATGGACCTGCCGGCGGAATTCTTCATCCAGACCGTCCGCACCGTCTTCCAGGAATACTCGCTGCCCAAGGGCGAGCTGAAGTGGCACGACCAGCCGGTCAGGCCGGCGGCGATCCGGCGCACCGCCCTGTTCACCGTGGAAGGCGAGAACGACGACATCTGCTCGGTCGGCCAGACCCTGGCGGCGCAGGAACTGTGCAGCGGGCTGCGGCCCCATCTGAAGCACCATCATCTTCAGACCGGCGCCGGCCATTACGGCGTATTCAACGGGCGGCGCTGGACCAATCAGGTCTATCCGATGCTGAAGATGATCATCCAGCAGAACGGCTGACGGGCTGAGGGCCGGGATCGAGGCCGGGACCGCCGGCGCTCTCCCTCGCGACTCGCCAAGCCGGCCTGCATGCGCTAAATAAGGCCAAACATCGGCGGGCTACCGTTGCGGTGCGTTCCGCCGCACCCTTTTTCAAGTTTTTGGTCGGAGAGACGCATGGCGTCCTATCAATACGTCTTTGTCATGAAGGGGCTGACCAAGATCTACCCCGGCGGCAAGAAGGTGCTGGATAACGTCTGGCTGTCTTTCTACCCAGGGGCCAAGATCGGCGTGCTTGGCGCGAACGGCGCCGGTAAATCGACCCTGATGAAGATCATGGCCGGCATGGACAAGGACTACAACGGCGAGGCCTGGACCGCCGAAGGCGCCACCGTCGGCTACCTGTCGCAGGAGCCGCAGCTTGACGAGTCCAAGACCGTCCAGGAAAACGTCATGGATGCCCTGGCGGGCACCAAGGCGCTGCTGGACCGGTTCGAGGAAGTCAGCATGAAGCTCGGCGAGGTCGAGGACCCCGACGAGATGACCGCCCTGATCGACGAACAGGCCGAGTTGCAGGAGAAGATCGAGGCCGCCGACGCCTGGGACCTTCAGCGCACGGTCGAGATCGCGATGGACGCGCTGCGCTGCCCACCGCCGGACAGCGCCGTCACCAAGCTGTCGGGCGGCGAGCGCCGCCGCGTGGCGCTGTGCAAGCTGCTGCTCCAGAAGCCCGACCTGCTGCTGCTCGACGAGCCGACCAACCATCTGGACGCCGAATCGGTGGCCTGGCTGGAGAAGTTCCTGGAGGACTACAAGGGCACCGTCGTCCTGGTCACCCACGACCGCTACTTCCTGGACAACGTGACGGGCTGGATTCTTGAGCTGGACCGGGGTCAGGGCATCCCCTACGAGGGCAACTACACCGCTTGGCTCGAACAGAAGCAGAAGCGCCTGGACCAGGAGGCCAAGACCGAGGCCGGCCGGCAGAAGACGCTGGCGCGCGAGCTGGAATGGATCAGGCAGGGCGCCAAGGCGCGCCAAAGCAAGAGCAAGGCGCGTATCTCCGCCTACGAGACGATGCTGGCCGAGAGCGGCAAGCAGCAGAACAACGAGGCGCAGATCATCATCCCGACTCCGCCCCGCCTGGGCGGCGTGGTGATCGACGCCGAGAACGTCTCCAAGGCGTTCGGCGACCGGCTGCTGTTCGAGGATCTGAGCTTCCGGCTGCCGCCGGGCGGCGTGATCGGCGTGATCGGCCCCAACGGCGCCGGCAAGACCACGATGTTCCGCCTGATCACCGGACAGGACCAGCCGGACACCGGCACCTTCAAGGTCGGCGATACCGCCAAGCTCGGCTATGTCGATCAGAGCCGCGATACGCTGGCGCCGAACAAGACGGTGTGGGAGGAGATCTCCGACGGGTTGGACATCATCGACCTGGGCAAGCGGTCGATGCCGAGCCGCGCCTATGTCGCCGCCTTCAACTTCAAGGGCGCCGACCAGCAGAAGAAGGTCGGCCAGCTATCCGGCGGTGAGCGCAACCGCGTCCATTTGGCGAAGATGCTGAAGTCGGGCGCCAACGTCCTGCTGCTTGACGAACCGACCAACGACCTGGACGTCGATACCCTGCGGGCTCTGGAGGAGGCGCTGGACAGCTTCGCCGGCTGCGCCGTGGTCATCAGCCACGATCGCTGGTTCCTGGACCGCATCGCGACCCACATCCTGGCCTTCGAGGGCGACAGCCACGTCGAATGGTTCGAGGGCAACTACCAGGACTACGAGGCGGACCGCAAGCGCCGCCTGGGCCACGAGGCCGACCAGCCGCACCGGATCAAGTACAAGCCGTTGCAGCGGGCGTAATCAGGGGATGGGATGCCGGGTGTCGGGCGATGGTTCGGCACCCCTCTCTACCGTATCACTCTTCGCAGAACATGACGCATTCCCGCTTGGGAGTGATCCGGCCGCCGCAATCGGTGAAGCAATCGTCGTAGTGGGCCTCGCATCGGGACTTGTATTCCGTCTGATAGCTTGAACAGCCCATGCTCTTGAAATCCCAGATGCTTTTCTTGAGCGGCAGCTTCTGCTCCTCTCGCGCGCGGCGATAGCGGCGGAAGGCGTCCTCCGCCTGCTCCTCGTCCTCTCTCTCGCACATCCTGTAGCGGCGCTCGGTGCGGTCGACGCAGTCCTGCGTCTCTGCCTTGCAATCGCGTACGCATTCGCGGGTGCTGACGCTATCCGGCGCCGTGTAGATGTTTTTCGTGCTGTAGATCGGGCCGCAGGCCGCAATCAGCCATGGCACGAAAAGGGCCAGGGGGAGTCTCCTGAGTACGGTTTGAGGAAATTGCATGGTCGCTCCGTGCCCAGGATGATTCTCGCAAAAGGGGTATTCTTATCGCAATGGGAGTGGAAAAGAAATTCGATAGTGTGCGGCGACCTGCCCACAGGTTGAGGTTGAGAGTGGCTACTTTCGATCCATAACAAAGTTGAAGCCAATTTTAGTCCAGTCACGCTTCAACCCTGCTCCTGATCGAGACCCCGCCCTGGAGCTTTATGAGGAAAACCAAGCCAGATCGGACCCGCCGCCATGCCGCAGCCAAAGCCATCCGACAACCGCCACACGCCGGCATTTTCCGATGGAGAGACGGAGTTCCCGCGCTTCAAGAAGCCAGTCGGAGCGATGGCGGATGCGGCGCCTCCGGCGGAGGCGCCAGCCGCTTTCCCAACCTCCCGAACCGCGAAGGAGCAACGCTGGCCGAGCAGGTTCCTGGCCGGCTTCATCGTCGGGGTGCTGGCTGCCGGCGTCGGCGTGGCAGTGGTTTTCCTCGTGCTGATTGGGGGCGACCTGAACAAGACCAATCCGCCGGCGCAGCCGCCCCGGAGGGAGGCGAGGATCGTGGCGCCCGACGTTCAGGGCGCTCCCCTGCCCTTGCCACTGGAGACGCCCGCTCGCGCCTTGCCGCCGGAGTGGTCGGAGAATGCCGTGGCGGCAGCGCCTGCGGCTCCCGCACCGCCGCCGATACCGGCACCTTCGGCGACACTCGATCAGACGCGGCTGTTCGTCCACCATTCATCCACCCAGCCCCAGGCCGCCGTGGCGAGCGACGTAGCCGGTCAACTGCGCGGCGGAGGTTTGAGCGTCATCGACATCCGGCGCATCTCGGGCACCATTTCGTCCGGGAGCGTCCGGTACTTCTTTCCCGCAGACCGGGAGGCCGCGACGGCATTGGCGGAAATGCTGGGACAAATCTATCGCGGACGAAACGACCCACGGGAGTTCCGCCTGCTCGACTTCACCACTTACACCCCGAAGCCGAGGGAACGGACGCTGGAGATCTGGTTACCGAACTGAACAGCAGGAAATCCTTTACCGCCCCACGGCGGTAATCGGCACGTATCCCGGCTGGGCTGACACCCGGTCGAGCCACGCCGTCACTGCCGGGTATCCCGACAGGTCGTAACCGCCTTCATGGGCGACGTGGGTGTAGGCGTAGAGGGCGATGTCGGCGATCGTGAAGGCGTCAGCGGCGAAGAACCGGCCTTGACTGAGATGGGCGTCCATCACTCCCAGCGCCGCGTAGCCGCCGGCCCGCTTGCGCTCTGCCGCTTCGAGCAGCCAGGGCGTCATCTCTACCCCGTGGGTCAGCCAGAACCGGACGGTCGCGATGTTGGGCTCGTGGCTGTACTGCTCGAAGAACATCCATTGCAGCACCTGCGCGTGGGCGAAGGGGTCGACGGGCAGGAACGGCGTGCCGTCGGCAAGGTAGTGCAGGATCGCGTTGGATTCGGGTAGCAGGCGGCCGTCGTCCAGTTCCAGCAGGGGTATCCGGCCGTTGGGGTTCTTCGCCAGGAACCCGGGCGTCCGGGTTTCGGCCTTGTCGATGTCGAGCGGGACGTAGTCGTAGGCCCGGCCGAGCAGGGCGAGGATCAGCCGGACCTTGTAGCCGTTGCCCGAACAGGGATCGTCGTAAAGGCGCATGGTATCTCCGGAAGCGGGCGCGATGGGACGGGGAAGCCGTGGTTCGATGGTACCCGAAGCCGCCGGCGAACGTTATGGTCTGGTACGTTTATCCGCTCTACGAGTCCAGGTACCTGCCTTATGTCGAATTCCCCGTCGTCCCTCCACCCCGAAGACGAACCGTTTACAGATCCCCTGCTGGCGTCGGAGGACCCTTCCGGCTTCCAGCGGACCATGCGGTACCGGCTGGCCGAGTGGGAGCCGGACCGTGCCGTGCTGGCGATGGAGATCCTGCCGCGCCATCTGAACCGGGCGGGAGTCGTCCATGGCGGGGTGCTCGCGACCTTGCTCGATACCGTCGGCGGTTTCGCCGGAACCTATTGCACCGTGCCGGGCAACAAGCGCGGCGCCGTCACCCTGTCGCTGACTACGACGTTCCTGTCGCAGGCCAGCAGCGGCACGCTGCGCGCGGTCGGAAAGCGGCGCGGCGGCGGGCGCAAGATTTTCATGGTGACGTGCGAGGTGTTCGACGACCAGGACAAGCTGGTGGCGATCGGGGAAGGAACCTACCGCTACCGCAGCGGCGGCGAGGACCCTTCGGGTGTGCCGGTCATCCGGTGAGCCGGCACACCCGAAAGCTCCGAGACCTGACGCTCAGGCACGGTCGCGCAGCATCCTGGCGGCTTCGATCGCGAAGTAGGTCAGAATGGCGTCGGCCCCGGCGCGCTTGAAGGCGAGCAGGCTTTCCAGCACGACCTTGTCGTTGTCGAGCCAGCCGTTGGCGCAGGCTGCCTTCAGCATCGCGTACTCGCCACTGACCTGATAGACGAAGGTCGGCACGGCGAAGGTCTGCTTGACCCTGGACACGATGTCCAGATACGGCATGCCGGGCTTGACCATGACCATGTCGGCGCCTTCCTGAAGGTCCAGCGCCACTTCGCGCAGGGCCTCGTCGGTATTGGCCGGGTCCATCTGGTAGGTGCGCTTGTCGCCCTTCAGGAAACCGCCGGAATTGACCGCGTCGCGGAACGGGCCGTAGAAGCCGGAGGCGTATTTGGCGGCATAGGAGCAGATCCGCACCAACTGGTGCCCCTGCCCGTCCAGCGCGTCGCGGATGGCGCCGATCCTGCCGTCCATCATGTCCGACGGCGCCAGGATGTCGATGCCGGCATCGGCCTGGGCAAGCGCTTGGGCCACCAGCACCTCGACCGATTCGTCGTTGAGGATGACGCCGTTGTGCATCAGGCCGTCATGGCCGTGGCTGGTATAGGGGTCGAGCGCCACGTCGCCGACCAGCCCAAGGTCCGGGAACTGGCTTTTCAGCGTCCGGATGGTCCGGCACATCAGGTTGTCGGGGTTGGTCGCTTCCCTCCCGTCCTCGGTCTTCAGTTCCGACGGCGTCACCGGAAACAGCGCCACCGCCGGGATGCCGAGATCCACCGCCTCGGCCACATAGGCGACCAGCAGGTCGAGCGACAGGCGTTCGACGCCGGGCATGGACGCGACCGGCTCGCGCCGGTTCTCGCCGTCCAGCGCGAAGACCGGCAGGATCAGGTCGTCGGTCGTCAGCCGGTTCTCGGCCACCAGACGGCGGGTCCAGGCATCGGCGCGGTTGCGGCGGGGCCGCATGCGCAGATTGAGCTGCCGGGCGCCGGCAGGCGCCACCGGGACCGGGGCGACCAGCGGGACGGGAGAAGTGACCGGCGGTTCGGCGGGCCGCGGAGGTTGCCGGTTGAACAGCTTGGTAAACATCTGGCTTGGAACTCATTATTGGCGCCAGCGACTGTACGCCGTTCAGGACACCGGGCTCAATCCCGGATCTTGCTCCTGGAGCACCCAGCGGGTCCCGCTGCGGACATACCTGCTCAGCAATCCGGGCGTGAAGCGTGCTCCTTCCCAGGATCTCACCAGGAAAGTGACGGAAGCGTCCTCGCCGGCGCCCTCGATCGAGATGAAGTTATAGGCGTTGGGTTCGTTCCGCAGCCGGGTCGATGTCGCGGTCGAGGCCTGGGCCACCAGGATCGAGCGTTCGACCTTGGTATGGTGGCTCATGATGTCGCCGCTATACGCCTTGTGCAGGTGACCGGCCAGCATCAGGTCCACCCCGGCGTCCTCCAGGCGGCGCAGCGCCTTGCGGGCACGGCCGACCAGCGTGGTCTTGGGGGAGTCCGGCGGCGGCAGGAACGGGTGGTGGGTGAAGAAGATCTTGAAGCGGTCCGGCCCAGCCGCCTTCAGCGTCCGGTGCATCCGCTCGATCTGCTTGCTATTGATCCGGCCCTCCGCGAAGTCCCAGATCAGCGGCCGGACCGTGTTGATGCCGACCACGACAAGGTCGTCGTCCTGGTGAACCGGGCACAGGTCATTGCTGATATAGCGCTTGTAGTTGCGATAAGGGTCGATGAAACGGCCTAGCAGGTTGAAGTTCGGGATGTCGTGGTTGCCCGGGATCACCATGTAGGGCATCGACAGCCGGTCCAGGAAAGCGCGCGCCTCGCGGAACTGGCTGCGCCGTGCCCGCTGCGTCAGATCGCCGCTGATGATCGCCAAGGACGGCTTCTGCTCCTCCAGGTCCTCCGCCAGCGCTTCGACCACGCGCGGGTCGATGCGGCCGAAGTGGAGGTCGGAGATATGGGCGACGGTACGCATGCCAGTGACCTCAGGCGCTCGCCCGGCGCGGGTCGGCCGGGGCTTCGGCGGGTTTGTCTTCGACCTCGGCGGGAGCAGCTTCGGCGTTCTCGGCCGGAACCAGGATGCGCAGGCCGCCGGCCAGCATCCGGTAGTGGAGCGGCGCCTCCATGCGGTGGACCTCGCCGTCGTTGGCGACCTTCAGGGTGCGCCGGCGGCTCTTCACGGTGAACTCGGTCAGGCTCATGACCTCAAGCTCCGCGTCGCGCTGCCAGGTGCCGAGCACTAGCGCCACCATCATCTTCGCCATCTTGAGCGGCTGGCGGTGCTTGGCGAGGTAGAGCGCCAGCTTGCCGGTATCCAGGTGCGAGCGCTTCAGGAAGGCGCCGAAGCCCTCGTCATAGGGGTTGTTGGCGACAGCCAGGATCGGCGTGGTGATTCGGCGAGTTCCCCGGTCGGTCTGGAGCCTGACACGGAGCAGCGGGTACTCCTTGAGCGCCTTCACCATGGCGATGCCCATGGCCGGCCATTTGCTGAGGCCTCGGCTCTCGCGCACTTCCTCCCGCTCCTGGACCATCATCGGGTAGAGACCGAGGACGGAATGGTTTAGGAAGACGGTGCCGTTGACGTCGCCGACATCCATCGGCTTGATGGTGCCGCGCGCCAGCAGGGGCACGGCTTCCGCTATGGGCAGCGGGATGCCGAGATCCTTGGCGTAGAGGTTGAGCGTGCCGAGCGGCAGGATACCCAGGGCCTTGTCGGTCCCCATCACCTTGCCGGCGGCGGTCGCGACCGTGCCGTCGCCGCCGCCGACCACGACCACGTCGGCATCGGACGCCACGGCCTTATCGATCGCGGCCACGATGTCCGGACCGAAAGCGGCCGTGACCTCGGCGGTATGACCCGCCTCCTCGAAGAGGCGCTTTACCTCCTCGACCGCTTCTTCTATCGGCCGGCCCACCAGGGACCCGGCCGCACCATTGAGGACGACGGACAATTTCATGATGACGGGTTCCACATCATGCACGAGCTAAAAGAGGGGTATTGGTTAATTGGTAGTGTCGTGCGCGTGGGTCAAACACCAGCCCATGTCCAATGTTCCGCCCGGCACCGCCATGGGTCCGGCGGGGACTGACCGGATGTTGCCGCCGCTTCCACCGCCAAACCTAGGCCGGACGGTTTAGGACCAATGCCAGATCGCAATTTGCAACGAAAGCTTGCAGCTTAGCCATGGGTACGGTTACATCGAGCAATCGTCATCCTGACTTCGCCGTCGATATGTCCAGCGTGCACCCACCGCATCAAAGCCCTCCCGAGAAGGCATCGAAGAAACCATGCGCACGCGATGGTATCCCTGATCTCCGACACCGCCTACGATGACCTGGATACACCAAGCTCGGAGCTTCACCGTGACGCGACTGTTCGGCGCCATCCCTTCGGTTCCGTTGAGGAGATTTTTGCCGCAGTGGAAAATAAAGGAACCGAAGAGGTAGGCGATACGTTGAAAAATTTGCGACATATGTTACCGACCGGTCTAGAAGACGGCGTGAGCGAAGTCACACTGGAGCGGAACGGGCCGGTAACCGGCTGTCGGCCGATGATGCCATGACCCTGGAGGTTGGGATGAGTCAGGCGTTCATGAAGAAGCGTCGCGAGGGGATTCGGTGCCGGAATGGCGGCGAAGCGATCCGCCACGATGTTTTGGAAGCATTCATGCTTGCGCGAAAGCCAAATCTCGACCACCAAAAATTGTTTGATATAAGTTCGCTATCTTTCGGACAATACTGGTCGCCAGACTGGCCATCGTCCCTGACAGCGGCTGGAATCCTGTTCAAGGCATCCATCCAGTCAGGATCGTCCCCCGGACCAAGGCCGGAATGCTGCTGGTTGAGCCAGGATGATTGTGGAGATGGTGTCGGTGGATCCGAAACCCGCCGGGCGGGTGGTGGAAAATCCGGGGTCGCGCAAGCCCTCCGGAGCGAAAACAGGAGCGTATCACACGATGTTCGCCAATAATGGCAGCGGCAAGCTGGATTTTTCGGCGATTATCAAGATGCTTCGCGGAACGTGTTGAGTTAACGTATTACTTAAGGGGTCCGGCATCCTTTTGAAGAAGGGAGTGTCTGATCCGGGAGAATGGAGAACGCCGTGCGACAGCCTTACTATGACAGCATCCTCCTGATCGAGCGCTTGCACCGCCACTTTCTGGAAGTGCTGAAAACCGAATTGGATCGACTGGGAATCCAGGACATCAATAACGTTCAGAGCCTGATCCTCTACAATATAGGCGATGACGAGCTGACCGTTGGTGAATTGACCGCACGCGGCTATTATCTCGGCTCGAACGTTTCCTATAACGTCAAGAAGATGGTCGAGAACGGCTATCTCGGCCAGGAACGGTCACCCCACGACCGACGCTCGGTCCGGGTCCGCCTGTCGGACAAGGGTCTGGACCTCCGGGACAAGATCAGCTCCATGTTCGAGCGTCAGATCAAGGCCTTGGACAAGGCCGGCCTGAATGACGAAGAGCTGATCAAGGCCAACGAGACCATGCGCAAGCTGGAGCGTTTCTGGTCCTCATCCCTCGACTACAGCGGCTATCCTGTGACGTCCGCCGCCTGAGCGGCGTCTTCTCCGGAAGAGCGACGCTAAGAGAGCGATGAAGATGTTGGGCGTGGGCTCAAACCGGCGACGGAAGTCGCGGACGGTTTGGCTCCACGCCCAAGATGCATTCACGCGAGCAGGATACCTGCCGGCCAAGGCGTCGCGCGGACCCGCCCAAGGGTTCGCGCGTTTGCCTTAGCTGAAGGCCTGCAAGCCGGTCTGGGCACGGCCGAGGATCAGCGCATGGATGTCGTGCGTGCCCTCATAGGTGTTGACCGCCTCCAGGTTCATCACGTGGCGGATCACGTGGTACTCGTCCGAGATGCCGTTGCCGCCCAGCATGTCGCGGGCGATCCGGGCGATGTCCAGCGCCTTGCCGCAGTTGTTGCGCTTCATCAGGCTGATCGCCTCCGGCGCCGCCCGGCCCTCGTCCTTCAGGCGGCCCAGACGCAAGGCTCCGTGCAGACCCAGCGTGATCTCCGTCTGCATGTCGGCCA
>NZ_AVFK01000155.1 GCF_000936425.1 Skermanella aerolata KACC 11604 | reverse complement strand
GTCGGCCTGATCGGCGTCGTGCTGGAAAAGCTGATGCTGAGCCGGCTCTACAAGCTCGACCACCTCTACGGCCTGCTGCTGACCTTCGGGCTGGCCCTGATCATCGAGGGCATGTTCCGCCACTGGTACGGCGTTTCCGGCCAGCCTTATCCAATTCCCAAGGAACTGGCCGGCGGCTACAATCTCGGCTTCATGTTCCTGCCGACATACCGCGCCTGGGTCGTCGTCTGCTCGATCGTGGTCTGCTTCGGCACCTGGTTCGTGATCGAGCGGACCAAGCTGGGCTCATATCTGCGCGCCGCCACCGAGAACCCGGTGCTGGTCCAGGCCTTCGGCATCAACGTGCCGGTCATGATCACCGCCACCTACGGCGTCGGCGTGGCGCTGGCCGGACTGGCCGGCGTGCTGGCCGCACCCATTTATCAGGTCAACCCGCTGATGGGGTCGAACCTGATCATCGTGGTCTTCGCCGTCGTCGTGATCGGCGGCATGGGCTCGATCCTGGGCGCCGTGCTGACCGGCTTCATGCTGGGCATCCTGGAAGGCTTCACCAAGGTCTTCTACCCGGAAGCCTCCAACATCGTGATCTTCGTCGTCATGGCGGTGGTGCTGCTGATCAAGCCCGCCGGCCTGTTCGGACGGGAGAAATAGCCATGGCGACACAATCCCACTATGCCGGTGCGGCACCCGCCCAGCGGCAGGGCTCGCAGACGCTGAAATGGGCGGCGCTGGCGGTGCTGCTCGGGCTGGCGCTGGTGGCGCCGTTCCAGCTCTACCCCGTGTTCCTGGCCAAGGCGCTGTGCTTCGCGCTGTTCGCCTGCGCCTTCAACCTGCTGATCGGCTATGTCGGGCTGCTGTCGTTCGGACATGCCGCGTTCTTCGGCTCGGCCGCCTACGTCACGGCGCACGCGGTCAAGGTCTGGGGGCTGACGCCGGAGTTCGGCATCCTGCTCGGCGTCGCGACGGCCGCCGGGTTCGGGCTGCTGTTCGGCATCATCGCGATCCGGCGGCAGGGCATCTACTTCGCGATGGTGACGCTGGCGCTGTCGCAGATGGTGTTCTTCCTGGCCTTGCAGCTGAAGTTCACCGGCGGCGAGGACGGCATCCAGGCGGTGCCGCGCGGGTTCCTGTTCGGGATCTTCGACCTCGGCAACAACCTGGTGATGTACTACTTCGTGCTGGCGGTGTTCCTGGCCGGGTTCGCGCTGATCTACCGGACGATCCACTCGCCGTTCGGCCAGGTGCTGAAGGCGATCCGGGAGAACGAGCCGCGCGCGGTCTCGCTCGGCTACAAGGTCGATCAGTACAAGCTGACGGCGTTCGTGATGTCGGCGGCGCTGGCGGGTCTTGCCGGCGGGACCAAGGCGATCGTGTTTCAGCTGGCGTCGCTGACCGACATCACGTGGCAGATGTCGGGCGAGGTCGTGTTGATGACCCTGCTGGGCGGTCTGGGCACCATCTTCGGCCCCGTGGTCGGCGCCTTCCTGGTGGTGACCTTGCAGAACTATCTGGCCGGCACCCAGTTGCCGGTGACGGTGGTCACCGGCGTCATCTTCGTCGTCTGCGTCCTGCTGTTCCG
>NZ_AVFK01000154.1 GCF_000936425.1 Skermanella aerolata KACC 11604 | reverse complement strand
GCCTGCCGACTGCCCAACCGGCGTCCGGCATGAAGGTGGCGTGACCTTGAGACAGGCTCCGATAAGGAACACAGGAACCTGTCGTCCCGATGTGAAGGGAGAAACCCAAGCGGTCAGTCGCCGTGAGGGTCCGAGTACCGATGCGGGGCACAGGGGCGGAGGCGCTCGTAGTAGGGATGAAGGTCCTGTAATGGGACCGGACCGAAGGGGCGCCGTCATCCGGCTTTATTCAGCGGACAACCCGAGAGGGGATGACCTGCATGGATAAGGCGAAGCCATTTTGTATTCCCAAGCGTGAGGTGTGGGAGGCGTACAAGCAAGTGAAGGCGAACCAAGGGGCGGCGGGCGTTGACGGAGAGACTATCGAGGATTTCGACCGGGACCTGAAAGGGAACCTCTATCGGATCTGGAATAGGATGAGCTCCGGAAGCTACTTCCCGCCACCGGTGCGTCGCGTTGACATCCCGAAGGGAGATACTGGAGGAACCAGGCCGCTTGGCGTGCCGACGGTTTCCGACAGGATTGCCCAGATGGTCGTCAAACGATACCTGGAGCCGATCCTGGAACCCAGGTTTCATAAGGATTCCTACGGATATCGGCCCGGGAAATCAGCGCATGATGCCCTGGCCACGGCGCGCCAGCGATGCTGGAGCCGTGACTGGGTGCTGGACCTCGACATCAAAAGCTTCTTCGACGAAATAGATTGGGGACTTCTGATGCGGGCGGTGCGCCGACACACCGACTGCAAATGGGTGCTTCTGTATCTCGAGCGGTGGCTCAAGGCACCTGTGAGCATGCCGGACGGAACCTTGGTAGACCGGGAAAGAGGAAGTCCGCAGGGCTCGGTTGTCAGTCCCGTGCTGGCGAATCTTTTTCTTCACTATGCGTTCGATTGCTGGATGGACAGGGAGTTCCCGGACATCCCGTTCGAACGCTATGCCGATGACGCCATCTGCCATTGTCGGAGCGAGGTACAGGCGCTTGAGTTGCATCAGGCGCTGAAGCAGAGGTTTGCGGAATGCCGTCTGCAACTGCACCCGCAAAAGACCAAGATCGTTTACTGCAAAGATGCCAATCGCACTGGAAAGTACCCGGTTCGGTCCTTCGACTTTCTCGGCTTCACATTCAGGCCGAGATTGGCGAAGAACCGCACCGGCAAACGCTTTGTCAGCTTCATTCCAGCGGTCAGCAAGACCGCCGGTATAAGAATGCGTCGAAGCGTGCGCCGGTGGCGCCTGCATTTCCGCAGCGACCTTGATCTGGAAGACATCGCCAAGTGGGTTCGTCCTGTCCTCAGCGGATGGGTGCGCTACTACGGGCGGTTCTATCCCTCGAAGCTTCGCGATGAACTCCGCACGATCGACGCTTTCATCGTGCGGTGGGCCTCCCGCAAATACAAACGGTTCCGGGGTCACACGAAGGCGACTTGGGAATGGTTGAGTTCGCTCAGGCGGCGCAATCCGACCCTGTTCGCCCATTGGACCCTCGGAGCCACAGCTGGATGATGGGAGCCGGATGAATCGAGAGGTTCACGTCCGGTTCTGGGAGAGCGCGGGGCTGAGATGCCCCGCGCCACTCACCTACCT
>NZ_AVFK01000163.1 GCF_000936425.1 Skermanella aerolata KACC 11604 | reverse complement strand
GAAGGCAACATCGTCGACATGATCCCGAACGACCAGCTCGAAGCGAATATGGGCAAGCTGCACGAATATCTGGGCGTGTGAGCTGTCTTAAGAGCGAAGAATCAGAACAGGGTACAATGGGGAAGAAAATGAACAAGATGCTCAAATCCATCCTGGCCGGAACGGCGCTGGTCGCCCTGACGTCAGGTGCTGCGCTTGCCCAGGGCGCCGCATTCTCCGATGGCAAGATCAAGATCGGCGTCCTCAACGACCGCTCCGGCATCTATGCCGACGTCGCGGGCGAAGGCTCGGCAGTGGCCGCCCGGATGGCGGCGGAAGAGTTCGGCAACGCCATCGACGGCGTTCCGATCGAGATCGTGGTGGCCGACCACCAGAACAAGGCCGACATCGCCGCCAACCTGACGCGCCAATGGGTCGACCGGGACCAGGTCGACGTCGTGGCCGACGTACCGAACTCGGCGGCGGCGCTTGCCGTGCAGGAAGTCACGCGCGACAAGGGCCGCATCTTCCTGATGTCCGGCCCCGGCAGCACGCGCCTGACGGGCGACGCCTGCTCCCCCACCGGCTTCCACTGGACCTACGACAACCACGCCATGGCGGCGGGAACCGCCCGCGCGCTGACCGAGGAAGGCAAGAACAGCTGGTACTTCGTGACGGCGGACTACGCCTTCGGCCACTCGCTGGAGGAAGAGACCACCAAGGTCGTGAAGGAGCTGAACGGCCAGATCATGGGATCGGTCCGTCATCCGCTGGGCACATCGGACTTCTCGTCGTTCCTGCTCCAGGCGCAGGGCTCGGGCGCCCAGGTGATCGGGCTGGCCAATGCCGGTGGCGATACGACCAACGCGATCAAGCAGGCGGGCGAGTTCGGCATCACCGAAGCCGGCCAGACGCTGGCGGGGCTGCTGCTGTTCATTTCCGACATCCATGCGCTGGGCCTGGAAGCCGCCAAGGGGCTGGTCCTGACGACGGGCTTCTACTGGGACATGGACGACCAGACGCGGGCATGGTCGGCCAAGTACGAGCAGAAGATGGGTTCCAAGCCGACCATGGTCCACGCCGGCGTCTATTCCTCCGTCCGGCATTATCTTAAGGCGGTCCAGGCGCTGAAGTCGGACGAGGGCAAGACCGTGGCGGCCAAGATGAAGGAGCTGCCGGTCGAGGACATGTTCGCCAAGAACGCCAAGCTGCTGTCCAACGGACGGCTGGTCCACGACATGTACCTGGCCCGCGTCAAGACGCCTGACCAGAGCAAGAATCCCTGGGATTATTACGAGATCGTCCGTACCATCCCCGGCAATCAGGCCTACCTGACCGCAGAGGCCAGCGGCTGCAAGCTGGCGTCGAAGTAAAGGAAGCCCCGTC
>NZ_AVFK01000262.1 GCF_000936425.1 Skermanella aerolata KACC 11604 | reverse complement strand
CTGCTCGGGCTGATCAACGGGTCCTTCTACGCGCTGCTGAGCCTCGGCTTGGCAGTCATCTTCGGCATGCTCAACGTCATCAACTTCGCACACGGCGCCCAGTACATGCTGGGCGCCTTCGCGGCGTGGATGCTGTTGAAGTTCACCGGCATCGGCTACTGGTGGGCGCTGGTCCTGGCCCCGCTGGTGGTCGGCCTGATCGGCGTCGTGCTGGAAAAGCTGATGCTGAGCCGGCTCT
>NZ_AVFK01000162.1 GCF_000936425.1 Skermanella aerolata KACC 11604 | reverse complement strand
GAAGGCAACATCGTCGACATGATCCCGAACGACCAGCTCGAAGCGAATACTGAAAAGCTGCACGGGTACCTGGGCGTCTGACCGAACCTGTCCGACCAAAAACAAAACCACGAATAACAATGATGAATGGGGATGCAGAAAATGCTCAAGAAGCTTCTTATGGGAACTGCGGCGGTCGCATTGTCGGCGGGCGCCGCTCAGGCGCAGATTTCCGGCGATACGGTGAAGATCGGCGTGCTGACCGATAAATCCAGCCTCTACGCCGACGTGGCGGGTGAGGGTTCGGTCGTCGCGGCCCAACTCGCGGTCGAGGAATTCGGCGGTAAGGCCGCCGGCAAGCCGGTCCAGGTCATCTCGGCCGACCACCAGAACAAGGCCGACATCTCGTCCAACATCGCGCGCCAGTGGTTCGATACCGAAGGGGTCGATGCGATCGCCGATCTGGTCACCTCCTCCACGGCGCTCGCCGTTCAGGAGGTCGCCCGTGACAAGGCCAAGGTTACGCTGATCTCGGGTGCCGCCACGTCTCGCCTGACGGGGGACGCCTGCTCGCCGACCGGTTTCCACTGGGCCTACGATACCTACGCGCTGGCGGTCGGCACCGGCCGCGCCGTGGTGCGCAACGGCGGCAAGAGCTGGTTCTTCCTCACGGCCGACTATGCCTTCGGCCACTCGCTTGAAGCCGATGTCACTCGCGAAGTGAAGGCGCTGGGCGGCGAAGTGAAGGGCAGCGTCCGTCATCCGCTCAACAGCTCCGACTTCTCGTCGTACCTGCTCCAGGCCCAGGGCTCGGGCGCCCAGGTCATCGGTCTCGCCAATGCCGGTACCGACACCACCAACTCGATCAAGCAGGCGGCGGAGTTCGGCATCACCCAGGCGGGGCAGTCGCTCGCGGGCCTGCTGCTGTTCATCAGCGATGTCGATGCGCTCGGGCTCCAGACGGCGCAGAACCTCGTGCTGACCACCGGCTTCTATTGGGATCTGGACGACGAAACGCGGGCCTGGTCGGCCAAGTACGAGAAGAAGACCGGCCGCAAGCCCACCATGGTCCAGGCCGGCGTCTATTCCTCCGTCCTGCACTACCTCAAGGCGGTCGATGCTGCGGGGACCGACGATGGCCTCAAGGTCGCCAACAAGATGAAGGAACTGCCGGTCAAGGACATGTTCGCCAAGAACGCGAAGCTCCTGCCCAACGGCCGGCTGGCGCATGACATGTATCTGGCGCGCGTCAAGCAGCCGGCGCAGTCCAAGGGCCGCTGGGACTATTACGACATCGTCAGCACCATCCCCGCCGAGGAAGCCTACCAGAAGCCCGAGGCGAGCGGCTGCCCCTTCACCAAGAAGTAAAAGCCTGAAATCCGGCTTGCGTTTGGTTGCAATGGGGGACTTAACGAT
>NZ_AVFK01000265.1 GCF_000936425.1 Skermanella aerolata KACC 11604 | reverse complement strand
CGGGCTGATCAACGGGTCCTTCTACGCGCTGCTGAGCCTCGGCTTGGCAGTCATCTTCGGCATGCTCAACGTCATCAACTTCGCACACGGCGCCCAGTACATGCTGGGCGCCTTCGCGGCGTGGATGCTGTTGAAGTTTACCGGTATCGGCTACTGGTGGGCGCTGGTCCTGGCCCCGCTGGTCGTCGGCCTGATCGGCGTCGTGCTGGAAAAGCTGATGCTGAGCCGGCTCT
>NZ_AVFK01000153.1 GCF_000936425.1 Skermanella aerolata KACC 11604 | reverse complement strand
CCAGGATCGTCCGCTTCTGATCCTAGTTTAAATTAGGTCAGCGCGGGGGTTGCGGCTTGTCGGGGCTGCCCTGATCCATCTGGCATTCGATCGCATGATTTCCGCCGGCAATCTCATCGATCGTCAGCTGGACCTCATGAACGGTCAGCCGGACATTGCGAGCAATGCCGGCGACGTTCTCGGTGATCGTCTCTATCTGGCCAGAAAAGACCAGGAGCGCCGCGAACAAGCCGATAGCCTTGTTCATCGGTGTCTGTCCTGAAACGCAAAACGCCCTCAGGGAAACCTGAGGGCGTTAATGGCGGACACAGTCCGTCGCCAAGTGAATACCAGGCACGATCTGGTTTGTCCAGCATCCTTCACCCAGACATGGGATGACGCCATAGAACTGGCAGAATTATACGCTTAGCCATTCGCGCCCTGCATTTCAACCGCAGGCAGCACCACAGTTTGTGTCAAGCCGGAAGAAACGGGCCCCAAACGCCGGAATAACCTCGCGCGGTGCGGGAGGTCGTTGAAATCATAGGGCAATCGTCCCTGAAACCGAGCGCTGAACAGTTTTTATGGGAAAAGCTGTGCCAACCTGGGCGGATCCGTAGAAGGCATGTTATGGGAAGATTGGCGCCTGCCACAGCCAGGCGCGTAAGCTAACCTTACGGAAAGGCCGCTACCTGAAGATGTCGTTGCGGCTGATCCGCCCCCACATCGGTCGGCCATTCAGACCGCCCAGCGCGGTTGCCTGCTGGACCTCAGCGACCCGCCGCACGGTCCGCGCCAGAGCAGCGCGGCCACGCCACGGCGATCGGTCCGTAGCCTGGATCAGCATGATCAGCCCATTCAGGTGGTCGGTCAGCCCAGCGTTATCCTATGTCATCCCCAGTCTAACAGGCAGGCCAGGGAGAGGTTTCAGATTGGCCACCTAACCAATGTTATACGGGGCCCAGCCCCAACAGTCGTGTCATGAAGGGCCATTTGAAGAGCGAGGCTGCTTTACTCATTGAAAACCAGTGCTAAGTTACTCAACCAAAAAATAGCAATAAAAACAAATTTCAGAACAAAAAAAAGGCTGCCTTTTACCGGCAGCCTAATGGGAAACTATCATAAGCCTCAGTTAAAGATCTTATAGGCAATGAAGTTCCCCTCTTTATCCTTGATATATAGATCGTTCCCGTTTTCTATTTCTTCTATAAGCGCATCATACAACCGGAGAGCGTTCTTGAACACCTCAGTATAAGTTGATGCGTCTGTCTTTATTTTTAGGGCCTCTAAACGATCCATAGATCTTGGAGAAAGAACGACATTAAGCCGCCCTTTGTCACGTTCAGAACTTTTCTCTTTCTTTTCTCGAGTGTGCTCCCGCTCGAGTACTGCAGTTGCAGCCATTTTACTCTCCTATGAGGATAGTTGCTCTAATTCATTGCCATAAGGCTCTACAGGCTCACACGAACCTTTTTTCCGGAAATCAGCAGCTGGCTCGATAACCGCTGCGACCGACAGGTAAGCGTCTATCACACCCTGAAACAGAAATCTAACGCTCGCGTTGCTCATTTCCAGCACCTAATGTGCACATTATTTGCGAGCATGTCTAGTGGCAATACCCCTAAAGATACAGAATTTTTCCTTTCTATGAAGGGGTACATTGCGCTGACCGCACGGATAATGCGCATTACGTAATATTATATACATTAATTGTGCACATGCAGCAGAAAATATGCGTCTGCAATATGCTTTTTTAACGATTCATGTCTTGTTCTCTCCGAGAGCACGCCTATATGTCTGCATGTAGGCCAGCGAGCCTACCGCGGACAGGCGAGGCACC
>NZ_AVFK01000152.1 GCF_000936425.1 Skermanella aerolata KACC 11604 | reverse complement strand
ATGCGGGTTCTGGCCGTCCTCGGGGTTCCACCGGTAGATCTTGAAGTTCCTGGTGCGCTTGGCGCCCTTGGCTATCGAGACCTTCTTGCCCGGCGTGATCCGCGAATTGCGGGGTAGCGCGAACTCAACCATCGTATCAAATCCTCAAAAATCCCAAAACCTTGCCCTCATCAGGCCGCAGGCCGTAACTGGAGCGGCCAGTACACTCCAGCTTTTCTGTTATGACCCGTGCGATCAGTAAACGCGTGCCTTCGGCGGGAAGGGTTGGACCTCGTTGGTCAGCGTGTAGAGATGGACAGGACGGTACTCGAAGGTCGTCCTGCCGCTCTCGTCGATGCCGGCCACCGTGTGCTTCATCCAGTTCTCGTCGTCACGGTCCGGATAATCCTCGCGGGCGTGGCCGCCGCGGCTTTCCGTCCGGTTGGCCGCCGAGTTCATCGTGACAACAGCCTGATACATCAGGTTGTCCAGCTCGATGGCCTCGACCAGATCCGAGTTCCAGACCAGCGTCCGGTCCGTGATGCTGACGTGAGGACGCTTCTTCCAGGCTTCCTGCATCAGCTGCACGCCCTCATCCAGGACCTCGCCGGTGCGGAACACCGCGCAGTTGTTCTGCATGGTGCGCTGCATCTCGGCCCGGAGGTCGGCGGTGCGGACCTCACCCTTGGCATGACGCAGCCTGTCAAACCGCTCCAGCGCCATGTCGGCGCCGTTCTTCGATACCGGCTTGTGCGAGGAGCCCTTGTCGATGATTTCGGCGGCGCGGATCGCGGCGGCGCGGCCGAACACGACCAGGTCGAGCAGCGAGTTGGAGCCCAGCCGGTTGGCGCCGTGGACCGACACGCAGGCGGCCTCGCCGATCGCCATCAGTCCCGGAACGACGTGATCGGGGTTGTCCGGGGTCGGACGGACGACTTCGCAGCGATAGTTGGTCGGAATGCCGCCCATGTTGTAGTGGACGGTCGGCAGGACCGGGATCGGCTCCCGGGCGACATCGACATCGGCGAAGATCTTGGCCGTTTCGGCTATGCCGGGCAGGCGTTCGTGGATTAGCGCCGGATCCAGGTGCTCCAGGTGAAGGTAAATGTGGTCCTTGTCGGCGCCGACGCCCCGGCCCTCACGGATCTCGATGGTCATGGAGCGGCTGACGACGTCGCGGGATGCCAGGTCCTTGGCCGACGGCGCATAGCGCTCCATGAAGCGTTCGCCGGTCGAGTTGGTCAGGTAACCGCCCTCGCCGCGTACGCCCTCGGTGATCAGGCAGCCCGAACCGTAGATGCCGGTCGGGTGGAACTGCACGAACTCCATGTCCTGAAGCGGCAGGCCCGCGCGCAGGATCATGGCGTTGCCGTCGCCGGTGCAGGTATGGGCGGACGTGCAGGAAAAGTAGGCGCGGCCGTAACCGCCGGTCGCCAGCACCACCTGATGGGCGTTGAAGCGGTGGATCGTGCCGTCGTCCAGGTTCCAGGCCATGACGCCGCGGCAGACGCCGTCCTCGTCCATGATCAGGTCGAGCGCGAAGTACTCGACGAAGAACTCCGCCTCGTGCTTCAGCGACTGCTGATAGAGCGTGTGCAGCATCGCGTGGCCGGTCCGGTCGGCGGCGGCGCAGGTGCGATACGCGCGACCTTCGCCGTACTTGGTGGTCATGCCGCCGAAGGCGCGCTGATAGATCTTGCCATCAGCCGTGCGCGAGAAGGGCAGGCCGTAGTGTTCGAGTTCCAGGATGGCCGGGATCGCCTCGCGGCACATGTACTCGATCGCGTCCTGGTCGCCCAGCCAGTCCGACCCCTTGACGGTGTCGTACATGTGCCAGCGCCAGT
>NZ_AVFK01000151.1 GCF_000936425.1 Skermanella aerolata KACC 11604 | reverse complement strand
CAGACCTGGTTGGCGCGGTCGATCGTCAGGCCGCCCAGCAGGTAGGGATGCTTGGCGTGCTCGGGTGCTGCCTTGCTGGTGTTGGGGCGCTGGTAGATGGCCACCAGTCCCATCAACCGCATCAGGCGCTGAACCCGCTTGCGATTGACGGGGAAGCCCTGGGTGGCCAGCCACGCCGCCATGCGGCGCGACCCGTAGAAGGGCCGCGCCAGGTACTGGCGGTCGATCAGCTCCATCAGCCGGAGATCGTCGGCGCTGACGGAAGCCGGGCGGCGGTAGACCGAGGCGCGGCTGACATCCAGCAAATGGCACTGGCGGCTGACGGACAGATTGGGATGCGCGCGGTCGATCATCGCGCGGCGCTCGACCCGGCTTACTTGCCGAGCCTCCTGGCCAAAAAATCATTCTCGACCTTCAACTGGCCGATCTGGCGGTAGAGTTCGCCGACCTGGATTTCGTTGGTCTTGTCGTCCCGATCGCTGCCGTTCTCGAACACGCCGGCCGCGCCGTCGAGCAGCGCCTTCTTCCAGGCGTGGATCTGACTGGGATGGACACCATACTCGCCGGCCAGTTCGCCGACCGTGCGGTCTCCCTTGATCGCCGCCAAGGCCACCTTCGCCTTAAACGTCGCGCTGTGCTTCTGCCGAGACTGCTTCATGACTGCTCCTGTTTCTGAGCCGTTTATAGAAGCAGGACTCTCGCATCGTCACCTGTCTCAGATCCGGGGTCCATCTTACGCATCGATCAGCCGCGCCACTTCCCGATCCATGGCCGAAAGCTTGCGTTCCAGACGCTCGCGCTCGTGCTCAGCGGCGGCGTCAACCGCCGGATCGCCCCGGCTCTCCTCATATCGGGCGCGCAGTAACGCCGGATCGGACAACAAGCCGCTGACGAAGCTCCAGACCTGCTCTTCCACCCAGTCGGCCTTGACGCTGCGGCCGTCGCACGCGCCCGGACTGGTCCGGGGATAGCAGGCCGAGCAAATGTAGCGTTGAGAGGACACGCTGCTCCAGGCGCCGATCATGCGTCGGCCACACCGGCCACAGATCAACAGGCTGCGCAGCAGATAATGATGCTTGGTGTTGTTGCGGGTTGCTCGGACCCGGTTGGCGACCAGCTGCTCCTGGGCCAAGCGCCACAGGTCGGGATCAAGGATCGCTGGGGCGGGGACCACGATCCACTCCTCTTTGGGGCGCAGCCGTCGACTGCGCCCATTGCCCGGCTGACAATCCTTGAGACCGCGTGCCCGCCGGGGGCCGATGGCGTCGGCCGTCCGATAGCGATTGTACCTGCCCTCGCCGATGTAGATCGGATTGGACAGGATATGGGCAACGGTGCTCTGGCTCCAGCGGGCGGTGCCACTTCGCGTCGGCACGCCTCGTGCGTTGAGTCGCTTCGCGATCCCATGCGAACTGAGTTGCTCATCGACCAGCCAATGATACAACTGGCGAACGATCGCCGCCTCGGCGTCATCGACAGTCAGATGCAGTGGAGCGGCTTCCGACTTCGGGACACAACGATAGCCATAAGTTGCATTGCCGCCCCAGTTGACCCGACCCTGCCGTGCCCAATACAGGCGTCCCCGGCGTAACCGTTCCTGGATTACGGCACGCTCATACTCGGCAAACACTCCTTGGATTTGCAGCAGCATCTGCTGCTCCGGGCTGTCGCCGAAGGCGTGGTTGAGAAAGATGATTGAGCATCCCGCCCGCTGAAGCTCGTCGATCACGACCACCTGATAGGCGTAACGACGGGCAAGTCGATCCGGCGATACGACCAGAACAAGGTCGCATGCCCCCTCGCTAACCGTAAGCATCCGCCGAGCACCGCAGGAGGGAGCCGTTGAGAAGAGGGCA
>NZ_AVFK01000150.1 GCF_000936425.1 Skermanella aerolata KACC 11604 | reverse complement strand
TTCCGTTTCTCAACACTCTCCGGACGCGTGGCGCTCGCCGCAGTGATGCGAAAATCCTGTAGGGGGTTGGTTTTGTGGATGATCAGGAGATCACCTTTGAAGGGATCGCCTGATGCCTTATGCCCAGCATTCGCCAGCGGCCATCAGATGGACCATCCACTCCGTCGTCGTCCGGACCCGCGACGGACCAGAACGCCTGGAACAGGTCTACCGCCGCCTGCTGCTTGACAACCCGCCCGTTTCCGCAGCCCCCGAGAAGGAGGAGGGTATGCTATGCATGTCGCTCTCTACGCCCGTGTCTCAACCGAACGCCAGGGACGCAACCAAACCATCGACAGCCAGCTGACCGCGCTGCAGGCCTGGGCCGCAGCCAGTGGCCACGAAATCAACGAGGACCATATTTTCCGGGACGAGGGGCTCAGCGGCTCTCGCCTGGATCGGCCGGGATTGGACCGTCTGCGCGACGCAGTCCGTGATGGCGTGGTCTCGACCGTTGCCGTGCTCAGTCCCGATCGATTGGCCCGCAAGTTTGCTTACCAGGTTCTGCTGCTCGAAGAATTCCGGCGCGCCGGCTGTGCGGTGGTCTTTCTGCACCATCCGATCTCCGAGGACCCCAATGATCAGCTCCTGTTGCAGATCCAGGGCGCAATCGCCGAGTACGAGCGTGCGGTCCTGGCCGAGCGGTTTCGGCGCGGCAAGCTCCAAAAAGCCCGGGCCGGTCAGGTTCTGGCCGGTCGCGCTCCCTACGGCTACCGGTATGTTCATCGACGCGAGGATAGTCTGGGCCATCTGGTCATCGACGAGGGGGAGGCCGATCTGGTCCGGACACTCTATACCTGGCTGACCGAGGAACGGATGACGATCCGTCAGATCCTTAAACGCCTGAACTTCGGGCCGTGGATGCCACGCTCCGGGCGTCCGCCCTGGTCAGCCTCGACCGTCCATCACATTCTGTCGGATCCAGTTTATGCGGGAACCGCCTATGCCAACCGTTACCTCAACGTACCGGCCCGCAAGCCCCGTTCAGTCCGCGGACGCAACGAGCCGACCTGCCGACAGCTTCGGCCCCGTGAGGAATGGATTGCCATTCCAGTACCGGCGATCGTCGATCAGGAAACCTGGGACCGTGCCCGGGACCAGTTGGCCCGCAACTCCGTCCTGTCGTTCCGCAACAATACCAAATATAATTACCTGCTGCGCTGCCTTCTGAACTGCCAAACCTGTGGTTTGGCCATGTTCGGCGTTACATATCGAGCAAGCGCTGTTCATCCGCAGCGGCGCTATTACTGTTGCCATGGTAAGGATTGTATCCAAAATGCTCGAACGACGCCTTGTCCACAGCGCATGGTCAGGGCGGATGACCTGGAGCAGGCCATCTGGGAGCATGTCGTCAAACTGCTGAGCGATCCGGTTCAACTGGCGGCACAGTTCGAGCGGCTCACCGCTCGTGCCGAGGATGGGACCGCCCGGGAACAGACCGCCGAGCGGCAGATCGAGATCCGCTTGCGGCGGCTGTTACAGGCCGATCGCCGGCTGGTTGATGCCTACCAAGCCGGTGTTCTCAACCTCGACGAGCTTGCCGAGCGCCGTGGACATCTGGCGGATCAGCAACGAGCCTTGGCGCAGGAATTGGAGCAGGTCCAGCGGCTGCGTCAGCAGCACGCCCATGCTGAGGAAGTAATGGCGAGCCTCACCGCCTTTTGTGATCGCATCCGAGAGCGATTGCGGGAAGCCACATTCGAGGATCGGCAGGTCATCTTGCAACTCGTCATCGAGCGGATCATCGTCGGTGAGAACAATCTGGAGATCAGACATGTCATCCCGTTGCATAGTCCGCCGCCGGGGCGCGACACCGCGGCCGAGCCGGATGTCGGATTGCGTTCGGATGGTGTG
>NZ_AVFK01000014.1 GCF_000936425.1 Skermanella aerolata KACC 11604 | reverse complement strand
CCGGGCGCGATCCGCTCTCGACGCGGCCGCGGCGCGGCTCGCCGCCCAGGCGGTGGAGGTGTGGCCGGAAGGCTGCGTCCTGCTGAGGCAGGACCCTTTGTGCGACGCCGAGGAGGAAACCGCTCTCCGCCTGCTGTCCCGCTGCCTTGCCGCCGTCGGTGGTTCCCGCTATCGGCCCAAGCTGGAAGCGGTGGAGCGCCTGTATTGTACGGTCCGTGACGGCAGCCTCGGGCGCGGGCGCACCCTCGGCGGGTGCCGCATCCTGCCCTACCGGGACGGCCGCCTGCTGATCGCCCGCGAACCGGAGGCCGCAGACGAGCAGGCCGAACTCGGGCCCGGTGCGACGATCCTCTGGGACGGCCGGTTCACGGTAAAATCTCTGTTTTCCGGCGCGGCGCGGGTCGTTCGGCTGGGCCTCCATCCCGTCACCATGGACCCGGCGCTCCGGCGGTTGCCGGCGCCGGTCCGGCAGACGCTTCCCACTATCGTTTGCGTAGACGGTGAGGTGTTTCTTCCCCGGTTCGAATTTGCTAATCATTTCAAGCACCCGGAGGGGGATCCCCGTCCGGATCGTGCTGTCGCCCTGTTCAGGCCGCAGGAACCTTTTGCGGCCTTCGCATTCGTAGTTGTTTAAAGTGAGGGCGGCATTATCTAATCTGATGGACTTCCCAAGTATCGGGGATCAAGTGGCGAGGGCTGGCGCCCGGCGTGTGTTCATTGACGCCGAGGTTGTCCGACGAAAGGCGTGAACCGTGAACAATTTCGGTAAAAACCTGGCTCTCTGGATCATCATCGGGCTCCTGCTGGTAGCCCTTTTCAATCTGTTCCAGAGTTCCTCTACCCGTAGTCCGCAGGCGAGCGTGCCGTTTAGCGACTTCCTGAACGAGGTCGAACGGGGCCAGGTCGCGGATGTGACGATCAAGGGCAATCAAATCAGCGGCCACTTCACTGATGGCCGCTCGTTCAGCACCTATTCCCCGCCTGATGCCAATGTGGTCGATCGTTTGGCCGATCGGGGCGTCCGGATCAGCGCCATGCCCGACGACAGCAATGTGCCGTCGTTGTTTAGTGTGCTGCTGTCCTGGTTCCCGATGCTGCTCCTGATCGGCGTGTGGATATTCTTCATGCGCCAGATGCAGTCGGGCGGCGGCAAGGCGATGGGCTTCGGCAAATCCAGGGCGCGCCTTCTGACCGAAAAGGTCGGAAGAGTGACGTTCGATGACGTTGCCGGCATCGACGAGGCCAAGCAGGAGCTCGAGGAGATCGTCGAATTCCTGAAGGACCCGCAGAAGTTCCAGCGCCTGGGCGGCAAGATCCCCAAGGGCGTGCTGCTGGTCGGTCCTCCCGGTACCGGTAAGACCCTGACGGCGCGGGCCGTCGCGGGTGAAGCCAACGTTCCGTTCTTTACCATCTCGGGTTCCGACTTCGTCGAGATGTTCGTCGGCGTCGGCGCGAGCCGCGTCCGCGACATGTTCGAGCAGGGCAAGAAGAATGCTCCCTGCATCATCTTCATCGACGAAATCGACGCGGTCGGACGTCATCGCGGCGCCGGCCTCGGCGGCGGCAACGACGAGCGCGAGCAGACCCTCAACCAGTTGCTGGTCGAGATGGACGGCTTCGAGGCGAACGAGGGAGTCATCCTGATCGCCGCGACCAACCGTCCGGACGTCCTCGACCCGGCCCTGCTGCGTCCCGGCCGTTTCGACCGTCAGGTCGTGGTGCCGAACCCCGACGTGCTTGGCCGCGAGAAGATCCTCAAGGTCCATATGCGGAAGGTGCCGCTGGCTCCGGACGTCGAAGCCCGCATCATCGCCCGTGGCACTCCCGGTTTCTCGGGCGCCGATCTGGCCAACCTCGTCAACGAAGCGGCTCTGCTCGCAGCCCGTGCCGGCAAGCGCGTCGTCGGTATGGCCGAGTTCGAGAACGCCAAGGACAAGGTCATGATGGGTGCGGAACGCCGCTCCATGGTCATGACCGAGGACGAGAAGAAGCTGACGGCCTATCACGAGGGCGGCCACGCCATCGTCGCGATCCACATGAAGGATAGCGATCCGGTCCATAAGGCCACCATCATCCCGCGCGGTCGCGCGCTCGGCATGGTAATGCGCCTTCCGGAAGGTGACCGTATCTCCCTCAGCCGCGCAAAGCTGGAAGCCGACCTTGCGGTCGCCATGGGTGGCCGCGTCGCCGAGGAACTGATCTTCGGCATCGACCGTGTCACGACAGGCGCCTCGTCGGACATCAAGATGGCGACCGACATCTCGCGCCGCATGGTTACCGAGTGGGGCATGAGCGAGAAGCTGGGGCCGTTGCTGTACGGCGAACCGAGCCAGGAGGTCTTCCTGGGTCACTCGGTTACCCAGCACAAGAACATGTCCGACGCGACGGCCGCCCAGGTCGACGCCGAGGTTCGCCGGATCGTGGACGACGCCTACGGCACCGCCCGCAAGGTGCTGACCGAGAACCTCGATCAGCTCCACACCCTGGGCAAGGGGCTGCTGGAGTACGAGACCCTGTCGGGCGAGGAGATCAACGCCCTGCTGCGCGGTGAGGCGATCATCCGTACCGACAAGCAGGACACGCCGCCGCCGCCCAAGCAGCCGACTCCGGGGCGCCGGGCTTCGGTTCCGACCAGCGGCAGCAAGGACTCCGGCGGTCTCGAGCCGGAACCCCAGCCGGGTACGTAAGGACTGAGAACTGATGGCTCCAATCGGTATGGAGCCGGCAACGAGCCCCGGATCACTCCGGGGCTTTTGCTTGTCGGCAGAGCGCGATGGCGGCGCGGTCTTCGTCCGCCCCTTGGGCATCCTGGGACACGAAACGGCGGCGGCGGCGGTCGAAGCGGGTATCGCCCGCTGGCTGGCCGGCGGACCGCTGGCCTTCGCCATGGTGGAAGTGATCGTCAGGTGGCCGGACGGCGGTATCGGCCGCGCATCCGGGACGCTGGCGGACGTCGCGGGCTGGGAACAGGTCGTTGAACGGCTTGACGCGCTCTCCAGGCCCCGTCAGCCCTTCGCCGGCCTCGCCCTCGACAAGCCGGCGATCATGGGGATCATCAACGTCACCCCCGACAGCTTCAGCGACGGCGGCGACTTCCTCGACCACGCCAACGCCATCGCCCAGGGCGCCGCTTTGCTGGATGCCGGAGCCGATATCCTGGACGTCGGCGGTGAGTCGACCCGTCCCGGCGCCGATCCGGTATCGCCGGAGGAGGAGATCCGGCGCGTCGTCCCGGTCGTCCGTCATTTCGCCGGAACGGGAGCCAAGGTGTCGATCGACACCCGTCACGCCGCCGTCATGGCGGCGGCGCTGGAGGCGGGAGCGGCCATCATCAACGACGTCACCGCCCTGACAGGCGATCCGGAAAGTCTCGGCGTCGCGGTCCGGTCGGCGGCTCCAGTCGTCCTGATGCATATGAAGGGGGAGCCGCGCACGATGCAGCAGGCTCCCGACTACCTGGACGTTTCGACCGACGTCTACGCGTATCTGGCCGAGCGGGTCGCGGTGTGCCTGGATGCCGGCATCCGGCCGGAGAACCTGTGCGTCGATCCCGGCATCGGCTTCGGCAAGACGGTTGCGCACAACCTGGACGTCCTGCGCCATACCGCGCTGTTCCACGGCTTAGGATTGCCCGTCCTGATCGGCCTGTCGCGCAAGGGCTTCATCGGCGCCCTGAGCCGCAAGGAACCGCCGAAGGACCGGCTCGCCGGATCGCTGGCCGGCGCGCTCGCCAGCTTGGGGCAGGGAGCCCAGATCGTCCGCGTCCACGACGTCGCGGAAACTTATCAGGCACGGGCGCTATGGCTGGCTCTCGAGGGGCAAAGCGCCACCTGACCGAATGCGTCTGCCCTCACGGTTGGCATATTGCCGGTTTTTCCGCTAGAACACCGCGATTGTTCGAGAGGGATCATGACGCGAAAACTGTTTGGTACCGACGGCATCCGCGGCACCGCCAACATCGAGCCGATGACCGCCGAAACCGCGCTGAAGGTCGCCATGTCCACGGCGATCCAGTTCCATCGCGGCGATCACCGGCATCTGGCCGTGATCGGCAAGGACACGCGCCTGTCCGGCTACATGCTGGAGCCGGCGCTGACGGCGGGGCTGATCTCCATGGGCATGGACGTGGTGCTGGTCGGTCCGATGCCGACCCCGGCGGTCGCCATGCTGACCCGCAGCCTGCGCGCCGATCTCGGCATCATGATTTCGGCCTCCCACAACCCGTTCCAGGACAACGGCATCAAGCTGTTCGGCCCTGATGGCTACAAGCTGTCGGACGAGGTCGAGGGCGAGATCGAGGCGCGCTTGAACGATCCCCTCGGGACCGGTCTGGTCAAGCCTGCGGCGCTTGGCCGCGCCAGCCGACTGGATGATGCCAGCGGACGCTATATCGAGTTCGTCAAGAACACCTTCCCGCGCGGCCTGCGGCTCGACGGTCTTAAGATCGTCGTCGATTGTGCCCATGGCGCCGCCTACAAGGTCGCCCCCAAGGTCCTGTGGGAGTTGGGCGCCGAAGTCGTCGCGGTCGGCGTCAAGCCCGACGGCATCAATATCAATCGTGGCTGCGGCGCCACTGCCCCGGCGATGCTCCAGAGCGAGGTGCTGGCCAACGGCGCCGATCTCGGCATCGCGTTGGACGGCGACGCCGACCGGCTGATCCTGGTGGACGAGAAGGGCCGGCAGGTCGATGGCGACCAGCTCATGGGCATGGTCGGCCGGTCTTGGTGCGAAACGGGACGGTTGAAGGGCAACGGTGTCGTCGCCACCGTCATGTCGAACCTGGGTCTGGAACGCTACCTCAAGGGCATCGGCCTCGACCTCGTCCGGACGCCGGTGGGAGACCGCTACGTGGTCGAGCACATGCGCGAGCACGGCTTCAACGTCGGCGGCGAGCAGTCCGGCCATATCGTGCTGAGCGACTATGGCACGACCGGCGACGGCCTCGTCGCCGCCTTGCAGGTGCTGGCGGTCATTCAGGAGAGCAAGCGCCGGGTCAGCGAGGTCTGCCGCGTCTTCGATCCGCTGCCGCAATTGCTGAAGAACGTCCGGTTCGGCGGGGGCGCTCCGCTCGAGGACGACCTCGTCAAGGAGGCCATCCGCGATGGCGAAGCCCGCCTTGACGGCATCGGCCGCCTGCTGATCCGCAAGTCCGGGACCGAGCCGGTCATTCGCGTCATGGCCGAGGGTGACGATGAGTCCTTGGTTAATGCGGTCGTGGGGGATATCGTAAACAGCATCCAGCAGGCGGCTGCCCGGGAACAGGAAGCGGCGGAATGAAGGGAAGGGTCTTGATCGTCGCCGGCTCCGACAGCGGAGGCGGCGCCGGTATCCAGGGTGACATCAAGACTGTCACCGCACTGACGGGATATGCCGCGACGGCGATCACGGCCCTGACCGCCCAGAACACGCTGGGCGTGTTCGGCATCCATGCGGTGCCGGTCGAGTTCATCGCCCAGCAGATGCGGCTGGTGTTGGAAGACATCGGCGCCGACGCGATCAAGACAGGCATGCTGCACAGCGCCGAGGTCATCAACGCTGTTGCCGATGTGATTGAGGAATTGGGGACCGACATCCCGCTGGTGGTCGATCCCGTCATGGTCGCCAAGGGGGGAGCCTCGCTGCTCGACCCGGACGCCGGCCATGCGCTTCAGCGCCGGCTGCTGCCGCTGGCGGAGGTCCTGACTCCCAACATCCCGGAAGCCCAGGTGCTGAGCGGGATGGAGATCCTCGACATCAACGACATGCGCCATGCCGCCAACCTGATCCTCAGCTACGGACCCCAGGCCGTGCTGATCAAGGGCGGGCACATGGAAGGCGAGACCGTCACCGATATCCTGGTCACCAACGACGGGGAGGAGGTCTTCACTTCCCGCCGAATCGAAACGGTCCACACACACGGAACCGGCTGCACGCTGGCCTCCGCCATCGCGACCGGCTTGGCGCAACGGCTGACCCTGCCGGAAGCGGTGACGCGGGCGCGGAACTACGTCGATCAGGCAATCCGGCAGGCTCCCGGCTACGGCAAGGGCCATGGCCCGCTGAACCACGCCTGGACGGTCGACGACGGGTTCTAGACGACTGACAGCGACGCTCCCACGGGGTTCATCAGCAACTCGGCGATGACTTCCAGCCCATGGCGGACATCGTCGCGCCGCTGCGGCATGGAAATGCCGACGCGGACGGCATGGGGCGCCGCACCCCGTCCGACCATGAAGACGTCGGCTCCGGTCAGCATGATGCCACGCTGGCGCGTTTCCGAAACGAAGTCCTCACGCCGCCACGGCTCCGGCAGCTTCAGCCAGAGATGCTGGCCGACCGACGGCACGGCGATCACCGGACAGTCGCGCAGGATGTCCTGCGCCATGGCATGCCTGATCCGGCATTCGCGGCGCTGGGCGTCGGCGAAGCGGTCAGCGCTGCCGTCCTCGATCCAGCGGCTTGCAAGCTCGCTCATCAGCGGCGGCACCGCGTAGTTGAGCGCCCGCATGGTGCCTTCCAGCCGGGGCATCAGGCGCGACGGCGCCACCAGATAGCCGATCCGCAGGCCGGGCGCGATGCTCTTGGACATGCTGCTGATATGCAGGGTGATATCCGGCGCCAGCGTCTGGATCGGCGGCGGCGCGTCCGGCATCAGGAAGCCGAAGACGTCGTCCTCGATGATCGTGACATCGTATTGCCGGGCGATTTCTATGATGCGCAGCCGCCGCTCCAGCGGCATCACCGCCGTCGTCGGGTTGTGCAGCGTCGGCACGGTGTAGAGGGCACGCGGGGCGGACTGGCGGCAAGCCGCCTCGAACGCATCCGGCAGCAAACCGTCCTCGTCCATCGCCACCCCTTCCAGCCGCAGCCCTAGGGTGGAGGTCAGGGCCTTCATGCCGAAATAGGTCAGCCGCTCCGTCAGGATCAGGTCGCCCGGCCTCGCTACGGTCGAAATGGAAATCGCCATGCCGTTCTGAGCGCCGCTGGTCACCAGCACGTTTTCCGGCCCGACGGAAAGCTGGTGCCGGCTCAGCCATTCGGCCCCCGCCGCGCGATGCGCCGGCAACCCGCCATGGGGCGGGTATTCCAGCAGGCCCCGGAAGTCGGCCGGGTTCGACATGCTGGCGAACATCGTGGCCAGGGCCTCGGCAACCCCGGCGCTGCTCGGCGTGCAGAGCGACAGGTCCACAACCGCCGGGATGTCGCCGGGAGGCGGAGGCAGTTGCGGCCACTGGTCCATTGCGCTGGCGGGAGTGCCGGCCTTGACATAGGTCCCGCGCCCGACCTCTCCCCCAATCAGGCCGCGCCGCTCGGCTTCCGCATAGGCGCGGGTCACCGTGCCGACCGTCACCTTAAGGTGATAGGCCAAATCCCGGTGCGTCGGCAGCCGGGCGCCGACCAACAGGCGGTTGGAGGATATATCGGCGGCCAGTGCGTCCGCGATGGCGCGATAGCGCGGGCCGGGGAAGTTCGCAAGGTCGGGAAGCCAATTTGTCATGGTGACAATGTTATAATTGACCCTCATCCGAATCAAGACATAATCGCATTGTCTCGATTGTAGCGAGGCAGAACGCTGGTGGATGGAGGATTGTATGCGTACAATTGATGCGACGGCCCGCACGACGGCGGGCGTTCCGGTGGTTTTCTCGAAGGGGCTTCGCGCCGCCGCCGGGCTCCCGGTCCGCATGCTCCTGAAGATGCTTGACGTCTATCTCGCATGGGACGAGAAGCGCCGCCAGCGCCTAGCCTTGCTTGCGCTCAGCGACGAGATGCTGAAGGATATCGGCATCAGCAGAGCGCAGGCCGATGCCGAGGGGAGCAAGCCATTTTGGCGGGATTGACCATGAAGACCGAAGCGGACGATACGGTGGTCGTGTACGCGCTGGAGCCCGGATTGTCCGGGACGGAGTTCGTCGATGTGCTGGTGCGGTCCAGCCTCTCCGAGCGCCGCCCAGTCGCGGATCTGAAGCGTATCGGTACAATGCTGGAGCGGGCTGACATTATCGTCACCGCCCGCGCCGGCGGCGTTCTGGTCGGCGTCGCCCGGTCGGTCACCGACTTCAGCTATTGCTGCTACCTGTCCGATTTGGCAGTGGACCGGCAATGGCAGGGCAGGGGCATCGGCACCGGACTGATGCTGCAAACCAAGGCTGCCGCCGTGGCGGAGTTCGGCGACGGCGTCCGCTGCATCCTGCTCTCCGCCCCGGCAGCCATCGAATTCTATGAGAAGGTGGGGCTGGAACGGCATCCCAACTGTTTCGACTTTACCAACCTGAACGGGTAAGACTTAAACGGGTAAGACGGATCATGAGCCAGCGCATTTATCAGGTGGATGCATTCACCGACATCGTCTTCGGCGGCAACCCGGCGGCGGTCATGCCGCTCGATACATGGCTGCCGGACAGGATGCTCCAGGATCTCGCCGCCGAGAACAATCTGGCCGAGACAGCCTTCTTCGCGCCGGAAGGGCAGGACGGCTACCGGCTGCGCTGGTTCACTCCCACGACCGAAGTCGATCTGTGCGGCCATGCCACCTTGGCCAGCGCCTTCGTCATCATGACGATTCTCCGTCCGGGAACGGAGCGGGTGGAGTTCGCCACCCAGGTCGCGGGTACGTTGCCGGTCACCCGATCGGGCGACCTGTTCACCCTGAACTTTCCCTCCCGGCCGGCCGAAGCGGTCCCGGCCGACTCCGATCAGTTGAAGGCCGACATCGCGGCGGCGTTGGGCGGCGGCACTCCGGCGGACATCTTGGTCGCGCGCGACTACATGGTCGTCTACGACGACGCGGCGTCGGTGGCGGGGCTCGCTCCCGATTTCTCGGCGCTGAGCCGGCTCGACCGCGCCGTGCTCGTCACCGCCCCCGGCAGCGGCGAGGTCGATTTCGTCTCGCGCTACTTCGCGCCCAGCCACGGCATCGCTGAAGATCCCGTCACCGGTTCGACCCACTGCACGCTGACGCCGTATTGGGGGGAGCGTCTGGGCAAGACGGAGCTTGTAGCCCGCCAGCTTTCCAAGCGCGGAGGGCTATTGAAGCTCAAACTGGCGGGCGACAGGGTCTTGATTTCCGGGACCGCCGTGCTGTACCTCGAAGGCACCGTATATCTTTAAGTAAGCAATGAAGAGGCTGAGACGGCAGCCCGTGCCTTTGGGGAGCGATCCGGCGCATGCAGACCAAGTATTTCGAGGACTTCCTGATCGGCGAACGGATCGAGACATCCGGCATCACCCTGACCGAAGCCCAGATCATCGACTTCGCGCTGGTCTACGATCCCCAGCCGATCCATGTCGATACCGTAGCCGCCTCCAAAGGCCCTTTCGGCGGCCTGATCGCCAGCGGTTTCCAGACGCTGGCGCTGACTTTCCGGCTGTTCCGCGATACCGGCACCATCCATGACAGCAGCCTGGGCGGCAGCGGCGGCGACGAGCTGCGCTGGCTGCGTCCGGTCCGTCCGGGCGACACTCTGCATGTCATCGCAGAGGCGGTCGAGATCGTGCCGTCGCGTACCCGCGACGACCGGGGCCGAGTGCGGCTCCAGTACACGACATACAACCAGCGGGACGAGGCGGTGCTGAGCGTCCTGCTCGACCACATCGTCGCCCGCCGCTCGCCGCTGGCCGTATCGGTTTGATTTGATGCGTCCGAGTTGTTGGGCCACGGCCCAACCTACGAATTCATCACCCGTAGGTTGGGCCGTGGCCCAACACATCTCTCCGATGCCTCCTCCCGGCACAGTATTGCGCCGTTGATTTGGCGAATAGCTCTCCTTAGTATCCGCGCCGGGCCACGACCCCCCACCGGGTCGCAACTATTCTGCAAGGAATAGCCGTCATGAAGCCGAACACGCGGCCAGTCAGTACCCATTTCTCCTCCGGTCCCTGTGCCAAACGTCCGGGTTGGTCGCTCGAAGCGCTGTCCGACGCCCTCGTCGGCCGCTCGCACCGCTCGAAGCCGGGCAAGGCCAAACTCGCCGAGGTTCTCGATCTCAGCCGCTCGATTCTCGGCATTCCCGACGGTTACCGCATCGGCATCGTTCCCGCGTCCGATACCGGTGCCGTCGAGATGGCGATGTGGTCGCTGCTGGGTGCCCGTCCGGTGGACATGCTGGCGTGGGAAAGCTTCGGCAAGGACTGGGTGACCGACGTCGTCAAGCAGTTGAAGCTGGCCGATACGCGGAGCATCCAGGCCGACTACGGCAAGCTGCCCGACCTGTCCCAGGTCGATTTCAGCCATGATGTCGTGTTCACCTGGAACGGCACGACCTCGGGCGTCCGCGTCCCCAACGGCGACTGGATACCGGCCGACCGCCAAGGGCTGACCATCTGCGACGCGACCTCGGCCGCCTTCGCAATGGACTTGCCCTGGGACAAGCTGGATGTCGTGACGTGGTCCTGGCAGAAGGTGCTGGGAGGCGAAGCGCAGCACGGCATGCTGGTGCTCAGCCCGCGCGCCGTCGAGCGGCTGGAAAGTTACAAGCCTGCCTGGCCGATGCCCAAGATCTTCCGCCTGACCAAGGACGGCAAGATCTCCGAAGGCATCTTCAAGGGCGAGACCATCAACACGCCGTCGATGCTGGCGGTGGAAGATGCGATCGACGGCCTGCACTGGGCGCAGTCGGTCGGCGGGCTGTCCGGCTTGATCGCCCGGTCGGAAAGCAATCTGGCTGCCTTGGCGGATTGGGTCGAGAGGACGCCCTGGATCGGCTTCCTCCCCGTCGATCCCGCCATCCGGTCCTGCACCTCGATCTGCCTGAGGATCACCGATCCGGAGATCACGGCACTCGATCAGGCGACCCAGGCCGATGTCGCCAAGAAGGTGGCGTCGCTGCTGGAGAAGGAAGGTGTCGCCTACGACACGGCATCCTACCGGGACGCGCCCGCGGGTCTGCGGATCTGGGGCGGTGCCACGGTGGAGCGCAGCGATATCGAGGCGCTGATCCCCTGGATCGAGTGGGCCTTCGCGACCGTCAAGTCGGAGACCGTCAAAGCTTCCTGAACGGGGGAACGTGCCGTATGCCTAAAGTCCTGATCTCCGACAGCCTGAGTCCACGCGCCGTGGAAATCTTCCGCGAGCGGGGCGTCGAAGTTGATGTCAAGACCGGCCTCAAGCCGGAAGACCTGAAAGCGATCATCGGCGAGTACGACGGGCTGGCGATCCGCTCGGCAACCAAGGTGACGAAGGACGTGCTGGCCGCGGCAAGCCGGCTAAAGGTGGTCGGACGCGCTGGCATCGGCGTCGACAACGTGGACATCCCGGCGGCGACCTCGCGCGGGGTCGTCGTGATGAACACGCCGTTCGGCAACTCCATCACCACGGCCGAGCATGCCATCGCCATGATGTTCGCGCTCGCCCGCGAGATCCCGGCCGCCAACGCCTCGACTCAGGCCGGCAAGTGGGAAAAGAACCGCTTCATGGGCGTCGAGCTGACGGCCAAGGTGCTGGGCGTCGTCGGCTGCGGCAATATCGGCTCTATCGTCGCCGACCGGGCGCTGGGGCTGAAGATGCGGGTCGTCGCCTACGATCCGTTTCTCAGCCATGAACGCGCCGTCGATCTCGGCGTCGAGAAGGTCGAGCTGGACGAGCTTCTGGCCCGCGCCGACTTCATCACCCTTCACACGCCGCTGACCGACGGCACCCGCAATCTCATCAATGCGGAGTCGCTGGCGAAGACCCGCAAGGGTGTCCGCATCATCAACTGCGCCCGTGGCGGCCTGATCGTCGAGGAAGACCTGAAGGCGGCGCTGGAAAGCGGTCACGTCGCCGGAGCAGCGCTCGACGTCTTCGCGTCGGAGCCGGCCAAGGACAACGCCTTGTTCGGCATGGATCAGGTGATCTGCACGCCGCACCTTGGCGCCAGCACGACCGAGGCGCAGGAGAACGTGGCGCTCCAGGTTGCGGAACAGATGGCCGATTATCTGGTGTCCGGCGCCGTCGTCAACGCGCTGAACATGGCGTCGGTCTCGGCGGAGGACGCGCCGAAGCTGCGGCCCTACATGGCGCTGGCCGAACAGCTCGGCAGCTTCGCCGGCCAGATCACCGAGAGCGGGCTGAAGGGCGTCACGGTCGAATACGAAGGCCATGTCGCCGAACTGAACACCCGCCCGCTGACGGCATTGGTCCTGATGGGCCTGCTGCGCCCCTTGCTCAACAGCGTCAACATGGTCAATGCCCCGGTAATCGCGCGGGAGCGGGACATAGAGATCGCGGAGACCAAGCGCGAGCGGGCCAGCGACTATCAGACGCTGATCCGGGTGATCGTCGAGACTGAGCACCGGGCGCGGTCGCTGACCGGGACGCTGTTCGGCGGCGAGAAGCCCCGTCTCGTCGGCATCGAGGATGTGCCGATCGAGGCCGAAGTTTCCAGCCACATGCTGTTCATCCGCAACGAGGACAAGCCCGGCTTCATCGGCCATCTCGGCACGACGCTGGGTGACGCCGGTGTCAACGTCGCGACCTTCCACCTGGGCCGCACGGCGCCGGGGGAGAACGCGATAGCCTTGGTGTCGGTCGATCAGCCGATCAGCGACGAGGTCCTGCGAAAGATCGAGGCCTTGCCCAGCGTCGTCAGGGCGAAGGCGCTGAGTTTCTGACTTTCAGCGTCCCGCTGCGGCGTTTCGGATATTTTCTCCATCTTTCCACCATACCAAGGCTTGGCCCTGGTAACCTTGAGTGCGATCGAGGTTCCTGCTACTGCCCCCCCCCCTGGCCTCGGTGTCCAAGATCAAAGCGCGGAGCGATGCGGTGGCGCGGTGCAGGGGCTGGAGGTTGAATCTCGTCCCAAAGGCGGAAGATGCGGTCCGGCAGCGTCGTGCAGACCGCGCCACCAAGCCGATTGCCAAAGTGCCTGCCAACATGGCGAACGGCGCCACACCGCGCCGCAACAAGCGGTCGCTACCAGGCCGGGTGAATAACCATGGTAATGGTCATGGCGGCGATCGTTATGCTAACAAGAGAATGATGCTGGATTGAACGCGATGAACTTGAGGTTTTAAAGCCCTTCTTGTTCCATGACCAAAATCCTTTGCAGGATACAGCGGGGAGCCGGCAACTCTTGAATCGTCATGTCAGCGGATTATGCCGAAGGTTCAATCGCCGATGCTGGCACCGATACCCTTCGGTCTATTAACGGACTGTTCGGTGGTTCCGGTCCATAATGGGATCATCGGTCGGAGCGGCACCTTCGCGATGCCCGGATGCCTCGCATAGGTCGAATAAGGTAATATTTATGACAAAATTCTAACTAGTCCTCTAATATCGAAAGAAGTATCAACCTCATCCATATTTCGCGTGGAGAGTGCCATGTCCGCGTTAAGAGTATTTGGGATACTGCTGACCGTCTGGATTGCGGTAACGGTGCCGGAAATTGCGGCGGCAGGTACGTTGGCCGCCCCGACCGGTCCCGTCGTTCTTACCGTCACCGGGCGCATCGCTAATACTAATGCCGGCAAGGCGGCCGAGTTCGACATCGCCATGCTGGAGGCGCTGCCCGGCCGTACCGCCAGGGTGAACACACCTTGGGCCGAAGGAGTCAACGACTTTCAGGGTCCCTTGACCAGGGCCGTCCTGGAGGCCGTAGGGGCGGAAGGGGCCAAGCTGAAGGTCATTGCCCTGAACGACTATTCGGCGGAAGTGCCTGCGGAAGACTTCATCAAGCATGATGTGATCCTGGCGCTCAAGAAGAACGGCGCCTACCTGCCGGTCCGCAACCAGGGACCGATCTTCGTGATATATCCCTTCGATCTCAATCCAGGACTTTACAACGAGGTGTATTTCAGTCGATCCGTATGGCAGGTGAAAAGCATAGAGGTCCAATAGCGGTTCGCCCGCGCTGGGCCTCTATCGAAGGCCTGTGTAACAGGAGGTTGCCGAAAGTGGTGCATTCCTTGCGCGCAAAAGCGCTGCTCGGTCTTAGCGGGATGCTTTTGGTTTCCTGTGTGATCCTGCTGACGCTGCTGCTCGACCGGCAGGCGGAAGTAGACGGCAGCGTTCGCGAGGATGCGGTATGGGCTGCCTATCAGCTTGATCGCGAAACGGTGAAGCTGGATGCGGCGCTTTCGGACTATATGGCGCAACCGACGCAGCGGACTGCCGCGGAGGTGACGCTGAGATACGACATCCTGTTCAGCCGGACGGCCCTGCTCAGGGGAGGGCAGCTTGCGGCCATCATCTCCATCGTCCCGGAAGACGCCGAGCGCGCCTCCCGGATCGTCGAGATGATCGAACGGCTGGCGCCCGGCGTCGAGACCCTTGATCCCACGATGCTTGATCTCGCCGCCTTCCGCTCCGCGGTGCGCGAAGTCCGGCAGATGACGGAAAGCCAGCTGGTCCGGATCAATGCGCGCCGCTCGGTCGAACTCGTGGCCTACCGCGACAAGACCCGCATCCTGTCGGTGGTGCTCGCGGTCTGCGTCGCTGCGCTGGCGGCCAGCATGGCCGGCATGGTGTGGATGCAGTTCGGACAGCTTCGCGACCTGCGGCGCTCCCGTCTGCGGCAGACCGCCCTTGCCAAGGAATTGGAGCAGGCGCTCGCCGCGGCCGAGTCGGCGAACCGGGCAAAGTCGGTCTTCCTCGCCACCATGAGCCACGAGATCCGGACCCCGATGAACGGGGTCATCGGAATGGCCGACCTGCTGCTGGGTACCATGCTGACCGCCGAGCAGCGTCGCTACGGACAGGTGATCCAGACCTCGGCCGAGGCTTTGCTGACCGTACTCAACGATATCCTCGATTTTTCCAAGATGGAGGCCGGGCGTTTCGAACTGGACGACGCCGATCTGGAAATCGAGCCATTGGTCGGTAGCGTCATCGAACTGTTCGTTCCGAAAGCCCGCGAGAAGGGTGTCGAACTTTCGGTGACGATCGAGGAAGCCGCTCGGGTAACGGTGCGCGGCGATGCCGGCAGGCTTCGTCAGGTACTGGTCAACCTGATCGGAAATGCGCTCAAATTCACCGCCGAAGGCGGTGTCGACGTTGCCGTCGGCACCGATGCTGCGGGGGACCTCCGTTTTGCCGTCCGCGATACTGGACCGGGCATATCGCAGGAGGGACAGGCCAGCCTGTTCCAGATGTTCAATCAAGTCGACGGGCAGGCCAGCGGCAAGTCGGGCGGCACCGGGCTGGGGTTGGCGATCAGCAAACGGCTGGTCGACCTGATGGGAGGCCGTATCGGCGTCGAAAGCACCCTGACCCAGGGCAGCACCTTCTGGTTCACGCTGCCCCTGCGTCCCGGTACGGGGGATATGGCCAAGGCCGTCATGACCAGCGGGGCAGTGCCGGGCGGGACAGCCCAGGCGACGCCGCCGGCCGTCGCGGCGATCGGCGCATTGCGCATCCTCGTGGCCGACGACAACCCGGTCAACCAGCAGGTCGCCGCCGGCATGCTCAGGCGGGGCGGTCATCAGGTCGATGTCGTCGGAAATGGCGCCGCCGCGATAGAGGCTGTCGTCAAGGGAGCTTACCACCTTGTCCTGATGGACATCGAAATGCCGGAGATGGATGGTTTCGAGGCCACGCGCCGTATCAGGTCGCTGGAAGGACCCAATGCCTCCGTGCCGATCGTGGCGCTGACCGCGCATGCCATGAGGGGAGACGAGGCCCGCTGCATCGATGCCGGCATGAGCGACTATATGCCGAAGCCGATCAGCCGCCAGCGACTGGACGAAACCGTGAGGACGTGGGGCCGCAACATGCCTTCCGTCGACAGGGTCGAGCGCGGACCCGTCATCGATCAGGACACGCTGGAGGAACTGATCCAGACGATGGGATCGGATGCCGGGCTGCTGTTCGAGACCTTCCTGTCGGATTCCGCTGTTCGGGTCGCCGCGATCCGCGCCGCCGCATCGAACTGCGATGGCGTCCGCCTGGAGCTGGAACTCCACAGCCTGTCCGGTGCCGCCGGCACCATGGGGCTGCCATCGCTGGTGATTGCCTGCGAACAGCTTCGCAAGGCGGTGGGGCAGGCGACCTTGCCGCCGCCCCAGCATCTGGTCGACCGCATCGACAGCGCCCTGGACGAGGCGAGGGACGCACTGCTTTCGTGCGCCCTGGCCGCCTGACGTCCGGCAATGACCTAACGACTCTACCTTGCCGTAACGGGCCTGAAACCGAGAATGAGAAGCGCCTTGGCCATGACCGACATGACTCTCCTGATCGTGGACGATAGTCCGGCCGACCGCCTGCTGATGAGCCGGTATGCCGAGGCGGTCGGCGATGTCCATGTCAGGACGGCGTCTTCCGCGCAGGAAGCCCTGACCTCGTGCGAGGAGCAGGGCGTCGACTTGGTCGTCACCGATTTCATGATGCCTGGAATGGACGGCATGGCGTTCGTTTCCCGGCTGCGCTCGATGCCGAACATGACCGACGTACCGATCGTGATGGTCACGACCAATGCCGATACCGGCCTTCGTCGCGACGCACTGCTCAACGGGGTCATGGATTTCCTGTCCAAGCCGGTAGACAGGATCGAATTCGTCGCACGTTGCCGCAACCTGCTGGCGCTCCGGGCATCCAGTATCCGCCTGCGCGAGGAAGCCGCGAGCGAGCTGATCATGCGCCTGTCGCGATCAATGGACTCTCGCGATAGCGAGACCGGCGCCCATCTGGAAAGGATGGCCCGCTACGCCGCCGTCATCGCGGCGGCGATGGGACTGTCCAGGCAGATGCAGGAGCGCATCCGCATGGCCGCGCCGATGCACGACATCGGCAAGGTCGCGGTTTCCGACCACATCCTGTTCAAGCCCGGCCGCTACACGGACGAAGAATTCGAGGTCATGAAACAGCACACGCTCCACGGCTACAGGATCCTGGACGACAGCGCCTCTCCCCTGGTCCGCCTGGCTGCGACGATCGCTCTCAGCCACCACGAAAAATTCGACGGCTCGGGTTACCCGCAGAGATTGAAGGGCAAGGATATTCCTCTGGCAGGCCGCATCGTCGCCATCGCCGACGTGTTCGACGCGTTGACCAGTGCACGGCCCTACAAGGAAGCATGGCAGGTCGAGGAGGCTCTCGATTTCCTCAAGGCGAACACCGGCAGTCATTTCGACCCTGACTGCATGGCCGCGTTCTTCTCAAGCCTGCCGGTGATACTGGAGATCAGGGAAGAGTTCCGGGACTGATCCTGCGGGTCCATCCTTGAAGTAACGATGAGTGGATAAAGGCGTTTTGCGGGTGTCGCAAAATGAAAATAGCAAAATGCGAATAGTATCTATGACAAATTGCCGAATAACTTCTCATGACACCAGAAAACCGCGGAATCACGTGCGGATCCACTGAGCCTTCGCGTCTGTTCCATAGACCGAAAGCAATGTTCCGGCTGGCATCGCTTATGCAAATCCCCACTGAAAGTACGGTTTTCAATGCACTGTGGTGGGGAGAAGTTCAAAAATGTCAAATTCCGGAAGCTCCGATGCGTCCACTACGACCGCGTCAACGGCAGCCTTTACAGCCGGCAGCTCCATCGTGGATCTGGCGGAAGTCCGCGCAGCCCGGAGCCGCACCGCTCCGGCAGCCGACGCGACCCGTGTCGCCGGCGACGACCTTTTCGAGGGGATCGAGCGTCAGGCCTGGATCGTCGGAACGGCGGCCGAGCTGATGATCTCCGGAATGAACCGGTTCATCGACGAACTCGATGTTCTCATGAGCGAAGTCAAAGTCGCCAAGGAGTTCTGCTCCGCCTGTCAGGAGGCCTGCGAACTGGAGGATCTCGACGCCATGATCGAGGCTCGCGACCGTCTCCGTGCCGAATTCAACAGCCGTTCCACCAGCGCTGCCGGTCTGGCCGCGGAGTGAGGCGGCCATCCCGGCTTGCGGAGGCTGGGGACGGAGCGGCCGTCCCCGTCAGCCTCCCGTCCGGGTTTGAACGACCGACTGCCCCGGTCTGACTTGACGGGCTTCCAGGTAGGCGCCGGCAACGTTCAGCAGCGCCAGCATACCGATGACGGCCACGGCGATGCCGCTTATCAGGTTGGCCCAGCGTCGGGCGCGCCGCTCGTTCTGGTGTTTGAGTTCCTGAAGCCGGCGGTCGGCGGCATCGACCGTCCTGCGGGTGATCGCCAACTGGCCCCGCCTGCCATGCTTCGACCATTCCACGATCAGGGTGGAGGCTTTGCGGGCCTCGATCATCCGGCGCGCGAATTCCCGCGCTATCCTGGACGATGGAAACTCTCCCATCAATTCGCCGGAAGTGTCCACCACCCGGATGAACTCCTCCTCGCCGGTGGCGGCCCTGGAGCCTTGGTCGGACATCGATCGTTCCTCCGGCCGCGGTTAGGTCTGGTTGCGGGCTTGGAGTTTCCCCAGGCGCGCCGACATTTCGCTGTCCACCTGTCCGGTACGCCAGTCCTCGTTCTGCTGGACGATCCGGTTCTGGCGGCGCTGAAAGTCGGCGGGCTCGACATGGATCCGGGTCTGGCTTTCGCTGCGTGGAACGACGGGGATGATCCGCATGATCTCCGTGATCCGCTGGTGGCGTCCCAGGGTCTTGTCCCCGTCCGTACCGTCCCACAGGTCGCAGACCTGTCCCCAGCCGTCCAGCAGCCACGACAGCCGTTCCATGCTCTGGCGGGCCGACGTGACGCGGACATCCCATTCGGCGACGAAGCGGATGATATTGCCGATGTCGCGGTCGATCTCGGACAGGATCGAATTGCCGATCCTCATGGTCAGCTGCGCCACCTCGGCCAGAGTCCGCGTCGTGCCGCCGCTGTCGGTGCGTATCACCTCGTCGCGGAAATGGCTCAGCCGATGCAGAAGCTGGCGCAGACGCCCGCGCTGCCCTTCGATCTCGAAACCGATCGGCTGGATGATGTCGCTCAATTCCAGGATCCGCTGATGGCAGGCCTCGGGAGTGGTCGCGATGTGGTCGCCCAGCCGGCGGAACGCCTGCTTCACCATCGTGCGCCCCTCGGGCGAGTGGATGTTGATCAGGGCCAGTGCCGCGCGGTCGGTATTGACGCCCGTCGCCTCGATCACCCGCAGCATCAGGAAAAAGCCGCTGGCCAGCTTTTCCGTCGCTTCCCGTTCCAGCGCCTTGTTGGCCTGTTCGATCAGCTCGGGACCGCCAAGCCCGGTCCGGGCCACCCGATATGCCGCCATCCTGATCTTGTCGGGCGTGGTCGCATCGGAATAGGAGATTTCGGCGTGAAGCGCCTTGTCGTGAAGGGATAGTCGGACGACCTGCGGGATGCTTGCCCAAGGGAAGACATAGGTACAGCGTCCTCCGGAAAATCCGTTGACCAGGACCTCCAGAGCGCCGCGGCTGCCCCGCCGCAGACGACAGTATGCCAGTTCCGGCGTGGTGAACGGGATGGTCGTCCCCCTTTCCTCGAAGGTCGACGGCACCGTGTCATGCACTACATCTCCAGCCTGGCCTAACGCTGTTACTCCACTCATACCTACCCCCTGTCAAAACAAGATAACAGCGCCGGCTTCCACCAATGGGTACTATTTTAGACGATGTTACGGCATTAACCCCCTATAAAAAGAGGTATAGTTGGTCGGTATTCCCAAAGTCTTAGTTCAAGACATACCTCTACAGAGGTAAACTTCTAGGTGATCTGTTTGGCGCCTACGGGCGTTCAGGACTAGTTCTATCGATAGTATATTCAATTTTTATGCAAAAGCTTAGTGTCGCCGGAATGGGCAAGGGGTCTTGAAGCTATGCAGTTGCCGGAAAGACAAGAGCTGGATCAGCTTTCCGAAGAGAAGATCAAGATGGTCTATGCTCTGGCGGACAAGATGCCTGATGGCCAGCTGCGCGGTCAGCTCAAGGATCAGATCCGTCACAGGCTGAAGAAGATCCGGCCGCTGCGCCGGCTGACGGCTTCGCGGCTGTTCTGTCTTCCGTTCGAGAGCCTGCTGTCCAACGATGCGTTACGCGTGAGGACGTTCGGCAGTATCCCACGCAACTGCGTCGGTCCCTTGTGGTCGCTTGTGAAGGAAGAGCTGCCAGACCACGGGGCGATCGACCGGATCGATGCCTCCAACCAGATGCTGATGCCGCAGCCGTGCCCGATGATGGAGCACCGCCAGCTTCTCGCGTCCTTCGCGGATGCCGTTTCCCGCATCCGGTCCAATCTGTCGAGCGACCGTGGCATGCCCGCCCGGCTGGCGGCGATGCACCGCGACTTGCCCGATGTCATGGAGGAAGTCCACGCCATCTACCAGATGCGGGACGAGATCCTTACCGCCAAGCGCCAAATCATGGCGTCGGAACAGCTGATCGGCATCGGGGACGATTATGCCCGATCCGTGATGGCGCTGGCGCGGCAGGCTTCGGCGGGGCGTGGGGATCAGCGATGGTACAAGCTGTTCTTCCTGGTGCTGCTGATGGACGAGGACCTCGCCGATCATTCCGGCGCCTTGATCGAAGCCTTGGCGGAAAAATCGGCCAGAGGCGCCGGTGCGTCGATCGCCTCCGAAGTCTGCGAGCTCATGGTGGCGCGGGAGGGCGAGGCGCTGAAAGCCGGCTTCGCCGCGGCACTGACGACTCCGGCCGATCTGAATGCCGCTGCCGATCAGGTGCGGGCATCCGCGGAAAGCCTTGGCGTCATGCGCTTGGCTTCGCCCCACCTGAACCGCCAGATCGGCGAAAGCATCGATCAGATGGAGGGCCGCATCCACGAGTTCCTGGGCGGCCAGTTCGCCAAGGCGGCAAGCGCCAGCGTCGCATCGTTCACCGGGGGACCGGGAGAATCTTTGCCGACCATGGATGAGATAAAGGCGCTGGGCCAGACCATCCTCGCGGTTGCCAAGGTCCAGGCCGCGATCCACCACATCTACGATCCGCCGGCCGACCTGAAGGAACTTGCAAAAACGGCCATCGAGTCCGTCGGGGCCAGATTGGACCGGATTGCGGCGGCGCGCGTCGCCGGCACGATGCGGCAAAAGCAGGACGCCCTGGCGGTGGCCGTGCAGGTCGCCCGTTCGATCGAGCCGATCAGCAACGAGGAAACGGTGCTGGAAATGCTGGAGGACTGTGCGGTGCAATTGGGGTTCGCCGAGAGCAGCGATCCGGCGCAGTTCTTCCTGAAGATCATCCACGCGATGAATACGACCCATGAGTAGATCCTCCCCTACTTCGAGCCTTAGCAGAGGCGCCGCCGGCAAGCAGGCGGAACCGGCTCGCGTGGCTTACGGCGGGGATGCCCAGACGCTTCGGCTGGCCTATGACTACGCCCCGTCCACCTTCGACGAGCGTGGGACTACCGTACCCTTCACGACGCCTGAACTGGCGTTCTCCAGGGTCAGGCGCGACAGCAGGACGAATCATCTGGAAGTGCTCGTCATGGGCTTTTCCGGCGGCCGGTCGATCTATGTCTTCCCCTGGGAGGGGCTGACCTCCGTACTCCGGCTTACCCTTCACGACCGGGCGCTTCAGGCCGAGATCAGTCTGGCCGACGCCATCACGCCGATGCGCATGCGCTTGGCGGCCCACCGGGTCGCCCGGACCGGGCTTGCCGGAGTGGAAGCCGCCGCTGCCGCGTCGGTCGCGATGGAGCGGATCGCGCAGGACGAGAAGCTCACCCGCGAAGCCATGCTTCGCCGGATCATCCGGCTGACCGGCGTGCTCGACAAGACCACGGACGATCTGATGCGGCGCGTCCGGGGCCGTGTCGGCGAAAGCATCATCGTCCAGGTCTCGGAGGTGTTCGCAAAGCTGACGCGGCAGCCGTCGGACCTATGCCGGACCAGGCTGCTGGAACTGAGCGACGCCATGGGGCCGCTGGGGTTCGCCGACGAGGAGGACGCCGGCTATCTGCGCCGGACGCTGCGCCAGCTGGGCGACCTGCGGGCGTCGATTTCCGCCGCGAATATCGGGGCCACCGGCCACCTCGCCGCCGAGACCGCCGGAGTGACCGCCCGGATGGCCGAGCGCATGATCGGCGAGATCGACCGCGAGATCAGGAACCTGCCGGCCTTCTTCGGCAACTGGGAAACCAACATCGCGCAGCTTCGCCATGCGATGGACCGGCTGGCCTGGCTGCTCGACGGCTGGCTCGACGTTTGCGAGTTATGGCAGGCCGCCATGGCCGACCGGCAGAACATCGACCACCGCCGGATCGCCGAGATCATGCGGATCATTCCGCTGGTCCCCAAGGGCGAATGCGAGACGACGGTCCGGGTCACGATGGACAATCTTTCCGGCATCCGCCACCGCATCGTCCAGCAGCTCCAGGACTGGCGGACGGGGGAGGTCGATTACGAGGTCGTCAGCCGGATCGAAGCCATCAAGGCGCGGACTGCCGTTCTGTAAAGAAGCCCGGCAACTGCGTTTTTTCCAAACATATGAACTCCTTCACTGCGGAGCGGGCTCCCAACCGTCAAAGTCTTCCCATGCAGAGGCAATGAACAACGCCTTACCTGACATGGAGACCGGACATGCACAGCATCTTCTCCCGCAGCGTCGTCACCGCACTCCTTCTCGTTCCCGCTTTCGCGGCATCCGTATCGGCGGGAGAGGTCAGGATGTTCGACCGGCCGCCGACCGTCTCCGAAGTCCAGGAAATGCTGGCCGCTCCGGCGCCCGCTCCCCGCTACCGCAGCATCGAAATCATCGGCGGCGCAGTGAAGTCGGCCCAAAGCAACGCCCCGTCCCCTTCGACGACCCATGCATCCTATGAGACGACCGAACGCCGTCAGGCCGCGCCCGCGACTGCGATGCCTCCGGCACCGGTCGAGGAGGCCGCTATGACGCCGCCGGCCCAGGTCGCTACCGCACAGGCCCAGCCCAGGGAAGAGCGTGCTCACGCATCCGACCAGGCGGCCTTCGGTTTCCGCATCAACTTCCGCTTCGACAGCGCGGTCATTCCGGCCGACGCTTATGAGTATCTGGATACGGTAGGTACCGTCCTTCACTCCGAACCCAACGTCGCTATCGTCGTCGAAGGACATACCGACGCCAAAGGCGCCGATGCCTATAACCTGAAGCTGTCGGAGCGCCGGGCGAAAGCGGTCGAGGACTATCTGGTTCAGAAGCATCAGATCGCGGAGTCGCGGATCCATGCCGTCGGCAAGGGCAAGGCGGAGCCCCTGACCTCCAACCCGTTCGATCCGAACAACCGCCGGGTCCAGTTCGCCCGCGCCAACTGAAATGTCCGTCTTCCTGATTAATCAGGAGAGCCTTACCCCCTTATCCAGAAGACTCCTCACCGGGTAAGCATTTCAATTTTTCGGGCGTTTAACCGACAATGTTCATGATGCCACGGCTGGAGAGGTTGAAATGATCGTACGCATTGCGGCTCTTCTCCTCACCTGCGCCCCGGCCCTTGCGGTTGTCGCCATTCCCGCGACGGTCCAGGCGCAGGATGCGGCCACCGTCCAGCCGGACACACCGCCGAAGCGGGGGCAGGCGCCCAAGGATGCGCGGGCCTATATCATCTGGCCGCCCAACGGCGCCGTGATCGATGGCGGAAAGCTCTGGGTCCGGATGGGTCTTCAGAACTTCGGGGTGGCTCCGGCGGGTGTTCGCCGGGACAACACCGGGCACCACCACCTGATCATCGACCGCGACCTTCCGCCGCTGGACGAGCCGATCCCCAATGACAAGAACCACCTGCATTTCGGCGGCGGCCAGACCGAGGCGAGGATCGAGCTGCCGCCCGGGACCCATACGCTCCAGATGCTGATCGGCGATGCCGACCATGTCCCGCACGATCCCCCTGTCACGTCGCCCAAGATCACGATCACCGTTCGCTGAGGCGCGATCCGCCGACTTTGAGCAGCCGACTTCCAGCCGTCGACAAGAGCGCCGAAACAGAAAGGCACGCCATGAGATCCCTCTCCGCTCCGTTTCTGGTGACAGCCGGTATCCTGATCGGGATCGCGGGAGGGATAGCGCCCGGATCGGCGGCGGAACGCCAGCCCGCCCCCAAGGACGCCTATGCCTATATCGGCTGGCCCAACGACGGGGAAGTGGTGACCCAGCGCTTCAAGGTCTGGCTGGGCCTGCGCAACTTCGGCGTGGCGCCCTCCGGTATCGTAAAGCCCAACACAGGGCATCATCACCTGCTGATCGACACCGACCTGCCGCCGCTGGACGAACCGATTCCGAACGACAGGAAGCACATCCATCTCGGCGCCGGCCAGACCGAGACCTACCTGGAGCTGCCGCCGGGACGGCATACCATCCAGTTGCTGATGGGCGATGCGGATCATGTCCCCCATGATCCGCCCGTCATGTCGAAGAGGATCACGGTGATCGTTCGCTGATCCGTCCGCCGGCCGATGCGGCGTCGCGCACCAGCCAGACCCGCACCGCGTTACGCTTGCCCTTCAGCATCAGCTCGCCCACGGGCGTGCCGTCCAGGCGGGACTTCACCGCGTTCCAGGTCGGTTCGCCGACGATGACCTGGCACCACGGCGACGTCAGCTCGCCGACCTCCTTTGCGTAGGCCTCCAGGCGGGCGGCGGTGTTGGCGGTGTCGCCCAGCAGCGAGTATTCCCGGTGCCGCGCTCCGCCCAGGCTGCCGGCGACCAGCGGTCCCGTATGGATGCCGACACGGATCACGACCGGCGGCAGTCCCTCCGCTTCCCAGCGCCGGTTCAACCGGTCGAGCGCCCTTCCCATCGCCAGGGCGCAATCGACCGCACGGGCCGCATCCGCGTCGATCTCGGCCTGAGTGGTCCGGGCGACCGGCGCCCCGAACACGGCAAGGACGGCATCGCCGATGAACCGTAGTACGACGCCGTCATGGGCCGAGACGGTGTCGACCATCGCGTCCAGATAAGCATCAAGCCAGCGGATCAGGGCATCGGGCGGTAGGGCTTCGCAGATGGTCGTGAAGCCCTTGATGTCAGAGAAGAGGACCGACGCCGTCAGTTGCTGCGGCTTAGGGTGACCTCCCGCCATGAAGGTGGCGCGCTCGCGCCAGATCTCCTCGGCGACCGGTTTCGAGACGTGGTTGGCGAACAATGCCATCAAGGTCCGGCGGTCGGCCCGTTCGCGCAGCGACCGGTGAGCGGTCATTCCGGCCAGTCCTCCCGCCAGCGCCAGGGTCGGCGACAGCAGCGGGACAAGCACGCCTCCGCCGGCGAACAGGGCGGCGCTGCCGGACCAGAGCGCCGCCAGGATGGTCGAACCGGCCAGTGCCAGCAGCCAGAGCGGCAGTCCCGCCACCGCCAGCACCACGCCGGCTGCGCTCGACGCCAGCGTCAGGAGCGCCTGCCCAGGCATGCCCAGGCGGCGGCTGGCACGGCCGTCAAGCAATTGGGCCAGCACATGGGCCTGGACCTCGACGCCCGGCATGCTGGCGCCCGTCGGGGACAGCGGTGTCCGGTGGCGGTCGGTGCCCGACAGCACGGTGCCGACCAGTACGACTTTTCCCGCCAGCCATTCCGGCGGCAGCAGGTGTACCAGCTCGGCCGGATATATGGGGAACGGGGGAGTCCCCGGTTCCGGCCCGTTGCGCCAGTCGATCCGGAACGGCTCGGCCGGCGGCGTCACTCCGAGCACGTCGGCCAGCCGGACGGGGAAGCTCGGGCCGCCGTCACCGGCCGCGACTGGGACATGCCAGCGGATGGTGCCGTCCAGCGTGTCCTTCGCCAGATTGGCATAGCCATGCGGTACCCCTGTCAGGAAGCCGCGTAGAAAGTCCTGCTGGCGCTCGGTCAGGGCCGTCCCTTCAAGGGCGGAGATCGCGACGACCGGCACGCCGGGATCGGTCAGGCGGCGGCGCAGCCGCTCGTCGTTCTCCGGCAATGTCGGCTGGTCGAACAGGATGTCGATGCCGATCGCCCGGACCTTGGCGGCACGCAGCCGCTCGATCAAATCGGCCAGGAAGGCCCGGTCGACCGGAGACCGACAGGCCAGCGCCACGAAGCTGTCTTCCCCGATTGCGACCATTGCGACGCCGCGATGCTGCGGTTCGGGCGGAGAGAAATGGCCGATCAGCAGGTCGCCGAAGCTTTCGTCGGCCAGACGCAGCGGCGGCAGGATCAGCGGCAGGACGAACGACGCCGCGGCGATGCCCAGGACGATCGCCGCCACCATGCCATGCGGCGTCCAGCCCCGGATATGGAGCCGGATCCTGCGGACCATACCTTCCGCCTGAAGCCCCCGGCCCGGTATCCCGACATCCTGCAAGATTCCTCCAGCCTTCCCGAACCGCCGTTGTTCCTACTTTACCCGCAGGACGATCTGGGTAACGACCAGCCGGGTCTGGCGCAGGCCGTCCAGCGTGGCTTCCAGCTTTGCGATGGCATCGGCGCCGAGCGGCTTGAATGCCTGTATGCCCGAGGGCAGGTCGGCCGCCAGATCGCGGTCCGCCGCGAAGCAGCGGACTTCGCTGTCGCTGCCGGGTTCGGAAGCCGACAAGGGCAGGGGCATCCTATCGCCGGGGAAGGTCAGCGGCATGCTGCCCTTGACCTGGGAGCCGCCGGAGTCCGGCGACGGGAAGATCGGGATCAGGTCGGCTCGCCGGCGCAGGTAGCAATACAGATGGGCGTCGCGGTTGGTCTGGAGCACCAGCCGCACCGCCTCTCCCGCACGGTAGGTCGGATAAAGCCCGCGCTCCGACGACAGGTAGAGGTCGAGAGGAACGGTCGCTTCGCCGATGGCGGTCAGCACCGCGTCGGCCTGCCGCCGGCAGCCGGCCTTGACCAGACCCACGGCCAGAACGCCGGGATCGTCACTGTCTTTCACGATGCGCATCACCAGATTGTGGCTTTGCGACTGGTCGCGGCTGCGGACCTGGATCTCGGCGCCGTCATCTAGGGGAAGTGCGGGTGGCCAGGGCTGGGTGGCCGAGGCGCCGGCCCATGAAACCGTCGTCGCCTTGCCGGCAGCGGGTTTCAGCACCGCGGGGTTGAAGGCGGGATCGGCCGGCCGCTGGATGGCGGGCACGTGTCCGGCCCGCACGCACCAGACGCCGGGAACCGAGGCGTCGATCGCCGAAAGCTCGTCGGCGGAGCGGGTCCTGGGGGTGCCGAGGTTGCGGGCGGCGCCCAACTCGTTCTGGGCGAACCGTTCCGCTCCGAACAGGCCGCTCAGGCGGCCTTGTGCTTCCTTGCCGCTGGACAGGCGGTCGAGCGGGCCTTCGTAGGGGCCTTTGACGGTGACGGTCCGGCCGCTCGAGAAGAGGAACAGCGCGTTGGAGCCTTCCGGCATGCGGACGGCGGCGCCGTCGTCGATCACTTGTCCGATGGTGAGGCCCGGCGCCGTGGCCGCGACGACGATCGCCTGATCGGCGACGGCGTGCCCGGCGGTGCCTAGGCCAAAGACGATGGCGAAGGCCGCGCAGGGAAGGAGCGGGCTGTTCCGGCGGGTCTTGAGCATGATAACCTCCGTGAATGCTGCCCCATCCTGAGCGCCGCCACGTCGGCGCACAGTAAACCAGGTGACACCCGCGCCGAATTCCGATGGGAAATTCAGTTCAGGTCGCGGGCGATCCTGAACCCGTTGGCGAGGTAGCGCACGTCAACGTCGTAGTTGAGCCGGGCCGTCACGGACATGGCGTCCGCATCGTTCCGCCACGACCCGCCGCGCAGCACCCGCTTGCGGCAATCGCCCTGCACCCAGGCTCCGCCATCGGCGGGAGCGCCCTTGTAGTTGTTGTTCCAGCAGTCGGCCACCCACTCGGCGACGCCGCCGTTCATGTTGTAGAGCCCGAGCGGGTTCGGCTTGAAGCTTCCGACCGGCAGCGGGAGGGAGCGTTCGTAGCTGCCGCCGCAGTTTTCGCAGTTGGCATTGGCGACGCCGACCGTTTCCCCCCACCAGAACCGCCCGGCGGTGCCGCCGCGCGCGGCGTATTCCCATTCCGCTTCGGTCGGAAGCCGGTATCGCTGTCCCGTCCGCTTGGACAGCCACGTGGCATAGGCGACGGCGTCGTTCCAGTGGACGTTGTGGACGGGAGTCTCGTCGGTGACGGATGCGGCCATGCGGGGCATGTCGGCGCAGCCGCCGCCCCGGACGCAGGCGCGCCACTCGGCCACGGTCACTTCGTACATGCCGAGCGCGAAGGGCTTGGCGAGCGAGACCTTGTGCGCCGGTTGCTCGCTGGGATCGCCACGGGGGACTCCCATCGTGAAGCTGCCGCCCGGCAGCCGGACCATGACCGGGCATTCCGGGCAGTCCTGGAAGCTGTTGTTCGTCCCTTGGTTGCGGGTAGCGGGTGCGGCGGCGGCTGAGGGATCGGTTGCGGCAACCGGTGGAATTACCGGCGGGAGCGCCGAGGGGGCCGGCTTGGCCGCCTCGGCTTTCGGCGGCTCGGGCTTCTTCGCTTCGGGCTTGGCCGGTTCCGGCTTGGGCGGCTCCGGCTTGGGCGGCTCCAGCCTGGCGATTTCGGTCCGCGAAGACTCCGGCTTTTTGGCTTCCTGCCGGGCTGCCGGAGTAGGGGCCGGTGCCGGTGCCGCCTGGACTACGGTGGTCTGTGACGGGGACGGTCCCAGCGCCGCCAGTCGTTCCCGTGCCAGCGGCGCATTGCGGCCACTGGGGAATAGCTGGAGATAGGCCGTGAAATCAGCCGGTTGTCCGGCGGTGCGTACCCGCTGCCACATGGCATCGTCCAGGTCGGGTCCGCTGGGGGCGGTGCCGGGAGGCGCTACCTCGATCTTCACCGAGGCGGTCGCCTTGCCGCCATGGCCGTCGTCGATCAGGACGGAGAAGGTGCCGGCATTGCCGGGAGCGGATTGTTCGGGGTCATAGGTGAGGCCGGCGAAGTCGGCAGCCGTCAGCTTGTCGCCCATCTTCAGCGGTTGCGTACCCCTCCGCACCTTCCCGATGCTTGGAAGACCGGCGACGGTCATGGTCAGCGGATCGCCGTCGGGATCGCTGGGAGCTTCCAGTCCGAGTTGGGAAACCGCTACCCGCAAGCTCCGTTCGCCGGCGACGGCGGGCGGGCGGTTCGATTGATTGACGCTGATCGGGATGCTGCCCGAGGCATGCCCGCCCCGGTTCTCCATCACGTTGAAATCGAAACTGCCGATGGCGCCGATGCTGCCCGGTTCGGGCTTGAAGGTCACCTGGGCAAGCTGGGAAACGTTCAGATAGTCGCCGATCAGTACGATCCGGTCGCCGACCCTGACTTGGCCCGAGCGGGGCAGGCCGGAGATCTGGGCAAAGACTTCGTCGCCGTCGGGATCGACGATCTTGCCGATGCCGAGCTTGACGGAGTCGACATTGTCCGCGACGGTGACCGGCTTGAGCGGCGGGATTACCGGATTGCGGTTGGGCGGCGCGGGGTTGAAGTAGAACGGCGTGGCGCCGAGCGAGCCGAAGATGAACGGCTCCTGCCGCCCCTGCGTCGCTTCCATCACGTTGTCGCGGACGCGGCGGAAGAACAGGCCGAGTTCCAGGCCCGGCACTTCGAAGTTCTTGAGCAGGGCATCGGTATAGGGACTGTGGTCGCCGGAGCCATCCTCGGCCAGCGCGTCGGCCCGGGTCGCCAGCGCCACCAGCGTATCGCTCGGCGTATCGTCGATCCGGGCCAGGCCGGCGGAAACGTCGCGCTCCCGGATGGCGCCGGCGTTGCTGCGCGACAGGCGGTCGGCGAAGGGATTGTTCCGGCAGGCGTCCAGGATCAGGACGCCCAGTTTCCGCGCCTGCGCCAGCTCTCCCATGATGAGGTTGAGCGGCATAGCTTCATAGACCAGGTCGCGTTCGCGTTCGAGGCGGGCATCGGACGGCAGAAGATAGTTCTGGCCGCGCACCTGGAGACCATGACCCGCGTAGAACACCACCGCGACATCCGCGGTCGAGGCACGCACCCCGAAATCGCGGAGATGGGTGGCGAAAGCGCGGTTGTCGAGATCGAAGACTTCCTGGACCTCGAAGTCGAGCTTCCGCAGGGCGGCACCGATGGCGCGGGCGTCGTTCGGCGGATTGGGAAGTTCGGGCGCGTATTTGTAGCTGCCGATTCCGATTACGAGCGCAATGCGCTTATCCCCGTCCGCCGCAGAGGCGGGACCGGTCAGGCAGGCCGTCAGCATCAGTGCCAGCAAGAAACCGAGAACTCTCATCAACCAGAATTCCCTACTGTCGCGAACCGCCCGGCGCAGTCGGGACCGCGGGCCTTGGGCGAATGGAAGGGCCGGCGGCAAGTTATCAGAACGGATTATACCCCCGGCCGCGGATGTGTTGACAGAGCACAAAAGTAAGTATTCCGAAAGCTCCCGCTAAGCGGATCTACCGGACAGCTCAGTGATGGTCCGGTCATTTTATTACATCCTGCACCATCATGCCTGCGCCGCTCCGGCCTGAGTGTGGGATTTATCACCGTGAAGGCGTTCACAGACATCCGCCGGGCTATCGGTCTAGCCTGTTTCATCGACACGGCGGATCACCCGCCGGTCATGACGCAGAGGAGGGCAAGTCCCCATGCCGAACCTATCGCCGATCTTCAAGACCGGACGGCTTCTGATCGCAGGTGCCGCTTTCGGCATCGGACTTGCCCTGAGCTTCGCCGGTGGCGCCGATGCCAAGGAATTGAACCAGCGCAATCATCTGGAACCCCGCTTCAATGCCAAGATCCAGAGGGAGATAGCGAAGAACTGGCGGCGCCAGGGGGAGTTGCAAAACCAGGACTTCACCGGCGGTCAGACCAACGGCTGCGGCAGCCAGTCCGTCGGTAACGTCTTCGTGCCCAAGGGATCGCGGGCACCGCGTGAAGTCATCACGGTCATCACTGGCGACGTCATCAACAACGTCGGGCGCGGCGGCTGCTAATGCCGTCCTCCCGGATCATCCGATGGGAATGCGATCCATGACCGTGCGAACCCTGATCCTGGGCGCCGTGCTGTCGGCGGCCGTCGCCGGCATGGCCGCCGCGACCGTGGTGAACGAAAGCGGACCTCCGGTAGGCGCCAAGTCGGGGGGCGCCGCTTCGGTGGCGCCCAGCGGAGCCGTGCGCCTGCAATGCTGGCAGAACGGCGCGCGCATCATCGACGAAGCCGGCCTCCGTGACGCGGCGGTCAACTTCTTCGACGCTTCGAACAGCCTCCGCTTCCGGCGCGGCGGCGGCGCCGACCAGATGGTCATGCTGGTGAACCCGTCGCCGGAAACCACCTGCCTTCTCCAGGAAGAGCGCAAGGGCGGCGAATAGCCGGCCGTCACGCCGACCAGACCGTCAAGCCCAAACCGTTACGCCAGGAACCATCAGGAGCGAGAGACATGATCCGCCAACCTCATCAATGGCTGGCCGCGATGACGGCCGTTCTTCTGCTGACCACTTCAGCCTCCTCCTGGGCCGGGTCCGGAACCGGTCAGCGGGCGAGCATCGACGAGTCGTTCGATGCCAATGCCGCCGAACTGATCGGCGTGGCCGGCCACGTCAGCATCCGGCACCACGACGGTCACGACATCCGGCTGCGGGCCGAGGGACCGAAGCGCTGGATCAGCGATCTGGTCCGGCGGACTGAAGCGGGCGTCCTCGTGGTGAACGCCGGTTCGCTCAGCGGATCGGCGATCAACATCGCGTCGGGTCCGGGCGCCCGGGCGGAGACCCGCATCGGCTCCCTGACCATCACGTCGGAAGGCGGCGTCGCCATCGGCGGTTCCGCCGATGACCCGCCGGAGGTCGAACTTTACGTGCCGACCGGCACTCCGCTGACGGTGACGGCGGCGGCCGGGGAATGGGACATCGTTGCCCTCAAGGCTCCCCTGTCGTTCGAACTGGTCGGTGGCGAGGTCCGTGCGGGAGCCATGACCAGCGCTCGCTTGTCGGTGCGCGGCGGCGGCGAGATCGAGATCGCCCGCGTGGATGGCGACCTGCATGCCGATATCGCCGGTTCCGGCAGCATTACCGTCCTGGCCGGATCGGTGACCAGCCTGAAGTCCAGCATAGCCGGGACGGGAAGCGTAATCGTGCAAGCCCCGGCGGAACGCGCCGAACTGGCGGTATCGGGTGTCGGATCGATCGAGGTGCAGAAGGTCCGGCAGGAACCCAAGGTGCGGATCAGCGGCCTTGGCACGGTGCGGACAGGCTATCGGCCGTAAGGGAGTAATACCAGCGGCATTGAAGCTTGATTTATCCGCAACATTGAATGTCGGGCTGAAGAGGCCCGATCTACGGGCGACGCTGGCCGGAAACGACGATACCCGCACCGTGTCGAGCCGTAGGTCGGGCCTCTTCAGCCCGACACCAGTGCTGGAACTCACCGGTCAAACTTAAATGCCGTTAGCATAAGGCAGAATAAGCTGGCGGCCCCCGCTCATCCCCCCTGCGTCGGACGAATCCGGCGCAGGGGGATGCTTTATTCACGGTGTCGAAGATCCGGCGCCCGGCGCTGCTTGGGTATAGCAAGGGCATGAAAGGACTTAAATCCTTTCATGCATCCATCTCAGAACCGATTGCCCCGAAAGAGGCCGGCTGTGTCATCGCAGCTCCGATGTTGACATCCCCCTACCTGTACGCAAATGTCATGATTCTTCATCATTCCAGATGCTAACAGCCATTGTTCCGTCAGCCTCCAGGCATTCGCGTAGATCGTTCTGTTTATTCGCTGAAGGAAATGGCAAGTCCGCAATATAGGATTAATATCCGATAACGCAAGCCTCGAAACCATCGTTTCTTTGCATCGAGGACTGAGCCTCAATGCGTCCCATACCAACGGCTTTGAAGCTTGACCGGTGAGTTCCGGCAGGGATGTCGGGCTGAAGAGGCCCGACCTACGAATTATCGCAATCCCTATGCCCGGCGCTCCGGCCATCGTACACGAGCACGCCCCCGAGGTTGGGCCTCTTCAGCCCGACGTTTAACGTTCCAGATAGGTCAAGCTTCGATGCCCCTGGTCTCAGAAGCTCACCGAACTGTCCGGGACGACCCGCAGGTTCAGGCGCTTGGTCCGGATGTTGGCGCCGGGGATCTTGTTGAAGGCGTCGGTCACGGTTTGCAGGGTCGCCTTCGGGATCGGCTTCAGGTCGTCCAGCTTCATGCTGTCGGGCAGCGACAAGCCGACTTCCTGCGGAGAAGCGAAGCAAGCCACGGCTTCGTTATCGCCGACGCTGTCCAGGCGGATGTTGAAGGGCTTCTCGTAGCCCGGCGGGATTTCGACCTGCTGGTTGGCGTTCACGAAGGCATCGGGCTGGAAGCGGTTGGGGAAGACGCGCGACACGCTGCCGTCGTCGTCCTGGTAATAGCAGTAGAGGAAGGCGTCGACGGTCGGCTGAGCCTTCACGACGAGAGTTTCGCCCAGCTTGTACTGGGGCAGGGGGCCGCGGTCGGTGTTGAGGAACACGTCGAGCCGCCGCTGGCCGTCCGGATCGGTCGGCATGACCGGGATGCCCTTGCCGCCGGCCCCGGCGATGGCACCCTCGCGTCCGGGTGCCCGGGCGAGCACGCCGGGTTTGCTCAGCATCGAATAATACAGGTCGAAATCGATGCGGCCCGAGGGGATCAGCTCGTTGTCGGCCTGATAGCGGCCCGCCGCGTCGCGGGTCTGGGTGTCGTAGAGGCCGGTGATCGGGCCGTCGTAGTAGCCGGTGCCGGTCAGCACCTGCTGGACGAAACGCACCTGCTCGTCGGCGGGCATGGTGTCGAACCACTCGCGCGCCTGCGACCGGAAGGTCTGGTTCGTCTGGTCGAGGCCCAGGCATTGCCAATACGGCACGCGGGTCAGCTTGCCCAGCGCTTCGACGACGCTCAGGTCCAACAGGGTTCGGACGGCCTGATGGAAGCCTTCCGACTTGTTGAAGGCCACGTTGAACGACAGGCCGGCTTTGTCGATCCGGCCGCCGGCGTCGCCGCTGACGCCGGAGCGGATCACGGCGATCGAGTTGCTGGCCGACATGCCGGGCAGGATCTGGCGGGTGACCACCTCGCCGACGTTCAGATCGACCGAAACGACGGAGACGACCTGGTCGCGCGACGCGCCGACATCCAGCCAGGGCAGCGACAGGCCCGCTCCCTGCGTCTCGCTCAGGACGCTTTCGTCGAGCTGGGTCACGGCGCCCCGGATGTAGTAGCTGGGCACGACGAAGTTGGGCTGTACGCCGATGAGCGCCGACAGCGCCGTGACGTCGCTGGTCGGGTTGGGCTCGAAATCGACGAAGCGGAACGCGTTGCTGCGGGCCGACATGCGCGAGATCGCGGTGATCAGCATCTCCTTCGTGCCCGCCGCGACCTTGCCGGTCGCATCCGGGATGCCCGATGTCATGATGTAGATGTCGCTCTTGCCGTGCTGCCACAGCAAGGTGTCCATGCATTGCAGGCTGGTGGTGAAGCTGCTGATGGTTTTGTTCGGCGTCGTTTTGGCTTCCGATACCACCGGGGCAATCGCCGGATCGGACATGCAACCTGAAAGCGTAAGGCAACCGCCGATCAGCCACCCGGCACGCCGGGACAGGGAGCGTCCGGAACGGCTGCGGGGAAACAAGCGGTTGCTGGACATGGTCCGATCCTTTGCGCCGGTGTGTCGATATATGGAATAGCTGACAGGCTGTTGGTTGCTTGTACCGGGTAGCGAGAGTGTGCGGCTGCTTCGCGTATGTTTCAGCATACAAAAAGTTTTACCGACTTGGCGTCTCATCTAAAGTAGTAAGTAATAATCTGAAGTGTTAAGGCCGCAATTTCTATTTCGTTTAAGTTTTCATCAACATGGGAGAAGTGGACGATCCTGGAATCGTGTGGTCATAATGATTTCCGATGCGTGCCGCATGAAGAGCCGGTTTCCGGGGGATAAGTCGAATGGCCATCACGGGACTTGAAGACAAGCTCGCCGTCCTTTCCGAGCATTCCCTGCTGAAGCACGTCAATCCAGGCGAATTGGCCCAACTGGCTGCCTATGCCACCGTCGCCCAGCACCGCGCGCGGACGATCATCTTCCGCCAGGGCGATCCCGGTTCCAGCATGATGGCGGTTCTGTCCGGCCGGGTGCGGATCTGCAGCTATTCCGCCGAGGGAAAGGAAGTCACGCTCAATATCGTCCGCAAGGGCGAGTTCTTCGGCGAGATCGCGCTGCTCGACGGCAAGACCCGGACCGCCGAGGCGGTGGCGCTGGAGCCGACCGACCTCCTGGTGCTGGAACGCCGGCATTTCCTGCCGTGGCTGGAAGCGCATCCTACCGTCTGCCTTCGCATGTTCAACGTGTTGTGCGACCGTCTGCGGCGAACCAGCACGCAGCTGGAGGACACGCTGTTCCTGGAAGTGCCGTGCCGGCTGGCCCGCTGCCTGGTCAGGCTGGCGACGGCCTTCGGTGTGGTGGAGAAGGGCGGTACCCGGATCGACGTCAAGCTGTCGCAGCAGCAACTCGGAACTCTGGTCGGGATCACGCGGGAAAGCACCAACAAGCATCTCAACGAGTGGCAGCGCGATGGCCTGATCACGGTATCGTCGGGGTCGGTCACGATCCGGGATCTCGAAGGACTGCGGGAGCTGGCCGACTTCTTCGACGAGGAAGAACAGACCTGAGATCCGGTGCCCGGCGGCGGTCGCCGCCGGGCTTTCCGAACCGGCTGGAGTTATTCGCAGCCGCTGCTCGAGTCCATGGTGCCGACCGACTGGCAGGCCTTGGAAAGGAAGCCGGTCGAGGCGTTGACGGCGTTGTTGGCAAGACCGATGACGGTCGCGTTGCCGTCCACCTTCACGTTGCCCTTGATGGCGCCAATGTTCTGGTCGGCCTTGGCGAGGAAGCCGGTCGCGGCGTTGACCGCGTTGTTGGCGAGGCCGATGACGGTCGCGTTGCCGGCGATCTGGACGCCGCCCTTCTGCTGGGCGGAGGCGGGACCCGCCATCAGGGACAGGGCGATCAGGGCGGTCGTGGCGACAGTGGTGCTCAGGGCGGTGATGCGGATCATGACTGGAACTCCATTCTCAAGGGTTGGGTTCAGGGTGGTTTTGGTCCGTTACATTGTCTTCAGGCCGTTTCCCGTCGTCGTCTTCATCTTCGTCTTCGGTGGCCGATCGCCGTGTCTGCGATGAACAAAACTTACCCAAAACCGCCTGCCACGACTGTAAGCCAGCCCACAAGTACTTGGTTTTAGGTGTGAAGCGGCTCACGCCGCGATGTACCGGGGCAGTGAGGATTTGCAGGAAGGTATGGCGTCAACACGGACTCGGGATTTCACCCGATCAATCCCTAGGGGCGACGTGAGACGGTTTGGCGCGGTCCGGAACGTCCTGCCCATCCTAAAACTCAATGAGACATTAGCGATTCCCTGACACTTTATTAAAAAAGGGGAACCGCGATGAACGTCCACATCGTAGCCGATTACATGCTGAGTAAGGGCATCAAGCCCAATGGCGAACTGCTGTCGCCACTCAGCATTCAGAAGATGCTCTACTTCGCGCAAGGCTGGCACCTTGCCATTCGCGAAGACCCGCTGTTCTTCGAGGAAATTCGTGCTTGGCGGCATGGACCAGTGATCAAGGATGTCTATACACGCTTCCGGCGGTACGGCGAACGGTCCATTGATGCATCCGCCATGCTGTCCCAGCCGAACGCGATCCTGTCTATGCCCACGCGTGCCTTGATCGATGAGGTATGGGCAATGTATGGGCATTACAGCGCCCCATCGCTGGTCGGCCTTACTCACCGGGACGGGCCATGGAAAGACGCTCGCGGCGATCTTGCGAAGGATGCCGACAGTGATCTTCCGATCTCGGAAGACAGCATGTTCACGTGGTTCAAACGTGAGTACCAAGCGGCGCTCGCTCCCAGGGACGAGCCAGTGACACACGATCTCACGGCTGAATTCGACGCGCTGCGAGCTGCCTGAGAGTGTCGCGCCAAACCGTCTATCCACACCCGGCGGTAAGCGACTGGGTGCGACGAACCGATGATCAGCACTTTGGGGTAGCAGCATCGTTCAATCGGGATTGCGAAGCATTGAGCAACATCGATCTTGCCGCCTGCGGTGCCGTCATCCAGTCGGACCGGTGCCGCCTTTACAACTACGTTCCAATGAGGGAAGTGCCTGGGGCGTTCCGGAAGTGTTGGGCCACGGCCCAACCTACGAAGCAGGAGCCTGTAGGTTGGGCTGTGACCCAACAAACACTGTCCACACAGGTCGATGTCTTCAGCATTCTCAGCGTTGCTATCCCATCGCTGACCTTGATCTATCATGCACCGGCCATGCGGTAGTCATGGGAGTGTGCAGAACGGAGTTCCACCGCTCCCGCAATGCCCAGCAGCGGCTCACGCCCTCGGCAAGGCGAAGAAGCGGCGGAGGCGGTCCAGGAGGTCGTGGCGTTGCGGCACCGCCGCCGGCGGCATCGGGCGGAGGGCGGAGGCTCGTTTCTCGGCGTTGCGGCGCGCCCGGTCGGCCATCAGGTCGGATAGGCGTTCCGCCAGTTCGGCGCGGTCGTGCAGCATGGGGCGCAGCAGTTCGTCCGACAATTCGAAGATGACGGCGTCGCAGAGCGCTATGACGGTAGCGCTGCGGGGCTCGCCGGTCAGGAGCGCCATTTCCCCGAAGATATCGCCGGGATGCATGCGGTCCAGCACGACCGGCGATGCCGCGGTGGCGACGCAGGTCCTGACTTCCATCACGCCTTCGGTCAGCAGGAACAGGGAAGCGCCGGGGTCGCCCTGGCGGAAGACGGTGGCGCCGGACGGTATGGAACGGCGCATCATGCGGTGTGACAGGTCGTCGAGTTCCGCCGGCGTGAAGGCTTGGAACAGGTCGATGGTACGGAGCATGCGGCCGCACAACTCGCCGCCGTTCGGGTCCGGATCGATGTGGCGCAGCGATACCATCGAGCGGCGCGGCACGGCCAGCGGCAGGCCGGCGTGATGCAGGGCGTTCAGCATGGCCGCCGAAACCGCGTCCCGGCATAGAATTTCGGACCCGTAATCCGGGACCCAGAAGCGCAGCAGATAGCTGACGCCCGCTTCATCGACGCCTTCAACGACCACGTCGGGAGTGCGCTCGGCCAGCAGGTGATCGACCGACAGCAGGGCCGTCGTCAGGATACGCCGCGCCCGGTCCACTGGAACGGCCGGGTCCAGGTGGACCCGTATGCTGGTCCGGTAACTGGGATCCGGCATGCTGAGATTGACGAAGCGGCTGGACGCGATCAGGCCGTTGGGCATCACGACGGTCGTGCCGTCGTTGGTCATGAGACGGGTAGAGCGCCAGTTCACCTCGACCACCCGGCCGGTCACGGGTGCACCGGCGCCTGCCGCACCGACCTGAAGCCAGTCGCCGATCCGGTAAGGGTGCTCGACATTGATCGCGATGCCGGAGAATACGTCGGACAGGACGCCGCGCAGCGCGAAACCGAGGACGGCGATCAGGACGCCGGATGTCGCCAGCAATCCCGTGACCGGGAGATGGAGAACGGAACCGGCGATGGCCACGACAGCCAGGCCAAAGAAGGCGAAGCGCGCCAGATCGCTGACCAGCCGGGGTGCGGCCGGTGCGTGGTGAGCGACCGCGAGCCGCCGCAGCAGGCCGTCAACGATGCGGACACCCAGCCATGCCAGACCCAGCCACCCGGCGGACCCGGCAGCTACGGTGACCGCGTCGTCTATGACGGTGTCGGCGGCAAGGCCGAAGCGGGTACGCAGTCCGGGCCAGAACGCATGGATCAGGAAGCCGGCCAGCGTGACGGCGGTGGGCAGCAGCGGGATGGGCAACCGGCGCGCAGGCACTTGGGAAGGCTCACTCTGGTCGATCCCGTCCGACGGGGATGTCCGAGTGTATGCACGCTTCCGCCGGGGTGAAAAGCCGGGGAGGCGGAAGCGAGCAAAGAAAATGCCCCGCGGCGTGAACCGCGGGGCCAGTCCGGATCATGAACAGGGGGAGAAGGCGGTTGGCCGGCGGCGTGGGGCTATTCGCAGCCGCTGCTCGAGTCCATCGAGCCAACCGACTGGCAGGCCTTGGAGAGGAAACCGGTCGAAGCGTTGACCGCGTTGTTGGCGAGGCCGATCACCGTGGCGTTGCCGTCAACCTTCACGTTGCCCTTGATCGAGCCGACGTTCTGGTCGGCCTTGGCGAGGAAGCCGGTCGCTGCGTTGACGGCGTTGTTGGCGAGGCCGATCACCGTGGCGTTGCCGGCGATCTGGACGCCGCCCTTCTGCTGGGCGGAAGCGGGACCGGCAACCAGGGTCAGGGCGATCAGGGCGGAAGTCGTCAGGGCGGCGATGCGGATCATGGCGGTTGTCTCCTTCAGGGGGATGGTCGAACTGGAAAGGATCGGTTCAGGATCGGAGGAGGGCAGGGAGGCGGCGCCGGGTTATTCGCAGCCGCTTTCCGAGCTGATCACGCCGATGTTCTGGCAGGCCTTGGAGAGGAAGCCGGTCGAGGCGTTGACCGCGTTGTTGGCGAGGCCGATCACCGTGGCGTTGCCGTCGATCTTCACGTCGCCCTTGATGGCGCCGATGTTCTGGTCGGCCTTGGCGAGGAAGCCGGTCGCGGCGTTGACGGCGTTGTTGGCGAGACCGATGACCGTGGCGTTGCCGGCGATCTGGACGCCGCCCTTCTGCTGGGCGGAAGCGGGGCCGGCAACCAGGGACAGGGCGATCAGGGCGGAAGTCGTCAGGGCGGCGATGCGGATCATGGCTTGGGGCTCCTTCGTGGGGGGTGATCGGTTGGTTCGGTGTGTCTTGCGAGGCCGTCTTGTTCGATGAACCAAACTTAACCGGGGAGCCCCTCGCCGCCTGTAATCCGGCTTACACGCCGTCGGGTTTCTGTGTGAAGCCGTTCACCTGTCGGATCGCGATTAAGGGCATTTTGGGACAAATGGCCCCCTTTTGAGAGAGCGATAGTTTCATCGATCGATGATAAAAAGGCGGAATATTGCCTCTTTGAGGGTTCCCAGGTTCATGATGGTGCGTGGCAAGAGCATTGAGGGCCGGTACGTCCGGGCACGTTGCATTGCTGCCGGCATGTTTCTGGTGGCGCTCGTGCCCATGATGCCGCCGGCTGCCGCAGCCGCCGCCACCAGCGACGGCATGGTCCGGGTGACGCTGAAGGAGGGACAGAGCCTGCGGGACCTTGCCCGCCAGCATCTGGGTGATCCCAACCTGTGGACCGAGATCCTGAAGGCGAGCGGGCTGGCATCGGTCGCGGATGCAAGACCCGGGATCGAGTTGAGGATTCCCGTGACCCAAGTGAGCCGGGCCGCGAAGGCGGTGGCATCGGCGCTCGACCACATCCAGGCGGCGACGCAGGCCGGGGCGAAGGTCTTCGCCGCCGACCAGATCGACGAGGCGGTCTCCCTGCACGAGCAGGCTCAGGCGCGGCGGCAGGCCGGCGATTGGGACGGGGCGATCAAGCTGGCCGGCGGAGCGGAGAAGGCGGCCGACAAGGCGCTGGAAACGGCTTCCAAGGCACGCGACGCGGCGGTGGAGGCATTGCTGAGCGACCGCCAGGGAGAGGTCGAGGGACGCCGTCCGCGCGACCTGGACTGGGGCGACCGGCCGGTGAAGTCCGTGCTGACGGAAGAGGAGCGGGTGCGGACGCTGTCGCGCTCGACCGCGCAGATCACGTTCCGCGACGAAAGCAGGCTGCGGCTCAGCTCCAACTCGGAAGCGGTCATCATGCGGATGCGCGCCGACCCGCTGGAGCGGGCGCAGGAGGCCAAGGTCAACCTGATCGAGGGCGATTTCTATGCCCTGCTGGCAGGGAAGAGCCGGCGCAAGACCTTCGAGCTGGAGATCCCCAACGTCGATACGCAGATCAACTCGACCAATTTCTGGGTCGAGCGCGACAAGCGGGGATCGAAGTTCACCAATTACGACGACGCCACGCTGGAGGTGGCGAGCAACGGAGCGAGCGTCACCCTGGGGCGCAACGAGGGGACGGTCGTGCGGGCGGGACAGGCGCCGAGCGAGACCATCGGCGTGCTGGCCAAGCCCGAACTTGTCAGTCCCGCCGACGACGGCACGATCTTCAACGCCGGGGCGGTGCTGGCCTGGAACGCGGTGCCGGATTCCACCGGCTACTGGCTGGAGATCGGGCAGGACAGCATCTTCCAGCACGTCGTCGAAAGCCGCTGGGGTTTGCAGCGGAACAGCATGGAGACGACGGGGCTGGAGATCGGGTCCTATTACTGGCGGGTCGCGGCGCTGGATAAGTTTGGGCTGCCGGGAGAGCGGAGCGAGACCTGGCGGTTCAACATCCGCACGGATACCGTCCCGCCTTATCTGGCGATCTCGGAGCCGGCCGATGGCGCCGTGCTGCGGGAGCCTGTTGTGACTGTCCAGGGAACGACGGAACCGGATGCGGTGCTCTCGTTCCGGGGCGAGGTGCTGAAGGTCGCTCCGGACGGCGCGTTCCAGGCGAGCGTCGTGCCGGTCCATGGCGTCAACGAGATCGCGGTCTCGGCGGTCGATGCCGCGGGCAACCGGACGGAGCGGACGCGGGCGTTCGTCCATACGCCGGCCGGCAAGGCGGCCGTCGCCTATGATCCCGGTTTGCCGCGTCTGGGACCGTTGCATTTCGTGACGAACCGCAGCCCGCTGACGCTGTCGGGAACGACCGAGGCCAATGCCCGGATCGGCGTGCGGTCTTCGGCCGGTCCGCTGCGGGCATCCGCCTTCAGCGACGCCAGGGGGCGCTTCGTCCTGACGGTGCCGCTGGCGGTGGATCGGGAAGACCTGACGCTGTCGGTGACCGCGTCCAACGGCGTCGTCACCGAAGACGCGTTCCAGGCTTCGATAGACCGGGAAGCGCCGCGTATCCAGACCGATGCGGAACCGCCGCCGGTAACCGGGACCGAGTGGCTGACGCTGTCCGGGACGGTCGAGCCGGATGCCCAATTGACGCTCAACGGCAAGGAGATCGACAATTCGGGCGGGCGGTTCGAAGAACGGGTCGAATTGGTTTCCGGTCCCAACAGGATCGAGATGCAGGCGACCGACCGGGTCGGCAATACCGGGATCGAACGCTGGCAGGTCAGCCTGGACCAGGATCCCCCGGAACTGGCGGGACAGCGCGTCGAACCGAAACAGATGGAAAAAGGCGGACGGCTGGCGGTGGAAGTGACCGCCCGCGACAAGTCCGGCCTGAGGCAGGCGGCGCAGGTCACCGTTGCGGTCGGCGGCGAGGTCTTCACGGACTACCTGCGCCTGAGCGAGGCCAGCGGAGTCTATCGCGGGACGCTGACGCTGCCGGCGGGGGCTCGCGGACCCGCCGTTCTGAAGGATGTGCTGCTTGAGGACTATGTCGGCAACGGCCGGCGCTATCGTTTCGACTGACAAGAAAACCGGGAGGAAAGCGTGGGGCACGGCAAGGGAACGTGGTTTCTGTCGTCTTTTTTGTTTGCTTTCCTCCTGTGGGTAGCGACCGGCGAAGCCCAGGAGAGTTTGGCGGAGCGCCCGCTGTCCGTGACCTATGGGCCGAAGGCCCTGCCACAGGAAGGCGACGACGATCACCAGGAGACGATCCTGCTGAACATGCCCCAGGATACGTCGGAGCGGCTCTATGTCAGGGTCTTCGACCCCGATCTCGGCGGCGACCATGATCTGGTCTACGGCAAGCCCGATACCGAGACGCGATTCATGGTCTATGGGCGGGGCGATACGCTGCTGATGACGCGCCGCTTCGCCGCCGATCCGGCGACGGACGGGAAGTGGGCGACCTTGGGCGAACTCGATCCCGCCGACGCCGATGTCGTGGATGGCCGCAGGGTGTTCCGGCTGGTGGTCGATGGTGTCGGCGGCGACGATGCCAACCTGTTCACCGCGACGGTCAGCCTGCGCGATCACCGCAACCTGGAGCCTGCGGGGCTGGAGTTGCAGGACGAGCGGCCGACCGTCCGGATGCCGGACAAGCGGTCGCTGGCGGAACTTCGATTCCGGGTCCCAGCGGAAGCCCGAAGCCTGACGATCCGGAACTTCGACGCGGCCAACGGAGAGGTCACCTTCGTATCGGCGTTCCGGACCCAGGCGCTCGCGGCATCGGCGCAAGGCGACTGGAAGGCTTCGACCGTGCAGGTCGATCCGGAAGAGCGCGGAGGCATCGCCGCCATCCTGTTCGCCGGCGGCGACGAGGTGCCGAACGACGCGACGTTCACGGTGACGGACGAGGCCGGCAAGCCGGTGCCGATCCTGCTGCCGGTGCGTGCCCGACGGCCTAACCAGCGCCCGCAGCCGGATGCACGGGTGGAGACGCTGGCCGATTGCTCCTCGGTCGCGTTCGATGCGTCCAGAACAGTCGATGCGGACGGCGATTCGCTGCGTTACCGCTGGGAGTTCGGCGACGGTTCGACAGGGGACGGACGTACCGTGATCCACCGATACGACCGTGCAGGTGGATATATGGGCAAGCTCCGGGTGCTGGATGGGTCGGGAGCCGTCGGCAACGGGACCGTCCTGCCGTTCAGCGTCTTCCTGAAGCGGCCGCCGACGGCGGTTGCCGGGGCGGACAAGGTAGCGGCGCCGGGAGAGGCGGTGATCTTCGAGGGGACCGGGTCGCAGCAGGGCGACCGGCCGATCACCCGCTTTTCATGGAACATGGGCGACGGGACGCGCAGCGACGGGGCGAAGGCGCGGCACGCGTTCACCACGCCGGGGCGCCATGTCGTGACGCTGAGCGTCGAGGACGACACGCCGGCGCCCTGCAATGCCGGCACCGATACCGTGCTGGTACAGGTCAACGCGCCGCCGGTGGCGGTGGCCGGGACGGACACGCGGATCTCCGTCGGCGAGGCGCTGAGGCTGGACGGCGGCAGCAGCTATGACATCGACGGCAGCATAACGGACTATTCCTGGGACTTCGGCGACGGCACGGCGGCGTCGGGGCGGGCGGTCGAGCACGCCTTTCAGAAGCCGGGGACTTACCGCATCGGGCTGGAAGTGCGCGACGATGCCGGAGTGGCCAACAGCATCGGCCGAGCCGGGCTGAAGGTGGTCGTCAACGACCCGCCGGTCGCGAATGCCGGACCGGACCGCAGTGTCGCGGTGGGCGAAGTGATCGCCTTCGACGCTTCGGGATCGGTCGATCGCGACGGCGTGCTGATCGACCATGCCTGGGACTTCGGCGACGGCGCCAAGGGTGACGGGGCGAAGGTGACCTATGCCTACAGGACGCCGGGGACTTACAGAGTAGGTCTGGCGGTGACCGACGATTCCAGGACGTCGACCAACACGGCGGAAGACGATCTGACCGTCGTGGTCAATGCGCCGCCGGTGGCCGATGCGGGACCGGATCAGGTGGTGACGGCCAGCGAAGTCAGCTTCGACGGCGGCGGCTCCAGCGATCCGGACGGCGTGATCGCGCGCTACGACTGGGACTTCGGCGACGGCGCCGCCGGGACGGGCCAAACCACATCGCACGTCTACCGCAAGGTCGGCGCCTATACCGTCAGGCTGACGGTGACGGACGACTCAGGCACGGTGCGGAGCAGTGCCGGCGATAGCTTACGGGTGCTGGTCAATGCGGCGCCGATAGCGGATGCCGGACCGGATCAGGTGGCGGCGCCCGGTCAGACGGTAGTGTTCTCGGGGCAGGGATCGCTCGATCCGGACGGCGACATCATGGGCTGGCAGTGGGAGTTCGGTGACGGAACCGCTGCCGGGGGAAAGCAGGCTTCGCACCGCTACACGGAACCGGGGACCTACCGCGCCCGGCTGACGGTGCGCGACGATACCGGCCAGCCGGATGCCGTCGATTACGACGAGGCGCTGGTCTTCGTCAACGCGCCGCCGCTGGCGCTGGCGGGGCCGGACCTGATTTCTGCGCCGGGATTGGCGGTCAGGCTGAACGGCTGCAACTCGTCCGATCCGGATGGAACCGGCCCGGCGTTCCGGTGGGACTTCAGCGATGTCGAGACCAAGGCCGTCGGCTGCGAGACGGTGCGGCGCTACGACAGGCCGGGGACCTACACGGCGCGGCTGACGGTGACGGACCGATCCGGCGCCCTGAACGGCACCGCTCAGGATACGGTTGCGATCAGGATCAACGCGCCGCCGGTGGCTTCCGCCGGGCCGGACATCCTGAGCGGCGGCACCGTGATCGAGTTCGACGGATCTGCCTCCGCCGATGCCGACGGCGACCCGCTGACCTTCCGCTGGGACTTCGGCGACGGCTCGGCCGCCGGCGGCGGGGTGCGGGTGACGCATACCTATGCGGAGGGCGGCAGCTATCCGGTGTCGCTGACGGTCGACGACGGGACCGGGCTGCCGAACGGCAGGGCGTCGACGGCGATCACCGTCACGATCAACCGGCCGCCGATCGCGGTCGCGGGGGCCAACAAGCAGGTCTGCGCCGGCGATACCGTGCTGCTCGACGGCAGCGGTTCTTCCGATCCTGACGGCGGGCTTCTGCGCTACCGCTGGGACTTCGGCGACGGGACGACGGCGGAAACGGTCAATCCCGCCAAGACCTACCGCAAGGGTGCGGTGTATCCGGTGACCCTGACGGTCGAGGACGAATCCAGCTTCGCCCACAGCAGCCACACCGATCGGCTGGTGGTCGTGGTCGATGAATCGCCGATAGCGGAGGCGGGGCCGGACCTGAAGGTTTGCGCCAATACCGACGTGCATTTCGACGGTTCCGGCTCCCACGATTTCGACGGCGTGGTCAACCGGTTCACCTGGGACTTCGGCGACGGCAATATCGGCGGCGGCGAGAAGCCGGTCCATGTCTTCCGCAAGCCGGGCAATTACAGGGTCCTCCTGACCATCGAGGGCGACAAGGCGGGCCAGTGCGACAACACCAGCACCGACGAGGTAGCGGTCGAGGTGGCGGCGGCGCCGGTGGCGAAGATCGACGCTCCGGACCGCATTCCGGTCGGCAGCCCGGCCGGCTTCAAGGCCGCGCAGGACGCCGCGATCGCGCACTATCGCTGGGACTTCGGCGACGGCGCCTCGGCTGAGGGGCGCGACGTCGAGCACGCCTATGACAAGCCCGGCGTCTATGTCGCCACATTGTCGGTCGAGCCCGCCGCCGGAGCGACCGCGTGCAGCGTGGTTTCGGCGCAGCACAGGATCGTCGCCAACGCGCCGCCGGTCGCGGTAGCAGGGCCCGACCGCGTCGTGGCGGTGAACGAGGAGGTGAGCTTCGACGGTTCCGGTTCAACCGATCCGGACGGGGCGGTCGGCCGCTATCGCTGGGACTTCGGCGACGGCAACTCCGGAACGGGGATGGTTGCCCGGCACCGCTACAAGGAGAGCGGTGACCATACCGTCACGCTGACGGTGACCGACGATGCCGGCCTGCCCAACAGCAGCACCCGGGCGACCGCGAAGGTGACGGTCAATGCGGCTCCGGCGCCGGTGATTTCCGTAGCCGGAGGGGCCTGCTTCGGGCGGCCGTTCGGGCTGGACGCTCGGCAGTCTAGCGACGCCGACGGGGCGATCCGCAACTTCGAGTGGGACTTGGGCGACGGCGCGAAGGCGACGGGCGCCGAGATCTCCCATGTCTTCAGCGATCCCGGCGTCTACAACGTGGTGCTGACCGCCGACGACGGCGCCGGGCTGGCGAACAGCCGGCGAGCCGCATCGAAGGCGTTGCACGTCAACCGTCCGCCCTCGGCCTCCGCCGGGCCGGACCGGAGCGTCTGCGCCGGCGAGACCGTCGCCTTCGACGGCGGCGGCTCGATCGACTGGGACGGCAAGCTGACGGAGTACCGCTGGGACTTCGCCGACGGGACGACGGCGTCGGGAGCGAAGGTCTCGCACGCTTTCGCCCAGCCGGGGACCTACCCGGTCAGGCTGACGGTCACGGACGATTCGAATTCCTCCTGCGCCGAGGCCGAGGCGGTCAGCCGCATCCACGTCAACGCCTCCCCTCAGGTCAGTCTTGGCGGCGACCGCGAGGCGTTTGCCGGAGGGGCGCATGACCAATTGCTGTTCGACGCTTCCGGGACGAGCGATCCGGACGGCGCCGGTTTGGAGTATACCTGGGACCTGGGCGACGGCACGTCGCGGTCGGGCGAGAAGCTGCGCCATGCCTATGACAAGCCCGGCGTCTACAAGGTGAAGCTGACCGTGCGCGATGGTACGGGGCTGTCCTGCGGTCAGACGGTCGGCGGCATGACCGTGACGGTGCGCGGGCGGGACGAGCCTGCCGGAGAGCTGACGGCCGACCAGGTCACGGAGCGGCCAGGCGGTGAGCGCCGCGCCGCGGCGCGGCGCTGAGGGAGGCGGGGAGAAGACAGGTGCGGACCAGGATCAGCCTGCGCAACAAGCTTCTGATCTTCGCGATCCTGATCGCGGTCGTACCGCTGGTCGTAGCAGGACGGAGCATGATCCGGATCGCCCAGGACGAGCTGAAAAGCTCGGCCAACGGCGAGTTGGTGGCGGTGGCCGAGCAGCTGGTGTCGGAGATCAACGACCGGTCGGAACGGACGTGGCTGGCGCCGCTGCTGCTGATCCGCAACGCTCTGGACGACGAACGCCTGGGCGTGCCGGAGAAGATCGCGCTGCTGACGCTGGGCATCAAGGACATCCCGGAGTTCGCGGCCTTGCAGATCACGGTCGAGGGGGCGCCGGTTCCGGTTGTCGTGACCAACAGCCTTTTTTCGAAGCGGCTGGCGACGGCGGGGCTCGATCCGTTGGGCGTGCTCCGCCTGCCGGCCGAAGCGGTCGAGGCCGCCTCGAGTTCCGGCGAATTCCATGTCGGGCAGGCTACCCACATCCCTGAGACGGACGACTGGCTCGCAACCATCGTCCTGCCGCTCCGGACCCGCTTCGCCGGTGCTTCCTCGGTGCTGTCGGTGCGGGTCGACCTGGATCGCACCCGGCACTTCCTGGAGGCCCATCCCTTCGCGAAGACCGGGTTCGTCACGATCGTCGATGCCCAGGCGCGCCGGGTCTTCGATCCTGGACGGACCGATCTGGGTGAGGTCTCCTTCGTGAGAGAGGCGGTCGGCCTGCTGAACGGCGGGACCCGGACGATCGCCGCCGGCCCCTATGTCCGTCCGGACGGCGAGCCGATGCTGGGAGCCTACGCTTTCCCGCGCGCCTTCGACTGGGCGATCCTGGTGGAAAAGCGGCAACGCGACGCCTATATCGCCATCGATCGCATGATCGACAGCCTGCTGCGCTGGACCGTGGCGGGACTGGCGGTCGCCGGATTGGGGGCGCTGCTGCTGGCGTTCCGGATCAGCCGCCCGATCGTCGAGATCGACCGCGTCGCCGGGGAGGTCGCCAAGGGGAACTTCCAGGCGCGCGTCCAGGGTGTCCGCTCCCATGACGAGATCGGCGAGCTGGCCCGGCGGATGGATGACATGGTGGTAGGCTTGAACGAGCGCTTCCACCTTCAGAAGTTCGTTTCCGGCGGGACCATGCTGGCGATCCGCGATTCCGGAGGCGGGATCAGGCTGGGCGGACAGCGCCGGCGGGCCACGATGCTGTTCTCCGACATCCGAGGCTACACCGCCTTCTCGGAGCGGGTCGATCCGGAAGTCGTGGTCGAGATGCTGAACCTCTACTTCCAGCATCAGGCCGAGATCATCCAGCAGCACGGCGGCGATGTGGACAAATATGTCGGCGATCAGCTCCTGGCCGTCTTCCAGGGGGAGGACATGGTCGGCAACGCCCTGCGCGCCGCGATCCGCATCCAGGAGCACACGGCCGAACTTGGCCGCCAGCATCCGGAATGGGGCTTGGCGCTCGGCATCGGCATCAATGCCGGGGATGTCGTGATGGGGGCGATGGGGAGCACAGACCGGATGGACTACACGGTTCTGGGCGACAACGTGAACCTCGCGGCCCGACTGTGTTCCCACGCCGGACCGGGGCGCATCCTTCTGAGCGAGAGCGTCCGCGAGGCGGTGGAGACCTGTCCGGAGTTCACGATCTCGGCGCTGCCGCCGCTGGCCGTCAAGGGGAAGCGGGCGCCCGTCCCGGTCTTCGAGGCGTGGCGGCGGGAGACGATGGATCTGCCATCGTAAGCCGCCGACCTGATGCCGCGGTGAAGACCGGGACGGGCGTCCCGCCGGGGTCAGCGCTTCTGGTCGAGCCTGTCGCTGGCTTCACGGGCCTTGTCGGCCGACAGGCGCGACAGGCGTTCGCTGAAGCTGAGCAGTTCCTTCAAGTTGTCCTGAAGGTAGCGATTCTGGATGTCGAGCAGGTCGTTGGGGCTTCGGGCGGAGGCGAGCTGCTGCATCATCTCCGTCTGACGCTTGGCCGAATGCTTGGCGTATTCCGCGCATTCCGACGCGGCGCTGCGGGCGCCGGAGGCCATCGCTTCGGCGATGCGCTTCATCATCTCGAAGTTCTGGCCGGAGCGCTGGATCATCTCCTGGGAGACCTTGGCCGACATCCCCGCCATATCGGCCATGTTGCCCATCTGGTTACGAAGCTGGTCGGCGCCTTGGCGCAGGGCATCCTCGGCCTGCTTGGTGCCGGTGTCCTGTGCTGCCCTGGCACTACCCTTGGGTTTCTCTTCAGCCATAACTTCCTCCCTCCGCTGATCTGCATTGGTGTTCGCACGGAATAAACACGCGGCGGCGAAAAAGGTTGTTGATGGAAATTTATCGGAGATACCGAGTGTGAATGGCACAAAGGGATATCTGTATGGCGTGAAATACATCCGCGAAAGACTAAAAATCGGGCGCACTACAATCAATACGGCCGTTGACCCGATGGCGAGAGCAAAAGTTGTAGCCCCTGGAGAACTCAGATAGAACTCACCCGATCATTGACTTGGTCTGGCACCTATGGCCCCCTAGCCAAAACATCAAGCAACAGGGAGGCGAGCGTGGCTCACAATGATGAGAAGGCCGAGACCACTGGACCGGCCGCAAGCCATCAGCCGGGCTGGGTCAATCAGTGGACGATCTATGCACTGGGCGGCGCCACGGCCATTGCCCTGATCCTCGCGGTCACGGGCTGGAGCAATGCCAATTCCTACCAGGAGCAGGCCAACGGCCTGCGCGCCGAGATCAGCACCTTGAAGGGGCAGGCGTCCGATCTGCAAACCCAGGTGACCGGCTTGCAGGGACAGGTGAAGGACGCGCAAGGGCAAGTGGCCGCCGCCAACGGTGAGAGGGATGCCTTGAAGCCGCAGCTCGCGAGCCTGGAGCAGCAGATCGCCGGCTTCGGCATCGAGCGGTCGGAGATGCTCAACGAACGGAACTCCATCGTCCAGCGTCTTGGCGTCGCCGCCTCGGCGCGCGACGTGTCCGACGGCAAGATCGTCATGCTGGAAAAGGACTTGGCTCGGCTGACGGCCGAGCGTGACGCGCTGATGCCCCTGGTGGACGAAGTGGCCCAGCTCGAGGATATGCGCGCTGAACTGCTGAACGAGCGGAACGCCCTGGTGCAGCAGGTCGGTGGCGTCGCCTGGGCGCGCGACATCGCCGCCGCCAAGCTGGAGGACCTGAACAGGGAACGCGACGCGATGGCCGCCGAGCGGGACCGGATCGCCGCCGATATCGAGACGATCGAGCAGTCGGTCGGTTCGAAGGAGGAACTGACGGGGCAGGTCACGCGCCTTCAGGCGCAAGCCAAGGAGATCGAGGGGCAGCTTGCCAACCTGAACGCCCAACGCGATGCGGTCACCGCCGAGATCGCCCAGAGCGAGAACCGGGTGGCTGAGCTTCAAAAGGCCGCCGACCTTGCCGGGCAGAACCTTGCCGCCATCGGCAACGAGGTGGCCCAGCGCACCCAGGCGCTCAACGTGCTGCGGCAGCAGCAGCAGGAAGCGACCCGGCAGGCGGAGGCGGCCAAGGCGGTCTTCCTGGATGCGGAGAAGCAGTTGACCATGCTGCGCGACCAGATGGTCAATCAGGCCGAGGTGCTACGCGCGGCGGCCATGCCGGAAACCACCGAGAAGGCCGCTCCGGCAATGCCGGCGAACGGCAACGCCGACAGCGGGACGCCCGCCGAAGCGGTCAAGTAGGAAAGCGGCGGCGAAGCAAGACGAGGCGAACGCTCCGGTGACGATCCGTCACCGGAGCGTTCGCGTATCCGCGTTACACCGAAAGATCGGTACAGGAATCGTGACAGATCGGCTCCTCCTTCGCCATAACACGGGTTGGGCGTTAACCAAGGTCTTGCTTGGGAAAGCGAACCTTCGGAGCGGGCAGGAGGGAGAGTCCATTGATCTGGCACCGCTGGAACCAAGCCGATACACGGTATCTCCGGCGCATGGCGGCCGGGGCCGGCCTGCTCTGCTCAACGATGCTGCCGATGGCGGCCATGGCGCAGCAGAGCGAAAGTTTCACCTGCACGCTGACCGATCAGGTCCGCAAGGTCGAGCGCATCTACGAGCCGGGCGGCGCTCCCTGCATGGTGCGCTATTTCCGGAACGACCAGCCCGTGCAGACCCTCTGGCGGGCACGGGAGTCTGGCGCGGTCTGCGTCGATGGCGCACGCAAGCTGATGCAGGACTTCAGGGCGGCGGGGTACACCTGCACGGGGGCGGGAACGGAGGCGGCAGCCATGCCGGCGCCGGAACCCGATCCAGCGCCGGAACCCGCTCCGGCACCGGCACCGCGAAGCGGCACGACGGGGCCTGCCGAACCCGCGGCCGGAGCGGGCGCTAGCCGGCCCGCCGGGAGCCCGTGCTACGCCCTGACCTACGAGGCCTGCGCGCCGGGAAGCGGGAACTGCGACACGAAGCCGGCTTCGATCTGTGCCCAGACCGACAGCCGCTGGCTGATGACCGACGGCATGCCGGCTGACCTCGACCCGCTCACCCGTTTCCTGCCGGGCGATCCCGGCAAATGCTATCGCGTCTACCGGGAAGGCCAGCCCCGGCCGCTCTGCACGGAAGCGCCGGGCTCTCCCAACACGGTCTGGTCGTTGCGCTGACGAGAACCGGTCACGGCCCCGTCCCCGCGCCGGAGGCATGGCAGCGCGCCGTTCCTCCCGGTTGCGGGAGTCGGTTGACAGCCGTAACATCGTAACCGTCAGTTGCCGCCGGGCCTATCGGCGTCACTCTGAGATCCGATGACCCGAGACCCGATGGAAAATGCGCGTGACGGAAACCCAGGCGATCGATAAAGCCGCCCTTGTCCGCAGCCAGCATCTTCAGGGGATCGGCCTGATCATCGCCGCGGTCACCCTGTTCTGCTTCCTGGACACGCTGGCGAAGCTGAGCAGCCAGCACGTCCCGACGGTCGAGGTCGTCTGGTTCCGGTACGCGATCCACTTCGCTCTCGCCATGCTGTTCCTCAACCCGTGGCGGTCGCGCTCGGCGTGGCGGACGTCGCGGCCGGTGGCCCAGCTGATTCGGGCGGGGCTGCTGACGCTGTGTACGGGGCTGAATTTCCTGGCCCTGCGCTATCTGCAGCTGGTGGAAACCGTCACGATCCAGTTCCTGGCGCCGCTGTGCATCGCCCTGCTGTCGGTCGTCTTCCTGAAGGAGACGGTGGGCGTACGGCGCTGGGCGGCCATCGCCGTGGGGTTCGTCGGCATCCTCGTGGTGACGCGCCCCGGCATCGCCGAAGTCCACTGGGCCGTCCTGCTGTCGCTGGCCTCCGTCGTCAGCAGCGCCGGATACTTCATCATGACCCGCTCGCTGGCGATCACCGAATCGCCGGGCAGCATGCTGCTCGTCATAGCGGCGTTCCCGACCGTGCTGCTGCTGCCCTGGCTCTACGCCGTGTGGGTGACGCCGCCGGATCTCTTCACATGGCTGACGCTGGCGGGGACCGGCATCTTCGGTGGCCTTGGCCATTTCCTGCTGATCCTTGCCCATCGGCACGTCCCCGCGTCCGTCCTGGCCCCGTTCGGCTATACGCAGATCATCGGGATGGTGGCGCTGGGCTACCTGGTGTTCGGCCACGTGCCGTCGCCGTGGACCTTCGCCGGGGCGTCGATCATCATAGGGTCCGGGCTCTACCTGCTGGCGGAGGAACGGCGCGACAAAGGCGCCGTCCGGAAGGCATAAAGACGGGTCAATAGCGTGCGGCGATCATGCTCACTTTATTGTAGTCGGAAGCCGTTTCCGCTCTATATCTCCTGGTGCGTATTTGGCTCAAAAAGGGTATGGTCGTACGAGTATGGGCAATTTAGCTCCATATTCGTCATCCATGACCGCGGTGTGAAGATCTTTGAACACTCCCTTGGCCGGGATCACCCGCTCCCCTCACCAGGAAAACTGCATGCTGCCCGAAAATGACGGGGCGCTCTATGCAAGCGCGCCGACGAGTACCCCGCCGGACCTGCACGACAAGAAGCAGACGGCTCGCCGCTGGGCGCAACTCCTAGCGGCTTATAAGCAACCGATCCTGCACCGGAGCGTCGGGCAGATCGGGACGACTCTCGGACCGCTCGCCGCGATCGTCGTTCTGATGGGTTTCAGCCTCCAGGTGGGGTATTGGCTGACCTTGCTGCTGGCGGTTCCCGCCGCTTTCTTCCTGGTACGGACTTTCATCCTCCAGCATGACTGCGGACATGGCAGCCTGTTCCGGTCCAGCCGTGCCAACGACTGGCTTGGCCGTGTCCTTGCCGTGCTGACCATGACCCCCTACGGCTACTGGAAGCGCGAGCACGCGATCCACCACGCCACCTCCGGCAACCTGGAAAAGCGCGGCGTCGGCGACATAACGACGCTGACCGTGCGCGAATACCTGGCGCTGTCGCGCTGGGGCCGCCTGCGCTACCGCATGTACCGTCATCCCATCGTGCTGTTCGGCATCGGCCCGGCCTTCATGTTCCTGGTCCGCCACCGCATCGCGATCGGTGAAGGAACGAACGATCGGGCCGCCTGGTTCAGCGTCCTGGGCACCAATGCGGCGATCCTGACGGGTCTGACCGCCGCGTCCCTGGTCTTCGGCTTCACCAACGTCCTGATGGTCTGGGGACCCGTGGTCCTTCTGGCCGCCACGATCGGTATCTGGATGTTCTATGTCCAGCACCAGTTCGACGGCGTTCAGTGGCACCATGAGCAGGAATGGGACTTCCACTGTTCCGCCCTGGATGGCTGTTCCTTCTACGATCTGCCGCGCTGGCTGCACTGGCTGACCGGCTATATCGGTTACCACCATGTGCATCACCTGTCGTCCAAGATCCCGAACTACCGTCTGCGTGACTGCCACATGTCGATCCCCGACCTTCAGCGGGTCCGGTCTCTCGGTCTGTGGGAGAGCCTGAAGACGGTGAGCCTTGCCTTATGGGATGAGGAAAGCCGGCGAATGATCCGGTTCTGCGAGTTGCGGACCCGGATGGCCTGAGCGAAGGCCGTTCGTCACGCAACGCCGCTCCTGCGACGCCGTCCTCCGGGGCGGCGTTTTTGTTTTCAGACCAGCAGCCACGCAGCCTTGCCCGGCTGCATCGCTGCGATGTCGGACGAGTTGACGCCCATCAGCGTGACCAGTTCGTCGACGGCGCCGTCGTGATAGGCCCATACCGCGACGGCGTTCGATCCCTTGGCGACGACTTCGATATCCAGGTCGCCGTCGGAGGAGAGCAGGGGCCGTAGGTTGACGAAATCTTCCGACACCCTGAAGTCCATCACGACATCGCCCTTGTCGGACAGTGCCTTGAACACGAAGGTATCGCGTCCGCCGCCGCCCCAGAGCTGATCGGCCCCGCCGCCGCCGGTGATCGTGTCGTTGCCCGCACCGCCCTTGACGATGTTGGACAGGCCGTTGCCGGTCAGCGACATGCCGCTGGACTTCATGCCGTAGAGGTTCTCGACGTTGTCGGAAAGGGCATAGCTGTCGGCCCAGGCCCTGACGGAGTCGGTGCCCTGGCCGGCTTTTTCGACCACCTTGTCGTAGGGGCTGCCGGCTATGTAAGTGTCGTCGCCCTTGCCGCCGGTCATCGTGTCATGACCGGAACCGCCGTCGATCAGGTCGTTCCTGTCGGTTCCCTTCAAGTTGTCGGCCTTCGACCCGCCCCTGATGGAGTTCTGGGTTGCTCCGCTTTCCTTCCAGGCGGGAGCGACGGGAGTGGGGACCAGCGAAGAGCTGCCGAACTTGAAGTCGTCGGCGGCGAAGGCGGAGATCTTCTCGCCGATGAACTTCAGCGTCTGGCCGCCACCGAGATCTAGCACGACATCGCTGCCGGTCTGCTTCATCGCCGCCTTGATGGCGCCGAAGCTGCTGAAACCGAACCCGTCCAGCCGCACGGTATCGGTGCCGTCGAAGTCGGTAATGGTGTCGTTTCCCCGGCCCTTGGCGATCACGAAGACATCCTTGCCGCCACCGCCCGTCAGGGTGTCGTTGCCGCCGGCCCCGTCGATCACGTCGTTGCCGGTGCCGCCCTTGATGATATTGGCCTTGGCGTTGCCCGTGACCTTGGCGCCGCCCGACGCCGTGACGTTGGCATTGTCGGCCGACGACGACATCACGTAGGAAGCGGCGGTCACCGTAACGGTCTCCGGCTGGTCGGCGCTATCCGAGGAGCCGCCGACCGCGCCCGCCTTGCCGGTCCAGACGCCGTCGAATCGGTTGCCGGTGACGACCAGACCCTTGTTCTGGCCGTTCTCGACCGTCAGCCAGCCCTTGGAACGGTTGATCGTGTTGTTGCTGATGGTGATGCCGGACGATGCCGTGGCCTTGCCGCTCGTGTTGCCGGCGGAGACGTTGACGACCGTGTAGTAGTCGGGATTGCCTTCCAGCAGGTTGCCGGTAGCCGAGCTGTCGCGGGCGCCCAGGAAACTCAGGGGGCGCTTGCCCACGTCGTAGACTTCGTTGCCGATCGCGACGACGTTCTTCGCTTCGTAATCGCGCATGCCCGGACGCATCCACATGGCCGTCGTCCAGCCGCCGATCGTGATGCCGTCGACCTTGACGTCGTGGATCTTGTTGTACTCGATCCGCACGTTGGTCGATCCGCCCTTGGCGAACAGGGCCGCGACGCCGGTCACCTTCGAGATCTCGTTGCGGGATATCAGGGAGCCGTTGACGGCGACGAAGTCGATCCCCTGGTCGCCGGCGCCGATGATCTTGTTGCCCAGCACTTGGATGTTGTCGCCCTGGGAGATCTTGATGCCATCCTGGCCGGCACCACGGATTATGTTGTTCTGGATCAGGATGTTCTTCGTCATGTCCTTGAAGTCGCTCCCAGCCATGCCGAACTGGATGCCGTTGGTCTTGGACTGGGCGGTGATGTCGAAGCCCTTGACGACGATGTTCTCTTCGCCGAAGCCGTAGACCGTGGCGGTGCCGGCCTTTGCCGGCTTGATCTTGGCAGCACCCGTGCCGTCGGCTGAAATAAGCTGAATGGGAGCCGATGCCGTACCGCTGTCCTTGAAGACGACGTTCTCGACATAGGTTCCGGCCTTCACCATGATCGCGGTGCCGGGGGCAGCCTTGTCCAGGGCGCTTTGAATGGATTTCAACGGTGAGTTTTCCGACCCGCTGTTGCCGTTATTGCCTGAATTGGAAACCCAGATAACCCGCTTCGGGCTAATATTGGAGAACAGCGTCATCTAACAGTCCCTCTCGATTTCTTGAAGTGACTTCAGCGCTGCGCTTACGGCATTCCGCTTCAGTCAAAATCCCGGTACATGATTAGCTCAGCCGGGTTACTACTTCCGAGAGGATTAGACGTAATCTTTTAATAGATCGTTACCGCATTTTAGTAAGCTCTAGTTAACTATGCTGACTTGAAATTGAGGGGGAAATAATTCGATTTCCGTTTTATTTCCAAGTGCTGAAATTGATCCTTTAATCGTTCGATACCACACACCGGCCGTCATGATCGGCTGGGCCTTCTATCATGGTTAATGCCTTTTAATGTCACGGACACCTGAGCCGTGTCTCAAGAACGTAACGATCTATGTCACAACTTCGGACCCGTTTTTGTCGGATTAGCAGCCGGCTTTTTTGCTCCCCCACTTCGATAAATTCGATGTAGTTTCGCGCCAAGCCACTCGGCAACCAAAAAGAATTCCTTGAAAAGCAAGTATAGAGCTTTAAAATCATGGTTTTTCATGGTGATAAAAGCTTTGTGCTTAAAGTTTGACTGTGCTTCGGCACGATTTCTAGAATGAGAGCACCTATGGCCGACCGTCAGATCTGGGTTTCCCCCAAAGGAGACAACTCCAACTCCGGCAGCGCCTCGGACCCTTTGAAAACCATTCAAGCCGCTCTCAACAAGGCGACGAGCGGCACCGATGTGATGGTCAAGGCCGGCACATACACTGAGAACCTGCGGATATACGATAATAACCTTTCGCTGATTTCGGCCGATGGGAACCAGGACGCCACCATTCGAGCGGCATCCCAGAACGGCTCCACGATCAGCGGCTTCGGCGTCGAAGGCGTCACCATCAAAGGCTTCGAGATCGATGGCGCGAACAACTCGAACGCCATCCATTTCGGCATGTCGGGCAAGGGCTTCAGCGACCCGATCCGGGACCTGACGATCCAGGACAACGTGATCCACAGCTCCGGCGGCGACGGTGTCAAGGTATCGCAGGCCTACAACGTCAAGGTAGTCCACAACAGCATCACGAATTCAGGCGGCGAAGGCATCGATTTCGTCGCGGTCAACGATTCACGGATCGCCGGCAACAACATCAAGGGCGTCGAAGGCACGGCCGGCATCGTCGTCAAGGGCGGGTCGAGCAACGACGAAATCGTCAACAACAAGGTCTGGGATGCCGACGTCAACGGCATCAGCGTCGGCGGCTGGACGACCAGCCAGTGGATGTGGCCGAACGCGCGCGGCTACGAGGCCAAGGACCTGACGGTCACCGGCAACGAAGTCTGGGACGTCAACAAGTCGGCCATCCTGGTCTCCGGCGCCCGCGACAGCTACATCGCCAAGAACTACCTGCATCCGGACAACGACTACGATGCGGTCATCTGGCTCGACAAGAGCGTCGCCAACCACTCCAGCCCGCTCTACAGCGAGAACATCACGCTGAGCGGCAATATCTTCGAGCGCGACGACTGGCTGCGCGTCAACAGCGGCAACAACGACGGCCTGTCGGTCAGCGGCAACAAGGTCGGCGCCACATACGCGGCCAGCACTGCGGGGGCCTGGTCCTCGAACAAGGCTTCGGGGGCGGTCGCAGCGGCTTCAGGGTCCGCTGCCGACGAGGAATCGTCCGGCCTGGTGAAGAGCACGGGCGATGAACTGATCGTCTACAGCCATGCCAAGGAAGCGTCTGCCGGCGCTACCGATGTTCAGGCCGACGCATCGGCGTCCGCCTCTGCCGTCGAAGCGACGGACTCCACGGCCCTGACCAAATGGCAGGCTCTGGAGGATGCGCCGGCAGCGGTGGATACCATCGCCATCGCCGACCACGGCACCGATGCGCAGGCTCACCACACGACGGACGGCTGGCTGCTCTGACGACCCGCGGACGGAGGGAAGGACCGGCACGGCTGGTTCCGACCGGCCATCCCTTCGGCCCCGGCGCGTCTTCAACTCACCGTGACGACATTGACCGGCCCGCTCCGCCGCAGGACCGTCACGCCGACGTCGATGGCGTGACGGCGGAGCAGGACGTCGGCTTCGCAGTTTCCGACCTTCAGGCCATGCAGTTCCACTTCCTCCAGGAAGGGCGGCAGGACCGGCCGGTCGAAGCGGATCTCGTTCCGTTCAGGGACGAAGCGCAACCCGATCGCCGCGGCTAGCAGGCCGGGCAGGGTAGCGCTGGCCCATGCCTGGGGTGAGCAGGCGACCGGATAGGATACCGGCGAGCGCGAGCGCCGCCGAGGGAAGCCGCAGAACAGTTCGGGTAGGCGGCGCAAATCCGTATCGGCCGCCGCGTCGAACAATCCATGGAATACCCGCGCGGCCTCGTCGGCATGGCCGTATCGTGCTAGACCCATGGCGACCATGGCGTTGTCGTGCGGCCAGATCGACCCGTTGTGATAGGACATCGGGTTGTAGCGTGCCTCCGTCGTGGCGAGCGTCCTGATGCCCCAGCCGGAGAACGATGCGGCATCCATCAGCGTGGCCGCCACCCGTGCCGCACGGTCACCAGCCGCGATCCCGCTGAACAGCGCGTGACCGGCGTTGGACGTCCGCACCCGGCACTGCCGCTTGTCGCGGTCCAGCGCCAGCGCATAGGTACCGATCTCCTCGCACCAGAACGCGTCTTCGAACCGGACGCGCAGGGTCTCGGCCTCGGCCTCCAGCGATGTCGCCCGGTCGGCACGCCCAAGTTGCCGCGCCAGGACGGCGGCGGTGCGCTTGGCGGCATAGACGTAGCCTTGGACCTCGACCAGGGCTATCGGTCCTTCCGCCATGGCGCCGTCGGCGTGGAAGACGCTGTCGTGACTGTCCTTCCAACCCTGGTTGGCGAGGCCGGTCTGGTTGCGCCGGCCGTATTCGACGAAGCCGTCGCCGTCCCGGTCGCCGTAACGGTCGATCCAGCCCAGCGCCGCTTCGATGTTGGGCCAGATCCGGGTTATCAGGCCCAGGTCGCCGGTGCGCTCGTAATAGGAGCCGGCCAGCATGACGAAGAGCGGGGTCGAATCGACGCTGCCGTAGTAGCGCCGGAACGGGACTTCGCCCAGCATCGCCATCTCGCCGCCGCGCGTTTCGTGCAATATCTTACCGGGTTCGGCATCGGCGGCGGGGTCCTCCTCCTGCGCCTGCATCGCGGCCAGATAGCGCAGTACTCCGGCCGCGACATCGGGCGCGAAGCTGACGAGCAGCATGGCGGTGATGATCCCGTCGCGGCCGAACGCGGTGCTGAACCACGGGATGCCGGCATAGGGGTAGGCTCCCTCCAGCGTCCTGGTCGTCAGCATCGCCAAGTCCGATCCGGACCTGCGCAGGGTTTCGTTGAAGACGGTATTCGAACTCACGATCCGGGCCACCGGAGCGAACATCGTCCGGTGGTCGCGGAACTTGGCCCGCAAGGCGACGAAGAACCCGGCGCGCGTCCCATTGCGTTCGGGCTTCATGCCGGCGACCGAGATGGTGGAAAACAGCGGTATCCACTCCTTCGGTGCCAGATCCAGGTCGTACGACGCTTCGAACGACGTCAGCCTGGCGGGAGGAGGGTCGAACTGCAAAAGCGTTTCCCGCCGGTTTCCGTCGAGCCCGACATATCCCAGTGCCACGCGATCCTTGCCGATCTGCGGCGGCTCTATCGTGCCCCGTTTCTGGCGCTTTTGCCCCCGCGCCTCGAACAGGTCGGCGAAGTCGGAGCCGAACCGCAGCGTCAGCGTGGCCTGGACCGGACGGTCGGAGTAGTTCCGGATCACCAGCCTTTCATAGCAGGCGCCGTTCCACAGGAACTTGGCCCTGGCGAGATGCAGCGTCTCGCGCAGGATGTGCTCGCCGTCGCGGTAAAGGTCCGGATTGCACATGTCGCTGGACAGCACCGCCGTCCGGTCCTCTATCGTGGTGCTGAGCAGCAGCGGGCGCTGGCCGTCGATCAGCAGTTCCAGCCGTGAGACGTAGCGCGTGTCCTGATGATACAGTCCGTCCGGCCGCCCTATCGCGTAAAGGATATCGCCGTGGTCGTCGAACACGGCGAAGGTATCCGCATGCTTGATCGTTCGGGTCCGGCGGTCGGTCAGGGAACCGACCGCCGGAATGTAGAATTCCGATGCGGGGTCGGGGAATGCGGAGTCGGGCAACGCGTCAGGTCCCGGCGTCGTCATGATCAGGTAGCCTTTCCGGCCGCCCCGTTGCTCCAGCCCGACCGGTCCGGAATGGCCGGCAGGGCGTGCAATCTTCCCTCGGCGGCCTTGCGATAGAGATCGACATAGTCAAGCGCCATGCGCTCGGCTGAAAAACGCTCCATGAACCGGGCGCGGATCTTGCGGCGGTCCAGTTCGCCGATGCGTCCGACAGCGGCCACGGCTTCGTCCTGGCTATCCACGATAAACCCTGTGATCCCGTGTTCAACCACTTCTTCGACCGACCCGCAACGATAGGCGATCACCGGGGTCCCGGCGGCCATCGCTTCGATCATCACCATGCCGAAGGGTTCCGGCCAGTTGATCGGGAACAGCAGCGCCTTGGCGCCGCCCAGGAAGCCGCTCTTGTCCTTGTCCCCGATCTCGCCGATCAGATCGATCAGCGGATGGTCCAGCAGCGGCCGGATACGGTCGTGGAAGTAGTCGGCATCGGCCCGGTCCACCTTGGCGGCCAGTTTCAGCGGCAAGCCCGCCCGCAGGGCGATCCGGATGGCCTCGTCCGGTTGCTTCTCGGGCGATATCCGTCCCAGGAAGGCCAGATAGTCGCCGGGTTCGGTCGAGGGCCGGTAAAGTGCCGCCGGGACACCGTGATAGATGGTGCCGGCCCAGTTCGCGTCCGGCACCGGACGGCGCTGGCTGTTGGAGATCGAGACGACCGGCATGTCGTCGAACTCGTGGTAGAACGGATAAAGGTCCGGGAGATCCAGCCGGCCATGCAGCGTCGTCAGGGTGCGGTCGGCGAGATGACGAAACAGGGGAAACTGCACGCAATCCATATGAAAATGGAGGATGTCGAAGTCATCCGCCATGCGGCGGACGCGGTCGAGCATCAGCATGGTGCTGGCCGTAGGATCCGGGCAAGCCGGGTCGAGCCGGGTGGCGCGGAAACGGCCGGGCACCAGCGTCGCAGACGTTAACGAATCGGCACTGGCGAAAAGTGTGACGTCGTGGCCCTGGCGCACCAGTTCCTCGGTCAGGTAGGAGACGATACGTTCGGTTCCGCCATAGAGACGCGGCGGTACGCTTTCTGAAAGCGGCGCAATCTGTGCAATTTTCATAGGTTTATTTTCCTCTTTCTTTAGGCCAGAAGCCGATGGCGAAAGAGTGGCCTTTGGCCTGCCAAACGTATTTCCAGATGTTTCAACAAACCGAGTTGCCTATAACTCTCGGTTTTTCGTAACGATGAGCGTCACTATTCAGGCTGGTTCACCACCCGCATTTTCAGCATTCTCAAAAAATCCAATAGGAAAATTCACAGATGCTGCACCGCCACACAGCACAGTACACTCTTGGTCACAAAAATGGTTAAGAAAAAGTTAATTATTTGCATTGACCAGGAAACAAAATCCAGTCATGGGCATTCCTCGCATGTCGAAATTAACCATATTGGGGCTGGTTTTATGCATTTTAGCGGTAAAACGGGGGCGGTATCACGGCGGTCGCTGATCGTGGGCGGAATTTCCGCTGCTGTTCTGGCAACGATCAAACCGGCGGCGGCCGCTGTTGCACCCCTCAAGGACCGGACGCTTCATCTGTACCATCGCCAGACCGGCGAGTTTTTCAAGGAAACCTACTTCCAGGACGGTTTCTACGTGGTCGATGCCCTGGACCGCGTAAACTGGCTGATGCGCGACTGGCGTACCGACGAGACCAAGACCATCGATCCCGGGCTGCTGGACCTGCTCTACAATGTCGGAAACAACGTCGACGCGGCCAAGCCGTTCGAGATCCTTTCCGGCTACCGAACCCCTGAAACCAACGCCGCGCTTCGCCGTCATGGCGTCCGAACGGCGTCGCACAGCTACCACATGGTCGGACAGGCGGTCGATATCACGCTGCCGGGCGTCAGCCTGCGCAACATGCGGAAAGCTGCTTTGGCGCTCGGGCAGGGCGGTGTCGGCTATTACCCGAACAAGGGCTTCATCCACGTCGATACCGGCGACGTCCGCCAGTGGAACGGTCGCTGATCCGAGACGCGCCGGCTTTTACCGGCGCATCCCGTTTGGACCTGAATGTTTCCTTGTCGTTTCCTGATCAGGGAATGCGCAGGACCTGACCCGGATAGATCTTGTCCGGGTGCTCCAGCATGGGGCGATTGGCTTCGAAGATCCCATTGTAGCGGTTCGCGTCGCCGTAGAACTCCTTGGAGATCTTCGACAGCGTATCGCCCGACTTGACCGTATAGAATTTTGCCTGGGCTTGGCCCTGTGCCGGAACTGACGCCCCGCTTGCCGACGCGTCAGCGCCCTGGGTCGAGCCGTCGAGCGCCGCGACCGTCAACTTGTCCTCGACCTTGGCGACGCCATGGACGTTGCCTACCGCGAGCACGATCTTTTCGCGCAGTTCCTGGCTGGGAGCACTGCCCGAGACCGTGACGGTGTCTCCCTGCACATCGAGCGCCAGATCCTTGGCGTCCAGACCAAGCTTGGTCACTTCGGCCCGCAGTTCGTCCGGCGTCGGCGCATCGCTGCCGATGCCAAGCTTGCGGCCCGCTTCCTTCACGAAGTCGAAGAGACCCATGATCCGTTCCTTTTCTCAATTTAACCGTAAATGCAGCCTCCGGTGAGGCACAGGAGATGGAACATCGGGCATAGCGCTCCGGTTGCGCCAATTGCCTAAGATAAGTTTTTTAGGTCATAAGAGCGTCTGTCCACTAATCCTCCCTACGGTTGACCTATCTTTAGCCTTTTTGGTTACTTAATTTTCTCTCGGTAACGTATTATTAACCACATCGAGCAGGGCGTGGGGCGCCCAAATTTCCTGGGGGAACGAGATGGCGACGTTGCGGGGCGGTTCGGTGGCGGACAGACTTTACGGCACCAAGGGGAACGACGTTCTCTACGGCAACGGCGGCGACGACCATTTGGTAGGCGGCGCCGGGTACGACCAGCTTCATGGCGGTGCCGGCAACGACCGTCTGTCCGGCGGCGAGGGGACCAACGACCTTTACGGGGACAGCGGCAACGATACCCTCGTGATGGAGGAATACGGGCTGGTGTCGGAGTCCGCGTCGCTGTTCTCCGGCGGCACCGGCACCGACACGCTTCATATCATGGCCGGCAAGACCGAAGTCCGGACCGACCCGTTTTCGGACTCGCTCGATACCGCGCCGGCTCGCATCGCTATCGATCTCGACGACTATGGACCCGGCGGCTTCCTTTATTTCCAGGACAACAACCGCGCTCCCACAGTGTTCGAGGGCGCCGGCTCCTTTACCGGGATCGAGGCGTTCACGGTGTCGTCCAGCACCCGCCTGGACTTCTACGGCGGCAAGGACAACGCAACGGTGACGGGCGGCAATTACGCCGACCTGTTCCAGGGCGGCTCCGGCAGCGAGACCTTCAAGGGCGGCGGCGGGGCGGATGTCTTCTACATGCCCTGGAACGACCCTGCGACGAAGCTGGGCAACGACAAGATCGTCGGCTTCAACGCCGCCGAGGGCGACCGGATCATGAAGGCCTATTTCACCGGCGCCCATGGCATCGACCTGAAGACGACGGCGGTCGAGAAGAACGGCCATACCATCTTCACCAGCAGGACCGCCGACGGCACCGTGATCCACACGCTGGACGTCGACGCCGTGGGCCTGCCGCCGGGGACCTTCGCCGACCATGTTTGGGCGTGACGGATCAGACCGGCTTCGGGAACCGGTAGATCGTGGTCGAGCGGAAGACCTCGCCGGGGTTCAGCCGGGTCGAGGGAAATTCCGGCCGATTGGGAGAGTCGGGGAAGTGCTGGGTTTCCAGGCACAGCGCGTCACCCTGCCGGTAGGTCCCGCCGCCCGAGCCGACCAGCGTGCCGTCCAGATAGTTGCCGGTGTAGACCTGCACGCCCGGCTCCGTCGTCAGCACCTCCATGATGCGGCCCGACACCGGATCGACCACCCTTGCCGCCAGCACCGGCTGGTCTCCGCCCTGGTGATCGATCACGAAGTTGTGGTCGTAGCCGCGCGTCGTGACGAGCTGGGGGTGGCCGGCCCGAAGCCTCTCGCCGATCCGGGTTGGTGTGGTGAAGTCGAACGGGGTCCCCGCGACGGGGGCGATCTCTCCGGTGGGGATCGATGTCCGATCGACCGGCGTGTAGCGCGACGCGTTCAGCATCAGTTCGTGCCCCTCGATGCTGCCCGATCCCTCGCCGGCCAGATTGAAGAAGCTGTGGTTGGTCAGGTTGACCACCGTCGTCCGGTCCGTCTCCGCCCGGTAGTCGATGTGCAAGCCGTTGTCCGGCGTCAGCGAGTAGGTCACCGTCACGTCCAGCGTTCCGGGATAGCCTTCCTCGCCGTCGGGACTGCGGTAGGCCAGGACCAGCCGGCCGTCGCCGGCGGAGTCCACCCGCCAGAGCCGCTGGTTGAAGCCGCCCGGCCCGCCGTGCAGCGCGTTCGGCCCGTTGTTGGCCGCAAGCCTGACTTCCGTTCCGTCCAGCTCGAACCGGCCACCCGCGATCCGGTTGGCGTAGCGCCCGATGATGGCGCCGAAGTAGCGGCCCGGGACCGCGTAGTCCTCCAGCCGGGGCAGGCCGAGGACGACGTTGGCGAATTTCCCATCGCAGTCCGGCACCCGCAGGGCGGTGACGATCCCGCCGAGCGGGATGATCTCCACCTCGATCCCGCCGTCTCCGGTCAGGCGGTAGCGGTCCACGGCGGAGCCGTCGGCCAGGGTGCCGAACGGCTGCTTGTCGATGCTGCTGGCGGGCATGGTCGCGGCCTTATCCCTTCGCCGGGTCTTCGATCAGGATCGCCCGGAAGTCGTTGACGTTGGTCAGCGTCGGCCCGGTGACGACTTGGTCGCCCAGCGCCTCGAAGAAGCTGTGGCCGTCGTTGTCGGCAAGGCTTTCTTTGGCGCTGATGCCCTTGGCGGCGGCCCGCGCGATGGTATCCGGGGTGATGATCGCTCCGGCGACTTCCTCGGCACCGTCGATCCCATCGGTGTCTCCCGCGATGCCCCAGATGCCGGAACGGCCGTTGAGCGCCACGGCGGTCGCCAGCAGGAACTCGACGTTGCGTCCGCCCCGGCCCTTGCCGCGCACGGTGACCGTCGTCTCGCCGCCCGACAGCAGCACGCAGGGAGCGGGCAGCGGGTGGCCGTGCGTGGCGGCGGATGCCGCGATGCCGGCCATGATCTTGCCGACCTCGTAGGCCTCGCCCTCCAAGCTGTCGCCGAGCAGGAGCGGGGTCACGCCGGCCTTGCGCGCGACTTCGGCGGCGGCTTCCAGCGAGAACTGCGGTGTCGCGATCATCACGTTGGTCACGTCGGCCAGACGGGGGTCGCCGGGCTTCGGCGACTCTTCTTCGGCGCGTTCCAAGTGCTGCTGGACGGCTGGCGAGGGCTTGATGCCGTAGCGCTTCAGCACGGCGCGGGCGTCCTCGAAGGTCGAGGGATCAGGGACCGTCGGGCCGGAGGCGATGACCGAGGGATCGTCGTTCGGCACGTCGGAGATCAGCAGGCTGACGACCTTCGCGGGATGCGCCGCCGCGGCGAGCCGTCCGCCCTTGATCGCGGACAGGTGCTTCCGCACCGCGTTCATCTGGCCGATATCGGCACCCGAGGCCAGCAGAGCCTTGTTGACCGCCTGCTTGTCCTCCAGCGTCAAGCCGGGAGCCGGCAGCGCCAGCAGGGCGGAACCGCCGCCGGAGATCAGGCACAGCACCAGATCGTCCGGCCCGGCGCTCTCGGCCAGTTCCAGGATTCGCTGGGCCGCTGCGTGGCCTGCGGCATCCGGAACGGGATGGGAGGCCTCGACGATCTCGATGTGGCGGCAGGGCACGGCATGGCCGTATCGGGTGATGACCAGCCCCTCGATCGGGCCGGGCCAGTGGTCCTCGACCGCCTTCGCCATCGCGGCGGACGCCTTGCCGGCACCGAGGACGATGGTGCGGCCCTTGGGCGGCGGCGGCAGGTGCTTGGGCACGACCTTGTCGGGCAGCGCCGCATCGACGGCCGCATCGAACATCGCCCTCAGCAGGTCACGCTGCTGTGTCGCCATGATGAATTTTCCTTTCCCTTTGAAGATATGCCCGTTCGGGCTTTTTGGGCATCGCGGTCAATCCGTGCCGGTTGCGGATTGGGGCGCGGATGCGGGTGCCGGCCAGTCTTCCGCCATCAGGATCGTTTCGACCTCCGCTAGATGGGCGCGCATGGCGTCTCTGCCACCCACCGCGTCGCCGCGCTCCAGGGCTTCGAAGATCCTGATATGTCCGGCCAGTGCCGCTCTCTGATTCTCAGGAAGGCCGGTACGCCGGCTCAGGCCTTCGAAGATCGGCTCGAATGTGCTGTCCCAAAGCTGCTCCACGATGGCGGACAGCACCGTATTGCCGGTTGCGGCCGCGATGCGGGTGTGGAACAGCCGGTCGGCTGCCTGGACGCCCTGCCCGGCATCAATGCCGGCCCGCATCAGGTCGAGCGTCTCGGCGATCCCGGCCAGCACGCCGGCATGCATGCATCCGGCTGCGGTGAAAGCGACTTCCGGCTCGATCAGCCGGCGCGCCGCAACCAGCTCGAACGGGCTGGGGCCGATGTCGGGCGGCGCGAACGGCATGACGCCGCTGGAGGGAGCCTTGCGGACATAGGCGCCGGAGCCCGTCCGGACATCGACCAGACCGGCAATCTCCAGCGCTATCATCGCCTCGCGGACGGTCGGGCGGCTGACGCCGAGCTGGCGGGCGAGGTCGCGTTCCGGCGGCAGCCGGTCGCCCGGCAGGAACTCACCTTGCCGGATCAACTCGCCGAGCTGGCCGGCGACCTGCTGGTAGAGCCGCTGGGACGCGACGGTCTGGATCGGCACGGGATGCCTGCCGTCTCAGCCGGTTGTATCGTCGGGCGTCAGCGGCCCCGGCCGCTCGTCCTGCGGCGTGTAGTCCATGGTGACGAAGCTGCCGCCGTGGTGGCGCTGGGCGATCGGATCGAGCGGGTTGGGCTGCTTGAGGATCTCGGCGGCGAAGTCCTCCGCGTTCTGGGTAGGCTCGTAGCCCAGCCGCTCGGCGCCGGTATTGTCCCAGTAGCTGCGGGTATTGGCGGAGACGCCCCAGACCGTCAGGTAGCCGACTGAAGGTACCGTGATTACCTGCATGATCATGTGCAGGAAATCGTCGTGCCCTAGCCAGGTGCTGAGGTGGCGGAATTCCATGGGGCGCTCCTGGTAGGAGCCGATCCGGACGCTGATGCCCTCGATCCCGTGCTTGTCCCAGTACATCCGGGCCATCGCCTCACCCCAGACCTTGCTGAGGCCGTAGAAGCCGTCCGGCCGGAACTCGCAGTCGAGCCCCAGCGTCTCGTCCACCGTATGCATGCCGATGGCGTGGTTGGAACTGGCGAACAGGATGCGCTTGACGCCGTGACGGCGAGCGCCCTCGTAGACTTCGTGAAGGGCGCGCAGGTTGTTGTCAATGATTTCGGGAAGCGGGCGTTCGACGCTGGTGCCGGCCAGATGGATCAGCACGTCGACGCCCTGGAGCAGCCGGTCCACCACATCAGGGTCGCGCAGGTCGCCGTGGCAGATGTCCTCGCCCTCGACAAGCGGCTCAAGCGGCCTGGAGCCGCCGGCGGACCTCAGATCGACGCCGCGTTCCAGCAGTTGCGGACGCAGCACGCGCCCGATATTGCCGCCGGCTCCGGATAAGGCGACCTTCGTCATGTGGCAGTTCCCCCCATCCCGTTGTTTCGATTTTGCGGGGAGTGTCAATCATAAGACGACGAAGGTCAACCGGCTAAAAGGTCGGGTGGCCTGACCAATTTTGCCCGTAAAAAAGCCCTGTCCGGAACCGGTCCGGACAGGGCGACGACCGAAGCGTCCGTCAGATCTCCCGCTTGCTCATCTGGTCGGCAATGAAATCCGCCTGCCGGATCGCGAGGGAGACGATCGTCAGGGTCGGATTGCAGGCGGCCCCGGTCGTGAACTGGCTGCCGTCCGAGACGAACAGGTTCTTGATGTCGTGCGTCTGCCCGTTCTTGTTGACGACGCCGTCGCGGGCGTTGGCGCTCATCCGGTTGGTGCCGAGGTTGTGGGTGGAAGGGTAGGGTGGCGTGTGGATCGTGCGGGTGGCGCCGACGGCCTCGTACAGGGTCGAGCCCTGGCGGAAGGCGTGGTTGCGCATGGCGACGTCGTTGGGGTGGTCATCGAAATGGACGTTCGGGATCGCCATACCGAAGGTGTCCTTTTCGGATGCGTGCAGTGTGATCCGATTGGTCTCCTGCGGCATGTCCTCGCCGACGATCCACATGCCGGCCATATGGTCGTAGCCGTCCATCGCGGAGGTGAAGCTGCGGCCCCAGGCTCCGGGGTTCAGGAAGGCCGCCATGAAGGGCAGGCCGAGCGACAGGGTTTCCAGCTCGTAGCCGCCGGCGAAGCCGCGCGAGGTATCCAATTTGGCCTCGTCGCGGACGATGCCGGCCATGGTGGTGCCGCGATACATGTGGACGGGTTTTTCGAAGGTCGCGTAGACCGACCCGGTGGTGTGGCGCATGTAGTTGCGCCCGACCTGACCCGAGCTGTTCGCCAGACCGTCCGGGAACATCGAGGAGGCGGAGTTCAGCAGCAGGCGCGGGCTCTCGATCGAGTTGCCGGCGACCGCGACGATGCGGGCCTTCTGGCGGTGGACGTTGCCGGCCTTGTCGCCGTAGAGCACGCCGGTCACCTTGCCGGAAGCGTCGTGCTCGATCTTCAGCACCTGGGCGTCGGAGCGGACTTCGAGGTTGCCGGTGTCCTCGCCTTTGGGCAGTTCGGCGACCAGGGTCGACCACTTGGCGCCGGATTTACAGCCCTGGAAACAGAAGCCGATCTGTTGACACGAACCGCGGTTGTCCCGCTCTCGCGAGTTGATCGCCATGTTGCCGCTGTGGAATTCCTTGTAGCCCAGCGCCTTGGCACCGGCCGCCAGGACCTTGTAGTTGTTGTTGCCGGGCAGGCGCGGGATGCCGTTTGTCCCCGTGACGCCCATCTTCGACTCGGCCTTGGCGTAGTACGGTTCGAGTTCCTGGAGTGTGATCGGCCAGTCGAGCAGGTTGGCCCCGGACAGGTCGCCGTAATGGGTGCGGGTCTTGAACTCGTGCTCCTGGAAGCGCAGGCTGGCGCCCGCCCAATGGATGGTCGAGCCGCCGACCGCCTTGACGATCCAGGCCGGCAGGCCCGCGAAGTCCTTGGCGACCCGCCAGCTTCCCGAGGTGGTCCGCTTGTCGAGCCAACTTATCTGGGAGAAGGCCTCCCACTCGTCGTTGATGAATTCCTCCATCTCGACGCGTGGTCCCGCTTCCAGGACCACCACCTTGATGCCCTTCTGGGCCAGTTCGTTGCCCAACGTGCCGCCGCCGGCCCCGGAGCCCACGATCACCACGACGCCGTCGTCGTTGAGGTCGAATTTCGCAGCCATCTTTCCCGTTCCTCCCAACCGCCGTTTGGTGACTTGCTTGGTGACGCGCTTGTTTGCTCAGGCGTCTTTCAGCCAGTCGATGTCGTCGAAGCCGCGATGCAGGTAGCCGCCATGCTCGGCGGACGAGCCTTCGTAGCCGAACTTCGCCCAGACGGCCGGCTGGTTGTAGAGGGCCACGACCATGTCGCCGCGTACCTTCTGGAAGAACGGGGTGGTTTCCATCGTGCGAAGCACCGCGACCCGGTCGCCTTCTTCGTTGACGGCGGCGTAGGGCATCGCGTACTTGGCCTGGGATGCCGTGTTCAAGTCGGAGACGCCCTGCTCGAGCAACTGCTTGAGCGTGGCGTCGGCGCCGGCCTTGCCGTCATAGGCTTCAACGGCCTTGGCGTAGTAGGCGTCGCCCAGCCGGTCGTGGGGGTAGAGGTCGCGCGCCATCTTGACGAGCGTCACCATGGTTTCGGGCTTCAGGTGCTGGGTGGTCATCGCCCAGGCGCCGTTGGGATCGACCGTCACCGTAGCGCCGCCGGCGATGGCGGTAACGCCGGCGACGGCAGCGCCCGATTTCAGGAAATTGCGGCGGGTCACCTTGGCCCGCTTGTCGATGGTCCTCATGCGTGTCTCCTCCCTAGGGGGACGGGGTTCGGACTGCCTTGTTCGGCTTTGGTCTTGTTGGTTTTCGTCGATGGTGGTTCAGCGGTAGCGGCCATGCCGCTGGAGCACCTCCACCTTGTAGCCGTCGGGGTCCTGCACGAAGAAGAAGCGCGCCATCAGCGCGCCCTCGCGCATGAACTCCTTGATCGGGTTGGGATTGAGACCGGCTTCGGTGAAGCGTCGGTGCTCGGCTTCCAGGTCGTTCACGGCGACCGCGATGTGCCCGTAGCCGTCGCCTAAGTCGTAGGGCTCCGTACGGCCATGGTTGATGGTCAGCTCGACCTCGAAATCGGCCTCGCGGTTCCGCAGGTAGACGAGGGTGAAGCCGTCGAACTCGTAACGGTCGGCAGCCTCCAGCCCGAACGCCCTGGCGTAGAAGTCGCGCGACCTGTCCTCATCGATCACGCGGAACATCGCGTGGATGACTTTGGCCATTGTTTCGGACCCTCCCCCTGGTTTCGCCTTGGTTTCACGTCGCTTGTTTCAGGCGCTTCCGCGAAATCCTAGGGCGGCGAAACGGGGTGGTGGTAGTATCATGCTACTACAGCATCGATTTCCCTGGCCCGGCGCGCGGCCACCGCCGAGGCATGGGCGACGGGATCGCGCAGGTACAGCGCACAGGTTACGCGCAGCATGGATGCGAAATTGGGGATGTCGCCCTGGTGCTGAAGCACCTCGTCATGCAGCGTGCAGAGGAAACGCGACAGCGGGACGCCCTCGCGGGCCGCGATCTCTTCCAGGATCGCCCAGAACTCGGCCTCCAGGCGGATGCTCGTGGTGTGGCCGTGCAAGCGGACGGCTCGCGTCTCGCATTCATACGACGCCGGGTCCTGCATGACGAAAAGTCTGCACATGGTCTGTCTCTCTCCCATTCCGCCTCTTTGCCGCATTTTCAAGGATCGATGCGGTGGCTCTGTTTTGCTTGGGATTGATCATAAGCCGCTTTCGCGGACTTGCCATTAGTCCAAAACTACGAGGGAGGAGACAACAAAGGCTGACCCTTCCGGCTGCGTCGGAGAAGCAGGGAAAACGACTGCGACGATTCAACGCTGCTGACTTTCGTCAGCGTTCTTGAAACGCCCAGTATCCGGGTAATAGCATTACGGAAAATAACAGCCTCAGACGGCAGCAAGGCAAGTTTCTTTCCCGGCGCCGGACGCGGAAACACTCAGGGAGGGCAAGGAATGTATTGGGATCGCCTCAGCCAGGTTCAGAAATCCGTCCAGACCCCACAGGCGCTTGCCGGATTCGTGGTCATCTTCCTGAGCGTCCTGCTCAACGCCTTCTGGATCGACATGGCGATCGGAGGTTTCGGCCTGGTGATCGCCGCCGCCATGGGTGTGGTGGGTTTCGCGCTGTTTTACCGGGGCTGGACAGTGGATGACCGCTGATTGCCGGTGCGGGATGTCCATCGGCAAAAAGACCGCTTTTTCATCGCATTTTATCATAAAATAGCTGAATAGAAGAACGGTTGACGGGTTGATTTTCCAAGCTTTTCTCAACGGAATTACCAAGAATTCTTTTGGTTCTTTAAAGATCGTCAACTTGCTTTTTTAATTGGATATCTCCGAGCAGGTGAGAGATATTGAACGCTCCACTTCCGCTATAGGTAAGAATGGCGCGGCAATTTTCTCTCGTTTCTGACAAGGGCGGATCGTCCGGCCCTTCGGCACGATCCACGGGATCGCGGAGCGGCGCCGGAGCCAAGCCGCCGCTTCCCGTGCGCACCGTGCTGATCGTCGAAGATAATGCTTTCAACCTCAAGCTTCTGGACGACCTTCTCCAGGCGGCGGGTTACAATACCCTCAAGGCTACCGATGGGGAACAGGCCTTGAGCATGGCGCGCGAGTTCACTCCCGACGTGATCCTGATGGACATCGGCTTGCCGGACATGTCCGGTATCGACGTCACGCGCGAGATCCGCGCCAGCGGCGACCTGAAGGATATTCCCATCATCGCGGTGACCGCCTATGCGGCGCCGGAGGACGAGGCGGCTATCCGCCATGCCGGATGCGACGACTACATCGCGAAGCCGATCTCCGCGCCGGTGTTTCTGAGGATGGTTCGGCGCCATGCCAGTTTCAGGCTGGTCGATGGCGGAGATGATGGGGCGGGACTTGATCGGCGTCGGCCGTAGCAACAATCCCGATCCCCGCGAAGCCGGAGCCGAGGCGGCGCACCGGGCCGCCGACATGCTCCGTACCGCCGACGAACCGGCCTGGGTGCTGATGTTCTGCGGCGGCAAGCACGATCCCTCGGCCGTGCTGGCGGGACTGCGCTCGGTCGTCGGTTCGGTACCCGTCGTCGGCGGTTCCGCCGCGGGGACCGTCACGTCGGCCGGTTTCGGCTACAGCGGTTTCGAAGTCGCGGTCGGGCTGTTCCCGGCGACGCTGGGCCTGCCCGACATCCTGGTGGACGACGGCCTGCTGGAAGGCGAGGCGGCCGCCGGGCGGCGCCTTGGGGAAAGCCTGCGCGGGCTTGCCGGCGACGACCGGGTCGTCCTGCTGTTCTACGACAGCCTGGCCGCCACCGATCCGCCGAGACTGCATCCGGCCAGTCCGCTGGTCGATGGAATCTATGATGGCATGGGCGAAGGTGCGGGCGAGGGTGGACGCCCCTGCCGCCCGCATCTGGTCGGAGCCGGCGCCCTGACGGACATGAACCTGTCGGACGGGTATGTCTTCGATGGAACCAGACCGAAGAAGCACTCCGCCGTCGCCGTGGTGCTGCCGGCCGCGATAACGGCCGAGACGGCGATCCTGCACGGCTGCGTCCCGGTAAGTTCGTTCATGACGATTACCGACATCGATGGCGCCGAAGTGTTCGAACTGGATGGCAAGCCGGCCCTTGACGTCATTGAGACCATGCTTGGCATGGATATCGCCGATGACGATGGCCGGAACTTGTCTCTTATGGTTACGTTGGGTGAAAAGCATGGCGATCCGTTTGCCGATTACGACGAAAACCGCTATGTGAATCGCCTGATTCTCCAAGTGGCGTCGGATCGCCGGTCAATTACTTTGTTCGAGCCGGATTTTCGTCGCGGATCGGTCGTTCAGATCATGTCTCGCGACAATGGGTTGATGGTGCAGAGCGTTCGCGACGGCGTGCGATTGATGAACCGGCGGGTATCCGGCCAGCGTCCGCTGATGGCGCTCTATATCGACTGCGCAGGCCGGGCCAGCGCGCGGAGCGGTTCGGAGATCGAGGAGGCGGAAGTGCTGCTCGACGAGATCGATATACGGGCGCCTCTGCTTGGGTTCTATTCCGGCGTGGAGATAGCGCCGGTCGACGAGATGCGCAGCCGGCCGCTCGACTGGACAGGCGTGTTGACCGTTCTCTGCTACAACGGATGAGGGGCTGACGGACAGGGAATGACCGACCGCTCGACCGAGGACCTGGAACGCGAACTGGCTTTCTATCGCCGGCAATGCAACGACCTGGGCGCCAGGGTGCTGCGGATGCAGGAGGAACAGAGCCGCGCCCATCGGGAGGCCCGCCGGTCGCGCACCGCCGCCCGGCTTCTGCGCAGCGCCTTCGGCCTGGTGAACGTCGAGGCATCCGACGAGGCCATCGGCGACCGGATGCTCGAGATCGTTCTGGACAATCTGGTCTGCGACCGTGCCGCCATCCTGCGGCGGGACAGCCGGCAAGGGGGCTTCAGGATCGTCAATGCCCTCGGCTTCGCCTATCCCCGTGCCGTGGGCGAGATCCCGCTCGACGATCCGCCCGAATTCTTCTTCACGTCCTCGCGCGAGGCCGGCGACGGCATGGCGGCGGCGCTGGTCCAGGCGCTGGGCCTGCCCTACATCATGTGGGCCTACGATCCGGCCGCCGGCATAGCGCTTCTGCTCGGCAACCGGGGGGAGGCCAACGTGTCCCGCCCCTTCGGTCCCGACGACCGCGAAGTGGTGGAGGCGGCCCTGGGTGTCTTCGTCGATATCATGCAGCGCCGCCGGGTGGAGGAGGAGTTGCGGGTCGCCAAGATCGTGGCTGAGGAGGCCAACTCGATCAAGGCCGCGTTCCTGGCAAACCTCAGTCACGAACTGCGGACGCCGCTCAACGCCATCATCGGCTTTTCCGAGATCATCCGCGACGAGATGTACGGGATCGACTCCCGCGAGAAGTACCAGGAATACGCCTCCGACATCCATGAGAACGGGCAGCACCTGCTGAGCCTGATACAGGACATCCTCGACTTCTCACGTCTTCAGTCCGGACGTGCGACCCTGCGGGAAGAGAGCGTCGATCTGGCCCAGGCGGCGGGCGCCGCGATGGGGGCCGTCTCGACCATGGCACGCGAGCGCGGTGTCAACCTGACGATCGGCATCCGTCCCGGAATGCCGCCCATCCATGCCGATCCGACCCGGATCCGCCAGATCCTGATCAACCTGATCGGCAATGCCGTTAAGTTCACTCCGGCCGGCGGGCGGGTGGAGATCCGTGCCGGTCTTTCGGACGATGGCGGCGCCGTCCTTCAGGTGATCGACAGCGGCATCGGAATGGCGCCCGAGGATATTCCACGGGCGCTCGAACCGTTCTGCCAGTTGGAGAACACCTATACCCGGCGGTTCGGCGGCACGGGTCTCGGGCTTCCGCTGTGCAAGACCCTGGCGGAACGCCATGGCGGCACCCTCAGCATCGACAGCCGCCTTGGGGTCGGAACGACCGTGACGGTCCGGCTGCCCCAGCAGCGGGTTGCCGACGGGTCGGCATCGATCTTCTACCGAGCCTGACCCTGGCACGTGGGCTTGACCTGCGAAGCTTAGGCTTTACTTTGGGGAGTTCAGATGCGGGACGCCGTGCTGAGCGAGGCGAGGTTCTCGTCGATCGCTTGTCTCAGGCCCCAGGTCTCGATGTAGCCGAGAGGATAGGTCGGGCAACCGCTGTCGGCATCCTTCTGGCGGGCGTGGATGTAGTCGGTCCAGCGGCGCGATGCCGGCCGGCGATGATGGAAATCATGGCAGGGCGCATCGCCGACCAGCACGAAGACGCGGGCGAAAAGATGGACCGTCAGCATGGCGGCCCACCAGCCGGCCCAGGCGGCCAGACCGCTGGGGGTCATGGCGGATTTTTCGGGAACGGGGGCGCCGGGGAAGACGCCGGCGGTGGCGAGGCAGACGAAGGTCTTGCCGCGGGCATTGATCACTTCCTGTTCCGGAAAGCGGTGTTCGCACAAGGTCCTGAGCGCCGTCCCGACCTGGAGCAGGATAACGACCGGGATGAGCCAGACGACGGTCATCTGCACCCAGGTTTCCGTCAGCCATGTGACGTAGAACAACCCTCCCCAGGCCGCCCAGCCGATCAGGTTGTGGACCGTGGAATGGGACAGCAGGCACGACGAGATGCGGGCCAGCAGGAAACGCAGGTGAAAGAATGGAGAAACGAAACTGATCATGACGCGCCTCCACAGTACCGCCTTGGGGAGGCCCGGCCGCAATCCGGCGAGGTTCATCACGAACTGCGTGAACTCGTCCTCGTGGGTCAGGAGCTTGTTGGGACTGTGATGAAGCATGTGCTCGTGCTGATAGACGTCGAAATGCTTCATCAAAAGCAGGATCGAGATCGTCTCGCCGACACGGCGATTGGTCGAACGTTCGCGGAATACCGTGCCATGGGCGCAATGATGGAAGACGACCGCCTGTAGCTTGCCCATCCCGGACGACGAGAGGATCATCATGAAGGGCAGGGCGATCAGCCAGAAGCCACCCAGCTCGAGTGCCGCGAGGCTGAAGGCGACGCCTGCTATCAGGGCGGCGAAGGCCGTGACGACATGGTAATGGGAGGAATGCGCCTTGGCGGTTTCTCCCGGTGCCGGACGGGCCGTCAGCCAAGTAAGGAAAGGCTGCACGAATCCGGGTAGCCGGTGGTGCATTCCGGCCCTCGGATCGGCGAAACGGGCAGGTGCCCGCTCCGCCTGATCGGATGCGATCCGATCCTCTTTTGCGGAGATTTCACGTTCGTACGTAGCAATGGACATCCCATGTCTCCTTTGGGGTTTGATCCTATTGCTACAGATATTCTCCGAAAAAGAACAGAATCTACACTATAACTGACGATAAGGGGCCGATCGCGGGGGTTGTTCACTATATACCCCAAGTCATTAACGCGAATTGGAAATAATCGTACAATACAGTGTGGCGTACCGGATTTACTGGAAATTGACCGGAAACTTACTATCCGGCAAATGGCGGCACCTCCATGCCGGTGACTCCTGTTCCGGTGATGGCGAAGAGGCAGCCTGCGAGCGGATCGGGCTCTTCTCCGCTTTTTTGCAGGGAGGTCACGTAGATCACGTCGAGTCCACGCCCGCCGAAGGCGATCTTGGTCGGGGTGCGGCACGGCATCTTGACGGTCATGTCCAGCACGCCCTGCGGCGTGAAACGCAGCAGTTCCCCGCCGAAGATCCCCGCCATCCAGTAGCATCCGTCCGCGTCGCACGCACCGCCGTCGGGCCTTCCAGCCATGCCGTGGGTATCCACGAAAACCCGGCGGTTGCTTGGGGTGCCCGTAGCGGCATCGTAGTCGAATGCCCAGATGGTCCGCACCTTGGCGTTGCTGTCGGACAGGTACATAGTCTTGTTGTCGGGGCTGAAAGCCAGCCCGTTCGTGGTCCAGAGCCCATCGATCATGGGACGGCAGCTCAGGTCCGGATCGATCCGGTACAGCGTACCCTGCGGCTGGTCGAGCGGCGTGCCCATCCGCATCGTCCCGGCCCAGAAGCGGCCGGCGCCGTCGGTTGTGGCGTCGTTGAACCGGTTGTCCGGCTTATCCGCCTCCGGATCGAACAGGCGGGTCAGTTCGGCCGAAGCCGGGTCGAAGAAGGCAAGGCCGTTCCTCAGCCCCAGCAGCAGGCCGCCCCTGCCGCGCACTGCGATGGACCCGATCTCCTCGGGCATCGACCAGCTTTCATCCCGGCCCGAAGCCGGGTCGAAACGGTGGAGGGCCGGGGCTTCGATATCGACCCAGTACAGTTTCTGTTCGGCGACGGACCACATCGGGCTTTCACCCAGCTTGGCAGGCTCCGCCACGACGCATTCGACATTCATGCCGCTTCTCCTTTGCGAGTCAGTAGTTTAGGGTGCGAAGACTACGAGACGCCAAGTGCTTTCCGTATGGCAGGACCGCTTTCAGGAAACGGCCGGGCGACGGTTCACGAGGTATATCCCAAAGCACACCAACAGCATGGCGGCCACCATGGCACCGCTGATCCTCTCACCAAGCAGCACGCCGCCCGCGATCAACCCGAACAAGGGTGTCAGGAACGAGAAGGCGGTCAGCTTGCCGGCGGGATACGAGCTTATCAGCCAGAACCAGGTGAGATAGCTGGCGAATGCGACGATGACGATCTGGTAGGCCATCGAGGCCAGGACTGGACCCGTCAGAGCCGTAATGCCGCTTTCTCCCAGCGCCGCCGAGAGGATGGGGAGGGTGACCGCGGAAACGCCGAGCTGATAGAACAGCACCTTGTTCGGACTGATCGAAGCCAGCCGGGACGCCTTGATGATGACCGTGGTGGCGCCCCAGGCGACTGCACCCAGAAGGATCATCGCGTCGCCGATCAGTTCTCGGCTGGTCGGGAGCCGCAGGCCATCGGCGAAGGCGACCGCGACACCGGCGAAGGCGCAGAGCAATCCCAGCGCCTGGATCAGGCGCATCCGCTCGTTCGGCACGAAGAGGTGTGCGCCCAGCGCCACGATGAACGGAGAGGTATAAAGGAAGATCACTCCGCGCGAGGCCGTCGTGAACGTCATGCCGGTGAAGATCAGCAGGAATTCGACCGCGAACAGCAGGCCCGCCGCCAATCCGGGCCACAGCGAGCCGTCGCGCCCGAACAGCCGGACGCCGTTCCAGGCCGACCAGCCCCAGAGCAGGATCAGCGATCCAATCGACCGGATGCCGGCCTGGAGCGTGGGGGATATTCCCGGAATGGCGATCTTGATGGCGACCTGCTGGAGACCCCAGCACAGGCATAGAACCGTCAGCACCGCCATTGCGGTGCTGTCCAGATGATGTTTCGGCAAGACTACTCCGGCATGGATCGGCGAGGAACGAGCAGCACCGCGGTCATCCGCTGAACCACTTCGTCTTTTTGATTGTAGGTCAGGGTGCGGATGCGCACCGTGCCACGATCCGGCCGCTTGGTCGAGGGGCGTACTTCCAGTACCTCGCTTTCGATACGAAGATCATCGCCGGGGCGCGTCGCCTGCGGCCATGAGATCTCCTCGACGGTGACACCGATGAACCCGCCCGCCAGCTTGGTCTCTCCGTCCACGATCATGCGCATCGTCAGTGCGGCGGTATGCCATCCGCTTGCGGCCAGTCCGCCGAAGACGCTGTCCCTGGCGGCGACAGGGTCGAGGTGAAACGGCTGCGGGTCGAAGCGTCGGGCGAAGTCCACGATATCGGCTTCCGACAGCGTCAGCGGGCCGCCGGCGTAGCGGTCGCCGGGTTTCAGGTCGTCGAGCATGCGCATGGGTGAGTCACCTTCATGTAGTAAGTGTTCGTTGATGACGGGGAGTGTCTATATCGGGTACAGGAATGATGGAGTACCAAGAGAATGCTTTGATATTCGTTATTCCAAGAATTGACTTTGGCATCTCCTGACGGAAACTGATCAGTTGTGATGAATTTTTAATTCAGATCCTCAATCGAAATCTTCGTAACGCGGGTAATTGAAGTATCGCGCGGGTAACTGATACCAACGGCATTGCAGATTGACCGGTGAGTTCCGACATCTAACGCTTCAGACCGGTCAATGTTTAAGTAGCGCTCAAGCAAGTGACCCCTACGCCGCCTCGCTCGCGACCCGGGCGGGGGATGTCGGTTGCCGCCCGATCATCAGCGACATGGCGACCGCGACGAAGCAGGCAAGGCCGGCGAGCAGGAAGGCTTCCAGATAGCCGTCCATCGCCGTGCGCAGCACGCCGGCACCGAATGCCGCGACGGCGGCGCCGAGCTGGTGGCCGGTGAAGATCCAGCCGAACATCATCGGCGCCTTTTCCCGCCCGAAGCTGTTGGTGGCGAGCCGGACGGTCGGCGGGACGGTGGCGATCCAGTCCAAGCCGTAGAAGACGGCGAACAGGGACAGGCCGAAGAACGACAGGTCGAGCGCGAAGGGCAGCCACAGCAGCGACAATCCCCTCAGCCCGTAATACCAGGCCAGCAGGTAGCGGTTGTTGTAGCGATCGGACAGCCAGCCGCTCAGCGTCGTGCCGACCAGATCGAAGATGCCCATCATCGCGAGCAGCCCGGCGGCCTTGACCTCAGGGATGCCGGCGTCGAAGCAGGCCGCGATCAGGTGGGTCCCGATCAGGCCGTTGGTGCTCAGCCCGCAGATGAAGAACGTCCCGAAAAGCAGCCAGAAATCGCGGGAGCGCGATCCCTCGATCAAGGCTCCGAACGCCAGGGCGAAAGGATTCCCGGTCGGACGGGACGGCGCCGCCTCCATCTCCGTCTTGCCGAAGGGGGCAAGGCCGACGTCGCGGGGACGTTCCCGCATCAGCAGCATCACCAGCGGGACGATGACGAGGGCGGCGCAGGCGACGCCCAGGACGGCGGTGCGCCATCCCAGATCCTCCACGATCATGGCCAGCAGCGGCAGGAACAGCAACTGCCCGGTTGCCGTGCTTGCGGTCAGCATTCCCATGACGAGACCGCGCTGTTCGGAGAACCAGCGGTTGACGACCGTGGCGCCGAGGACGAGGGCTGTCATGCCGGTGCCCGTTCCGACCACCACGCCCCACAGCAGGACCAGCTGCCAGGGGGCGGTCATCAGCGGTGTCAGCGCCACTCCTCCCGCCACCAGCACCAGCGACATCACGATGGTCTTGCGGACGCCCAGGCGCTCCATGAAGGCCGCCGCGAAGGGACCCATCAGACCATAGAGGACGAGGTTGATCGCGACGGCGAACGAGATGGTGGCGCGCGACCATCCGAACTCCTGCTCGACCGGGAGGATGAGGATGCTCGGCATGGAGCGGATACCCGCCGCCACCAGAAGCGTGACGAAGGTAATCCCGGCGACGTACCATCCGTAGTGGATACGTCCGCGCGCCAGCCGGTCGGACAGGAAAGACATGGAAGAGCTCCGGGCGTTAACGAAGACTTGCGATGATAGAGACCGTTCTGTATCATCTGTCAACGAGAATTATCCGATGGGACTTATGCAGGACCAAGCCGCCAAATCCGCCCGCACCCGCATCCTCGAAGCCGCTGCCGAGCTTTTCTACCGCGAAGGCATCAGGGCGGTCGGCATCGATGCCGTCATCGCCCATTCCGGCGTCGCGAAGATGAGCCTGTATAGAAACTTCGCCGGAAAGGACGAGCTGGTCGCGGCTTTCCTGGAATATCGCGACCAGATCTATTGGACATGGTGGGACAAGGTGACGGCGCGTCATCCGGGCGATGCGCGGGGCCAGATCAGGGCGATCTTCGAAGCGGTCGGAAAGCGGACGGCCAACCTGGACTATCGGGGTTGCCCCTTCATCAATACGGCGGTCGAATTCCCGGACCTCGATCATCCCGGCCGCATCGTCGCCCTTGCCAACAAGCTCGAATTGCGCAAGCGCCTGGGCGGACTTGCCGAGATGGCCGGCGCCCATGATCCGGCCATGCTGGCCGATCAGCTTCTGCTCCTGATCGAGGGGACCTATGTCAGCGGCCAGACCATCGGGGCGGAAGGTGTCGGGCAAAAGGCGGCCGCAGCGGCGGCCACCGTCCTGGTGGAGGCGGCCTGCGCGGAGCGAAGAGCCACTGATTCTTAACTATAAATCAATGAAACGCCGTTAATCCTTCGATGAGGTGAAGCACGTCGCGCAGGATGGTTTGCGCGGCTGGACTATTGCGGGAGGTTGATAGGCTTGGATGGCTGGGCTGTTTGACCACCTGTCCAACATGATCGCCCGCTTCCGCGGCAAACCGGAGGTTTCTTCCGCTGCCGAAACCGCGTCGGTGGCGGCGCGCCGGCTGGGGATCGGAGGACATCCGGCACCGCCGCCGGTACCGGAAACCGAGTTCCGAACCCAGGACGGGCGTCCGTCCGGCACCCGCTCCACCGAAGGCGCCATCGCCGACCTGCGCCATGCCATGGCTGAAGCGGACAAGCGCCAGGCCCGGACCGATACCGACGCGGCGCTCCTGCTGGCGGTGCTGCTGACAAAGGGGCACGGCCTCAACCGTGCCCAGGCGCTTCAGCTTCATGACGACCTGATGCGTGGGAGCCTGCGGGAGGCGGATCGCAAGTCTTTGCGCGTTCTCTACAAATCCCTGCATGGCCGCGAGTTCACCTGCCGCGTCCCCGCGGCATTGATGGACTGAGTCTTAATCTAAAAGTATACACAAAAAAATCAAATATTTACCGGTCTGGAACGTTAGATGTCGGGCTGAAGAGGCCCGACCTACGCGAGCGTGCTTTTGCCCGAGGATGCTTTTGTAGGTCGGGCCTCTTCAGCCCGACATCTTTGCCGGAATTCACCGGTCAAGCTTCAATGCCGGCGGCATTACCCCTTGTTCCTGTCCCGGTCCTGTTTACAGCTTTGCAGGATCGCGCCGGACACCGGCCGTTCGATCTGAAGCCACTCCGGATGATGGCGTGCCGCGTGAGCCAGCATGGCAAGCAGGCAGTCGACCGCGTCTTCGGGCGTCAAGTTGCGCTTTCGCTCCAGCAGGACACGGATCGCGGCCCGATAGGCCTCACCAGGATCGGAGTTCATGCCCTTGGCACAGGCATAAGCGGTCACCACGGCTCGTATAAGCTCGTCCGAAGCGGTCTGCTCCATGGGCGCGACATCCCAGCTACGACATGTGGCGCAAGTTTGGCAGAAATATTAAAAAAAACTGAAGCACCCAATCGTACGTCTCCTGCCGGAGCGCGTACGCTTGGGGGAAGTCAGCTCACGCAGGCGCCCAGGCCGTCGCGGACGACGGTGCTCATCCGCTGCTGGATCACGTTGGCGCGGCTGGCGATGTAGCGGGTCGGCTTGGCCGGTGACCAGCGCAGCGGGTTGGGCAGGACCGCGGCCATTAGGGCCGCCTCGCGCCGGGTCAGGCCGGCGGCCGGTTTGCCGAAGAAGGCATGGGATGCCGCTTCGGCCCCGTAGATGCCGTCACCCCATTCGATGATGTTCAGATAAACCTCCATGACCCGCGCCTTGGGCCAGAGCAGTTCCATCCAGAGGGTGAACCAGGCCTCCAGCCCTTTCCGCAGATACGTCCGGTCCTGCCACAGCCAGGCGTTCTTGGCGGTCTGCATGGAGATCGTGCTGCCGCCGCGCAACTGCCCGCCGGCAAGGTTGCCCTGCCAAGCCTGCCGCATCGACGCCCAGTCGAAACCGGCATGGCTGCAAAACAGGGTATCCTCGGACGCGATCACCGCCTGTGACAGGTTGGGCGAGATCTCGTCCAGGCTGCGCCAACTCTTGTCGATACCGGCGCCTCCCGCCATCCGGATCAGCATCAGCGGCGTGCCGGGCGGCGGAACGAAGCGGTAAAGGGTGACCCAGCCGACCGAGACTGCGGCGAGCGCCACCCCCATCACGAATAGGAAGCGGAGGACCTGCCGCCCGGTTGCGGCCCTGGTGACGCGCTGGGCGAAGGTCATGGAGGCTGAGGCACGGGAAAGGACAAGGCGGGGACCGGATGGTGATCGACGGGAGCCGCATCATAACCACCCCACAGGTCGAGGCAACCTCCACCGTGCCACATCGGCACACTCGCGCGGAGCGTCCCGGCCTTCTATACTGCCGCCGCAATGGACATCGTTCAATCCTCAGCGCCGACGCGGCGCCTGCTGCTGCCGGATGCGCCGGCGCTCGTCGCCGGGGCGCGGAAGGCCGTCTGGCTGACTTCCGACGGCGAGGTCGATACGATCGACCTGGGCGAAGCGCGGCTGCGCCTCCAGCGCGACGTCCTGCTGGTCTGCCACGCGAAGGCGCTGGGACGGCGGCTCAACGCCGACCGTTTCACGGCGCTGGACCTGCTGGAACTGTTCGCCTTCGTTCATCCCGCCCGCTTCGTCGTGCCGACGCCGCGCGGGTTGGCGGAGGCGCTGGGGCTGCCCAAGCCGGACGGCGCGGAGGATGACGCGCTCACCCTGATCCGGGCCACCCGCCAGCTCCTGACCGATCTATCCGATCCAGACTTCGAGGAGAAGTCCGATCCCGTCGCCATCGCGTGGTTCATGGGTGGCGGAGGCGGTGGCAGCCAGGGCTATAGCTGGCCCTGGGCAAGCTTTGCGCTGTCGGCGCTGGGAGCGCCCAACGGGCCGCCGGGGCGCCGCGCGCTCGGCGCCTTCCAGGTCTGGAAGGCGATGCCGGAATGGGAGGACGAGGCGCCGGAGCCGCCGCCGGGACAGCTTCCGGTGCACGCCAACGACGCGCGCCGCCGGTTGGCTGATCTGTTGCAGGCGAGCATCCTGGGCAAGGTGGCGGAGCCCCGCCCGCAGCAGTCGGACTACGCCAGCGCCGTCAGCACCGCGTTCACGCCGCGCGCCAATCCCGGAACGCCCAACCTCGTCCTGGCGGAAGCCGGGACCGGCGTCGGCAAGACGCTGGGCTATCTGGCTCCGGCCAGCCTGTGGGCGGAACGGAATCGCGGGACGGTGTGGATTTCCACATATACCCGCAACCTTCAGCACCAGATTGACGGCGAGCTGGACCGGCTGCACACCGACCCGGCGGTCAAGTCGCGGAAGGTGGTGCTGCGCAAGGGCCGTGAGAACTATCTGTGCCTTCTTAACCTGGAGGAAGCGGTCGCCAGCCTGCCGAGCCAGCCGATGTATGCGACGGCGCTGGGCCTGATGGTCCGCTGGGTGGCGGCCACCCGCGACGGCGACATGCAGGGCGGCGACTTTCCCGGCTGGCTGCCCGATCTGGTCGGCCGCGCGCGGACCATGACGCTGGCGGACCGGCGCGGCGAGTGCATCTTTTCCGCCTGCCAGCACTATCGGAAGTGCTTCATCGAGAACACGATCCGGCGGGCGCGCAAGGCCGACATCGTGATCGCCAACCATGCCCTGGTCATGATCCAGGCGGCACTGGGCGGCGATGAGGCCGCCCTGCCGACCCGCTACGTCTTCGACGAGGGGCACCATGTCTTCGACGCGGCCGACAGCGCCTTCGCCGGCCACCTTACCGCGCAGGAAACGTCGGAGCTGCGGCGCTGGCTGCTGGGGGCGGAAGGCGGCAGGACCAGCCGCGCGCGCGGCATCAAGCGCCGGGTGGAGGACCTTGTCGCCGGCGACGAGGAAGGGCTGGCGATGGTCGACGCCATCGTCCACGCCGCCCGCGCGCTGCCGGGCGAAGGCTGGGGCAACCGCCTGATCGACGAGATGGGCACGGGGCCGGCGGAAATCTTCCTGCTGATGGTGCGGCGGCAGGTCCATGCCCGCGCCCATGGCCGCGACAGCTTCTACAGCCTGGAGACGGAAACCATCGAGCCGGTGGAAGGTCTGGCGGCGGCGGCCCAGGAGTTGGAGAAGGCGCTCGGGCGTCTCCAGACGCCGCTGGAGCATTTGGCGAACCGTCTGGCCGCGCGGCTCGACAACGAGGCGGCGGAGCTTGACAGCGACACCCGGCGGCGGATCGAGGCGGTCTGCCGAAGCCTCCAGCGGCGCGGCAGCGTGACGCTCAAGGGCTGGCGCGACATGCTGAAATGCGTCGGGCAGCTGACCTCGCCGGGCTTCGTCGACTGGTTCGGTATCGAACGGCAGGACGGCCGCGACATGGATGTCGGGATGTACCGGCACTACGTCGATCCGACGATACCGTTCGTCGCGACCGTCGGATCGCAGGCACACGGCATGGTCGTAACCTCCGCGACGCTGACGGACGGCACCGGCGATGTCGAGCAGGACTGGCTGGCGGCCTCGGTCCGGACGGGGGCCGTCCATATGGCGTGGCCGGCGCTCCGGGCCAGCGTGCCGTCACCCTTCGACTATCCGGCGCGGACCAGGGTCATGGTGGTCAACGATGTCCGGAAGGACGATCTGGTTCAGGTCGCGGCGGCCTACCGCGAACTGTTCCTGGCGGCCGGCGGCGGGGCGCTGGGGCTGTTCACGGCGATCAGCCGGCTCCGTGGCGTCTACCAGCGGATCGCCGAACCGCTGGAACTGGCGGGACTGCCGCTCTATGGCCAGCATGTCGACGGACTGGATGTCTCGACCCTGATCGACATCTTCCGGGGCGAGGAGCAGGCCTGCCTGCTCGGGACCGATGCGGTCAGGGACGGCGTCGATGTGCCCGGCCGGTCGCTGCGCCTGATCGTGTTCGACCGGGTGCCGTGGCCCCGGCCCGACATCCTGCACCGTGCCCGGCGCGAGGCTTTCGGAGGGAAACGGTACGACGACATGATCACTCGCCTGCGGCTGAAGCAGGCGTTCGGACGGCTGGTGCGCCGTGCCGACGATACGGGGGTGTTCGTCCTGCTCGACCCGATGATGCCGTCGCGGCTGGCCGGGGCATTCCCCGAAGGCGTGGAGATGCAGCGCGTCGGCTTGGCCGAGGCGGTCAGGGTGACGCGGGAGTTTCTGAATCCGGGTTGAACCTCATCCGGAAGGTGGCGCCCGGACTGTTCTCGAATGTCGGGGTGCCGCCGAGCTGGCCCGCCAGCGACCGGATGATCTGCATGCCGAGGCCCTTGCCTTTCGCTGCGTCGAAACCGTCGGGCAGACCTGCACCGTCGTCCATGACCACCAACTCGCGGAACCCGGCGTCCTGATCGGTCAGGGTGATGCGAATCGTGCCGGAACGGCCGTCGGGGAAGCCGTGCTTGAAGGCGTTCGACAGCACCTCGTTGACGATCAGGCACAGCGGGATGGCGTGGTTGAGCGGGAACCACGCGTCTCCGACTTCGATCCGGACCGCGACTTGCCCCTCGGTCCCGTAGGCGCTTTGCAGGTTGTCGGAGAGCTGGCCCAAATAGGTGGCGAAATCCACGTCGGTCAGCTCCTTGGAGCTGTAGAGCAGGTGGTGGACCAAGCTCATGGCGTGGACGCGGTCCACGCTCTTTTGCAGCGACTCCTTGGTTTCCCGGTCGGACGAGCGCGCGGCCTGGAGACGAAGCAAGGACGTGATTACCTGAAGGTTGTTCTTGACCCTGTGGTGGACTTCCTGGAACAGCGTTTCGAGCTGCGCATTGGCGGCGGTGAGCTGCTTCGTGCGCTCCTCCACCCGCTGTTCAAGATCCCGCTTCATCTCCCGGTCGGCCGCGGCCTGCCGGATCGCCATGGTCGAGAGCGGCCAGAGGGCCATGCCGGCGGCGCCCGCGACGACCCAGTAGATCCAGATCTCGGCGATCCAGGCGCGGGTGATATGTTCGTTCGCGACGGCGACGCTGATATAGAGGGGCAGGCGTTCGACCTTGCGGAAGGCGTGGACGGGGCTTGTCCAGTCCGCGACATGGGAGAGCGTCGTCATCCCGGCGGCGGAGCCTTGGGGCAATGGCAGGTCCGGCAGCGGATCGGGCTCGCCCGACGCCACGCGCGTCAGGATCGAACCGTCCGCCGCCCGCCGCATCGTGATGACCGGATCGAGCCGCAGGTCCAGCGAGCCATAGAACGACGTGAAGTATTCCAGGTCGATCGTCAGCGACACCACTCCCCGGAAGCCGCCGTCGTCGGCCGAAAGCCGCCGGCTCAGCAGGAAGGTCGGCTTGTTGGTGACCCGGCCGATGATCAGGGAGCCGACGAACAGGCCGCTGTCGGCTTCCCGCTGGGCCAGGAAGATGTCGCGGTCGGATGCGTTGCTCGGTGGAGTGGGGAGCGCCACCGTGCTCATCCGCAACTGGCCGCTGCTGTCGTTCAGCCAGATGTTGTCGATATAGGGAAAGCGGTCGCTCAGGCCCCGCAGCCGTTCCCACAGCACCAGATCCTTCGACAGGGTATCCCAGTCGGCCGCCTTGACCGCATTGCTGGCTTCCAGCAGGGCCAGATCGGACGCTTCGAACAGGCGGGTGGCATGGTCGGCCAGGAAGAAAGCGGCGTTGCCGGTGGTGCGCTCCGCTTCGAGCACGAGATTGCGCCGGTTGTCGTAGATCTGCCAGGAGACGGCGGTGACGATGACCAGCATCGCGAAGATGCTGAGATAGATGGCGCTGGCGGTTCGTCCCGGCCGAACCAGCGCCCATCGGCCACCGGCCTTAGCCGGTGCCAGCGATGATGTCGGCAACTGCTTTGCGAAGGTTTTCGACGCGGAAGGGTTTTGCAATGAAGCGGGCAGTCCGGATCTGCGGGTTGGGGGTGAAGGTGTGGTTGCCCGAGACGAATATTACCGGAACTTCCCTTCTCCCCGCTATGCGTTCCATCGCCCGGACGCCATTTCCCTGCCGAAGCTGGATATCGGCGATCACGAGGTCCGGCAAGGTCGCGTCCGCTTCACGCACGGCGTCCGCTTCGGTGTCGACCACCGCGCAGACTTGATGGCCCATGTCCTCGAGCAGGATCTGAAGCTCCAGCGCCACCAGCGGCTCGTCTTCCATGATCAGGACTTGTGCCCGATGGCTGGATTTCACCGCCAAGAGGCGGGGATCCGACGAGAGTTGGCTGGAAAAGCGGTTTCGGAACATGACCATCGTTAAACTTTAAGAAGCATTGAAGGCGAAATTGATCAAAGCGGACCTCTCCGGCACTTTAAAACCTGGAAGTCTCTGATTGTTCCGAGGCCTGAACAAAAATGTGGTCACGTCGGAGCGTCCGATGTATCAATCCATAGGACTAGAATAGGTCTGCCCCGATGTCTTGTCGAGCCGGACTAACGGCGGTCTTGTTCGATCCCTGCACCGGGCCATGGACTTTCGGCTACGGACTTGAAGAACAATCCCGGCGCGGGCACATAGGCGCGGAACACCTGATAAGGCTTATCCATGATCGACCATCACGCCGCGCTGATCTACACCATGGTCCTGGTATCCGCCTCGGACGCCGACATGACCGACGCGGAGCTGAGCACCATCAGCGAGACCGTCCGCTACCTGCCCGTATTCCGCGACTTCGATACCGAAAACCTGACCCGGATCGCTGGGGACTGCACCCGGCTGCTGGGCGAGGCCGACGGTCTCGACACGGCGCTGGAGGAGATCAAGGAAGCCCTGCCGAAGAATCTGCGGGAAACGGCCTACGCCGTCGCCTGCGACGTCGCGGCGGCCGACGGCTACACGACCCAGGAGGAACTGCGGCTGCTGGAGCTGCTACGCGAAGTGCTGAAGATCGACAGGCTGAACGCCGCCGCCATCGAGCGTGGCGCCCGCGCCCGTCACATGACGCTCTAACATCTCTTGGCTGAGGCTACTTGCCCTTGGTTCCTTCCGGTTCGTTGGCGTCGGGAACTCCGGCCCGGTCCTCGACGTCCTTGGCCGACTCCTCCGCCTGCGGCTGGCCGCCTTCTCGCGTCTGGCGCTCGGTCTTCTGGCCGTTGATGCCGACGGGGTTCTCGCGCAGGTTCTTCAGTTCGGAGGCCGCGTCGTCCTGGTTGTTGCTGTCGTCCACAGGGTCGGGTGAGCGCGTGCCTTGCGGCGTCGAGCCGGGTTCCAGGCTGCGGGTGACGTTGGGGTCTTCCGTCAGCGTCTCCTTCTTGATCCCCTGGGCCTGCGCCGCGTAGGCGGCCAAGGCGAGCATGGCGGCGCCTATCACGATCGGTAACCTGTGCAAGATATGGCTTCCTTCCCGAAGTCCCTGATGAATATGCCTTCCAGACAGCTTTAAACAGCGGCGCTGCCCGTTGGTTTCTTATGCTTTCGAAGATGCGACTTTTCGTTCCGTGGCGTGTTGACCTCGCGTCAGGGCGCGAAGCGCTTGAGTGAGCATAGGGACGAGTGGATATGGCATCGGATCAGAAGAAGACCGGAACGGTGGAACGCCGGGACTTCCTGAAGGCCGTTGGATTGGCCGGAGGCGCTGCTGCGGTAGCGGTGCCGCTGGCGGTGACGGGCGCGCAGGCCGAGGAGAGCGGGGAGGAACGGGTCAAACCCCGCTATCAGGAAACCGAGCACGTCAAACAGTTCTATGCGCTGAACCGGCTTTGAGGAGGAGAACCGTCCGATGCTGGTAAAGAGACGCGCCGCTTCCGCCCAACGCTCCTCCCTCGCCTCCACTCTGGCGGCAGCCGCCGCCAATGCCACCGGCCCGCTCGACCGCCGGACCTTCCTCCGCAACTCCGGCCTTGCCGCCGGCGGCATGGCGGCGCTGGGCGCCCTTCCGCTCGCCACGGTGAAGAAGGCGGAGGCCGGACCGGTCGATCCCGATATCGAGGTGACCCGGCGCAAGAGCATCTGCACCCACTGCTCGGTCGGCTGCACGGTGATCGCCGAGGTCCAGAACGGCGTCTGGACCGGCCAGGAGCCGGGCTGGGACAGCCCGATCAGCCAAGGTACCCACTGCGCCAAGGGCGCTTCGGTCCGCGAGCTGACCAAGGGCGAGCGCCGCAACAAGTATCCGGTCAAGCTGGAGAACGGCGAGTGGAAGCGGATCACCTGGGATCAGGCGATCGAGGAGATCGGTGACAAGCTGCTGGAGATCCGTGAGAAATCCGGCCCGGACAGCGTGTTCTGGCTGGGCTCAGCCAAGTTCTCCAACGAGGGAGCCTACCTGTACCGCAAGTTCGCAGCCATGTGGGGGACCAACACGGTCGACCATCAGGCCCGCATCTGCCATTCCACCACGGTTGCCGGCGTCGCGAATACATGGGGCTACGGCGCCATGACCAACAGCTACAACGACATCCAGAACGCCAAGGCGCTGATGATCATCGGCGGCAACCCGGCCGAGGCGCATCCGGTGTCGATGCAGCACATGCTGCGGGCGAAGGAGCATAACCGCGCTCCGTTCATCGTCATCGACCCGCGCTTCACCCGCACCGCCGCCCACGCGACCGACTATGTCCGCATCCGTCCCGGCACCGACATTCCGCTGATCTGGGGCATGCTGTGGCATGTCTTCGAGAACGGCTGGGAAGACAAGGAATTCATCCGCCAGCGCGTCTACGGCATGGACGAGATCCGTGCCGAGGTCAAGAAGTGGAACCCGCAGGAGGTCGAGCGCGTCACCGGCGTTCCCGGCGACCAGCTCCGCAAGGTCATCGAGCTGATGGCTAAGAACAGGCCATCGACCCTGATTTGGTGCATGGGCGCCACCCAGAAGACGGTCGGCACCGCCAACGTCCGGGCCTTCAGCATCCTCCAGCTGGCGCTGGGCAACATCGGCGTCGAGGGCGGTGGAGCCAACATCTACCGGGGTCACAGCAACGTCCAGGGCGCCACCGACATGGGCCTGGACGTCACGTCGCTGCCGTCCTACTACGGTCTGGCGGAAGGCGCGTGGCGTCACTGGGCGCGGGTATGGGAAGTCGACTACGATTGGGTCAAGAGCCGCTTCGCCTCCAAGGAGCTGATGGAGACCAAGGGCATCCCGACCACCCGCTGGTTCGACGCCGTGCTGGCGAAGCCGGGCGAGCTGGACCAGCCCAACAGCATCAAGGCCTTCGTCACCTTCGGCCACGGCGGCAACACGGTCACCCGGATGCCGGAGATGCGCCGGGGCCTCGAGGCGCTGGATCTTCTGGTCGTGGTCGACCCGCATCCGACCACCTTCGCGTCGGTCAGCGGGCGCAAGAACGGCACCTATATCCTGCCGGCCTGTACCCAGTTCGAACTGGCAGGCTGCCGCGCCGCTTCCAACCGGTCGCTCCAGTGGTCCGATCCGGTGGTCGATCCGATCTTCGAGTCGAAGGACGACTACGAGACCATGTATCTGCTGGCCCGCAAGCTGGGCTTCGCGGATCAGCTGTTCAAGAACATCACGGTCGACGGCACCAAGCCGCGCGCCGAGGACATCCTGCGGGAGATCAACCGGGGCGGCCTTGCGACCGGCTATACCGGCCAGTCGCCCGAGCGGCTGAAGCTTCACATGGAGCATCAGGCCGACTTCGACAAGATTTCCATGCGCGCGACCAAGGGGCCGTGCGAAGGCGAGTACTACGGTCTGCCCTGGCCGTGCTGGGGCACGCCGGAGATGAAGCATCCCGGCTCCGCCGTACTTTACGATACCTCCAAGCACGTCATGGAAGGCGGCACCACCTTCCGCGCCCGTTTCGGCATCGAGCGCAACGGCGTCAGCCTGTTGGCCGACGGCGCCTACACGGTGGGGTCGGAGATCACCGATGGCTATCCCGAATTCACCATGGCGGTGCTGAAGAAGCTGGGCTGGGACGCTGACCTGACGGCCGACGAGATGGCCGTCATCAACGCGATCGGTGGTGAAAGCGTCGATCAGGCCAGCTGGATGACCGATCTGTCCATGGGCATCATCCGGGTAGCCCTGAAGCATGGCTGCGTCCCGCACGGCAACGCCAAGGCGCGGGCGGTGGCCTGGAACCTGCCCGACCCGGTGCCGGTCCACCGCGAACCGCTCTATACGCCCCGGCGCGATCTGGTCGCCCAGTATCCCGCGATGGACGACCGCCGCGACTTCCGCATGACGCAGCTCGGCAAGAGCGTGCAGGCGCGCGACGTGTCGAAGGACTTCCCGATCATCCTGACCTCCGGCCGTCTGGTCGAGTACGAAGGCGGCGGCGAGGAAACCCGGTCCAACCCGTGGCTGGCCGAGTTGCAGCAGACCATGTTCGTCGAGGTCAACACCAAGGACGCCGAGCGCCTCGGCGTCCGGCACAAGTCCGACGTCTGGGTCTACGGTCCGGAATACAACAGCAAGGTCAAGGTGATGGCCTTCGTCACCGACCGCGTTGGGACGGGCGTCGCGTTCATGCCGTTCCACTTCTCGGGCCACTGGGAGGGCGAGGACCAGCGCGACAAATACCCGCCCGGAACTGACCCGATCGTGCTCGGGCACCCGGTCAACGCCGTCATGACCTATGGCTACGACCCCGTGACGTTCATGCAGGAAACCAAAGTGACCCTCTGCCGCATCGAGCCGGCTTGAGCGGAGAGGGGAGAGATATAGCCATGGCAAGAATGAAGTTCCTCTGTGACAGCGACCGTTGCATCGAGTGCAACGCCTGCGTCACCGCCTGCAAGAACGAGCACGACGTGCCCTGGGGCATCAACCGCCGCCGCGTCGTGACCCTGAACGACGGCAAGCCGGGCGAGAAATCGATCTCGATGGCCTGCATGCACTGCACCGACGCGCCCTGTGCTGCGGTGTGCCCTGTTGACTGCTTCTACACCACGGCGGACGGCGTGGTGCTGCATTCCAAGGAGCTGTGCATCGGCTGCGGCTACTGCTTCTACGCCTGTCCGTTCGGAGCGCCGCAGTACCCGCAGACGACCAACTTCGGCGGCCGGGGCAAGATGGACAAATGCACCTTCTGCGCCGGTGGCCCGGAAGAGGACATGAGCATGGTCGAGTACCACGGCTACGGCACCAACCGGCTTGCCGAGGGCAAGCTGCCGCTGTGCGCCGAGATGTGTTCGACCCGAGCGCTGATGGCGGGCGACGGCGCGATCATCGCCGACATCTACCGCGAGCGGGTGGTGCGCCGCGGCTACGGCTCCGGCGCGTGGGGCTGGAACACCGCCTACGGCCAGACCGACCAAGGCGTTTGACCGGAACGGGAGGGAGAAACCACGATGCCGATGTTCTACAGGTTGCTTCAGTCCGCTCTCATGGCCGTTTTTCTGGCCATGTTCCTGGTGGCCGCATCTCCGGCGGCCTATGCCCAGCTCGATCAGGCCCCGTCGCCGGCCTCCCCGTCGGCCAAGGAAGAGGTCGAGCTTTACCAGCAGCTCCAAGGCAAGGTGCAGGGCTATGTTAGCATCCCGGACGGCAAGCTGGCGACGCTGGTCCAGCCGGAAGGCCGGGAGTGGCGGGAGTTCCGCAACTACTGGGCCCGCATCATCTCCGGCGTGATGATGGTCGGCATGCTGGCGGGTCTGGCTGCGTTCTACCTGTTCCGGGGTAAGATCCGCATCCAGGCGGGCCGGGTCGGGCGGACGGTGACCCGGTTCATGCCGGTCGAGCGCTTCGCCCACTGGCTGTCGGCGTCGAGCTTCGTCGTCTTGGCGCTGACCGGGCTGATGCTGGCGTTCGGCCGTCCGGTGCTGATCCCGCTGATCGGGCACGAGGCCTTCACGGCGTTGGCGCATTACGGGAAGATCTCTCACAACTACCTGAGCTTCCCCTTCGTGCTCGGCATCCTGATGATGTTCGTCGTGTGGCTGCGGGACAACATTCCGGAGAAGGCGGACATCACCTGGATCAAGCAGGGCGGCGGCTTCCTGAACAACGGCTTCCACCCGGAAGCCGGCCGTTTCAACGCCGGTCAGAAGATGATCTTCTGGACGGTGGTGCTGGGTGGCATGGCGATGGCGCTGAGCGGCTACATGCTGATGTTCCCGTTCTACCTGACGGGCGTCGGCGGCATGCAGATCGCCCACATCATCCACTCGTTGGGGACGGCCGTCATGGTGACGGTCATCTTCGGCCACATCTACATCGGCACCATCGGCATGGAAGGCGCCTTCGACGCCATGGGCAACGGCGAGGTGGACCTGAACTGGGCGCGCGAGCACCATGCGGGCTGGCTGAAGAGCGAAGGCATTTCGACCGACACGCGCGACGGGCCGAGCAAGGTGCCGACGGGCGCTGGCCGGATCGCCGGGCAGGAGGCCGACTGAGGCTTCCGTTAGTGTTGAGGGTGATCACAGGCGCGCGGCGGAAATTTCCGCCGCGCGTCGTCGTTTGTCACTCAACGTCACTTCGCGTCACTGGCGGAGAGCGGTGGTGAGGGGCGGGTAGTGGGCTTGTGACCATGATCCTATGCTCCAACTGTGGTGAAATGTAATTAAACGACATGAAACGTCGTGGTGCCGGGGCTGGCTTTCTTCTGATTTGAATGTCAAAGATCCAGGGGGCGAGGCCATTGCCGGGGTCGGGCACCGCATTGCGGTTCTTATTTTAGCATGTGAAGATTAAGAAAATTTTCCTTTGTTTCTGTTTCTAGCGGCATTGCCATCTGGCGCACCGAGGCGGCGAGTACCGTTTTGACGCAACGCCTCCACACGTATATTCATACGACGCCGCATAGGAGGTCATTATGCCAATGGTCGCTTACAGAAGGTCGATTACTACGACCGGAACGTTGGAAGCCTTCTGCTTCGATAAGGGATTGCTCCGGCAGAACCCTGAATTTCGACAAAAATCGACTGTCGAAGGTGCATATCATCGATCGTGGCACGCTGCTGGTGCATGTTGTGGATGACATGTCCCAGCAAGAGCAGGAACAGCGCGGAGATCCCATGATCGGAGCCTTCCTTACATTCATCGAGCGTGATGCCATCGCTCATCCTGACCGCATCACGCCTTTGTCGTCTTCGCAAATCTCCCACGGCGTCGAACTCACCCGCGACGTTGTCGTTTCGGACGATGACGAGATTCCCGACGATATAACGCTTTAACCGTGAATTCATTATCCAGGCCGGGACGGCATGTGAACCGTCCCGGCCTTCTTGATTGCGGCGTTTCTCCAGAAGGCCCGCATTCATGCCGAACTCTCCTTTCGACACTCGTAACGGTTGGAGACTATTCACGCACCTCACATTCAAAACTGTTTACGACGGCCTTGTCGCGGATGTCGACCACCTTGCCGCCAAGAACCCCACCGACTACACAAGCCATCCCAAGGCCAAACTTCTTGCTCGTATCAACACCTTGATTCTCGAGGAAATCCCGGCTGATCCCAATCACAAGGACTATCGGCAGAGCACGAAACTTGGCGACCAGTACAAAAACTGGTTCAGGGTCAAGTTTCTGAAAAACCGCTTTCGGCTCTTTTTCCGTTTCGACAGCACGTCGAAGATCATCATCTATTGCTGGGTCAATGACGAGAACTCCTTGAGGAAGGAAGGGGCAAAGAGCGATCCCTACATGGTGTTCAGCAAGATGCTCAAGTCGGGCAACCCTCCCGGCAAGTGGGACGATCTCGTCAGGCAGGTTGTTGGCTCCGATTAGAAAACACAGGCTCTCATCGAGTTTCAGGGTGATGAACCTGCATCGCCGACAGCGGCCGTAGACGCGGCTGGAAGCCGCGCAACATCAGCGCTTGACCGGTTTTGGCGGATACGCAAGCGTCTCGTAATACCAGATGCCGAAGACATCGACCTTTGGTGAACGTGCTTGGCAGGCTGTGGCACGACATTGCCGGAGAGCCGGTCGTACTCTCCGGTATTCGGTATAATAGGGTGTCTCCCTTGATGGAGCGTGCGCTGAATTTTGTCGAACTGGTCAGCTAATCCGGCTTCGTCACCGTGCAGCGCGAGCCAACCGGCAGCATGCTGGTTGCGGGGATGGATGCGGCCGGCGTCGATGACGATCAGGCTCGCGCCATCTATCGGGCGATGCTCGCCACTTCCGACGACGAGGAGGTGGTGGCGTAGGCGCGGCCTCCGGCCGCGCTTCTTCCACACTCGGGTATCTGAACGCGGTCGTAGGCTGCGTCTATAGCGAGCTTGGCCCGCCTTTATTTCAGGGCGGAAACACTCGGTTTATGCCGGTTGTCATATGACGTGCGAGACGTTATCCTGACGCCTCTACGTACCATTACGGGAATATCGTAGTATTCAATAAACCGTGACGTTCCGGCCGCTCCGCCATGGCGCTGGCCGACGGATGGTTGTTGCCTGATTTCCCGCCAATAATCCCATTCATGGGGAGTGTCATTGTGTCAGGCTTTCGCAGGCAATCATTGATCGAATCAGGCCAGGGACTGGCCGGGGCGGCTGCCGCGCTGGTGCTTCTGGCCGCCGCATCTGGCGCATCGGCGCAGGACAAGCCGTTGAACCGTGTGTTCGGCAATCCGCCCGTGCTGGGGCAGCCTTCGGCGGCTACCGGCGCGGCGTCGCTGCTGCGGCTGCCGGCTCCGGGGCCTCGGGTCAGCAACGAGCGCTCGTACAACCTGGATATCAAATACGTCGAGAGCAGGCTGTTCGATCCCAGTACAGGGCATGACCAGAAGGTCAGGCTGCGCGGCTATGTCGGCACCGATACCGATCCGAACCGGCCCTATATCGCGCCGACGATCGAAGTGGCGCCGGGCGATACCGTTCGGGTCACGCTGAACAACAAGCTGCCGGTCGATCCGACCTGCACCGACAGCAGCCTGCCGACCGATACTCCGCATTGCTTCAACGGGACCAACCTGCATTCCCATGGGTTGTGGGTCAGCCCGACCGGCAACAGCGACAACGTGCTGCTGAAGCTGCTGCCTGGCAATAGCTTCCAGTACGAATACAACATCCCGTCGGACCATCCGTCGGGCACCTTCTGGTATCACCCGCACCTGCACGGCTCGACGGCGCTTCAGGTAGCCAGCGGCATGGCCGGCGCGCTGGTCGTGCGCGGCAACCGTCCGCCGACGCCTGTCGCCAACGGCGATCTCGACACGCTGCTGGTCGATGCCAAGGGGGCGTCGATTCCTGAAAAGCTGCTGGTGTTCCAGCAGATCCAATATGCCTGCGAAGGGCCGGACCATAAGGTCCAGATGCTGCCCAATGGCATCGTCGATTGGACCTGCCTGCCGGGCGATACCGGCGTCATCGAATCCTATGCCCAGTTCGGCCCCGGCACCTGGGCCGCGTCGGGCCGCTGGACCAGCATCAACGGCCAGATCCTGCCGCATTTCGAAGTGCCGAAGAGCGGTCTGGCGGAACGCTGGCGTCTGGTCCATGCCGGCGTGCGCGAAACCATCACCGTTCAGTTCCGCAAGCTGAAGTCGAGCGTCGGGCCGATCGACGAATTGCATCTGCAAGCGAAGGATTCCGACCAGTTCGTCCAGGACTCGTGCGTCGGCGATCCGGTACCATATCAGATCGTCGCTTCCGACGGCCTGACAATGGCCAAGGCGCAGGAGGTCACGGCGACCACCTTGCAGCCGGGATACCGCAACGACCTGCTGGTGATCTTCCCCGAAGCCGGCGAATACTGCGTCAGCGAAGTGGCTACCCCCGCTTCCGGCAACGTCAGCGATGCGGCCAGCGGCCGCGAGATCCTGGGATTCGTGTCGGTCGGGAATGGTACGACCCTGTCCGGCGCCAATGCCATCCGCAAGGCGCTGACCGAGCAGCTCGTCGCCACGGCGGAGCGGGTCTATGCCGATCCCGTGGTCAAGGGCAAGGTCGTCAAGGATCTGAAGGAAGGCTTGAAGCTGACCAGCTTCGTGCCGCGTCCGACGATCACGGACGACGAAGTCAACGGCTATCAGGATCTGGTCTTCTTCATCGACACCACGTCGTCGGCGAATGTCACCTTCGAGGTCGGCAACGACTTCACCATGACCAAGAACGCCGCCGGAAACTACGTGCCGACGAGTGCCGAACCATATTCGCCCAGCCGGATCGACCGGGAACTGCCGCTGGGCGGCGTCCAGCAGTGGGAACTGAGGTCGTATTTCGTCAGCCATCCCTTCCACATCCACGTCAACCCGTTCCAGATCGTCAAGATCGTCGATCCGAACGGCAAGGATGTCAGCGTGTCCGGGGCGGTGGACGATGCGGACCCGACCGGCGTCGATCCGCAGTATCCGGGTCTTCAAGGCGTCTGGAAGGATACGCTCTGGGTCAAGAGCCTGATCAAGTCGCCGACCGGCCTGACCGACCCGCCGACCGGCATCTACAAGATCGTCATCCGGACCCGGTACGAGCGCTATATCGGCCAGTTCGTCCTGCACTGCCACATCCTGGACCACGAGGACCAAGGCATGATGCAGAACATCAACATCGCCATTCCGGACGGACAGGGCGGCGTGACGCATGGTCACCACTGATGGGGCGAATTAAAACAACTGGTTCGCCGGCATGACGGAAGGCCCGCCACCCTGGAAGGGGTGGCGGGCCTTTTCCTGTCAGCGAGAGGGTTGCTGCCGTCAGCGGCGGGTGGTGTAGCCGACTGGGGAGACGGTGGTGCCCTTGCTGCTCTTCATCGCCATGACAGCGCCGGTTCCGGGGGCTGCCGCGTTGGTGACCCGGATGTCGAAGGCGCCCGTCGCATCGACCGCGGCGCTGCCAAGCGTCGTCCCGTTCAGAGTGGCGGTCATCGTGTTGTTGGCGACCGCGTTGGTGGTTCCACGGATGCGCCAGCTCCGGTCGCCACTGCGGTATTCGGCTTGGGTGACGTTGATCGTCTCGTTGATGATTTCGACGGAGACCTTGGCGGGCGTCGACCGGTTGCCCTTGGTGTCGGCTACCGTGTACTCGAAGGTGATGATGCCGGTATATCCTACCGCCGGTCTGACCTGGATGCCGGCGATATCGATCAGGCCGATGGTGCCCATGGCGGCGGTCGGCGGGGTCGAGATCTGGATGCTCGTCGGGTTCAGCCCGTCCGGATCGCTGTCGTTGGCCAGCACGTTGACGACGACGTTGGTCGCGATCGGGGTGTTGGTGGTGTCGGGGGCAACAACCGGAACGCTCTCGGCCGGCTGCGGAGCGGGCGTGCTGTCGGGGGCGGTGGGGGCGGCCGGGCTGGAACTGGAAATGGTGACGATCTTCAGTTCGGAGCCCTTGTAGTTCGACGTGACCTTGACGTGGGCCGGCGGAACCGCGATGCCGGTGATCTTGGCCCTGTAGTCGGACGGGATCGTGGCGCCGAACGGTTCCACCTTAAGGACAGCCGAGCCCGAAGCCTCGGACGTCACGGACATGCTGGACTTCGCCCCCACGATCAGGATCTTGAGGTCGGGGTCATAGGTCGCTTCGGTGATGTTCACGATGTCGGTGACATCCGCCACCAGCGAGTTTTCCAGGTTCCCGTTCTTCGTCGACCGGATCGTCACCGTCTTGGGCATCGGCGTGACGGGGGTCGAAAGATAGAAGAAGCCCCGGCCGTCGCCGACCAGCGGGTTGGTGGTCGTGCCGTAGGTCGCGGTCACCGTCGCGGTCGGGGCGGAGGTCGCCAGCACTTCCAGCCGGTAGCCGTCATAGGTGACACGGCGCTTGTCCAGCGGCGTTTCGACCTGGCCGGTCCATTTCTTGCCGGAAACGACGAACTGGTCGGTCTCGGCCACCGGGCCGCCGCCGACCTTTTCGACGCGGAATTTGTTGAAGCCGCCGGGCGATCCCTTGACCGCATGCGGCGTGGCGCCGTCGCCGACATAGCCTGCCGGAGCTCCCGTGTCCCACTCCAGGAAGGCGCCGATCCTGCTCTTCAGCGGACCGCTGTTGTCGGGGGAAAAGGCGCCGGTGTCGAGGGTCGTGTTGATCGCCTTGATGCCGGGGGCATCGACGGTGAAGGTCTCCTCGCCGAAGGGGTATGTCACCTTATAGGTGCCGGCCTCGGGGACGTCGATCCGCATGCGGACACGGCCGAAGGCAAACTCGTCGCCGGGGATCGGGTCCTCGGCGGAGAACGCGGCTTCGACGGCCAGCACCAGCGATGCGGTACCGGTGCCGAAGGGCATGCTGGCGTCGGCGGCCCACCAGAAGGCTTCGGCGCCGAAACCGATGCTTTCGGAGAAGGTGTTGCCGACGATTACCGGATCGTAGATGCACGCGCCGGCGATGTCGTTCTTTTCGGTGCAGAGTTCCAGGGCCACGCCATTCCGGTCGGAATAGTATTGCGGAAAGGTCGACTCGCCGTACTTGCCGCCGAAGCCGGTCAGATGCGCGGGCTGGTCGGGCTCCAGCAGGATCTGCTGAGCCGAAGCCGAGCCCATCATCGAAATGAGCGCCACGGTCGCGAGTGCGGGTAGCGGCCTACGCACCCGTGTCTTGAATTCGAACAGCATTGGAGTCCTCCGAGCGGCCTTCTGGCCCCTAGATTTATTGCAGGACGGTACTTTGTCAGGAGACTTAGGTCACCTGGCTCTTGGCATCGAAGAGTTTAGACGATGGTGATTGCCTGAACTGGGGATGAGTTCTTTAAGTGTGCCGGTGATGATTTTGGGTGTCTTGTACTGTCGTCTGTCTGCATGACGGGCGGCCAGTCCAAAATAATCCCGATCTTTCGAGTTTCGGAAGGATTAGCGCTTTATGTGAAATGAATGCCAACGGGAGAAGTCCCGTTGGCGCGTCACATCGCGATCGAGTTCATGCTGAGAATCGCCAGCACGACGGAGGCGATGATCATGGCGATCACGCCGCCGAGGCCAATGGTCAGCAAGGGCGCCAGCAGGGAAATGCCGCGCTGGATCTCGTTCTCGGCTTCTTCTTCAAGGATATTGGCGGCGTGGCCCAGCACTTCGCCCAGACGGCCGCTCTCTTCGCCGACGCGGGCGAGGTCGAGCAGGACAGCCGGGAAGATGTTGGCGGTCGCCAGGGGCTCGGCTATGCCCCTTCCCTCGATCAGGGCGCCGCGTACATCCTGGAGCGCTTCGGCGAAGGCCATGTTGGTGGCGCCGCCGCGGGCGAGGTCGAGCGCGCTGGCGGCGGGCAATCCGGCGCCGATCAGGGTGGAGAACAGGCGGGCGAACCTGCCGCCCTCGATCTTCCGGATCAGGCCGCCGACCATCGGCGTGCGCAGAAGCAGGCCATGGAAGGCGCGGCGGGTTTCCGGCGCGTTGAGCGACATGCGGATCGCCAGCCCGGCCATGATCAGGGCGCCGAGCGCGAACAGCCCGTATTCGCGGAACAGGCGGCTGGCGGTCAGGACGACGACGGTCACGGTCGGCAGCCGGTCGCCGGCGCCGTCGAACAGCGGTTCCAGTTGGGGCAGGACCACGGTGAAGAGCGTCGCGATGGAGACGCCTGCCGTGACCGCGAGGATCGCCGGGTATGTCAGGGCGGCGCGGACGGATTTGGCGGAGCGGGCGCGGCGGTCGGCCAGATCGGCGAGGCTGCGCAGGATGACGGCGAGCGCTCCCGCCGCTTCGCCGGCACGGATCATGCCGATGGCGTAGGGTGGAGCGATCTCCGGCCGCCGTTCGAGGGCGTCGCTGAAGGGGACGCCAGCGCGGACTTCCTCAAGCACGACGGTCAGGGCGGGGGACAGGGCGCGGAGGTCGCGGGAGCGGGCGACCGAGGCCAGCGCCTGATCCAACCGCAGGCCGGCTTCGAGCAGCAATGCCAGCTCACGGGCGAGGCGGGCGAGTTTGGCCGATGGAAGCGAGCGGCGCATGCTGGCGACGCCGGCGGTGGAGGACTGACCGGACTCGATGCGGAGCGGCACCGCGCCCCGTTCCTGAAGCTGGCGGGCGACGGCGTCGCTGTCGGCGGCGGTGAGGGTGCCGATGGCGACCTTGCCGTCGCGCTCGACCGCCTCGAACTCGAATACCGGCATCAGGCGCCTCCCTGGAGCGTCGCCCGCAGGATCTCCTCGACCGTGGTTATGCCGTCGGCGACCTTGCGCATGCCGTTCTCGAACAGCGGCTCCATCCCTTCGGACTTCGCCAGTTCGGCCAGCTTGGCGGTCTCGCCCCGCGCCATCGCGGCGGCGCGCATGCGGTCGGTCATGACCAGCAGTTCGGTGATCATGGTCCGGCCACGCCAGCCGCTGCCCCGGCAGCTTGGGCATCCGGGCGCGTGCATGGGGGTCGGAGTGCCGCTGGTCGCCAAGCGCTGGAGGTCGAACCGCTCGATCAGCGCCTTGGAATAGGGATGCGGTTCGCGGCAGTCGGGGCACAGGGTACGGACGAGCCGTTGGGCCAGGATGGCGTTGATAGTGGACGACAGCAGGTAGTCCTCCACCCCCATCTCCAGCAGGCGGGTGATGGCGCCGGCCGAGTCGTTGGTGTGAAGGGTGGACATGATGAGGTGGCCGGTCAGCGAAGCCTCGATCGCGGTCTGCGCCGTTTCGCGGTCGCGGATTTCGCCGACCAGAACCACGTTGGGGTTCTGGCGGAGGAGGGCGCGGAGGATCGAGGCGAATGTCAGCCCGATACCTGGCTTCACCTGGGTCTGGTTGATGCCGGCCAACTGGTACTCGATCGGGTCCTCGATCGTGAAATATTTCCGCGCCGGGTCGTAGATCTTCAGCAGCGAGCTATAGAGAGTGGTGGTCTTGCCGCTGCCGGTCGGACCGGTGACGAGGACGATGCCGTGCGGGCGGTTGGCTGCCTCGATCCAGGTGTCGAGAACGGGGCCGGTGAAGCCCAGCTTGCCGAAGTCCAGCTCGACCGAGCCCCGGTCGAGCACGCGGAGCACGACGCTTTCGCCGTGGAGCGTGGGGACGGTGGCGACGCGCAGGTCGATTTGCCGGCCGCCGACGGTCATCTGGATGCGGCCGTCCTGGGGCAGGCGGCGCTCGGCGATGTCGAGTCCGGCGAGGATCTTGATGCGGGACACGACGGCGCGGTGAAGCTGCGGGGCGGGTGGTTCGATCGGGCTGAGGTCGCCGTCGATCCGGAGCCAGAGCAGCGGTCCGGCCTCGTGGCTTTCCAGATGGATGTCGGAGGCGCGGCTTTCGACCGCCTGGATGATCATGCGGTTGACGAAGCGGACGACAGGGGCCTCGCTTGCGAGGTCCTTCAGGCGCTGAAGGTCGTCGTCGGCCGCCGAGGTCGTGACATGGGTGTCGGAGGCGGAGCCGTCGTGGAGCTTGGCGACGGCCTTGCGGATGTCGGAGTGGGTCGCGACGCGCACCTTTACGGGCAGGTCGAACAGCAGGCTGGCGGCATGCAGCGCCGCCGCGTCGGTCGGGTCGGCGGAGGCGACCACGACATGGTCGTCCTCCAGCCGGAGCGGCAGCAGGCGGGCCTGTTCCATCCAGCGGGTGCTGGCGTCGCCGATCGCCTCGGTCGGCCACTCGTCCGCCTCGACCAGCGGGAGGGAGAGGGTGCGGGCGAGCGTTTCGGCGACGGTGTTCTCGGGAGCGATGCCAAGGTTGACGACGGCGCTGGGCAGGCCGATGCCGCTTTCGGCGGCGGCCCGGCGGGCACGCTCCAGCGAGGTGGCGGTGAGATGGCCGGACTCCAGCAATCCTGCGGCGAAGTCGTCCCCGGCGGTGGCCAGGGAGTAGCTGCGCCCGGAAAATGCTGACGGCGTGTCGGCGAGGCTCGTCATGGCTGCACCAGTTGGGGAGCGAGGAAGACGACCCAGAGGGCCGCGGACAGGGCCGGAACGAACGGGATGCGGTCGCCCCAGGCGACCCAGCCCCTATGGACCAGGAATGCGGCGGCGAGAAGGCCGAAGATGCCGGACAGGAACAGGACGCCGGGAAGCGCCGCGAGCCCGACCCAGGCGCCGGCGACCGCGAACAGGCGGACATCGCCGCCGCCGATGCCGGCATAGCCGCGCAGGCGCCGGAAGACTTCCCCGAGCAGCCAGATCGCCCCGGCGCCGGCGGCGGCGGCGGCGGCATGGATCAGGATGGCCTGCGGCTCGACCCACCATGTGGCGGCAAGACCGGCCGGGATCAGGGGAAGCGACAGCGCGTCGGGCACTTCCAGGTGGCGCAGGTCGATCAGCGCCAGCGTCAGCAGGACCCAGCCGAGCAGTGCCGCGAACAGGGACAGAGGAGCCGGCAGCGCCAGGACAGCGGCGGCTCCGGTAAGGGTGGCGGCGATCTCCACTCCGGGGTGGAGGCTGCGCAGGACGGCGGGCGCCGTGTCGGGTTCATAGGCGTCGTCCTGGTCTTCGGGGTCCGGTGGCGGGTAGCGGTCCACGGCCATTCCGATCAGTCCGCCGACCAGGGGTCCCAGTGCGATTATCAGCAGTTCCATGCCTTCCATCATAAACATACCCGACCGTTCCCGGAATACAGATGCGTGAGGCGTGAGACTGCCCTGTGGTGAGACTGCCTTGTGGTAAGACTGCTCTGTGGCGCGACTGCCCATGAAAGGACGGTCCAAAATGGGATTTATTGCATAGTTATGACTTATTGGCATTTGGGTCGGCCTAACGATCAACTGCACTTTCCCGTAGGAATGGGGCAGTGTCGAAAGTGGTGGAGCCGGATCATTCCTCGCAACCACCCGGATGCGCTTTTCAGGCAAACCGGGTCGGAGTGTTAGGAAAATGGCACTGGATCTATCGATTAACGAAAGTTTCAGCAAAAGATTTAGATCACCTGTTTCGTCACGGTTCTGGATATCGGGCAAACGTTCCATGAAGACACATAACAGGCCGACCCATTCAGGTCTGCGGCTCAGCATTACGGCATGCGCCATGCTGGCGCTTCTGGTGGGATGTGCGCAGCAGCGTGAATCCCAGGCGAGGATCGACGAGCGCTTCGCCAAACTGATGCAGAGCGATGCCGGCACGGCCGGTAACCAGCCGACCGCACTGGTTCCGGGCGGTGGCACGGGCGCTTCGTCGAGCGTCAGGCGGGACGAGCCGCCGCGCCGCGCGGCGATCGTCGAGCGCGGCGGCCTGCGCATCCAGGTACCCCAGACCTCCACGCGGCCGACGCTGACCGGCGAGAACGTCGAACTGAACTTCCCCGAGACCGATATCCGCGAGTTCTCCCGTGCCGTGCTCGGCGACATCCTGGGGCTGAGCTATTCCGTCGATCCCAGGATCGAGGGCACGGTCAGCATCGACACGCGCGGGCCGATCCCTCGGCAGGACGTGCTGAACGTGGTGGAGCGGGTGCTTCAGATGCACGGCGTCTCGCTGGTGCCGTTCCCCGGCGGCTATCAGGTGGTGCCGGCCGAGGCCGCGCTGGCGAACGGACCGTCGATGGTCGGCGGCATCGGTACCGGCGTCCGCATCCTGCCGCTGCGCCATATCGAGGCGTCCAAGGCGGCCGAACTGCTGGCGCCGCTCACGCCGCGCGGCGCCCTCGTCTCGGTCGAGACCAAGCGGAACGTGCTTCTGCTCGCGGGATCGCGGCCGCAGCTCGACCTGCTGGAGGCGACGGTGCAGGCCATCGACCTGGACCAGCTTCAGGGCATGTCCTTCGCGCTGAAGCCGCTGCGCTACGCCTCGCCGGCGGCGCTGGCGGAGGAACTGACGTCCATCTTCGGATCGGAGGAGGGGACGCAGGATGTCCGCTTCGTGCCGGTCGAGCGGATGAACGCCCTGGTCATCGTCACGCGCAACGCCGGCAGCATCGACCGCATGCTGTCCTGGGCGGAACGGCTGGACCAGGAGGGCGGCGGGTCCGATCCCGAGCTGTTCGTCTACCCGATCCAGAATGGCAGGGCGGCCGACCTTGCCACGGCGCTGGGCCAGATCTTCGGCGCGGAACCCACCGGGCAGCAGATCGGCGGCGTGGCGCCGGGCCTGCGGTCGCGCCAGCTCGCGCAATCGACCCTCCAGCGCAACCAGGGAGGGTTGGGGCAGGGCGGCGGACTGGGCCAGGGCGGGCTTGGCCAAGGCGGCTTGGGCCAGAACGGGCTTGGCGGGCAGGGCGGCCAGGGAGGACTGGGCGGAGGCGGCCTGGGCGGAGGACTCGGCGGCTTGGGCGGCGGTCTGGGCGGCCAGGGCGGATCGGGCTTCGGCAGCGGCGACGGCAGCGGCGGGGCGGGGGGCCAAAACGGCAGCGGCTTCACGGCTGTTTCGGCCCCGGGGCTGCGGATCATCGCCGACGACAGCCGCAACGCGCTGATCATCCAGGCGACGCGGCAGCAGTTCCGCCGGATGGAAAACGCGCTCAGGCAGCTGGACACCCAGCCGCTCCAGGTGCTGATCGAGGCGACCATCGCCGAAGTCACGCTCAACGACCAGCTTCAGTACGGCCTGCAATGGTTTTTCAACAGCGGCAACTTCACGGCGCTGCTGAGCAGGACGGGCGGGGTCGACGTGCAGCCCGCCCTGCCGGGCTTCGCGGCCGTCTTCAACACGGCCGACGCCCGCGTCGTGCTGAGCGCGCTGGAAGCGATTACCGACGTCCGCGTGATATCCTCGCCCCAGGTGCTGGCCCTGACCAACGAGCCGGCCCTGCTTCAGGTCGGCGACAGCGTGCCGGTCCCCGTCCAGCAGGCTGTCAGCGTCGTCAACCCGGACGCGCCCATCGTCAACTCGGTCCAGTACGTCGATACCGGCGTCACCCTTCAGGTGACGCCGCGGGTCAACGAGAGCGGCATGGTCCGGATGGAGGTCGAACAGAACGTTTCGGACGCGGCGCGGACGACCTCGTCCGACATCAACGCTCCGACCATCCAGCAGCGCCGGATCGCCAGTACCGTCGCGGTCAAGAGCGGCGAGACCATCGGGCTGGGCGGCCTGATCCGCGACAGCGCCAGCGCCGGGCGGGACGGTGTGCCCTATCTGTCAGGGTTGCCGGTGGTGGGACCGCTGTTCGGCACCCGGACGACCGATATCCGCCGCACCGAACTGCTGATCCTGCTGCGGCCCCGCATCGTGCAGACTGTCCAGGACGCCCGCGACATGACCAACGAGCTGCGCTCCAAGATGCAGGGGCTGCTGCCCGTGGTGCATAGGGAACCTTGAAGGGAGAGACTTGAGGGAGAGATCGACAGTGAGAGCGCCGATGCGCCGGCGCGGGTTCGCGCTGATCGCGGTGTTCTGGATCATCATGGTCGTCGGGCTGTTCGCGGCGATCGTCGTGTCGCGGACTGGCTTCGACCTAGACCGGAGCGGCTGGGCGGTCGGCATGGGCAAGGCGCGGGCGGCGGCCGACGGCGCCGTGGAGGAAGCGGCGTTCCAGCTCGTCGGGCGCATCAACGCCGGAACGCCGGTGCTGAACCTGCTCGATCTTGCCGATTTCGAGGTCAGGATCGACGATGTGCCGGTCCGCGTGACCGTGGCTGACGAGGACGGCAAGATCGACCTCAACGGCGCCCAGCCGGAACTTCTGGCGGTGCTGCTCCAGGCCGTCATGCGGGACAACAAGGGCCTGGCGTCGGAGGATGCGGCCGTACTGGCCGACCGGATCGCCGATTTCCGCGACATCGACAACCTGCGCCGGCTGCAAGGCGCCGAGGACCCCGAGTATCTTGCGGCGGGAGTGGCTGCGGGGGGCAAGGACGCGGCGTTCGACAGCATCGGCGAACTGGGGCAGGTGCTCGGCATGACCCCGGCGCTGGTCGAGGCGCTGACGCCCTACGTCACGATCTACAACGGCCGCTCGCAGTTCGATCCGGAGTCCGGGCCGTTGTCGCTGAAGGCGCTGTCGCTGGGCCTGGAAGGCGCCGGCCTCGCGATCGCGGTGGCGCCGTCGCGCCACCGGGTCTTCACGGTCGCCGCCGTCGCCGAGCTGCCGAACGGCGTCCTGTTCGAGCGCCGGGCCGCCCTGCGGATCACCGGCGACGCGCGCCAGCCCGTCACGTGGATCGGCTGGCGGCCGGGCGGGGCGATGTGACGCCCGAGCCTTCAGGTCACATATGCTGCCCGTTGGCCAGCCGCGCGCCGTCGGCGTCTTCCTTCTGCGCCACTTCGGAGTCGTGGCGGGTCGTTTCGACCCGAGGTTCTTCGCCGGGCTTGCCGAGATAGGCCTTCGCCTCGACCGTGTCGGTCTTGAAGACGACGCTCTCGCGCTGGATCGCGCTGACGCGCCAGCCGCCGATCTCGCCGCCGAGAGGCACGCGGTGCAGGCGGTGGCTTTCGGCCTCGAGCGCCACGATGGCGATGGAGCCTGGGCCGGACAGGGCGATGCCGCGCACGGTCGGCACGGGCAGGTCGGTGGCCGCTTCCGGCTCCGCTGCATCGGCCAGTGCCAGGACGGGCTGCTGCGGCGGACGGCGGCCGGGAGTGAAGGGCGGACGGTCGCGCAGGGTTTGCAGCAGGGCCGTGTCGCCCGACGGTGCGGCGGCGGCGGTCTTGACCGGTTGCGGCGCCGGAGCGGAAGCAACGTCGACGGTGCCGGGATCCGGTTGCCAGTTCAGCCCGGTGGCCAGTGTCGCGCCGCCGGCGCCCAGCGTCACCAGCGACAGGAGGAGTGCGGGGGAAAAGCGCATCACTTGTGTTCCTCAACGGCCAAAATCTCGAAATCGATCTGCATGTCCACCTGCGTCGCCTCGCGCTCCCCGTACCCGGTGCTCGCCGCCGCGATGTTGAGGTTGCGGACGGCGAGGGACGGATCCTGCCGGCGGGCGGTGTCGAGAAGCTTGACCAGCGCCTGTTCGTCGCCATAGGCCCTGACCCGCATGCCGAGCTGCAGCATACCGTGCTCGTGCCGGGGGGCAAGCGCCTGGACGCTGCGGGCCTGACTTCCGGAATCGGCCATGACCTTCTGGATCAGCTTCTGGAATTCTGCGGTGCCGAGCGCCTCGTTCTCGATACGCAGGACGCCGCTGCGCTGGGCCGCCATTTTCTCCGCCTCGTCCACGGCTTGCTTCAGGGCGGGGATGCGATCGACCGTCGCGGTCAGGCGGGCGCGCCAGCCCGCCGCGTCGGCGAGCCGGTCCTGCGCCACCGTCCAGCGGTCGAGCAACGGGAGCACCGCCAGATTGACGGTGCCCGCCGTCACGCCGGCAAGGATCGCCAGAGCCAGGAGCTTCGACAGCCGGGGCGACAGCCTGGGCGACGACATCCGGGAAGACAGGTGGGGGGACAGGGTGTTCATCGTGCCTCCGGACGGCGATTTGCGCGGTGTTCGGGCTGCGGACGCTGGGCGGGCGATCTGACGGCCATGACCGGCGGCAGCGCCGAGGCAGTCCGGGTGTCTCCTTCGACCTCGAAGCCCAGGGAGAACTGCTCGCCGCCGTTGGCGACCGGCGTCACCGCCGCGCGGAAGGTCGGATTGCGGAACAGGGGCGAGCCTTCGATCACCTCGGCGAGGGCGGCGGCGGACGCGCCGTGCCCGTCCACGTTGATCGTGCCGCCATCGAAGCGGAAGGCCGTGAAGTGCGTATCGTCGCCGGCGACGCGCGCCAGTTCGGCCAGCAGAACGACGGGGGCGGTGCCGGCCAGGAAGGTGTCCAGCGCGGTTTCCCGCGTCGCTATCTCGGTCAGCCGGTTCTCCATTTCCACCGCCTTGATCGCCTGGGTGCGCAGGGCGGCGACATCTGCTTCGACGCTGTCGGCCATGGACTCCAGACGGAGCAGCGGGATCAGCAGACCGGCGACCACCATGCCGACCCCCAGCACCGAAGCGAAGGTCGCCGCATGGCTCATGCGGGTTGTGGCCTGCCGGCCGCTGTGCCGGGGATCGCCGTCCAGCGTCAGCTCGACCTTGCCGGCGCCTGAACCGGCGCCTGCTTTATCCGTGCCGAAATCGACGGCGATGCTGTCCAGCGTAGCGCCGGCACCGTGCAGGACCTCACGCAACGGGTCCAGCAGGCGCTTGGGCACGCAGACCATGTCCACCCTGAGCTTGCGGCCCGCCGTGTCGCGTTCCCGGATGCGGTAGCCGAGATGGACGTTGCCGGCCTTGAACGGGGTTCGGCGGTCGACCTCGAACCGGAGAGCGGCAGGGACGGCGCGTTCCGCCGCCAGCGGCAGTTCGACCGACGCCACCAGGGCGCGTCCGGCGTCGAACACGACGGCCGCGTGGCGGCGCTTGAGCCGGTGAGCCAGAATCTCGCGGTCCTCTGCCGAAAGCGGCAGCGGAAAGCTTCGCACGGAGCGGGACGAACGGCGCAGCGTGATGCTCCCGGCGGAGATGTCGATCCGAAGGGTCGAAGGCGCCATCAGCGCGCGAAGCCGGCGGGGGACGCAGCCGCGCAGTTCTCCGGTCCACCATGTCCATCCAGCGGCTGCCGCAGCACCTATCTCGGGCAAATTCATGTCAATATCCCTGGTTCTTCAATACGACGAGGATTGGGGGCCACGCTTGCGCGGCGCCTCCTTCGAAATTCATCTGGATCATGGTCGGCAGGCGCGGACCCGGAGCCCATGAGTCGTGCCATCCCCGGTCGTCCGATCCGTCCCAATAGCGGAACGAGACACGGGTTACGCCTTCGAGCATCAGTCGTTGGTCAACGGGCGCCTCGCCGCCGGGACGCAGCGGCTGCCAGGTCGCCAGCAATCCGCCCGGCGCCTGGGCCAGGGTCATGACATGGGGGCCGGCCATGCCGAAGCGCTCCGGCAGATCGGTCACGAAGCGGACCGATGCCGGTTCGCCGGCGAATACCAGAGGGGCACGCTCCCGCCGGCTGGAGCGGATGGGCATGGATGTCTCCAGCCAGTCCGCAATCTGGTGTCGGACCAGGAAGGAGTGCCCGCCGTCGCCCCGGGGAGCCGCGGCGCGGGCGGCCAGCGCTATGGCCTGCTGGCCGGCGACCATGATGAAGGCGAGAAGCGTCATCGCCACCAGCATTTCCAGCAGGGTGAAGCCCGGGCGGCGGGTCATTTGGCCGCTCCGGGAACGATCCGGCGGCCGGTCAGCGTGATGCTCTGGCTGCCTCTCATGGAGAGCCAGGAGACATCGGCCCTGATATCGACGATGCCTGCGGCGGCTTGGCCCGACAAATTGGAGACGGTCCTGACGCAGCAGGTCGAGACCCGCCACGAGAACCCGGCCGGGGTGCGGCCCTCCGCCGCTTCCTTGGCCGGAAGCGGGATGGTGCGCCCGGCCTCGGTCAGCAGCTGTTCGGCCAGCAGCACGGCTTCCTCGGTCCGCGACGCGCGCTCGGCCACGAGGCTGCCGAGCGAAATACGCGGCATCAGGGCGCCCAGCGCGATGCCGAGGATGGCGAGCGCCACCAGCACTTCGATCAGGCTGAAGCCGGGGCGGGCCGTGCGGAGGGGCAGGGCGGCGTCAGTCACGGACTTCGACCCTCCCGCTCAGCCAGTCGGCGGCTATCCGCGTCGGCTTGCCCCCGCTTCCCGGCATGTCGAGGAGGATGGTGCCGCCCGACGACCCGCCGTCCGGATAGAACCGGATCGCGGATGTCGCCGCGTCGCGCACCGTGGCGCCGTCCACCCCGAGGACGCTGATGCCGGCATCCGGCAGCCGGCCCCTCGGCCCGGTCGGGATGGTCCGCCATGTCCGGTCCTTGACGTCGAACAGGACCTCCACCGGGCTGCGCGTCGCAACCGCCATGAAGCGCGCACGCGACAGTCCGGAACCCAGTTCCTGGATGGCGGCGCGGTCCCTGGCCCCGTCCGCCCAGGCGCCGCCGAGACGCGGGGCCGCCAGCATCGCCAGTCCCATGACCGTGATCACCACGAGCAGTTCGAGAAGGGTGAAGCCAGCGGGCCGGGTCATCTTACCAGCTACCCAGGTCCTGGTTTTCACCGGTGCCGCCGGTAGCGTTGTCGGCGCCCAGCGTGAATACCTCGACCTCGGCCCGCTCGCCGGGGGTACGGTATTGGTACTCGCGGCCCCAGGGATCCTTGATCATGTCGGGCTTGCGCAGGTAGGGGCCGTTCCAGCGCTGTGCCGCGGCAGGACGCTGGACGAGCGCCTTCAGGCCATCCTGCGGCGACGGGTAGCTGCCGGTGTCGAGCCGGTACATGTCGAGAGTGGTCGAGATGTTCTGGATCTGAAGCTTGGCGGCATCCACCTTGGCACCGCCAAGATAGCGTGCCACGGCCGGAGCCGTCACCGAAGCCAGCAACCCCAGGATCACTAGAACCACCAGCAGTTCGAGAAGGGTGAAGCCGGCGGCGGCAGCCGGGCGTCTACGGTTTGCCCGGCGCGCTGCAGTCGGATTGTGGCCGGCCGGGTGGCGGCACGCCTGTAGTCTGGCGGTCCTCATTGTCTGTTCTCCAGCATTCTATCTGCAAGCTATCTGCAAAGCGATGTGCAGTGTCCCTAATGGCAGGACGGGCTGGAGAACAGCATATTCCAGAATGAAGCGGGTTTGTGCCGGATTACCGCTAAAGAAAAACGACTATTCAAGCCGGGTGTCAGACTGTACCGAAGTGATGCCTAACCTGTTCCGCCAGAGTTCCCAGTTCCGGTTTCTCCAATGCGCCCACCACGATATAAAGGTAACCGCCTGCGTCCCATGCGGCTACTCTAATACCTTTGCCCGGATCATATTCGACCGGCTTGGTTTCGGGCTGATCCGACTTCGTGATGCAGACGGCGATCGGCTGCCGGCCCGGCGCCGTATAGAGGAGCTGTGCTATGGCCTGTCCGTCTTCCGCCAGCAGTCGGCCGCCTTCGAAGGCCCATCCTTCCCGCGATAGGTCGGGCACGGACAGGGTGCGTTGCAGCCTGGATCCCAGCCATTCCTCTATGTGGTCCTTGCGGGAGGCGGGTACCTCGGCCAGATGCTCGGTTTCCCTTGCATAGACCTCGTGGTATGCCGCGACGTCGGCCATGAATCCGGCCCGCTCGTCCGCTACCGAAGGGTTCATGAAAAGGCCGGCGCCGACAATCAGTGCTATCGCCGCCGCAACCGCCAGTCCTGAGATCATGGGATGGTTCCGGATGACCCTGTGCCGGAACGAAGGCTTCAAGGGAACGACGTTGTTCCTGATGTCGCCATCGTTCAGGGTGCCGTCGCCCAGAACGCCGTCTCCCAGGGCGCCGTCTCCCGGCGCGCCGTCGCCGAAGGCGGCGCGCAGCAGGGCGGCGGTGTCCTCCATGTCCTTTACCTTACCCTGGGCAACAGGGTCCTGCGCCACCCGCGCCTTTACGGATGCGCGCGTTTCCGCGGACAGTTCGCCATCCACGTACGCTACGAGCAACTCGTCGGTCAACTCGATCATAGCTGTTTCGTGCCGCGCCACATCGCCGGGCATGGTTCCCGGCTGGGATTCGGTCGCGCCTTTCCGTTCGTTACTTTGCTCGTGTCTGTGATCCATGGTCGCTCTGCCGCTCATAGTTCCGGCCAAGGTACTTTGCTGGATCAGCCGATATTCTGTACAAGCCTGGACCCTTCTCCCGCTTGCGATTGCCGCATTCGGGAAGCAAGGGCCAGCCGCGCCCGCGCCAGCCGGCTCATCAACGTGCCGACCGGTATCGCCAGCACGCCCGCGGCTTCCTGGTAGCTCATCCCCTCGACGCAGACCAGCATCAAGGCCGCGCGCTGCTCTACCGGAAGCTTCGCCATTTCCAGGCGCACCTTGGCCAGCGTGGACCTTACGCCGATCGTATGCTCACCGTTTTCACCGGCGATTTCCAGACCGGCCTCGATCGGTTCCGAGAGCTTGTTGCGCATGCTGCGCTTCTCGTCGATCCAGGCATTGTGGATCACTTTGTACATCCAGCTCTCCAGGCACAAGATGCCGTCGTAAGCTTCCGGTTTTTTCAGCAGTCGCTCGCACGCCTGTTGCACCAGATCGTCAGCGGCATCTCTTGAACCAGTCAGGATGCGCGCAAAACGTTGCATCTTCGGCAAGATTGTTATGAGTTTTTCTTTCACGGCCTTGCCATCTATTTGGATCGCCCACCAGCAACACTAACTCCATCCCCCCCTCCCACCGGCGCCCCCATAGAGCCAGCGGGTATTTCTGAAAAGACATTATGACAATTACCGAACTTTTCCATGGGCAGATTCAGGACAATACCAATGGTTGGTAACGGCATCAGTTTTTCGGGGTAGGGGAGTTTGGGGGATCTCCAAAAGAACGGCATATCCAAAGAAGTAAAAGGCGAACTGAAATCGGACAGGGTCATGGTGTCGATCCCCAATCGGACTTGTCAAAATTTGGTCCAGCGACAATGCAAATCGTTCGCATCTAGCCGGACAATGGCCAAAAAGACATTCTAGCAACTTGAAGTTTTACTTATGGATAGGCTCAGGATGTAGTCCTATCTCTATGACTATGCATGAGCGACAATATACTGTCACCACTGACATCCTGGCCGACCGACATGAAACTTAAGTTATATTTCTCCACCCTCCGCCAGTTTGACCAAGCGTTTGGCAAGCTGCTCCGGAGACATGGACGGATAGATGTATTTGACCATCTTCCCTTCGCCTGAGAGAAGGTAGAGATGGGTGGTGTGAGCTATCTCCATCCCATGGAAATCCTGCTCGCCCTGCTGCCCGAATGCGACGACTGGACGGCCGCCTTCGGGATCGGCGGCATCCATGGCCTCCAAAGCTGGTGATTGAGCGGAAGTCGGTGTCGCGGATGCCTGGGCGGAGTGGGCAGGGTCGTGAGGACCCGCCTGGTCGTCGCCGTCGGTAACCAGCGTATTCTGCGGAATATGGTCGCGGCGTACGCGGAACTTGGCGGCGACATCGTGGATCTGCTTGCGTGTCCCGGACAGTCCGATGAGCTTCGGGTGCATCTCCGCGACGAAGCTGGCGAGGTCGTCGGTGCCGTCGTTCCAGACGTCGATGCTGATGAAGGCGGCCCGAACGGTATCCGCCTTGTCGCCCATCATGTCGAGAGCCATTCCGATCTTCTTCCCGATCAGCGGGCAGGCGTCGCCGCATCGGGTATAGCCGAAGAACAGCACGAGCGGCTTGCCATGAAAATCCGCAAGGGTGACGGGGCGCCCTGTGTGATCGGTCAGGCTGAAATCGCCACCGAGGCTGGCAGGTTCAGGCCAGCCTCCATGGCCATAGGCATGGCCGCCGCCGGTGCTTCCTGCATCGCCCGAACGACCCTCCGGGTCGGATGCAGCCGGAGCGGCCGCATCCGTCTGGGCGACGGCTGCGGAGGGTTGGCCGTGGCGGTGCGCCGACGCATCCGGCTGCGCTGCCTGCGGCCGGCTTTCGAGCGCCGCCAGCGACGTGCCGGCGAGGACGACACCGACGGCCATGGCGAGCTTGGCGTGGTTCGGGATGGCGGGCTTCCACATGGTCGCGGTCCTTCGTTAATGCTGGGCCTTTTACCGGGCCATTCTACTGGGCGATGATCTTGGCGATCGCCTGTCCACCGGGATGCATCTTGTTGGTCACCCAGTGCCGGAAGGTTCCGGTAATGGAGTGGCTGCCAGCGGCGATGTTGGGAATCCAGAGGGCGTAGCGCTGGGCGGTCGCCAGTTCGATCTCGGTATTGGCCGAAATCTTGTACGGCTTGGAGTAGGAGCCGAGGTCGGGATTGTAGCGGAGCGGCCGACCGTCGATTTCCACGACCCAGGCATCAACCGGCAGCTTGACGCCGACGCGGCTGTAGGACGCGTTTGCAAGCCGGACCAGCACATTCGTCCCAACCTTCGCCTTGATGGCTGTCTTGGCGTCGGTCTGCGTCTTGTTGTTGGGCACGCCGCTGATGACGAAGTATTTCGGTTCGAAGCGGTCGAGGCCGACATCGTCGCCGCACATGCCTAAATTGTGGTCCATCGTGTGCCAGCGCGGATCGATATCGTCGAACACAAGGATGGATTCGGCGGCGTAGGGAGCGCCCGGCTGGATGCCGTCGGCGCTGTCGCCCGGACGCGGATCATAAGCCAGCTTCGGGTTTGCGCCCGTGCCGGTGCCGACCGGATCGACGATCAGCACGCCGTACATGCCCATTTCGAAATGGAGCACGGTGTTCTTATGGCAATGGTAGAGATAGGTTCCCGCCTGATGCGGCATCCACTGGTAGGTATAGGCGCTCTTGACTTCGAACGACGTATGGCCGACGCCGTCGTTATAGGGACTGGGCTCGATCCCGTGCCAGTGGATGGTATGGGTGTTCTTGGCCGGCTTCATCTCGCAGTGGACGACCTGCCCCTGCTTGACGCGGATCAGCTTGGACGGCCACTCCCGGTCTCCGCCGCTGACATCGGGGTCCTTGAACCCCCAGAACAGGATGATTTTCCCATCGGCCATGGTGACGTTGAAGTCGGCGACCTGCCGGCGGATGAAGACGTTGCGGGCGACCTTGTCCGGTGTGGCCGGGCTGTCCGTGAAGGGATGGCAGCCAAACTCCTCGTACTCGGCGGGATCCACGATGGGGCGGGAGATCAAGGGCATCGGTCGGTTCTCCTGAGGGGTCCGGCGGGCCGCCGTCATGCGCACGGCAGACGAGGCTCGGCACCGGACCACTGAATTGATGGCTGAATTGATGATTGTGCTGGATGCGTGACCGGAGGGAAGCGCCGGTCAGAGTCCGTCGATGTGCCAGTCCGTAACCAGACCCATCGGATAGGAGCCGCCGGCGGCGGTCTGCGAGATCTCGTTGTGACAGTGCATGGGATAGCGCAGCGGAAACTTTTCCTGCTTCGGAGGCCACGCGCCGGGCGGGACGTCCGGGGGAGCCGTGAAGGGGAGGAGACAATCCTGGATCGTGCCCGACTCCATCCTCCAGACGTCGCGCTCGATCACGTTGCTGTTATAGGAGATGACGCCGGAAGCGCCCTTCGACTCCGACAGCATGAAGACGTGGTTGCCGTGGATATGAGGCGAGTGGCAGGCCAGTCCGGCATTCAGGCAGCGCAGCAGAAGCGGTTCGCCGATCCTGCCGGTCGGACAAGTATCCTTGTCGTGGCAGGCATCGATCCCGCACAACCCGTTGAGAGTGAAATAGCGTGGACGGAAATCGTTGGCGAATTCGGACGCGGCGACGGCATCGATCTCGCCATTGGCCGCGCGCTGGCACCAGCGTGCGTCGATCTGGTTGAATATCCAGATCTTCTCGCGGGACTCATTCCAGCGGTTGCCAGGAAATCGTGAACTGGCGCCGAAGCTAGCGAAGAGCGCCTGGATCGCCGCCGTCGCATCCGCAGGGTTATACGGCATCTTGGCGCCGCTGGACGCCGAGTCGTCGTCGGGCTCGACGACCAGCGCGCCGTGGAGACCCAGAACGCGGTTGACCGGGCTGAACATCGGGTCGAGATAGAAATAGGTGCCGGGTTTGCCGACCGTGAATTCGATCGTCGCCGAAGCGCCCGGCGCAATCGTGTCAATGGCGCTGCCGCTCATTCCCGGCACTTGAAAGCCATGCGCATGAGCGCTGAGATTGGTCAGCCTGACGGTAAGGTCACGGCCCTCTCGAACGCGCAGTACCGGCCCCGGAATCCGGGGAGGCGCACCGTTGATGCAGAAGGCGTACATGAAGACCGTGCTGCCGTCGATCAACTCGTAATCGACATCCTGGATCGTTAGATCCACCTCGACATCACCGCCACCAACACCCGGTTCGGGATCGCCGGATGTTACCTCGTCGTCGCTCGCGAATACGAAAGACGATAGAGTGGTCGTTGCCGATGCGAAGGCGACAGCCGAAGCGCCATAACGCAGCAATTGGCGTCTGCTCAGTACAGTCATAACCGCTCTCCAAGAAGCGCGAGATGCCTCATCAAGGCCATCTCCGCTAAAAATCGAACCAACTGTCGGGAAGGTTCGGTCGGGAGCGCGGTGTGAAATTACGGTACTCGGACTTTGCCGAAACTTACAAGCATATTCTGGATCATATAACTACCGCGCTGCAACACTCATAAGTCATGGAATCTGTACCGCCGGCCAGACGCAGGGGGTAATCCTTCAGGAGTGGGAATAACGACGTTTGTACGCCCGTCGTGAAAGCGTCGGGAAGGAACGGTCGGTGCGGTTAACCGACGGAATACACGAAACGAAATCAGCAGAAAATTCAAACGAAGGAAATGAGCTTGGCATGGATGCCGGCTAACAGGGAGCTTTGCGCAATCGACCTGAACACCGATCGGCCTCGATGCCGATTTATTACTTGGGGACAATGACGCGCGGAATACCCTTTCCTGTCATCATGCCTTGCGTTGCAGGCGGACGGGCCCCGAAGCCGTACCGGTCATCGGTCGGCAGGGCCGTGTCTGCTTGATCGCAGGCGGCATGGGCGCAGCGTCAGGATTCTCACGCGTAGGAGCAACCTGTTCCCCGCTGTTCCGGGAGACGGCTTCGGCCGGTTCGGCGTCATCGAGGAACGCGGATTTCAAAAGAGCGGAACTGGAACGCATCAACTCGGCGATTTCGCGGGCTTCGGCGCTTCTTGCCAGTAGGCCTTCGACATATCGCCGACCTTCGGTATCCAGTTCGTCGTCAACATAGGCCATTATCAGGCCTTCATCGGGGATCTCCGCTCCGGCGCTGTATACTTCTCCCCCGACGGTCAACTTCGGCATGAACTCTCTCCTGCGAGACAGGCAATTAAACTAGATACCGGCAGCAACTGTCCAGCCGGCATGTGCGTACGTCCCAAGTCACCGGCAAGCCGCCAAACCTTCAACACAGATATCGGCGACTTGTTCCAAAGTCTGTAAAATTTTATTAAAAACACTCAATAATCCTAAGCCACTTTCCGGTGTGCCTTGGGTAATTACGACGGTGTTGGATTTTTTTATACAACGGGTCTGTCCTCCCCTATCGATCACACTATTATGACTGTCGCAGTCGCTCGATGCATCTCTTATGTAGACAACGATTGACGAGGCTACTTATTCCTTCAATTGGCTTAATTATCGGCAGGAGCCTTGCTGGCTGCCGTGTCAATTCGTCTTGCCAGAGCCAATCTGGCGCGCGCCAGACGGCTCATCACCGTTCCGATCGGAACGTCGAGGATTGCCGCCACTTCCCGATAAGGTAAGCCGATGATGCAGACCAGGATAAGTACAATGCGCTGTTCGGTCGACAGATGATGGAGTTCCCGGCAGGTGGCTTCCAGAATGAGCCGGGAATCCACCACCCGTTCGCCGTCATCGGCGAATAGGTCTGCCGCATCGTCAAGGGACGTTTGAAAACGGGTCCTCGCCGACTTTTTCTCGTCGCTCCAGCAATTCTGGATAATTCGGTATAGCCAGCTGTCGAGACGCGTTCCCGGCTTCCAGCGATGATCGAACGCCAGTGCGCGTTCACAGGCATGCTGCACGAGATCGTCGGCATCCGCGGGAGAGCCAGCCAGACGAAGGGCGAAGCTCCTGAGCCTTGGATAGAGATGCACCAAGGCGCGGCGCATGGCTTCATCGACCATTCGTTTAGCATCTCCGACCGCATGCCATCATAGCTATCAGAGACTAGACGCCGGCAGGAGCTATAAATTCCCTCATATGCTTTTGGGGTATGGACCGGGGGAGATGTCGAGCTACGCGCCGCCGGTCCTGCCAAGTTGGGCGCCGGGATGAACGGCGGCTAGCTTCCGAGCCCCATCCCCATAGGCCAACCCCATAAGTCTGCGCCTGGTGAGTGATCCGGGCCAGGCCCGCTCCCGGCCTCGACCGGATCCACCGAAGCGTCCTCTTCATCGCCTTCACATCCCGGTGCTAACGGGCTTCGTTTCCGAAGCGGTGCTCGGCCGTGGACTCTTCGCCGACGCGGGTGCTGGAGGTGGAAAAGGCGTCGTAGGCGGGGTTGCCCAGGAAGGTCGGCATCAGGATACCCGCGGCGATGGCGATCACGATTGCCGTCAGGGTGCCCAGCAGAAACATTTTCATCGGCTCTCCTAGTCTTGATCGTCTCACCCCCGGGAGCGCGTTGCGCGCGTTCCCGGGGGTGAGCAGGTGTCTACCGGCCTTCGCGATCCCGTCCGGCCTTGTCGCGGATCTCGTCGCGTTCGCCCATTTCCTCGAACTTGCGTTCGGGGCTCTTGTCGGTGTCGCCCGATGCCTTGCCGGTCTTTTCGTCCAGAGCCTTCTCGATCTGGGCGGCGGCGTCGGAACTCTTGCCGGTACTCATGGCGTCCTCCCTCCTGTTCGATAGCCTGAACGCCTCGCGCTCGGATCAGGGGAGCGGGGCATCCTGACGGATCAACCCTTCAGACCGCAGTTCCGCCCACATGTCGGATGGAATTTTGTGGGCCAGCAGGTCCATGTTCTCGGCGATGCGCTTCGGGCTGCCCATGCCGGGGATGACCGATGCCACGGTCGGGTGGCCCAGCGGGAACTGGAGGGCCGCGGCCTGGAGCGGGACGCCATGGCGGCGGCAGACGGCTTCGATCCGCCGGGTCTTGTCGAGGATTTCAGGAGAGGCGGGGGCGTAGTCGTAGTGGGCGCCCTCGACCGGACCGGTTGCCAGGATGCCGGAGTTGTAGGGGCCGCCCAGGACGATGCCGATGCCGCGTTTCTCGCAGAGCGGCATGAAGCTGTCCAGGCTTTCCTGGTCGAGCAGCGTATAGCGGCCGGCCAGCAGGAAGCAGTCGAAATCGCCGGCCTCAGCGAACCGCTGGCAGGCTTCCCACTCGTTCAGCCCGGCGCCGATCGCCTTGATGACACCTTCCTCGCGCAGCTTCAGCAAGGCGGGATAGGCACCTTCCATGGCTTCCTTGTAGCGCTGCTCGTAGGCATCGCCCTGGTTGCGCCGGTCGGCGTCATGGATGAAGACGATATCGACGCGGTCGGTGCCGAGCCGCTGGAGGCTGTCGTCGAACGACCGCATCACGCCGTCGTAGCTATAGTCGATCCCCCGGCGGAACGGCGGCACGTCCATGAACAGGCCGGCTTCCGTCGGTTGCCCGCGCGCCGGGAACAGGCGCCAGCCGACCTTGGTGGACAGCACGACGTCCTCGCCGCGCACGCTCCGGAGCCAGCCGCCGACGCGATGCTCGCTCAGGCCATGCCCGTAGAGCGGAGCGGTGTCCACATAGCGCACACCGGCCTTGTGGCTCGCCTCCAGCGCTTCCATGGCCGCCTTGTCGTCGATCGCGCGATACATGTTGCCGAGCGATGTGCCGCCGAAACCGAACACCGTCAGCGACACGTCGGTACGACCGAGTTTCCGTCTTTCGAGTTCCATGCCATCCTCCCTGAACAATTGTTAACCAATCATGCGGCCGACCGATCCCAGGCGATCGGACCGCCTTATCGTGAAGCCTGACCGTCCGTCGCCCCAACGCCCGATCAACCTGCTGCCCCCGATCAACCTGCCGAAGGAACATCCAGCCATGCTCAAGACCCTCGACCCGCTGCTGAGCGGAGCTCTGCTCCAGATCCTTGCCGATATGGGGCACGGTGACGAGATCGTCATCGTCGATGCGAACTATCCGGCATCGGCCAATGCCAAACGTCTGGTAAGGCTGGATGGCATCACCGCGACGGCGGCATTGAAGGCGGTGGTTTCGCTGCTGCCGCTGGACGACTTCGTGGATGCGCCCGCCGCCGTCATGACACCGGCAACCGGCCGTCCGCCCGTGCTGGACGAGTTTCAGACGCTGATCGACGGCGCCGAGGGCAAGCCGATCCGGATGACGGAGATGGAACGGTTCGCCTTCTATGAACGTGCCCGCAGCGCCTACGCGATGATCGCAACGGGAGAACGGCGGCTTTACGGCAACATCATCCTGATGAAAGGGGTGATCAGGCCGGACGAGTGAAGCCGCGGCTGTTTCCAGCTTTTTTTGGACAATAAAATGCATATCTCGATATGATGTATAGTCGCGACAGGTATCACCGTCTCGTGATCTACATGGCAGGCACACATCCGCAACTGCTCCAAATGCGTGTTTGTCGTGTTTTCGCCTGGGCGATAGCCTTACTCATCCAAACGGTGCCGTCCGGCGCCGTTCGCTCTTTGGATACTCTCAGAGGACGAACGCATGCAGGTCATCCTGGCCCAACCCCGAGGCTTCTGCGCCGGCGTCGAGCGGGCGATAGAGATCGTCGAGAGGGCCTTGACGCTTTATGGCCCCCCGATCTACGTCCGGCATGAAATCGTCCACAACGGCCACGTGGTCGAACGGCTGCGCGCCAAGGGCGTGACGTTCGTAGACGAGGTGGAGGAAGTGCCTCCCGGCAGCGTGACCATCTTCAGCGCCCACGGCGTTTCGCTGGCGGTGGACGAGGCCGCCAGGGCCAGGGGACTGAAGGTGATCGACGCGACCTGTCCGCTGGTCGCCCGCGTCCACCTGGAAGGCGCGCGCTACGCCAAGCAGGGCAGGGACGTCGTGCTGATCGGCCACGCGGGACACGCCGAGGTCGAGGGCACGCTCGGCCGGCTGACCGGTCCCGTCCATCTCGTGGCCTCGGCCGAGGACGTGGCGGACCTGAAGGTGGAGCGGCCCGACCACGTCGCCTACATCACCCAGACGACACTGAGCGTCGACGACACCCGTGGCATCATCGACGCGCTGAAGGCCCGGTTTCCGACGATCGTCGGTCCCGATACCGACGATATCTGCTACGCCACCCAGAACCGCCAGCGCGCGGTGCTGGATCTGGCGCCGAAGGTCGATCTGATGCTGGTGGTCGGCGCCGCGAACAGCTCCAATTCCAACCGCCTGCGAGAGATCGCCGGGACGGCCGGCGTTCCCGCCTACCTGATCGAGGATGCCACGTCGCTCGATCCCGGCTGGCTCGACGGCGTATCGGTCGTCGGCGTCACCGCCGGGGCGTCCGCTCCGGAAGACCTCGTCCAGGAAGTCGTTGCGGTGTTGAAACAGCGCGGCGGGGTGCGCGTCAGCACCTTGCCCGGTATCGAGGAAGCGCTGCGTTTCCGCCTGCCGGTCGAACTCGAACAGACCGCCGCCACCTACCAAGTTGCCATCCCTCCCGTTGCCGAGTGAGCTGAAATGGCCGTTCCTCTACTTCAATCCGCCATGGTCGGCGCCTATGTCGTCGGCCGCCATCTGCGCGGCGTGAAACGCTACCCGCTTGTCCTGATGCTGGAACCCCTGTTCCGCTGCAATCTAGCCTGCGCCGGCTGCGGTAAGATCGATTATCCGGCCCCGTTGCTGAACCGTCGTCTCAGCGTGGACGAATGCCTGGACGCAGCAAACGACTGCGGCGCTCCGGTCGTCTCGATCGCCGGCGGCGAGCCGCTGCTCCATGCCGAGATGGCCCAGGTCGTCGAGGGCCTGATCAAGCAGCGGCGCTTCGTCTACCTGTGCACCAATGCGCTGCTGATGGAAAAGCGCATGGACCAGTACAAGCCCAGTCCGTTCTTCACATGGTCGGTCCACCTGGACGGCAGCCGGGAAGAGCACGACGCGGCGGTGTGCCAGGGCGGCGTCTACGACCGGGCTGTCGCGGCGATCAAGGAGGCCAAGAAGCGGGGCTTCCGCGTCAACATCAATTGCACGCTGTTCGATGGCGCCGATCCGGACAAGGTCTCGGACTTCTTCACCGAGGCGATGGCCGCCGGGATCGACGGCATTACCGTGTCGCCGGGCTATGCCTATGAGCGGGCGCCCGACCAGGCGCACTTCCTGAACCGCCAGCGCACCAAGCAGCTCTTCCGCGACATCTTCAAGCGGGGCGAGGGCAAGAAATGGCAGTTCAGCCAGTCGCCCCTGTTCCTGGACTTCCTGGCCGGCAACCAGACCTACCAGTGCAGCCCGTGGGGCAACCCGACCCGCAACATCTTCGGCTGGCAGCGGCCCTGCTACTTGCTGGGCGAAGGTTATGCCAAGACCTACAGCGAGCTGATGGACGGCACCGACTGGGACGCCTACGGCACCGGCAACTATGAGAAATGCGCCGATTGCATGGTCCACAGCGGCTACGAGGCGACGGCGGTGGCCGACACCATCCGCAACCCGCTGAAGGCGCTGTCGGTAGTCCGGAAGGGCATGAAGACCGACGGCGAAATGGCTCCGGATATCCCCCTGGACCGCCAGCGTCCCGCCGAATACGTCTTCTCCCGCCATGTCGAGCAGGCGCTGACGGAGGAAGACCGGGCTTCGCCGAAGCGCCGGCGCGCCGGGGGGTGAAGCGGGAGCGGGGACGGTCGGCTAGCGCCGCCCGTCGGTCGACCGTCGGTGAGGCAAGTCGTTTTCGACCACGGTGCCGTCCTGGCCGAAAACGATCTGGCTTATCCGGCCGTTGATCTCCTGGATCTTGTTTTCGTACTGGTCCGTGTCGTCGATCGACAGGTGGTCGTAACCGGCGGAGCCATCCCGCTTGAGGAAGTATTGCAGTTGGATGGGGCCTCGGACGCCGCCCGTGTTCGTCTCGATGACGTGATCGATGATCCAGTACGACAGCAGGCGACCGTTTTCGACCTTCAGCGTGCGGAAATCGCAGGTGTTCTGAAGGAATGACATGAAAGGGTCGGCGAACTGCTTGCCGCTGCCATGGGCGACGTAGAAATAGTCCTTCGAATAGAATTGGGGCCGGAAGCCTCCGCTGAATAGAATAAGCTCCGGCGCTCCCTTGAAGATGATGCCGAGCATGATCGTGCAATCGATGCCTTTCAGGGGATCGGTTACGTATTTGCTGAACATCTTCTCCAACCCGGTGCAGATGCGGTCGCCGAGGTCGTCGGCCGTAGTCGACTCCTCCAGCCACGCCGGCAGGAACGAGGCGAGGCGACGCCTGATCCGCTCGGCCACGATAGAATTGCCCGAGTAGGCGAAAATGACGTCGTCCATCAAATAAAAGATTTTGGGCGCCTTCATCTCCGTCGTGGCGCCGTCATGGGTCGCGATGGTGATGGCGCTGTCGGTCGCGATGACCAGGCCGTCCGTGCAGAACAGGCCGATGGCGATCGTCATGGCGTCACCCGGCACTTACCCGATAGACGCTATGCTTCTTCATGGCGGGGTATTCTTTGTAGATTACCTGGACGATTTTGTCGAAATCAGAGCGCAGCAGCCATCTTACGACATCGACGATGTATTCTTCGACGTCCGGCGGGAGCGTCTTTGCCAGCTTCCTGCCTTTTTCCAAGCCTTCCGGGGTGAGCGCATAGGTCCTGTATCGGGATCTGTGGTTGACGAATCGCATCAGCTTGCGGCCGGCCAGTTCCTCCACCGCGTCGTACACGGTCTTGTCGTAAGGCCCGAAATCGTGAGGGGTGAAGTTGAATTTCTTTCCACCGATCTCATCGGCGCAGTTTTCGTCGATCAGGAAGAAGAGCTTCTGCATATGGACCGGCTGGTAATCCGCATCCGGTACGCTGGCGAGCGCAGCCAGTACGAGATCATTCCTGTCCATGCCCAGTCTCCGAAGTCGCGCCGCATTCTTTCGACTTTATGCGTGACTCGGTTTAGGCATCCTTAAAGGAACGGGGCTGCACCCGGAGACTCACAGCCCCCAGGGAACCTCCCGCTGTCCCTCTTCCATCATCGTCCGGTACCGGGCGATGGCCCAGAGCGGGAAGATGGCGGGGTAGCCGTGGTAGCGCAGGTAGAAGACGCGGGGGAATCCTACGGCGGTGAAGTCTTCCTCGTCCCACAGGCCGGCGGCGTTCCGGTTCTCGATCAGGAAGCGGACGCCGCGCGCGGTGGCGGGGTTGGCAACTTCGCCGGCCGCCATCAGGCCCAGCAAGGCCCACGCCGTCTGTGACGGCGTGCTGGCGCAGCGGTCGTCGGCGATGCGGTCGGGCCAGTAGGAAACTCCGCCCTCGCCCCAGCCGCCATCGGGGTTCTGGCGGCTGAGCAGCCAGTCCACGGCCCGCCTGACCATGGGGTTCTCCGGGCGGATGCCGACCGCGTTGAGCCCGCACAGCGCCGACCAGGTGCCGTAGATGTAGTTGGTGCCCCAGCGGCCGAACCAGGAGCCGTTCGGCTCCTGCTCCCGCCGCAGGAACTCCAGCCCCGATGCCACGGACTTGTGGTCGGCCTTGAAGCCGAGTTGCGCCAGCATGCCGATGCAGCGGGCCGTGACGTCGACCGTCGGCGGGTCGAGCAGGGCGCCATGGTCGGCGAACGGGATGTGGTTGAGATAATGCGCGCAGTTGTCGGCGTCGAAGGCGCCCCAGCCGCCGTTGGAGCTTTGCAGCCCCTCGATCCACTCGCGGCCCCGCTCGATCGGTTCGGCGAACTCCTCGGCCCCGCAGCGGTCCAGCGCCATCACGACGACGGCGGTGTCATCGGTGTCGGGATAGTGAGGGTTGGCGTACTGGAAAGGCCAGCCGCCCGGCCGCACGTTGGGCCGCCGCCAGCTCCAGTCGCCCGGCTCGTCCAGCACCTGCCGCTCGACCAGCCATGCGGAACCGGCAAGGGCCGATTGGCGGGCTTCCGGCGTGCCGACCTCCGCCACGGCGTGGCAGGCGAGCGCCGTATCCCAGACCGGAGACAGGCAGGGCTGGCACATGATCTCGCCGCCGTCCATCGGCAGCAGCAGCTTGTCCATCGCCCGCCGGGCGGTGACGGCGTCGGGGTGGTCTGCCGGATAGCCCAGGCAGTCGTACATCATGATCGTGTTGGCCATGGCCGGGAAGATGGCGCCGAGGCCGTCCTCGCCGTTCAGCCGCTCCGTCACGAACTTGACGGCGCGGTCGATGGCCGCCCGGCGGCCCGATTTCGGCAGCCTCGGCTCGATCAGAGACAGGAAGCTGTCGATCCCCCGGAACAGCCGGGCCAGCGCCGTGTCGTCGGGAGCCGAGTGCCAGTCCACCACCCTGTCGGCTGGGACGGTGAACAGTTCGGATATCCCGATGCCGCGCGGGTTGCGGGCCTGCGGCTTGTGGGCCATCACGACCAGCAAGGGCACGACGACGGTCCGCGACCAGTAGGAGATGCGGGAGATGTGGACCGGCGACCACGCCGGCAGGTTGAGGATCTCCACCGGCATGACCGGCACGCCGCGCCAGGGGATCTGGCCGAACAGCGCCAGCAGGATGCGGGTGAAGACGTTGCAGCGGGCCGCGCCCCCATGGGCCAGCACCGCTTCCCGCGCCCGCTTCATGTGCGGCGCGTCCACCGGGTCGCCCGCCGCCTTGAGGGCGAAGTAGGCCTTGACCGTGCAACTCAAGTCGAGGGTGCCGCCGTGGAACAGCGGCCAGCCGCCGTCTTCCCCCTGGTGGCTGCGGATGAATGCGGCGAGGCCGGACTCGACCTCCGGGTCGATCTCGTCCAGGAAATGCTGGAGAAGGATATGCTCGGCCGGAATGGTTGCGTCGGCTTCCAGCGGAAAGATCCAGTGTCCGTCGGAATGCTGGAGTTGAATAAGCGCCCGTGCGGCGGACTCAACCGCCTCGTTCAGGTTGGCCACAGAAATGGCCGGGTTTAGTTCATGGATATCGGTGCCCGTATTCGGGAGAAGCATGCTCGCCCACCTGTTTGTGGTCGATATAGAATGATTTCACGAAGCGGACTGCCCGTGGAATTGGTGAACCATCCCAATATGCCGCCCGTCACGGCAGTGTCATCAGCGCAAAAGGTGACCTGTGCTTCCTAATGGCGAGCGGATTCGGCACATCGCAATAATCAATGGGTAAGATCGGTCATCATACTCCAGTATGAACCGCTTGTTTCTGGAACGCTGCCAGTAAAGAGCGGCTCACTTAAAACGAAACTATGGTTAACGATAAATTTACCATGAAGGCCCAAAGAATCCATTCATGAGCGCGGCGCCGGGTCTCATGAGGGGTCCGGGAGGGCGCTCGCCAGAGACAGGAGAGGCCCGTATATGCTCAGCAGCGCCGCCGCACAGTCTGTCAGGAACGCCTATCAACTTGCCGCACAATATGGTCATGGCGGCCCCGGCCAGGAACATCTTCTGCTCTCGCTGACCGGCGATCCGGACGCGGTCGCCGCCTTGCTGGCCTGCGGCGCCGACCCGCGCGCGATCCACGCCGAAGTCGACCGGCTCCTGCCCCGGATCCCCGAGCGCCATACGACCGACAACCCACTGGAACGGGCGGTCGAGCGCGCCGAGCGCTTCAAGCCCGAGACGCCCTGCGACGGCGCCTGCCTGCTGCTGGCGCTCCTGGTCGATCGCGGCGCCTCGCCGGCGACGATCCTGCGGCGCCACGGCGTTTCCCGCGACCGTGTGGTCGAGCATATGGTCCAGCGCGACGTCGCCGCCCGCCGCCGCGAAAAGTCGCCCAGGCGCGCCCTCGACGCTTCCGATCCGGTCAAGCCGGGAGCGCCGGCCGCCGACAGCGCGCTGGCGAGCTGGTGCATCGACCTCAACGCCAAGGCCGAGGCCGGCAAGATCGATCCGGTGATCGGCCGCGACGACGCGATCGCCCGCACCATCCAGATCTTGTGCCGCCGGACCAAGAACAACCCGGTGCTGGTCGGTGAACCCGGCGTCGGCAAAACGGCTATCGCCGAAGGGCTGGCGCTGCGGATCGTGGAGGGACTGGCCCCCGAAGCGCTAGCGAATGCCCGCATCTTCACGCTCGACCTGGGTTCGCTGGTGGCGGGCACCCGCTATCGCGGCGACTTCGAGGAGCGGTTGAAGAACGTCATCGCCGAGATCGGCAGCACGCCCGGCGCCGTCCTGTTCATCGACGAGATGCACACCATCGTCGGCGCGGGCGGGGCCGGCGGCGCCATGGACGCGGCCAACCTGCTGAAGCCGGCGCTGGCCGCCGGAACGCTCCGCTGCATCGGCGCCACCACCTACCGCGAATACCGCCTCCACATCGAGCGCGACCCGGCGCTGGTCCGCCGTTTCGGCAAGATCGACGTGACCGAGCCGTCGATCGAGGATGCCGTCGCCATCCTGGAGGGCGTGGCGGAGCGCTACGCCGACCATCACGGCGTGCTCTACAGCCGCGACGCGATCCGGTCGGCGGTCGAGCTTTCCGCCCGCTACATCACCGACCGGCACCTGCCGGACAAGGCGATCGACGTGCTGGACGAGGCCGGCGCCATGGCGAGGCTGGACGCCCGCCGGGACTGGCCCAGGCGGATCGAGGCGCCCGATATCGAGACGGTCGTCGCCCGGATGGCGAACATGCCGATCCGGCGCGCCGGGACCGACGAGCGTGCGGTGCTGCGCGGCCTGGAAGGCGAGCTGAAGGCCGCTGTGTTCGGCCAGGACGAAGCGGTCGAGGCGGTCACCTCGGCGATCAAGATCGCCCGCTCCGGCCTGCGCGATGCGGAAAAGCCGATGGGGTCCTACCTGTTCGCAGGGCCGACCGGCGTCGGCAAGACCGAGATCGCGCGGCGGCTGGCGACGACGCTGGGCTTGCCGCTGCTCCGCTTCGACATGTCGGAATACATGGAACCGCACACGATAAGCCGCCTGATCGGCGCCCCTCCCGGCTATGTCGGGTTCGACCAGGAAGGCCTGCTGACTTCCGCGGTTTCCAGGACCCCGCACGCGGTCCTGCTGCTGGACGAGATCGAGAAGGCCCATCCCGACCTGTTTGCCCTGCTGCTTCAGGTGATGGACGCCGGGCGCCTGACCGACACGACCGGCAAGACCATCGATTTCCGCCACGTCATCGTCATCATGACGACGAACGTGGGTGCCGCCGAGATGGCGCGGCCGTCCATCGGGTTCGGCATGAACGGGACCGACGGCGATGCCGCCGACGCCGCTTCCGCCGCGATCAAGCGCCTGTTCTCGCCGGAATTCCGCAACCGGCTGGATGCTGTGGTCAATTTCCGGCCGCTCACGCATGAGACTGTTTGCCGCATCGCGCAGGGGCACATCGACCAGCTTGCGGCGCATCTGGCGGACCGCAACATCGCGCTGACCATTACCGAGGATGCCCTGCGATGGCTCGCCCGCCACGGTTTCGAGCCGGCGATGGGTGCCCGGCCGCTGGCCCGGCTGATCGAGCGCACCGTGAAGCTGCCGCTGGCCGAACACCTCCTGTTCGGCGGTCTTGCGGAGAATGGCGGCCGGATCACGTTGAATGTGGTGGACGGTATGCTTGATCTGGCGGTCGAGCAAACCCATGTCGCAGTCTCCGAACCAATACCGGCGTGACCACTCCTATCGCACATCGTCCGGCCGTATCCCTTCGCGGTTTCAAGTATGAACGGTCGCCTTGATACAGGGAGCCGGCGGCAGGCCGATCTGGTGGAAAGCGTCGGGAGAAACCTTGCACTTCCGGAGCTTTCCGCCCCAATGACCATCGGTAACGGCACAGCATCGACCGCATCGGCGAGCCAGACGCTGGGCCACTTCATCTCCGCGCTCGCCCAGGAGGTTCCCGACACGAACCTCCTCCTGCGCATCGTCGATCGCGTTCCTGCCGGCGTCGCCATCGTGCGCGGTCCGGATATGCGCTTCACCCTGGCTAATAAGGCCTATGCCGCGATTCCGGCGAAGCCCGGGCGGATGGTGGGGCGAAGCGTGGCCGAGGTCTTCCCCGGCATGCCCAAATCCTCCCATGCCATGCTGGAAAAGGTCTATGCGACCGGCGAGACCTTGAGTCTGCGGGGGCATCAGGCCGAAACCGACCTGGGACGCGGCCCGACCTTCTGGGACATGGACTTCATCGCGCTGCCGGAGAGCGGCGGTGGCAGCCAGCCCGACGAAAAGGGCGTGCTGATCGTCGCCCGCGACGTGACGCGGCAGATCCTGTCGGAGCGGGCGGGAGAGTCCCTGCGGGCGACCGAGGCGCGGCTGAACATAGCGCTGGAAGCGGCTGATCTAGGCGCCTGGAGCGCCCGCGACGAACTCGGCGAGTTCATGTCGTCGCCCCATGCCGCCGTGCTGCACGGCCTCAGCCCCGATACCGTCTTCGATCACGACACCGCCATGTCGGTCATCCATCCCGACGACCGCGAGGCGGTGCGGACGGCGCTGGAACGGGCCATCGCCACCAAGGGCGTCGTGTCGGTCGAGTACCGTGCCGTGCCGCCCGGAACTTCGGGTACCGGCGGCGCGGAACGGTGGATGGCGTCGCGCGGGCGCTGGATCGACGATCCGTTCACATCGGGCGGACAGCTCTTCGGCATCGTCCGCGATATCACCGGACGTAAGCATGCGGATGCCGAACGCGAAAGCCTGATCACCCGGATGGCCAGCGATCAGGCCCGGTTCGAGGCGCTGGTGGAAAGCCTTCCGGCCGGCGTCCTGGTGGCGGAAGCGCCCGAAGGCCGGATCGTCTATGGCAACCGCCGGATCGAAGAGATCCTGCGCCATCCCGTGCTGCAGTCGGCCAGCGTCGAAGCTTATGGCGAATGGGTCGGCTGGCATCCGGACGGCAACCCCGTGGCGGCGGACCAGTGGCCGCTGGCCCGCGCGCTGAAGGGAGAGTTCGTGCCGGGCGACGAGTTCCTGTACCGGCGGGGCGACGGTACGACAGGCTGGATCAGGGTCTGCGGTGCGCCCGTCATCGATGCGGCCGGCACCATCACCGGCAGCGTCGTCGTCCTCTATGACGTGGACCGGGAGAAGCAGGCGGTGGTAGCGCTGCGGAACAGCGAGGAGCGGGTCCGCAGCGTGCTGGGCGAGAAGGAAACCCTGCTGGCCCAGAAGGACATGCTGCTGAAAGAAGTCAACCACCGGGTCAAGAACTCCCTCCAGCTGGTCGCCAGCCTGCTCAACCTCCAGGGCCGCCAGGTCGAGGACCCGAAGAGCCGGCAGGCCTTCGAGGATGCCGTGTCGCGCGTCGGCGCCATCGCCCAGGTCCATGAGCAGCTCTATAAGAACGACGACGTCAGCAAGGTGGAGTTCGGCTCCTACCTGCGCACGCTCTGCACCCAGTACGGCGGCGAGAGCAGTATTGCTATCGAGGCCGCGACGACCGAGATTTCGACCGACGTCGCGATCCCGCTAGGTCTTTTGGCGGTCGAGCTGCTGACCAACGCGCTCAAGCATGCCGGTCCGGGAACTCCCAAGCAGCCCCTCGAGATCTTCTTCGGCGAGAGCCGGGATTCGAAGGCCGGAGATTCGAAGGCCGGGGGGAACACACCGGTCTTGTCCCTGTCGGTGCGCGACCATGGGCCGGGTATTGCTCCTGAATTCCTCGATGCGCGCAACCGCCGGCGCAGCGCCAGCCTCGGCATGCGCCTGATCGAGTCGCTGGCCGGTCAGATCGAAGCCCGCATCGAGGTGGAGAATACCTGTCCCGGCGTCAGGTGGACCCTGATGCTGCCCGTCGGTCCATGAAGCGGATGTCATGACCAGCGATCTCGCGGCCTATGGCGGGCTGTTCGCGGCGGCCCTCGTGGCGGCGACGATCCTGCCCGCGCAGTCGGAGCTGCTGCTGGCAGGATTGCTGAATGCCGGGCATCAGAGCCCGGTGCTTCTGGTAGCATTCGCTTCCCTGGGCAATGTACTGGGATCGATCGTCAACTGGATGCTGGGCCGGTTCCTGATCCATCTGAGGGATCGCCGCTGGTTTCCCTTGAAGCCGAAGGTCTACGACCGGGCGGTCGCCTGGTTCGGCAAGTACGGTCTATGGTCGCTTCTTCTGGCCTGGGTGCCCGTGATCGGCGATCCTTTGACGGTAGTGGCGGGTGCCTTGAGGGTCGATCTGGTGCGGTTTACCGTGCTTGTCGCCATCGGCAAGGTCGGACGATACGTCTTCATCGCCTTGTCGGTCCTTTGGTGGTCAGGACACTGAGAAGTTTGGCGGGAAGTGACAGGCGGAGCATTCGGGTCAAATCGAAGAAGCGATGAACTACCGTGAGTTGACGCTGTTTGCATGACTGGAGCCTCTGGTGAGAAAAAATATGGGTGAACGCAGCGGCATATGGCTGATTGCGGCGGCGGCGGCGGCTCCAGGGCTGCTGATGGCCGCCGCGTCGCCCATGCTCGACCGTGCTCCCGATGGGCCGCCCGCCATGGTGCAGAATGTCGGGCAGGTCGCTGCCCCGGCTTCGGCGGGAGCCATCATGCCGGCCGGCGCCATTCCCGGCTCGCCCACGGCTGGTGCGGTCGTCATGTTGCAGCCCGTCGCCATCGCCGGACTTGTCGCGGCCCTCGTCTCGGGACTGCTGGCAGCCGGTGCCGCGCGGCGCGTGATGCGGAACGCCACGGCGCGGCTTTCCCGGGCGCCGGCAGGCGGGCCTCACGCGGACGGTTTGAGCGATGCCGCCGGGTTCTGGGACGTCAGCGACGAGCGCCTGCGCGACATGGCCGAAGCCCTGCCGCAGATCGTCTGGATCACCAGCGCCTCCGGCTCGATCGAGTATTACAGCCGGCGCTGGTTCGAGTATTCCGGCGCGTCCCCCGGCACCGCCCAGCAGGCGCATTGGCGTTCCTTCGTTCATGGGGAAGACCTGGAGCGGCTTGTGTCGTCCTGGAAGGAAGCCGCGGCGCAGGGACAGCCATGGCAGGCGGAATACCGGCTGCGGCGGGCGGACGGCACCTATCGCTGGCATCTCGGGCAGGCCATCCCGGTGACCGGTCCCGACGGCACGATCCTGCGCTGGTTCGGCAGCGCCACCGATATCGACGGTCAGAAATGCGTCGAGGCGGAACTTGGCCGCACGGCGGCGGAACGCGCCCGCCTGTTGCAGCAGAAGGACATCCTGCTGCTGGAGATCCAGCACAGGGTCCGCAACAACCTGCAACTCATCTCCAGCCTGCTGAGCCTCCAGAACCGATCGATCACCGATCCTGATACGCTTCAGCAGTTCATCGAGGCGCGCGGAAGGATCCAGACCGTCGCCCAGGTCCATGAACAGCTCTACCTGACCGACGAGCCGGACCGGATGGACTTCGCGGCCTTGCTGCGGGAGATGTGCCTGAACCAGTCAAAACCCGGCATCGACGTGAACTGCCGGCGCAACCGCGCTCTGGACCTGCCGATCGACGAGGCGACGCCGCTGGCCCTGATCGCCAACGAGCTGATTTCCAACGCCGTGGAATATGCCTATCCGGTCGATGGCGGTCTGCGGACCGGCGGCGGCGAAGTGCGAGTCACGCTGGAGGGCCGCTCCCCCGGCGATGTCGAGCTGCGGGTCGAGGACGACGGGATCGGCCTGCCTCCCGACCTGGAGGGGCACCGGACAAGCCTTGGAATGCGCCTGGTGCGACAGTTGACGAGGCAGTTGCGCGGGGAGATCGAGACCCAGTCCGGCGAAGCCGGTACGCGGATAAGCATCCGCTTCGTCAGCCATCCGGTGCCGGAACTCGATCTGTTCGACGGCGGCAGGACCGTCAGGAAACCAGGGAAATCACCTCGGCCATCGGCCTGACGGCGGGCGTCTCGGGCCAGCGCAGCAGCTCCAGCTCACCGGAGTGATGCTCTACGAGGGCGGTGCGGTTATCCACCCAGTCGCCGTCGTTGTAGTAGAGGATGCCGTCCAGGATCTTCTGCTCGGGATAGTGGATATGCCCGCAGACGACGCCGTCGACGCCGCGTCTCCGCGCTTCCTCCACCAGGGCCTTCTCATAATTCGCGATGAACTGGCCGCGATGCTTGACCTTGTGCTTCAGGTAGCCCGACAGCGACCAGTAAGGGTATCCCAGCTTCAGCCGCCCCCAGTTGAACCACTGGTTCACCAGCTGGGAAGCGGCGTTGGCATGGGTGCCCAAATGCCCGAGCCACGGTGCGCGAGCCACCACGCTGTCGAACTGATCGCCATGGATGACGAGCAGCCGGCGGCCGTCGGCCAATACGTGGATCGCATCGCCGACCACCAGGATATGTCCGAACTCATGGTCGACATAGCCGCGAAGCATGTCGTCATGGTTGCCGGGAGTCAGGATGACGCGGGTTCCCTTGCGAGCTTTCCGCAGAAGCTTCTGGATCACATCGTTGTGGCTCTGCGGCCAGTAGCGCGCGCGGCGCATCCGCCAGAAGTCGATTACGTCGCCGACCAGATACATCGTGTCGCATTCGACCGATCGCAGGAAGTCTAGAAGCGGTTCCGCCTGACAGCCGCGTGTCCCGAGGTGAATATCGGAAATCCAAACCGTCCTGTAGCGATGCTGCGATCCATCGGTCATTCCTGAAGTCCCCGCTCCTGCAACGTAGCTCGCCGTTTCTTGTCTGGCATGGAGGTGCCGGTGCCGCAAGTTATGTTTAGATGATATTTTGGATGCCCCGTTGGGTGAAAAGGGCGCAAGACATCGCCGAAATATAAACGAAACGCCGTAGCGCAAACTCCAGTCGATGCTATCACCGTCAGTATCCATCGGAAAACTATGGTTAATATCAAGCACAGATCAAGCAACCACGCCGCACTGCAAAAATTCATAGTCAAAAATTAGCAAAGCTATTTAACTTCGCCTTATAAAATTTATGTTACGCTTGATGCTAAGGCGCCCTAACGCTGTATGGGGAGACGACGTGCGCCTGTGAATGCCGTCCGAAGAAGAACAAGAACGCCATGGGAGTTTAGTTCATGACGGGAGTGACCCTTTCTGAAATCGAAGCGCGCAAACGGCCGATGACCCGCGAGGAAAAGCGGGTGATCCTGGCATCGTCGGCGGGCACCATCTTCGAGTGGTATGACTTTTATCTTTATGGGGCCTTGGCTGCGGTCATCGGCGCGCAGTTCTTCTCTTCGTTTCCGGAGGCGACGCGCAACGTCTTCGCCCTTCTGGCCTTCGCGGCGGGCTTCCTGGTACGGCCGTTCGGAGCCCTGGTGTTCGGCCGTCTCGGCGACATGGTGGGACGCAAATACACCTTCCTGATCACCATCATGATCATGGGTGTCTCGACCTTCCTGGTCGGGCTGCTGCCCAGCTACGAGTCCATCGGCTGGGTAGCACCAGTCCTGCTGATCGTCCTGCGCATGCTTCAGGGGCTGGCGCTGGGCGGCGAATACGGTGGAGCGGTCGTCTATGTGGCGGAACACGCGCCGAACCACCGGCGCGGCTTCTACACGAGCTGGATCCAGACGACGGCCACGCTCGGGCTGCTGCTGTCGCTGGTCGTGATCCTCAGCGTGCGGACGATCCTGGGGGAAACCGACTTCGCAGCCTGGGGCTGGCGCGTTCCCTTCATCCTGTCGATCGTGCTGCTGGCGATTTCGGTCTGGATACGGCTCCAGATGAACGAATCCCCCGCCTTCAAGAAGATGAAGGAGGAGGGCACCCACTCCAAGGCGCCGATCTCGGAAGCCTTCGGCCAATGGAAGAATGCGAAGATCGCCCTGCTGGCCCTGTTCGGCCTCGTCGCGGGGCAGGCGGTCGTCTGGTACACCGGGCAGTTTTACGCGCTGTTCTTCCTTCAGAACATCCTGCGGGTGGACCTGTTCACCGCCAACGTGCTGATCGCATGGTCGCTGATCCTGGGAACCGGCGGTTTCATCGTCTTTGGCACGCTGTCGGACAAGATCGGGCGGAAGCCGATCATCCTGGCCGGCTGCCTGATCGCGGCGGTGTCGTACTTCCCCGTCTTCAAGCTGATCACGGCGACCGCCAACCCGATGCTGCATCAGGCCCAGCAATCGACGCCGGTCACCGTCGTCGCCGACCCTGACGACTGCTCGTTCCAGTTCAATCCGACCGGCACGTCCAAGTTCACCAACTCTTGCGACATCGCCAAGGCGTTCCTGGCGCGCAACTCGGTCAACTACTCGATCGAGAACGGGCCTCCCGGCAGTGCGGCGGTGATCCGCGTCGGCGGCGCCGGCAGTGCGGAGTTCACCGCCTACGATGCGGCCAAGCTGAGCGGCGACGCGGCCAAGTCGACGCCAGCCGCCTTCAACAAGTCGGTCGGCGACGCGCTGGCCGCCGCCGGTTACCCGACGGCCGGCAATCCGGAGATCGTCAAGCTGTCCGGCTTCTTCGACATCTTCCGCGCCCAGCCCTTTACGCTGGTCCTGGTCCTGACCTTCCTGGTGATCCTGGTCACCATGGTCTACGGGCCGATCGCGGCGGCACTGGTCGAACTGTTCCCGACCCGCATCCGCTATACCGGCATGTCGCTGCCCTATCACATCGGCAACGGCTGGTTCGGCGGCCTGATGCCGGCGACCGCCTTCGCCATGATCGCGCAGACCGGCGACATCTATTACGGGCTCTGGTATCCGATCGTCATCGCCGTGATGACGCTGGTGATCGGTGCTCTCTTCCTGCCGGAAACGAAGGATCGGGACATCTTCTCCGACGCGAAGCAGTAAGCATCGCCGCTTCGTCATGACGAGGCCGCCGGGAGCGATCCCGGCGGCCTTCGTTTTTCTTTGGATGAGCCTCTCCGGTTACAGCTTTGTCACCGTAACGTATGCGGAGTGTTAACCCGGCATTGCCAGACTGGGGACTTTGCGGTCTCAGGATTTGGGCATGTCGGAAGCCGGAATTTCGCCAGTCATGGATCGGCCCGCTGCGGATGGCGTCGAGTGGTACAAGCTCGAGCGGTGTCCGGGTTCCGACCGTCTGGTCATCGTGTTCTCCCATATCAACGAGAAGCCGGGACGCTTCTCGTTCTACGGGACGTTCCGGGATATCGCCGTCAACAAGCTGTTCGTGAACATTCCCGGCAACCGCTGGTACCAGGACGGCATTCCGGGCCTCGGCGACGGGATCGAGGCCACCGCCGACGGCATCCGCATCGTCATGCAGGAGGTAGCGCCGCGTTCCGTCATGTGCGTCGGCAACTCGATGGGTGCCTATGCGGCCCTGCTGTTCGGGACGCTGGTCAATGCCGACCACGTCCTGGCGATCGGACCGGAAACCCTGCTGAAGCTGCCCGGCAGCCGGAGCCGGGCCTATATCGGCAGCCGGCCGGACACGGGCTTCGACGATCTGCTGCCATACCTCGGTCTGCCTTCCGCCGGCCGGAAGACCGACATCATCTTCGGCGAGTCCGACCTGATCGATGTCCAGTGCGCCCGGCGCGTGGCTCATCTGGAAGGCGTCAATGTGCGGAGCCTGCGCGGCGTCGGGCATGAGGTGCCGGCCATGCTCCATCGCTTCGAGGCGTGGAAGCCGCTGGTCGACGGCTATGTCCGCGACGGCACGCTGCCCTCGACGCTGCCGCTGGAAGGCGGTTTGTTCAGGGCCGGGGATGCGGCGGATGCCCTGCTCGACGGACGCCGGCTGAAGGGGGAAGGAATGATGAAGGAGGCTCGAGCGCGGCTGCGCCGCTGCCTCGTCCTCTACCCGGATGCCGACGCGGCCCATGACGATATCGGACTGATCGACCAGCACGAAGGCGCCTTCATCAAGGCGGAGGCCGCGCACCGGCGGGCGCTGAGGCTGGCTCCCGACCGGGCGATCTACCATCTGCATCTCGGCATGGCGCTGGCTCGGCAGGGCAGGGACGAGGAGGCGGAGGCAACCCTGACCACGGCCCTGTCGGACGCCTCCGGCAGCGCCGCGGTCCACCACCAACTGGGGCTGCTGTACGCCGGGCAGGGGCGGCATGGCAGGGCGGAGGCGGCGCAGCGCGCCGCCATCGCATCCGCCCCCCGGCACGCCCATTTCCACCATCATCTGGCGCTTGCTCTGGACGCCCAGGGCCGCTTCGAGGAAGGCTTGGCGGCCCACGCCGAGGCCCGTTCGCTGAACCCTCACAATCCGGAGCTTGCCCGCTGCTTGATCGAGGCGGAACGGCGGTCAGGAGCCGATCGGCAGGGCCGCTGGGGCGAGGTTGGATTCTTCGCTCAGTAGGACGAGACGCCGTCCACTTCAGCCCCGAATCGGGTGTAGATCTGGATGGCGCGGCAGGTCATGCCGTCGTTCTCGACCACCAGCTGGCCGGGCTGGCCGGCCAGCCGCATCCAGGCGATGTAGCGGGAAACCCTGTCGTTCGTCGTGTCCAGGATTTCGGTATAGTAAAGCTCCGTGACGCTGTCGGCGGCGATGCCAGCCCCCTGCAAGGCTCCGGCGGTGCGGTCGTTGCAGCGATGGGCCGTGAACTGGTCCAGACGCGCTTGATAGGCCGGGTCGGTCGCCGCCTGCTGCGGCGGGTTCAATCCGGCACAGGCCGTCAGCAACGCGGCGCCCATCAGGAGGGGAGCCGCTTTCTTGAGGCCGTGGTTCATTGGCTTGGTCCTTGGATTTCCGGATCGTATGCTTTCGATATGGGTGTCGAGGCCGCCGGAATTGATTATCCGGGTGAGGTATGACCCAAAACCTTTTCTACGATTATCGAAGTGCCCACGCTCCCCTATGTCACAAACGTCCCCATTCCGTCATGCCAAGACTTGATCTTGGCATCTCCCATCAGCAACTTCGCACAAGCCTATCCCCCGACGCCTTCGACCACGCCGTTCGGCGTACCTGCTCCTCCCGCTTCCTCCCCAGCCTGGGTGAACAGGTAGGGCACGAAGCTGCGGTGGTGTTCGTCGACCGTCAGGTGGCTGCCGATCGGGGGGAAGGCGCGTTGCTGGCAGTCGGCGCGCTCGCAGATGCGGCAACTGACGCCGATCGGCACGGCGGCGTCGGCGTTGCTGGTGTCCAACCCGGCCGAATAGACCACCTCCGATGCATAGGCCGCTTCGCAGCCAAGCCCGATGGCGAACTGGCGGGTCGGCTTCAGATAGGCGCCGGCGCGCTTGGTGACGCTGCGCGCGACGCAGATATAGGCGACGTTGTCCGGCATACGCGCCAGCTGGACCAGGATCTTTCCTGGCTGGGCGAAGGCCTCGTGGACGTTCCACAGCGGGCAGGCGCCGCCGAAGCGGGCGAAGTGGAAGCGGGTGGCGCTGTGGCGCTTGGTGATATTGCCGGCCATATCGACGCGGACGAAGTAGAACGGCACGCCGCGCGCTCCCGGCCGTTGCAGGGTGCTGAGCCGGTGGCAGACCTGTTCGAAGCTGACGCCGAAGCGGCTTTGCAACTGTTCGATATCGTGGCGAACGGCGCGGGCCTGGGTCGCGAAGGCGCGGTAGGGCATCACCAGAGCGCCGGCGAAGTAGTTCGCCAGCCCGACGCGGCAGATCGACTTGGCGTCTTCGGTCGTGAAGTTGGCTTGGCCGATCAGTTGCTCGATCGCGTCGCTTTGTCCCAGCAATGCGATCTGATGCGCCAGATGGAAGGCGCGGCTCGGGCCGCTGAGCAGGGCCGACAGATACAGCGTGCCGCTGGCCTTGTCGTAGATCCGCATCGCCGACTCGCCGTCATGGTCGGCGATAATCTTGACGCGGACATCGTGCTTGTCCTTCAGGTGCCGCATCAGGTCCACCTGCATGTCGGCCGGGCGGAAGCCTTCCTGTTCCGACAGCTTTTCCGCCGCTTCGTCGAGCGGACCGACATAGTTGTTGGAGTAGTGGAAGTAGTCGCGAACCTCTTCATAGGGGAACTGCGGGCCGGCCAAGGCTTGGCCGCGCTCGTGGCTGGACAGCGTTTCCGCCAGCGACTGCACCCGTTCCTGGAGCTTCTGGTAAGCGTGGTGGAGCACCAGGGTGCGGCGCGCCAGTTCGGGCGAGGCGGCGGTGGCGTTGCGAAGTTCGGCGGTGCCGGGGGCGCCGCCGGTGAACAGCGGGTCGGCCAGCGCTTCACGCAGGTCGGAGACCAGCCGCGCTTCCTCGTCCTCGACGAAGGTGGCAAGATCGATCTCGAAGATGCTGGCGATGCGCAGCAGCACCGGCAGCGTCAAGGGACGCTGGTTGTTTTCGATCTGGTTGAGGTAACTTGGCGACAGCTCGAGCTGCTTCGCCAGCGCGGCCTGGGTAAGGGCGCGCTGCTCGCGCAGGCGGCGCAGCTTGTAACCAAGAAACAGCTTCTTTTGCATACTCGTCTATGTCTAAAAATTCGCAAACTTTGCAAGCTGAGTGTCCTTCCTGGCGAAGTAGTTTGCAAGTTCGCTCTTTTGTTAACTGACAAACGTTGCATGCCTGCCAAGGATGCAAATAAGGTGCGCTGCCGTTCTGGGAAGCCGATGACGGCTCTGGTGCGCGTGCGTTCAGGTGGCGGGTAGTACGGGGGAAACGACGGATCATGCAGGAAGTTCTTGCGAGGCTCGAACAGATGCGCGCCGCAGCGCGCGCCGGCGGCGGTGAGCGGCGGGTCGAAAGCCAGCACGCCAAGGGCAAGCTGACCGCGCGTGAGCGGATCGAACTGCTGCTGGACGAAGGCTCATTCGAAGAATGGGACATGTTCGTCGAGCATCGTTGCGCCGATTTCGGCATGCACGAGCAGAAGGTCCCCGGCGACGGCGTCGTCACCGGCCACGGCACCGTCAACGGCCGTCTGGTCTTCGTCTTCTCGCAGGACTTCACCGTGTTCGGCGGCTCCCTGTCGGAAGCCCACGCGGAGAAGATCTGCAAGGTCATGGATCAGGCGCTGAAGGTCGGCGCCCCGGTGATCGGCCTGAACGACAGTGGCGGCGCCCGCATCCAGGAAGGCGTCGCTTCGCTTGGCGGCTACGCCGAGGTGTTCCAGCGCAACGTGATGGCCTCGGGTGTCGTCCCGCAGATCTCGCTGATCATGGGTCCGTGCGCCGGCGGCGCCGTGTACTCCCCGGCCATGACCGACTTCATCTTCATGGTGAAGGACAGCTCCTACATGTTCGTGACCGGTCCCGACGTGGTCAAGACAGTGACCCACGAGATCGTCACCGCCGAGGAACTGGGCGGCGCCGTCACCCATACCGCGAAGTCCGGTGTCGCCGATCTGGCGTTCGAGAACGACGTGGAAGCGCTGCTCCAGACCCGGCGCTTCATCGACTTCCTGCCGCTGTCCAACCGCGAGAAGCCGCCGGTCCGGGTGACCGCCGATCCCGCCAACCGTGACGACTTCTCGCTCGACACGCTGGTCCCGGCCAACCCGAACAAGCCCTACGACATGAAGGAGCTGATCCTGAAGGTCGTGGACGAGTCGGACTTCTTCGAGATCCAGCCCGACTATGCGAAGAACATCCTGACCGGTTTCGCCCGCATCAACGGCGGTTCCGTCGGCATCGTGGCGAACCAGCCGATGGTGCTGGCCGGCTGCCTGGACATCCAGTCCGCCATCAAGGCCGCCCGTTTCGTCCGGTTCTGCGACGCCTTCAACATCCCAATAGTGACCTTTGTCGACGTTCCGGGCTTTTTGCCGGGCACCTCGCAGGAATACAACGGCATCATCAAGCACGGCGCCAAGCTGCTGTTCGCCTATGCCGAGGCGACCGTTCCTAAGGTCACCGTCATCACCCGCAAGGCCTATGGCGGCGCCTACGACGTCATGGCGTCCAAGCACCTGCGCGGCGACGTCAACTATGCGTGGCCGACCGCCGAGATCGCTGTGATGGGGCCGAAAGGCGCCGTGGAGATCATCTTCCGGGCCGACATCGGCGATCCGGAGAAGATCGAGCAGCGCACCGAGGAATACCGCCAGAAGTTCGCGACCCCGTTCGTCGCCGGCAGCCGCGGCTATATCGACGACGTCATCATGCCCCATGGGACCCGGCGCCGCGTCTCCAGGGCTCTCGCCATGCTGAAGAACAAGCAGCTCGAGAATCCCTGGAAGAAGCACGACAACCTCCCGCTCTGAAGGCGCCGCCACCATGTTTACAAAGATCCTGATCGCCAACCGTGGTGAAATCGCCTGCCGCGTCATCAAGACGGCGCGGCGCATGGGCATCAAGACTGTCGCCGTCTATTCCGAAGCCGACGCCAACGCGCTGCATGCGGAAATGGCCGACGAAAAGGTGCTGATCGGCCCAGGCCCGTCCGCACAGAGCTATCTGGTCGCCGACCGCATCATCGAAGCCTGCAAGCGCACCGGCGCCCAGGCGGTCCATCCCGGCTACGGCTTCCTGTCGGAAAAGGCCGAGTTCTGCGAAGCGCTGAAGGCCAACGGCATCACCTTCATCGGTCCCGATGTCCGCGCCATCGGCGCGATGGGCGACAAGATCGAGTCGAAGAAGCTGGCGCGCGATGCCGGCGTCAACACCGTCCCCGGCTATCTCGGCGTCATCGCGGACGAGGACGAAGCCGCCCGGATCGCCAGCGGCATCGGCTATCCGGTGATGATCAAGGCGTCGGCCGGCGGCGGCGGCAAGGGCATGCGCGTCGCCTGGAACGACGAGCAGGCGCGCGAAGGCTTCCGCTCCGCCAGCAACGAGGCGCGCTCCAGCTTCGCCGACGACCGCGTCTTCGTCGAGAAGTACATCGAGCAGCCCCGTCACATCGAGATCCAGGTGCTGGGCGACAGCTTCGGCAATGTGCTGTACCTGGGCGAGCGCGAATGCTCGATCCAGCGCCGCCACCAGAAGGTGATCGAGGAGGCGCCGAGCCCCTTCATCGACCCCGAGACCCGCAAGGCGATGGGCGAGCAGGCCGTCGCCCTGTCCAAGGCGGTGGAATACAAGTCGGCCGGCACGGTCGAGTTCATCGTCGATGCCAACCGGAACTTCTACTTCCTGGAAATGAACACCCGGCTCCAGGTCGAGCATCCGGTGACCGAAATGGTCGTCGGGCTGGATCTGGTCGAGCAGATGATCCGCGTCGCCGCCGGCGAGAAGCTGAAGTTCCAGCAGAGCGACATCGAGCTGAACGGCTGGTCGATCGAGGCGCGCGTCTACGCCGAGGACCCGACCCGCGGCTTCCTGCCCTCCACCGGCCGCCTGACCCGCTACATCCCGCCGGCCGAGGACGAGCATACCCGTGTCGATACCGGCGTCTACGACGGCGGTGAGATCAGCATGTTCTACGACCCGATGATCGCCAAGCTGGTCAGCCGGGGCGCCGACCGCAACAGCGCCATCCACCACATGCGGGAAGCGCTGGACAAGTTCCAGATCCGGGGCGTCGCGCACAACATCAGCTTCCTGTCGGCGCTGATGAACCACCAGCGCTTCGTCGAAGGCCGCCTGACGACCAACTTCATCGCCGAGGAATTCCCCGACGGCTTCCACGGCCTGTCGCTTGACACCGACACCAACGAGCGCCTGATGGCGGTGGCTGCCGCCATCCAGCTTCAGGTCGAGCAGCGCGCCGGCACGATCAGCGGCCAGCAGGCCGGGGGCCGTCACAAGGTGGCGCGCGACTGGGTCGTGCGGACCGAGCGGACCAACCATCCCTGCACGGTCGAGGCGGTCGACGACGGCTACGACGTGGTGTTCGGCGGCAAGCGCTTCGAGGTCCGCAGTTCGTGGGAGATCGGCCAGCCGCTGTGGAACGGCACGGTCAACTATCGTCCGCTGTCGATCCAGCTCGACCGCCTTGGCACCGGCTATCGCCTGATCCATGCCGGCGCCGAGATGAAGGCGCAGGTCCTGTCGCCGCGCGCCGCCCAGCTGGCCGACCTGATGCCGGTCAAGCTGCCGCCCGACATGTCCAAGTTCCTGCTCTCGCCGATGCCGGGCCTGCTTGCCCGCGTCGCCGTGGAAGTGGGGCAGGAAATCAAGGCCGGCCAGGAACTGGCCGTCGTCGAGGCCATGAAGATGGAAAACCTGCTGCGCGCCGAGCAGGATGGCAAGGTCGCGAAGATCCATGCCGAGCCGGGCAGCAGCCTCGCGGTGGATCAGATCATCATCGAATTCGCGTGATCGCCGAATTGTAGAATAAGAGTTGTAGAGCAAAGGGTTTCTCCATGACGTCTCTTTCCGCGACCCATCCGACGCTGCTGAACACGCTGGCTCCCGGCAACGGCCTGATCCGGTCCGCCGGCTTCGCCATCGCCGGCAGCCTGCTGCTGGCACTGGCGGCCAAGGCCCAGGTCCCGTTCTGGCCGGTGCCGATGACCCTGCAAAGCCTCGCCATCATGATGATCGGCATGGCCTATGGCAGCCGTCTCGCAATGGCGACCGTCCTGCTCTATCTGGCCGAAGGTCTGGCGGGTCTGCCGGTCTTCGCCGGGGCGGGCGCCGGCTTCGCCTATATGACCGGCCCGACCGCCGGCTATCTCGTCGGCTTCGTCATGGCCGCCGGCCTGATCGGCTGGCTGGCCGAACGCGGCTGGGACCGCAGCCCCGTCAAGGCGCTGGCCGCCATGTCGGTCGGCCATGTCCTGCTGTTCATCCCCGGTGTCGCATGGCTTGCGGTGCTGTTCGGCGCCGAAAAGGCCATCGCCGTCGGCTTGACGCCGTTCATCGCCGCGACCCTGCTGAAGACCGCGCTGGGTGCGGCCCTGATGCAGGCATCCTGGATGGTCGTCGCCCGCCGGTCGCAGGGCCGCATCGACGGTTGACTCCTGTTACCTGACACCTGACTCCTATTGGTAGAACGAAGCTGGCCCCGGAGGTATTGTCCCATGGTTGATTTCCCCAAGAAGACGCTGGCCGACTGGACCACGCTGGCAACCAAGGACACCGGGGGCGCGTCGCCGGACACCCTCGTCTGGAACACGCCGGAAGGCATTCCCGTCAAGCCGCTCTATACCGCCGACGATCTGGCGGGGCTGGAGCTGGAGACGCTCCCCGGCTTCGCGCCCTATACCCGTGGGCCACGGGCGACCATGTACTCCCACCGGCCCTGGACGATCCGGCAATATGCCGGTTTCTCCACGGCTGAGGAGAGCAACAAGTTCTACAAGGCGAACCTCGCGGCCGGTCAAATGGGCCTGTCGGTCGCCTTCGACCTCGCGACTCATCGCGGCTATGACAGCGACCATCCGCGGGTCGTCGGCGATGTCGGCAAGGCGGGAGTTGCGATCGACAGCGTCGAGGACATGAAGATCCTGTTCGCGGATATCCCGCTGGACAAGATGACCGTGTCGATGACCATGAACGGCGCTGTCCTACCGGTGCTAGCCGGATATATCGTCGCGGCGGAAGAGCAGGGCGTTTCCCAGGACAAGCTGGCCGGGACTATCCAGAACGACATTCTGAAGGAGTTCATGGTCCGCAACACTTATATCTACCCGCCCGAACCCAGCATGCGGATCGTTGCCGACATCATCGAGTACACGGCGCTGAACATGCCGCGCTTCAACTCGATCTCGATCAGCGGCTACCACATGCAGGAAGCCGGCGCCACCGCCGTGCAGGAACTGGCGTTCACGCTGGCCGACGGGCTGGAATATGTCCGCGCCGCCAAGTCGAAGGGCCTGAAGGTCGATCAGTTCGCGCCGCGCCTGTCGTTCTTCTTCGCGATCGGCATGAACTTCTTCATGGAGATCGCCAAGCTGCGCGCCGCCCGCCTGCTGTGGGCGCGGCTGATGCAGCAGAATTTCGAGCCGAAGGACGCCCGCTCGCTGGCGCTGCGCACCCACTGCCAGACCTCCGGCGTTTCGCTGACCGAGCAGGACCCGTACAACAACATCATCCGGACCACGGTCGAAGCGATGGCCGCCGTGCTCGGCGGCACCCAGTCGCTGCACACCAACGCCTATGACGAGGCGCTGGGCCTGCCGACGCAGTTCTCCGCCCGCATCGCACGCAACACGCAGCTGATCATCGCGGAAGAGACCGGCATCCCGCACGTGGTCGATCCGCTCGGCGGCTCCTACTACATCGAGGCGCTGACCAACTCGCTGGCGACCCACGCGCAAGCCCTGATCGATGAGGTCGAGGGCCTCGGCGGCATGACCAAGGCGGTCGAGAGCGGCATGCCGAAGCTCAAGATCGAGGAAGCCGCAGCGCAGCGTCAGGCCCGGATCGACCGGGCCGAGGAAGTCGTGGTCGGCATCAACAAGTACCGGGTCGCCAACCCCGAGAAGGTCGATGTCCTGAGCATCGACAACACCGCCGTCCGCGAACAGCAGGTGGCGCGCCTTCAGCAGATCCGCGCCAGCCGCGACGAGGCGGCATGGCGGGCGTCCCTGGACGCCCTGACGGCGGCGGCGCGGGATGGTTCCGGCAACCTGCTCGATCTCGCCGTCAAGGCGACGCGGGCGCGGGCGACAGTCGGCGAGATTTCCGACGCGCTGGAGGCGGTGTTCACCCGTCACCGCGCGGTCATCCGCTCGGTCAGCGGCGTCTATGGCGCTGCCTACGAGGGCGACGCGGGATTCGCCGCCATCCAGAAGGACGTCGCCGACTTCGCCGAGGCCGAAGGCCGCCGGCCGCGCATGCTGGTGGTCAAGATGGGCCAGGACGGTCACGACCGGGGCGCCAAGGTGATCGCCACCGCCTTCGCCGATATCGGCTTCGACGTCGATGTCGGACCGCTGTTCCAGACTCCGGAGGAAGCGGCGCGGCAGGCGATCGAGAACGACGTCCATGTCATCGGCGTGTCCAGCCAGGCCGCGGGTCACAAGACGCTGGTCCCGTCGCTGATCGAGGAGTTGAAGAAGGCCGGATCGGACGACATCATCGTCGTCTGCGGCGGCGTCATTCCGCCCCAGGACTACGACTTCCTGCGGGAGTCCGGCGTCGCCGCGATCTACGGTCCGGGGACCAACATTCCCAAGGCGGCGGCGGAAATCCTAAGCATCGTCCGGGGCTGAGTTCCGGCACAGGGCAACCCTGCGGCATAACGCCAGGACGGCCCGCGCTTGCGGCATCTCAATGATGCCAGGGCGCGGGCCGTGGCATTTTCGGGCATCACTCGCGTGCCTGGAGATTTGCCGTGCGTTTTGCCCTGACCAGCCTGGACCTTGAAACCGTCACTCCCCATGCCGGCCGCTGCCGCAGCTTCCTCGTCTTTGAGGCGGAAGCCGGGGACGAGCCGGTCAAGGTGAAGGACCTTCTCCTCGCCGAAGACCAGATCTTCCACGTCTTCGAAAGCGACGGCCCGCATCCGCTGGACGAGGTCAAGGTGGTCATCACCGGCAACGCGCGGGAGAAGTTCATCAAGAAATGCGCGTCGCGCGGCATCCAGGCGGTGCTGACTTCCGAAACCGATCCGGTCGCCGCCATCAAGGGCTTCTTCGCCGGCACTCTGCCGGCACCGGCTCCGCTTCCGGAGAAATGCGATCACGATCACTGATCGGTCGGTGGGTTGGCGAGAGTGTCAGCAGATTCGCGGTAGCTGCTCACCGGCCAGCCAATCGGCGATCCGCTTGCCGCCGAACGTGGTCTCCAACTGGACGAAGCGGTGGCTGTCCTCCCGCACGGTCCCGATAACAGCAGCATCAACGCCGAGCGGATGACTTTTCATGACATTCAGCAACGTTTCGGCATCTTCGGGCGCGCAGATCGCCACCAGCTTGCCCTCGTTCGCGACGTAGAGGGGATCGAGTCCCAGCAGCTCGCAGGCGGCGGCGACTTCCTCCCGAACGGGAATGGAGGCCTCGCTCAGGACCATGCCGACGCCGGACTGACGGGCGATTTCGTTCAGCGTGGTCGCCAAGCCGCCTCGGGTCGGGTCGCGCATGACGTGGATGCCGGGCACCGCCGCAACCATGGCGGCGACGAGTCCGTGAAGCGCCGCGCTGTCCGACAGGATGCTAGTTTCGAAGCTCAGTCCCTCGCGGGTGGACATAACAGCGACGCCGTGGTCGCCGACCGTGCCGCTGACCAGAACGGCGTCGCCCGGACGGGCGCGGTCCCCGGACGGGCTCACCCCAGGCGGAACCACGCCGATGCCGGTCGTATTGATGAAGACCCCGTCGCCCTTGCCGCGCTCCACCACCTTGGTATCGCCGGTGACGATGGCGACTCCGGCGGCCCGCGCCGCTTCCGCCATCGACATGACGATGCGGTCGAGGTCCTTCAGGGCGAAGCCTTCCTCGATGATGAAGCCTGCCGTCAGATAGAGCGGCTTGGCGCCGGCCATGGCGATATCGTTGACCGTCCCATGGACCGCCAGCGAACCGATATCGCCGCCGGGGAAGAACAGCGGGGAGACGACATAGCTGTCCGTCGTCACGACCATCCGCCCCGTCGCAACCTCGAACATCGCCTGATCGTTCCGCTGCTCCAGCAGCGGGTTGGCGAAGGCCTTGACGAACACCTCATCGACAAGCTGAGCCATGGCCTTCCCGCCACTGCCATGACTCATGTCGATCCGCCCGTTCTTCAGGTCGAGCTTGCGGGTATAGGGTTGGCGGTTGGTCATCTCGTCACTTGCTGGAAATGAATTGACACAGATACTTGGATAGCGATTGCATCAGTATTGCGAGGATCGGACATGATGACATCCAGTGAGGTTTGGGCAGGAATAAGAGCCCCGTCCTCCACCATTCCTTCGATGTGGAATTGGAGAGCCTCACTAGCCATCAGGCAGGCCTCTTCGAATGTAGTTCCAGCGGTAATGCAGCCCGGAAAATCAGTGAAATCGACGCCGTAATCACTTCCGGGCTCTTTCCGGACAAGAGCGAAGTACGTTCTCATTTCGGAGACATCCTCAAGCATCGCGCCAGCGGCCGTAGAGGTAATAGGCGGCGCAGGAGCCTTCGGGGGAGACCATGCAAGAGCCCATGGGGTTTTCCGGAGTGCAGACGGCGCCGAAGATCTTGCAGTCGAGCGGCTTCTTGGCGCCGCGCAGGATCTCGCCGCAGGAACAGGCCTTGTTGTCCGCGACGGTGGTGTAGCGGAGTTGCCAGCGGCGCTCGGCGTCCCAATCGGCGAAGGCTTCGCGGATCTGGAGTGCGCTGTCGGGGATGGTGCCGAGGCCGCGCCACTCGAAGCTGTCGCGGAGCTCGAAGACTTCATCGACCAGGGCCTGCGCCTTGGCGTTGCCGTCGCGCGTCACCGCGCGGCTGAACTGGTTCTCGACCTCGCAGCGGCCCTCGTTGAGCTGGCGGACCAGCATCAGGATCGACTGCATGATGTCGAGGGGCTCGAAGCCGGAGACGGCGATGGGGCGGCGGTAGTCGCGGGCGAAGCGCTCGTAGGGGGCGGAGCCGATGATCGTGCTGACATGGCCGGGGCCGATGAAGGCATCGACGCGGACGGCGCCGGAGGATGCTACTTCCGGACTGTCCAGGATCGTCTGAATGGCCGACGGCGTCAGGACGTGGTTAGCGAAGACGCTGAAGTTGCGGAGGCCGAGTGCCGCCGCCTGCTTGATCGCGACGGCCGAGGTCGGCGTCGTCGTCTCGAAGCCGATCGCGAAGAAGACGACTTCGCGGTCGGGATTCTCCTGAGCCAGACGCAACGCGTCGGCGCTGCCGTAGACCATACGGATGTCGGCGCCCTGGGCGCGGGCCTTGGTCAGGCTGGTGCGGTCGCTGCCCGGCACCCGCATCATGTCGCCATAGGCGCACAGGATGACCTCGGGGCGGCGGGCGAGGTCGATCGCCATGTCGAGCCGACCGATCGGCAGCACGCAGACCGGGCAGCCGGGGCCGTGGATCATATCGACGTTGGCTGGCAGCAGGTCTTCGATGCCGTAGCGGCAGATCGCGTGGGTGTGGCCGCCGCAGAACTCCATGATGGAGTACCGGCGGGAGGGATCGGCTTCCGCCGCGATGGCGGCGGCGATCCGGGATGCCAGCGTGCCGTCGCGGTACTCATCGACGTATTTCATGCTGCCGCACCGGCATCCAGCGACGTCAGCAGCGCCAGCGTCCGTTCCGCTTCGGCTGGGTCAAGCTTCGACAGGGCGTAGCCGACATGGACGATGACGTAGTCGCCCACTTCGGTGTTCTCGACCAGGGCGAGGGAAACGTGTTTGCGGACTCCGCCCAGCGTCACCGTGGCGGAGTCGTCATCATGGATTTCAGTAATCCGAGCGGGCAGGGCGAGGCACATGTCAGGCTTCCTTACGCGGTGACGGAAGGAGACGACGGCTGGTGAGCGCCGAGCCATTCGTACCAGCGGTCGAGTCCGGCGCCGGTGGTCGAGGAAAGCTCGATCACCTCGAGGCCGGGCTTGACCTGTCGGGCGCCTTCGATCAGGCGGGGCAGGTCGAAGCTGAGATGCGGCAGCAGATCGATTTTATTGATGATCATCAGGTCGGCGGTGGCGAACATATCGGGGTATTTGAGGGGCTTATCCTCCCCTTCCGTCACCGAGATCACGACGACCCGCTTCGACTCGCCGAGATCGAAACCGGCGGGACAGACCAGATTGCCGACGTTCTCGATGAACAGCACCCCGTCGCGCGGGGTCGGTTGCACGCCGAGCGCCTGGATCACCATTTGCGCGTCCAGATGGCAGCCCTTGCCGGTGTTGACCTGGATGGCGGGAACGCCGGTCGCCCGGATGCGCTCGGCGTCGAAACTCGTCTGCTGGTCGCCCTCGATGACGGCCATCGGTCTGGTTTCCCGGAGGTCGGTCAGGGTGCGGACCAGCAGTGTGGTCTTGCCGGAACCGGGACTGGACATGAGGTTGAGCGTCAGCGTGTTGGATGCCGCGAAGAGCTGGCGGTTGACGGCGGCGAAGCGGTCGTTCTTCGCCAGGATATCCTGCTCGACCTTGATGAGACGGCTTGGCTGAATGTCATGGTTATGGGAATGGCCGTGGTGGCGATGATGCGTGTGCCGCGTCACCGTTCCGTCCGGGCCGATATGTTCGTGCTCATGGTCATGCTCGTGCTCGTGCTCGTGCTCGTGTGCATGTCCCTCGATCCGGGTCTCGCCGGGGCCGCAGCCGCAGACCGTACACATCACGAAACCTCCAGTTCATCGACACGCAGTTCGTCGCCGCCGACGACCATCAGTTGATGGCTGCCGCAGCTTGGGCAGGGCTGTCCCCGCGTCGGGATCGTCACCGTGGAAGAGCAGGCCATGCAGAAGGCCTGTCCGGGCGGCTGGTCTATTTCGAGCACCGCACCGTCGGCGACGGTGTCGCGGGTCACCACGTCGAAGCCGAAGCCGATCGCCTTGGGATCGACGTGGGAGAGGGCGCCGATGCTCAGCCGCACCTTCGTCACGCGGCTGAAGCGGTCGACGGCGGCTCGCTCCTCGATGATGTCGAGGATGCCCTGGCACAGCGACATTTCATGCACCGGCATGCTCCTCGATCATGACGCGGCATGGTACGCAGGGGTCCAGCGCCGCGATCAGCAGATCCGTCCGGCGCCGCAGATCGTCGCAGGCGGGCAGGCCGACGAGGCCGCGCACGAGCGCGCCTTTGGGATGAAAGTTCCATTCATTCGGTGCGACGGTCCGGAAATCCCTGACGATGCCCCGGTCGAGAGCGATCCAGTGGGCCAGCCGTCCCCGTGCCGTGTCCGCCAATCCGGCGCCCGATCCTGTCGGTTCCGGCGGCGTTTCGCCGGGGTGCTCGGGCGACAGGTAGCCGGACAGGGCGGCGAGGCGGGCCGGCAGGCTGGCCAATTCCACCAGCTTGGCGGCGAAGCGCGTCAGGAGGCCGTTGCCGTGGCGCCGTTTCAAGTCGGCGATCAGGGGCGTCGACGCAATGCGGTGCGCAGCACCGGTTTCAGCCGGCTTGCCTTCGAAGTGCGGCAATTGGGAGAAGTCCGGAGCCGAGGTCAGGTGCTCCGCGAACCAGCCCGGCAGCAGATCGGGCAGCGCCGCGACGCCGCTCCGGCCGAAGCTGCCCATGTCGTCGGCGACGATGCGGGCGATCAGCCGAGATGCGGGGTTGTCATGACTCTGCGCCCAGTCCTGGAGGTCGTCCGCGTTTTGGAGCCTGGAAAAGCCGTCTCCGATCAGCCTGTCGATCGCTACGGAGAGGCGCAGGCGGGTGTCGCTCAGCTTCTCGGCATCGGGCAGCAGCATCCCGCCGCCGGGCCGTATCCAGTCGCGGGCGGGATAAAGGGCGGGAACGAGCGCGGATGTCGCCTTGCGGAGCGGCAGGAGCAGGCCGTGGCCGGGGCAGCCGCCGCCGAAGCGAGGCCATTCCATGGCGATCTGCCAGCCATGGCTGTCTGCTATTTCTCCCAGGATCAGGATCTCGCGCGCCGCCCGCTGGGCGGCCGAGGGTGTGATGCCGATAGCCGCTTCACAGGCATTCGCGGCGGCGGCGCCCTGGGCGATGCCGCACAGGCTGAACAGCATCGGCACCAGCGAAAGCGCCTCTCCCATCGGGCGGCCCATCAGCATCGCACCGACGCCGGTTGTGCGGGTGGAGCGCAGCCGGACGTCGGCGACGGTCGCGTCGACCACCAGGATACCGACGGCGAGTTCGCCTTCGATGCCGGAGAGAGCGGTCATGGCTCAGCTTCCAAAGCTGCCGCGCAGCAGATGGCGGCGACTGACTTCCGCCGGCGGCGCCGGCAGGGGCAGGGGAGATGGCGGAGGTGCTTCCGGTTCGGAGAACTCTTCAGGGGCGAGCAGGGCTCCCATCGCGGCCTCGGCGGCTTCGATCACGGCTGCCTGTTCCTGGAACTCGAACATCGGGGAGAACAGCGAGCAGTTGAGGATCGTGCCGATACCCTCGATATTGCCGGCGACGAACTCGTAGCTGCCGGAGGGCAGGGCGCGGGTGACCTTGATGCCGTCGCGGATGCCGTTCCAGGCGCCGGCTTTCAAAGGAGCCAGCACGGCGTTCATGAACCATGGAGTGGCGACGATGCCGAGCCAGCCGTCGCCGAACCGCTGGAAGCCGACGGCTTCCACGGCGAGGCGGTGGTTGTAGAACGGCAGGTCTCCCATCCGGGTCGTCGCGATGTGCCGGTACGCGGCGGCCAGCGAATCGGCGGGGCTGGCTTCGGCATCGGTAGCCGGGTGGTCGCCGAATGCCAGGAAACGGTGCTTCTCGCCATTGCAGGTCGGGCAGCGCCAGTCGTCGTGCAGCGCCGAAAACGGCGTGCCGGCGGGGATCTGGGCGACTGCGTCGCCTTCGGCCGGATCGTAGCGGGTCCAGCAGACGCCGCATTCCATAACGGTGCCGGCGTGCTGCCCGGTCATTGGAAATAGGCCTCCAGGATCTCTCCCAGACGCTCCGCGCTGTCCTGAAAATCCTCGTCGGCGGCGCGGAGCGATACCGGGACATCGCCGACCTCCAGGGTGTCCAGGATGATGGTGTCCATCGCGTTGAGGTACTGGACGCTCCAGACGTGGCGCTGCCCGGTCAGGGTGACGCGGCAGGTGCCGTAGCCGCGCGAGACGGCCTGGACGGGACCGAGGTTCAGCGTTCGCTTCAGAAAGCCCATGTCCACCTCGTTCATCGGGAACAGGGTGAAGCTGATGACATGGTTGGGCTGGCCCGGATGGTATGCCGCCGTGCGGGCGCGCAGTTCGGCCAGGACCGGCATGACGTTCATACAGCCGGCGGGAGGGTCGCCGATGACCAGTTCCGGCCGCGTCGCGGCCGTCGCGGCGGCGCGGACGACGCTGGGCACTTCGGCGACTTCGACATGGTCGCCGATCGGCTTGCCGGCCTGCTCGAACGTCTTGACGCGCCAGACGCCGGGCAACACGGATTCCTGGATCTGGTATTCGGCGGCGCCCGCTACGATCATGCCGACCTCGCCCTCGCCGAGCGCGTCGTCCAGCAGGGCCAGGGCTGCCTCGCCCAGGTGACCGACCGGGAACAGCGCGGGTTCGGCTCCGGCGGAAAAGCCGGCGAGGGCTTCGCGCACCTGCTCCAGAAGGGATGCCACTTCCTGAAGACCGGCGGCGGCTCCCGGCAGGGTCAGGCGATCGACCCGGCGGACGGCAGGCGGCATCTGGAAAAGGTCGACCGTTTCCGCTGAAGGGCCGCCCAGGAAAACGCCGGTCGGCTGTTCTTCGTCTTCCCATTTCATGGGGTGGCGCATGATGGTCGGTCCCGTCGAATGGCTGTGAAGAATAAGGTTCAGGCGGCGGCCAGGAAGCCGCGCGTCTTTTCGATGTAGACCTGCCAGTCCTGAATGCGGGGAATCAGGCCGACGAACTTGCCCTGACGCAGGTAGACAAGCGTCGGGACGACCAGCACGCCGAAACGGGGCTTCAGCGACTCTTCCGCCGCCTGATCGACGATGCCGACACGGATCTGGCCCGGAAAGACGGAAGACATCTCGCGGAGGACGACGGCGACGTCGTTGCTCTCCGGCCGCTGTCGCGGATCGCCGGTGAAGAACAGGACAACCATGCCGTCGAGCGCCAGGAACTCGTCCACGTTCTCCGCCGTGACGACGGGGCAGCCTTCGATCCCGATCAGGCGCTCGATCACAGGATTTGCCATCAGGCCGGTTCCTTCGCATGCGGTTTCAAATGGTCGGGAAGCTGCGGCTCGCGTCCGATCAGGTCGGCGAACAGATGCTCGAAAGGATCGCCCCGGCTGACCGCCTCGAGTGCGTCGAGCGCGTCGTTCAGCAGCGGAACCTCGGCCGGGTCGAGCGTGCGGATCGCGGTGTCGACATGGACCATGACCCAAGCGTCCACCGGCTGCTCGCCGGTCAGCAGGAGGCTGACGCGGCGCTCCTCGCCGCGACCTTCGCACAGAGCGGTCAGTCCATCCGTAGAGCGTATCCGCATGGGAAGGCCGATGCACATCGGTGCGGGTCCTCTTAGCCGAAGAAGCGGGAGTCGCCGACGCGGCACGCGTCGTCGGGGGAAGGGCGGCCGGCTTCGTAATCGCCCAGTGCAATGCCGCCGTGGAGCAGCGGCGCCGGTGCTCCGGATCGCGGATTTGCCGGGTAACCCCAGTCCGCCAACTGGCGGCACGCGATTGACAAGGCGGGCTCGAGTTGTGCCCGCACCGGATCGGTCAGGCTGCCGCCGTAATCTTCCAGTTCCTCGGCCTGGACGCCGATCAGCAGGATGTCGTCCAGGACGCCGCCCAGCAGTTCCGCCGCGCTCAGCACGTCCTGAAAGCCGGTCTGGTGCAGGCTCATCTTCTTGGCGCCGGTGAATTTCGGCACCTCTTCGCCGCGCACCAATTTCAGCGTGCCGGGCTGCTCGCCGTAATCGATTGCGTCGAACACGATCACGCGTTTCGCCGCCTGGACGTAGTGGACGAGGTAGAGGCCCTGCGTGCCGCCGTCCATCACCAGAACGTCGTCGGGAAAGCTCCAGCGGCGGTGGAGTTCTTCCACGCAGCGCACGCCGAAGCCCTCATCGGCCCACAGGATATTGCCGATGCCGAGGACGAGGACGGGGCGCGCCGCATCGATCGTCACTTGCCGTCATCCTTGAACATGCGCCAGCCGCTGACCATGGTGCTGATCATGCTCTGCCGGCTCATGATGTCCTCGCGGACGGCGGCGTAGACGTGGATCATCACGAAGACGATGATCGCCCACATGCCGAGATGATGGATCGTGTGGAGGTTCTGCGAATTGCCGGTCAGCGGGATGACCAGGTCGTATGCCATGTCGAACATGCTGCCCTTGCCGGCGCCTTCCGCATACAGCGCCATCCCGGTGACGATCATGAAGATGCTGCCGACGCTGTAGATCGTCACCATGGCAAGCTGGGCTAGCGGATTGTGGCCGACATATTTCTTCGGATAGTCGCGCAGGAAGGCGTACCACTGCGCCTCGATCAGCACTTCCCGCCAGAACTTGCCGGACCAGAACGGCAGGACGAACATCTGCCGGGCGTGGACATTGCCGGCGAAGGCCCAGTAGATCCGACCGACCATGCCGGCGGCCATGACGAAGCCGGCAGTGAAATGGGCGAAGCGGATATACCCCATGAGGTACTGGTCGCTCGCCTCTCCCGGCAGCGAGGGCAGCGGCGAGGCGATGAAATAGCCGGTGACGGCGAGCACCAGGATCGCCGCCGCATTGACCCAGTGCCACAGGCGCACCGGCCATTCATAGACGTAGATGGCGGTCTGGCGGACCTGGAGGTGATGCTTCGCGGTGCTGAGATCGGCGATCTCGTCGTCCGCCGATCTCTTGTCTACATGGGCTGTCATGGCGGCGATCCTTCTCCGGTCGGCTCAGCGCACGGTGACGCGGGTGACTTCCTGTCCGTCCGGCGCCATCACGTGGGTGGAGCAGGCGAGGCAGGGATCGAAGCTGTGCAGCGTCCGCAGGATCTCCAGCGGCTGGTTGGGATCGGCCACCGGCGTATCGAGCAGCGACGCTTCGAACGCGCCGATATTGCCCTTGGTATCGCGCGGAGACCCGTTCCAGGTGGTCGGCACGACCGCCTGATAGTTGGCGATCTTGGTGTCCTCGATCCTGATCCAGTGGCCGAGCGCGCCGCGCGGCGCTTCGGTGAAGCCGACGCCCTTAGCCGATTTCGGCCAGGACGAGGGTTCCCACTTGGCGGTGTTGGCCGTGCTCTCGTCGCCCGACTTGATGGTGCGGATCAGCTTGTCCTGGTAGTAGCGCATCTTCTCCGCCGCCCAGGCGCATTCCAGCCCGCGCGCCGCCGTACGGCCGAGGGTCGAGAACAAGGCGGTGACCGGAACGTCGAGCGCCTTCAGCAACTGGTCCACCGGCTCCTTGAACTCAGGCTTGTTCTGAGCGTAGCCGATGACGTAGCGGGCCAGCGGACCGACCTCGACGGCGTGGCCCTTCCAGCGCGGCGACTTGATCCAGGAATACTTGGCGCCTTCGTCCACCGCCTCGATCCTGGTCTTGGTGCCCTTGGCGTTGGGGCCGAGCACGTAGTTCGGTTCGGTCACGCCGTCCCAGGGGTGGAGACCCTTGGACTCGTCGGCGTATTTGTACCAGGAGTGGTTGACGAATTCCTGGACCTGATCGGCGGCGGTCAGATCGACTTCGTGGATCTCGTCCAGCTTGCCGTTGAGGATGACGCCGCGCGGGAGCTGGAGGCTCTTGTCGGAGTAATCGTTCGCGCGTTCCGGAATGTCACCATACGACATCAGCGACGTGCTGGAGAGGCCGCCGCCATAGAGCCAGCCCTTGTAGAAGCCGGCGATGGCGACGAGGTCGGGGATGTAGACCTGATTGATGAAGTCGATCGACTGGTCGATGATCGAGGAAACGAGGTTCAGGCGCTCGATGTTGATGGCGCCGACGCCGCCGTTCCCGTCGATGTTGATCGGACAGGGAACGCCGCCGACCAGCCAGTTCGGGTGGGGGTTCTTGCCGCCGAAGATCGTGTGGATCTTCACGATCTCCTTCTGGAAATCCAGCGCCTCGAGGTAGTGCGCCGTCGCCATCAGGTTGGCTTCCGGCGGCAGCTTGTAGGCCTCGTGCCCCCAATAGGCATTCTTGAACGGGCCGAGCTGGCCGCTCTCCACGAACTTGCGCAGGCGGGCCTGAACGTCGCGGAAATAGCCCGGCGAGGACTTGGGCCAGGAACTGATGCTCTGCGCCAGTTCGGACGTCGCCTTGGGGTCGGCCTTCAGGCCGGAAACGACATCGACCCAGTCGAGCGCGTGGAGGTGGTAGAAGTGGACCAGATGGTCATGCACATACAGCGTGAGCTGCATGATGTTGCGGATCGTGTTGGCGTTTTCCGGGATACTGATGTTCAGCGCGTTCTCGACGGCGCGGACCGAGGTCAGGGCGTGGGTGCCGGTGCAGACGCCGCAGATCCGTTCGGTGAAAGCCCAGGCGTCGCGCGGGTCGCGGCCCTTGAGGATGACTTCGAGGCCGCGCCACATCGTGCCGGTCGAGACCGCGTTGCGGATGACGTTGTTCTCGTCGACATTGACCTCGACCCGCATATGGCCTTCTATCCGGGTGACCGGATCGACGACGACCCGGCGGCCGCTGTTGTCGAGGGAAAATCCATTCGGCGTGGAAACGGTGACCATCGCGCTGTTCCTTTAGTCCTGCGGCGTCCCGCTTGGGGGACGCCGGATGTCATGTGTGGCGGTCGAGGACTGGGGATCAGTCGCGGGAGGTGGTGGAGGGAGCGGGAGCCTGGGTTTCGCCGGACTTCATGCGGGCACGCTTGACGGCGCTGACGGCGGCATGGGCGGCGATGCCGGTCCCGACGACTCCGGCGACCGTGCCGCCGATCTGGTCGGCGTTCGCCTCGATCCCGAACTGCTTGACGTTGGTCAGGCGGTCGTAGAACGGACCGTTGTCCCAGAAGCCGTCTTCGGAGCACCCGATGCAGCCATGGCCCGACTGGATCGGGAAGGACACGCCGCCGTTCCAGCGCGTGGTCGAGCAGGCGTTGTAGGTTGTCGGACCCTTGCAGCCCATCTTGTAGAGGCAATAGCCCTTCTGGGCCTGCTCGTCATCCCACTGCTCGACGAACTGGCCGGCGTCGAAGTGCGGGCGGCGGTAACATTTGTCGTGGATGCGCTGGCTGTAGAACATTTTGGGCCGGCCCTGGCGGTCCAGTTCCGGCATCTTGTCGAAGGTCAGGATGTAGCTGACGACGCCGGTCATGACCTCGGCGATCGGCGGGCAGCCCGGCACCTTGATGATCGGCTTGTCCAGGATGACTTCGTGGACGGGGGTCGCCCTGGTCGGGTTGGGCTTCGCCGCCTGGACGCAGCCCCATGACGCGCAGGAGCCCCAGGAGATCACGGCCATCGCGTCGGAGCAGACTTCGCGGAGTTGCTCGACGAACGGACGGCCGCCGACGATACAGTACATGCCGTCCTCGTTGAGAGGCGGATTGCCTTCCACGGCGGCGATGTAGCGGCCTTTGTACTCGTGCCGGATCTCGTCCAGGATGGCTTCCGCCTGATGGCCGGCCGCCGCCATGATGGTGTCGTCGTAGTCCAGGCTGATCATGGACAGAACGACGTCCTTGACCAGCGGATGGGCGGAGCGGATGAAGCTTTCCGAGCAGCAGGTGCATTCCAGCCCGTGGAGCCAGAGGACGGGAATGCGCGGCTTGGTTTCCATCGCTTCCGCGATGCGGGCGCCGAAGGCCGGAGCCAGCCCCAGGGATGCCGCCGTCAGCGAGCAGAACTTCAGGAAACTGCGGCGACTGATCCCCTGACGCCGGATCACGTCGTAAAAAGTTTCCACCCTCGCCATCGGCCCATTCCTTCTCGTTTTCCGCGTTGGCTGGCGAGCGTGATCCCTCCGTGCGGAGGATCGCCGTCGTGCGCGTGCATTCCCCGCACGAGAGCGATTTTTCCCCGCTCGCCTCATGCAGCGCTTGCTTTCCGCAGCATACCCGGCGATTCATTGGACCGGGCATCACCATACCAGCCTGGTCATAGACAATCCGTCCTGGGTCATATGCACACATTGATCTGGATCAACCACGGTCCGGCAATTTTCGATAATATCTTGGGCGTCAAGGTTGCCGACTCAGTCCAGGTTGCGTAACGGTGATAAAACTTCTTTATTTGGGAGACTACTACATGAGGCGAACAGGTCTCGCTCTCGGCCTCGCCGGTGCAGCGCTGATGGCATTGCCGGCCGCCGCATTGGCTCATCCGGGGCATATGGAGCCGGCCGGCTTCGTGCATGGCTTCGAACATCCGCTGGGCGGGCTGGACCATCTGCTTGCCATGGTTGCCGTCGGTCTTTGGGCCGCCCAATCGGGCGGGCGCGCGCTTGTGGCACTGCCGGCGGCCTTCGTCGTCGCAATGATCCTGGGCGGTTTCGCTGGCATGGCCGGCCTGCCGTTGCCGGCGGTCGAGTTCGGTATTCTCGGGTCCGTGCTGGCGCTGGGCGCCCTCGTGGCGTTTCAGCCGAAGCTGTCGGTCGGCGTCTGCGTCGCGATCACGGCTGCGTTCGCGGTCTTCCACGGCTTTGCCCATGGTGTCGAAATGCCCGCGGCGGCTTCTCCCTGGGCCTACGGCCTTGGCTTCACGGTGGCGACCGCGTTGCTGCACGCCGGCGGCATCGGTCTGATCGTCGCGGTGCGGCGTTTTGTCCAGGGCAATGCCGGCCGTGCAGCCGTGCGTGGCAGCGGTGCGCTGGTCGCTTTCGGCGGCGTGGCCCTGGTGCTGCTCGGGTAAGCTGAATCTTTCTTGAAGATCGAAGAAGCCCCGCTGCCGGGTCGACCGGCAGCGGGGCTTTTTTCATTTCGGAACAAGCAGGTCCCTGCGCCGGGTTTCAAGGAAACTCGACGCTGACGATCTTCCAGAAACCGGTCAGTGTCGCGAGCTGGACGCTTTCGTCGCGACCATTGCCGGTATCCACGACGATGCCGTCCGCAGTGCGGCCGCGATAGATCGCGATCCTTCCGGTCCGTCCGCTCTTTACAAGTACGAAATCGGCCGGCCGCAATGGCTTGCTCGGGTCGATATAGATCAGGCTGCCGACTGGCAGCCAGGGACCCAGTTCCGGGTCGTGTATATAGGCGGCGAAGGCATCGACGACGCGCAGCAGCGAGGGGGGGCAGTCTATCTCGGCAACGGGGGCGGTCATGTCGATGCCGGGTTCGGACCCGCGCCCGTAAACCATGAGCCTTGCGCGAACTTCCGACTGCTGCGTGGCGGGAGGGTCGACACTGACGAATAATTCCGGTTCACGAAGTCGGTTTTCAGCTATACCCAGGTATTGAGCGAGCTTGATCCTAACATCTTCCGGCAAGAAGCGTGGTTTGCTCTGGAAAAGGTATTGATGAAAATAGCCATGGTTACGTCCACAAGCTATGCTTGCGGCCTTGAGAGTACTCTTGGTCCTGATTAATGCAAGAACCGACTGCCGATGAACATCCGCCCCATCCATGACCATTTTCATCGCCCGCCCCCAACTGCTTCAAGCTGCAGTCATAACAAAAAGAAAATTGTCTGTGATGGGGAATTTTCGAATTTGGTAAGGATGAAATATCATTAGATATCAATGCTATCGGATGTCGTCAGACCCATTTCTGAAATAGTTACCGGATTTTAACCATCAAAGAATCATTATGTATCCCACTTAGTGGGATTCTGCCGAATCGAGCCGGATTCTGCATGGATATATGTGCCGAATCAGATTCGTGATCCGAATCCGCACACCGGATCCGCGACAAAGTTGTTCGGTCAGCCTACCGTAGGACGGGCGGAATTTTGACTTTTCCGGGCTATAACCCGAGGGTTAAATTGCGACTCGGAACAATCCTTTTTCAGTCGCCATTGGGGCCGTTCATCCAGATACCGACGACCTTATGCAATCGCTCGGTGTCCTCCGCCTCAAGGTCCACCCGCTTCTTCGACAAGGTCAAGCCGTAAAGATCGCCGTCATCCGACTGCCGGAGGTAAAAGGCGAGCGGGGACCAAGTGACCCGGTTGATCACGAGGTCGTTGATCATCACGGAGCGTTCGGGGTGAACGTATAGAACGATCCCGGGGAGCAATGCAGGTGCGTTGGTCATATCGCCGATGCTGACCGCATAGGCGCCGGGAACGTCGGCGAGCTGGATCGGGCAGGGCGTCCTGCCACCGGCGCGGGCGGCTTCCTTCTGCGAGCTGAGAGACTTGCCGTCAAACAGGGGAAGGTCGGATGAGCCGGTCTTGCTGGTATCGGATGCCCGCTCCACAAAGGCACGAAGCTTGCTTTCGGGCGTCAGCAGGTCCAGCGGCGTAATCCCGTAGACGCCAGCAAGCTTGATGACGTGGTCCGGCCGGACCGGCCGCGCTCCGGATTCGAGCTTCGACAGTTCGCTCTTGGACACTCCGCAGAGGTTAGCGGCCTTGGTGAGCGTGATGTTCTTCATGACGCGATAATTGCGCAGGCGCACGCCGTCATGCTCGATTTTTGATTCCATGTCTCATCTCGAATGTACGCAAGTCGCAAAGCTATCTGGAGTTTATATAAAATTGTCGAAATATTGAAACAAATTTCAGCTAGGCATTGAAGGGCTCCCCTGGAGGGAGCCCGCCCATGCTCAATGGTTTCGCGAGGAAACTATCGCCCCCGCCTCCGCGACATGTCGCTCCAGCTCCATCGCGCGGTGATCCGCCGTATGGCTGCTAAGGATGCGGTCGCGCGCACGTTGTCCCATGGCTTGCCTGTCCTTGTCTGACATCGTGCGCAGCGTTTCCAGAACCGTTGCCGCATCGGGCGCGATGACGATCTCGTTTCCCGGATTGAACAGGCTGTCGAGACCCGGCCACCAGTCGCTGATGATCGGCGTGCCGCAGGCGGCGGCTTCGAACAGGCGGACGCTGGGGGACCAGCCCGCCGCGATCATGTCGGCCCGTGTCACGTTCAGGGTGAAGCGTTGCGCGTTGTAGAAGTCGGCATGGTCCGCCGGCGGAAGGTGCTCGATCCTTTCGACATTTGCAGGCCAAACGATCGAACCGGGGTATTGGGGACCCGCCACCACGAACCGGCCGTCGGTCCAGGATCGGGCCGGTTCGACCAGGAGGCGGTTCACGGAAGGCTGCCGGTCGTCGCTGTACGTGCCGAGATAGCCGAGATCCCAGCGCGGCTCCGCCGGCTCCGGACCATAGCGGTCGGGGTCGACGGAGCAATAAAGGGCGCGGGCCATGGGAGACCCGTATTGCCGCTCCAGCCGGTCCAGCGTCGGGCCGCCGGTGAACGACAGGTATATGTCGTATCGCGGGATCAGATCGGGACTGAGATATTCGGCATCGCCCCGTTCCAGCTTGGCGAGGGTCACGGGCGTGTCGATGTCGTAGAAGGCCGTCAAACCTTGGGCCGTGGCGATCACCCATCGGCCGACCTCAACTCCGTCAGGCACATAGGATCCGACGACCACCAAGTCTGCGTGGCGGACCTCCTGCTCGAAACGGTCGCGCAGATCGTCCAGCGACCCGTATAGGGCGGTCCGGCCGAATGGCGGATCGGGCAAATCGCGGTTCTCCGCGTACCAGGGGCGGTCGGCTTCCAGGAAAAGCACGTCGTGACCCCGGCCGGCCAGCGCCCGGACCAGCGCCCGGTAAGTCGTGGCATGGCCGTTGCCCCAGGAAGACGTGATGCTCAGGCCGAGAATGACGATCGACAGCGGCGTCATGCCGGCACCTTGCCGGCGGGAGTGCCGGTAAGCAGCAGCGACTCGACCTCGGCCGCGCGGTGGCCATAGGTGTGGGCATCGAGCATGCGGCGACGTGCCGCGTCCCCGATCCTGCGCGAACGCTCCGGCGTCAGGCCGTCGACAAGGGCGGCGACTTCCGCCCCATCCTTCGCCACCAGGATTTCGGTGCCCGGTTCGAGAAATTGCTCGACGCCTTCCCATGCGTCGGTGATGACGCAGGCTCCGGCTCCGGCCGCCTCGAACACGCGGGTCGCGGGGGAAAAGCCGACGGCGGCCATGCTGTCGCGGGCGACGTTGAGAACGGCGAGCGCGGAGCAGTTCACCGCGTTGTGGTCGGCCGTATAGACGTGGCCGACATAATTGACGTTGGACGGCATCTGCTTGTCGCCCCAGCCGCTGCCGCCCAGCAGGAAACGGCGTTCCGGCAGGCGGGCGGCGGCGTTCAGGAAGAACTGCTCGACGCGGGCCTCGCGGTCGGGCAGCCGGTTGGCCATGAAGCTGAGATCCGCTTGGAACCGCTTATCCGGGGCGACCGGATGGTGGGTTTCTGGGTCAAGCGCATTATAGATCGGAATGCAGTCGCGGGCGCCGATCGCCCTGTAGGCGCCGATTACCGGATCGCCGCCACCATATGTCAGCACATAATCGAAGCGTGGAATCAGAGGGCGCAGCGTGTCGCCGGGATTTTCCCGCATCGACGCGAGTGTCGCCGGAGCGTCGACGTCCCAGAAGATCACGGCCGCATCCGACCGGCGGACTTCAAGGACTCCCGCTTCCAGCAGGCTGTCGAAGACGCCGACACCGCTCGCCTTGACGATGACGTCGGCGTCGCGGCCCTGTTCCAGCGCCTTCCGGGCACTCGCCTCGTCGTTCGGATAGACGACGACGCGTGCCCAGTCCGGGTCGGCGATGTCGCGGTGCTGCTGCCGCTCCCAGGCGTCAGGCTCGAAAAACGTCACCGTGTGGCCTCGGGCTGCGAGAGCCCGGATGATGCCCCTGTAGTAGGTCGCTGCACCGTTCCAGTAGGCCGATACCAAGCTGGAACCGTAGAAGGAAATATTCAGTCCGGCCATCAGCGGGCCTCCAGCAGCAGGGGATTGGCCTGTTTCAGCTCGCGGCAGATGTCGAGCAACTCGTCCACGCGGTGAGCGCAGGTATGACGGGCCTGGATGGTCTCGTACCCGCTGCGGGCAAGGGCGGCGGACAGGTCGAGATCGTTGAGAATATCCCGAAGGTGCTTTGTCATTTCGGTACCGTTATGAGCAATCAGGTAATCGTTGCCGGGCCGGAACAGTCCCTCGGCGTCGTCCCAGGGCGAGCAGACTAGGGGAATGCCGCAGGCCATCGCCTCGAACGGACGGATGGTCGGGATGCCGCGCAGCATCTCGACATAGGGACGGCGCGGGACATGGACCGTCACGGCGAAGCGGGCGAAGGCTTCGGGGGCTTCGTGATTGGGCAGGTAGCCGGCGTATTCGGCCCCCGCGAGGTTGACGGCGGCCTTGGCCTCGGCCGGGTAGCGGACGCCGTGGATGCGGGCCTTCAGCCGGAGCTGGCGGATCGGCAGCAGCAGGAACTCGCCCAGTTCGACCGACCTCTCGCCGTCGCCCCAGTTGCCGATCCAGACGAGGTCGCCTTCGCGTGGTCTTGCCGGCAAAGGACGGAACAAGGCGGTATCGGCGGCTTCGTGCCACGTCCAGGCCCGCTTGCCCCAGCCCATGCTGAGATAGATCTCCCGGATCACGGCGCCGTAGGCCAGCACGCCGTCATAGGACGTCAGGTCGTAGGCCGCCATCGACTTGGGATCGCTGACCGAGCGGTGATGGGTGTCGTGGAACAGCAGATGGAAGCGTCCGCCGCCGGCGCGCTTGCGGCCGATGCGCGCCACCAGGTCATGGTCGTTCCATTCGTGCACGATCACGACATCGGCGCCGTCCAGCGCCCGGTCGAGATCGAGCGTCGCCAGATCGTATGTAGTGGAGCGCAAGCCCGGAAATGCGGTGGCGTACCGGGCGACCGCTTCCGGCCCCTGGTCCGCAATCAGGTTCTGGAGGCTCCAGTTGTCGCGCGGCTCGAACAACTGCACTTCGTGGCCGCGGGATGTGAGTTCACGGACGATGCCGCGCAGGAAATGGGCATTGCCGTGATTCCAGTCGGACACCAGCGAGTGGGTGAAATAAACGAAGCGCATGGGTCCCCGCATGGTTCGAAGATCAGCTTCCCAGCGGGACTGCGGCGACTTCGCGGTGAAGCGGGACCGTCTGCGGCACGTCCAGCAGGTCGGCATAGACGTTGAGATAACGCGCGACCATGCGTTCGGTGCCGTAGCTCCGTGCGCGATGGCGCGCGGCCAGGGAAAGGGTGCCCAGATGCGCCGGCTGGCCGATCAGGCGCTTGAGCTCGCGGGTGAGGGCTTCGTGATCGTCGGGCGGAACGAACACCGCGGCACCGGTCCAGAGTTCGCGCAGGCTGGGCAAGTCGCCGAGCACCAGGGCACAGCCCGACAGGGCCGCTTCCAGAACCGACAGGCCGAACGGCTCGTAGCGGGCGGGCAGGGCGAAGATTGCGGCGTCGCCGTAGATCCGGGCCAGCGCATCGGGCGGCACGACCCCATGGCACCGGAGATTGGCCGGCGGCTCGCCGCTGCCGTCCGGACGTTCCCACGAGCCGGCGACCGCCACCGGCCACTCGAGCGAGGGAGCGACGCCGTCCAAGGCGCGGATGTTCTTGGCTTCGTCCCAGATGCGGCCGACGCTGACGATGCCGCGGCGGCTGCCCGGCTGATGCAATCCGGTCCGGCCGTGCCAAGTCCCGGCATCGCGGCCGTTCCAGATCACCTGGCTTCGGGGCCGGGGACCATAGTGAACCTCCAGCGCATCCAGCATCGCCTGGGTCGGGGCTACCACCTGATCGGCCGCCGCGAGCCCCGCCGCGACACGGCTGGCATAGGGCTGCCAGCCGACAGGCGCGGCGGTCTGGTGGACGGCCTGCCACCATGACAGCACGCAGGAATGGGCGACTACCAGGACCGGAAGTCCCCAAGGCAGCGCCGCGTGGGTATAGCCGTTCAGGTGGACCATGTCGGGCGCGGTCCGTTCCGCCAGCTCCAGCAGCCAGTCGCCGGCCCGGCGGAGATCGTCTTCCGGCTCCTCCATCCATTCCAGCCGGAAATCGCCGTGGTGGAGATCGAGACCAGGAATAGCGACGGCCTTCGACCGCTGGGCCGGCGACGGTTCGCGCCCCATCACCGCAAGGGTGATCCGTACGCCGCGCCGGGAAAGTCCTCCGGCCAGTTCGAGCGCGTAGTCCCAGATGCCGCCGACGGCGTCGGCGGTCATCAGTACCCGGCGCGGAGCGCCGCTCCCCAAGGGCGGTTCCGGAAATCGGATGGTCATCTCAGTGACAATCCGCCACGGCCAGTTCCAGTTCGTGCAGATGCAGGCGACGCCGGTCCTGGATGTCGCTGAAATCGACGTTCACGATGCCGCTCTTCGGTCTTTGTACTTGGAAAGAGAGGAGGGAGCGACGACGCGGTTCTCGGCCAGCCAGTCGGCCAGCAGCCCTATGCCCTTGGCGATGCCGGTCCGCGGCTTCCAGCCGGTCGCTTCGCCGAACTTGGACGTGTCGGAAACGTAGTAGAGCTGATCGCCCGGCCGCCAGGGACCGTAAGCGATCTCGGGCCGGCATCCGGCGGCCTCGCCGATGCGGTCGAGCAGTTCCACCAGGCTGGTGGCGTTGGCGGGACCGCCGCCGATGTTGAAGGCCTGCCCCCGGATCGCGGGCATGTTGGCCTGGGCCAGCATGAAGGCGTCGACGAGATCCTCGACGAACAGGATGTCGCGGACCTGATAGCCGTCACCGTAGAGGGTGATCGCCTCGTCCTGAAGCGCACGGATCAGGAAATGCGCGACCCAGCCCTGGTCTTCGGTGCCGAACTGGTGTGGACCGTAGATGCAGCTCATCCGGAACACCGCCGTCGGCAGGTCGTAGGTCCGGCAATAGTCGAGCACATACTGATCGGCACTGCCCTTCGACGCGCCGTAAGGGCTGTAGAAGTCGAGCGGACGGGACTCGTCGATGCCGCGGGCATCGATCGCGGCATCGGTCGGCGCATAGCGCTTGCCGTCCAGTTCCAGCGCCACGTCGGCCAGCTTGCCGTAGACCTTGTTGGTCGAGGTGAAGACCAGCGGCGGCGGCTCTGGGTGGGCACGGATCGCTTCCAGCAGGTTCACGGTGCCGCGCGCGTTGATCTCGAAATCGGCGACAGGGTCCACCAGACTGGTCGTGACGGCCACCTGGGCCGCGAAATGGAACATCCGGCCGGCGTGGGACACCGCGTCGCGCAGGACATAAGGATCGCGGATGTCCGCCAGTTCGAACGTCACGGCGTTGCCGTGGGTGGCCTTGAGCCACTCGATGTTCTGCTCGACTCCGGGACGCGACAGGTTGTCGTAGACGATGACCCGGTTGCCCTCGCGTACCAGACGGTCGGCCAGATTGGTGCCGATGAACCCGGCGCCGCCGGTGACGACCACCGGCTTGTCCGTACGGGCCGGCGTGACCGGGATGGGGCGGCCGAGCCGGTAAAGCGACCGGACCGCCGCGATGCCGCCCTTCTCCAGCAGGCGGCCGAGCAGCTTCGGCGAGCCGTCGGCCCTCAGAATGCCGTGGAAATAGTCGCGCTCGTCCGCGTGGAAGCCGTGGGCTCCCTGTTCGGAGGGGTCGAGATCCTGGAGCGACGACCAGTAGACCCGCTCGGCCGGCGCATCGGCAGCACCGAGGAACGCCCGGATCTGGCCCCTTTCGTCATGGCGCCATGTCGAGAAGCTCGATTCGGTGATCCAGAGGCGGATCCGCGCTCCATGGACTTCCAGAGCCTGGGCATAGGCGGCGATCGCGTCGCTCCAGCCCGGCTTCTGCGTGGCGCCGGTGCCCTGATGCGACTCGATGCCTAGGACATCGACGGCATCCAGTCCCTTGCCGGGAGCTACAAGGTCGAGCGCCGTCAGGTCGATGCCACTCACGACCGTCAGGAAGCCGAGACCCTTGAAGTGGGCGGCGAGTTGAAGCGCCTGGGCGGCCTTGCCGGGCGCCGCCGCGATTTCGATCTCGCCGAGAAGGCCCGACTGCCGTGAAACGGCGTCGACCAGAGCTTCCGGTGCATCCGCGGACAGGCAGGGCAACACTTCGAAGCCGACGGCAAGCCGGGACAGCAGGGTGCCTACCCATTCGGCTTCGTCAGCTTCGATGCCGGCGGCATCGGGCGCCAGGGGAACCCGTAGACGCCGGAAACCAAGCCGCTTGAGCGCTTCGACGGCCTGCTCCGTCCGCTCGCCTTCGTCGGGGTGGAAGGAGACGGTCAGGCCGGGCAGTTCGATGGGATGATCCGCCGCACCCGTCATACCGCCAGTCCCCGCTGCGCCAGTTCCCTGCTCGCCTGATCGACCCGGTCGACGGCGATCTGCCCATCCAGCCAGTCGGTCAGTTCGGTCATGCCGTCGGCAAGGGTGACTTCCGGACGGTATCCCAGGATGCGCTGGGCCTTGCCGATATCGGCGAAGCAGTGCCGAATATCGCCGACGCGGAACTTGCGCGTCAGGGTAGGGGCGATCCGCGACTTGCCCAGGGCGGATGCCAGCTGTTCGGCCACTTCGGCCACGCTGATGCTCTCGCCGCTGCCGATGTTGAAGACTTCACCGGCCGCCTTTTCCGCATGGAGCGCCAGGTGGCAGGCGCGCGCCACGTCGGCGACATGGACGAAGTCGCGACGTTGCAGGCCGTCTTCGAAGATCATCGGGGAATTGTCGTTAAGCAGGCGGGAGGCGAAGATGGCCAGCACGCCGGTATAGGGGTTGGAGAGCGCCTGACGGGTGCCGTAGACGTTGAAGAAACGCATCGCGACCGTCGGAATATTGTAGGCTTGTCCGATCATCAGGCACATGCGCTCCTGGACGTATTTGTTGAGCGCATAAACGGACGACAGGGTCGGGGACTTCGATTCGGGTGTCGGCTGCGGCTCCAGCCTGCCGCCGTCGGGGCCGACCGGCTCCCATCTACCTTCCTTCAGGTCGGAAAGGCTTCGTTCCCCGGCCGTGACGATATGGCCCTGGGCATCGCGGTAAAGGCCCTCGCCATAGATGCTCATGCTGCTGGCTACCACCAGACGTTCGACGGGCCGCTCGATCAGGGCCTGGAGAACGATGGCGGTGCCGAGGTCGTTGACGCCGACATAGTCGTCGACCTGATACATGCTCTGGCCGACGCCGACCATCGCGGCGAAATGGTAGACGGCATCGACGCCCTTAAGGGCGGACTTCACCGCTGCCGGGTCGCGGACGTCGCCGACTTGCAGTTCCGCCGCGCGGTTCAAGTATTCGGGTCGCGATTTACCCGGGCCGTGCACCTGCTCAGATAAATTATCCAAAATACGAACTTTATGACCGGCTGAAATGAGTTCATCGGCTAAGTGAGATCCAATGAAACCAGCCCCGCCGGTGATAAGTATTGTTTTCGACATAAGATTGTTTTCCCTGGGTATCTTTCTTGCCAGTGGTGAACGCGGCGCGTCGTTGCAGGTTCCAATCGTCTTGAAGGGGTATGACTTGCTGAAAAATGCATATGACGAGGTCGGTATATGACCCAAGGTTCTAGGATTTAGATCTTGGGTGATAGCGTGTCGGTCTCAGCCGGCTGAAAATAGAAGCACTAAGCCCAGTACCAGGCAGACGGCCACGATCCCGACGGCGATCATGGGACCCTGGCGGCTCGGCGGGGTATTCTCCGAGTGGGAACCTTCTGGAGCGCGGGCGGGCGCCGCAGGACTTTCGTACTTCACGGTCGAGGCGGGAGTGGGCGATCCGGCGGCTTCGTCGTCGGTGCCGAGCGGCGATGCCGCCGGATCGGGAGCGGCGACCTTGTCGCGGAACTTGCCGCTGTCGATCTGGTCGCGCAGATGTCCACGCTCGACCGGATCGTCGGTGGCCGAACTCGCGGGATCGGGAGTCACGGGAGCGTCATGGGCGGCGCCCATGTCGCGAGAGATTTCACGGTCGGCCATATCTGTACTTCCTGCATTTCTAAGCGATGATCGCCCAGGATGCGGCGATGGCGCGCGAGGCGCATCGCTTCATCCGGCAGGAGGGTGAACCGGCGGGCAGGAGGGTTGGTTCCGGGGCTGCCGCTTGACCAGCACGCACAGCTCGAAGCAAATACAAGTGCCGATGGATGTATGGATCTATAGCGGGGGTCGTCCGAGACTGGTGCCGGCTGAGGGATTTGAACCCCCGACCTTCGGTTTACAAAACCGCTGCACTACCACTGTGCTAAGCCGGCCCACCGTCGAACGGCGGTGACACTAGCGCCACGAACGGCGTTGGACAAGTCCGGGGTGATAATTTTGCTGCGGAGGTCGCTTGCGTCAGCCTTGGGCATTCGGTTGACCTGGCCGGGTTCCTGCGGTTACCCCTGCTTCTTCAGCCGGCGTATTTCAGACCGGAGTCAGGAGAGGGTTTCATGGACCGCAGGAGTTTCATTTTCGCGCTCGCTCTCGGCGCCGCAACGGCTCTGGGCGGGGCAGGGACGGCTTCGGCCGACTCCACGGTCCACCTCCGGCTGCTCGGCACGACCGACCTGCATGTCAACGTGCTGCCCTACAACTACTACTCCGACAAGGAAGACGTCACTGTGGGGCTGGCGCGGACCGCCGGCCTGATCGCCAAGGCGAGGGCCGAATCGAAGAACAGCCTGCTGCTGGATAACGGCGACACGATCCAGGGAAACCCGCTGGGTGATTTCGTGGCGCGGGAGCGGGGGCTGAAGAAGGGCGACGTCCATCCCGTCTACAAGGCGATGAACCTGCTGAAATACGACGCCACCACAGTCGGAAACCACGAGTTCAACTATGGCCTGGATTTCCTGGCTTCCGCCCATTCAGGCCTGACTTTTCCGGTCGTCGCGGCCAATGTGGAAATTGCCGGTTCGGACAGGACGTACCTCAAGCCTTACGAGATCCTGACCCGGCAGGTAACCGACGAGCAGGGGCAGGTTCATTCCCTGAAGATCGGAGTCATCGGTTTCGTCACGCCGCAGATCACCACCTGGGACAAATCGGCATTGGCGGACAAGGTCACGACGTCCGATATCGTCGATGCCGCCCGGAAATACGTACCCGAACTGCGCTCCCAAGGTGCCGACATCGTCGTGGCGCTGTGCCACAGCGGCCTGTCCGCCGATCCTCGCCACGGGATGGAGGAGAACGCCGCGTGGTACCTGACGGAGGTGCCGGGGATCGACGCCGTCGTGACCGGCCATCAGCACAAGGTCTTTCCCGGCCCCGATTTCGTCGGACTGCCCGAAGCTGATTCGGCGAAAGGGACGATCCACGGGGTGCCCGTCGTCATGCCTGGGTTCTGGGGCAGTCATCTCGGCGTGATCGACCTGACCCTGACGAACGGCGACGGCAAATGGTCGGTCGCCGATAGTGCGGTCGCGGTCAGGCCGATCTACGAGACCAGGGACAAGCAGCGCGTAGCGCTGGCCGACTCCGATCCGGCCATCGTGGAGGCGTTGAGCGCCGACCACGAGGCGACGCTTGCCTATGTACGCCAGCCGGTCGGCGAAACCACGGCGCCGATCAACAGCTATTTCGCCCTGGTCCAGGACGATCCCTCGATCCAGATCGTGACCAATGCCCAGGCTTGGTACGTCAAGCGCCTGCTTCAGGGCACCGAATACGAAAGTATGCCGGTCCTGTCGGCCGGCGCCCCGTTCAAGGCCGGCGGACGCGGCGGGCCGGACTACTACACGGACATTCCGGCGGGAAAGATCGCGATTCGTAACACTGCGGATCTCTACCTGTATCCGAATACGGTGCGGGCCGTGGTCATGACCGGCGCCCAGATCCGGGAATGGCTGGAAGCGTCGGCCGGCGCGTTCAACCGGATCGACCCGAACGCATCGGGCGAACAGGCGCTGCTGAACCCGTCGTTTCCCAGCTATAATTTCGACGTCATCGACGGCGTGAGCTACCGCATCGACGTGTCGCAGCCCGCGCGCTACGACGGCGACGGCAAGCTGGCGGCCCCGGAGGCGCACCGTATCCGGGACCTGTCCCATGGCGGCAAGCCGATCGACGATGGGCGGAAGTTCGTGGTGGTGACCAACAACTACCGCGCCGGCGGGGGCGGCAAGTTCCCCGGACTGGACGGCACCAACATCGTCGTCGAGGCGCCGGACGAGAACCGGACGGCGCTGGTCAACTATATCTTCGACCAGAAGACCATCGATCCGGCGTCCGATGGGAACTGGTCGCTCAGCCCGATCGGAGGGGCGGCCGAGGTCACCTTCCTGTCATCGCCGAAGGCCCGTGACGCCATCCCGCCCGTCAGCCGGATCGCCTATCTGGGGGACGGCGGCAACGGCTTCGGCAAATACAGGATCGACCTGACGAAATGAGCGTCAGCGCAGCCGGGCAAGCTCGTAGAGCGCAACGGCTGCCGCGTTGGAGACATTGAGGCTGCCGATCGGTCCACTGGTCGGCAGGCGGGCGATTTCGTCGCACCGCTCCATGGTCAGCCGGCGCAGCCCGCTGCCCTCCGCGCCCAGGACAAGGGCGACACGGTTCGGGAATGGCAGCTGGGCCAGCGTCTTGCCACCCGACTCGTCGAGCCCGACGCACAGGTAGCCGGCTTCCCGCAACTCCGTCAGGGAACGCGAGAGATTGACGACGCGGACCAGGGGAACGACCTCGGCGGCGCCGGACGCGCTCTTGGCCAGCGTCCCCGTCATCTCCGGAGCGTTCCGGTCTGGCAGCACCACGGCGCTGGCCCCGAAGGCGGAAGCGGAGCGGAGGATGGCGCCGACATTGTGCGGGTCCGTCACTTGATCCAGCAGCACGACGAGGTCACCGTCCTTCAGCGAGCCCTCCCGGATGATATCGCCCAAATCGACCTCCGGGAGCGGGGCGGCGTCGAGCACCAATCCCTGGTGGACGGCGCCGGCCGGCAGCAGCCGGTCGAGGTCGGTGCGCTCGACCAGGGTCGGCGCGGGACGGTCGAGCTTCGCGGCCTTGGCCTGTTCCAGGGCGGCCGTGAGGCCGGCAAGAGCCGCCTCGGTCGCCAGCAGGCGATGCACGCGGCGCTCCGGATTGATCCAGGCGGCCGCTACGGGATGAAGCCCGAACAGCAGGCCCGGACGGGCGGATTGCGCAGGTGCGGGCTTGTGATGGCGCGCGGGTTGCCCGGACTGGGCGGACGGGCGGGGCGGCTGGCGCGGGGGCTTGTGTCGGGTCATGATGTTGGGACAGTGGCGTATGACGATTTGCGATGCCAGCGCTCATATCGGATATCTTTAGACGTTGACAACGCGGCTGAAATTCCCATAGTGCGCATCTCCGTTCCGGGCGACCGGGGCGGTTTGGAAGGGTGGCCGAGTGGTTAAAGGCAGCAGACTGTAAATCTGCCCGCGATAGCGTACGCTGGTTCGAATCCAGCCCCTTCCACCATCTCTGCTATCAGGACCGGATCCGCCGGTCCGGTCGGCAGACCGGTGTCGATGGCGCCGTAAGGAAATGGCTCGGGCGGGTGTAGCTCAATGGTAGAGCTCCAGTCTTCCAAACTGGTGACGAGGGTTCGATTCCCTTCACCCGCTCCATTCCTGAAGGTCGACGGGTGCCGGCTCCGGTAATATGTGTGTTTAGATCTTCGGATGGATGTCGGCTAAAGCCGCGGGGACAGAAAGAGCGATGGCGAAGGCTAAATTTGAGCGGAACAAGCCGCACTGCAACATCGGCA
>NZ_AVFK01000149.1 GCF_000936425.1 Skermanella aerolata KACC 11604 | reverse complement strand
TCCCGAGCATATCTGTCAGAGCGACCGCCTGGGTGCTGTTCGGGAAGAGTCGGTATTTGTAGGTGAGGACAGGCAGCAGCGCCCTGCTGTCGTAGACACGCTTTCCATCTCTGCTTCAAGGAGACGACGCCGACTCTCGTTCTGTTTCCCGCCCGTCTTTGCGGCGGCCATCCTTGCCATCTGCAAGGCATCCGGTGTGATCCTGGATGTGACAAGGGGTTCTGCCATAGCGGTAAGTGCACACCCGTCGAGGCGCGACGTCAAGCAGGAGTGCTTCTCGCCCTCCGGGCGGCCGGCTTTCCTCCGCCGCCTGAAGGCGGCGGTCCCCAGCCGGGGGATCTGATGGGACGGCTGCTGACAGGTGACACCGAAGTACCGGCCGGGTGAAAGCCCGATTTGAGGGCTAGCCAACTGCATCCACGACTGTCCCGGTTGACGGAAAGTCGTGGATCGCGACGTTCACGCCGATGGTCATCAGACATCGCGCATTCCAGTGGTCAAAGGGGCTAGGAGCGGGCTTTGAAGCGTCAAGCCAGCGGGGTGCCGCATAGCTTGCTTCAGAAGCCGTCCGTCTTCGAGGCAGTAGGGTGTTCACTTACCACCTAATGTACAAAAGTGGGCCGCGTAGGTGGCTATCTACGCGGCCCTGTCTCTAAGAGGCTCGGTTCCTCGAAACCGTTGACCGTCCGGGGCCTCTGACAGCTTGCCGGTTGGGCCACAGGCGAGCGGCAGGGGTTTAGGCTGTCGCCCGCTTGCCTTTGTTCCGAGCGCTCTTTGCGCTCGATGAACGGAGATACCACTATCTTCGTAATCTGGATGCGTACCTGGGCACCTAGCTTATCGAAGTTCCATGGTCTTAGCCCAACCCGCAGTGCCTGTCGAGCCGTCAGCCGCGATCTGGCCTACAGGAAGAAAACCTGTGCGGCGAATCCTCACAGTCCGAGCTTTGTTGTGGAGCTGCGCTGGAAGATGTCGGCCTCGCGCATTTAGTGGCCAGTCATCTCGGCCCCGGCATGGTCGAGCTGGGCCTGAATGGTGCACTCGTCGCCGCGGTTCATGAGAGCACCAGAAACTATGGGAGGAGCTCAGGCTGCGGCAGTGAGTGGGACAGGCCGGACCTGGGTGGCTGGCATAGTCGGATACCCGGTGGCGAAGAGGTCGCGCAGTGTGCCGTCGATGCTGCGGGTTCGGGTTTTCAGGGGAAGGTGAGCCTCTTTCTTGGACCATTGCATCTGCTGCTTTGTATGAAAGCGCCAGCTGATGACGAGGCCGACCATGATTGGTTCATCCGCATTCCCGGTGCAGCGCGAGTGGACTGGAGGATGACGATAACCATCAGAGCCTCCGGCTGGGGACCGCCGCCTTCAGGCGGCGGAGGAAAGCCGGTCGCCCAAAGGGCGAATACCCTTGAGCAGTTGTGACGAGACGGATGTTCGGTATCCTATGTTCATGCTCCGTTCGTTCAAATACCGCCTCTTTCCGAACCCGACACAGGCCGCCGGGCTGACCGACATGCTTGGGAGCTTCTGCGACCTCTACAACGCCTGTCTCCAGCAGCGGATCGAGGCGTACCAGCGGCGGGGCAAGTCGCTCGACTACATCGATCAGGCCACCGAACTGAAGGCGGTTCGGCTGGCTGACGAACGGCTGGCGAGCTACAGCTACTCGGCGGAGCAGCAAGTCGTCCGCCGTCTGGACAAAGCATTCAAGGCGTTCTTCGGCAGGGTCAGGAGGGGCAAGGGCGGCTTTCCCCGCTTCCGGGCGAAAAGCATGTTCGACAGTGCCGACTTTCGGGTCGGCGACGGGCTGACGATCCGCAAGAGCAGGAAAATCACCGTCGTTGGCATTCCTGGCGGTTTCGTCAGGTCTCACGCCAGATCTTGAGCGGAGGCATAGATCAG
>NZ_AVFK01000148.1 GCF_000936425.1 Skermanella aerolata KACC 11604 | reverse complement strand
GTTTGGATTTGAAAAACATATCAAGGCCTCGCTCTGCCGGTCGCTGGGAATGTCGTGAGTTCGACGTGCCGAGCTGCCTCCAGACAAACCGAGGTAGGGGCAACTCTTCCGATTTAACATAACGGGAAAATAGGTTTATTGTAGCTCTTAAGACTAAAATTAGTGATTGATTATTCCCTTCGTCAGACGTCAGCCGATACTGCGGATCACCGGCAGCACAGCCCCGCTAGTTTTTTGTCAGCCGAACAGAGCGTCGATGTCGGACTGGCTGCGGCCCTGTCCGGGCGGCGCCGGACCGTTCAGCAGGTGGGCGTCGGGCCGCGGGTCGAGCGGACCGCACGGCAGTCCATCGCCGCTGTCGGCCGGCCGATCCGCCCAGATCCCGATCATGGCATTAACCCGCTGCTCGAGGTAGCGCAGCGCGTTGACCACCCGTGTCGTGCGCTGGCCGGTGATGTCCTGAAACGAGCAGGCCATCAGGATCTCAGTCGCCTGCGCCTCGATACCACCGGCGAGCGCGCCGAGCCCGCCGGCGGCGACCTGTCCGGCCTGCTCGAGCAGGCGCTCGGCGGCGTTCAGGATGTCCGAGGTCGCCCGCTCGGTGGCGCTGACGATGGCGTCGAGCTCCTCGGTGGCGGCCAGGATCCGGCTGTCGGCCGCGTGTTCCGGCCGCAGGGTAGCGATCTCCCGGCGCATCCGCACGATGGCGTCGCTCATCTCCTCCAGTTCGCGCCGGACGATGCCGACGCGCGGGTCGGCTGCCTCGGAGCTCCGCGGCGTCCAAGCTTGGCGCAGGTCGCCGATCAGCGCGCGCATCTCCTCGACCGCCACCACCCGGCTCCGCCGTTCGAGCCTGCCGAGGAATGCCCGGCCCTCGGCGGTCCGGCCGAGCTCATGGGTGATCTCCTGATAGCGGCTCTCGCTCAGGTCCGCTTCGAATACAGAATTATCGGTCATGGTTTCCCTCATCCGAGCACGCTGGCGATCTTTTGCTTCAACGTGTCGGCGTTGAATGGCTTGACGATGTAGTTGTTGACCCCAGCTTCCTTGGCGGCAACCACGTTCTCGGTCTTGCTCTCGGCGGTGACCATGATGAACGGCGTGCCACTCAGCTTATTATCAGCGCGCACCTCTTTGAGCAGCTGCAGACCGGTCATCGGCTCCATGTTCCAGTCCGAGATGACCAGCCCGAACCCCGTCTCGCGCAGCTTCTGCAGGGCGACGATGCCGTCGCCGGCTTCCTCGACATCGAGGTGGCCGATCTGGCTCAGCAGGTTGCGCACGATGCGGCGCATCGTGGCGTAATCGTCGACGACCAGGATCTTCATGAATAGGCCTCGGTATCGGGGAGAAGGTGGATTATGGGATGGGTTCAAGCGGCGGCCAGCGAGCCGAGCAGGCGCTCAATCTCGAGCACGACCAGCAGCGTGCCGTCCAGCCGGTGAATGCCGCCGGAAACGTCGCGCCAGCGGGGATCCAGGGTAGCGGGCGCGCGCTCGAAGCCGTCGGCCGCCAGGCTCAGCACCTCACCGACCTCGTCGACCATCAGGCTGTAGAGCTCGCCGTGCAAGTCGACCACGACGCTCATGCCCGGCCTATCCTGAGACCGGGCAGGCAAGCCGAGGCGCGGCCGAACGTCGACCGCGGTGACGATCCGGCCGCGCAGGTTGAGCGAGCCTGCGATCTCCGACGAGGCCAGCGGAACCCGGGTGATGCGTTGGGGACCCAGCACGTCCTGGACCCGCGGCACCGGAATGCCGAACCGCTGGCCGGCGATCGTCAGGGTGATCAGGTCCTCGTGATCGCCGGCTGCAGGACCGGCGGACTTGGAGGTCGTGGCGGGTAGGTTGGCGGTCATGCGGCACCTTCGGAGAGGGTCTGCGACAGCGTGAACAGCAGGGCGTCACGGTCGAACT
>NZ_AVFK01000147.1 GCF_000936425.1 Skermanella aerolata KACC 11604 | reverse complement strand
GACAGCGCGGTTTCAGCAGGGATCGACGGGAGGCTGAGCATCACACCCCGATGGCACCAACTGCCCGGATCGGGTGTTCATGCCAGTCGGCTGACCGCGGCCAGGCTGCCCACGATCCGTCCCCTGACAAGCCTCCGGCAAATGGATGAAATCTACGTGGATGTTACAGGGCGAAGTACGGTGGCGATGCCGACCGGCAGCCGGGAGTCATGGTCCCCTTCTTCCGGCCAATCCCCGCTGATCCTGTCCCGCTGCCACGATCGATCCCTGGCCCGAATGCCGTCGCCCCGGCTCCGCCTGTGCGCAGCAATTCCGGCCCACAACGAGGAAAAGCATCTCGAAGCATGCCTGCGCGCCTTCACGTTTCAGACCGACGGCCAGGGGCGACGGCTCGATCCGACAATCTTCGAGGTCATCCTGCTGCTCAACAACGGCTCGGACGGGTCGGCGGAGGTTGCCCACAGGTTCCGCGCCCGGCACCCCGGCCTTGCCCTGCACATCGTCGAAGTCACGTTTGACCGGCGCCATGCCCACGTCGGCTGGGCTCGCCGGCTCGCCATGGACGAGGCGCTGGCCCGGTTTCACTGGCTCGGCTTTCCCGGCGGCGTCATCGCAACCACTGACGCCGACAGCGTCGTCGCGTCCGACTGGGTCGCGCAGACGCTGACCGAGGTCGCCGCCGGCGCCGACGCCGTGGGCGGCAGGCTCATGCTGACCCGGCAGGCCGTGCTCGACCTTAATCCGCGGCTGCGCCGGGTGGCCGGTCTCCACCGCCACTATGAGAGACTGGTCGACCGTTTGACCTGCCTGACCCGGCCTGACCCGTTCGATCCCTGGCCGTGTCACAGCGACCATGGCGGCGCCAGTCTCGCCGTCACGGCGCGGGCCTACCAGCGTGCCGGCGGACTGCCACCCCTGCCGACCGGCGAGGACCAGGCCTTCCATGCCGCGCTGCGGCGAACGGGTGCCCGGTTCCGCCACAGTCCGCGGGTCCGGGTTGTCACCTCGGCGAGGCTGGACGGCCGCACCCCCGGGGGTATGGCCACGACGCTGGCTGGTTGGCAAGTGGCTGGATCGGCTCAGGCTATCCTGGTCGCCTGCCCGGACCGGATCGTTCACCACCTCAACGGCAGCCTCCAAGCCACCGACTTCGTGGCGGAGGCAGCGGTCGACCGTGTGCCGCTGAGCGAGGCGCTTGCCGTCCTCACCGCCCGGGTTACGACACTTGAGGCCGGTCCAGGCCATCACAGCCCGATCCGGCACAAATGCATTTCAGCCGTCACGGCACAGCAGGGTCAGACGATGATCGGCACTGTGCCGGTCGGTCAGAACCGTGAAGCCGTGAAGGTTCGCCATCGCATCATGGACGTCGTTCCCGGACAGGGGACAGAGGGTGTCTCGGACAGCGTGAACCAGCAGAAAGTCGCTGCCTGGGTTGAGCAGCCCTTGGATCAGGCGTCCGGCCCGGTCCAGGTCCGTCGGTGAAAGATAACAGCCGACTTCCGACAGCACGATCAGATCGAACGGTCCGTCCGCTGTTTCCCCTGGAAGCTCCAGCTCGTCGATTGTCGCCCGGGCAGGGTCGGTGCTGCGCACTCTCGCTGATCCGGGGGGCAGGGGAGAGATCGTCACCGACAGCAGCCCATCGCACCGGCTGGCGAGTTGATGGCTCAGGACGCTGGTTGGAGCGCCGATATCGAGGGCGCAGACATACCGATCACGGCGCAGAGCAGCCAGGATCGCGGCGCATTCGCCAGCATCGCTGGGGCTGAAGGCGAGCAGGCGGGAATCCGGTTCTCCGCGGCGCATCCGGTTGGAGAAGTCGGGTGGGACAGGCTTCACGTCTCTTCCTCCAGGAAGGTTTGTCATGCATCCAGGCCGTGCCGGAATGGTGGCGGGAGCTGATCAGCAGCCCGGCAAACCGGATGCCGGCGCCAGCGCAGCTGCTGTCGCATC
>NZ_AVFK01000144.1 GCF_000936425.1 Skermanella aerolata KACC 11604 | reverse complement strand
CGATGGCAGGGGCGATCTATACCGACCGGGTCATCTGCGGCAAGCGCGGCTTCGAGGTGCTTTATCCCGACCGCTCGACCTTCGGGATGATCTTCGGCTTCCGCGACTACCCGGAACTGGCCCGTCCCGACATCCTGGACAAAATCCTCACCTCCAGGACCCGGTTGGTCATGACGAACTCATTCGTCTACCGATCCGCGGGTGCTGCATCGAACAGGATGTCGCTGAAGCAGCGCCGCATGAGCAATGCCGGCGATCGCGCCGTCTCGCTCCACGAAGGGCTGCACGACGCTCTGGACGACGTCCAGTCCGGCCGCTCGGTCATGGGCGACCACCACTGGAGCCTCGCCGTCCACGCCGACACCCTGCCCGACCTGAACAAGGCGGCCAGCGAGATCAGGAGCATCCTGACCAACACCAGCGTCACCGCCACCACCGAAGCCCTCGGATGCTTCCCGGCCTACTGGTCGCAGATGCCCGGGGCGCCGGAGATCATCAAGGCCCGGCACGGCGACATCAAGCTGATCAACTTCTGCTCCTTCTCCTCGCTGGGCGGATTTCCCCGCGGCGAGAAGCGGCCGCACTGGGGGCGCCCGACGATCCGCCTGCGCACCCAGGGCAACACCGTCCATGACTTTTCACCACACTCCCGCCGCGTCGGCCATACCGTCGGCATCGGCCCGACCGGCTATGGCAAAACATCAACGTGTGGGTTGTTCGACTCCTGTTTGGAACAGAACCTCGTTCCCTACAACGGCGTGTCGATCATCCTCGACAAGGACGGCTCCAACGAACTGAGCGTGCTGGCGCGCGGCGGCTACTATGTCCGGATCCGGCGCGGCCAGGAAAGCGGCATGGCTCCGCTACGAGCATTGCCCGACACCGAGGACGCACGGTCCTGGCTGGAGGAATTCGTCAAGGGCCTGATCATGGCGGACGGCCGGGGCGAGCCGCCGGCCGACCAGGTCAGCCGCCTTCGCCACGCCATCGTCTACGTGATGCGCCGCCCCGCCGAGTTGCGCTCTCTCGCGGGCTTGCGTCAGTTCCTCGATCACGGCAACGACAGCACGGGCGCCCGCCTGGAGCAGTGGTGCCAGGGCGGTTCGCTCGGTTGGGCATTCGATGGCGAGCAGGACCTGATCCGCATGGATGCGGGTGTGGTCGGCATCGACAACACCGAGATCCTGCCCGACGACATGATCACCGTCCGCGCACCGGCGGCGGCCTACCAGCTCTTCCGCATCCGGCAGAAGGCCGGGCGCGGCGTGCGGGCCGCGGTCTATGTCGACGAGGCCGCCTCCTACCTGCCCGATGCCCGTTTCGCCGCCGGGTTCGATGCCTTCTCCCGCGAACTGCGCAAGGGCAACGGCCTGCTCTGGATGATGATCCACCATCCCCAGGACTTCTCCGATCATCCCGTCGGCAAGGCGATCCTGGCCAACTCGCCGACCAAGCTGCTGTTCCCCAATCCCGGCCTCAACGAGGATGTTTACCGCGACGTCCTCAAGTGCTCAGCCGGCGAGATTGACGCCGTCCGTGAAGGGATGCTGGAACTCGGTGAGGGCACCTTCCTGGTGAAGCGTCCCAAAGGCACCTTCATCGCCCGCGCCCGCATCAATCAGCCTGAATTCATCGCTGTTCTCTCCTCCGACCCGAACCGGAGCGCCCTCTGGCACCGCATCGCGGCGGAGAAGAATACCATCGACCCGGATGTCATCTGGGCCGAATACCGCAACCGCTACCTGGAGGCCGAAGCATGAGGAAGCTTCTTCTAGCGACTACCCTGGCCGCTTCGATATCGACGGCGTCCGCGCCGGCGTATGCCTTTGAGATCGTCTATGACCCGTCGCTCTGGATGCAGAACGTCATTCAGTATGTCAAGGAAGGTGCTCACTGGGTCGAGCAGATCGGCTGGTACAAGAGGCAATACGACGTGGCGGATCGCACATGGAATGCCGTGTCCCACGTCACGGATCTCGGCAGCGCCGCCAGCGCGTTGGGCGGGCTGACGCGCAACTTCATGCCGGAAGCCAATGCTATCCCCGAACTGATGCG
>NZ_AVFK01000143.1 GCF_000936425.1 Skermanella aerolata KACC 11604 | reverse complement strand
ACATTCACTCAACCATGAGACGTGCACACAAAAGAACGAAGAACCCAAGTTTGGGCGCCGATCCACATGCAGATCCTCGGCGAGCAGCTCTGCCACATTACGCTGCGCTCGAGAACATGAACTCGCCCCGGGAAGAGAGCGCTGCGTTGTCATAATCTTAGCAAAGGATTGAGTACGCTGAAGGCGTTTCCGTCAGTGGGGTATGACCTCAACTCTCCTCCTCTGTGCTGCCCAGCCGGTGCACCCCTCTCACAGGAGCGCAACCAGTCCTCGCCGGTTGCGATCAAGATCCCCAGCCATGCCCCGCCAGCTCCACCGCTTTGTCTCCTTCGCCTTCGCCGTTGCCGATCTCCTGATCGAAGTCGATGAGACCGGGATTATCTGCTTCGCCATGGGCGCCGCCTCGGGTCTGACACATCAGGGCGATGAGGCCTGGCTCGGCAGGTCCTGGCTGGACCTCTTTCATCCCGATGACCGCGTGCTCGTCGAGGCCACGGCCGCGTCCCTGACCGCCGGAGCCCGCTGCGACACCCTGCCGGTGCGCCTGGCCGGGAGCGGTTCGGCCGATGCCGGGCGTCCGGCCCTGCTGAACGCCTGCCGGCTGCCGGGCAACGACAACCGGCTGTCGTGCGCCCTGTCCGCCGCTCCTTCGCCCAAGCCTGACGGCCCGGCGGCCAGGCCGCGTGACCCCGGGAGCAGCCTGCTCAATCCGGCGAGCTTCGTAACCTCGGCCGCCGAAATTGGCGCGGCCGCCCGCCAGGCGGGCCGTGACGTCGGGCTGATGTTTCTGGACCTGCCGGAACTGGCCGGGCTGGCAGCCAACCGGCCGGCGACCTGCGCTGACCTGGTGCACCGTATTGGCACCCTGCTGCGCGCCGGCGCGATCGACGGCGACGCCGCCGGGCGGCTGACACCCACGCGCTTCGCCGTTGTTCACGACGCCGACGCCAGCGAAATGGGCCACCGTCTCCAGGACGTCGCCGCCGCGGGTGTGCAAGCCGGCGTCCGGCTGAGCATGACCGGACACCGGATGGAGCTCGCCGCCCAGGATCTCGGCCGCGACGAACTCCTGCAGGCGGTGCGCTTCACGGTCAACCGCTTCGCTACCGGTACGGCCATGCCCGGGTCGATCGGCGCAGCCTTCGAGCAGATGGTCGGTGACACCCTGCAGCAGATGAGCGCGTTCGCCTTGGCGGTCGACGGCGAGGACTTCGAACTCGCCTTTCAGCCGATCGTCGATCTAGCCACCGGGGAACTCGACCACTTCGAGGTGCTGTCCCGGTTTTCCGGCGAGAGCAGCCCGTTCGAGAAGATCCGTTTCGCCGAGGAGATCGGCATCATCGAGCGGCTCGATATCGCGGTCTGTACTCGGGCTCTCGCCCTGCTGCGCGCGCCACCTCCCGGAGGGGCCCGGCCGCTCAGGCTGGCGGTCAACCTGTCCGGCCGGTCGATCGGCAATCCGCTGTTTGTCCGCCTCCTGCTTGCCCTGCTGGATCAGCACCGCGACTTGGCGGGCCAGCTGTCGCTCGAGATCACGGAAAGCGTCCAGTTGACCGACCTGGCCCAGGCCGACCGGGTCATACAGGAATGCCGCCTGCGCGGCTTCGCGGTCTGCCTCGACGACTTCGGCGCCGGTGCCGCCTCGTTCCCGTACCTGCAGTCGCTGATCATCGACGGCGTCAAGATCGACGGTGCCTACATCCGGAAGATCGGCCAGTCTCCCCGCGACGACGCCCTGCTGCGCGGCCTGGTCCGGCTGTGCACCGATCTCGGGGTGGACACCACCGCGGAGATGATCGAGACGGCGGCGCAGGCCGAGTTCCTGCGCGGCATCGGCGTGCGTCATGGCCAGGGCTGGCTGTTCGGCAAGGCCGCTCCGGCCCCGACCTGGCAGGCGAAGACCTCAGCTCCCGCCGTCACGGGCCGGACCCGGGCCCGGCGCCAGGGCGCCACCGAAAGCTGGGGATGACGCCGGGAGCGCCGGCTCCAGTTGGCTGTCCTCAGGGAGCCGGTTACTCGACCGCGGAACGACATCCCTGAGGATCAGCCGCACCGATCCTCCACCCGAAACGCAGGTAACGCTTTGTTGAGGCAGGAGTCCTACACTCAACAAAGA
>NZ_AVFK01000142.1 GCF_000936425.1 Skermanella aerolata KACC 11604 | reverse complement strand
ACAGTGCCGGTGCCTACGACTATCCCGGGCTGGGCTGGTCGGTACTCGTGCGCGCTCCCTCGGTCGAAGCCTTTGCCGACATCAACACCGTTATCACCCAGATCTCGGTTGTCCTGTGTGCCGCCATACTGCTGATCGCAGGGCTCGGCTGGGTGATCGGCAATGCGCTTTCTCGTCCGATCAAGGGGCTGGAAAGTACCATGGGCCAGCTGGCAACAGGGGACATCACTGTCGGGGTTCCAAGCCTGGAGCGCTCGGACGAAATCGGCGACATGGCGCGGGCTGTTCAGGTGTTCAAGGACAATGCCGTGGAGCGGGTTCGCCTGGAGGTGGCACAGGCGACTGAGCGGGCTGCCAAGGAGGCGCGGGCGGTTGAGGTCGAGCGGCTGATCGGCGGCTTCGAGGGCGGCGTCGGCGAGATCCTGCGCACAGTTGCGTCGGCCGCCACCGAGCTGGACAGCACGGCCCAGAGCATGGCGGCGATCGCCGAGGAGACCTCGCGCCAGGCGACCGCTGCGGCGGCGGCGGCCGAGCAGACCTCGGCCAACGTCTCGACGGTGGCGGCAGCGTCGGAGGAGATGACCAGCTCGCTGCGCGAGATCTCGCGCCAGGTGACGCGCTCGACCGGCATCGCCGGCCAGGCGGTCGAGCAGGCCGGACAGACCAACGGTACGGTCCGAAGCCTGGCAGACGCCGCTGGCCGGATCGGCGAGGTGGTTGGACTGATTCAGTCAATCGCCAGCCAGACCAACCTGCTGGCACTCAACGCCACGATCGAGGCAGCCCGGGCCGGCGAAGCCGGCAAGGGGTTCGCCGTAGTGGCCAGCGAGGTCAAGAACCTGGCAAATCAGACAGCCAAAGCAACCGAGGAAATCTCGGCCCAGATTGCCGCCATGCAGGCCGTTACCGGTGGGGCAGTCGCCGACATCCAGAGCATCGGCGGCACGATCGGCGAGATGAACGAGATCACCACCACGATCGCAGCGGCGGTCGAGGAGCAGAGTGCCGCCACCGCCGAGATCTCGCGCAGTGTCGGTCAGGCAGCAGCCGGCACGTCCGAGGTCTCGGGCAACGTCGTCCAGGTCACCGAGGCGGCTGCTCAAACCGGCGCCGCCGCCACCCAGGTGCTGGGCGCATCCGGCGAGCTGGCCCGCCAGGCCGAGCGCCTCAAGGCCGAGGTTGAGCGCTTCCTGTCCGGCATTCGCGCCGCCTGAGCCGGGAAGAGAGAGGGCCGGCTGCTTCGCGTGAGCCGGTCCTCAACCCTGTTGCGCCTCACCTGAAACAAAGGTCCTGATCATGCATCCCGAACTTGCTGTCCGTCGTCTGGGTGTCCTGAACACCAAGCTGGAAAATCACAAAGCCGCTCTGCAGGGCTGGTTCGACACCCTCGACAGCCACCTGTACCGGCTTTATCTGATCACCGGCAAGGACGATTTTGCCAAAGCTCTGCCTCTGATCCGGCGTCTGCGCGAGGAGACGGCTGCCGTCGATGGTACCTCGCTGGATCAAGTCCAGGGGCTTCAGGAGCTTGGCCAGCAGCTCAACCATGTGATGTGTGTGCTTTCGGATCTGGCTGAAACGCAGTCAGAAGCTGAGCCTGATCCCAAACAATAGCTCTGCACACGGCTCTTGAAGAAACACAGTCATGAACTGCATAAATCCGAGTCAAACAGCCCTATATGGGTAAACTGGTCATGCTGCTGTTCCAGTAATCGCAACCTTGCTATGATTTTACGGATGCGTTCTCCATCCGTTCGATCCAGCGTTTCTCCCAACAAGGTTAGATCGGCAATCGTTCGGCGGATAACATCTGACACGATATGGAACCGTTTTCATTTTCAAGCCTCAACTCAAGATTAAATAGTCAGCAACCTTTGATTTTATATTGTTCATTGGTAATAGGCAACGACTTAACAACCTAATCTTTAGGTTCGTAGGAATATCGCAGGTTGATTCGGATCAGCTCGTCGATGTCGGGCCATTCCTCCTCCTGATGAGAAAGACGCGTGATGATCTTCAGGACCTCCTCACGTTCTGCCGGATCCGATGCAGCGTCGGCAATGGCCTAGAGGTCTGTGAGAAGCTGTTTGTAGACGTCAGGCAGAGGCTTCCTCAGCGATGAGGCGC
>NZ_AVFK01000141.1 GCF_000936425.1 Skermanella aerolata KACC 11604 | reverse complement strand
ACGGCGTTCCCTACAGCGAGATCGGCGAGGCCATGCGGATGGTGCTGTACGGCCGCTGGCAGCCGGTCCCGATGACGCTTGGGACGATGGCGGGAGCGATCTATACCGACCGGGTCATCTGCGGCAAGCGCGGTTTCGAGGTTCTGCATCCCGGCCGCTCGACCTTCGGCCTCATCTTCGGTTTCCGCGACTACCCGGAACTGGCCCGTCCCGACATCCTGGACAAGGTCCTGATGTCCAAGTGCCGGTTGGTCATGACGAACAGCTTCGTTTATCGATCCTCTGGTGCAGCATCGAACAGGATGTCACTGAAGCAGCGCCGCATGAGCAATGCCGGCGATCGCGCCGTCTCGCTCCACGAAGGGCTGCACGAGGCGATGGATGACGTCCAGTCCGGCCGCTCGGTCATGGGTGACCACCACTGGAGCCTCGCCGTCCACGCCGATACCCTGCCCGACCTGAACAAGGCTGCCAGCGAGATCAGGAGCATCCTGACCAACACCAGCGTCACCGCCACCACCGAAGCCCTCGGGTGCTTCCCGGCCTACTGGTCGCAGATGCCTGGGGCGCCGGAGATCATCAAGGCCCGGCACGGCGACATCAAGCTGATCAACTTCTGCTCCTTCTCCTCGCTGGGCGGATTTCCCCGCGGCGAGAAGCGGCCGCACTGGGGGCGCCCGACAATCCGCCTGCGCACCCAGGGCAACACCGTCCATGACTTCTCGCCGCACTCCCGCCGCGTCGGACATACGGTTGGCATCGGTCCGACCGGCTATGGCAAAACATCAACGTGTGGGTTGTTCGACTCCTGCTTGGAACAGAACCTCGTTCCCTACAACGGCGTGTCGATCATCCTCGACAAGGACGGCTCCAACGAACTGAGCGTGCTGGCGCGCGGCGGCTACTATGTCCGGATCCGACGCGGCCAGGAAAGCGGTATGGCTCCGCTGCGAGCATTGCCCGACACCGAGGACGCACGGTCCTGGCTGGAAGAATTTGTCAAGGGCCTGATCATGGCCGACGGCCGGGGCGAGCCGCCGGCCGACCAGATCAGCCGCCTTCGCCATGCCATTGTCTACGTGATGCGCCGTCCCGCCGAGTTGCGCTCTCTCGCGGGCTTGCGTCAGTTCCTCGATCACGGCAACGACAGCACGGGCGCCCGCCTGGAGCAGTGGTGCCAGGGCGGTTCGCTCGGTTGGGCATTCGATGGCGAGCAGGACCTGATCCGCATGGATGCGGGTGTAGTCGGCATCGACAACACGGAAATCCTGCCCGATGATATGATCACCGTCCGCGCGCCGGCGGCGGCCTACCAGCTCTTCCGCATCCGGCAGAAGGCCGGGCGCGGCGTGCGGGCCGCGGTCTATGTCGACGAGGCCGCCTCCTACCTGCCCGATGCCCGTTTCGCCGCCGGGTTCGATGCCTTCTCCCGCGAACTGCGCAAGGGCAACGGCCTGCTCTGGATGATGATCCACCATCCCCAGGACTTCTCCGATCATCCCGTCGGCAAGGCGATCCTGGCCAACTCGCCGACCAAGCTGCTGTTTCCCAATCCCGGTCTCAATGAGGACATCTACCGCGACGTCCTCAAGTGCTCAGCCGGCGAGATTGACGCCGTGCGTGAAGGGATGCTGGAACTCGGTGAGGGCACCTTCCTGGTGAAGCGTCCCAAAGGCACCTTCATCGCTCGCGCCCGCATCAATCAGCCTGAATTCATCGCCGTTCTCTCCTCCGACCCCAACCGGAGCGCCCTCTGGCACCGCATCGCGGCGGAGAAGAACACCATCGACCCGAATGTCATCTGGGCCGAATACCGCAACCGCTACCTGGAGGCCGAAGCATGAGGAAGCTTCTTCTAGCGACCACCCTGGCCGCTTCGATATCGACGGCGTCCGCGCCGGCGTATGCCTTTGAGATCGTCTACGACCCGTCGCTCTGGATGCAGAACGTCATTCAGTATGTCAAGGAAGGTGCTCACTGGGTCGAGCAGATCGGCTGGTACAAGAGGCAATACGACGTGGCGGATCGCACATGGAATGCCGTGTCCCACGTCACGGATCTCGGCAGCGCCGCCAGCGCGTTGGGTGGATTGACGCGCAACTTCATGCCGGAAGCCAATGCTATCCCCGAACTGATGCG
>NZ_AVFK01000145.1 GCF_000936425.1 Skermanella aerolata KACC 11604 | reverse complement strand
ACGCGTGAGCGACATGCTCGAGGCGAGGGAGACCGAGGAAACCGCAGGTTCCCTTGATCGTGTGGACCAGCCGAAAGATATTGCCCAGCAGCTCCGGATTGTTCGGGTCCCGCTCAAGCCGGACCAGCTGAGTATCGAGCAAGCTTAGGCTCTCGACCGTCTCGGTCAGGAATTCTTGCAGAAGATCGTCCACGTCATTTGCTTTCGTCCAGACAGGTTGGAAGAGCGGTCGGGTTGCAGGCATTGCCGTGCGGGCGACAATGGATTGAGATTTGACGATCGACCGATTTAGCTAAAAGTCGGTAAATGAGTGGGCGTCAAAGGTGACTTTTACTCTCATCCCCACCTCGCGGATCCTGGATGCCGTATCAGAGATCCAGAATGTACGTCATGGATGCGCATCAAAACACATGCTGATCGCCGGGCGGCCGCCGACCAGGCCGAACTGCTTTCGCGCCCGGCGGGGCAGCGGAATGTTGACCTCGAGACAGTAGCGGATCAGTGCCGCTCCGATCACCTCGGCGCCGAAGGTCATGTCGTAGTCGTTTTTTGTCGTCTCATGGCGGATTGTCAGCCGCACCGTCAGCGTCTCCCCGGGCGGCACGCTGCAGGAGACGATCCGGCCAATAAACAACTTGTCAGCCGCCATCCGGTTGTGCGACGTCAACGCCTCTATCAGCTCTTCGTCCGAAAAAATCAGCTGGCGGGTTTCTGTCGGCATCGGCGTACTTCATGACAAAGTGTTACAGACGAAAAGCTGAAGCCACTGTAATATCACAGGATTTATTAAATTTTGGTGTGGTTGGTTTCTGAAGGGCTGTGCCAGCGACCGTGTGGCTGCCGGAACTTCTGTCCCGCGCCCCACAGGATCGCGGCGACTTATGTGTTATTCGGATTTTAACGGAGGTTCTTCCATTATCGACTGCGCTCCTTCCGCCAGCGAACAAACGGCGGCGATCCAGAAGATAGAGTCATGACCCGCACCGCGCGCACTGTCGCTCATCCTTTTTATCCGATCAGACGATGACCGGAAAACCAGCTGAAAAGCGCTGCATCACCTATAAAGCGTCGATGATGCAAGGCGGTGCCTGGACAGCCGGCCGACCGGGCAGCGCTCTGGACGATGCCATGGCCCAGGCCAGGAACGCACTTGCCAGCGGGCGGTTCGAGCGTGTCCGGGTGGAGCAGGTCTTCACCGATCCCTCTGCCAATCGGACGGTAACCACAACCGTCTTCGAGCAGGCCGGTACTCCACAGGCGACATCAAATCTCGGCGTCTGGGGACTGCTGGGCATGGCGGTGCTTCTCGGGATCGGCGCCTTCTTCGTGACGCGCTTTTTCCTGAGCGGCGGTCTCGCGTCGTGACCTGAGATTCAGGTGACCTGCCGGCCTGGAGGCCGCGGTATCGCCTGCGCTGACCACCTTTACACCACCGGAATGCCTGCCGGCAGACTGGCAGCCGGATGGAGGGATGACGCCCTTCTTTCCGCCATCGGTCGCTCCCGCCGCCTGCTCGGATCGAGAGGCCGGATATCGGTGGGGCGTGCCTACTTTGCCCGCACCTGACCGGTCAGCCCAGGTTGAACCTGGTGATGGCGGCGGCAAAGTCGTCGCCGAACCGGCTCCCAACCCGGATCAGCGCAATGCCCTCCGGACCCTCGCCGACTGCGGTGTCAAGGCTGGTCAGCAGCGCCATCGGCACGGCCTGGGTCGGGGTCATGGCCTTCAGGCCGCGCAGCAGGTCGAGGCCGCCCAGGCCGTCCATCACGGCCGAGGCGATGATCATATCAGGCGGCATCCGCACCGCCAGCGCGATTGACTCGATCGGATCATGAACCACCACGGTCCGGAAGCCGCAGGCGGCGAGTTCGGTGCCGACCAGCCGGCTCACCACCTTCGAGGGCGTCACCAGCATGATCTCGATATCCCGCACCTCGATGTCGGTGATGTCGAACTCGTAGCGGACCGGCAGGGCACGGATGATCCGGTTGGTATCGCCGACGTTGGGACGCTCT
>NZ_AVFK01000140.1 GCF_000936425.1 Skermanella aerolata KACC 11604 | reverse complement strand
CGTCAGACTCGCCCAACCCTCGGCTCCCGCCCAACAACTTGACGATGCCCGCCGGGCGGTGGCAGGCGCCGTCGAGCCGGCGCTGTGCCCGGTGGCTGACGACGGCGCCGGAGAAACTTGATGCCGATGAGAGAACGTTCATCGATCACCTTGGTCAGACCGCTCCCGGCCTGATCCAGGCAGCCGTCGTGGCTAACGCCTTCACGAAGATGGTCCGCGACCATCACGATACCGGCTTCGAGGCTTGGCTCGAAGCTGCCCGCGCCAGCGAGTTGCGGTCCTTTGCCGACGGCATTGATCGCGACGCTGCCGCGGTCCGAGCCGCTCTCACCGAGCCATGGAGCACCAGCCCGGTCGAAGGACACATCAACCGCGTCAAGACGATCAAGCGTCAAATGTATGGACGGGCGAACTACGACTTACTCCGGCAACGGGTTCTAGCCGCTGCATGATCATGCCGACTGCTGGGCAACGCCGAAAAAAATACGGCACTGCTATCACCAACTTACATCTTTTACGTGTGCATCGGAAATGTGGAAGAACCCGAAATCGGATTCCGCCGAAATATGCACAAAACGGCGTTGGATGCGCACATACCAGGAATCCCCGTTGATCCAGTTACAGGCTTGTCCAAACACAATTTGCCACTGACTCCCCCCGGCCTGCTGATCCGGCAGGTCGTGCCGTCCGCCGACACCGTCATGATCACGACTGCTCCGAAGGCACCGGAGGCCTGCTGCCCGGTCTGTGGCCACGCCTCGCACCGGGTCCACAGCCGGTATTTCCGGACTCTCGCCGATCTGCCCTGGCAAAGACGCACCGTGCTGATCCGGATACAGGCGCGCCGATTTCGCTGCCCCGTCGCCGAGTGCCCGCGACGGATCTTCACCGAACGCCGGCCCGCCATCGCGACCGGCCCCTGGTCGCGCCGCACCGGGCGCCTGGGCGAGATCCAGCGCCACCTTGGGCTGGCTATGAGCGGTCGGGCCGGCGCATATCTGGCGGAGCGCCTTGTCATGCCAGCCGGCGGCGACACCCTGCTCAGGCTGGTCCGCCGGATCGAGCCGGAGGAACCGGCTGTGGTTCGGGTTGCCGGCATCGATGACTGGGCGCGGCGCAGAGGCCATCGCTACGGCACCATGGTCGTGGATCTGGAGCGCCGCAAGGTGGTGGATCTGCTGCCCGACCGGGAAGCCGACACGGATGCCTGGTGGATGGCGGAGCACCCGGAAATCGAGGTGATCAGCCGCGATCGCAGCGCCGCCTATGCCGATGCCGCCCGACACGGCGCCCATCAGGCGTGTGATGCGGCTCGGACGAATGACCCTGCCTCGGAAAAGGGTCATTCGCCGCAAACTATTGCTCCGCTATGACTTTGCATGTTTGACGAAGGGTCACGCAGGTGCCGATAGAGGGTCTGAGCTGACGCCGATCCACAAGGGGCCATGGCCATGTGGCTTGAATCGGTCAAATTGCCAGTGTCGGGCCGTACCGTGGTTCTTTCCACACCTGCATGATATACAGCCTGTTTCAGCTATACAGCTCCTGTAACCAGACGCAGATGATGAGGATATCCAGTGAGGCTGCCCAACAGAGAACCGATCGTGTCCCTAGACGTGGTGTAAGAGCGCGGTCAGTTCTGCAGCTCTCAGTTCATCGTCTGGCCGGTCAGCTCATGTGCCCGTCACGGGCAACATGAGACCCCCATCATCGCCAAGTGGAGCGATAGTTTCCAGGGTCATGTATCGGGCGCGCTGAACGGCCCATTCATCGTTTTGTTCGAGCAGGATGGCGCCCACCAGACGGGTGATGGCCGCTTCGTTCGGAATGATGCCGACGACCTCTGTGCGGCGCTTGATCTCGCCGTTGAGCCTCTCGATTGGGTTTGTCGAGTGGATCTTGACCCTGTGCTCCTTGGGGAACGTCATGTAGGCGAGCACGTCCTGCTCTGCCTCATCCAGTAAAGCCGACAGCTTGGGCAGTTTCGGGCGGATCTGGTCAGCCACTTGGCGCCATTGAGCTCGAGCTGCGGCTTCATCGTCCTGGGCGAAGGCAGTGCCGATGAAGGCGGCAACGACGCGGCGCCCACTCTTGCCGGCATGGGCCATTATATTGCGCATGAAGTGCACCATCCGAACGCAATTGGTACCGTTCGATTTACGCTGGCAGTT